>NZ_BOQL01000048.1 GCF_018332655.1 Actinoplanes auranticolor | reverse complement strand
TTCGCCCACTTCTCCGCGATCTCGACGAGCGGCTACCGCAGCCTCGACGAGAACCAGAAGGTCGAGTTCGACATCACCCAGGGCCAGAAGGGCCTGCAGGCGGAGAACATCCGCCCGCTCTGATCCACGTACTGCGAACGGCGGCCCGACTGATTCAGCGGGCCGCCGTTCGGCGTTTCCAGCACAGTGCCATCCCCCGGATCCGCACCGATCGACCGCGGCTATTTGCGCGCACAGTGACGCTCGCAAGGTCGCCCAGTTCGTGACGGCCAAGGTGCTCGGCTTCGACCTGGAGCGTGACTTCCTGCTGCGTGAGCCCGTACCGTCGCGCTCGTTCTGACGCCGGCGGGCCCGGTCCTGGACCGGGCCCGCCGGAGTTGTCAGCGCCGCAGGGTGAGCAGGCCCGGCCGCCACGGCAGCTGGTCGTAGGCGCCGCCGGCGTTGGGGTCCTTGCCCTGGTAGAGCAGTTGCAGGTTGCACGGATCGATGGTCTTGGTCTGGTCGGGGTTGTGGCGGACCAGGTCACCGTGGCTGATGTCGTTGGTCCAGGTGGCACCGCTGTTGGCCTTGCCCGCGAACGGGTTGCTCTCGGTGGCGGCCTGCGGCGTCCACGTACCGTTGAGGCTGGTGGCCGTGAAGGAGCGGAAGTAGCGTCCCTGGCTGCCGATCGCCTCGACGATCATCAGGTACTGGTTCTGGCCCTTGACCTTGTAGACCTCGACGCCCTCGAACAGGTTCTCCCTGGTGTCGCTCATGATCGTGGTGTACGAGGCGCCGAAGCTGCCCGGGAAGTTGCCGATCGGCATGCTGGCCCGGTAGATCTTGCCGTTGTCGCCGGCGAAGAACAGGTACATGTTCTGGTCGTCACCGATGAGCGTCTGGTCGATCACGCCGTACGGAGCATCGGCGATCGTCCCGGTGAACAGCGTCTGCACCGACGACCAGCCGTTGGCGTTGGTCGGGTCGGTCGACGTCTTGTAGCTGAACGAGGTCGGACCCCACTGGTACGCCAGCACCCAGATGTTCTTCGGGGCGAAGTACAGCAGCGTGGGCGCCACGGTGCCCTGGTTCATCGCGTTCTGGCTGGCCGAGGCCATCTCGGACCAGTCGGTGAAGAGGCCGAAGTTCATCGAGCCGTACGTCGAGCCGGACACGTTGGACGCGTAGACCAGGTGCTTGCCGTTGTAGACGACGTTGGTGAAGTCCTTCAGCGAGACCCAGCCCGACCGGGGGTTGGCCAGCGGGCCCGAGGACGTCCAGCGGTAGCTCGACGGAAGAGTGCACGTGGGGCTCGGCGCCGAGGGTGACGCGGACGGTGACGTCGGCGGTGTGGTGACCGGCGAGCTGGGGACGGTCCCTCCGTTACAGGTCACCCCGTTGACCGCGAAGGTGGTCGGGGCCGGGTTGCTGCCCGTCCACGAGCCGTTGAAGCCGAACGACACCGAGCCGTTGGTCCCCAGCGAGCCGTTGTAGCTCGCGTTCGTCGCGGTCACCGCCGAGCCGCTCTGCGTCAGGGTGGTGTTCCACGCCTGCGTCACCGTCTGCCCGGCGCCGTACGACCACGTCAGCGTCCAGCCGGTCAGCGGGTCACCCAGGTTGGTGATCGACACGGTGGCGCCGAACCCGCCCTGCCACTGCGACGACACGGCGTAGTTCACCGAGCAGCCCGCCGCCGCGGCACCCGCCGGCACCGCCACGGCAACCGCCGCCGACGCGAGCAAGGCGACGCCGGCCGAGGCCAGGCCGACACTGATCGATCTGGATCTGGTCACTGGGTCACTCCTGAGGGATGGGTCAACACGACGGTGGAGATGCTGCGAGCGGGCACGCTGACCGTGACCTGTCCCCCGTTCAGGCTGGTCGGCTGGCCGGCCGCGTTGGCGTTCTGCGAGGTGACGTAGTGCTCGGCCCGGGAGATGGTCTGCGGGGCCTGCAGCACAGCGTTGGTGACCGCGCTGCTCGAGCGGTTGAGGACGACCAGCGTGGTCTTCCCGTCACCCTGATAGGCGGTCACTTCCAGCGGCGTGGCCTTGGCGCTCTTCGTCAGGGCGACCCGTTGGTGGCCGGGGCGCACGTACTTGGCGTACTGCGAGAATGCGTATCCGCGCTTCAGCGGCGTTCCGGCGGTGGTGCCGTAGGCCGATTCCCCGTCACCGATGAAGGAGTAGTAACGCTTGCCGTACCACCAGATGTAGGCGCTCCAGTTCGATTCCATCGACTTGTGCACCGTACGCATGATGTCGTCGAGCGTTTCGTTCCACACCGCCTGATTACCGGGGTTGCCCCAGATATTGGAGCCGTTCCCGTCGGCCTCGTGGAAGTTCCATTCGGTCATCCACACCGGTTTGTTGTACTGCGCGGCCAGCGGGTACGGCTTCAGCCGGCCCGCGTCCTCGGTGCCGTAGAGGTGCCCGCCGATGTAGCCGACGGTGTTGCGGGCACTCGCGTCGTTGAGGGTCGGATCGGTGTAGCCGTAGTTCAGGTTCACCGCTTCGGCCACCATCAGCTTGGTGTTCTGCACCTTGGCGCCGTGGTCGCGGACGAAGTTCCGCAGTTCGGTGCCGGTCCAGTCCATCGAGTCGTAGTCCGGGTGCCAGTCCGGCTCGTTCTGCACCGAGGTGACGTCGATCGCCACGCCCTGGTTCTTCATGTACTGGACGTAGCTGTTGAGATGGTTGGCATAGTCGTCGTAGTAGTCGGTCTTCAGCTTGCCGCCGTTGACCCGGCTGTTGTTCGTCTTCCACGCCGCCGGTGCGGTCCACGGCGAGGCGAGGATCTTCACGTTGGACCCGTACGACTTCGCCGTCTTCAAGGCGTTGACCTGCGCCGGCCATTCGCTGGAGACGGGCGAGACGCCGGTCCGCACAATCGACAGGCCGAGCTGGCCGGCACCCGTGCCGACCAGCGTCTGCGTCTCGGTGGTGGACCACGCGCCGCCCCAGATCGATACGGCAGCCCCGAACCCGTCGATCGTCTGGTACTTGGTGGCGCCGTTCACCGTGATGTCGGGCGCGGTGGCAGGCGCGGTCGTGGTCGGCGTGGTCGGTGCGGTGGTCGGCACCGTCCCGCCGGTGCAGGTCACGCCGTTGAGGGCGAAGGCGGTCGGGGCCGGGTTGCTGCCGGTCGACGACGCGTTGAAGCCGAACGAGACCGTGCCGTTGGTGGCGAGGGAGCCGTTGTAGCTGACGTTCCGGGCCGTGACCGCGGCGCCGCCCTGGGTCAGCGTCGTGTTCCAGGCCTGGGTGACCGTCTGGCCGGCAGCGTAGGACCAGGTCAGCGCCCAGCCGGTGAGGGGGTCACCGAGATTGGTGATCGCGACCTCGGCGCCGAAACCACCCTGCCACTGCGACGAGACCGTGTAGTTCACCGCACAACCGGCGGCCGTGGCCCCGGCCGGCAACGCCACCGCGACCGCGGCGGAGGCCAGCAGGACGGCACCGGCCGGCACCAGGGCATGGGCCGGCCTGAGTTTCCGCATCCGTGACTCCTCGAAAGGGAAAAGACAGCCATACTGGGAGCGCTCCCAGCCTGAGCGGCATATCGATGACTGTCAAGCCGTAAGGCCGAATTCGCCGTTGGCGACTTCCGATATGGCGCCGGCATAACGCTTTTCGTTCTACGGAATCAGAATCCTCGCCATGCCATTGTGCGAGGGCCGGCCGATCCCTTACGGCTTGACGGCGACCGCGCCGTATTCGTCGACCACGCGGAGGTCCTCGGGCGTGGCTCCCGGCGACGGGCGCCACTGCGAGCACGGGACGAGGCCGGGCTCCACGACGGTCAGCCCGGTCAGGAACCGGGCGAGCTGGTCGGGGTGCCGCAAGTGGTACGCCAGCGGGGCGTTGGCGTTCCACACGTCGATCGCCGCGGAGAAGGCGGGTCCGTCGACGACGTCGGTGCCGTCGGCGGTCACCAGGTGGCTGCCCGGCGGCAGGGCGTCCATGAGCTGCCCGACGATGGCGACGGCGCGGTCCAGGTCGCCCACGTGGCCGAGGATGTTCATCAGGATCAGCCCGGTCGGCCGGGAGAGGTCGAGCGTGGTGCGGCCGGCCGCTCGCAGGATCGTCGCCGGGTCGTTCAGGTCGGCGTCGACGTACTCGATGGCACCCTGCGGCGTGCCGGTCAGCAGGGTGCGGGCGTGCGTCAGCACGAGGGGATCGTTGTCGACGTAGACGATCCGCGACTCCGGCGCGGCGGCCCGGGCCACCTGGTGCGTGTTCTCGGCGGTCGGCATGCCCGTGCCGATGTCGAGGAACTGGCGGATGCCCTCCTCGGCGGCCAGGTAGGTGACGGCCCGCTTGAGGAACGCCCGCGACGAGCGGGCCACGACCGTGATGTCCGGATACAGCTGCGCGAACTGGTCACCGACCGCGCGATCGGACGCGAAGTTGTCCTTGCCGCCCAGCCAGTAGTTCCAGACCCGGGCGGAATGCGGGACGCCGGCGTCGAACTCGGCACCGGGCAGGGCATCGGTCATCGTCGGCTCCGGGGATGCGGTCGATCCGGGACGGCCTCAGCCTAGCCGTCCAGGGTGGACGGACAACCATGACGAACCGGTCGGATCTTCCCCGGCGGCCCCGCGGATGACTTTACAATGAAAACCGCTTCCAACAAGATGGCGGCATGGCTGTTCCCAAGCGGCGCACCTCGCGCGCCAACACCCGTCATCGCCGTGCCCGGTGGAAGGCCACGGCGCCCGCCCTCGCCGACTGCCCGTGCCCGCGCCGCGAAAAGGTCATCCCGCACCGGGCCTGCGTGCACTGCGGCCTCTACCGTGGCCGCCAGGTCATCGAGTCCCGATGAGCATCGCCGACGGCCGTTCCCCGTACGGCAGACCGGTTGTCATGGTGTGCGGCTTCTGGCCGCATGCGACCGCCGAGGCGGCCCAGACGCTGCTGGACCGTGATCCGACGCTGCGGCTGCTGCACTACGAGACCTCGCGACCCGGAGTGCTGTCCCGGCACGGCAGCGGGGAGATCCCGGCCGCCGAGGATCCGGCCGCCGTCCTGCTCGCCGACCTGGCCACCGTCGCACCCGGTGGCGACGCCTCCGGCCGGCTCGTCATCGTGCCGGAATCGCTCGAGCCGGACCAGATCCGCACCGCCTGGCAGGCACAGCGCCACCCCGGCACCTTGCAGGTCATCACCGTCGTGCCCGCCGACCTCGCGCTGGACGGCCTCACCGACGAGACCGACCTGTGCGCGGTCGGCCTGCACCACGGCCCCGCCGACGGGCGCAGCATCGGCGACCTGGTGGCCCGGCAGCTGGAGCAGGCGGACACCGCCCTGCTGGCCGGACAGCCCGAGGGCGACGCGTGGGAAGCCGAGCAGCTTCGCGTTCTCCTGCAACGGATCGCGCCGTGGTCACAGCATCAGAGCCTGGACGACGTACGCCTGCCGAGCACCGGCCGCCTCGAACCCGTGGCACCACTCACCCGGGGCCTGCGCGGGCACGCCGTCGGGGTCCACGAGCCCGTGGCCGAGCACGGCGTCACCGCCTGCGTGTTCCACGCCCGCCGGCCCTTCCATCCGGAGCGGCTGCATGACGCGCTGGACGAGATCACTGGTCAGGTCGTGCGCTCCCGCGGCCACTTCTGGCTCGCCGCCCGCCCCGATCTGGTCCTGAGCTGGGAGTCCGCCGGTGGCTTGAGCGTGGGCCCGGTCAGCGGATGGCTCGCCGACGTCCCCGGTGAGCACTGGGCCGGAGCCGGCGCCGAACGCTGCCTGGCCGCCGCCGTCGACTGGGATCCGTACTACGGCGACCGGCACCAGCACCTGGCCTTCATCGGCGTCGATCTGGACCCCGTACGCCTGCACCGCACGCTGGCCAGTTGCCTGCTCACCGACCACGAACTCTGCCGCGGCGAGGAGGCCTGGCGGAGCTTGCCGGACCCGTTCTCCAGAACGTACCCGTCGGCGGCACCATCGTGCTCACGCTGACCGCGGCGTTCCTCGGCGCCCACCTGCCGGCCCCGCGCCACGGGGTCCTCGCCCGGCTCGTCATGTGCAGCCGGGCCCGCCGCCACCGCCGCAAAGCGTGGATCATTTCGGCAGCTTCGGGGCCGGGCCGTTGTCGACGAAGGAGAAGGTCGTCGCCAGGTTCGAGTCGCCCAGCTCCTCGGCGATCAGGCCGGTGCGCGGGAAGTACTGCAGGAACGCCCCGGCGTTGTGGATGCCGTACGTCGCGCGGCCGTTGTCCTTCTTCGCCTGCTTGACCAGCGTGAACAGCTGACCGGCGCGGCGGGAGTCGCAGGTGGCCGCCACCGCGGTGAGCGGGTTGCTGCCGTTGCTCCGGATGCCGATGCAGGCGGCCTTCTTGCCGTCGCCCGGCTTCGCGGTCTTGATCTGGAACTTCTGGCCGACCGGCGAGAGCACGAACAGACCGTACGCGGGCTCGCCGTCGGTCAGGTTGAGCCGGCCCTTGCTGTCGATCCCGACGATCGACTCGAACGAGGGGATCGGCTTGATGACGACCTGACGCTGGCCGGCCAGGATCGGGTCGGCAGCGGCCGCGGCGGCCGGGGTGGCGGCCAGCGCGGTGAGCGCCAGACCGGTCGCGGTCAGGGCGCCGATGAGAGCGGTCTTCTTCACGGTGAACTCCCGGGAGTAGGTGGTGCCGGCCAACAAAGGCCATGTTCGTCGTCCGCAAGCGCCCGGATGCCGCTTCCGTCGGGACCTGGCATGAATCATGGAGACAAGCCGGGTGGCACAGTCACCGGCGGCGCGATCGGCAGAAACGGGCGACGACGTCGCCGAGCTCGGCCGGCGCGGTCAGCGGCATCAGGTGGTCGGCGTGCCCGACGGTGACGACCGAGGATTCCGGGAGCAGGCCGGCGACGTGGGCGATCAGCCGGTGCACCGGCGGCGGGCTGTCGGCTCCCTGAATGAGCAGGACCGGCCGGATGACCGCCGGGTCGAACGTCCAGGTGCCGACCGCCGGCAGTTCACCGGTGAAGAAGTCGCCGCTGTGACGCGCCGCGTCGTCGACGGGGCCGGCCCCGAGCACGCCGTCCAGGACAGCGCGGTAGCCGGGCCCGCACACCAGCGCCATGAAGGCGTCGAAGGCTGCCGCGTGGTCGCCCCGGGCGGTCGCGGCCATCGCTGATCCCAGCACCGGGCCGAAGGCTGCGTGCAGGGCATCCCGATCGGCGGGGTCGGCCAGGGTGTCCACGAGCGGTGGTTCGCAGAGAGCGACCGTACGGACGGAGGAAGGATCGTCCACGGCGAGCTGGAGAGCGATCGCCGAGCCGGACGAGTGGGCGACGACGTGGGCGGGCGCCGCGTCCAGTTGCCGCAGCAGGGTGGCGGCGTGGCGGGCGTGGTCTGCCACCGTCAGCCCGGCCGGCACCGGACGACCGGTGTAGCCGGCGCGGACCATCCGAATCACGCGGTAGCCCTTCAGTTCGGGTGTCGCGGCCAGTGGCGTGAGCCAGTCGGCGAGCCCGCCGCCGTGGATGAGCAGCAGCGGTTCGCCGTCGCCGCCGGAATCGGTGTGGGCGACCTCGGCGCCGTCGATGAGCGAGCGGGTCAGGCCGGTGTGGACGTCCAGCATGGTCGGTCCTTTCGGGTCAGGGAGCGTAGAGGCGGATCTCGATGCCGTCCGGGTCGTGCAGGCCGACGAGGACGGAGCCGCCCTTGTGGCCGGTGACGATGCCGCCGTGCGGCTGACCCAGGTCGTCCAGCCGGGCCTGCCAGGTCTTGATGTCGTCGCGCTCCGGCACCTCCAGGGCGACCACGTCGAAACCGGCGAGGGCCTGCGCCCGTACCGGATCGAGGCGCAACGCCAGGCGCGACCGGCCGCTCGCGTCCGCCAGGGCCAGTCCTTGGAGACGCCCGTCCTCGACGAATTCGATCTCGACGTGCAGACCGAGGACCGTCGCGTACCAGTCGCGGCTGCGGTCCAGGTCGGCGACCGGGAGTTTGACGTGGTGGAAGCCGGACAGCCCAGGCATGTCGTCCTCATTCGCTAGAGTCGGCTCTAGTAACTCACTAGAGTAGGCTCTAGCGTGTGACGGAATCTGTCAAGCCCCGCCTGAGCCGGGCCGAGCAAGCGCGGGCCACCCGGCGGCGCATCATCGCGGCCGCGGCGTCGCAGTTCGTGGCGCACGGCTACGGGGCGACGCTGCTGGATCAGGTGGCCGAGCAGGCCGGAGTCGCGGTGCAGACGGTGTACTTCCACTTCGGCAACAAGCGCACGCTGCTCAAAGAGGCGCTGGACGTCGCCGCGGTCGGTGACGATGACCCCGTACCGCTGATGGAACGACCGTGGGTGCAGCAGATCCGGCAGGAAACCGATCCGGTCCGGATCATCGTGCTGTGGCTGGCCGCCGGCCGGACCATCCTCGACCGGATCGCCCCGCTCATGCGGGTCGTGCGCGGGGCGACCGGCACGGATCCCGAGGTGGCCGCGCAGTGGGACACCAATCAGGCCCAGACGCGTACGGCGCACGGCCTCCTGGCGGATCTGCTCGCCGCGCGCGGCGCTCTGCGGCCCGGGCTCGACGTGGAGCAGGCCGGCGACATCGCCTTCGTGCTCGGCAACGTCGAGACCTACCTGCAGTTCACCGACGTCTGCGGGTGGACCCCGGACCAGTGGCAGGAACGAACCGCGGCCGTGCTGACCTCAGCACTCATCTCCGGCGCCTACGCTGACTGAATGCCTGACCCGGCCGATCGGCCCGCCCGCCTCGAGGACGTCCACGCGCTCGCCCTGGCCATGCCGCACGTCACCGTCCACGACCCGGATGCGGACAACCCGGTGTACCAGGTGGGCGGCAAGTCGTTCGTCTTCTTCCGTACGCCCCGTCCCGACGCGGTGGATCCGGAGACCGGCGAACGCTACCCCGACGTGATCGTCTTCTGGGTCGAGTCGGACGCGGACAAGCAGGCGCTGGTCCAGGACGAGACGACGCCCTTCTTCACCACGCCGCACTTCGACGGCCACCCCTCGGTGCTGATCCGGGCGTGCCGGCTCGGCGAGATCAGCCGTACGGAACTGGCCGAGGTGATCCAGGACGCCTGGCTGTCCCGGGCCTCGCAGCGCCGCCGGACCGCCTGGCTGGGCCGCCGCCCCGGGCAGTGACCGGGCGGTCCGTCGGCGCGCGTCGATTCGTCCGGCTCAGTCCTCCCGGCCGCAGTTGAACCGGGTTTCGCCGGCCGCCATCCGGATCCCGCCGAGCAGGTGGGCCAGCAGCAGTGGCTCGGTGAAGTACTCGGCCTTGTGGCCCATCGCGGTGTAGAAGGCGCGGCCACCGTCGTACGGCTGGCACCAGGAGACCGGGTGATGCCGGCCCATGCCGGGTGAGCCGCCGGGAACGCTGTACCCGCGCGGGTCGTAGGTGCGTTCGTCCACTTCGGCGAGGACCCGGACGGTGTGCCGCGGGTTGGTGCGGAAGTTGTACCACTCCTCTTCCCGTTCCCAGCGGCGCGGCAGCGGCCGGGTGGCGGCGGTGTCGCGGCCGAAGACCTTCACCGTGGCGACCTGGAACTGAGGGCTGACCGAGCCCGGGTGGTCCCGGAAGTACGCCGCGACCAGCCCGCCGTACCAGGCCCAGTCGTACTCGGTGTCCGAGGCGGCGTGGATGCCCGCGTAGCCGCCACCGGCGCGGATGTAGCGCTCGAAGGCGCCCTGCTGCTCGTCGGTGAGCACGTCACCGGTGGTGCTCAACCAGATCACGACGTCGTAGCGGGCGAGGTTGGCGTCGGTGAACGCCGCGGCATCCTCGGTCGCGTCGACCCGGAAGTGGTGCCGGGCGCCGAGCTGCTTGATCGCGGCCACTCCGGCCGGGATCGAGTCGTGCCGGAACGCCGCGGTCTTCGAGAAGACCAGCGCACTGAACCGGGGATGATGCCCGGGGCCTCCCGGGCCGGACGACGCCGCGGCGGCCGGCCCCACCGATCCGGCGAGTCCCACCGCCAGGACCACCGCCACCACGAACCTGACCACGAGTTTCATGACCCCTCCTCAGCGTTGCCGCGTCGCGGATCTCCCATCGAAGGGTATGACTCAGGTCGGCCCCGGGGAAGGCATCGCCGCCGATCCGCCCGCCCTCACCAGATCGGGATGTCGAGGCCACGCTCGGATTCCGGGCGGGGGCCGGTGATGCGACGCTCGGACTCGTCGATCCGGCGGTCGTTGTGCGAGTCGGGCGTGTAGGCCGTGGCGACCCGCGCGGGATCGCGGGTGTTCCAGGCATCCTCGGCAGCCTGCACCTACTGCCGGGCGGTGGCCAGGTCGAACGGCGGGAACGGCGGTCGGGCCTCGGTCATCGGGATTGCTCCTTGCGGTCGGTGAGCGTGGGGTTGCGCGGGCAGGGGCGGTGGGCGACCTCGCGCATCGGCAGCCGGCGGGCGCTGACGAGGCGTTCCGGCTCGAAGCGGACGATGCGGCCGCTGTGCCCGTCGTCGCCGGGCCGGCCGGCCTCACCCCACTCGACCCGGGCGGTGCCGGACAGGTGCAGGGTGGCGCCGGTGGTGAAGTCCGGGAACAACAGGGCGGCCTCAGGGCTGACGGCCAGGTTGCCGAGGCTGTTGAAGAGGTTGTTGCCGGGATAGTCCGGCCACCACAGTCCACGCTCGTCGACCCGGACGAAGCCGGGCGGGCCGCCGCGGTGCGCGGCGTCGGCACCCCGCTCCGGGTGGGCGGTGCCGAGGAAGAAGGTGTCGGCCGAGCGGATCACCTCGATGTCGTACGGCTCCAGCACGGCACCGCGACGCGCATCTCCGGGCGCCGACCGGCCGGTGGTGTCCGGGGTGAGCAGCCGCTGCTGGATGTACTGCGGGCAGTTGCCGTAGACCTGCTCGACGTCGAGGACGAGCAGGTCCTCGGTGGCCTGCGCGAGGGTGCCGTTGATCCGTACCCGGCGTCGCAGGGCGAAATCCATGCTGGTCGTGCCGAGCCACTGGCCGGCGGTGATGCCGTGCAGCGGGTCGCCGGCCGGGACTCCGGCATGCACGGCCAGCTCGGCGCCCGACCGGACCTCGAGGAACCCGGCCGTCCCGGCCAGCGGGGAGGTCCACAGCCGACCGGTCGCGTCCCGCCCGGTGATGACCAGCAGGGTGCGCTCGGCCAGGAATCCGGCGATGCCGCCGGACAGCTCCGCCGGTTCGAGCATGCGTGAGAGACGGGCGGCGTCCTGCAGTACGCCGGCCCGGCGCTGAACGTCCAGCTCGCCATCGTGGAAACCCGCGGTCGTCATGAGGCCCCCGATCTAACGGATGAACGTGCGGCCACCCATGAGAATTTGTACCCCGATGTACTCACGGATGCAAGCGTCATGTTCCGTGATACGTTTCCGGGGTGGGTGATACGGCTTCCGCACGGGCCTGGATGCTCGCCGACGAACCGGTGGCGGTGCGGCTGATGGCGACGATCCGGGCCGACACCGACGGGGTGCACGACGATCTGGCGGAGCCACCGGATCTGGACGAGTGGCTGGACGCCATCGGCGTCGACCGCCACGGCGTGGCGGCGACCAGCGACGAGTTCCTGCGCGCGCGGGCCCTGCGCGATGCCGTACGCCGGCTGGCCGCTCTCGTGACCGGCGACGAACGTCCCGCCGCAGTCTCTGCCGGGCCGGACGTCGTACAGGCGATCAAGACGGTGAACGCCGCCGTCCGTGAGCTTCCGGCCCCCCGGCTGGTGCTGCACGGAGAAAGCCTCGCTCTCACCGACGGGCCCACGGCTTCCACGGTGATCACCGCCCTGGCCGAGGTGGCAGCCGGGGCCCAGCAGCTGCTCGCCGGCGAATCGACGCTCCGCGCCTGCTGCGCCCCCGGCTGCGTGCTCTACTTCGCCAGGACGCACCCACGCCGCGAATGGTGCTCGGTGGCCTGCGGAAACCGCGCCCGCGCGGCCCGCCACTACCGGACTGTCCGCTCCGCGCGCGCGGAGCGGAGGACATCCTGACGCGGCTCATCGGCCGGCCGCCGCGGCCGGCCTTCTCGAACGGGCTCGCACCGGGCGGCGACGACCACCGCCCACCCGGCAGACCGCTTCCGGCCTGCGGTCAGCGGCGGCCCGCGGCCAGCGCGACGAGGAACTGCCCGCCGCCGGCGTCGACGCTCGCGGTCACCGGCAGTCCGGGCGTCAGCCGCGAGAACCGGTCGACCAGCCAGTCCGCCGCCTCCTGAGCGTCCTTCCGGCTCGGGCAGCGTGCGACCAGCTCACGGCCGCCCTTGCGTTCGAGGCGGTCGGCCACGGCGATCAGCGGCGCCGGCTCCACCACGTGCAGCCGGTCGGGCCAGGCGATGACCACCTTGACCGCGCCCTTGCGGGTGTTGCAGGCGCGGTGCGCGAGCCGCTCGGTCACCTTGGCCTTCCGGTCGGCGGTACGGCTGTCGACGCTGGGGCCACGCGGGTCGTTCACCGACATGTCGGCGTCGACCGGCTCGTCGCACACCCAGCACCGCCAGCCGTCCCGCTCCGCCACGTCATCAAGGAGACTCATCCCAGCAAACTAGCCCCTCCCGGACAGGGGCTGCTCATCGAGCGTCGTTCCGGTATCGTCCCATCCTCATCGAAGATCGACGGGGGAAAATGAGGATGGCATTCCGGCATCGCCGTGGCCCGATCGCAGTGGCCGCCGTCCTGGCCCTGACCGGGGCCGGGATCGTGGTCGCCCGGGAGGTGCCCGCGGACGATGCGCGGCCACGGTGGAACGAGGCGGCCGCGCCCGGGCCATCCGCCGTACCCGATCCGATCGCCGCCGGAAAGCCTCAGGCCGCAGCGGCGCCGAAGAAGGCCGCTGCGCCGGCGCCCGGGCCGGCGATCAGCCGCGCCCGGGCGGTCAAGGACGCGCGAGCGGCGATCCGCCGTAACGGCGTGGCCGTCCGGTCCGCGCCGGGCGAGCAGTACCGGGTGGTCGACGCCGTGGTGGATGCGGCCGGCAGCCGGCACGTCCGGTTCGAGCGCACCCACCGTGGTCTCGCCGTGCTCGGCGGCGACTTCGTGGTCCATTCGAGCGCGACCGGCCGGTTCACCAATGCCACCGTGGCGCAACAGCACGCGATCGACGTTCCGGCGACCGCGGAGATCAGCCGGAAGCAGGCGGTCGCGGCGGCCGGGCGGTTCGCCGGCCGGTCCGGCGCCGGAGACGCGCGGCAGGTGGTCGACGCCTTCGCCGGTAAGCCGGCACGCGCCTGGCAGGTCTCCGCCGGCAGCCAGGTGGTGATCGTCGACGCGACCACCGGGGCGGTGCGGCGCAGCTACGACGAGGTGGACACCGCCGAAGCGGGCACCGGGCACGGGCTGATGGTCGGCGACGTCCCGGTGCGCAGCACCCGGCGCGACGACGGCACCTACACGCTGGTCGACCCGGACCGGGGTGACAGCACCGTGCGCGACGCCCTCAACCGCTCCTACCGGCTCGAGCCGGACCAGTTCGCCGAGTTCACCGACGCGGACGACGAGTGGGGCGACGGCACCCGCACCGACCGCGCCACCGCGGCTGTCGACGTGCACTACGGCATCGCCCGCACCTGGGACTACCTGCGGGACACGTTCGGCCGTTCGGGCCTGCGCAACGACGGCAAGGGCGTGACCGCGTACGTCCACCACGACGTCGACGATGCGAACGCCTCATGGCGCAACGCGTGCGACTGCATGCTCTTCGGTGACGGGACGCCCGCCGGTAAGCCGTTCACGTCGCTCGACGTCGTGGCGCACGAGATGGCCCACGGTCTCAACCGCGCGACCGCCAGGCTGGTGAGCTCCGGTGAGTCCGGCGGGCTGAACGAGGCCAACAGCGACATCTTCGGCACCCTGGTCGAGTTCTCGGCGGCCAACCCGGCCGACCCGCCGGACTACCTGATCGCCGAGAAGACCGAGTTCCGTACCCCGGCCCTGCGCCGGATGGACGATCCCGCCCAGGACGGCAAGTCGGCCTCGTGCTGGTCCCCGGCGGTCAAGAACCTCGACGTGCACTACTCGTCCGGCGTCGGCAACAAGTTCTTCTACACCCTGGCCGTGGGCAGCGGCGCGTCGCAGTGGGGCGACAGCCCGCCGTGTGGCGACGCCGCGCCGGTGACCGGCATCGGCAACGACCGCGCGGCGCGGATCTGGTACCGCGCGCTCACCGTCTACATGGTGTCGAACACCAACTTCTCCGGCGCGCGGGATGCGACCAGGCGCGCGGCCGCGGACCTGTACGGCCCGGACAGCGTGGAGCGGCGCACCGTCGACGCGGCCTGGCTGGCCGCCGGGGTGGACGGCTCCGACCCGGCGTACGGCGCTCCGGAACTGGCGAACTTCGAGGACGTCGCGCCCACCCCGCATGTCGGGGACACGGTGCGGGTCCAGGTCAGCGCCCGCGATCCGCAGGGACAGCCGGTGACCTTCAGCGCCGTCAACCTGCCGCCCGGCGTGTCGATCGACGCCGACGGGCTGATCTCGGGCACGACCACGGTCAAGGGCGACTACCCCAGCGACATCATCGCGACCGACCCGGACGGCAACACCGCCCGGGCACTGATGTGGTGGGTGGTCAAGGGGCCGCCGGTCGTCGTGTCGGTCCCGCCGGCCCAGACGATGCAGCTGGGTTACGGCACCTTCGGCAACTTCAGCGTGATCTTCACCGACGCATCGGACCAGATGATCGATGGCGCCGCCTCGTTCCAGGCGACCGCCACGGGCCTGCCTGACGGCCTGACCCTCGGGGTACGCCGGCCGGGATCGGGCACGCTGGTCGCCGCCATCGGCGGGATACCCACGACCCCCGGCTCCGGCACCACCGTGGTGACCGCCGTCGACGCCGACGGTGACCAGGTGACGGCCTCGGTGCCGTGGCAGGTGCTGCCGGCGCAGGCACCGGGCGCCCCGGTCAGCGTGTCGGTCACCGCCGGCGACGGCACCGCTCTGGTGGAGTGGGTCAAGGCGACATACCGCACCGGGGAGATGGTCCCCACCGGCTTCATCGTACGGGTCTCCCCCGGTCAGGAGACGACGCTTCGCGCCTCCGCCAAGTCGCTGGAACTGACCGGCCTGGACACCCGTAAGACGTACACCATCGGGGTGCGGGCCACCAGCACGATCGGCGACGGTGCGGAGAAGACGTTCACCCTGTCCCCCACCGCCCCCCCGATGACGGTGACGCCCACCGCGTTCAGCTACGGCCAGACGGCCACGCTGAGCGGCAAGGTCCTCCGCGGCAGCACCGGGATCGCCGGAGCGGCGGCGACCCTGGAACAACGACCGGCCGGGAAGACGACCTGGAGCCGGATCACGACGGTGCGGACCGACGCCAAGGGGGCGTGGCGGTCGGCGGTCAAGCCGTCGATCACAACCGCCTACCGGATCAGGTACGCGGGCTCGTCCGGCGCCTGGCCGGCGACGTCAGCGACGCCGGCGGCGACGGTGCGCTACACCGTCACGATCAAGGCAAGCACCACCAAACCCAAGGCCAACACGAGGATCAAGCTGACAGGTACGGCGAAACCGGGCCGCGCGGGCGCCAAGGTGACCCTGCAACGCAAGGTGGGCTCGCGCTGGGTCACCGAAACGACCACGAAGACGACCTCGAGCGGCACGTACGCGTTCTCCCGGTCCTACAAGCGCGGCACCTGGACGCTGCGGGTCTCGGTGGCGGGCGGCGCGTACAACGCGAGCGCGACCAGCAGCGGGGTCACGCTCAAGGTCAAATGATGCGCCGCGGTGCGGGCCGGGTCACCCGGTCCGCACCGCGCTCACCTGATCCAGCTTGCGTTTGAGCACCCGGCTCACCGGCCGCTCGACCAGCCGGTACAGCAGCCAGGCCGCGGCCAGCATCAGCACGATGACCAGGGCCAGCGTGAGCACCGCCATCTGGTTGAGGGGTGATCGGCTCCCGCGCGGTCGGCCACAGCATCACCACAGCGGTGCTGATGAGCACGGCCGGTCAGTAGGCCGGTGGCGCGCCACGATACTAGGGCGAGGCGGTCCAGGCGAGGGCGAGATACACCCCGTACCCCGCCGAGATCAGGGTCAGCGCGGCCAGGACCACCGCAGCGATCCGTCGCCGTCCCGCCGCCAGGGCGTACGCGATCGGCAGCAGCAGCGGGAACGCGGGGACCATCAGTCTCGCCTTGGCGTTGAAGTAGCTGTCGCCGAAGAAGGCCATCGCCACGATCAGGCCCGCGTAGACCACCAGCGGCCACGGCAGCCGGTCCAGGATCAGGATCGCCAGCAGGGCGAGCGCGAGCAGGAGCAGGAGGATGTTGGTGTAGATCACCAGCGGCGCCGGCTTGGTCAGTGCGGCGTGCACGGTCCCGGCGGTGAAGGCGCCGGTGTCGTACGACATCTTCCAGGCGTCTTTCTGCACGTGGAAGTAGCCGTCGGCCCGGCCCAGGCGGTGGCCGACCCAGATGACGTAGCTCAGCAGGCCCACCGGGGCGATCGCGCCGGCCAGCCATGGCCGCCACCCGTCCCGCCGGCGGATGACGGCGATCAGTGCGGCCAGGCCGATCACCGCCACGAGCGCGGCGCCGGTCGGGCGGGTCAGCCCGGCCAGCGTGCACAGCAGACCGGCGGTGAGCCAGTGCCGCCGGAGCAGCGCGAACAGCGACCAGGCGGCCAGCGCGGTGAACAGCGTCTCCGTGTATCCCATGGACTGCACGAGGGCGTGCGGCAGGACGGCCCACAGGCCGGCCAGGAGCACGCCGGTGCGTCTGTCCCGCAGGTGGGCGCCGATGGCGAACAGGCCCCACGCGGCGGCGATGCCGGCCAGCCAGGAGACAGCGATGCCCGCGCCGGCCGGGCCGCCGGGCAGGATCGGGTCGGCCAGCGCGGTCAGGCCGGGAAACAGCGGGAAGAACGCGAGATTGGTGATGGCCAGGGTGCCGTCGGCCTTGAGCGGAATGGCCGCGTCGTAGCCGCGCGCCACGATGCCGGCATAGTGCACGGCGTCGTAGCGGCTGAGCACGTCCAGCAGGCCGCGGTTCCGGTCGGCGGCGAAGAGCCAGAGCACGAGGATGCTGAACGTCCGCAGCCCGAGGTACAGAGCCAGGGCGGGCCAGGCCGCGCGCACTGTCACGTCGACGATCGGCCGCACCGGTGGGGACGCGGGAGGCCCGCTCTGAGCAGCGGTCGCCGCTGGGCGCAGCTCGGGTGCCATCACCAGGACCGCTGTCTGGTCCCCCGCACGCGCCGTATCGCGTTCGGACATTGCGGGATGCTCCTCAACGCGAGTACGGCTCTGCTTTCGCCGAGTGTACTGAGCGGGGATCGATTGTGGTCGACGGGTTGGCCGCTAACACTTTTCCGGTCCGGGCCGGCGAATTCTGTCCTGATGGACAGTCATTCTTTGGTCCCGCTTAAGGGCCTGTCGGGTCCGCGCCGTGCCTGCCTACCATTCCGGCGGCCGGTCGCCTCGGCCCCATTTTCTGTTCGCCTGGTGGGAGTGACCCGTGCCGTCTCCGTCGTTCTCCGCTCCTGGGGCCGGTCCGCCGCCGCGTCCCGGTCGCCATGCCCGGCGCTCGCGGGGTCTCGCCGTCGCCGTCGCCGGCGTGACCGTTGCCGTGATCAGCGTGGTGGTCGTGTCGGTGAGCCTCACCCGGGCTTCCGCCCGCCCGCAGCCGCACGCCGCGGCTCAGAGCCTCCCGGCGACGCCATCGACAACAGCGGCGGCGAGTGCGTCAAGCTCCGCCGGCAGCTCGGCGAAAGCCTCACCGTCCGCCGGTAAGCCGTCGGCCGGTAAACCGTCTGCAGCGGCGCCGGCTCCCCGGGCCGGCTGGATCCCGATCGACCGGGCCGCCTGGCAGGCGCAGCTCGCCGCGTACAGAGCCATTAAGGCCGAACCCGCGGGCGACGCCGGCAATCTGCCGGAGTTCCGGGCCGACTGCCGGTACAGCCACCGCAAGGCCGACGACCCGATCGTCCTCCCCGGCCTCCCGGGCGCCTCGCACATGCACTCGTTCGTCGGCAACAAGGCCGTCGATGCCCACACCGAGGCCGCCGATCTGATGAAGTTCACGGCCACCACCTGCAAGCCGGTCGTGGACCACTCCGCCTACTGGGTGCCGACGCTCTATGAGGCCGCCACCCGCAAGCCGGTCGAGACCACCGGATTCCGGGTCTACTACCGCTCGATCCGGAAGAACTCGGACGGCGTCGTGCCGATGCCCAACGGTATGCGCATGGTCGCCGGTGACGCCAAGAAGAAGCAGCCCACCCCGCGAGGTGCGCAGGGCCAGTTCTACTGCGCTTTCTACGGTCCCGGCGACATCAACGGCTACGCCCGCAGCGACAACGGCAACTGGCCGATCTGCGGCGAGCCGGCGAGCCTGCACTACATGATGCAGTTCCCGGACTGCTGGGACGGCAGGAACCTGGACAGCCCGCACCACAAGGAGCATCTGGCCTTCGGGACCGAGGCCGGCTGCCCGGCCGGTCACCCGGTGCGGATCCCGGCCTTGACGTTCGACATCGCGTACGGCGCCAAGGGCTCGAAAGCGGGTTACTACCTCTCCTCCGACCCGCCGGGCCGCAGCGCCTCGTCGATGCACGGCGACGCTTTCGTGATGTGGGACGTACGGGAGATGAACCAGCGCGTCCGGAACTGCATCGCGCAGCGCCGCACCTGCAACAACGACGGGTACGACCCGTTCCGGTACTGACCGAGGGACATCGATCTTCGTCGAAGCCGCGTAGAGTATTCCCCCGACTACACAATGTGGAGGTTCGGGGATGTCTCTGCCTGCGTTGCCACTGCCCGGGGAAGACCAGCTGCCGTTCGACCCCCCACCGGAGTACGCCCGGCTGCGCGCCGCCCCGCGGGTGATCCGCGTGGCCTGCCCCACCGGCCTGGACGCCTGGCTGGTCAGCGATTACGCCGGGGTCCGCGAGGTGCTCGGCGACGGCCGCCGCTTCTCGACCCGGCCCGGCCAGGCCGCCCACGTGCTCGGCGCATTCGGCGGACCGGACGCGCCGATCAGCGGCTTCAGTCAGCTGGACGGCCCGGAGCACATCCGGATCCGGCGCAACTTCGCACCGCAGGTGTCGCACCCGCGCCGGCTCGCCGAGCTCCGGCCCCTGGTGGAGCAGATCACCGACGATGCGGTCACCCGCATGCTCGCCTCCCCGCAGCCCTATCCGTTGCACAGCCGGTTCTCCACCGCGATCACCACCGCGGTGATCGCCGAGCTGATCGGCGTGCCACCCGACCGGCATCAGCTGCTGCACGACGCGGCTACCGCACTGTTCACCACCTCCACCACGCCGGACGAGCTGCGCCGGGCGGTCGAGCCGCTGTGGGCGTACCTCTATCAGCTGGTCGCCACCCGCCGGGCCCGGCCCGGCGACGACGTGCTCAGCCGGATGATCGAACACAGCGCGGACAGCGCGCGCCCGCTCACCGACGCCGAGCTGACCGAGATGAACGGCGCGTTGCTGATCGCCGGTTTCGACACGACCGCGTCCATGATCACGTACGGGCTGGTCTGCCTGCTCAACACCCCGGGACAGTGGGAGAAGCTCTGCGCCGACCCCGAGCTGGCCGCCTCGGCGGCCGAGGAGTTGGTGCGGTACCTGGGTGTCGGCGCCGGGCTGCTGCGGCAGGCCACCGAGGACACCGAGGTGCACGGGCAGCCGATCAGAGCAGGCGACTACGTGGTGGTGGCGCTGCAGTCCGGCAACCGCGACACCGCCCTGCACCCGGACGCCGGCACGCTGGACGTGACCCGCAAACCGGGCGCCCACCTGGGTTTCGGGCACGGCGCGCACGCCTGCGTCGGCCAGCAGATCGCCCGGATCGAGCTCACCACCGTGCTGGGGACGCTGGCCCGCCGGGCGCCGGGGCTGCGCGTCGCGGTGCCGCTGGAGGAGATCGTCTGGAAGAAGGACTCGGTGGTCCGCGGGCCCGCCGAGCTGCCGGTGGCGTGGTCATGAAGGTCGTCGTGGAACGGGACCAGTGCATCGGCGCGGGGATGTGCGTGCTCACCGCGCCGGCCGTCTTCGACCAGGATCCCGACGAGGCTGTCGTGGTGCTGCTCGACGAACAGCCGCCGGAGACGCAACGGCCGGCGGTGGAGCAGGCGGTCGACCGCTGCCCCGCCGCCGTCATCCGGCTGCTGCCCTGAGCCGTGCGGTACCAGGTCAGAGATAGCTGACGCCGGTCAGTTCCTCGGCCGCCGCCCAGAGCCGCCCGCCGACGGCCGGATCGGTGGCCTCGCGGCTGAACCGGGCCTCGGTGACCCGGCCGCGCGTCTCCCAGAGCCCGGCCGGCCCGAAGAACTGCCCGCCCCGCACGCCAGGGTCGGTGGCCGCCCGCAGCTGGGGCAGCGTGCCCTGCTCCACCGGCTGGGTGGCCAGCAGGCCGACGCGGGCGATGACCCGGCCGAGCCGGCCGCGGTGCTCCCAGGCGCGCGGGGTCAGGTTGGTGCGGGTGATGCCCGGGTGGGCCAGCACGCTGGCGACCGGCGAGCCGGCGGCGCGCAGGCGGCGGTCCAGTTCGACGCCGAAGACCGTGGTGGCGAGCTTGGACCGGCCGTAGACCGCGGCGGCCCGGTAGTTCCGCTCGGACATCAGGTCACCGAAGTCCAGGTGCGCGTTCCTGTGGGTGATCGAGCTGAGGCTGACCACGCGCGCCGCGGGTGCCGCCGCCAGGTTGCCGAGCAGCAGGCCGGTCAGCGCGAAATGGCCGAGCAGATTGGTGGCCAGCTGCAGTTCGAAGCCGTCGGCGGAGGTGCGGCGGGGGCCGAGCAGGACCACACCCGCGTTGTTGATCAGCAGGTCGATCGCGGGGTGGTCGGCGGCCAGCTTGGCGGCGAATCCGCGTACCGAATCGAGCGAGGCCAGGTCCAGCTCCCGCACTTCGACGTCGCCGCCGATGCGGCGGGCGGCCTCGGCGCCGGCGGCGGTGTTGCGCACGGCCAGCACGACGTGCGCGCCGCGCCGGGCCAGCTCGGTGGCGGTGACCAGGCCGAGGCCCGAGTTCGCGCCGGTCACGACCGCGGTCCGGCCGTGCTGGTCGGGGATGCGGTCGGCGGTCCATCCGGTCATCTGCTGCTCCTGAGGAATCGATGCGTGGAAGCCGACGGTAGGAGCGATCCGGGCCGGTTCCGTCGTACCCGTCTGCCTAGGTCCGGCAGACCTACCCACGACGGTCCGGGTCGCGGCACACTTGCGGCATGAGCAGCCCGCATCCGTACGCTCGTGAGCTCGGCGACTTCCTGCGCGCCCGGCGCAGCCGGCTGCGCCCGCACGACGTCGGCCTGGAGCCCGGCGGCCGGCGCAAGGTCACCGGGCTGCGCCGCGAGGAGCTGGCCCTGCTCGCCGGGCTGAGCACCGACTACTACCAGCGGATGGAGCAGGGCCGGGAGGTACGCCCGTCCGACGACGTCCTGGAGGCGCTGGCCGGCGCGCTGGCGCTCGACGACGAGGAACGCCGCCACCTGTTCACGCTGGCCCACGCCGCCCGCCGGCCGATGCCCGCCCGGCCCGAGCACGGCCCGGAACGGGTGCCGGACAGCACCCGTCGCCTGCTGCGGGTGATGGACACCCCGGCGGTCGTGCTCGGCCGGCACCTCGACCTGCTGGCCTGGAACACGATGGCGGAGGCGCTGCTCGGCGACCCGGCCGGCCACCCGGCCGACCGGCTCAACATGCTGCTGCTGATGTTCGACGACACCCGGACCGGCGACCGGACCTGCCCGGACTGGGAGCGCCAGGCCCTGGACTACATCGGCATGATGCGCGCCGCCGTCGCCGCCGACCCAACCCATCCCCGCGCCACCGCGATCGTCGGCGAGCTCAGCATCCGCAGCGCCGAGTTCCGGCGGCTGTGGGCCCGCCACGACGTCCGCGAGTCGGTCAGCGGCACCAAGACCTTCTCGATCCCCGAGGTCGGCGACATCGCCCTGGACTGGGACACCTATCCGCTGCCCGGCAACCCCGGCCCGGTCATGCTGATCTTCACCGCCGAGCCGGGCAGCGCCGACGCGGACCGGCTGCAGCTGCTGGCGTCCCTGCACGCGACCCGCTCGGCGCACTCCCGCTGAAAAAGCCGGCGCGGATGTCGAGAACGGCGTGGCGGCCGCGTCCCCGGGGCGGAGACGGCCATCTCGGCCGTCCGGCAGCGAGGAGACCGGCATGACGATCCAGCGGATGGACAACGTCCTCATCGTGGTCGAGGACCTGGACGCGGTCATCGCGTTCTTCGTCGAACTCGGCCTGGAGCTGCAGGGCCGGGGGCCGGTCGAGGGCCCCTGGGTGGAGCAGGTCATCGGGATCGCCGGCGTCAAGCAGGACATCGCGATGCTGCGGACCCCGGACGGTCACTGCGGCGTCGAGCTGGCCATGTTCCACACGCCGAAGGCGATCGGCGCCGGGCCCCGGATCGCCCCGGCGAACACGCTGGGTCTCCGCCGCATCATGTTCGCCGTCGACGACATCGACGAGGTGGTCGCCCGGCTGCTCGCCCACGGCGCCGAGCTCGTCGGCGAGGTGGCGCAGTACGAGGACGCCTACCGGCTCTGCTACGTCCGCGGCCCGGAGGGCATCATCGTCGGGCTGGCCGAAGAGCTCGGCTGAAGGCCCCCGAGGACCGCGCTCAGCACCTCGCGGGTCCGGTCACGGAGCCAGGCGTGGCCGGTGTCGGTGTCGTAGCGCTGATGCCAGTTGGCCACGATCGGCACCGGCGGCAGCCGTAGCGGGGCCGGCAGCGGTGCGACGCCCAGCCCGAAGGCCGTGATCAGCGGCCGGCACATCACCTCCGGCACGGTCACGACAGCGTCGCTGTTTCCGACGATGTGCAGGGCTGTCGCGGTGCTGCCGACCGCGGCCAGCACCCGGCGGTGCCGGCCGTGCGCTTCGAGCTGCTCGTCCACAGGATCGCTGAGCCGGCCGCGGCGGGACACGAGCAGGTGGGGCTGAGCCGCGTACGCCTCGAGGCCCAGGCTCCCCGCGTACGGGTGATCGGCGCGCAGCACCACGACGAGCCGGTCGTGGCCCACGGTCTCGGTCCGGATCTCCGGCAGCTCCGGGGCCGTCGCGCCGATCTCCAGGTCCACCCGGCCGTGCCGCAGGTCGTCGGTGTCCACCGCCGTCTCGGTCAGGAACCGCACCCGTACGCCCGGGGCCCGCTCGGCGATCGCGGCCAGCAGCGGCGCCGCGAGTGCCGTGGTCAGCGCGTCGTGGCACTGCAGCGTGAACGTGCGCTCCAGCGTCGCCAGGTCCAGATCACGGCTCGGGGCCAGCACCGCGCCGGCCTGCCGGACCAGCCCGCTGACCTGCTCACGGACGGCCATGGCGTACGGGGTCGGCGTCATCGTCCGGCCGGTCCGCACCAGGATGTCGTCGCCGGTCAGCTTCCGGATCCGGCCGAGCGAACGGCTGACCGCGGGCGACGACAGGTGCAGCCGTTCGGCCGCTCCCCGCACGCTGCCCTCGACGAGCAGGGCGTCCAGCGTGGTGAGCAGATTCAGATCCAGTTGCATGCCGGTAAACGTTAGCTTAAAGAGAGTGCACTGTACTTATCTCTGGGTACGGCCAAGACTCAGATCATGACCGATGACCTGATCTCCACCACCACCGATCTGGTCCGGGAGGCCGGCGCCCGCCTGCGGGGCTACTTCGCCCCCGGCAACCGCGTCGCGACCGAGGACGAGCTGTTCAGGAGCCTGCGGCGCCACGACGGCGCCGTTGCCGACCTGCTGCGGCCCGCCCTGCTCGCCGCGCTGCCCGGCTCCGGCTGGGAGGAGGACGAGCACGCCACCGGCCCGCTGGCCGGCGGCGACCGGTGGGTCGTCGACCCGGTCGGCGGCAACCTCAACCTGGCCCACGGCATGACCGACTGGAACATCGGCGTCGCGCTGGTCCGCGACGGCCACCCGGTGTTCGCGGTGCTCTACGCGCCCTGGTCCGACGAGACGTTCACCGCTGCCGACGGCGGCGGGGCGTTCCTCAACGGCACCCGGATGGCGGTCTCGGCCAAGACCGACCTGGCCCTCGCCCTGACCGGAACCGGCCAGGCCCGCCCCGGCCACTCGGCCGTGGTGGCCCGGCAGGTCGGCACCTCGATGACCGCCATGCTGCAGCGCGCCCTGTACGTCCGCTCGTCGGTGCCGGTCGGGCGCGAGCTCAGCCAGGTGGCGGCCGGACGGCTGGACGTGCACTGGCAGTTCGAGAACGTGCGGTCGCACATCGGCCCGCTGCTGCTGGTCCGGGAGGCCGGCGGTGTCGTCACCGACTTCGACGGCAAGCCGTGGGAGATCACCAGCAACGGCTACGTGGCCGCCGCGCCCGGTGTGCACGCCGCCGCCCTGGACGTCCTGCAGAACACGCTCTGACCCTCCACTGTGATCGAGGAAGACTGCCATGCGTATTGCCGTACTCGGCGCCACCGGCGCCACCGGAACCCTGATGGTCACTGCCGCGCTCGACCGAGGGCTGGCGGTGACGTGCATCGCCCGGCAGCCCGGACGGATACCTGTCCGGCCCGGACTCACCACTGCCGCGGCCGACGTGCACGACCCGGAATCGATCGAGCGGGCCGTCATCGACTGTGACGTCGTGCTGTCCGGACTCGGTGTCGCCAAAGGCACTCCGCCCGGGGTTCTCACCGCCGGCGCCAAGGCTGTCGCCGCCTCCGGCGTTCCTCGCATCATCTGGCTCGGGGCGCTGGGCACGGGACCGTCGGCCGACGTCGCCGGCCCGCTCACCCGGGCCCTGATCAAGCTCTTCCTGCGCGACGAGCTGCCCGACAAGGTCACGGCCGATGCCACGGTCATCGCCACGGGCGGAACGGTGTTCCACGCCGGCCTGCTGACCGACGGCCCGGCGACCCCCGCCCGGCGCACCCTGACCCTGGACCGGACCCCGAGACGATTCCTGCCCGGCCGGGTGAGCCGGGGGACGGTCGCGGCAGCCATGGTCGAGGAGGCGGTACGCGGACACTTCCCCGGACAGACCGTCACCATCAGCAGCACCTGAGAGCAGGCTCGTAGGTATACCTAGGCGGCCCGCGTACCCCCACTAAAGCGGAGCGACAGCCAAGATAGGTGATCGCGTCCGATGTGACAGCTCCCCCGTCAGCCGACGATTGATCCATCACCGGTTGACGAGGAGAGAAGCCATGATGATGCACCCGGACCTCCTGCTGGCCCTGGCGAACGACCGGCACCGTGAGTTGATCGCCGAGGCGGATCGGGAGCGCCTGCTCACCAGCGCCCGGCGGGCCCGCAGAGCCCGCAGGGCCCGGAAAACCTCGGCCGTCCGCGGACAGCCCACCGGTACCCTGGCGTCGTGCGAACCATCCGCGGCGGTGCCGGCCCGGTGATGATCGGGCGGGAGAGCGAGCTGCGCCGGCTGGCGCAGCTCGCTTCGGCGCATGAGCCGGCGGTCGCCCTCATCGCCGGCGAGCCGGGCATCGGCAAGACCCGGCTGGTGCACGAGTTGCTGGCGACCGTGCCGGCGGCGACCGTGGTGCTGGTCGGCCAGGCGGAGCCCGGCTCGCTGTCCCGGCCGTACGAGGTGCTCCTGGACGCCATCGACGGCCACCCGGAAGTCGACGAGGAACAGTTGGCGGCCCTCGCGGACCCGCGGCGCAGCCCGGTCGAGCGCCTGCACACCGGACTGGCCATCCTGGCCGACCTGATCGGCGACTCCCCCGCCGTCGTCGTCTTCGAGGATCTGCACTGGGCCGACTCGGAGAGCGCGGCGCTGTTCGAGCGGATCGCGGACCAGCGCGGGCCCCGGCTGCTCATCGGCACGTACCGGCCGGACGAGGTGACCCGCCGCCGGCCGGTGGCGGGACTGCTGGCCCGCATGGAACGCCGGCACGCCGTCACCCACGTACGCCTGGACCGCCTCACCCCCGCGCAGACCGCGGCGTTGCTCGCGGCAGCCACCGGCGCGCCCGCGCCGCTGCGCGCCGCGACGGCGCTGCACCACCGCACCGGCGGCAACCCGTTCTTCCTGGAGGAGCTGCTGCGTGCCCTGCCCGGGTACGACGTGGACGCCCTGGTCGAGCAGCCGCTGCCGTGGAGCCTGGCCGACGTGCTGCGCCGCCAGGTCGACGACCTCGAGCCGCTCAGCCACCGCATCGTCGAGGCGGCCACCGTGCTGGGCCACCGCATCCCGTTCGATCTGCTCGCCGAAGTGACCGGAACGGGCGAGGACGAGCTCATCGCCGCCCTGCGCGACCTGGTCACCCGGGGCGTGCTGGTCGAGTCGGGCGAGGACGAGTTCGCGTTCCGGCACGCCCTGGTCCGCGAGGCGATCGCCGATCAGATGCTCGGCCGGCAACGCCGCCGGCTGCACGAGGCGGCCCTCGACGTCCTGCTGCGCGGCGCGGCCGGCCCGGTCGCGGGCGCCGGCGGCTCCGACCCGGCCATGGTGGCGCACCACGCCCGCGGCGCCGGCCGGTACGACGACATGATCGCCGCGGCCCGCCGGGGCGCCGCGCTCTACCTCTCGATCGGCTCGGCGTACCAGGCCCTGCAGCTGGCCGAGATGGGCCTCGACGAGGTGCCCGACGACACCGAGCTGCTGGCCGCCGCGGCCCGGGCGGCGTGGCTGGCGGGTCTGCTGGACGACGCCCTGCGGTACGGCCGGCGCTGGCGGGACCTCGCCGGCACCACGACCGACCGGGCCGAGTCGCTGTACCTGCTGGTCCGCATCGCCTGGGAGTCGCGGGAGACCGCCGAGATGCGCACCCTCACCCAGGACATCGAGACCCTGATCGCGCAGCTGCCGCCCGGGGCCGACCAGGCCCGGGCGATGACCGCGATCGCCCAGTCGGCGTACCTGCGCGACGACCCCGACGCCGCGCTGCACTGGGCCGACAGTGCCCTGGCCCTGGCGGACGAGTTCGACCTGCCCGCCGTGCGTCTCGCCGCGCTGCTGGAGAAGGGCTCCACCCTCACCGAACGGCCGCAGACCGCCGCGGCCGGCCGGGAGATCCTGTCCGGCCTGGTCGACGAGGCCGAGAAGGCGGGCGAGTGGGTGCTGGCCGCCCGCGCCCTGAACAACCTGGTGCACGGCGAGCCGCCCACCTCGCCGGCCGAGCACGCCGAGACCCTGGAACGGATGCGGACCGACGCCGAACGGGCCGGCTTCGAGTCGCTCGCCGTGGCCACGTACTTCCAGGGCCGGGCCCGCCTCGCACTGCGGGCCGGCGACCTGGACGCCGCGATCGCGGCCCTGGAGAACGGACGCGAGCAGGACCGCGGCTACCGGCGCCGGGGCCGCTGGGCCGACTACCACGGGGTCTTCCTCGCCGGGCTCTACCTGGAGGCCGGCGAGCTGGACCGGGTCGAGCAGCTCATCGCCGACCTGGCCGCGCTGCCCAACAATCCGCCGACCACGATCCCCGGCCTGGCGTTCAACCTCGCCTGCCGCCGCGGCGACCTGCCCCGCGCCGAGGCGACCCTCGACGAGCTCGTCACCGTCATGAACGAGGAGAACTGGCACAGCGGGGAACAGGCCCACGACCTGATCTCCGCGGCTCTGCGGATCGGCCTGCCGGCGCACCAGCTCGACCGGATGGCCGCCGCACTGCTCGACGAGGACGTGTGGGACGCCTACCGGACGCTCGTCGACGCCCAGCTCGCGGAGGCGCGCGGCCGGCACGCCGAGGCGCTGGCCGGCTACCTTTCGATCACCGACGCGCACATCCTGGGGCCGGCGAACCGCGGCACCGTCCACGTCGGCGCCGCCCGCTGCCTGCTCGCCGCCGACCGCCGCGAGGAGGCCACCGCGCAGGCCGGGGCGGCCGCGTCGTTGCTGTCCGGGTGGCGGGGCTGGCGGGTGGACCAGCTCGCCGGGGTACGCGCCCGGCTGGGCATGGCCCCGGCCGACGCACCGCCCGCGGTGACCGGCCCGGCCGCGCTGACGCCCCGCGAGCGGGAGGTGGCCGTGCTGATCAGCGACGGGCTGACCAACACGGAACTGGCCCGGCGTCTCTACATCTCACCGAAGACCGCGGCCGTGCACGTCTCCAACATCCTGCGCAAGCTGGGCGTCTCGTCCCGTACGGAGGTGGGCGACCTGGTCGGCCGGCGCTGACCCACCACAGTGGTCATTGCGGGAAGACGCGCGGGATCCGGGGCGAGATCTCGCTGCGGAACGCTTCGATGCGCCCGGTCACCTGACGCCGGCCCCAGGCGTTCTCGATGCGGTCGATGTACAGGCAGCGGGCGGCGAGCTTGTCCAGGTCGACCGTGAAGTACATGGCCGTCAGCGGATTGACGAACAGGGTGCTGCCGCTGGTGCGCCGGGTGAACTGGACGTCCCCGAAGGCGCCCCTGGTGGCCGCGGCGATCTGGCCGTGGACGATGGTCGGCCAGGTCACCAGCTTCACCGCCGCGTCGAGGCCGCCGCCCGCACCGGCGATGAGGACGTTGCGGGCCGGGGCCAGAGCGGCGAACAGCGGCGGGGTGAGCAACGAGGGGCCGGCGTCCGTCAGGGCCGGATCAGTCCCGCCACGAGCACGGCGAGAGCGTCGTCGATGGCCATGTTCTTCTCCTCGGCGGTCAGCTGCGGCAGCAGGTCGAGCAACATGATCGACAAACCGTGCACCGTGGCCCAGCTGGCCGTCACGGCCTTGCCCGTGTCCTCGGGACGCAGGCAGCCCACCTCGACGAGCCGGGTGAGCGCGCGCTCCAGGAAGGCCCTCGGCCTGGGCCGGTCGTCCTCGTCCCCGGACGTGTCGGCGGGCGCCGCGGGAACTCGGATCCCGGTGGGGTCGCCGCCCATCGCGGTGCGGAACAGTCCGGGCTCCGTCAGGGCGTACTGCACGTAGGCCCGGCCGACCTCGCGCAGGTAGGTCGTCGCCGCCTCCCGCGCGTCGGCGGGCTCGGCCGGGGCCACGCCGTCGAGGTGGGCCTTCATGGCCACGGCCATGTCGCCGCGGGCCCGCTGCGCGACCGCCTTCTTCAGGGCGGTCAGGGTCGGGAAGTGACCGTAGGCCGAGTTGGGCGCGACACCGACGACCCTGGTCACTTCCCGCAGGACCAGGGCTTGCGGGCCGCCCTCGCGAGCGAGATCGATCCCGGCCCCGATGAGAGCGGCGCGCAGATCGCCGTGGTGGTAGGAGGCCCGCTTGCGAGGGCGTTGCTCGACCATGGCCAGATCCTGGCACGCCTCGGCGGCCCCGGCCCGCGTGGGCGGGGCAGCCGCGGCCACCCCGCCCACGAACGGTCACTGCTGCGGCGTCAGCACCGACTCCGGGATCAGCGTGGCGACCGGCGGACGCTGCTTACCGGTCGGCGAGGACAGCGTGGTGGCCTCCCCCGCCGGCGGCAGCGGCTCGGTGAACGGCTGCACCGAGTCCGTGCAGACCGTGCCCTTGGCGGGCGGCGTACCGGTCAGCAGGTAGTTGTCGATCGCGGTGGTGGCGCACACACCCGAGCCGTACGCGGTGTGGCCCCAGTTGTTGCTCGACAGCAGCCGCGAGTTCGGCAGCAGCCGGCTCGACGTGACGGCTCCCCGGTAGTTCGTCGCCGGGTCCCAGAAGTTGCCGACGACCAGCACCGGAGCGGCGGTCCGCCGGGTGAACGGCCCGCGGTAGGCGTCCTCGTCCTGGACCGTCCACGTCTTGTGCGCGCACTGGCTGTCGATCCAGCCCCAGGCCCGGCCGAAGTAGGGCGCCTGCTGGTCGCGCCGGGCAGTGGCGGCCGGCCAGAGTCCGGCGTCCGCCGGGTGCCGGCCGTCGGTGCAGATGACCGCGCTGCTGGCCTCGAATCCGTTCTGGTACGGGAAGTCGTACCCCCGCTTGGTCGCCCGGGCCTCCCGGGCCCGTTCGGTCAGCGCGGCCGTCGAGCCTCCGCGCAGTGCCGCCCAGACCTCCGCGGCGATCTCGGTGACCACCTGGCCGGCGTCGACGCCGTAGAGCGAGCCGAGGATCGCGCTGACGAAGACCGCGTACGTGACGGTGATCGTGCCGCCCGCGCCGTCGGGTAGTTCGAGCGGCTTCGCGCGCAGCTCGCGGGCGATGGTCGCGAAGTTCTTGACCGGGTCGCCGCCGGCGAAGACGCAGAACTTCTCACCCGCCTTGTCGCAGCGCTTCAGGATCTCGATCAACGCGCGGTACGCACCGTCGGACGAGCGCAGCCGCTGGTCGAGGATCTCCCGGGTGCTGCCCACCCAGTCGGTCGGGTCGAGCACGCCGTCCACGGCCAGGGCCCGGAACCGGTCGGGGAACATGTTCGCGTAGTACTGGCCCAGGGCGCTGCCGTAGCTGAAGCCCAGGTAGTTGAGCTTGCGGTCACCCACGGCGCGGCGCATGACGTCCATGTCGCGGGCCACCTCGGCGGTGGACATCGCGCCGGCGAGCGGCCGGCCGGTGGTGGAGCAGGCCCTGCCCAACTGCTTCGACCCCTTCACGTACCGCTGCTCCTCGGTCTTCGTGACCGGGAACGGCACGTTCAGCAGATCGAGGACCGCGGTCTGGTCCTTGACCGACTTGAAACAGCGGAGGTTCGCGCTGGCCCCGATGCCGCGCGGGTCGACACCCACGATGTCGAAGCGCTGCAGGAGCGAGTCGCTGAGGAAGTACGGCGCGAACAGCGCGAAGTCGGTCGCCGATCCACCCGGACCGCCCGGGTTGAGGAACAGGCTGCCGATCTTGCGCTTCTGGTCCTTGGCCTTGACCCGGAGAATGGCGATCTCGGTGGTCGCGCCCTTGGGCTTGTCGTAGTCGAGCGGCAGCTGCGCGGTCGCACACTCGGCGATGTCGTAACACTTGTACCAGCCGAGTCTGGGCGTGGGCACGGCATCGACCCGGCGGCTCTCCGCCTTGCTGGTGCGCTCGGCGGCGGCCGGTGCGGCCGACCCGGGCGCGGCGGCGACGGTGGCCAGGACTATGCCGGCCAGCGCTGCGGTCAGTAGTCGGTGCGCCTTCAGTGGCATACGGACGACCCTTCTGACGGTGGCTCGCGGCGGCGGTGCCGCGACCCCAGGCATAGTAGAGAGTCGATGCCACGCTGAGTGATCATCAACCGTCGTCCGGCAACCGGACCGGGCGGCGTTCCCCACGGACCGGCCTGCTCGGTTAGCCTTGACGCATATGGCTACCTTTCGCAGTTCCTCAACGCTCGTCGCCGCCGACGGCACCCGTACCCCCGGCACCGCCGCGCTCTTCGCCGAGCCCAGCCGCCGGGGCGGTGTCCCGCCCTGGGCGGGCGACTTCCGGCCGGCGAACGACGCCGGCTACGGCCCCAAGAATGCGGTCGGCAAGACGTTCACGCTGGAGCTGCCCGACGGCCGCACCGGCAAGGTCGTGGTGCAGAGCCTGAAGACCGGAAAAGGCGGCGTCACCCTGGCGCTGATGGGCGAGGACGCGCCCCCGTTCTGATCGACCACCACAGTCGTGCAGGTCGGCGGCGAGGGGAGACGAGCGATGCATTCCGCGTTCCGCACACCGGAGGGCGTGACGCTCGGGGTTGAGCACTTCGGTGACGAGGCGGCACCCCTGGTGCTGCTCGCCGGTGGCACGACCATGCTCTCCTGGCCGGACGCGCTGTGCCTGGCCCTCGCCCACGGCGGACGCCATGTCGTGCGCTACGACCTGCGCGACTCCGGCGCGTCGGCAACCGTCGACCCCGACGCGCCGGCGTACACGTTGCGCGACCTCGCCGCCGATGCCGCCGCGCTCGCCCGCGGGCTCGACGACCGCCCGGCGCACCTGGCCGGTATCGGCGTCGGCGGCATGGTCGCCCAGGTCGCCGCGCTGGACCACCCGGACGCCTTCTCGGCGCTCACCCTGGCCGGGACCCGGCCCGTGGCGCCGGGCCCGGTCGACGACGACCTGCCCGACCACGACGCGGCGACGATGCGCCGGGCCTTCGCGGTCCCGCTGCCCGACTGGTCCGACCGCGCCGCCGTGGCGCAGAGCGCCGCCATCCGCGCGGAGATCCTCGGCGACGACCCGGCCGCGGCCCGCGCGACCGCCGAGCGGGTCTACGACCGCACGCCGGGCCCGCAGCCCGCGGTCCAGATGGCCAATCAGCTGGGCATGGTGTTCGCCAAGCTCGACTGCACGCCACGCTGGCGCGAGCGTCTGCCCGAGCTGGCGGTGCCCACGCTCGTGGTGCACGGTCGCCGCGACCCGTTCTTCCCGCTGGGCAACGGCGAGGCCCTCGCCCGCGAGATCCCCGGCGCGCGGCTGCTCGTGCTCGACCGGGCCGCCACCAGCATCCCCGATACCGCCGCCGACGAGGTCGCCGCGGCGATGCTCACGCTGTAGGCACCCGGGTCACGCCGGTTCGACCGGCAGCCACAGTTCGCAGGTCGCGGTGCTGAAGTCGGCCGCGCGTTCGAGCACAGCGACGATCGAGGGACCCGGCCGGAGCTGCCAGGGGTTGGACGGGAACCATTCGGTGGCGGTCGCGGCCCAGCCCTCCTGCAGAGCCTGCGGATGCGGACCCGTGGTGCGGAAGACCGCCCACCTGCCGGCCGGTACGCCGATGGCGTCGAGATCCTCGGGCACCGCGGTGTCCGGGGAGACAGCGACGCCGTGCAGATAGGTCAGCTCGCTGCCCTCGGCGCCGTCCGGGTCGACGTCGTCGCTGACCTGCAGCAGGCCCTCGGGCTCGGTGTTGCCGAGGGCCTTGAGCCGGCCGTGCTCCTGCTGCGGCAGCGCGGTGATGTGCTGCTGGATGTGCGGGTTGACGCCCCGGTGCAGCAGGGGGACGCGGGCGGCGTATCCGACGAGCCGGAATGCGGGCCGGTCGAGGATGCGGGTGTCCATGGGGATGCTCCCTTCGACGGTCAGGCGGAACCTGAGTTGTGGTTGTGTGCGAAGGGGGCCGCCGTGCCGCCGGACCTCGCCGGGCCCGGTGCCGTGGACCGCCCGGAACGCCCGGCCGAACGCCTCGGTGGAGCCGTATCCGTGCCGGACGGCGATGCTCAGCAGATCGTCGTTGCCGCGCACCACGTCGCCGGCCGCGACGGTCATGCGCCGCCGGCGCACGTACTCCGACAGTGGCATGCCGGCCAGCGACGAGAACATCCGGCGGAGGTGGTACTCCGTCGTGCCGAGCACACCGGCCAGCCCGCTGAGGTCGAGCTCCTCGGTGAGGTGCTGTTCGACCAGGTCGACCAGCCGGTTGAGAGCCGAGATCACGGGGCCTCCCTTCGAGATCGATCCTGACGCGGGGCAGCCCGGCAGCGCCCGATCAGCGCGGACCGATCAGATCATGCGCCGGGTGGGCGCCGCACCGATCCCGGCTCGTAGGCTGAGGCTCCCACGCGAAGGACGGGAGGCCCGGGTGGCTGACACGACGGTGGCCGAGGTGATGGCCGAGCTGGCCGCGCTCGAGGACCCGAGGGCACGTGAGGTGAACGAGAGACACGGTGACGATCACGGGGTGAACCTCACCAAGTTGCGCGCGCTGGCCAAGCAGCTGAAGGTCCAGCCGGACCTCGCCCGGCAGCTGTGGGAGACCGGTGACACCGCGGCCAGGCTGCTGGCGCTGCTGATCTGCCGGCCGAAGGCGTTCGAGCGGGACGAGCTGGACGTGATGCTGCGCCGGGCGCGTACCCCGAAGGTGCACGACTGGCTCGTCAACTACGTGGTCAAGAAGAACCCGCACGCCGAGGAACTGCGCCGGGCCTGGCTCGCCGATCCCGACCCGGTGGTCGCGAGCGCCGGCTGGGCGCTGACCACCGAACGCGTGGCGAAGAAGCCGGCGGGTCTGGATCTCGCCGGGCTGCTCGACGTCATCGAGGCCGGGATGAAGGGCGCCCCGGACCGCCTGCAATGGGCGATGAACCACTGCCTGGCCCAGATCGGCATCGAACACGCCGGGCACCGCGCCCGCGCGATCGACATCGGCGAGCGGCTGCAGGTGCTCAAGGACTATCCGACCCCGCCGAACTGCACGTCGCCGTTCGCGCCGATCTGGATCACCGAGATGGTGCGCCGAGGAACGGGTGCCACTGCCGGATCCGGGTGACCGCAACGCCCGGAGTGGTGAAGTAGGGGTCGGCGGCGATGAGCTCGTCCACGGTGCGCCGGTCGGCTGCCTCCACCACGATCAGCGCCCCTTCGTCGTCGGCGAACGGGCCCGCCATCCGGACCACTCCGTCGGCGTGCAGGGCGGCGAGCCGGCGGCGATGCTGCGCTCGTGCGGCCAGGCGTTCGGGTGCGGCGGTGAAAGCCAGCTCGAGGATCCACATGCCGGCACGGTAGGCCGGGGCGGCGGGGCAGCGCTGTATCACTTGATACATGACCTCGTTGGGATCCATCCCGGCGTTCGGCCGGCTCGGGCCGGACGAGCTGCGAACGCTCACCCGCCGGAGCAGCCCCGCGGCCTTCGACGCCGGCGCGCTGATCCGCCCGGCCGGCGAGCCGGTCAGCACCGTGCTGTTGCTGCTGTCCGGCACGGTGGCGGCCGTGCACGTCGCGGCCTCGGGCCGGCAGGTGTGGACCCACCGGTGGACCGGGCCCGCGATCGCCGACAAACCCGCCACCCTGGACACCGGTACGCCGACGACCGGCCTGGTCGCTGTCACCGCGGTCTCCGCGCGGCTGCTGTCGCGGTCGGGTTTCCTGCAGCTCCTCGACGAGCAGGCGTCGGTACGCACCCACGTCCTCGGGCAGCTCGCGGGGGACGTCATGACCGGTCGGCGTCGCCTGGCCGGAGCCGTGACGCTGCCGGCGGTGGCTCAGGTCGCCGCCTGGCTGCACGCGCAGGAGCCGGCCGGCCGGATCGTCTGGCGGGGATCCCAGGAAGAGCTGGCCCGGGTGCTCGGCCTGAGCCGGGTGACCGTCAACCGGGCGCTCGGCCGGCTCACCGAGGCCGGCGTCGTGGCCGTGACCAGGCACGGAGTCGTCGTCCAGGATCGGGAACGCCTCGCTAAATTCGCGGCGTCGCGATGATCGGCCGGCACTGCCGGAAAAAAGTTCCGAGAATCTCCGGCGGAGTCGTCGATCGGGGCGGGGCCCTTTCGTAGCCCTGGTGAGAGGCCGGCACGGAGCCGGCCCGCGGACCGCCGGAGGGCACCATGACCACCATCGCCACCACCCCGACGACCACCCGCACCGCCGGTTCGAGCGTCGTCGCCTCGATCGGGGTCGGACTCGCCGCCACCGCGGCTGCCGGTGCCGCCACCATGATCGTCGCCGCCGCCGGTGAGGCCGCGGGCATCAGCCTCGACGTGAGCGGCGCACCGATCCCGGTTTCCGGATTCGGCGTACTGACGGCCGTCTTCTCGGTCGTCGGCCTCGTCCTGGCCGCGGTGCTGTCCCGCACGGCCCGGCACCCGCGGCGGGCCTTCGTCCGGACCACCGTGATCCTGACCGCGCTGTCGCTGGTCCCGGACGTGATCGTGGACGCCGCGCCGGCCACCAAGGCGCTGCTGATGCTGACCCACCTGGTCGCCGCCGCGATCGTGATCCCCGCTGTCGCCCGGCGCCTGTCCGCCTGATCCGGCGACATCACCCCGCGGCTCTGTCACCATTTCACCTGTCTATCCACCGGAGGAAGAATCATGAAGCAGTACATGCTCGCCGTGCACATGGTCGAGGGCACGCCGGCCCCGTCGCCGCAGGACATGCAGAGGGCCTACGACCAGGTCGACAAGGTCAACCAGGAGCTGCAGGCCACCGGAGCCTGGGTCTTCGGCGGGGGCCTCCTGCCGGCGGACAGCGCCACCGTGGTCCGGGCCGAGGGCGGCCGGACCACCATGACCGACGGCCCGTTCGCCGAGACGAAGGAGCAGCTCGGCGGGTTCTGGGTGCTGCGGTGCAAGGATCTCGACGAGGCGCTCAGCTGGGCGGCCAAGTGCTCCGAGGCCTGCATGGGACCGGTCGAGGTGCGGCCCTTCGAAGACGAGCCGGAAAGCTGAACGGGCGGCCCGGCACCATGGACCTGGACGGCGTCTACCGAGCGGAGTACGGCCGCTGCGTGGCGACGCTCGTGCGCCTCCTCGGCGACATCAGCCTCGCCGAGGAGGCCGTCCAGGACGCGTTCGCGGTGGCCCTGGAGAAGTGGGACACCCTGCCACCGAACCCCGGCGCCTGGATCGTGACCACCGCCCGCAACCGGGCCATCGACCGGCTCCGCCGGGAGTCCACCCGCGAGGCCCGGCACGCCCAGGCGCTGCTGCTGCACCAGCACGACGAACCCGAGGAGGTGGGACCGGTGCGCGACGACCAGCTTCGGCTCATCTTCACCTGCTGCCACCCGGCGCTCGCCCCGGACGCGCGGACCGCTCTCACCTTGCGCCTGCTCGGTGGCCTGGAGGTGCCGGAGATCGCCCGGGCGTACCTGATGCCGGAGGCGACCATCGCCCAGCGGATCGTGCGCGCCAAGAAGAAGATCCGCGACACCGGCATCCCCTACCGGGTGCCGGCCGAGCAGGAGCTTCCGGACCGGCTGCCGCCGGTCCTGACCGTGCTCTACCTGATGTTCAACGAGGGGTACGCGGCCACGAGCGGTTCGCTGATCAGGACGGACCTGTGCGCGGAGGCGATCCGGCTGGCCCGGGAGCTCGCCACGTTGATGCCCGACGAGCCGGAGGTGCTCGGCCTGCTCGCCCTGCTGCTGCTGACCGAGGCGCGCCGGCCCGCCCGCCTGAGCCCGGCCGGCGAGCTGGTGCTGCTGCCGGACCAGGACCGGTCACTGTGGAACCACGCGCTCATCGCCGAAGGCCACGACCTGGTCCGCCGGTGCCTGCGGCGCAACCGGCCGGGCCCGTACCAGATCCAGGCGGCGATCAACGCCGTGCACACCGACGGCCCGGCCACCGACTGGCAGCAGGTCCTGGCCCTCTACGACCAGCTCCAGGCACTGGCACCGACCCCCGTGGTCGCGCTGAACCGGGCAGTCGCGGTCGCCGAGGTGCACGGGCCGGCGCTGGCGCTGGCCGCGCTGGAGCACCTGGAGCTACCGGGCTACCACCTGCTGCCCGCCACCCGTGCTGATCTGCTGGTCCGGCTCGGGCGGGCGCGGGAGGCCGCGGCCGCCTACGACGAGGCGATCGCGCTGGCCGGCAACGAGACCGAGCGGGCCTTCCTCCGGACCCGGCGCGCCGGCCTCGACCGGCCTTCCTGACCGAGGCCGTGATCCGGCCGGAGCCGGGTCAGCCGCGGCAGGTGCGCCGGTAAGGCAGCTCGGGGACGTACCGGGCCCATTCGCTCGCGGTGAGGCCGCGGCCGGTGATCGCGCAGGCGTAGCCGGCCGGGTCGGTCCGCAGGCTGTTCAGCTTCGCGTAGCTCCACAGGGTGACGGTGGCGCTGGTGCGGGAGGACTCCCCGGTGACCGCCAGGGTGCGCCCGTCGCGCCGGAACACCAGGGCGCGCACCTCGCCGCCGAGGCCGGACGGGATCGAGGCGACCCGGATCGGCGTGGCCGGATTCGCGGTGTCCCACAGGACCACCGTCTCGTCCCGGCCACCGGTTGCCATCGTGCGCCCGTCCGGGCTGAAGGCCACCGCTCTCACCGGTCGGTCGTGACCGCCCACGACGGCGAGCCGGTGCGGGCGGGCGCGGTCGGTGACGTCCCACAGCATCGTCGTGGCGTCGAAGCCGGCGCTCGCCAGGGTGCGACCGCCCGGGGTGAAGGCCAGCGATTCCACCGAGTCGCTGTGACCGGTGAGGGTGGCCAGCCGGACCGGTACGGAACGGCCCGCCACGTTCCACAGCGTCAGCGTCCGGCTCTCGCCCCCGACGGCCAGAGTCCGCCCGTCCGGGCTGAAGGCGATGGCCGCCCCGAAGCTGCCACCGCTCACCGTGGCCCGCAGAGCGGGGCGCCGGCCGGTCAGGTCCCACAGCATCAGCCTGGTGGGATCGGCGACGACGGCGAGGGTACGCCCGTCCGGACTGAACGCCATCACGTTCGTCCCCCGCACCTCCTCCGGCAGCACGGCCAGCGCCGTCGGCCGGGCCGGACGAGCCACCTCCGCGACCGTCAACCGCCCGTCCTCGGCACCGACCGCGGCCACCGTCCGGCGGTCCGGGCTGAACGCGACCGACCGGACCGGTCCGCTGTGGACGGTCACCGGGGCGCCCGGGATGGGGCGGGAGGGGTTGGCCACCTTCCAGGACTTCGCCGTGCCGTCGGAGCCGGCGGCGAGCAGGCTGCCCCCGTCCGGCCGGAAGACGGTGGTCCGGTGCGGCCCGCCCGGCAGGGTCAGCGCGGCGAGCCGGTCCGGGGCGCCCCGGGGCGCGACGTTCCACATGGTCGCGGTCCCCGACGTGTCGGTGGCGACCAGCGTCCCGGCGCCGGGGGCGAAACCCACCGCGCTGATCGCGGCGTTGGTCCGCATGCTGGAGACCACCGTGCGGCCGTCCCACACGGTCACCGTGCCGTCGACGTCACCGGCGGCCATCATCTTCCCGTTCGAGCTCAGCGCCAGCGCGGTGATGTTCCCGCCGAGGCTGGTCACCCGGTCGTAGGCGCCCCAGTCCGGCTCGTCGGGCGGCATGGGCGGCGGCTGCGGACTGTCGTCGTCCATGACCCGGACCTGCTTCTCGGCCTGTTTCTCGACCCGGCGCGCCTCGATGTCGTAGAACGCCACCGTGCCGTCGTAGTCGCCGACGATCAGCTTCGACGAGTCCCGGGTGAACACCATCGGGGACCCGCCGAAGCCGACGACGCCGCGCAACGAGACCGGATCCAGCGGGTCGGTCATGTCGTAGACCGGGACGAACCGTCCCTTGTCCACGATCAGGGTGCGTCCGTCCGGGCTGAACGCGAGATCCTCCACCGGGTACGGCACGAAGCCGTCCAGCTCGGTGATCAGGATGGGTGCGGTGCGGTCGCCGGTGTTCCACAGCGTGGTGATCCCCGACCGGTCGCCCGTGACGAAGGTCCGGCCGTCCGCGCTGTACGCCATCGAGCGGACGGTGCCGTCGTTCGGCAGCGTGACGAGCCGGACCGGTCGGGTCCGCACGGCCACGTCCCACAGGACCGCCTTGTCCTGCGCGCCCACCACGGCCAGGGTCTTGCCGTCCGGACTGAACAGCACGGATCCGGCGGTCGCGGCCGGGTCGCGCAGGGCGGCGAGCCGGACCGGGTTGCGCCGGTCGGCCACGTTCCACAGCGTCACGCGCCCGTCGGTGCCGAGGGCGGCCAGGACGCCGTCGCGGGCGTACGCGGTAGAGGTCACGTTCCTGAGCGTGCCGGCATAGTTCGTCGAGGTGACCACGCCGGCGAGCTCCTTGTGGCTCTCGGCGTCGGGCCGCAGCACGTGGGCGGCCGCCCCGAGCATCAGCGCGGTCTTCGGGTCCTCGACGACCGACGTCTTGGCCCGGGCCATCAACCGCCGGCTGACCGCGATCCGCTGCTGCTCGTCGGCCTTGGCCTGCTGCCGGGCCGCCTCGGCAGCCGCCACCCGGGCGAGCCGCCGCTGCTCCTCCGCGATCCTCGCCAGCCGCTGCGCCTCCTTCGCCAGCCGCTGCGCGCGCTCCGACGCCTCCGCGGCCAGACGCTGCTGCTCCCGCGTCCGGGTCGCGGCCCGGTCGGCGAGCCGCTGCTGCCGGCGCGCCTCCACCGCGGCCTGGTCCGCCAGCTTCTGCTGCTCCTGGGCCAACCGCTCGGCCTCGTCCGCCGCAGCCGCCGCCTCCGTGGCCCGGGTCCGCTGTTGCTGCGCCAGAGTCTGCTGCTCTTTCGCCAGCTCCTGCTGCCGGAGCGCCTCCTGCGCGGACCGCTCGGCGCTGCCGCGCTGCACTTCCGCCACCTGCTGCTGACGCAGCGCCTCGGCCGCCGCGGCCCTCGCCCGCTCCGCGTTGCGCACCGCCGACATCCCGGTCACCGAGGCCAGCAACGTCAGCAGGACCAGCGTGGCCACCGCCCCCGACCGCAGCCGGCGGGCCCGGCGGTGCTGCCGGACGTCCTCGCCCTCCAGCTCGTCCTTACTGACCCCGTGCATCGGGGCCGCCAGCTGCGCGATCGCGTCGCGGAAGCGGGAATGCTGGAGGCTGAGATGCTCGCTGCCGCGCGCCCAGCGCAGATCGAGGAACAACGGCTCCTCGGTGAACACCCCGCGCAGCGCCGCGGGCACCGCCGTCGAGTCCGCGGTGAAGTCGTGCCGCTCCCGGTCCCAGTCCCAATCCCCGTCGGTCACCACCGGCAGGATCCGGTCCGCCGTCTTGGTGGCGATCCAGTGCTCGATCTCCCGGTTCACCCACGGCGACTCCGCGGCCTCCGGGGAGGCGAGCAGCACGAAGTATTCCGAACCGTCCAGCGCGGTCTGGATGGACGACCACAGGGCGGGGGTCACCGACAGGCCGGTCTGGTCCCGGAAGATCCACAGGGCTCGCCGGCGGTGCCACGGCTTGGCGAGCCGGTGCAGACCACGCTGCACGGCCGGCGCGAGGCGCCCGTCGGCAGCGTGGCTGTACGAGATGAACCCATTGAAGGTCATGACACGGTCCCCCGGCGATCAGCATGTCCAGCGACGACAGATTGTCCATGCCCGCACTCCCCGGGGAAAGGCGGGAGACCGTATCGTCATGGTGCTTCTGCAGAGTCGGCGAGCCTTGGTACGGGGGTCGTGGTGCGGTTCGGTGTCACCGGTCATCAGATTCTCCCGCCGGAGATCGTCGACTGCGCGCAGGATCACTGGCGCCGGGTGCTGCCGGCCGGCGCCGAGTTGTGCGGCCTGTCGAACCTCGCCGACGGCGCCGACCAGTTGTTCGCCGCCCACGTGCTGGCGGCGGGCGGCACCCTCGAGGTCATCCTGCCGTGCGAGGGCTACGCCTGCTCACTGAGCGGGGCGGAGAGCCGGGCCCGGTTCGAGGACCTCAGGCGGGCGGCGGCGACGGTGGTCACGATGCCGTACCCGCGGCCCAGCGAGCAGGCGTACCTCGCCGCCGGCCAGACCCTGGTCGATCGCTGCGACCATCTCTTCGCCGTCTGGGACGGCCGTCCGGCCCGCGGCGTGGGCGGCACGGCGGACATCGTCACGTACGCCCGGAGCCGCGGCTGCCCGGTCACGGTGCTGTGGGTGGACGGCGTGCGCCGGATCTGACTACCCGCCGGGAGCCACCGCCGGGAGGCCGAGGCCGGGCGCCGCGGGCACCGCGAGCTCGGCGAACAGGCGCCGGGCGAGATCCCGGTGCGGCCGGCAGTCCTCGGTGGCGTCGGTCGTGGCGGCTATGCCGTCGTGCGCACGGGCCTGCTCGTACCGGTCGCCGATCTCCCGGGCCAGCATCAGCGCCTGCTCGTGCTGGGTGCGCGCCTCCGCCGCCTCGCCCGCGGCCCGCAGCACCTGGCCCAGGTCGTTGAGCGCCTCGGCCTCGCTGGCCCGGTCGCCGATCCGCCGGTGCAGGACCAGCGCCTGACGCAGGTGACCGGCCGCCTCGGCGAACCGGCGGTCACGGGCGTACACCGCGGCGAGGTCGGTGAGCGCGTACGCCTCCGCGGTGCGGTCGCCGGCCTGCCGGCCGGCGGCGAGGCTCTGTTCCAGCTGGACGGCGGCCCGGGCGAGCTGCTCCGGTCCCCCGGAGAGCCGGGCGAGCAGGGAGAGCACGTACGCCTCACTGAACCGGTCGCCGAGCCGCGTGAAGAGCTCCAGAGCCGACCGGAGGCGCTCCGTCGCCTGCGCCTCGTCGCCGAGCCGGCCGTCGACCAGGCCGAGCCGTACCGAAGCGTCGGCCTGCCCGGCCTCGTCGCCCAGCTCCCGGTAGTGCGCCCAGGCCCGCCGGTAGTGCTCCGCGGCCTGCCGGTAGTCGCCCAGCCGCCAGTGCACGCTGCCCAGGTTGCGCAACGCCACCGCCTCGGCGGCGCGTTCGCCGAGGTCGGCGTAGAGGAGCAGGGCCTGCCGGTAGGTCTCGGCCGCATCGTGCAGGCGGCCCTGCCGCCGGTGCAACCGGCCCAGATCGGACAGTGCCCGGGCCTGGGCGGCACGGTCGCCGTCGGCCCGGGCCGCGGCCACGGCGGCCGCCGTCACGGTGACCGCCTCGGCGACCGGCCCACCGGCGTCGAGATAGCGGAACATGGTCGCCGCGATGGCGATGGCGTGCCGGTACCAGCCGTGGGCGGCACCGTACGTGCAGGCGGCAGCCAGGTTCGGCCGTTCCGCTTCGATCCAGCTCCGGGCGGCATCCGGGTCGCCGGTGAGCACCGGCTCCTGCGGATGGAGGACGTTCATCGCCGCGACGGCCCCGGCCAGGTAGTCGTCGAACAGCCGGGTCAGGGCGGCTCGGCGTTCCGGCGCGGGGTCGTGCACGGTCGCCAGTTCCGCCGCGTACGCCCGCAGCAGGTCGTGCATGGCGTACCGGCCGCCCCGGCCGATGTGCACCAGGCTGGCCCGGACCAGCACGCCGAGCAGCCGCCGGGCCTCGCCCGGATCGGTGCCGGTCAGCGCGGCCACGGCCGCGACGTGCACACTGTCGCCCGGATGCAGACCGAGCAGCCGGAACGCCCGGGCCGCGTCGGCGGGCAGGTGCTGGTACGACCACGAGAAGACGGCACGGACCGCGGCTCGCGGATCACCACCGGCGTCGAGCAGGTCCAGCCGCAGCTGATGGTCACCCAGCTCGGCGACCAGCTCGGTCAGCGAGACGTCACTGCGTGCCGCGGCCAGCTCGGCGGCGATCCGCAGCGCCAGGGGCAGCCGGGCGCACGCGGCGGCCAGGTCGGCGGCGACGGACGGCTCGCGGTCGACCCGGGCACCGATCAGGCGGCGCAGCAGGCCCACCGCGTCCGGCAGGGGAAGCAGATCCAGGCTGACCCGCTCCGCGCCGTGCACCGCCACCATGGCGGGCAGCGAGTCCCGGCTGGTGATCAGCACCAGGCACGATCCGGTGCCGGGCAACAGCGGCCGGACCTGCTCCACCGACGACGCGTTGTCGAGCAGCACGAGCATCCGGCGGCCGGTCAGCTCGGAGCGGTACCGGGCGGCACGCTCGTCGGTGCCCAGCGGCATCTCCGGTCCCCGGACGCCGAGGGCGGTCAGGAACCCGGCCAGGGCGTCGGCGACCGCCACGGGCTGCTCGGCGTCGTAACCGCGCAGGTTCACGTACAGCTGCCCGTCGGGGAAGGCCTCCCGGACCCGGTGCGCCCACCGCACGGCCAGGGCCGACTTGCCCACCCCGGCCGTGCCGGAGAGCAACGCGACCGTCAGCGGCGGCTCATCGCCCTCGGGCGGCGCCAGCAGGCGGTCCAGCGCGGCCAGTTCACCGGTACGGCCGGTGAAAGCGCGCACGTCGGCGGGTAGCTGCGCCGGCATCGTCGCCGGCATCGCGAGCTGAACGCCCGGGGCGCGGGTCTCCGGCACCGGGGCGGCCAGGGCCGGATCGGCGGCGAGGATGCGCTCGTGCAGCCGGCGCAGCCCGGCGCCGGGATCGCTGCCGAGATCGTCGGCCAGGCGGCGCCGGATCCGCCGGAACTGCTCGTCGGCGTCCGCCTGACGGCCGCACCGGTAGAGCGCGAGCATCGACTGCTCGGCGAGCCGTTCGTCCAGCGGATGCTCATCGACGGCGGCGGCCAGGGCGGGCAGCAACTCGCCGTGCCGGCCCAGCCGCAGCAGCACGTCGTTGCGGTCGAGCTCGGCGGCGAACCGTTCACCGAGCAGCAACCGGCGCATCGCGTTCAGCCACGGGGTGTCCAGGCCGGCGAACGGTTCGCCGCGCCACAGGCCGAGAGCCTGCTCGATCAGCTCGGTGGCCGAACGGTCCGCATCCGTGGCCCGCGCCAGCGTGACGAGCCGGCGGAAGAGGTGGAGATCCACCGTCTGCGGGTCGGCGGTCAGGACGTATCCGCCGGGCCGGCGATCGATGCCCACCGCACCGGCGTCGGCGACGGCTCGGCGCAACCGGGACAGATAGCTGTAAAGTGCGCCGGCGGCCCGCTGCGGGGGTTCCTCGCCCCACACCCGCTCGATCAACTGGTCGACCGTGACCGGCCGGCCCGCCTCCACCAGCAGCACCCCCAGCACAGAGCGCTGCCGAGCGTGCCCCAGAACGACCAGCCGGCCGTCGATCCGGGCCTCCACCGCGCCGAGCACCCCGAAATCCGCCGCCAACTGACCTCAGCACACCCTTCGTTAGACCGTCCCCACCAGGGGATTCAAGAAATCTACAAGGAACGTCACCAGTCTCCCACGCTTCGCACAAGGTCCGCAGACGACTATTGGTCACGTTGCAGGGGAACAGGTCGCCCTCGCCCGGTTACGCAGCGCGTACGGGGGAATCGGGACGTGAGGGTTTGACCAAGAGCGACGGGCGACCTGCCCTGCGACAAAGGCCAGGACGGCATCCTGCGTACACGTAGGACACGAAGTGCCGGCGGCCCGGCCGGCGCGGCCGCCGCCCGGATCCGAACCGCTCCCGCATCGCCTCATCGTCGCAGCGCCCGGCCGGTTGATTCGGGCAGGCGTCGATCCTTCGTCAGGGCTAGCATGACTCACCGTGCGCGCCTTGAAGATCGTTGTCGTCCTGTTGCTGGCGGTGGCCGGGGTCACCGGATGCGGTCTGTTCGGCGATGACCCGGGCCCGTCGCAGGACGAGCAGATCCAGCAGATCCTGGACGAGAACGCGTCGTTCACGGTGATGCTGAAGCACGACGCCACCGCGGCGCAGCGCCAGAGCGTCGAGACGGCGGTGCGGGGCCTCCCGGGCTTCACCGGTCTCACGTTCACGGACAAGCAGGAGGCGTACGAGAGGACCCGGCAGCTCTTCTCGGCGAACCCGGCCGGAGTGGACGAGATCGGCCCGGAGCACTTCCCGGAGAGCTTCGAGGTGCGGATGACCGACATCACCGCGGTCCGGAAGGTCCGCGACGCCCAGGCCCCGGTGAAGAACCTGCCCGGCGTCGATCAGCTCGTCTTCGCCTGCCTGACCGTGGCGGAGTGCAAGGACCGGTACTCGCCGAAGCCGACCGCCTCGCCGTCCTAGGAGATGCCCCGGTCCCGTCGCCGCCGGACCACGAGCCCGGCGGCGACCAGGAGGGCGTCCAGGACGAGGTAGACGCCGGCCACCAGCCACCAGCCACCAGCCACCAGCCGCGATGCAGTACCGCCCGGCACCAGGTCCACCGGACGAAAACGGCGCCGAGAGCGGGCGGCAACAGCGGGTCCTCAGGAGCTGATCATGGCGCTGCCGAGGGGACGGCCTTGGCTGTCGAGGGCGCTGATGCGGCTACGGTCGCCGTCCGGGCCGGCGCCCTCGTTCAGGCCGATCCCGGGGAGGATGAACGTGCCGCCGGTGACCGGCGCGGTGACCGCGGCGCGGTGCGGCCGGCTGATGCTGACCGTGGCGACGCGCGGGTCCTTGACCAGGCCCGTGACGGCCACCGTGTCGCTCGCCGAGGCTCCCTGCGACGTGGCGCGGAAGCCGTAGAAGACGGTCCGGGTGAAGAAGAGCGCGTTCCCGTCGGCCTCGGCGGTGCGCAGACCGCTGCTCGCACCGCCCTCGTCGACCGTCACCGTGGGGGTGCCGGGAGCTCCGGGGGCACCGCGGCGGACGCATACCGCGAGCAGGTCGTGGTAGCGGCCGAGCAGGATCCGTTCGTTGTCGTTGAGCGCCAGGACAGCGCCCGGCTGCCACGCGTGCGGGTCCACGATCGGCGGGGTCGCGCCGCCGAGACAGTCGGCCAGGCCGCGGCCGGCCGCCGACGACGCGTCCCCCGCGGGCTGCGGGCGATCCGTACGAGGTGTGACGGCTCGCGGGAGGTCGGCGGCTTCCACGACGATCGAGGTCGCGCCGGCCGTGAGCCGCAGGGAGCCGATGGTTCCGGAGAAGGTGTTCGGGAGCACGAACACGCCGTCGCGGGTCACCGCCGGGTTGCCGCTCTCGGTCATCGGGTCCGGCGTGCCCGGGTCGAACACGGTCACGTCCCCGGTCCCCGGGCCGGTCACGCCGGCCACGGTGCCGAGCGCTGACACGTACGTGATCCTCGGGGTGCCGTCGCCGGCAGCGGAAGCGGCGGCAGACAGGGCGACCGTCGCGGGCGTGAGCTCACAGAAGCGCGCACCGGACCCGGTGCGGTACGCCACGACGGTGTCGCCCCGCGCGGAGACCGTCAGGATGGGCTGCCACCGGGCGGCTTCCCGGCCCCCGGCGGCCGTACAGCGCCGGGCCGCGTCCCTCGGCGCACCACTACGCGCATCGAACATCTGCTCGGGCGGCACAGCCTGAAGTTGGGGAATCTCCGCTCCGGCGGCCGGTGTCACGTCCGTCCGCGAGCCCACCGTGAGCACCGCGGCACCCAGCGGGACGGCCAGGACGGTGAGGGCGAGCGCGAGGGCGCCCACGACAGCCCGGCCCGAGCGGGGGGCGAGACCGGCCTGCAGGCGGCGGCGTGCGTCCCGGCGTACGGTCGCCGGCAGTGGACGGTGCGCGGGCAGATCGCCGAGATCAGGCATCGGGGTCCTCCAGGACGAGGTCGTGCAGGCGGGCCCGGGCGCGGGCGAGACGGGAATGCACGCTGGACGCCGAGATGCCCCACATGGCGGCGGCGTCGGCGACCGGGGTGCCGCCGAGCAGGCACAACTGGACGGCTTCGCGTTCGGCGCGGGGCAGGCGGTCGACGGCGGCGAGGACGCGGCGCAGGCGGTCCCCGGCGGCGTCGTGCTCGGCGAGGCGTTCCGCGTGGTCGGGGGTGTCCGGGGCGAGCAGCCGGGGCAGGGCGCGGAACAGGCGGGCGAGCCGGCGGCGCTCACCACGGCACACGTTGGTCGTCACCACGTACAGCCAGGGCAGGGCGCTGCCGTGGACCAGGCGCAGGTCACGGCGGCGGCGCCAGGCGGTCAGGAACACCACGGACAGCAGGTCGTCCGCCTCGCTCCAGGACGCGGTCAACCGGTACGCGTAGTTCCACACCGCCTCGGCGTGGCGCTCGTACAGGACGGTGAAGGCGCCGTGGTGCCCGGCGGTGATCAGCGGCCACAGATCCTCGTCCGCGGCGGAGGCCACCAGCGCGACGCCCGGGTGCACCACGATGTCCCCCAGGCCGATTGAGTAGGTCACGTCTCCTTGTGGCCGCGGCCCGGACGTCCCTGCATTCTCGTCGCGAGACCCACGTCACAGTAGGCACTCCCCAGTGGATGACAGCCTCGAGGCCGAAGCCGGATTCGAACCGGCGTGTCCCGTGTTGCAGACGGGCCCCTGACCACTCGGGCATACGGCCGTGCGTGCCCCCGGCTGGGATCGAACCAGCGGCCCCCGGATCCGGAATCCGGTGCTCTGTCCGCTGAGCTACGAGGGCAGACCATCAGTTCTTGTAGATTCGCCGATGCCACCAGGGCAGCGGGTCGCCATTCCAACTCGTCCGGGGAAGGGAGTCGGGAAGGGTGCGGCGCCGGAACTCGTCGTCGAGGCGGCTCAGCAGTCGGCGCATCTCCATGCGGGCCGGCGGTGGCAGGCGACGGGTCACGGCCTCCAGCGCGTCCCGCACGACCGCCAGATCGTCGTACTGGCAGCCGGGACAGGCGGGACAGAGCGACGCTTCGAGGCGGAGCTTGTGTCCGGGCTGCCGGAGAAACTCGCGATACTGCGCCAGGAAAGTGGCAGTGTGCCCGGGACGGATGTGTTCGCTGAAGAGGTCGGAGTCGTAACCCTTTCCGTCCTGGGCGTACCGACCCAGACAACCGCCGAGCTCGACCGCTCGGACGACGGCGGTGGCGGCGGGAGACAGCCGGTCGATGGGACCACCGCCTTCGCCGGTCCACTGGCGGACGGCACGACGGGCGGCTGGTGGTGTGGCGCGGATCGCGCCCGGCCGCTTACGCGGCATGACCCTTTCGGTCGATCATCATGGCGCCATGCTCCCACACGGGCCGGGGATCTGCTCCGGCGGAAGGACTCGAACCTTCACCTGTACGCATTAACAGTGCGCTGCCCTGCCGATTGGGCGACGCCGGACCGTGCAGCGCGGACGGGATTCGAACCCGCACATGTCCCGGGCGAAAACCGGGCGACTCTACCTTTCGTCCACCGCGCCGAGGCGGGTTCTCCCTGACCGCCGCTACCGGCGGTTTCCTGCGTGGACCCGGCCGGAGTCGAACCGGCCACCTCCCGCTTGCGACACGGGCGCTCTACCAGATGAGCTACGAGCCCAGGTGTTGAGCCAGCGGCGGGACTCGAACCCGCTACCTCCCGATTACGAAACGGGTGCACGACCGGTCGTGCTGCGCTGGCGTGATACTGCGTGCCCTCGGCGCGATTCGAACGCGCACTGGCGACGTCCTCAACGTCGGGCCTCTGCCGTTGGGCTACGAGGGCGTGAGCTGCGGGCGGAGGATTCGAACCCCCGACCTCCCGGTTCAGAGCCGGGTGTGCTGCCGGATTGCACCAGCCCGCAAGGGGGCCGGCGAGGTCGCGGCCCCGCCGGCCGGGTGCAGCGCCACGTGAGCGCGCTGCCGGAACGTGTGGAGCGGCTGCCGGGGCTCGAACCCGGGACCTCGACGATGGCAACGTCGCGCTCTACCACTGAGCTACAGCCGCATGCCCCGCGACAGGGGCGCCGGGAGGGGGTGGTGACCTTCCGCGTTGGCCGGGTTGCGCTCTTCCCGGCCGGCGAGCCGCCACGGGTCGAGACCCGTGGTAGCCGGCGCGCGGTGTCCCCCGCCCCTTCCCGGCTCCGGGCGGCCGTCGCCGGGCCGGCGCGTCCGCCGGGCCCACCGGGCCGCCAAAGGTGGTGCCGTCGCCCGTCCGGGGGTCGAACCCGGTCCTCCGGATCGAGAGTCCGGTGGTCTACCTCCCTCAGCCTCACGGGCGTCACCGCCGCATCCGAGAGTGCGGCGGACGTTCTGCTGTCATCCACTGTGGAGTTTTCAAACACCGTTGCCGCCGGCCGGAACCGGGGCGTGGAGCACGGGCGGCAGGAGTCGAACCCGCAACACACGGCTTTGGAGACCGTTGCTCTACCGATTGAGCTACACCCGTAGGGGGATACGAAAAAGCCGCCCGGCCCGTGAGGGCGTGGGCGGCGGCTGTGCCGAGGTGCGCTAGCCGCGCCGCCTACCCGATTCCTGCTGGCCGTTGTTCCGGCCGCTGACCGCACCGAGCCGTCCGGTCAGCTCCACGCCAGCCTCGCGACACGGCGTGAGCCGGCGCGCGGTGTTCGAGGGCTGCCACAACATCTCGGTCTCCTGACCATCTCGGTGCGTTCGGTGTTGATCCATACGGTAGGGCCCGCCCCGCCGGGCGGACAACCCATTAACCGGCCTCAGGTGTCGATCCTGTCGGTGCCGCGCGCGACGGCGACATCAGCCGCCGGCCAATCGGTCACCGTCGCGAGCGCGGCCAGCGGAATCCGGTCCACTCCCTCGGCGTCGCCCTCGTCCAGGATCGCGCGGTAGGTCAGCGACGCCGCCCGCAATGCCGCGAGCACAGCAGCAAGCGGGTGCAGCACCAGGCGTACCCCGAAGCCGGCCAGCTCCGCGCCGGTCAAGCGCCCGCGGCCGCTCGCGCTCTCGGATCGGCTCACCACCAGCGGTACGGCGGGCAGCGCCGCTCGCAACCGGCCGAGCCCCTCCGCCTCGGAGATGTCCACCGGGAGAACCGCGTCCGCGCCGGCGGCCGCGTACGCCCGGCACCGCTCGATCGTCCCGGTGAACCTGCCGCTGCGGACCCGCGCGATCACCGCGATGCCGGGTGCCTGCGCGGCCAGCGCGGTGATCCGGGCGGCCGACCGCACGGCGTCCGCGCCGTCGTCCAGGATGATCCCGCTGATCCCGGCCCGCTGGTAGGCGAGCGCCGTCCACACCGCGTCGTCCGGATTGTCGTAGCCGATGTCCGCGTCGGCGAGCAGCGGCACGCCGTCGAGCGCCGGCGTCAGGGTCGCCGCGCGGTCCGCGATCTGCGTGGCCGGGGTGAAGCCGAGGTCCGGCCGGCCCAGCATGGTAGCGGCGATCGCCTGCCCGGACAGGTGCACGGCCCGGTGCCCGGCCCGGACCGCCAGCGCGGCGCTCGCCGGATCCCAGACCCCTGGTACGTGGGTGAGGCGGTCGGCGGCGAGCAGCGCCCGCAGGTCGGCGGCGGTCATGGGCGGGGCACCGCGGCGTCGTTCATGTCCCGATCATGACTGGTGCATCGGCAACTCGCGATCCCCGCAACGGTGTTAGCGTCCATCCGTGACCGAGTTCAGCATGCAGGTGGCCCGTCTCCATGGCGCCGGGGACGTGCGGTTGCACGCCGAGGACCGTCCCGCGCCCGGCAGCGCCGACGTGCGGTTCGTCGAGGTGACCTCGGTCGGCATCTGCGGCTCCGACCTGCACTGGTTCACCGAGGGCGGGATCGGGGACGCCGTGCTGGCCCGGCCGCTCGTGCTCGGCCACGAGATGGCGGGTGTCATCCGGGGCGGGCCCGAGGACGGGCGCCGGGTGGCGATCGACCCGGCCATTCCGTGCGGCGTCTGCGAGCCCTGCCGGGAGGGGTACGGCAACCTGTGCCCCCAGGTGGTCTTCGCCGGGCACGGCTCCTGCGACGGCGGCCTGCGCCAGTTCCTGACCTGGCCGGCCGACCGCCTGCACCCGCTGCCGGACGGCCTCTCCGACGACGACGGCGCCCTGCTCGAACCGCTCGGTGTCGCGCTGCACGCCCTGGACCTCGCGCACCTGCGGATGGCTTCGACGGTGGCGGTGGTCGGCTGCGGACCGATCGGCCTGCTGCTCGTTCAGCTGGCTCGCCGGCACGGCGCCACCCGGGTGCTGGCCGCCGAGCCGTTGGCGCACCGGATGGCCGTCGCCGCGTCGTTCGGGGCCGAGGCGGCCGACGCCGACGCGGCCGGTGTCGCCGACGTGGTCTTCGAGGTGTCCGGCTCGGATGCGGCCGTGGACACGGCGCTGCGGCTGGCCAAGCCCGGGGCCCGGGTCGTGCTGGTCGGCATCCCCGACGGGGACCGCACCTCGTTCAGTGCGGGGCTCGCCCGCCGGAAGGGCCTGACGCTGGTCATGGTCCGCCGGATGGGCGAGGTCTACCCGCGGGCGATCGACCTGGCCGAGCGGGGCCTGGTCGACCTGGCGCCGATCGTCTCCGACGTGTTCCCGCTGAGTGCGGTCACCACCGCCCTGAGCGCGGCTGCCGCCCGTACCGGACTGAAGGTTCTGATCCATCCGAATTGATCCCGGGTCTCAGGACGCCGCCCAGCTGGCCGAGGTCACCGCGTCGGAGGCGACCAGGTCGTAGCGGTTCTTGGCGGCCGACCAACCCGGGGAGGTCAGCGTGGCGCCGGCCTTGGCCTTGCGGGGCGGGCCCGCGACGGTGGCGGTCTTCGCGCCACCGCGCAGGCGGAGCCGGACCGGGGTGCCACCCGCAGTGCGCACGATCAGCTCCCCGACCGTGCCGCTGACCGAGATTCGTACGGTGCCCTTCGGCTCGGGCAGCTGCAGAACCAGCTGGTTGGTGCCCCCGGTGACCTCGATGCCGGCCACGCCGCCGGTACGCATGTCGATGAGCTGCTCGGACGAGCCGCCGGCGAGCTTGAGGGTCCACGCCACCTTCGAGTTGAGCTGGATCTCGGCCCCCACCGTCCCGGCCTGCCCGGTCGGGGTCAGCTCGAGCCGGGAACTCTTCTCCGTCTCGGTGAGAGCGGGGATCGCGCCGCGGTCCGTCGTGGCGATGTCGAGCAGGTTCTCGCCGAGATCCACGCCGCGGACGCGCAGCACCGCCGAGGCGCCGGCCACCTCGAACCGACGCGTCCGCACCGCGCCGAGCGGCGCGGTCACCCGGTGCGCGGCCTCCGGCCACGGCTGCTGGAGCGTGCTCGGCGACGGCACGACCGGTGGCGGTTCGGTCTGCGCGCCCGCCGCCGGCCGGTAGACCGGGTCGAACGCGGCCGTCTGCCCGAGGACGACGCCCACGGTCAGCGCCACGAGCGCCACGGTGAAGACCCAGAGCCGCCAGGGGCGCCGGGGCCGTTCCTGGTAGACGATCACCGCGCGGGCGACCACCATCGGCGGTGGCAGCCGGGGCGGCGACGCGGAGACGAGCGGAAGGACCTGCGTCGGCTCGGTCACGGCAGCGCGCGGCTCGAACCAGTCCCGGCCGTCGGACGCGTCCGGGCCCGGCGCGGACTCCGGCGGTCGCTTGCCATGCCTGCCGTTCACCGTGGCGCCTCCGCTCGCCGGGTCCCTGCACCCGGCCTCACAGTGATACGGATCTCAACCGGCTTCGGATCGACGGTCGTCAGCGCGTTCTGCGGAAGATCAGGGACGGGTGGGCCGCGGGCGCCCCGCGGCGCCGCGCGGCCGGCCGGTCACGCCGGGTCGGTCTGGGTCAGCAGCCCTTCGTAGTACGGCTTCATCGCCGGGTAGTAGTCGCCGAAGTCCGGCGTGGGCAGGCCGTCGCGGGCCGCCACCAGCATGTCGAGGTAGTACTCCCAGCCGGGTCCCATGTCGCCGGCCTCGGCCGGGTTGTCGAGGTGGTGCACCAGCCGCAGCTCGGTCCGGCCGTCGGCGTGCGACAGCAGCAGCTCCAACCGCTGGTTGCTGGACTGGTCGATCATCGACACGGCCAGGCGCCGCGGCGGCTCACACGCGTCGATCCGGAAGTCGAACCACGGTGACTGCTCCTCGAAGGCCATCTGCACCTTGATCGTGGCTCCCGGGGCGGCATCACCTTGCCACGCGCCGAACCAGCGGGCGGTGCGGTCGGATTCGGTCACGCTGGCCCAGACGTCCTCGATGGGCGCCCGGAACGTGCGGTTGACGACGAGGTCGGCGCCGTCGGCGGTGGGAAAGAGCCGGCCGATGGGTGAACTGGTCATGCCGTGTTCTCCTGTCGTTGATCCGTCGTGGCACCCCGGCGGCGCTCACGACGGGTGCGATAGACCTCGGTCTCCAGCGCGTCGAGGCGCCGCTCCCAACCGGCGGCGGCGAACTGCGCGAGCCACCCGATCAGGTCGGCGAACCGCGACGGGTCGATCTCGTAGACGCGCCGGCGACCGACGAGCGTGTCGCGGACCAGCCCGCTCTCCCGCAGCACCCGCAGGTGCCGGCTGACGGCGGGCCGGCTGATGGCGAACCGGCCGGCGATCTCCCCCGCGGGCAGCGACTGCTCCCGCAACATCACCAGGATGTCCCGCCGCACCGGGTCGGCGATCGCCGCCGCCACCTCGTCCACCGCGGAAGCGTAACCAGTGTGTTACGCGTTTGGCAAGGAGGGATCATCGCCGGCGCTCGTCAAGGTCGGGGGACGGTGGCGGGCCGGCCCTCGACGGCGGGGACGACGAAGGCGGGCCGGCGCGCGTTCGTCAGCCAGCGCAGCACCCACTCGACCGGGCCGTAGCGGAACCGCCGCAGCCACACGGCACTGACCACCAGCTGGACCAGGAACACCGCCACGGCGTACGCGAACAGCGCCGGCGGCGACAAGGTGCCGGCCAGCCCCAGGCCGATGCCGGTGAACGTCAGCAGGCCGATCGCGGACTGGCCCAGGTAGTTGGTGAGGGCCATCCGGCCGGCCGGGGCCAGCGCCGCCCGGACCGCCGCCGTACCCGGGTGGTGCATGATCCGCAGCAGCGTCGCGACGTACGCGGCCGCCAGGGCCGGCGCCGTGGCGACGCTGGCCGCCACCCCCAGGGTGTTGGTGTTGCCGCCGGCGGCGGCGTAGGTGATCGAGCCGAGCAGGCCGACCGGGAATCCGATCCACTGGATCCGGCGCAGGGCGGGCATCCCGCCGGAGATCCGGGTCAGCCACTCCCGGCGCCCGGCGACCATGCCGAGCAGGAACAGGCCCAGCGCGGTCGGGCCCTGCAGAGTGACCGCCTGCAGCACCAGCAGGGGCAGACCGGCCAGGTGCTCGTCGAAGTTCGGCCCCCAGCCGCCGAGCAGCGCCCGCGTCGACGCCTCGGCATTGGCCAGTGCCTCGGCCTCACCCGGCAGGAAAGCCGACCGGTCCACGACCATCGCGGCCACGATCAGGCTGGCCAGCACCAGGGCGTAGAGGCCGGCCGCGATCGCGATCGCCGTACGGTCGGTCACGTTGCGCAGCAGGAGCAGCGCCAGGCAGGCCACCGCGTACGTGGTGAGGACGTCACCGCCGTACAGGAAGAGGATGTGCAGGCCGCCGAGCACGAAGAGGCCACCGATGCGGCGCAGCATGCGCCCCGGGAAGGCCGCGCCGGCCCGCCGTGCCGCCGCCATCTGCAGGGTGAAGCTGTAGCCGAAGAGGAACGAGAACAGCACGTAGAACTTCATGTCGATGAGGACCGAGGAGAGCGTGCGCACGGCGTGGTCGAGCCCCGAGTCGAAGGCCGGGTCGGTGACCAGGTTTCCCGGATAGCCCGAGGCCATGAAGGTGACGTTGACGGCGAAGATCCCGAACAGCGCGAAGCCCCGCAGCGCGTCCACGTCACGGACGCGCCGGTCCGGCGTTGGTGTGGTCACGATCAGCCTCTCATTACTGTGTACGTTATACAGCGTATGAGATACAGAGTCGCGGAGATCTAGAGTGAGCGCAAGACCCGCGGGTGCGAACGAGGAGACTTTCAACGTGGCGGAACGCAGGCTTCCCCCCGTGGTGGCCCGGATGTGGGGCCGGGAGACCACCCCCCGCCACGGGCCGCGGCCCAGCCTCGACCTGGCCCGCATCGTGGCGGCCGCCATCCACGTCGCCGACCGCGACGGCCTGGAGGGCGTGAAGATGAGCAGCGTCGCCGCCGAGGTCGCGATGGCGACGATGTCGCTGTACCGCTACGTCGGCAGCAAGGACGAGCTGCTGATCGTGATGGCGGACGCCGCCGTGCCCGAGCCACCGGCCTACGACGGCGGGAACTGGCGGGCGTATCTGACCGGCTGGACCCGCGCCAACCGCGATTTCCTGCTCGGCCGGCCCTGGCTGCTGGCGCTGAACCAGCACACCCCGCCGACCGGACCCCGGTCACTGCGCTGGCTGGACCGCGCGCTCGCGGCGCTGGCCGGCACCGGCCTGGGCTACGGCGAACGGATCAACATCGCGGTCGCGCTCACCAACTACGCCGCCCGGCAGGCTGCCATGGTCCACGCCATGACCGGCACGGCGACCGCCGGCAGCGAAGCGATCGCCGGGCTCACCGAGTACGGCGACATCCTCGGCGAGGTCCTCGATCCGGAGGGCTACCCGGAGCTGACCGCCGCCGTCCGCGAGAACGCGTTCGGGAGCGCCGACCAGTGGATCGACGATGCCGACTTCACCTTCGGCCTCAACCTGCTCCTCGACGGCATCCAGGCCCTCATGACACGGGGGCGGGACTAGGACCGCGTACCGCCGGCCGCCGGCATTCCGCCGTCCCCGGCAGCCCCAGCGCGCCGTCCAGCAGGTCCTGCAGCAGGACCTCGTACGCCGGGTCGGACAGGTATCCGCTGTGTCCCCGGGCCGCCAGCCGGGGCACGTCCGGCGAGTCCACGATCGTGGCCGGATCCCGCAGCCGCACGTCCGCACCGATCGCCCAGTAGCGCGGTTCCGGGCATTCCCCGGCGGGTCTCCGCCGGCTCGGGCAGGGATCGGTGCAGCCGCATCGGACGACCGGCCGGTGCTCGGTGCAGGCCGGGTCGCAACCCATGGTGAGCCACTCGGTGAGGTCCGGGCCGAACTTCTCCCCGGCCTTCGGCACCTGCCAGGACAGCACCGGGCCGCCCAGCGGATCGGTCCACCGGAACGCGTTGAGCCAGCGCCGGCGCAGGCCGGCGGTGCAGACCTCGCTGATGCGGGCGAACCCCAGGTACGACGGGAAGAACCGGGCGTAGAGGAACTGCAGCTGGGAGCCGTACGTGATCATGTGGAGCCGCTCGGCGGTGACCCGGGACCGGGCGAAGTTCAGGTCGTCCTCGGCTCCCCGCTCCCCCGCCTTGCCGGCCGCCTGGTCCAGGATGACCGCGCACGCCGCCAGCGTGATCACGCTGCCCTGGCTGTGTCCGGACAGGACCACCTGGTCGGCCCGCGCGCCCTTGGGCACACCGCGGTTGGCCCACTGCGAGGCCCGGCCGGCCAGCGCGAGGACGGCCCGGCCGCCGTACGGCGGCGGGCACAGCGGGTGGCCGACCCGCGGCCAGAACGACAGCAGATCCCAGATCACCCCGACGGTGGTACGCAGCCCGGCCCGTCGCCACGTGCCGAGCCCGAGCACCACCAGCCCGGTCGCGCCGAACGAGACGACCACCACGCCGAGCTGACCGAGCGGGCCGGTCGCGTTGCCCATCAGCGCGCGGGGCGGCTCGTCGGACGCGGCCAGCAGCCAGGCGCAGGCGCCCGCCGACACGATCACCGCGAGCCCGCCCAGAGTGGCGAGCAGCCCCAGGACATGGTGGTAGCGGTAGCGGATCATCGCGATCCGCCAGCGGCCGGCCACCCGCGCCTGGGCCCGGATCAGCTTCTCGTTGTCGGTGTAGTCCTCGCTGAGCAGGCGCCGGAAACTGTCGCGGCCGGTGAAGAAGACCACGAAGGCGACCGCGAGCACCAGGACCAGACCCACGATGAGCCACTCCGCCTGCCGGGACAGCACGTCAGGACCCGGGTGGGCCAGCACTGCCCAGGCCGCCGTACCCCCGGCGGCCAGCAGAGCCGGCACCAGCAGCCACCACATCCGCCGGCGCAGCAGCCACGCGGCCAGCGGCAGCAGCGCCACGACCAGCACGACGGCCAGGGCACCCCAGACCGCCGCCATGATCCAGTAGACCGCCGCGATCTCGATCTGCTGCGGCTGCGTCCGCGTTCCGTCGACCACCGGGTCACCCAGCGCCCGGGCGGTCCAGAACACGGCGGCCGCGCTCATGCCCATCCCGGCTGTCGCGCCGAGCGCCGCACCGAGCCAGCCCGCCATGCCGAAGTAGAAGGGCCGAAACGACACCGGAATCGTCGGACGGTCACCGTCGCCGAGCCGCAGCCGGCGGCCACCCGACCCGTACGCGAGCAGCGCACAGACCCCGAGCAGCACCAGCAGCACCGCGCCGAGCAGTGCGAACACGCCGTTGGCGACCGCGGAGAAGATCGCGCCCACCTCCTGCGGCGCCGCGGGCGTGACGTGGTCCAGCCCGATCGCGGCCAGCCCGACGGCGGCCAGGGCGGCTGCCGCGGTGGACAACCGCATCGCCCGCATGCCCGGCCGCAGGGCCACCGGGTCGCGGCCGTCGGGGACAGCCTCCGTCTCCTTCGGCATGGGGTTGCGGATGACCTGCCACACCCCGCTGACCAGGCCGGCCGTCAGGACCGCGGCGACGAGCGCGCACGCCACCGTGAAGACCGCGTGCTGCCCGGCCCAGACGCCGGGGCGGCCGAGCATGGCCAGCGCCAGCAGACCCGCTACGGCGCAGCCGGTCCACACGTGCGCGGCCCGCTGCCAGGACGTCTGCGCGGAGGCGCCGCGCCAGAAGCCCGGATCACCGAGGTCGCCGTTGCTGCCCCGGCGCTGCCGCCGCGCGACGCCCGGCGGGTCGTGCGGGAACGACAACCGGTCGAACTGCCAGAACACCACCAGGACCGTGATCGGCAGCAGCGCGCCGACCAGCTCCCGCACGCCCGGCGACCGGCCGGCGTACCAGTCGAGCGGCCCGAAGCCGCCGGAGCACGCGCCCGGGCCGCACTGGCGGGCCAGCACGTTCCAACCCAGATAGCAGGTGGTCACCACGATCGTCACGGTCAGCACCAGGCCCAGCAGCCGGATCACGCCGTCGGCCACCCCGTCGCGGGTCCGCCGCCGCTCGGGCATCAGCAGCGCGAAGCGGGCCACGTTCACCAGCGCGAACGGCACCAGCAGGAGCCACAGCGCCCGGGACGGTGATCCCGCGGTGTACCGGCCCCAGTGGTAGCCCTCGATCACCCGGCCGGACGGGTGCGCCCCGCTACGCCGGAAGATGCGCCCGGCGTCGTCCCCGGCGACCTGAGCCGGCCACGGGTCGTCGAGAACCGACTCGATCGGCGTACCGCTGACGCCGTGCACCCGGATCTCGACGACTCTGTTCTCGACGTCTCTGTCGTGCGGTTGCGGGACCATGCCCGTCCTCCTGCCGCGAATCCAAGCCCTTCACTATCCGTCAATCCGCGGGAACAGCAGTCAGGTAACGGACTCAGCCGGGATTCGCCAGCCGGCGCAATGCATCCTGCGAGGGTGATCCGGGCTGGGTCGTGAAGCTGACGAGCCACTGGTCCGGCTCCCCGATCGCCTTCATCACGTCGACCGCGATCTCGATGTCGCCCACCACCGGATGCCGCAGCCGGCAGGTGACGTCGGCCCAGTCGGCCACCTCGTGCTCGGTCCACAGCCGGCGGAAGTCGGCGCTGGCGGCGTGCAGCGACTCGACGACACCGGCCGGTCCCGGGTCCCCGGGATAACGGCCCAGACCCAACCGGAGGTACGCGACGTGCCGGCGGGCCAGCAGCTCCCACCCCGGGCCGGCGACCATGGACCGGAACGGACCCTCCAGGAACACCAGATGTGACCAGGTACGCCGCTCGGCGGGCAGCGCGTCGAGATCGCCCAGCAACCGTCCGGCCGCGTCGTTACAGGCGAGGATGTCGCCGTGCCGGCCGTGCACGAACGCGGGCGTGGGGTCCATCCCGTCGATCAGGCAGCGCAGGTCGGCGCGCACCGCCGAGCCGGCCGGGCCGGGCCCGAGCCGAGGTGGATGGACCAGATTCGTCAGGTGCTCACGCTCGTCGCGGGTCAGCCGCATGGCACCGGCGACCGCGTCGAGCACCTCGGCCGACACGCCGCGGCCGTGGCCCTGCTCCAGCCGCGTGTAGTGGGTGACGCTCACCCCGGCGAGCTGGGCCAGCTCCTCGCGGCGCAGACCGGGCACCCGGCGGCGCTCGCCGTAGCGCGGCACCCCGACGGTCTCGGGCTGCAGCCGGGCGCGCCGCGACATCAGGAAGCCGGTCAACTCCGCACGAGTGTCCACCGCGCCAGGGTAGCCATCCGGTGGGTACCCAACCCAGGAGTCTGGCTGGGCCGGGGCCGGGGCCGCACGCTGAACGGCATGGTCACCAACCTCATCGGCCGGGAGATCCGGCTGGCCGGCCGCCCCGCCGGCGTCCCCGGCCCCCAGCACTTCCACCTCGTCCGTGAGGCGGTGCCGCCGCTCGCCGACGGGCAGCTCCTCGTTCGCAACACCTGGATGTCGGTCGATCCGTACATGCGCGGGCGGATGAACGACGAGCCGTCCTACCTGCCGCCGTTCCAGGTGGGTGCCGTGCTGGAGGGCGGCGCGATCGGCGAGGTCGTCGAGTCTCGGTCGGCCACCGTCGCGAGCGGCGCCACGGTCTCGCACTTCCTGGGGTGGCGCGACTATGCCGTCGTCGACGCCGCGGGCGCGACGGTGCTGGACACCACGGCCGGGCCCGCGCAGGCGTATCTCGGGGTGCTGGGCACGACCGGGCTGACCGCGTACGCGGCGCTGACCGAGGCTGCACCGGTCCGGTCCGGTGACACCGTGTTCGTGTCCGGTGCGGCCGGTGCGGTCGGCAGCGTGGCCGGGCAGCTGGCCCGCCTGCTGGGCGCCGGCACGGTGATCGGGTCGGCCGGCGGGCCGGACAAGGCCAAGCGGCTGGCCACCGACTTCGGCTTCGACGTGGCGATCGACTACCAGGCCGGTCCGATCGCGGAGCAACTCACCCGGGCCGCCCCGCAGGGCATCGACGTCTACGTCGACACGGTGGGCGGCGACCACCTGGCCGCGGCGATCGGGGCCGCCCGCAGCGGCGCCCGCATCGCCCTGGTCGGGGCGGTCAGCTCGTACAACGCGACCGGGCCGGTGCCCGGACCGGAGAACCTCTATCAGGCGTACTGGAAGGAACTGACCCTGCGCGGCGTCCTGGTGACCTCGTACTTCCCCCTCTTTCCGGAGTGGATCGAGCGGGCGAGCGGCTGGCTGCGGGCCGGAGCCCTGCGTACCGAGGAGACCGTGGTGCACGGCCTGGCCCAGGCTCCGGCCGCGCTGCTCGGGGTGCTGAGCGGGGCCAACACCGGAAAGATGCTGGTCCGCCTGGACAGCTGAGGTCCACGGACGCCGCCCGCCGTCAGCTCTGCTGTCGCAGCTCCGCCACGACGCCGGGCAACACGCCGCGGCGCTCCAGCGTGGCGGCGGACTCGTCGATCAGGGCGTCCCGGGCGGCGACGTCGTCATCGGCCACCATGACCCCGGCCAGCCGCTCGGTCTGCTGCTTCACTCCGATGTGACCGATGGTGTCGGCGGCCCGGTCGTAGTCGCCGAGCGCGTCCGCCAGCAGCCGGCGTGCCTCCTCGGGGGCCGCCGGCTGAACGGACACCGCCTCCTGCCCGCTCGGCGTGGTGGTGAGCACCTTGCCGTCCGACGCCAGCGGGGTGCCCAGGACCGCCTTGGCATGGACGGCGGCGTTGGAACCGGGCAGTTCCTCGGCCAGCTGACGGAGGGTGTCGTTGGCCCGCTTCAGCACGCGTGAACCGCCGAACGCCAGCGTGTGGGCCACGTCCTGGGTGAACACCTCGCCGGCCAGCCGCTCCGCGCCAGGGCTCGCGGGCGGGTCCACGACGATGCGCAGGGGCACGCTGAGCGCCGCGTCGCCGCCGCCGAGATCGAGGGCGGCGAAGGCCCGGTAGTTGCCGGGGTCGCTGATCAGCCAGCCGCCCGTACCGGCCGAGAGCAGGACCGAACCGTAGATCGCCTGACCCGGCTGGAGGACCACGGGCGCCGGCGCCTGGCAGTAACGGGCGAACGGCAGCCACCGGCGCACCGGGCCACCGTCCTTGGCGACCACGATCGCGAGGCCGTCGTCCCGCAACGCGTTCCGGTCGACCACGGCGGGCGTCGAGGAGACGTTCTTGAGGCGGAGCTCCGCGACGACCGGCTCGAGGAACTCGAAGGACGAATCCCGGTGCACCCGCAGATCGAGCGCCAGCGGTCCGGTGACCGCCGCGCGCAGCTCATCGAACGCCTCCTGCTCGAAGCCGTGCTCACTGAACCACGGCGCGGCGCCCTGCTTCACCAGCCGCTCCGGGGCGTGCCGGAGGAAGAGCAGTTCGTCGGGGCTGAAGCCGTACTCGAAGGCGCTGAAGAAGGCGTCCAGTCCGCCCGGATACCGGAACGGGTAGTTCATGTAGCTCAACGAGCTCGGCTCGTCGGCCAGCGGCACCCACGCGGTGCCGAGCGACTTCTGCCAGGCGTGGGCGAGGTTGAAGGCGTGCCCGATCTCGTGCACCGCCGTCCAGAATTTCATCCGCTCGACCCACGGCCCCGGATTCGCCTCGCCGGCCGGCGCCTGCTCGATGAACGAGCCGCCGAAGATCGCCGTGCCCTGCCGTTGCGCCGTGCCGATGTCGTCGAACATGATGCCGCCCAGCGTCGAACCCTGGTCGTGCAGGCGGGCGAAGAGGACCCACACCGCCCACCGCGGCGCATCGGCCCAGAGCGACCAGTGCCGCTGCATCGCGTCGTGCATCTCCTGGTCGGACCAGGTGGCCCCCGGACCGGCCTCCGAGATGTCGATGACGTTGTCGTCCCCGGTGCCGGTCACCTTGATGCCGACGCGCGCGAACGCCGATTCGATCGTCAGCATCGTGGCCGGCGCGCCCGGGGCGCGCACCGGGTGGGTCGACGGATGGTGCGACGTGACGGCTGTCGCGTCGCTGACTCTGTCGTACTCGAAGGTGACCTCGCGGAACGCCGCCTTCTCGTATCGGTAATGCATTTTCACCGATGATCCGGACGTGGTGCTGAAGACCACCGTCGCATGGCCCGAAAGGGGCAGCAGACCGCCGGTCAAGGTGACCGACACGTTGTCGAAGGGCCGCAACGCGGTATTTCCGTCGCGATAGATGATCGGGCCGGTCCATACATTCTGGTTCTTTGTCACCCGGGCCATCCAGGTGAGCCGGCCGCCGAATATCCGCGTGACGGTGCCGCTGACGGTCATGGTCGGCATGACTCCGTCGACGTCGACCCGCAACTCCTCGGTGCCGAGAACCGGGAAGACCGGCCCGGCGGCCGCCTGCTCGCCGTCAGCACCGGCGACCGGATCCGCGACCGGTGCTCGAGGCAGGAAGACGGGCACAGCGAGACGATAGACGCCGGATCGGCGCAGGAGGAACGGCGGGAAGGGCGCCGTCTCCGGCGCGCCGGCCGCGCTGTCGCCGTCGGTGACGAGGTCGTGGTCGGGCACGTCGCTGACCACCGGTTGCCGGGACGAGCGACCGGCTGACCCGTTCGGCTCCGGGGGTGGATCCACGAGTGTGACGGTTACGGGATCAGACATTGTGCGCTCCCTCGCGGGCAGGGTGGAATGGACATCGGTAAGACCTTTCCGTCCCGGCCGGAGCGGGACCGGAAAAAGAGAATTCGTGGCGCGCGGTAATCTCACGCAGACGCTACGCCGCACCCATGATCAATGGAGATACTGTCGTAGATTTTACGATCACAATGACGATTGTCGAATGAGGAGTCCGTCGATGGCCAGCGTCCGAGTCTTTCTTGAGTCCGGCTTCGACCACGACGAAGTCACGATGAGCGCGGGCGGCGCCGCGCACGAGGAGCACGAGGTGACGACCCGCTACCAGGTCGGCCTGGCGAAGGTGGTCGACCTGACGCTCCCCGACGGCGAGCCGTCGAACCTGCGGATAACCGTGCGGAACCTCTCCGCCGAGGCCGCGATCACGCCCGAGCAGACGCCCTACGTACGCGTCAACGCCACCGCAACCGGCCTGACCGTCGAGCCCGAATCCGCCCCGCCGATGTACGGCTGATCCGGAGTCTCCTGGACCGCGCGGTCGACGAATTCCTCCATCAGGCGGTCTGCGGGTGATCGCCGGCGGCGGTCTCGCTTCTCCCATCGGCCGATGGCCCGACACCTGCTCGTCCCCGGGCGTGGCATCCCCCCGCCCGGAGCACTGGATGGTCCGCTGGGCGGACGCCCACCCCGATTACCAGTGGGCGCCCCGCCCGCCGGGCCCGCCGTTCGTCCTGGAGGACCGGGTGGCCGCGCTGCGCCAGGCCATCACCGCCGATGACGAACCCGCCGTGCTGATCGCGCACAGCGCCGGGTGCATAGGCGGACTGGGGGGCCGAGCTGGTCGATGCCGGTGACGCCGGCCATGTCGAGACGGCGAGCGGCTACGGTCCCTGGCCCGCCGGTGAACGGCTGGTCGCCGCGCTGGGCTGAACGGGTCAGCTGGCGTCGAGCACCTCGCGCAGCTTCGCCGCGAACTCCTCGGGCTTGCCCGCGTAGCCGAACTCGCCGCCCAGGAAGCCGCCGTGGTGGCTCGGGAAGACCGTCGCCTCCTGGCCGAGCAGCGCCGCGACCCCCAGGGCCGCACGCGCGGTGTACGTTCCCGCCGACTCCTCACCGACCGCGATCACGATCCGGGTCGGGGCGGCGGTCAGCGCGGCCGCGACCGGGCGGTAGTCGCTGATCGCCCACGAGTTCTTCGACAGCAGCGGGTCGTCGCGGTTGCCGTCGTCGTCGGTGGACATGCCGAACATCGCCGGGTCCGGTGCGGGCTGCTCGAAGTAGGCGTCGGTGAACTCGCCCTGCCAGGAGGTCATCGTGATGAACGCGGCCATGCCGGCGCCGGTGCCCTTCGCCTGGTACGCCTCGTGGAAGCCGGCCCGGGCGCGCTCGGCGGCCGCGGCGTCGGGCAGCACCGCGTTGATCGGCGGCTCGTGGGCCACCAGGGTCACGACGTCGCCGGGGTGGGCGGTGACCAGTTCCAGCGCGGTGACCGCGCCGCCGCTGCTGGCGAACACGTCGACCGGGCCCGCGCCGAGCGACTCGATCAGCAGGTGCAGGTCGGCCGCCTGCTGCTGGGGAGTGTGGTCCGAGCGGCCGTCCGTGCGGGCACTGCGGCCCAGGCCCCGCGGGTCGTAGGTGACGACCGTACGGTCCGTGAAGTGGCCGGCCAGGGCGGTGAAGCCCTCCGCCGACATCGGCTGGCCGATCATGAGCAACGCGGGGCGTCCGCCGGCCGGTGGCAGCGGGCCGCGGACGTCGTAGACCAGGTCGGCGCCCGGCGCGGCGAGGGTGTGCGTCTGTGGCTGCGTCATCCGGTGAGGATACGGCCGGCGGGACCGGACGGGGAGCACATCAGTCCGCCGTCCAGGGCCGGAGCTTGTCGGGGTTGAGGACGGCCCAGATGTGCCTGATCCGCTCGCTCGCGACGTCGAAGGCCATCACCGACACGACCGCGCCGTCCAGCCGCACCACCAGGCCGGGCCGGCCGTTGACCGTACGCTCCAGCACCGTCATGCCGGGCATCGCGCCGGCCCGGGCGGCGAAGAAGCGCGCGACCTGCTCGGCCCCTTCGACCGGCTGCAGTGCGGCGCGGACGTGTCCCCCGCCGTCGCCGATCGCGGTGGCGTCGGGGGCGAGCAGGCCGATCAGGGCGTCGATGTCCGCGGTCTCCCACGCCCGTTTGAAGGCGCGGACGATGCCGGCCTGCTGAGCGGTCGGGGTCGCCGGCGCGGGCGAGGCCGGCAGCCGCCGGCGGGCCGACGAGGCCAGCTGGCGGCAGGCCGCCGGGGTCCGGCCGACGATCTCGGCCACTTCGGCGAAGGAGTAGCGGAAGACGTCGTGCAGGATGAACGCGACGCGTTCGGCCGGGGTCATCGCCTCCAGCACGACGAGGAAGGCCATGCTGATCGACTCGTCGAGAGTGACCCGGTCGCCCGGGTCGGCGGTCGCGGCGCCGGGCCGCGCGCTGAGCCATTCCGTACGGCCGGGCAACGGCTCCGGAATCCATTCGCCGACGTAGCGTTCCCGCCGCGAGCGCGCCGAGCGGAGCTGATCGAGGCAGATGCGCCCGGCCACCCTGGTCAGCCAGGCGCCCGGCGACTCGATGGCCTCCTGCTGCGCGGCTGACTGGGCGTACCAGCGGGCGTAGGTCTCCTGCACCACGTCCTCCGCGTCGGCCAGCGAGCCGAGCAGCCGGTACGCGAGATTGACCAGCTGCCGCCGTTCGCTCATGACCGTGCCCAGGCTGCTCATGGTCCCGCCGGCCCCCTCGCTCGTCGCGTCCGCACCGGTCCGACGAGACATCACACCGCTTTGTCAGGTCCGCGCGCCACCTCACATCCTGCCGCGCTGTGTCGTCGTACCGCTGCACCGCAAGCCCGCCCGACCTGGAGGGAACCCTATGGAACCCGTGAACGCCGCCATCGTCTACTACAGCGCCACCGGCACCGTGCACGCCCTCGCGCAGGCCGCCGCCGAAGGCGCGGAAAAGGCCGGCGCGCAGGTACGGCTGCGCCGGATCGCCGAGTCGGCCCCGCAGCAGGCGATCGACGCGAACCCCGCCTGGGGCCGGCACCTGCGGGACAGCGCCGGCATCGCCGAGGCCGGCCTGGACGATCTGGCCTGGGCCGACGTCGTGCTGTTCGGCACGCCGACCCGCTTCGGCAACGTGGCCGCCCAGCTCAAGACCTTCATCGACGGCACCGGACCGCTGTGGGCGCAGGGCGGGCTGGCCGGCAAGGTCTACTCGGCCTTCACCGCCTCCAACACCGCCCACGGCGGGCAGGAGTCCACCCTGCTGGCGCTGGGCAACGTGTTCTACCACTGGGGCGGCATCATCGTGCCGCCCGGCTACACCGACCCGGTCCAGTTCCGGTCGGGCAATCCCTACGGCACCTCGCACGTGGCGGGCGACGGCCCACCCGGTGACATAGCCTTGCAGGCAGCCCGGCACCAGGCCCTGCGTGCGGTCGAGACCGCCGCCTCGCTCAAGGCCGGCGCAGGCAGGAGGGGCACATGCGCGCCAGACGCATCATGACCAACCTTCGCGTGGCCGACATCGAGGCCGCCAAGGAGTTCTACACCGGCTTCCTCGGGCTGAGCACCGAGGAGTTCAACCTGGGCTGGGTGGCCCGCTACAGCTCACCCGGCGGCGGGGCGAACGTCCAGCTGGTGACCGGCGACGCCACCGCACCCGAGGACTCGGTCATCTCCGTGCAGACCGATGACGTCGACGGGGCCTACGAGGAGGCGCAGCGGCTCGGCTACGAGATCGTGCACCCGCTGACCACGGAGCCGTGGGGTGTGCGCCGGTTCTTCGTCCGGGACCCGGACGGCAACGTCCTCAACATCGTGGGCCACTCCGACTGAGCGCGGAGTTGGTGGTCGGCGCCCGGAGTGGGTAGAGATGCACCATGAAGACGGTCGTGCGTGTGGTAGTCGCCGGTGGCCTGACGCTCGTCCTGGCCGCGTGCTCCTCCGACCAGCCGGCGGCTGCGCCCGCCGACAGCGCTTCGCGCGCCCCCGTACAGCCGTCGTCGGCCCCGGCCTCCGCGGACGTGCCGGCTCTGGTCGCCACGACCGTACGCCCGCTCGCCGGCACCGGCGCCGCGCCGTTCGATCAGAACCGGTCGGTGCAGGCCCCACCCGGCTGGACGGTCACCGTCTGGGCCCGGGTGCCGAGTGCCCGCCTGCTGGCCTGGACGCCGGACGGCCGGCTGCTGGTCTCGCGGCCCAAGTCCGGCGACGTCGTCGAGCTCGTCCCCAGCCCGGGTGATGCCGCGCCGGTGCAGCGCACCCTGGTCAGCGGGTTGAACCAGCCGCACGGGCTGGCCTTCGCGGGCAGCACGCTCTACGTGGCCGAGAGCGACAAGGTGAACGCCTTCACCTACGCCGCCGGCGCGGTGTCGGGCAAGCGGGTGGTGATCGACGGACTGCCCGATGCGAAGAGCCCCGAGCTGGGCGGAGCGTACGCACACGCGCTCAAGAGCGTGGCGGTCGGCCGGGACGGTGCGCTCTACGTCTCGGTGGGCTCGACCGGCAACGTGTCGGCCGAGGACCGGGACGCGACCCCGGAGCGGGCCTCCGTGCTGCGGGCGCCGGCGGGCGGCGGCACGCCCACGGTCTTCGCGCGCGGCGTGCGCAACGGCACCGGGCTGGCGGTCGATCCCGGCGGCGCGGTGTGGACGGCGGTCAACAACCGGGACAACACCGAGTACCCGTACGACCGTGACTACGACGGGGACGGCGACCCCGACGAGGGCCGGGTCCTGCAGGGGTACGTGAACGACCATCCGTTCGAGCCGCTGGCCCGGCTGACGCAGGGACGTGATCTCGGCTGGCCGTACTGCAACCCGGACCCCGACCTGCAGCCGGGCGACAAGGACTCGCCGCTGAGCTACACCCGCCGCCCGTTCGTCCGGGACGTCGCGAACAACCCCGGCGGCACGAAGCTCGACTGCGCCGCCCTGCCCCCGGTCGAGCAGGGCATGGGCGCCCACTCGGCGCCGCTGGGCCTGAGCTTCGCCACCTCGCCGGGCCTGGCCGGGGAGTACGGGCCGGGAGCGCTGGTGGGCATCCACGGCTCGTGGAACCGCAACCCGCCCCGGCCGCCGGAGGTGTCGTTCTTCGCCTGGCGCGACGGCACTCTGGGCCCGCAGCAGACCCTGCTGACCGGGTTCCAGCAGGAGAACGGCTCGCGCTGGGGCCGGCCGGTCATGGCCGTGCAGGGCCCGGACCGCGCCCTGTACGTGAGCGACGACTTCGCCGGGGCCATCTACCGCGTCACCGCCTCCTGACCGACGCCGGCGCGGGGAGCCGGTCCAGCGTCATCGGACAAAGTGAATGTTTCTCGCAGTCACCTTGACAGACATCGACGCCGAGCACAGTCTTTGCTGACGTTCGCGCTGCTGGGCCAGGTCCAGCGTGAGTCAAGCGGGTGCCCCCATGCCTTTGTCCCCACTCCACCGCCGACCCCTCCGCGCACGGCGTACGAGTCGCTCCGTCGCCCTCGCCCTCGCCGTTCTGTTGCCGGCAGCGGCCCTGTCGGTCTCCTCCGCCTCCCCGGCGACCGCCGCGCCGGTCACCGTGGCCGCCGACGCCCTCGACGGCACGTGCGCCGCGCTCCAGGTCCATGACGGCTCCCGCGCGCTCGGCTACGTCGTGCGCAGCTCGGGCGGCTACGGTTTCACCAGCTCCGCCGCGGCGGCCACGCCGTTCCGCCTGGAGGCCACCCAGCTCTCCCGCTACCAGCTGTTCGATGCCACCGGCGCCCCGGCCTACCAGAGCGTGGCCGGCTTCATCCTGGCCGGCGACGCCTACGGCGAGCGGGCCGACTACACGGTGACCGTGAGCGGCGACAGGTACCGCTTCACCAACACCGCCACCGGCCAGATCATGGGCTCGTTCCTGTGGAGTCTCGGCGCGGGCGGCACGTCCCACACGGTGGCGCTGACCACGGCCTCGGGCTGCTACACCCCGCCCGACATCGATCCGGGCGTCGCCGGCACTGCCGGGCCCGGCGTGGACAGCAGCGGCAAGCTCGTCGGCACCATCGACGCCCACGCCCACATCACCGCCGGCGCCGCGTTCGGCGGGCGGCTGCACTGCGGCGAGGCGTGGGCCCCCGGCGGCGTACGGGACGCGCTCGCCGGTTGCTCCTCACACGCGAGCCTCAACGTGGGCGCGCTGTTCGAGGGCATCATCGGCGGCACCGATCCGGTGAACTCCGCCGAGGACGGGTGGCCCACCTTCGGGGACTGGCCGCAGCACAACTCGCTGCTGCACGAGCAGTCGTACTACCGCAGCATCGAGCGGTCGTGGCGCTCCGGTCAGCGGGTGCTGAACGCGCTGCTGGTCGCCAACCGGGTGATCTGCGAGCTGTTCCCGTACCGCGACACGTCGTGCGACGAGATGGACCAGTTGCGCGTGCAGTCGGCGTACCTGTCGTCCATGCAGGACTACATCGACGCTCAGCACGGCGGCAAGGGCAAGGGCTGGTTCCGCATCGCCACCACGCCGGCCCAGGTACGCGCCATCGCGGCCCAGGGCAAGCTGGCCGTGCTCGTCGGCGTGGAGAACTCCGAGGTCTTCGGCTGCCGTGAGATCAAGGACGTGCCCCAGTGCACCCGGGCCGACATCGACGCCGGCCTGGACGAGCTGCAGGCGCTCGGCGTCTCCGGGCTGTATCCGGTGCACAAGTTCGACAACGCGTTCGGCGGCACCCGCTTCGACTCCGGGGTCACCGGGGCGGCGCTCAACGTCGCGAACCTGCTCTCCACCGGTCACTGGTGGACGGCGACCAGCTGCACCGGCCCGTCCGACAACGAGCAGCCCCTGGTCAGCGACGACTTCGCCGAGCTGCTCAAGCTGGGCCCGCTCGGACTGCCCGCGGGGGCGATCCTGCCGGTCTACCCGAGCGGCAAGATCTGCAACACCCGTGGGCTGACCGCGCTGGGCACGTACCTGATCCAGCGGATGATCAGTCGCGGCATGATCATCCACGTCGACCACATGGGGGTGAAGACCGCGCAGGCCGTGCTCGATCTGGCCGACGCGGCCCGCTATCCCGGCGTGGCGTCGGTGCACACCTGGTCGGATCCGGCGCTGGTCGACCGCATCATCGCCCGCGGCGGATTCGTCGCCTCCTACGCCTTCGCGGCCCACGAGCCCGGCAACGGCGAGCCCGGCTTCCTCGCCGAGTGGCGCACCCACCGGGCCCTGCCGCACGGTGGTTCGATCACCGGCTACGGGTTCGGCAGCGACGTCAACGGCCTGGCTCCACAGGCGCCGCCCCGCGGGAGCGACCCGCTGGCCTACCCGTTCACCGCGCCCAACGGCACCACGGTGAGCAAGCAGGTCTACGGCACGCGCACCTTCGACCTCAACACCGACGGCGTGGCCCAGTACGGCCTCTACGCGGACTGGACCACCGACCTCATCGGCCAGGCCGGCAGCGACGGACCCCTGCTGCGGCAGCAGCTGATGAGCGGGGCCGAGGCCTACACCCGGATGTGGGAGCAGGCGACAGCCGCCGGTTAGTCGACCGAGCGGATCCGGGTGACCAGCACCGAGCCGAGCACGGTCACGGCGGCTACCACGAGATAGAGGACCGGGTAGCCGCCGAGGTAGGCCACGATCGGGAAGGCGAGGGCCGGGCCCAGGACCTGCGGCGCCGAGCTGGCGATGTTTATGATGCCGAGGTCCCGGGCCCGGTCCTCGGCCGTCGGCAGCACCTGGGTGATCAGCGCCTGGTCGACGGAGAGGTACACGCCGAAACCGAGGCCCAGCACCGCGGCGGCGATCAGGGCGCCGGTCCAGGTCGGCCAGAGGGCGAGCAGCGCCGCCGCGGCCGCCATGACGTAGCCGGACAGGATCACCGAGGGTTTGCGCCGCCCGGTCCGGTCCGAGACGATGCCGCCGGCCACCACGGTCAGCACCGTGGTGCCGGTGTAGACGAGGATGAGCAGCAGCAGCCCGTCCTCCGGGCTGCTGTGCTGCACCCGGTCGCGCAGGAAGTAGAGCAGGTACAGCGTGGCCATGGCGTTGCCGAGCTGCACCAGGAACCGGGTGGCCCAGGCCCAGGCGAAGTCGGGGTGGGCCCGGGGGCTGAAGCGGAACACGGCCGCCAGCCCGCGCAGGGTGACGCGCGGAGCGGCTTCGGCCGCGACCGCGGGATCGGGCGTAGCCAGCACGAACGGCAGGGCGGTGAGCACGACCAGGCCGCCGATCAGCAGATAACCGCTGATCGTGCCGCTGACGACCAGCGTGACCAGCAGGACGCCGATGACCACCCCGATCGACTGGGTCAGGCCCACCCAGCCCGAGACCAGGCCGCGTTGCCGCACCGGCGTCCGGTCCGGGACGATCGCGGTGAGCCCGGCCTGCAGCGTGTTCAGGCCGGCCTGCGCGACGCACCAGCACAGCGTGAGCCCGATCAGGGTGCGCTGCCCGGAGAGCAGGGCCAGCCCCACACAGCCGAGCAGGGCGCCGGAGGCGATCCAGGTGTGCCGCCGCCCGGTCCGGGCCGTCGTCGCATCCGACAGCGCGCCGGCGATCGGTCCGACCAGGACGGCGACCAGCGCACCGGCGCCGGTGATGATGCCCAGCGCGGTGGTCTTGTCGATCCCGGCCAGGTCCTGCGCCTGATTGGGCAGCAGCACCTGGAGGGGACCGAAGTAGCCCATCCACAGCCCGAGATTGGCCAGCGACAGCAGGCCGATCCAGTGGGCGCCCACCCGCGCCGGTTCCACCGCCGCGGCGGGCGCGGTCATCTCTGGTCCCGCAGGGCGGCGCGCAGCCAGGCGAAAGAGTCCTTCGGGGTACGGCGCTGAGTGTCGTAGTCGACGCGGACCAGCCCGAACCGCTGCTGGTAGCCCTCGGCCCACTCGAAGTTGTCCAGCAGCGACCAGACGAAGTAGCCGCGCACGTCGACTCCCTCGGCCATGGCCTGGTGCAGGGCCCGCAGATGCCCGTCGAGGTACTCGACGCGGGCGGTGTCGTGGATCCGCCCGGCGGGGCTGACCTCGTCCACGGTGGAACAGCCGCTCTCGGTGATGTGGATCGGCGGTAGCGCGCCGGCGTACCGGTCGCGCAGCCCGACCAGCAGATCGCGCAGACCGCCCGGGACGACCGGCCAGCCGAACGCGGTGGTCGGGACCCCCTCGATCGGGAGCATCTCGAACGGCAGCGGCGATCCGTCCGGCGCGGCGGCGACCCGGGTCGGGTTGTAGTAGTTGATGCCCAGCGCGTCGAGCGGGGTCGCGATGATCTCCCGGTCGCCGTCCCGGACGCATGGAGCACCGTCCAGCAGCGGACTTTCGCCCAGCAGCACCGGATCGAGGAACAGCCGGTTGTGGAAGCCGTCGTACACCGCCGCAGCGGCCAGATCCGCCTCCGCATCGCTGGCCGGCACCACCGGCGTGCAGTTGTTGGTGATCATCACCTCGGCCGCACCGCTCGCCCGCAGCGCGCGTACGGCCAGACCGTGCCCGAGCAACTGGTGATGCGCCACCGGCAGCGCGTCGAACATCAGCTCGCGCCCGGGAGCGTGGGTGCCGAAGGCGTAGCCCTGGGCCATGTGCACGATCGGCTCGTTGAGCGTGATCCAGCGGCTGACCCGGTCGCCGAGCCGGTCGGCGACCACGGCGGCGTACTCGGCGAAGCGGTAGCTGGTCTCGCGGTTCAGCCAGCCGCCGGCGTCCTCCAGGGCCTGCGGCAGATCCCAGTGGAACAGCGTGGGCACCGCGGCGATGCCCCGGGCCACCAGCTCGTCGACCAGGCGGTCGTAGAAATCCAGGCCCTTCGGGTTGACCGGCCCGGCGCCGGCCGGCTGGATGCGCGGCCAGGCGATCGAGAACCGGTACGCGTCCACGCCGAGCTCGCTGAGCAGCGCCACGTCTTCGGGCCACCGGTGGTAGTGGTCGCACGCGACGTCGCCGGTGTCACCGTCGCGGACCCGGCCGGGCGTGTGGGCGAAGGTGTCCCAGATCGACGCGCCTCGCCCGTCCTCGGTGACGGCGCCTTCGATCTGATAGGCCGCGGTGGAGACGCCCCACACGAAGCTCGACGGGAAGCTGGGCAACGCATCCATGGCCACGACTCCTCAGAAGTGAGAGGAGCTCATATTAGTGACCGGTGAGGCCCTTGGTAAGTCGTCGCCGTGGCCGGATTCAGCAGGAGGTCTTGTTCTGGACAACTGGTGTTCATGTCCAGGTCCCTAGCATCTAGCCATGCGTGTAGGACTGTCGACGCTTCCGGACACCGCCGAGGAGCTGGCGTACGAGTTGCTGGCCCCGCTGGGCAACCGCTGGCGGCACACGGCGGGAGTCGCCGCGCGGGCCGCCGAGCTCGCCGCGCCCCTGGAGGTCGACCGGGACGTGCTGGTCGCGGCGGCCTGGCTGCACGACATCGGCTACGCCGAGCGCACCGTGGTGACCGGCTTCCACCCCCTCGACGGGGCCCGGCACCTCGAACAGCTGGCCTGGCCGGCCCGGATCGTCGGGCTGGTGGCGCAGCACTCGGGGGCCCGGTTCGTCGCCGCCGCCCGCGGGCTCGCCGAGGCGCTCGCCGCCTACCCGGACGGCGGCGGGATGATCTCGGACGCACTGACCTACGCCGATCAGACCGTGGGCCCGGACGGCACGCGGGTGACCACCGGCCGGCGTCACGACGAGATGCTGCGGCGGCACGGTCCGGCCTCGTGGAACGCGCGGGTGGACCACGTACGGCTGCCCCACCTGCGGGCGGTCGCCGACCGTGTCGAGCACCGGCTGGCCCTGGCCGGCGTCCGCGGCTGATCGACGGGGTCCGCTGTTTACCGTCATGTCATCGGCTATTGGGCCGGGCTCCGCGCGGTCAGGGCAGGCTGGGGTGGTGAGTACATCAGTCGGCCTGGTGGTCGGGGCCCTGGCCGCCGCCTGGGGTGTCGTGGTGGCGCTGCTGGACCAGCCCACCGCCTCGAACAAGCGGCTCACCGACCGGCTGTGCACCACGCTGCTGGTCGCGTGCGCCGCCGCGGTGGCCGGCGGCGGGCTCGCCAAGATCACCGGCCTGTGGTGACGGCGGCCCTCGTCAGCCCTCGATGAACTGGAAGTCGCTGACGATGCGGCCGTCCGCGCCGAGCAGCAGGATCTCCAGCCCGACCGCGGCCACGCCGCCCACGGCCCCGGAAGGCACCATCTCCCAGCGGAACTTCACGAGATCGTGCAGCCGGTCCGCGTCACCGCGGGCGCGGAAGGCGAACGTGCCCGGCGCGACGAACTCCTCGTAGGCGCGCGTCACCCGCAGCTCCAGCGCCTCGTGGCCCCGGGCCTCCAGCACCAGCCGGTCGAACCCGAGCCCGGCGGCGGCCTGCCGGATCTCCTGCGGCGGTTGCAGCACGTGCACTGCGTCGTCGGACCACAACGCGCGTACGGCGGCAGCACGGCGCCCGGCGTCGGGCTCGTTCCAGACGGCGACGTAGCTGTTGGTCAATGTCATCAGGTCCGGCCCGGCCATGGCTGCTCCTCGGTGGCGATGATGGTGTGCGAGCACGACTCTGGTGCGCCGCCGGAGACCCGGGCAATTCCCCGCGAGGAATCGCCGATCCCCACCGCGACCGGTACACAGGAACGGTGATCAGCCCATCGACTGCCGGGGCCCTGCGCGAGTGGCGGCGGCGCCGGCGCGTGAGTCAGCTCGAGCTGGCGGTGCGCGCGGGCACCACGCAGCGGCACGTCAGCTTCATCGAGAGCGGCCGGTCGACGCCCGGCCGCTCGATGATCATCCGGCTGGCGGAGTCCCTGGACGTGCCGATCCGCGAGCGCAACGAGCTGTTGCTGACCGCCGGCTTCGCGCCCGCCTATCCACAGAGTGATCTGGAGGATCCGCTGCTCGCCCCGGTCCGGACGGCGCTGGACCGCATCCTGCACGGGCACCTGCCGTACCCGGCCGTGGTCGTCGACCGCCACGGCGACCTGGTCTCGGCCAACGCGGGGTTCGAGGTGATCACCCGCGGCGTGGATGCGCGGCTGCTCGAGCCGCCGGTGAGCGTTCCCCGGGTGCTGCTGCATCCGCTCGGCCTCGCGCCGCGCATCGTCAACCTCGACCAGTGGGCCTGGCACGTCGTCGACCGGGTGCACGCGGAAAGCCTGCGCAATCCGACCGAGCAGCTCCGGCGACTGGCGGCCGAGCTCACCGGTCTCGCTCCCCCGCGCCCGTCCACACCGGACCACCTCGGCTTCGCCGTGCCGCTGCGCCTGCGCGTCGGCGGCCCGGCGGAACGCGAGCTGCGGCTGATCACCACGCTCACCCACTTCGGCACCGCCACCGACGTCACCATCGCCGAGCTCCGGCTGGAGGCGTTCCTGCCCGCCGACGCCGCCACCAGCGACGCGCTGCACGAGCTCGTCACGTGGTGAACGCGCGCAGGGCGAGCTCCAGCTCGAAGCGCAGCCGCGGGTCGCGGATCTCCTCGCCGAAGAGGTCGGTCAGCCGGCGCAGGCGGTGACGCACCGTCTGCGGATGGACGTGCAGGTGAGTGGCCACCTCGTTGGCGTTCTGGTTGCAGCTCAGCCAGGCCAGCAAGGTCTGCGCGAGCAGCCGGCGCTTGTCCTCGCGCAGCCCGTCGAGCGGGGCCAGACGGCGCTCGGCCAGCGCGGTGAGCAGGGCCTCGTCCTGGAAAACGGCCAGCGTGGCCAGGTGGTCGGCGCACCAGACGACCCGCCGGCGGGGGATGCGTCCCTTGGCTGCCAGCTCCAGGGCCAGCCGGGCCCAGCGCAGCGACTTGCCGGCGTCCATCGGCTCGACCGCCAGTCCCACCGCCGCGTGGTGCCGGGCCAGGCCGTTGATCAGGGCCCGGACCTGGGCCCGGCCCTCCGGGTCGGGCACGATCAGGCACGGTTCGACGTCGTCGAACGTGGACAGGATCTCCGGCGCCAGCAGCGGTGGCTGGCTCAGCGGCCCGGGGGCGGCGACGACCACGACGGCGAGGCGGCGCGGCAGATGCCAGTGAGCCGCCGCGGCCGCGGCCGTCAGCGCCCGCTGCGAGGGCGGCGGGTCGGCGAGGAGCACCTCGACCAGGCGGCGCCGGCGGCGGTCCAGCTCACCGGCCTGGACCTCCTGCGCCTGCGCGTATCCCTCGGCCGACGCCCGGGCCACCTCGTCGATGTTGTCGAAGATGGCCTCGGCCAGCCACGCCACGACGGTCGGCGGCAGCGCTTGGCGTCCGGCGAAGGCCCGTAGCCGCCGGCTGGCCACCCGTGCGCAGATCCGCACGGCCGCGTGCAGCGACTCCAGGCTGCGACCCGCCCGCATCTCCCTAGCGCCCACCGCACGGTAGATCTCGCGCCAGTCACCGCCGGGCGCACCGCGGCCCACGTGCTGGTCGAGCATCTCGACGTACCGGCGCAGCGCCAGGTCGACGCCGCGCCGCAGGGCCCGGGCGTCGTGCCGGCCGGACGGCGCGTACTCGGGCACCTGCTCCTGGATCTCGCGGACCATCTCGGCCGCCGATCCCAGCACGTCCGCGTGCAGCAGGGCGACGGTCGCCGCCTCGGTGCTGCCGGCCGGCCCGGTGATGATCGTCGCGTCGCGCATCACCCGCATAGAGCGATGTTCGCCTATTTCCCGCGCAGTGGCTACCCCCGGGTAACACCGCTGCCCGGACGCCGCCGGCAGCCCGTGGATGCGCACCGCGATGACAACTTTCCACGCCGATATCAGCAGGTCGATGAGTATCAGCGGGGCCGGGCGCCTCGTTAGCTTCGGGCCTCCACCAGCCCTCACCAGAAGCAGAGGTGATCCACATGCGCTTTTCCCTTCCCGGCGGCCGGGGGCGCGTCAGCGTCCTGCTCGCTGCCGCGCTGCTCGCCACCGGCGGTGCGGTGATCGCGGCCGGTCCCGCGGCGGCCGCCGCGGAGTGCGCGGACGTCGACGTGGTCGTCGCCCGCGGCACGAGTGAGCCCGGCCGGCTGGGGCTCATCGTCGGCGACCCGGTGTTCGCGGCGATCCAGCGCCGGGTGTCCGGCACGACGCTGACCAGCCACGCGGTCGACTACCCGGCGAGCGTCAGCCCGACGTCACCGACCGCCGGCAACCGGGCCCTGGTCAGCCACGTGTCCAGCCAGGCGCAGGACTGCCCGGACCAGCGGTTCGTGCTGGTCGGCTACTCCCAGGGGGCCAACGTGGTGGGCAACTCGCTCGGGGTCAGCTCGGCCGGAGCGAGCGTCGGCGGGCCGGTCGTCGCCACCATTCCCGCGGCGGTCCAGCCCCGCGTAGCGGCGGTCATGGTGTTCGGCTACCCGTTGCGCAAGCTGGGCCGGGGCATCACCGGTGTATACGCGGACCGGACCCTGGACATCTGCGCGAACCGGGACGTGGTCTGCGATCCGCGGGGCGCGAGTGTGCTGGCCCACCTGAGCTACACCGATGACGCCGACGAGGCCGCCGAATTCGCGGTCGACCGGCTGTAGCGCGGGCACCGACGCTGGTGACGGGTCCGGCCGGGTGGCCGGCCCGTCGCCCGTCAGCCCGCGAGGATCTTCGCCTCGGTGCGGCCGGTCGCGGCGCCGTACTTCTGCACCACGACCAGGTCGAGCCGGCCGTCCCTGTTCCAGTCCAGCACCGACAGGCTGTGCCGGTCGTCCGTGGAGACGCGCGTGTTGATCGGCTTGCCGAGGAGGTTCCGGTATTGCGCGGCACCGTCCAGGACCTGCAGCACCGTCCGGTCACTCTTGGCCCCGGACTTCTGCGTCACCACCAGGTCGAGGTTGAGGTCGCCGTTGAAGTCCGCGACGGTGAAGGTGTGCCGGGCGTCGGTCGGGCCCAGCGGCGTGGGGCTGTCCTGCAGGTAACGCTGGAGGTCCGAGGCGCCGTCGAGCACGCGGACCTCCGTACGGCCGCTCTTCGTGCCGCACTTCTGGATCACGGCCACGTCCACCCGGCCGTCGGCGTTCCAGTCCGCCACCGCGAACGCGTAGCAGGCGTCGCTCGGGCCGAGCACGGTGGCGGTCTCCTGCAGGTAACGCCGCAGGAACGAGGCGCCGTCGAGCACCCGGACCTCGGTACGGCCGCTCGCCGTGCCGGACTTCTGCGTCACCACCAGGTCCGGGCGGCCGTCGAAGTTCCAGTCCGCCATGGCGAACTCGTGCCGGACGTCGGTCGGGCCCAGCGGGATGGCCGTGTGCAGCAGCAGGTGTTGGAACTTGCTGGCGCCGCTCACGATGCGCACCTCGGTCGCGCCGCTGGTCGTGCCGGACTGCTGCAGCACCACCAGGTCGGAATGCCCGTCGCCGTTCCAGTCGGACAGCAGCAGCCGGTGCCGGTCGTCGAACGTGCCGGGCAGCCCGGGCACGGTCTGCAGCAGGGACTTGCTGAACGGTCCGGCCGGCTTCTTCTTGGTCGACTTCTTCGGCGTTCCGGTGGTGGTGGGGGTGGTCGTGGCGGTGGCACTCGTGCCGGTCGAGCTGGTCCAGAGCTGACCGACGAGCAGCCGTGCGTCGTTGGCCTCCGGCCCGTACGCCGCGGGGTAGCGCGAGACCTGCACCCGCTGGCTGATCCGGCCGATGTCACCGGCCATCCAGCTGCTGGCGGGATAGCTGCGCAGCATCTTGTCGAGGAAGGCGCCGGTGGCGAAGCCCGGGTCGAGCAGCTGCTCGGGGCTGCCCCAGCCCATCGACGGGCGCTGCTGGAAAAGGCCGAGGCTGTCGTGGTCGACGGCGAGGGTGTAATTGTGCAGGGTGCTCTCGGTGATGGCCGTGGTCACCGCGATCACCGCCGCCCGGGCGGGCAGGCCGCGGCCGATGACGTGCCGCACGATGGCCCGGGCGCAGGAGACGTTGTATCCGGTCAGGGCCGAGCCGAGGCGCTGCCCGGTCATCGCCGGCCGCAGGCGCTGCGCGACGGACCGGTCGGCCGCGGTGACGCCACCGGGGGCGCACGACGTCGACGGGATGGCCGCCGTGGCGGCACCGGGCAGGGACAGCGACGCAGTGACCAGAGCGGCTGCGCACAGCACGCCCGACAGAGCTGAAAGCCTCACGACACCTTCCCCCGAAGTGCGGATGGGTCGCGGCCACCCATCGAAGTGACCCTAGCCAATGAGCCGCCGGATTGCCATCGCCGGAGGGGACGGCTTACCGCCGGCGGGCGGCGGCCGGGAACGTGCCACAAACGATTTCAGTCGCGTCCGGAAACCTCACGGTCATTCGACGATCATCTATTGACAACCCTCCGCAAAGGATTTCACACTCTCCGCAGCACTCCAGTCCCCGGACGATGCGGAGGCAACCGATGGCGGTGACGATCAAGGACGTGGCCCGGGCGGCCGGGGTGTCGCCGTCCACCGTCTGCCGTGCCCTCTCGACACCGGAGCTGGTGCGCGCCGAAACCCGCGAACGCGTCCAGCGGTCGGCCGCCGAGCTGGACTATTCGCCCAACCGGGCCGCCCGCGGCCTCATCACCGGCCGCACCGGCAACCTCGGGCTCATCGTGCCGGACCTGGGCAACCCGTTCTTCCCGGGCGTCGTGAAGGGCATCCAGGCCCGGGCCCGCGAGGCCGACTACGCCGTCTTCCTGGCCGACACCGACGAGGACCCGGCGGCGGAGGCCCAGCTGGTCCGCACGCTCGCCAAACAGGTGGACGGGATCGTGCTGTGCTCACCGCGGATGAGCGAGCAGGAGCTGCGGGGTGTGGCCGCACTTACCCCGGTGGTCCTGCTCAACCGCCGGGTCGGCCGCCTCCCGGCGATCACCTTCGACAACGTCGACGGCATGCGGCAGGCCGTCACCCACCTGACCGCCCTGGGGCACCGGCGGATCGCGTACGTCGCCGGGCCGCGCGCGTCCTGGTCCAACCGGGAACGGGTGCGCGGGCTGCGCCTGGCCATCGCCGCGGCCGGGGCCGAGCTGATCGAGGTCGGTCCCGTCCAGCCGCAGTTCGACGGCGGGGTGGCCGCCGCCGACCAGGTGCTCGCGGCCGGGGTCACGGCCGTCATCGCCTACAACGACGTCATCGCGCTGGGCCTGCTCAGCCGCCTGAACGTCCGCGGGATCGCGGTGCCCGCCGCGATCAGCGTGCTCGGCTTCGACGACATCGCGCTGTCCGCGATGGTGCACCCCTCGCTGACCACCGTCGGCCTGCCCATGAAGAGCTGCGGCCGGGCCGGCGTCGACCTGCTGCTCGGCCTGTTGCAGGACCCGGACAGGTTCGGCAGCACCCGCCGCGAGCTCGGTACGCAACTGATGGTCCGGGGCTCCACCGGCCCCGCACCGAGCGCTTGAGACTCATCTCCTCGAGGAAGGCTTCCGATGCCACCACTCGCTCGTAGACGCGCTGTCACCGCCGCGACCGCGGCCCTGCTGCTGCTGACCGCGTGCAGCGCCCCCGATACCGGCGGCTCCGCCCAGGACACCGACGGGGAGGTGCCGGCCAAGCCGGGCAAGGCGGTGACCCTCAACGTCCTGGACGTGGCCGGCAACCTCCAGCTCACCCAGGGCATGATCGACGACTTCGTCAGCAAGAACTCCGGCGTGGTGAGCAAGGTGACGTACTCCAAGTCGCCGGCACCGGAGCTGGTCGGCAAGGTCAAGGCCCAGCAGAACGCCGACCGGGTCGACATCGACCTGGTGCTGACCGGTGTGGACGGGCTCTCCGCCGGCATCGAGCAGGGCCTGTGGAATCCGCTGCTGACCAAGTACCGGGACCGGCTGCCCGGCGTACAGCAGTATCTGCCCGGGGCCGCGGCCATGCAGCAGCTGGCCGGGGATTCCGGGGTGACCGTCACCTACTACCCGTCCGGCCCGCTGATCGAGTACCTGCCCGCCAAGGTGCCCGACCCGCCGAAGTCGGCCCAGGAGCTGCTGGCCTACGCCAAGGCCAACCCGGGCGCGGTCCAGTACGCCCGGCCGTCGAACTCCGGTCCCGGCCGTACCTTCCTGATGGGCCTGCCCTATCTGCTCGGCGACTCCGATCCCAAGGACCCGACCGGCGGCTGGGACAAGACCTGGGCCTACCTGGCCGAGCTGAACAAGTACGTGACGCTCTACCCGTCGAGCACGGGCGAGACGATGAAGAATCTGGCCAACGGCTCGGCGAAGATCATCGTGTCGACGACCGGGTGGGACATCAACCCGCGGGTGCTGGGCACCGTGCCCAAGGAAGCGGCGATCGGCACTCTGGAGGGCTTCCACTGGGTGACCGACGCGCACTACGCCGTCGTCCCCAAGGGCGTCTCGACCGACAAGCAGTCGGCCATCCTGTTGCTGCTCGCCCACATGCTCACCAAGGAGCAGCAGGCCAAGGCGTACGACAAGGGCTACTTCTACCCGGGCCCGGCGATCAAGGACGTCGACCTGGCGATGGCACCGGCGGACAGCCGGGCCGCGATCGAGGAGTTCGGGCGCCCGGAGTACGCCGGCCTGATCGCCGGTGCCCCGCTCGAGGTGCCCCTGGGTTCCAAGCAACTGGTCGCCGCCTTCGATCGGTGGGACCGCGAGATCGGCGGCGCGAAGGTGGCCAAGTGAGCGAGGCATCATGACGGCCGCGGCGACGAGCCGGGCGAGCACGCCGGCGACGCGTCCGGGCCACTTCGAGACGTTGCGCCTGGACGGGGTCAGCCGCAGCTTCGGCGGGCAGGCGGCGCTGGCCGACCTCGACCTGACCATCCGGCGGGGTGAGTTCATCGCGCTGCTCGGCCCGTCCGGCTGCGGCAAGTCGACGGCCCTGAACTGCCTCGCCGGGCTGCTGCCGCTGACCCGCGGCAGCATCTGGCAGGACGAGACCCGCCTGGACGTGCTGCCGCCGGAGCGGCGCGGCTTCGGCATGGTGTTCCAGAACTACGCGCTCTTCCCGCACCTGCCGGTCCGCAAGAACATCGCCTTCGGCCTGCAGATGCGGCGGGTACCGCGGGCCGAGATCCGCCGCCGGGTGGACGAGGCGCTGCGGCTGGTGCACCTCGAGGAGCACGCCGGCAAGCTGCCCGGTCAGCTCTCCGGCGGTCAGCAGCAGCGGGTGGCGATCGCCCGCGCGGTCGTGCTGGAGCCGTCCCTGGTGCTGATGGACGAGCCGCTGTCCAATCTGGACGCGAAGCTGCGGCTGGAGATGCGTACGGAGATCCGCCGGCTGCACCAGTCGCTCGGGCTGACCACGGTCTACGTCACCCACGACCAGGAGGAGGCGCTGTCGCTGGCCGACCGCCTGGTGGTGCTGCGCGCGGGCCGGGTCCAGCAGATCGGCACGCCGGAGGAGCTGCACACCGAGCCGGCCAACTGGCACGTCGCCGACTTCATGGGCTACCGCAACCTGCTGCCGGTGCGGGCCGGCGCGCGGCAGGGAGCGGGCATCACCGTGGAGATCGAGGGCCAGGAGCTGACCGGCACGCCGGTCGGCGACCCGGCGCCGGGCAGCGAGGTGATCGCCGGGATCCGACCGGAGGATCTGCGGATCGGACCGGCCGGCAGCACGGGGGTGCCGGCCACCGTCGAGGTCGTGGAGTACCAGGGCCGCGAGGTGGCGGTCGAGGCGCGCACCGACGGCGGTATCCCGCTGAACCTGCGCGCGGTCGACCGGCCCGCGGTCGGCGACCGGATCACCGTCACCGTGGAGCCGCGCCGGCTGCTGGTCTTCCCCGCGGACGCGCGATGACCGCGATCAACGCCGCCACGGGCGGGGCCCGGCCGGCGCTGCGGCACCGGCTCGCCGAGCGCGGCATCGACCGGCAGTTGCTGCTGCTGATCCCGGCCGCCCTGTTCGTGCTCATCCTCTTCATCTACCCCTTCCTGTACGGCGTGGGCCTGTCCTTCCAGCCGACGGAGGGCGGGGCGCTGGGGGCGTACCGGGAGTTCTTCACCGATGCGTATCTGCGCGACACGATCCTCACCACGTTGCAGCTGTCGCTGCCGGCGGCGCTGCTGAACGTGCTGGCGTCGGTGCCGATCGCGTACCGGATGCGGGGCCGGTTCCGCGGCAAGCGGTTGCTGACCACCCTGCTGGTCGTGCCGATCACGCTCGGCACGGTGCTGACCGCCCAGGGCCTGCTCAACTTCCTCGGCCCGACCGGCTGGTTCAACCGGACCCTGCTGAGCTCCGGCCTGGCGGACGCGCCGGTGCGGCTCACCAACAACTACTGGGGTGTCTTCTTCTCGCTGGTGATCACCGGTTTCCCGTTCGCCTTCCTGCTGGTGCTGTCGTACCTGTCGGGCATCGACCCCACCCTGGAACGGGCCGCGGCGACCCTCGGCGCCGGCCGCTGGCAGCGTTTCCGGCGGATCACGCTGCCGCTGCTCGCGCCCGGGCTGGCCACCACGTTCTGCCTGACCTTCGTGCTGGCGTTCAGCGTCTTCCCGTCGGCGGTGCTGGTGGGTGACCCGTCCGGCACGACCCGGGTGATGTCGATCGCCGCCTACGACGCCGCGTACGTGCGCTACGACTATCCGCTCGCCTCCGCGGTCGCCGTGCTGATGGGCGTGGTCGAGCTGCTGGTCATCGCCGCGGTGCTCGGCTGGCGGGCGCTGCTCTACACCGGATCCACGGCGGGAGGCAAAGGCTGATGGCCGCCCGGCGACCGGTCGTGGCCACCCCGATGGCGTGGCTCGTCTGGGGCGTGGTGCTCGCCTTCTTCATCTTCCTGGCCGGGGTCATCGGCTCGGTGGTGGTGAGCTCGTTCGGCACCCAGTGGTTCGACACCTGGCTGCCGGTGGGCTGGACCCCGAAGTGGTACGCCCAGTCCTGGGACGAGTTCACCCTGCTGCCGGTGCTGATCGTGACCCTGGAGGTGTCGGTGCTGGTGGTCGGCATCTCGGTGCTGATCGGGGTGCCGGCCGCGTACGTGCTGGCCCGCCGCAGCTTCCCCGGGCGCCGGCTGCTCTACCTGCTGTTCCTGCTGCCGATCCTGATGCCGCCGATCACCTACGGCATCCCGCTGGCCACCGTGCTCTACAAGTACGGGTTCGCCGGCAACCTCTCCGGCGTCGTGCTGGCCAACCTGGTGCCGTCGGTGCCGTTCGTGATCCTGACCATGACGCCGTTCATCGAGCAGATCGACCCGGCCGTGGAACGGGCGGCGCGGATGTGCGGCGCCGGCACCCGGCAGGTCTTCACCCGGATCCTGGCGCCGCTGCTGGTGCCCGGCATCCTGGCCGCCTCGATCCTGGTGCTGGTGCGGACGGTGGGCATGTTCGAGCTGACCTTCCTGACCGCCGGACCGGACTCACAGACGCTGGTCGTCGCCCTGTACTACTCGATGTCGGCCGCCGGGATCCGGGCCCAGCAGTCGATCGACGCGATGGCGGTGATCTACACGTCGATGATGCTGGTGCTGCTCGTGCTGGCGCTGCGCTTCGTCAACCCGACGCAGCTGGTCGCCCGGGTCCGCGACGAGGGGGACTGAGATGCGCATCGCCGGGGCCCGGGTGATCGTGACGTCGCCCGGCCGCAATTTCGTGACGCTGAAGCTGGTCACCGACGACGGCGTGACCGGCGTCGGCGACGCCACGCTGAACGGGCGCGAGCAGGCCGTCGCCGCCTATCTGGGCGAGCACGTGGTGCCGCTGCTGCTGGGCCGGGACCCCGCGCGGATCGAGGACACCTGGCAGCTGCTGTACAAGGGGGCGTACTGGCGGCGCGGGCCGGTGACGATGAGCGCGATCGCCGCCGTGGACACCGCGCTGTGGGACATCAAGGGCAAGGTCGCCGGGCTGCCGGTGTACCAGCTGCTCGGCGGGCGCAGCCGCGACGGTGTGACCGTCTACGGCCACGCCGCCGCGGAGACCACCGACGACGTGCTGACCGACGTGGCCCGGCTCGTCGGCGCGGGCTACCGGGCGGTCCGGGTGCAGACCGGGGTGCCCGGCCTCACCGGCACGTACGGCGTGACCGCGGACCCGCGCACCTACGAGCCGGCCGGGTCCGCACTGCCCACCGAGGCGGTGTGGTCGACCCGCCGCTACCTGGCGCACGTGCCGGGGGTCTTCGAGCGGGTCCGCGCCGAGTTCGGTTCCGAGCTGCGCCTGCTGCACGACGCCCACCACCGGCTCACCCCGATCGAGGCGGCCGGGCTGGGCCGGGCGCTGGAGCCGTACGGGCTGACCTGGCTGGAGGACCCGGTCCCGGCCGAGCTGCCGGAGGGTTACCGGCTGATCCGGCAGCACACCACCACCCCGCTCGCGGTCGGTGAGGTCTTCAACAGCATCTGGGACTGCCGGCAGCTGATCACCGAACAGCTCATCGACTACATCCGTACCAGCGTCGTGCACGCCGGCGGGATCACCCATCTGCGCCGCATCTTCGACCTGGCCGATCTCCATCACGTCCGCAGCGGCTCGCACGGCGCGACCGATCTGTCGCCGGTGTGCCTGGCCGCGGCGCTGCACCTCGACCTCAGCATCCCCAACTTCGGCCTGCAGGAGTACATGCCGCACAGCGCCGAGACGGACGCGGTGTTCCCGCACACCTACCGCTTCGCCGACGGTTATCTGCACCCGTCGGAGGAGCCGGGTCTGGGCGTGGACATCGACGAGGAGCTCGCGGCGCGGTACCCGTACCGCCCGGCCTCCCTGCCGGTCAACCGGCTCGAGGACGGCACCCTGCACAGCTGGTGATTCCCCGATCGCAACCGGACTGCTCCCCGGCCCGCCCGGCCCAGTGCTTCTCCCGCGAGGCTCGCGGCCGATCAGCGTTCTGTGAAGCGTCTGCCCGCCGGGGCCGTACCCGTACTCGCCGTGCTCCTGGGGCTGCCCACGGTGCTGCTGCCGGGGTCGATGACGGCCCAGGTCACGTACACGATCGCCTTCGGCTTCTTCGTGGTGCTGGCCTGGCTGGGCATGCGCGGGCGGACCGGCCGCGCCCGGACCGCCCACGCGCTGATGGCCGGCACGCTGACCGCCTGGCTCGGCGGCGACCTGCTGTACTCGTTGCTGGCCTGGCGCCTCGGTGAGCTGGGCGACGTGTCCCCGCCGGACGTGCTGTGGGTGCTCGGCTATCCGCTGCTGGCGGCCGGCCTGGTGCTGACGGTCCGGGTGCGGGCGCCCGGCCGGCTCCGCGAGGCCGCCCTCGACGTGCTCGCCATGGCCACCGTGGTGGCCGCCCTGTTCTGGCAGTTCATGGTGGCGCCCGAGGTCACCGGCAACACGATGTCGCTCGCCGTGCTGTTCAGCGTCTTCTACCCGTTCGGCGACGTGCTGCTGTTCGCGGCGGGCGCGCTGGTGGTGCTCTCCCCCGGCGAGCGCACTGCCTCGACCCGGTACCTGATCGCGGCCCTGATCGTCACCTTCGCCGGCGACGTGACGATCTCGGCGGTGTCGCCGGTCTTCCCGGACTTCGACACCGCCCAGCTCGACAGCGTGCTGCTGCTGGCGAACGGGTTGCTGGCCGCCGCCCTCTGGCACCGCGACACGGACGAGCCCGCCGGCGCGGTCAAGGCCGACGCCCAGCGCCCGCACCCGGCCCGGGTGGTGTTCCTGGGCGTCTCGCTGCTGGCGCTTCCGGTGATCAACGACGTCCGGCTCGACGACCAGGCGATCCAGCGGGTCACCATGCTCAGCGCCATGGTCATGCTCACCGTCATCGTGCTCATCCGGTTCACCCTGGTGCTCCGCGAGCAGGAGCGGGTGCGCGCGGTGCTGGCTCACCGGGCCACCCACGACCAGCTCACCGGGCTGGTCAACCGGCAGGAGCTGCACGTCCGGCTGACCGCCGCGCTGCGGCAGCGGGCCGGCGACGGCCCGGTGGTGCATTTCCTCGATCTCAACGGCTTCAAGCCCGTCAACGACCGGTACGGGCACGCGGCCGGCGACTTCGTGCTCACCGAGGTGGCCCGGCGGCTGCGCGCGACGGTACGGGACACCGACACGGTGGCCCGGCTGGGCGGCGACGAGTTCGTGGTGGTCTCCGCCGCGGTCGACGACGCCACCGCCGTCACCGAGCGCCTCCGCGACGCCGTCACCGCCCCGCTGCACTACGACGGGCACGACCTGCGGATCGGCGTCAGCGTCGGGCACGCCTCGGCGGCGGACCTCGAGCACCCCACGTCGGACGCCCTGCTGGCCGCGGCCGACGCGACCATGTACCGGGAGAAGAGCGCCGCGTATGCGCCTGATGCGACTATCGGCATGGCTCGTACATATTGATGGTTCTTTTTGACCTGCGACGCGAGAAACATGGGAGGTCCGGCCCACAGGCGAGGGCGAGCAGAAACGGAGCACAACGAGATGACGGGCAACAGAGCGGTTGTCTATCAGGGTCCCGGCCAGGTCGAGGTCCGTGAGGGCGACTACCCGACGTACGAGATGAAGGACGGCCCCGGCGTCAACAAGGCCAACGTCGGCCGCCGGACCCCGCACGGCGCGATCCTCAAGACCGTCGCCACCAACATCTGCGGCAGCGATCAGCACATGGTCCGGGGGCGCACCACCGCGCCGCAGGGGCTGGTGCTCGGGCACGAGATCACCGGCGAGGTCGTCGACACCGGCCCGGACGTGGAGTTCATCAAGGTGGGCGACATCTGCTCGGTGCCGTTCAACATCTCCTGCGGCCGGTGCCGCAACTGCAAGGAACGCGCAACCGGCGTCTGCCTCAACGTCAACCCGGACCGGCCGGGCTCGGCGTACGGCTACGTCGACATGGGCGGCTGGGTCGGCGGGCAGGCCGAGTACGTGATGGTGCCGTACGCCGACTGGAACCTGCTGAAGTTCCCCGACCGGGACCAGGCGATGGAGAAGATCCTCGACCTGGCCATGCTCACCGATATCTTCCCCACCGGTTACCACGGCTGCGTCAGCGCGGGCGTGACGACCGGCTCGACGGTGTACATCGCCGGCGCGGGCCCGGTCGGCCTGGCCGCCGCCACCTCGGCGTTCCTGCTGGGCGCGGCCGTGGTCATCGTCGGCGACCTCAACGAGGAACGGCTGGCCCAGGCGCGCAGCTTCGGCTGCGAGACGGTCGACGTGTCCCAGGGCGACCCGGTGGAACAGGTGCAGCAGATCCTCGGCCGCGACGCGCCGGCGATCGGCCAGCCGCTGGTCGACTCGGCCGTCGACGCGGTCGGCTTCGAGGCGCGCGGGCACGGCCAGAACGCGCAGACCGAGATGCCGGCGACGGTCCTGAACTCGCTGATGGACCTGACCCGGGCGGGCGGGGCGATCGGCGTCCCCGGCCTCTACGTCACCGGCGACCCGGGCGGCGTCGACGACGCGGCCAAACACGGCTCACTGTCGATCCGGCTGGGCCTGGGCTGGGCCAAATCGCACTCGTTCGTCACCGGCCAGTGCCCGGTGATGAAGTACAACCGCGCCCTGATGATGGCGATCCTGCACGACCGGGTGCAGATCGCGAAGAACGTCAACGCCACCCCGATCCCCCTGGACGAGGCCCCGCGCGGATACCAGGAATTCGACCAGGGCGCGGCCCGCAAGTACGTCATCGACCCGCACGGCATGATCGGCAGCCGGGCCGGCTGACCGCCGGGTGCTCAGGTGCGGTGGTGCTTCTTCACGAAGGTGTAGCCGGGGGCGAGCGGGCTGGCCGGGACCTGCTCGCTCTCGACCGCCTTCTCGTGCAGCGTCACCTGCTTCTCCGACGGCTGGGCGCCGGGCGGGAGTTTGCGGACGAAGCCGTTGACCCAGTGGTCGCGGCGGTCGGCACCCTCGCCCTCGGCGAAGTCCGGGTCGCCCGGGTACGGCGCCGGCTCCACCAGCGGCGCGTAGAACAGCATCTCGGCGGGCTTCTGACCCTCGACCGCGGGGTAGGACGGATAGCCCGCCTTGTCGACGCTGCCCGGCACCCGGGTCAGGTAGCCCTCGCGGATCAGCTGGTCGACGGCGTTGCGGAGCAGGAACGAGCCGCGGGCTCCCCGGCCCAGCCCGCAGTGCGCGGCCAGCCCCGCCTCGGCCAGCACAGCGCTGCCGTCGGAGAACACCCGGCCCAGCCGGCGCACCGCGCGCAGCACCTGCCCGCGGTTCGATTCACCGGCGTCGAACTCGCGGGTGACCACCCTGGGGTCGTACTCGTGGTAGTAGTTCACGCCGTCGACCCGCATCGGCTCTTCCAGGGGGACGGTCCGCACCACGACCTCGTCCTTGGCGGACTGCCAGGAGACGGTGACCAGCACGCCGGGGCGCAGGTCCGGCGGCCAGACGATGGCGCCGAACTGCCACTCGACGTCCTCGCTCAGCGAGGTCTCGAAGAGCTGCCGGGCGGGCGTGACGCCGTGTTCGCGGTGCTCGAGCACCAGCGGGATGCTCTCGCGGTCGCGCAGGAACTCGACGCATTCCTCCGGGGCGGCGCACACGCCGCCGTCGAGATCTGCCTGCCAGAGGGCGAGTCGACGGGTCACCCGCACCATGATCCACCTCCGTGTGCCGTTACCTCTCATTGCGCTCTGGTGAGCACACGATCAGTAGTCCTGCCTTGC
>NZ_BOQL01000047.1 GCF_018332655.1 Actinoplanes auranticolor | reverse complement strand
GTCCACATCAGGCCGAGCCGGACCAGTCAAGCAGCCGTTCTACCTCCGGTTGGGCCGCATCAGGTCGGGCCGAACCGCGACGGGCCGGACTGACCCACATCAAGCAGCCGCCCTACGTCCGGCCGGGCCACATCAGGTCGGGCTGCGCCGAGCCGGTCCGTGCCGCCCGGGCCGGGTCGGCCCATCGAGCTGACGAGTACACGCGCGAATGCAACGAGTGCCCGGTCCGTGAGGACCGGGCACTCGGTTGCCCGCTTGATCCGAGGATCAGGCGTCCGCGCCTTCGGGGCGACGGCGCCGCGTCACGAGGACGAGGCCGACGCCGCCTGCGGCGATTGCGGCGCCGAGGCCCGCGATGCCGATGACGTTGATGCCGGTCACCGGGAGGCCACCGCCGCCGTCGGAGCCGCCTCCGCCACCCGCGGAGTTGGAGTCGCCGTTGTTGCCACCGTTGCCGTTGCCGTTGCCGGAGCCGCCGCCGTTGTCGTCCGAGTCATCGGAGTCGTCGGAGCCGGACCCACCACCAGTGCCGGAGCCAGGCGGAGTCGTCGGGTCAGTGGGACCGGAGCCGCCACCACCAGGCTCCTCACCGCCCGGGTCTTCGCCACCCGGATCTTCACCACCCGGGTTCTCGCCGCCCGGGTCCTCGCCACCCGGGTCTTCACCGCCCGGGTCCTCGCCACCGGGATCTTCACCACCCGGATCTTCACCACCTGGGTCCTCGCCACCCGGGTCCTCGCCACCCGGATCTTCACCACCCGGGTCCTCGCCACCGGGCTCGCCGCCCGGCTCCTCGCCGCCACCGCCACCGCCGGGCGGGTCCTCTTCCGCCTTGGTCGCCTTGTCATCGTCTCCCGCGGCAGCCGGCTCAGTGAGCACGGCGACGCCCCGCAAGGAGTCCGTGACAGTCGAGGCACTGGCAGCGCTGGCGCCCGCAAGGGCAGCCACGCCAACGGCGCCGATGATGACGCCCAGCCGAGCCGCAGCACGCACGCCGCGATGGCGTGCGAGTCGATTCGTCTTCATTTTCCTCCCCGTACTGTGGAAGGACCGTCATCCGCAATGGACAGTGGTCCCCGTAGTCCGGGCTGCAACTTACCGGCTTTCTCGCCCGACTTCTATCCACGGTTGACAATATGGCCTAAGTCGGACACCCGTCGGACGGCATTCCCGAGACCCCTTGACATACAGCGGGACTCGAAGAATCTGACCGGTCACGGTGCGCACCCGATACGCCGAACTACCGCTACCGAGGTGACCGCTCACCTAATCAGGTGCCGCTCGCCGGGATCGCACGCTGGTGTTTGTGGCTGGACAATCCAAGGCCGCAAACACGCAAAATCTAACCCAAGCCTTACGGAGACCGCTACGCAGGTCCTCACCGCAGAGACAGAGAGTGAGGATTTGATTACTCCTATTGCGCTACTGCCTACGGAGGAGCAACCGCGGTCATAATCGCCCACCCGTCGAAGAACCCACGGGTAATCTCAATGCGATAACGAATGGAGACGCAGGCGCCAAGGACTCAGGACAGGGTGTCGGTTGCCTCGTCCGCAAGCGCGTCCGCGTCGATCTGGTCGGCGAATGCGGCGGCTTCCTCATCGCGGGCGGCGAGTGCTTCCTTTACGGCCTGGATGGCTACGCCGGCCGGATAGCCTTTGCGGGCCAGCATGCCGACAAGCCGGCGGAACACCTGATCAGGCGTACCCCGCGCGGAGCGCAACTTGCGATCGACCAGGGCCCGCGCCGTGGTCGCCTCGGCCTCGTCGTCCAGCGTCTCCAGGGCCTCGGTGGCCACTTCGGACTCGACGCCGTGCTGGCGCAGTTCGTTGGCGAGGGCCCGGCGAGCCAGTCCGCGACCCTGGTGGCGGGTCGACACCCACATCCGTGCGAAGGCGGCGTCGTCGATGATGCCGACCTCGTCGTAACGGTCCAGAACCTCGGCGATCACCTCTTCGGAGATCTCCTTGCGGGCCAGCGTCTTGGCCAGCTCGGCCCGCGTGCGCGGCCGCACCGCGAGCTGCCGGAGGCAGATGTCGCGGGCCACCTCGGACTCGCTCCGCGGAGGCTCAGGAGGACGCTCGGAGGCATCCTTCCCGGCGCGATCGCCGCCGCCACTTCCGAAACGTCCACCGCCGCCAGAGCCGGAGCGATTGCCGCCGCCGGAGCGGTTACCGCTGCCGAACGCACGACTCCCGGAGGATCCGAAGGCGCCGGACGAGGAGCCGCCCGGCGAGCTGCGACGACGCCCGCTCCGGGCCGGGTCGCGTTCGGGCTCATCAGATGCCGACTCACCGCCGGCAGGATCATCCTGCACAGGCCGCGGCGGAATGGCGTCCCACCCTCGCCCGGACCTCGCACCACGTCGACCGGCCATGCCTCAGCTCCGCCCTGCCACATTCCTGAAACCGGGCCCCCGCACCGGCGAGGACTCCGCCGATGACGCGCGCTCAGCATGTCGCTCTGGCATCGGACCCGCCGGAAGCGGGGACATCGTCGCGGACATCAACCCCTCGCCCGCACGCCCATCAGCCCCATACCGACCAATCTCTCCACGCAGGCACCGCCCACACCTGAGCCAAGCGAATCACACGGCCAGTGGTCCGCTCGTCCCCCGCGCCGCGTTCCCGTACCTGGTCGGCGCTGCTCGACACCCATCGAACGCGACCATGCGATGAGCGACCACAGCGTCGGCCGACGCGTCCGCCCGGTCGGCCGCTCCGCGAGCCGGACCGAGACCTGCGGTCGTGACCGAGCAAGTCGGGTCCCTCGGCTACGTCCGGCGCGGCGATCGGCGTCGGTCGGTGCGCCGGGCCGGCGTTCGACGGGAGGGGGTGAACCCGGCCCTCGCGGGCCGGGTCCGGCGAACGGTGGTGGGCCGTGCGCATCGATCAGAAGTCGACCGGGGGCAGTTCCGGGCCGCCGGCGGCGTCGCTGGTTGCCTGGCCCACGCCGAGCTTCTCCAGGATCTTCTTCTCGATCTCGGCCGCGACGTCCGGGTTCTCCTTCAGGAACTCGCGCGCCTTCTCCTTGCCCTGCCCCAGCTGGTCACCGTCGTACGTGTACCAGGCGCCGGACTTGCGCACGATGTTCTGCTCGACGCCGACGTCGATCAGAGAGCCCTCGCGGGAGATGCCCTTGCCGTACATGATGTCGAACTCGGCCTGCTTGAACGGCGCGGCGACCTTGTTCTTCACGACCTTGACGCGGGTGCGGTTGCCCACCACGTCCGTGCCGTCCTTGAGGCTCTCGATGCGGCGCACGTCGAGACGGACCGACGAGTAGAACTTCAGGGCCCGGCCACCGGTCGTGGTCTCGGGCGAGCCGAACATGACGCCGATCTTCTCGCGGAGCTGGTTGATGAAGATGGCGGTCGTGCCGGAGTTGTTCAGGATGCCGGTGATCTTGCGGAGCGCCTGACTCATCAGACGGGCCTGCAGACCCACGTGGCTGTCACCCATCTCGCCCTCGATCTCGGCACGCGGCACGAGCGCGGCCACCGAGTCGATGACGATGATGTCGAGCGCCCCGGAGCGGATCAGCATGTCGGCGATCTCGAGCGCCTGCTCACCGGTGTCCGGCTGGGAAACCAGCAGCGCGTCGGTGTCGACACCGAGGGCCTGGGCGTAGTCGGGGTCGAGCGCGTGCTCCGCGTCGATGAAGGCGGCGATGCCGCCGTTGCGCTGAGCGTTGGCCACCGCGTGCAGAGCCACCGTCGTCTTACCGCTGGACTCCGGTCCGTAGACCTCGATGACCCGGCCGCGCGGCAGACCGCCGACGCCGAGCGCGATGTCGAGCGCGATGGAGCCGGTGGGGATGACGGCCATCTGGACGACCGGCCGCTCCCCGAGGCGCATCACCGAGCCCTTACCGAACTGCTTGTCGATCTGCGCGAGAGCAAGGTCTAGCGCCTTGTCCCGATCAGGTCCTGCCGCCATGTCCGCCACCCCTGTATTCGACTTCCCGGGCATCTTCGCCGAAGAGCTTCTGTTCACCACGCGGGTCACGCTAGACCTAGGGTCTGACAAAAACCGGTGCCCGGCCGTGCCCTGTGGATGACCGCGCCGCTGAGGACAATAGCCGAACAGGTGTACGACTACGAGCGACACGCCAGAACAAGCGTACGAAAAACAGGGTCAGCGCAGGCGAGCAGGCACCCGGTCGGGGTACGCGGAAACCACCGCGCGCCAGATAGTAACCGTCTCCACACCCTGAGCGATGGATTCGTTAATGGTGCGCCCGTCGAGCGCCCCAAAACTCTGATCCGCGGCGAGACTCCGCGCATAAGCGGGGCCGAAGGCCTGTTCGAGGCGCCCCCAGAAGTCTGTCAACCGCACGGGAAAAGCCTACCCGCGACGTACTGGCGGTCCCGCTCGCCCATCCCCTGAGACACACATCACTATGCGCTGGTGACAGTGGATCTGCGGGCGGTTCGTTGCGCGTACCGGTCAGGCCAGGACCGTCGCCGCGACCTTGAGGTCGTCGACCAGGCCGCGGTAGGCGGCATCCCGGTCGTCGGCGCGCAGCACCGCGGACGGGTGGATCGTGGCCAGCGCACGCGACTCCGCGACCGGGAAGTCCTGCGGACGCTGCGCCGACGCCGGCCAGGGCAGCAGCTCGCCGCGCGATTTCGTGACCCGGAACGACGGTCCGAACAGGGCTTTGGCCGCGGTGGCACCGAGCGCCACCACCAGGTCCGGCTTGAGCTGCGAGAACTCGGCGACCAGCCAGGGCCGGCAGGCCGTGATGTGCGCCGGTCCCGGCGTCTGGTGGATGCGCCGCTTGCCCCGCAGCTCGAACCGGAAGTGCTTCACGGTGTTGGTCAGATAGATGATCGACGGGTCGATGCCCGCGTCGCCCACCGCGTCGCGGAGCAGCCGTCCGGCCGGGCCCACGAAGGGCAGACCCTGCTGGTCCTCGATGTCGCCGGGCTGCTCCCCCACCAGCACCAGTCTGGCGTGTTCGGCGCCGCGGCCGAAGACCACCTGGGTGGCGTTCTCGTAGAGCTCGCATCCGCGACAGCCGGGCGCCGCCGCTTTGAGCTCGTCCAGGCTCTTCGCGTCGGCCGGGATGAATTCCTGCGCACCGGGCGGGGCTTGCGTCGTAGCCATGCCCACGTTCTACCCCTTTCCGCCCGGTCCACGCGCGCAGGCTCACCTGATCGGTGAGCGGGAACGACCGCCGTCATCAAGCATTGGGCTCGGGCCGCAGGGCCTGCAGGAGCTGTCGAACCTCTTCGCGCGGCGGGTGCCGCCCTGTCCGGTGAGCATCAGCGGGTCGGTGACCGTCGCGGCCGGGCAGGACAAGGCAATCATCGCGAGGGGGCGGACACGGCGGTGGGGTGGGCTGCGGCGGCGACCTCGTCGGCCACGGTTTCGATGGCGCTGTCGTCGATGGGACTGACCGTCATCCGGACGCCGGGCGGTGCCTCCATGCGGAACAGCGAACCGGGAGCCACCGCGTAGCCGGCGTCGCGCAGGGTCGCCACCATGCGGGTCTCGTCGTCGACGTTGACCCAGATGTTGATCCCGGTGGCTCCTCGTGCGCGCACTCCGCGCACCGCCAGGGCCTCACGCAGCGACCGGCGGCGACGGTCGTAGTCCGCGCCCGCCGCGGTGATCCGGGCCTCGGTCTCCTCGTCCCGCCAGAGTCTCAGCAGCAGACGCTGCAGCACTGTGGACACCCAGCCGGCTCCGATCCGCATGCGGCCGACCACGCGGGCGATCGTCGCCTCGTCCCCGGCCAGGACGGCGATGCGCAGGTCGGGGCCGTAGGGCTTCGAGGCCGACCGGACGAACGCCCACGAGCGGGTCGCGCCACCGAGGCTGCGCAGGGGCACGCCGGCCAGCTCAGCGGCGTGGTCGTCCTCGATGAGGAGCACCTCCGGGTGGTGGCTCAGGACCGCACGCAGCTCTGCCGCGCGGCCGGCGCTGACCGCGGCCCCGGTGGGATTCTGTGCGCGGGTGGTGATCACGGCGGCCCGGGATCCGGAGGCCAGCGCGGCGGCCAGCCGGTCGGGCAGCGGGCCTTCGTCGTCAACTGCCACGGGCACGGCGGTCAGGCCGAGCGCGGCCAGGAGGTCGAGCAGGTTGGCCCAGCCCGGATCCTCGACGGCGACCGTGTCACCCGGTCGGAGATGCGCGGTCAGCAGGCGCTCGATGGCGTCGAGAGTGCCGTTGGTCACGGTGATGGCGGCATCGTCGACCGGCACACCGTCGGCGGCGAGGCGGGACCGGGCCGCGTCGATGAGCTCGGGCATCGCGCCGGCTGCGGCGTACCCCATGGGCGGACCGACCTCATCGGACACCGCGCGGAGATGCCGGCCCAGGGCCGGCAGCAGCCGGGTGTCGGGATCGCCGGCCGACAGGTCGAGCGCTCCCGCCGGCACCGGCAGCCGCAGCGCGGAGCGCGGGCTGGCCACCGCCGGCCGGGCCCGGATCCGGGTGCCCTGGCGGCCCACGGCCTCGACGATGCCGCGCTGACGCAGATCCTGGTAGGCCTTGGAAACCGTGGCCGGGCTGACGTGCAGGCTCTCGGCGAGGATCCGGATGGGCGGCAGGCTTTCCCCCCAGGCCCAGTCGCCCACGCGAACCCCGGCCTCGATGCTCGCGGAAATCGAGGCGGCGTTGGAACCGGTGACCTGATACTGTGCTGACACAAGACAGATTCTGTACTAGTACAGGCCCGTTGGCAAGGAGGGTTCCGTGACCGACCTCTACCAGCCCACTGCTCGGACCACGGCGACCCGCAACCGCGACCGGATGCACTACGACCGCGCGAAGGCACACGCCATCCTGGACGAGGCGTATGACTGTTCCGTCGCCTTCGTGGTCGACGGCGAGCCCCGGGTGCTGCCCACGCTGCACGTCCGCGTCGACGACACGTTGTATCTGCACGCTTCCACGGGTGGGCGGCTCGGGCTGCAGGCTCGCGGCGACGGCGTGCCCGTCGCCGTCTCGGTGACCCTGCTCGACGGCATCGTCTATGCGCGCTCGCAGTTCCACCACAGTGCCAACTACCGGTCGGTCGTGGTGCACGGGAACGCCAGGCCGGTCCTGGCCGAGGCGGAGAAGCGCGCGGCGATGGACGCTCTGGTCGAGCGGATAGGCCACGGCCGCAGCGCGCAGAGCAGGCCGCCGACCGCACGGGAGCTGGCGACGACCACCGTGCTGGCGCTGCCCCTCGTCGAGGTGTCCGTGCGTGCCCGCACCGGCGGCGTCTCGGAGGATCCGGAGGATCTGTCGCTGCCGCACTGGGCCGGTGTGCTGCCGCTTCGCCGGGTGGCCGGCCCGCCGGAACCGGATGCGGGAGTGAGCGGGCCCCCGCCCGCCTACCTGCCCGGACCGACCTCGCCGTGGCACATCGCGGCGCCGATGCGCGGGAGCCACGTCGCGTTGGAGCCGCTGGCTCCCGGTCACGCGGACGGGCTGATGGCGGCGCTGAGCGACGACGAGGTCTGGCAGTTCCTGCCCAGCGAGCCGCCGCGGAGCAGGACGGAGATGGCCGAGCGGATTGCCGTCGCCGCCCGCGAGCAGTGGGAGGGCAGGAGGGTGTCGTGGGCTCAGGTCGACCCGGGCACCGGCGAGGTGATGGGCATGACGAGCTATCACGACATCGACACGGAACGGCGGGCGGTCGGCATCGGCTACACCGTCCTCGGCCGACGGTGGTGGCGCACCGGGGTGAACACCGAGGCGAAGCTCATGCTGCTGGAGCGGGCCTTCGAGGTGCTCGGTGCGGAGCGGGTGTTCTGGTACACCGACATTCGCAACGAGAGGTCGCAGCAGGCGATCGCCCGGCTGGGGGCGACGCGGGACGGAATGATCCGGCGGCACCGGCTGCGCGCCGACGGGACGTGGCGGGACACCGTGCTGTTCGCCATGACGGTGGAGGAATGGCCCGCCGCGGCGAAGCGTCTCCGCGCCCGGCTGGAGGAGGCATGAGGGTACGGGAGACAACGGCTGCGACGGTTCGCCGGCCGGCCTCATTAGGGTGTTGCCATGGCCTGCCGCATAACTGAGCTCGTGCTGGACGCGCTCGATCCTGATCTGCTGTCCCGGTTCTGGTGTGAGGTGCTCGGCTACGTCGAGCTGGACCGGGACGACAACGGCGACATCCAGATCGGACCGGCTGACGCCGGGTTCGGTGGTCCGCAACCGACCATCGTGTTCAACCGGACCGATCAGCCCAAGACAGGTCAGCTGCGGCTGCACATCGACGTCAACGCGACCGACCGCGACCAGGACGCGGAGCTGGAGCGGCTGCTTGCGCTCGGCGCCCGGCCGGCCGACGTCGGGCAGACGGGAGAGGAGAGCTGGCACGTGCTCGCCGACCCGGAAGGTAACGAGTTCTGCCTGCTGCGGCGGCGCGTCACGCCGGTGTAGAGCCGGGGTTTCGTGTCGGGCGACCGGCCTCCGCCGTGCACGCGAACGGGATCCGGCTGGCGGCCTGCGAACGCTACTTGTCCGGCGGCGTGGGCAAGGCCACAGGGATCTGGCCCTCCGGCCACTGCCGGCACCTCGCCGGGGCGCTGAGGATGGAGGCGTGCTGGGGATCACCGACTTCTGGACGTACGTGCTGGGCACCCTTGCGATCGTGCTGCTACCCGGGCCCAATTCGATCTTCGTGTTGACGGTCGGCGCGCAGCGCGGGGTGCGAGCGGGGTATCGGGCCGCCGCCGGGGTGTTCGTCGGCGACGCTGTGCTCATGGCGCTGGCCGCTGCGGGCGTCGCCTCGCTGCTCCGGACGTATCCACCGGTCTTCATGGTGATCAAGTACGCGGGGGCGGCCTACCTCGCCTGGGTGGGGCTCGGCATCATCCGCGGGGCCTGGCGCAAGTGGAGCGACCGCGGCGACGCGACCGTTGGCCGGCGTAGCGATGGCGTGGCGATGCCGGACAATGAAGCAGCCCGGGGCGGGAATCAGGTCCAGCCCACCGGGCTCGGCGCGGGCATGCAGCGGCCGTTCCGGCGGGCGCTGATGGTCAGCCTGCTCAATCCGAAGGCCATCCTGTTCGTGGTGTCCTTCTTCATCCAGTTCGTCGAGCCCGGGTACGCCCACCCGGCCCTGTCGTTCCTGATCCTCGGCGCGGTCCTGCAGGTGTTCAGCGCGCTCTATCTCACGGCGCTGATCTTCGGCGGGCAGTTCCTGGCCGGCCAGTTCCGGCGCCGGCGGCGGCTCTCCGCGGGCATGGCCACCGGGGTCGGCGCCGTGTTCGTCGGCTTCGGCATCAAACTCGCCACCGCCACCACCGGCTGACGCGGCAGGCGACTGACCGCTGCGTTGGGTAAGCGGCTCACCACCGGCAGGCGGCCCACAACAGCAGGCGCCAGGAGGCAGACGGCAGGCCAGACTAGCTGCGGAAAGCCGAACCCCACCTACCCCTTACCAGCCACCTCATGAACCCACCCCTCCACCAGAGACACCGCATCTACCCCCGCCGCCTCGTCGTGCGAAATGCGGTGCCGGGCGTAAGTGTCCCGTCCCTCCCGCAGCAGTCCCCCGCGCTTGTCGAACTCGAGGATCACTTCGGTTCCCGACGAGTCCGCCACGAACGTCACTTCCACCTCGTCCATCGCCTCGGTGTACCGCGCCGGGGCCGCGTATTCGATTTCCTGGTAGAACGGCAGCTCCTGGCGTACCCCATAGATGCCGCCGCGTTCCACGTCAGCGTGCCGCAGCCGGAAGCCCAGGCGGTCGAAGGCCGCCAGGATCTTCTCCTGGGCCGGCAGCGGGTGGATCTGCACCCCGTCCAGGTCTCCCGGGTCCACCGACTTGGCCACCGACAGCTCGGTCCGCACGCCCATCGTCATTCCGGCCAGCGGCTTGCCCGCCACGTGCGTCACCGGCGTCTCCCACGGCACCGTCAGCGTGAACGGGATGTCCTCGCGCACCCCCGCGCTCAGCGTGAAGTTGCCCGCCACCGAGGCGCGGTGGAATTCCAGCAGCGCCTCGCCGTCCTCCGCTTCCACGCGGGTGACCAGGGCCAGCACGATGTTGTCGATCAGCACGTCGTATTCGCCGCCGGCCACCCTGACCTCGCCGTGCAGCGTGCCGCCGGGGCGGGTGGCCGGATCGGTCAGGACCGTGTCGACGCTCGGGCCGCCTACCCCGAACGCGCGCAGCACTCTTGCGAAGACCATCCGGCCATCCTCTCAGCGCATGCGCCGGCCGACCGGTACCGGGTCCGTCTCGTCGTCGAATTCGCCGATGACCTGCTCCAGCAGGTCCTCCAGCGCGACGAAGCCGACCCGGCCCCGGCCCCGGCGGGTCACCAGGGCGAACTGGGCCCGCGCGGCCCGCATCCTGGTCACCGCGTCGGTCACCGTGACCGCGGCCTCCAGCATGAACGGCGGGTCCATCAGATCCGCCGCCGTCGCCGAGCCGCCCGGGGTGGTGACCCGGATCGCGTCGCGTACGTGCACCACACCCAGTGCCTCACCGGTGGGTGACACCACCACGAGGCGGGACCGGCCGCAGCGCAGTGACGCCGCCTCGATGTCCAGGGCCGAGGCGTCCGGCGGCACGGTGACCAGCTGGTCGTCGGGAGTCATCACGTCGGCGACCTTGGTGTCCTGCAGCTTCAGCATGCTGGTCAGCAGTTCGGTCTGCTCCGCGCCGATCAGGCCCTCCGCCCGGGAGCGTTCCAGCAGGATGTGCATCTCCTGCGGGCCGTGCGCCTGGGCGAGCTGGTCCTGCGGGTGCACCCCGAACGGCTTCAGCGCCAGGTTGGCCAGCCCGTTCAGCGCCACCAGGGCCGGGCGGACCAGCCGGACGAAACCGCGGAACGGCAGCGCCAGCAGCGTCGCCGAGCGTTCCGGGTCGGTGATCGCCCACGACTTCGGCATCATCTCGCCGATCACCAGGTGCAGGAACGTGACCACGAGCAGCGCCAGCAGGAACGCGATGATGCCGCTCGGCACGTCCGGCAGGCCGATGCCGTGCAGCAGCGGGTGAACCAGGTGCTCGATGGCCGGCTCGGCGAGCGCACCCAGCCCCAGCGAGCACAGGGTGATGCCGAGCTGGGCGGCGGCGAGCATCAGCGACAGCTCGCGGCTGCCGTCCAGCGCCGCGCGGGCGGCCCGGCTGCCCCCGGCGGCGGCGTGCTCCAGCCGGTAGCGCTTGCTGGCCACCAGGGCGAACTCGGCGGCGACGAAGAACGCGTTGCCTGCCAGCAGCACCAGGGAGGCGATCACGGCCCAGGTCGTGCTCATCGGGACTCCTCCTCGGCGGCGAGAGCGGTGGCGGAGACGGCGGCGGGCCCGGGCGGGGCTGACAGGAGTACGGCGTCCGGCACGTGCCGGTCCACCGAGAGCACCGCCAGCGCGGTGCCGGAGGCGAGCGACACGGCGTCGCCGACCTGGGGCACCCGGCCGAGCTCGGACATCACCAGGCCGGACACCGTGTCGTAATCGTCACTCTCGGGCAGCTCGACGCCGGTCGCGTCGATGACCTCGTCGATGCGCCAGCGGGCCGGGACGATCCACGAGCCGTCCTGTTGCCGGGCCGGGGCCGGCTCGGGCAGGTCGTCCTCGTCGCGGATCGGGCCGACCAGTTCCTCGGCGATGTCCTCGAGGGTGATGATGCCGGCGAAGCCGCCGTACTCGTCGACGACGCAGGCGAGCTGCCGGTGGTCGCCGCGCAGCCGGTCGAGCACCGCGGGCAGCCGCAGTGAGGCCGGCACGAACAGCGGGGGCACGGCCAGCGACTCGACCGGGACCGTGGCACGGTCGGCCGCGGGCACGGTGAGGACGTCCGCGATGCCGACGACGCCGACGATCTCGTCGACGCCGTTGCCGGCGCGGACCGGGAAGCGGGACCGGCCGGTGTCCAGCAGCGCGACCACCTGCGAGGCCGGGTCGGTGGCCCGGACCGTGTGCACGTCCACCCGGGGGATCATCACCTCGGACGCGACCCGGCGGCGGAAGTCGAGGCCGCGGTCGAGCAGCACCGAGAGCTCCGGATCGAGGTGCCCCTCGGCGCGGGACTCGGCGATGATGTGCTCGAGGTCCTCCTCCGTGGCGCCCTCGGGCAGCTCCTCGATCGGCTCGATGCCGATCCGGCGCAGCAGCCGGGCCGCCGCCTTGTCGAAGAGCTTGATGATCGGCCCGAAGACGGCCAGGTACATCAGCGTCGAGCGGCTGAGCGCCTTGGCCAGGGTCTCGGCGCGGGCGATCGCGAAGTTCTTGGGGGCCAGCTCGCCCAGGACCATCTGCACGACGGTCGCGATGAGCAGGGCCAGCACGATCGAGATCGGCAGGGTCACCGCGGTCGGCACGCCGGCCACGCCGAGCAGCTCGGCGAACCCCTCACCGAGGAAGGGCTCGGCGACGTAACCGACGATCAGGGCGGTGACGGTGATGCCGAGCTGCGCGCCGGACAACACGAACGAGAGCCGCTCGGTGACCTTGAGGGCGCGTTCCGCGGCCTTGTCGCCCTGCTCGGCCTCCTGGCGGAGGCGGCCGCGGTCGACCGCGACATACCCGAACTCCTGGGCGACGAAATAGCCCGTTACGGCTGTCACCAGGATGACCAGCAACAATCCGACCAGGATCAACATGGCCGGGCCGGGAAGACGAGAAGCCGGGCCGAGCCCGGCTGGATACTGCCGCTCATCGGAAAAAGATAGCAGTGGCGGCTGCGGGTCCGCTGTGGGAAACCCGAGCGGGGGTACGGCCGCAGCCGCACCCCCGCACGCCCCCGTCCGTCAGGCGCGGGTGATGGTGACGTTGTCCACAGCCGCCTCCACCAGACTCGCCGTGCCCGTGTCGGCCGCCTCCACCTGCAACCGGACGGACTGCCCGGCGTAGGCGGAGAGGTTGACGGTCGCGGCCTGCCACGCGGCGGCGCGGTTGCTCGCCGCCCCGGCCTGGGTGAAGACCGTGGTCGTGGTGGTGCCGGAGATCACCCGGACCCGGAAGTAGTCGCCGCTGGTCGCGTTGTTCAGGTGCGCGAGGTACCAGGAGAACGACAGCGTCAGCGTGCCGGCGGGCAGCGTGATCGCCGGTGAGCGGATCGTCGTGGTGCCACCGTCGACGTCGTTGGCGCCCGCGCCGGCTCCCGCTGCCGCGCCGGTGACCAGGTCGTTGGTGCCGCTGACCGTGGTGCCGAGCTGGGTGGCCACGCCGGAGGTGGTCGCGGCCGGGTCACCGCGCTCGAAGGCGCCGGAGGTCGCGGTGTCGGTGGCCCCGGCATTGGCGGTCCAGCCGGTCGCCGTCTCGAACGTGTCCAAGTAGACCGTCTCGCCGGGCGGAGGCTCGGTGCCGCCGTCGGCCAGCGCCCAGACCGCGGAGGCGATCGCGTCGGAGTTGCGGTTCAGCGCCGTGTCGTTGACGTTCGCGGTGGTGTCACAGGCGGCGTGGTAGCAGGGGTCGAACGCGCCGGTCGTACCGCCCCAGAGGGTGACCTGGGCCGCGGTCTTGCGGCCCTCCGCCCCGGTGAAGATGCCGCCGGCGGGGATGCCCGCCGCGATGAACGGGCCGTAGTCGCTGCGCCCGTCGAAGTCGGTGCCGCGGGTCGGCACGCCGATCGAGGCGAAGTACGCCTCCAGCGTGTCCTCGATCTCGGCGGAGCCCGCGGGGCCGGGGCCCGCGCCGGTGCCGTCGGAGTTGTCGCCGTCGTAGAGGAAATAGCCGGGGTTCGGCGAGCCGACCATGTCGAAGTTGAGGTAGCCGCCGATGGCCGCCTTCTGCGCCGAGCTCAGCGAGTTCACGTACGCGGTCGAGCCGCGCAGGCCCAGCTCCTCGGCGCCCCACCAGCCGAAGCGCAGGTGCCGGTCGGGCTGGAAGCCGGTCCGGGCGACGGCCAGCGCGACCTCGAGGTTCGCGGCCGAGCCGGTGCCGTTGTCGTTGATGCCGGGGCCGGCCGCGATGCTGTCCAGGTGGGCGCCGATCATGAGGGTGTCGGAGGTGTCGCCGCCGGGCCAGTCCGCGATCAGGTTGTAGCCGGTCGCGCCGTTGTAGGTGAACGTCTGCTGCTGGGTGGTGAAGCCGGCCGCGTCGAGCAGACCCTTCACGTAGGTGACCGAGGCCAGGTAGCCGGGCCGGCCGTGCGCGCGGTTGCCACCGTTCGCCGTGGCGATCGACTGGAGCTGGGCCAGGTGCGCCTTGACGTTCGCGAGCGGAATGTCCGGGGGTGCCACGGCGGCCTGGGCGGGGGCGGCCGAGACGGGGGCGGCGAAGAGGGCGGCGAGCAAGGCCGTCGCGCCGATCAATGGGACTGCTCTCACGGGGGGTCCTCCGCGGGGCTCGGGGGAGCCGTCGCCCAGGGTGTGGCGGCGGCCACGCCGAGCATCGCAGAGACGTCGTTCTATGCACTCATATCGAAAGAGCCATATCTCAGCTGTCCGTGAAGAAGGTGCTCTGGATCATGCCCCACTTCTCGAAATTGCCGGGCCAGTCCAGATCCAGGGTCATCAGGCCGATCGCGTACGCCCGGCCGTCGTTCGCCGCGCGCCACCGGGTCATCGCGTGCATCCGCTCACCGTCGCGCCCGTCGTACGTGTACTCCCAGTCCGCCGCCCGGGCCAGCCCGGGCACCCGGTCGATCCGCAGCTGGGTGTAGTTGCGCAGGTCACCGGCGGCCCGCAGCCGGGTGACTTCCTTGCGGCAGGCCCGGACCGGGTCACCCTGCGGGCTGCGGTCGGGGTCGATGCTGAGGATCCTGAGGTTGCTCGGGTCGCGGAAACAGATCGTGGTGCCGATCGTCTGATAGGTCCAGCCGTCCGGGACCGCGATGTGGAAGCCGGCATCGCTGAAGTAGGACCAGCCCGGATACAGCGCCCAGCCGTCGCGCAGCTTCTCGGCCCCCGCGACCGGCGTGCGGGGCAGGCCGGACGGTGCCGGGCTGGCGCAGTTCACCGGGCTGAAGCCACCGGAGCTGCCGCCACTGCCCGAGGACGTGACGACGCTGGGCGTGGCCCCGATCGCCGAGGGCTGCGACCGGTCGTCGTCGCCGCGCAACGCCAGGCCGGTGGCAACACCACCGCCGGCGAGCACGGCCAGGACCAGGCCGGCGACGACGACGAAGCGCCGGCGGGATCTCGGCGGCTCCACCTCGGCCTCGGCAGCGCGCTGGGCCGGGATGAGCGGCTCGCTCGGGTGCTCGGCCCGCTCGGCTTCCGGTCCGGGCGGGTAGACGACACCGGGCAGGGCCGCGGCCAGTGCGGCGCCGAGACCGCCTCCGGCCGGCTCGGCTTTCGCCTCGGCGGGCGCCGGTTCCGGCTGCGGGCGGGCGTCCGGGCTCGGCTGGTCGTCGGGGGCCTTTCTCGGACCGGGTACGACCGCACGGCCGAACGTCGTCCCGGACGTCCGTACCGGCGCGGCGGGACCGGCCTCCGCCACGATCAAGCGCAGCCGCTCGGCCACCTCCGCGCCGGTGAGCCGTTCCACCGGCTCGCGGCGCAGCAGTCCGGTCAGTACCGGGGTCAGGGGCCCGGCCCGCACCGGCGGATCGGCCTCGTCCGTGGCCAGCGCCGTCAGCGTCGCCATGGCGCTGTCCCGGGCGAACGGGGACCGCCCCTCGACGGCGGCGTACAGGGTCGCGCCGAAGGACCAGAGGTCGGACTCCACGGTGGACGCCCCGTCGCGGGCGCGTTCCGGGGAGACGTACTGCGGGGAGCCGACCACCATGCCGGGGCCGGTGACCGAGCCGTCGTCGACGAAGGTGGCCAGGCCGAAGTCGGTGAGCACGACCCGGCCGTCGTGGCCGATCAGCACGTTGTGCGGCTTGACGTCGCGGTGCAGCACGCCGGCCCGGTGCGCGGCGGTGATCGCCTCCAGCACGTCCAGGCCGATCCGGGCCGCCTCGGCCGGCGCGAACGGGCCGTCCTCGCCGATGACCTGGTGCAGCGAGCGGGACGGGACGTACTCCATGACGATCCAGGGCAGATCGTCGGCGTGCACGACGTCGTAGATGCGGACGACGTGCGGATGGTTGAGCCGGGCGGCGCTGCGGGCCTCGCGCAGAGTGCGGGTGCGCAGCCGGGCCTGCTCCTCGTCGGTCATCCACTGCGGCGGGACGAACTCCTTCACGGCGACGTCCCGGTCGAGCATCTCGTCACGGGCCAGCCAGACCCGGCCCATGCCGCCGGAGCCGACCGGCTCGAGGAGCCGATACCGACCGGCGATGAGCATGCGCCTGACCGCCATCAGCCCCCATCCGTAGCTTGTTCGACCAGGATAGTCACCGGCGCCTGACCTGCGGAATCCTGATCACCCGGCCACCGCGTAGACCACCAGGTTGTCCGTGTACGACCGCAAAGTCCGGTCGAACACCCCGCCACAGGTGATCAGGCGCAGCTGCCGGTCCGGGGTCGGTCCGTAGACCTCCTCGGTCGGGAACGCCTTCTTCGGATACCAGGCTGTCGCGGTGACCGTGAATGTCACCGTGCGATCGCCCCGGGTCACCTCGATCTTGTCGCCGGCGGTGATCTCGCGCAGCCGATAGAAGACCGCCGGTCCCTGCTGAGAGTCGACGTGGCCGGCGAGCACGGCCGGGCCCACGTCGCCCGGGGCCGTGCCGTCCGCGTACCAGCCGGCGTGCTCGTTGGTCTTCGGCGGCTGCAATTCACCGTCCGCGCCCAGCTCGAGCTTCTCCAGGGAGGTGTCCACCCCGATGGCCGCGACCCGCAGGCGGGTCGGCGGGCCGCTGAGATCCGAGGGCACGGTACGGAACGGGTTGGGTGCTCCCGCCATGTCCTCGGACGGCTGCACCGGCCCTGCGGCGGCGCTCGGCGTGCCGGCCCAGCGGCCGAGCTTGTCGGTGCCGGTCGGCTCGCGGAGCATCAGGTAGCCGGTGGCCACCACGAACGCCACCAGCACCGACACGGCTGCCGGCAGCAGGATGCGCGCTCTGCGGCGTACCTCCGACTTCTCCGGGGCCGCGGCCCGGCCGGCCCCGGTTGCGGGACCGGCCTCGGGCCTGGGTGTCACGACGCTCATCCGGTACGCCTTCAAGCAGAACGCGGGCGGCGCCTGAGCGCGACGAGCAGACCGCCCGTCGCCACCGCTGCGAACCCTGCCAGCAGCAGAGCCATCGGCATCGGGGACTGCGACTGCGTGCCGCCCTCGCCCGTGGCCACCCCACCCTGCGGGACGCCGCCCTGCCGCGCCGCATCGATGTGCAGCTCCGGCTTCAGGCCGCCCTTCTTGTCGTCGAGCACCAGCAGCGAGTACACGTTGCCGGCACCGAGCGTGCAGGGCAGATCACTGGTCGCGCCACCGCCGGTCGGCTTCACCCGGACCGTCCACTTACCCGGGTTGACCTGGCGATAGGCCGTCGTGGTGGCGAACTGGACACCGTCGGCGATGGTCTTGCCGTCGGCCCCGCCGACGTCGAGCACCGGCGCGCGCACCGAGGCCTGGATGATCCGGATCTTGGACTCCCCCGCCCCCGGCAGCTTGAGGTCGTCCTTGAGCACGCGCAGGCCCAGGTCGGCGTAACGACCCACCCCGGCAACCGTGTACGCCCCGCCGTCGTCCACCGTGACCTGCGTGGTCAGCACCGGCGGGGTGCTCGCGGCGGCACCGGCCTTGCGCATCGCCACCGAATACGTGCCCGTGGGCAGGCGCAGGTAGTCGGACATGGCGCCGTACGCGACGCCGTCGAACTTCTGGTCCTTGACCGTGCCCGAGTCCGACTTCAGGTACACGTCGACGGCCGGCGTATCGGGTGAAAGATGCGCGAGACGGACGTAGCCGTCGCCCGCGGCCTGCGCCGGGGTCGCGGAAAGAGTGATGGTCGCCAGCGCGGCAACGGCAGCCGCCGCGCTACCGAGGCGTCGTAAGGCGGAAACGCGATGGGTCACGGTGCCTCCTGTCAGTGAAGCCTGTCGGCATCGTCGGTGGCGGCCATCGATACATACGCTCTGTGTTCATCAATGTGCCGCACGTCACCGGTCCGCACCATGGTCCTTCCGGTTGCGGGCGAGCGCTGGTCGAGTGCCCATCCTGTGCTCCAACGTCTGATTGATGCCCATCATGTGATGGCCGTTCGCTTCTGATTCGGAGCCGTCACCCGAACGGATGTTTCCACCGGTCCCCGATTTCTGTCACACCGCGGGGGCACCATGGACACGTGTCAGACGTTCTCGAGCAGTTCGGCCTCGCCACCAGGGAGTGGTTCCGGGCCGCCTTCGCCGCGCCCACGGCCGCCCAGGCCGGCGCGTGGCGATCCATCGGCGCCGGCCGCAACGCCCTGGTGGTCGCGCCGACCGGCTCGGGCAAGACGCTGGCCGCCTTCCTCTGGTCGCTCGACCGGCTCGCCCACGAGCCCGTCCCGGCCGAGGCCAAGCAGCGCTGCCGGGTGCTCTACATCAGCCCGCTCAAGGCGCTGGCCGTCGACGTCGAGCGCAACCTGCGGGCACCGCTGACCGGCATCCGGCAGGCGTCCGGGCGGCTCGGGCTGCCGCCACCGGACATCACCGTCGGCATGCGCACCGGCGACACCCCGGCCGACGAACGGCGGGCCTTCGCGCGTACCCCGCCGGATATCCTGATCACCACCCCCGAGTCGCTGTTCCTGCTGCTCACCTCGGCCGCCCGGGAGTCGCTCAAGGGCGTCGAGACGGTGATCATCGACGAGGTGCACGCGGTCGCGGCCACCAAGCGCGGCGCCCACCTGGCGCTCTCGCTCGAACGCCTCGACGCGATGCTGGGCCGCCCGGCGCAGCGGGTCGGGCTGTCCGCGACCGTGCGCCCGATCGACGAGACGGCCCGGTTCCTGGGCGGCGCCGGCGCCGTCGAGATCGTCCAGCCCCGCAGCAGCAAGACCATCGAGGTCTCGGTGCAGGTCCCGGTGGAGGACATGACCCGGCTCGACGAGGTGCCCGAGGCCGACGCGGACGACCCCGGCGCGGCCCGGCGCACGCCGTCCATCTGGCCCGCCGTCGAGGAACGCGTGCTGGAACTGATCCAGCAGCACCGCTCCACGATCGTGTTCACCAATTCCCGGCGCGGCGCCGAGCGCCTGTGCGCCCGGATCAACGAGCTGGCCGCCGAGGCCGTGGCCGAGCAGTCGGACCGCGCGCCGGCCGCGCTGATGGCCCAGTCCCCGATCGCCACGGGAGCGTCACCGGTCGTCGCCCGGGCCCACCACGGCAGCGTCTCCCGCGAGGAGCGCAAGCAGATCGAGGAGGCACTGAAGTCCGGCCGGCTCCCGGCCGTGGTCGCCACCTCCAGCCTGGAGCTGGGCATCGACATGGGCGCGGTCGACCTGGTGGTGCAGATCGAGGCGCCGCCCTCGGTCTCCGCCGGGCTGCAGCGCATCGGCCGGGCCGGACACCAGGTGGGAGCCGTCTCCCGCGGTGTCGTCTTCCCCAAGCACCGCGGTGACCTGCTCAGCTGCGCGGTCGTCGCCGAGCGGATGGGCGAGGGGGCGATCGAGGAGCTGCGCTATCCCCGTAACCCGCTGGACGTGCTCGCCCAGCAGATCGTGGCGATGGTCGCCCTGGACGCGTGGCAGGTCGACGAGCTGGCCGCGCTCGTGCGGCGGGCCGCACCGTACGCGGAGCTGCCCGATTCCGCCCTGCACGCCGTGCTCGACATGCTCTCCGGGCGCTACCCGTCCACCGCGTTCGCCGAGCTGCGGCCCCGCCTGGTGTGGGACCGCACGACCGACGAGCTCACCGGGCGTCCCGGCGCGCAGCGGCTCGCCGTCACCAGCGGCGGCACGATCCCCGACCGGGGCATGTTCGGTGTCTTCCTGGCCGGCTCGGAGAAGGCGTCCCGGGTGGGCGAGCTCGACGAGGAGATGGTCTACGAGTCCCGGGTCGGCGACGTCTTCCTGCTCGGCTCGACCTCCTGGCGGATCGAGGACATCACCCCCGACCGGGTGCTGGTCTCTCCCGCACCGGGCGCACCGGCCCGGATGCCGTTCTGGAAGGGCGACGCGCTCGGCCGCCCGATCGAGCTGGGCCGGGCCATCGGCGCCCGGCTGCGCACCCTGACCCGCGCGGACGACACCAAGGCGACCGCCTCGCTGCGCGACTCCGGGCTGGACGAGTGGGCGACCGACAACCTGATGGCCTACCTGCGCGAGCAGCGTGAGTCGACCCGCAACCTGCCCGACGACCGCACGATCGTGGTCGAGCGCTTCCGCGACGAGCTGGGCGACTGGCGCATGACCGTGCACTGTGTCCTCGGCGCCCGGGTCAACGCGCCGTGGGCGCTGGCCATCGCCCGCCGGCTCGCCGAGCGGTACGGCGTCGACGGCCAGGTGATGCCCTCCGACGACGGCATCGTCATCCGCCTGCCGGACACCGCCGAGGAGCCACCCGGCGCCGACCTGGTCGCCTTCGACCCGGAGGAGATCTCGCAGCTCGTCGAGGAGTCCGTCGGCACGTCCGCGCTGTTCGCCTCCCGGTTCCGCGAGTGCGCCGCCCGGTCACTGCTGCTGCCCCGGCGCGACCCGCGCCGCCGCCAGCCGCTCTGGCAGCAGCGCCAGCGCTCGGCCCAGCTGCTCGACGTGGCTCGGGAGTTCGCCGACTTCCCGGTGACCCTGGAGGCGGCCCGCGAATGCCTGCAGGACGTCTTCGACGTGCCCGGGCTGGTCGGGCTGATGCGCGAGATCGCGGGACGCAAGGTCCGGCTGGTCGAGGCCGAGACCCCGCGGCCGTCGCCGTTCGCCCGCTCCCTGCTCTTCGGATACGTCGGCGCGTTCCTCTACGAGGGGGACGCACCGCTGGCCGAGCGTCGCGCCGCGGCGCTGGCCCTGGACTCGACGCTGCTGGGTGAGCTGCTCGGCCGGGTCGACCTGCGGGAGCTGCTCGACCCGACGGTGGTGACCGAGAGCGAGGCCCAGCTGCAGTGGCTCACGGCCGCCCGCAGCCCCCGCGACGCCGAGGACGCGGCCGAGCTGCTGCGCCTGCTCGGTGACCTGTCCGCGGCGGATCTCACCGCCCGCGGCGTCGAGCTCGACTGGCTGGCGACCCTGCAGGCCAGCCGGCGCGCGATCCAGATCCGGATCGCCGGTGAGGAACGCTGGATCGGTGTCGAGGACGCCGGCCGCTACCGCGACGCGCTCGGCGTGGCCCTGCCGGTCGGCGTCGCGGAGGCCTACCTCGAGCCGGTGGCCGACCCGCTCGGCGACCTCGTCGCCCGGTACGCCCGCACCCACGGCCCGTTCGCGGCGGCCACCTGCGCGGCCCGGTTCGGACTCGGCGTCTTCGTCGTCGAGCAGGCCCTCAAACGGCTCAGCGCCACCGGCCGGGTCGTCTCCGGCGAGTTCTCCCCCGGCGGGGCCGGCACGGAGTGGTGCGACGCGGAGGTGCTGCGGCTGCTGCGACGCCGTTCTCTGGCCGCACTGCGCCGCGAGATCGAGCCGGTGCCACCGCGGGTGCTGGCCGCGTTCCTGCCGCGCTGGCACCAGATCGGTGGCAACTCCCGCGGCGTCGACGCCCTGGCGGCCACCATCGAGCAGCTGCAGGGAGTGGCCGCACCGGCCTCGGCCTGGGAACGACTGATCCTGCCGGCCCGGGTCGCCGACTACGCGCCCCCGCAGCTCGACGAGCTGTGCGCGAGCGGCGAGGTGCTGTGGGCGGGCTCGGGCTCCATCCCGGGCGGTGACGGCTGGGTGACCCTCGCGTACGCCGACAGCGCCCCGCTCCTGCTGCCCCCACCGGACGACGAGTTCGCGCTGACCCCGCAACACCAGTCGGTGCTGGACGCGCTGGCGGACGGCCAGGCGCTGTTCTTCCGCAGCCTGTCCGACAAGATCGGCGCCACCGACGACACCGCCCTGGCCGAAACGGTCTGGGACCTGGTCTGGGCCGGCCACCTGACCAACGACACGCTGGCGCCGCTGCGCGCCCTGCTCGGCAGCAGCGGCGCCCACCGCGCCAAGGCGGCACCCGCCCGCACCCGCTACCGCCGGCCCGGCCGCCCGACGATGCCGGCCCGATCCGGACCACTGATGATGGTCGGCCGCTGGTCCCGCCTGCCGGAACGCGACCTCGACCCGACCCGCCGCGCGGCAGCCCTGGCCGACCTCCTGCTCGAACGACACGGCGTGGTGACCCGCGGCGCGGTGATGGCCGAGGGCGTGACGGGAGGTTTCGCCGCGGTGTATCCGGTGCTGGCGGCACTGGAGGAACGAGGCGCGGCCCGCCGCGGGTACTTCGTGGAAGGGCTGGGGGCGGCACAGTTCGCGGTGCCCGGGGCAGTGGACCGGCTCCGGGCCCTGGCCGAGCCGGCCGAGCTGGCCAAACGCACGGGCACGACCGCGGTGGTGCTGGCGGCGACCGACCCGGCCAACCCGTACGGCGCGGCGCTGCCATGGCCGGAACGGGTGGTGGACAGCGGCAACGGCGAGACGACACCGGCGACGGGCCACCGCGCGGGCCGCAAGGCGGGAGCCCTGGTGGTCCTGGTCGGCGGCGACCTGATCCTGTACGTCGAACGCGGCGGCCGGACACTGCTGTCCTACCTGGACGATACCGAGGCGTTGACGGCGGCGGGGCAGGCGCTGGCGGGATCGGTGCGGTCGGGGGCGCTGGGGCCGATGTCGGTGGAACGGGCTGATGGGGAGTCGGTGCATTCTTCGCCGTTGCGGGACGCGTTGACCGGGGCGGGGTTCCGGGCTACGCCTCGGGGGCTGCGTTTGCGCGGCTGACCGGCTGACCGGCGGAGCAGGACGGCAGCGGGGCGGGTAACGCGGCGGAGGGTCAGGTTGGGCTTGGCCCGTTGGCGGGCCAGCGGGTGACGAAGAGCCAGTCCAGGCCGTCCTCGCCCAGGTCGTCCAGGTGTTCGGCGCGGGTGAGGCCCGCGCGTTGGGCCACCTTCTGCGAGGCGACGTTGTCTGGGCGGACCCGGGCGAGAATCGGCCATTCCGGGAGGTGGCGGCCGGCCCAGGACACCACGGCCGTCGCCGCTTCCGTGGCCACGCCGTTGCCCCAGGCCGCCGGATCGAGGCGGTAGAAGAGGTTCAGCACCTCGATCTCGCGGAAGCGGACCACCTTGAGCCCCGCGAAGCCGAGGATCTTCCGGGACTCGCGCTCTTCGACGACCCAGTAGCCGAAGCTGTGCCGGCGCCAGTGGTCGTCCCAGCGGCTGTAGAGGTGTTCGGCCTCCGCCGGGGTGGCGAGCAGGTCCGAAGGGTTGTGCCGACTGGCCTCGGGGTCGCGGTGGATCGCGAAGATCGTTTCGACGTCTGCGGGCCCAGGCCGCCGCAAAGCCAGTCGCGCGGTGACAATCTCCACGCAACAGACTTTAGGCTCCGAGCCCGGACACCTCATCCCCGCCACCACCAAGACCGTCCCCACCAGGGCCAAACCCCGCAACGACCCCGCAGCCGCCCATCCCGGCCACCCCACCGCCCCCACCGCGCGCCGCAACGCCGGCCCGACCGCAGCCCCGATCCGCCGCGTCGCAGACACGAAGCGGTCGCCCCCGGCCCGGACCGACCGCCGCGTCGGGCACAGGGCGGTCGGGGCCGAAACAGGATCGGGCCGGCGGCCCCCGGCGCCGGAATCACCGACGCCGGAGGATCACCGACCCGAACAAGATCAGGACAGCTGCGGCGCCACCGCCGAGGCGACCAGCTCGATGTGGTCCAGGTCGGTCAGGTCCAACGTCTGCAGGTACATCCGGGACGCCCCCGTCTCCGCGTACCGGCCGAGGATTTCCACCGCCTGGTCCGGCGTGCCCACCACCCCGCCGTTCCCCCGCATCTCCTCCACGTCGCGGCCGATCGCCGCCGCTCGGCGCTTCACCTCCGCCTCGTCGCGGCCCACGCAGAGGACCGCAGCCGCGGACAGCGCCGGTGCCTGTGCCCGGCCGATCTGCTCGCTCGCCGCCCGGACCCGGTCGAACATCGCCGGCAGCTCGGCCACCTTCGCGAACGGGGCGTTGAACTCGTCGGCGTAGCGGGCCGCTAGGGCCGGGGTGCGCTTCTTGCCCGCGCCGCCCACGATGATCGGCGGGCGGGGTGACTGGACCGGCTTCGGCAGTGCCGGCGAGTCGGTCACCTGGTAGTGCTTGCCCTGGAACGTGTACTGCTGCCCGGCCGGCGTCGTCCACAGACCATCGATGATCTCGAGCTGCTCCTCGAGGCGGTCGAAGCGTTCGCCCACGGGCGGGAACGGGATGCCGTACGCGGTGTGTTCGCGTTCGAACCAGCCGCCGCCCAGACCCAGCTCGACCCGGCCGCCGCTCATCGCGTCGACCTGGGCCACGCTGATCGCCAGCGGGCCCGGCAGGCGGAACGTGGCCGACGTGACCAGCGTGCCGAGCCGGATCCGGGAGGTCTGCACGGCCAGCGCGGCCAGGGTCAGCCAGGCGTCGGTCGGGCCGGGCAGCCCGTCCCTGCCCATCGCGACATAGTGGTCGGAGCGGAAGAAGCCGTCGTAGCCGGTCTGCTCCGCGAGCTGGGCCACCCGCCGCAGGTCGTCGTGCGAAGCACCCTGCTGGGGTTCGGTGAAGATGACAAGACGCATAGATCAACAGTGCCAGAAGTGCCGCGACCCGCCCGGCCAGCCGCCACGCACCGAGTGTGCCGGGGCAGTAACGTGAACCACCATGGGCGGCTATGGATGGATCAGCCTCACCACCGACTACGGCACGTTCGACGGTTTCGCCGCCGCGTGCCGCGGGGTGATCGCGCGCATCGCTCCCGATGTGCGAGTCAATGACATCACCCACCACGTGCCGCCCGCTGACGTGTCGCGCGGCGCCGCGGTGCTGGCGCAGACCGCGCCGCACCTGCCGCCGTCCGTGCACGTCGCCGTGGTCGACCCGGGGGTCGGTTCGGAGCGGCGCGGCATCGCGATCGGCACCCCCGGCGGCATCCTGGTCGGGCCGGACAACGGACTGCTGATCTGGGCCGCCGAGGCGCTGGGCGGCATCAACGGCGTCTTCGAGCTCACGAACAAGGACTGGCTGCTCGGCGACGTCTCGCGCACGTTCCACGGCCGGGACGTGTTCTCCCCCGCCGCGGCGCGGCTCGCGCTGGGCGCGCCGCTGAGCGACGCGGGGGCGGCCGTCGCCCCGGAGACGCTGGTGCGGCTGCCCGATCCGGTCGTCGCGGTCGGTGACGGCTGGCTCGAGGCCGAGGTCCTCACCGTGGACCGGTTCGGCAACGTGCAGCTCGCGGCCGGCGGCGCCGCCCTGTCCGGGCTGAGCCCGGACCTGGTGATCGGCGGGGTCAAGGCCCGGCGCGCCCAGATCTTCGCCGACGCCCAGCAGGGCGAGATGATCGTGTACGAGGACTCGGCCGGCCGCGTGGCGATAGCGGTCAACGGCGGTCGCGCCGTCGTCCTGCTCTCGGTCCGCCCCGGCGACATCGTCCGCGTCGCCGAACGCTGACCGCCCCGGAAGCACCGCCGAACGCCGACCGTTCCGGGCTCAGAGCTTGTGGTGGACCCAGACGTTGGGCTCCACGTAGACCGCCCGGTTACCGGCCACGTCGCAGTGCACCGGCCCCAGCGCATGCGGCACCGTCACCGCTCCCGAGGTGTCGAACGGCAGCTCCGTCCACCGGCGCCAGTCCGCGAGCGTGCCCACCATCACCATGCTCGTGTGGGCCACGTTCACGATCCGCCCGCCCGCGCGGACGTGGACGCGTAGCCACGGGTCCACCGGGAGGCCGTCCGGGCGCTGCTCGTACGCGTACGTGTCGATGTTTCTGCCCTGCGCCCCGATCGGCCGGACCGGCGCGATCAGATCCGTGAAGCCCCGCGCCGCTGTGTTGGCCCGCAGGGCCGCCAGCATGCGCGCCGACAGGCCGTGTGAGCGGAGATCCGGCCGCACCATGATCTCCAGGGCGGAGACGATGGCCGGCTCGGCCCCGCTGAGCCGGTCGTGCGTGGCCTGCCGGACCGCCCAGTCCCAGCCGTGCCCGGGCAGCCCGTCGGCGATCGCGCCGGTGAAGCTCAGCGGCACTGAGTGTGCCTTCGCGACGGCGTCGCCGGTGTCGAGGTCGACGGCCAGCAGCTGGAACTCGGGGTAGTGGTCGAACTCGTAGCCGTAGAAGAAGTCACCGGTCTCGTCCTGGGTCATGAAGCGTGGCCACAGCCCGGTGAGGCCGGACCAGAGCGGGGCCCGGTCCGGGCGCTCCGCCGCGGAGGTGATGTCGAGACGCATCCGGTGACGATGTCAGCCCCGGCGGATGCTGTCCCGCGATTTTGCGTAGGTACGCGGCCCGGCAATTCGCCACAGCAGCCGGGCCGGACCGGGCAGCTGGGCCAGGAACTTCCTTCTCTCCAGCGGGCTCGCCTCTTCGAGGATCGCGCCGACGAAGACCAGCGCCAGCTTGTTCATCGGGATCGCCTCGCGGCCCCGCTCGCCGAGCGCGTTCCACTCGGCCGGGGTCACGTGCTCCGACACCAGCGGGAGCAGTTCGCGCTCCTCGTCGCCGAGGTGTTCGTCGAGCGCCCCCGACGCCTGGGCCAGCACCTCCGCCAGCTCGTCGCGGACCTCGGCGCCGGCGTGCGCGCGCCAGCGGGCGGTCAGGTCGTCGATGCGGGTGAGCAGGCCGGCCAGGCGCTCGTGCTGCGCCTCCATCCGGTGCACGAGGTCGGCGCGCAACCCGACGCGGTCGAGCATGACCGGCCAGAGCAGCTCGTCCTCGGCCTCGTGGTGGTGGTGCAGCGCCCCGGCCACGTTGGCCAGGTGCGAGCCGATGGTCTCGGCGCGGGCGGTGTCGCCGGGCGGCACCGCCCTGATCAGCGCGGGCAGAATGCGGAACTCGCGCCGGAACACCCGGTGCACCAGCACCATCTCCCAGGTGTCGACGCGTGCAGTTGTGGTGGTCATGGGTTCAGGTTGCTCGGGTCGGCTTGCAGACTGCCTGCAAGCGGCCTGCGTTTGTATGCTCCACCCGTGCTGCGCTGCCGCGTTCTCGGGCCGACCGAGCTCGGCGCGGGCCGCGCAGTCCTCGATCTGGGCGGTCCGCTGCCGCGCCGGCTGGTCACCGCGCTCATCGCGGCCGGCGGCCGGCCGGTCGGCGGGGACGCGCTGACCGCGGCGGTGTGGGGTGACGAGCCGCCGGCCAGCCCGGAGGTGTCGTTGCAGGCGTACGTGTCGCGGTTGCGGCGGGCGCTGGGATCCGAGCACCGGGACGCGCTGCAACGCGTCGGCGACGGATACCGGCTGACCGGCGCGGAGACGGACGTGGCGGCGTTCGAGGCGGGCGTGGCCCGGGGGCGGGAGCTGCTGGACGAGCAGCGGCCGGCCGAGGCCGGCCGCGCCTTCGACGCGGCCCTGCGGCTGTGGCGCGGCGAGGCGTTCGCGGATCTGGACGGGGCCGCCGCGGTCGAGGCCGCCCGGGCCCGGCTGGAGGAGCTGCGCCTGGTCGCGGTCGAGGAGAGGCTGGCGGCGCGCCTGGCCGTGGGCGACGCACCCGGGGCGGTGGCTGAGCTGACCCCGGCGGTACGCGCGGAGCCCTATCGGGAACGCCGGTGGGAGCTGCTCATCCTCGGTCTCTACCGCAGTGCGCGCCAGGCCGAGGCGCTGTCCGCACTGCGCAAGGTCCGGGCGCTGCTCGCGGACGACCTGGGCGTGGATCCCGGCCCGGCCCTGCAGTCCCTGGAGCGGCGCCTGCTGGCCCAGGATCCCGGCCTGCTGTTGCCGGCCCGGCCCGACGCCGCACCACACCCGGTCGCCACGGCTCCGGCGGTGACCCGGCCGCTGTCGGCCTTCGTCGGCCGGGAGCCGGAGCTGGCCACGCTCGCCGCCACCATGCCGGCCGCGCGCCTGCTCACCCTCGTCGGCCCCGGCGGCGCGGGCAAGACCCGGCTGGCGGTGGAGTACGCCGCCACCCGCCCGGACACCGACGGCCCCTGGCTGGCCCGCCTGGCCGACGTCACAGACCCGCAGCTGCTGGTGTCGACGATCGCCGCGGCTGCGGGCGTGCATCAGAGCGCCGAGCCCGGCCCCGCGGGTCTGGGTTCGGCCCTGAGCGGCCGGGAAGCGCTGCTGATCCTCGACAACTGCGAGCATCTCGTCGCCGCCGTCGCCGACCTGGTCGTCGATCTGCTGGCGCGGTGCCCGCGACTGCGGGTCCTGGCGACGAGCCGGGAGCCGCTCGGTGTCGACGGCGAACGGCTGCTCCCGGTGGCGCCACTGCCGCCGGGTGACGCCGTCGCGCTGCTGGTCGACCGGATCGCCGCGATCCGGCCGGGATGGAGTCCCGGCTCCGCCGACCAGGCCCACCTCGGGCGGCTGGCGGAGGTGCTGGACGGGATCCCGCTGGCGCTGGAGCTGGCCGCCGCCCGGGCCCGGGTGCTGGGTCTCGGCGAGCTGGTCGCGTTGCTCGGTGAGCGGTTCCCCGCGCTGGGCCGGGTTCCCCGCGGGGCGCTGGCGCCGCACGCCACCCTGGAGGCCGCCGTCGGGTGGAGTGTCGACCTGTTGCCGGCCGCCGACCGGGCCCTGCTGCTGCGGTTGTGGCCGTTCGCGGGCGGCTTCACCGTGGAGGCCGCGGCGGCGGTGGGCTCCGATCTGGAGGCGCTGTCCTCGCTGGTCACCCGGTCGGTGGTGAGCGCCGACACAACCGTGACGCCGACCCGCTACCGGCTGATGGGCATCATCCGGGCGTACTGCCGCGAGCATGACCCCGATCCGGCGGCGAGCCGGGCCGCGCAGGCCGCCTGGGTCCGCGCGCTGGTCGAGCGGACCGCGCCCGAGCTCCGCGGGGAGCGTTCCGCGCACGCCATCCGGGTGCTCAACCGGGAGGTGCCCAATGTGCGCGCCGCGCTGGCCCACGACCTGGCCGTGGACCCGGGAGCGGCGCTGCGGACGGCGGGCCTGCTGGAGTGGTTCTGGTTCCGGGGCGGGCACGTGGCCGAGGGCCTGCGGCTGCTGACCACGGCCCTGGCCGGAGCACCGGACGCGCCCGCGGTCGACCGGGCGCTGGCGCTGGCCACGTGCGGGACCCTGCGGTTCATCGGCGGGGACCTCGGCGGTGCCGGCGAGTGCCTGTGGCAGGCGAAGGCCCTGCTCGCGGAGCCGGACAGCCAGGACGGGTGGCGCCTGGTCAGCCAGCTGCTCTACTACGAGTCGCTGATGTGGTCGGCGCGCGGCGACTACGACACCGCCGCGGTCCGGGCCCGGGAGTCCATCGCGGTGAGCGTGCGGATCGGCGAGCAATGGGCCACTCCGGCCGGCGAGATGGCGCTCGGGGGCGCCCTGACCGGGCTCGGGGACGTGCCCGGGAGCCGCCGTGAACTCGAGGCGGCGGCCGCGCACGCCGGTGAGCTGCGGCAGAACTGGATCGCCGCGATGAGTGAGCTGCTGCTGGCCCGGGCCTGGCTGGTCCCCGCCGATCCCGATCCCGGCGCGGCGCTGCGCCAGCTCCGTTCGGCCCTGGGCCGCTTCCGTGAGGAGGACGACGTCGGCAACGTGCTCTCGTGCCTGCACACCGGCGCCTACGCCCTCACGCTGAGCGGCCGGCCAGAGCTGGGCGCGACCCTGCTGGCCGCCGTACGCCACCAGGGTGCCCGCCGCGGGCTGCGGCCCGAGGCCACCGACCCGGCGACCGCGGCTGCCCTCGACGCCGCCCTCGACCGGGCGCTCGATCCGGTGACCCGGGCCGCCGCGGACACCGACGGTGCCGGACTGGACGAGACCGCGATGGTTGCGATGCTGGCGGCGGGGCAGGATCAGAGCCATGCCCGAAGGTGACACCGTATGGAACACCGCGCGCGTCCTCGAGCGCGCGCTGCAGGGCGACGTCCTCACCGGCTCGGACTTCCGGGTGCCGCAGCTGGCCACCACCGACCTGACCGGCTGGACGGTGGCCGAGTCGGCCAGCCGGGGCAAACACCTGCTGCTGCGGCTGACCCACGGCGAGCGGGCCATGACCCTGCACTCGCACCTGCGGATGGACGGCGCCTGGCGGGCGTACGCGCCGGGTGAGCGCTGGACCGGCCGCCCCGCGCACCTGATCCGGGTGGTGCTGCGGACGAAACGCTCAGTGGCGGTCGGCTACCACCTGCACGAGGTGGCGCTGCTGCCCACCGCCGAGGAGGGCCGGCTGCTCGACCACCTGGGCCCGGACCTGCTCGGCGCCGACTGGGACCCCGACGAGGCGGTCCGCCGGATCGCGGCCCGGCCGGAGGTGCCGATCGGTGAGGCACTGCTGGACCAGCGCAACCTCGCCGGGGTGGGCAACCTCTACAAGGCGGAGACGCTGTTCCTCCGCGGCCTGTGGCCGTGGACGCCCGTCTCGGCGGTGGCGGATCTGGCGGGCACGGTGAAGCTGGCGCAGAAGCTGGTGGCGTCCAACCGTGGTCGCTGGACCCAGACCACCACCGGCTCACTGCGCCGGGGACAGACCAGCTACGTCTACGGGCGACGAGCGCAGCCGTGCCGGCGCTGCGGCTCGGCCATCCAGAAAGAGGACCAGGAGGAGCGGATCACCTACTGGTGCCCCCGCTGCCAGCCGAAACCGGCCGCGGAAGCCCCGTCCGGCCACCCCACCGCCGCCCTTGAACGGACTGAAGGCTCTTCCTAGGCAGCAGGGGTGGCGGGCCGCCGCAGCTCCGACAGCCCCTCGGCGATACCGCGCAGGCGGTCGGTCGCCTCGATCAGGCCGCCGAGCGCCGGGTGCTGGGCGGAGGCCGGGTGGCCCTCCTCGGCGACATAGCTGGCCGCGGCCGCCACCAGCCGTTCGTAGGCGGTCACGCCCTCGGTGAACTGCTTGGCCAGGCTCTCGTGGGCCTGCACGATCCCGGGGCGCTGGTCGGGTGGGCTGAGCGGAATCGCCCGCTCGACGCTGGCCACGCGCTGCCCGAGGTCACGCAGCCACTGCTCGGCCACCGCGGCCTCCAGCGTGGCGGCCTCACCGGGCCCGGTCAGCCGGCCGGCGAGCCCGGTCAGCGTCGCGTTCGCCCGGTCCAGCCGGTCCCAGGCCTGGGCGACAGCCGACCCGCGCAGCGCGTAACGCTCCTTGTGCCGGCGCACCTCCTGCAGCACCTGCCGGCCGGCCGGGAACCGCTCGACGGCGGCCACCAGCCGCTGGCCGGGAATGGCCGGCGGGGCGGGCGGCGGGGCCGGCGTCGCGGCCAGGGCCCGGTGGTCGCTCCAGCGCCACCAGGCCAGCGCCGCGGACGCACCCGCCGACGCGGCCCATGCCGCGTCGGCGAGCCCGATGCCCGCGTACGGGGTGAGCACGGCAGCGGCAGCGGTCAGCCCTCCGCCGACGACGCTCCAGCGCCGCGCGGAGCCGCGCAGCTTCCTGAGCTGCCGGAAGTACCTGGTCCGCTCGTCCACCGTTCACTCCTCCCCGAGGTGGGGTGTGCTCAGCCCGTGGCCGAGGTGTCCCCACGCTTGGCGTTCATGCTTGCCCTGATCTCGTCGAGGCGCGCCACGCTGGCCGGGTCGGCTGCCGGGGCGGCGTTGTTGGTGCCCGCCGCCTCCACAGCCGGCTTGGCCGCGGTGTCGCCGCCGAGCTGCTCGCCGGCCATGCTGGCCCGGATCTGCTCCAGCCGCGAGGTGCCGGCCATGTCGAGGCTCGACTTCTGCACCTCGAGCATGCGGCCCTCGACGGAGTTCGACGCCAGTTCGGCGCGGCCCATCGCGTTCGCGTACCGCTGCTCGATCTTGTCGCGGACCTCGTCCAGGGACGGGGTGTTGCCCGGCGCGGAGAGCGACGACATCGACTCCAGCGACTTGGCCACCGTCTCCTGCATCTTGGCCTGCTCGAGCTGGCTGAGCAGGCGTGAGCGCTCGGCGATGCGCTGCTGGAGCACCATCGCGTTGTTCTCCACCGCCTTGCGGGCCTGGCCGGCCGCCGACAGCGCCTGGTCGTGCAGCGTCTTCAGGTCTTCCATCGACTGCTCGCCGGAGACCAGCTGGGTGGCGAGCGTCTGGGCGGTCGACTCGTACTTCTGCGCCTCCGCCTCGTCGCCGCCGGCCCGGGCCCGATCCGCCAGCACCAGGGCCTGGCGCGCCATGCCCTGCAGCTTCTCGACCTCGGACATCTGCCGGGACAGCTTCATCTCCAGCTGCCGCTGGTTGCCGATCACGGCGGCGGCCTGCTGCACGAGCGCCTGGTGCTGGCGCTGGGCATCCTCGATGGCCTGCTGGATCTGCACCTTGGGGTCGGCGTACTCGTCGATCTTGGCGCCGAAGAGCGCCATCATGTAACGCCATCCCTTGACGAACGGGTTCGCCATATCCGCGGTATCCCCTCAATGTCGCTCAGTCGGACGCGCCACCGACGCGGGACCGAGGGGTCTTCACGATGGCGCGAAGTCCATCGTGTCAGCTCCACGCCACCGGCGTCACGTGACCTACGGGGGATCTCAGGGTCGGACGAGGGTTCCCCCGACATCGAGGCTACGCGCCGATACGCGTTCCGGCGACGCCGGAACGCGTAGTGGGCGGTGCTGAGAATCAGGCAGCGTAGACAACGTCGCGACCGCGCTTGCGGGTCGCGTGCAGGGTCGCCTTGAGCGGAGACTCCTGGCGGACGGAGACGGAGACCGTCCCGTCGGAGGTCACCTGGCGCACAGCCGGGGCCTCGCTGTTCTTGACCGGCCTCTTGACCGGGGAGCCGTTGAGCGGGACCGGGCTGGCCCCCGCACCGCTGGTCTCGACCGGAGTGGGCTCGTGCGGAGCGAGAACGCCGTCCATTCCCTCGGCGAGCGCGAGCGTGCCGCTCACTTCACCCAGGACCTCGGACAGGCGCGCGCCCAGAGCCTCGCAGATCGCGGCGAGCAGCTCGCTGGACGCTTCCTTCTGGCCACGTTCGATCTCGGAGAGATACCCCAGGCTGACGTTGGCGGCGGTCGACACCTCACGCAGCGTGCGATGCTGACCCTGCCTGCGCGCCCGAAGTGCGTCACCGATAACCCGGCGTAGCAGGACCATGGCACCTCCTCCTGCGGCGGGGCCGCCGGCAACCGCCGGAGGCTTCCCGCAACCGTACCCGCTGAGCGCTACACCGACATCCCGCCCCGCCGAAATGCGGGACGGGCGGGAACGCGCGCGTGCCCGCGGGGCTGCTGAGACGGGCGGCGGGCAGGTTCCACCCACTCACCCGTTCGAGACAACACAGCAGCTCAGCCCGCGATTCCCGCCGTCGATCCGCGCAGCTGGGCGACGAGCAGCGACAGGGCGGACGTCACACTCGCGATTCGGACGTCCTGGCGCGTACCCGGCAGGCTCAGCTCCTGGACGGTGGCTCCGTCCGGCCCGGCGGCCGCCACGAAGACCATCCCCACCGGCTTGCCGTCCTGCGGCTCCGGTCCGGCGACCCCGGTCGTGGCCAGTCCCCAGTCGGTGCCACAGCGTTCCCGCACACCCTCGGCCAGGGCCAGCGCGACGTCCGGATCGACCGGGCCACGTTCGTCCAGCAGCTGCTGGGGCACGCCGGCCAGGACGTGCTTCAGCTCGGTGGCGTAGACCACCACACCGCCCTTGAACACCGCGCTGACCCCGGCGATCTCGACGATGGTGGCGGCGAGCAGACCACCGGTCAGCGACTCCGCGACCGCCAGGGTCTGGCGGCGGTCGACCAGCGCGTGCACGACCGCGGAGGCGGCCACTCCGGGATCTTCGATCTTGCCTTCGCTCATGCCCCGATTCTGCCAAGCGCGAACGGGCCGTGACCTCAGACCCGCTCAGCCCGCCGGCGCAGGCGCACCGCCTGCAGCACGTAGTCCACACCCGTCACCACGGTCACGATCAGCGCCGCCACCATCAGCACCGTGCCGACCACGTCGAACGGCTCCGGGACGGGCCACAGGAACCAGGCGATCGCGGCGATCTGCAGGGCGGTCTTGAGCTTGCCGCCACGGCTGGCCGGGATGACGCCGTACCGGATGACCCAGAAGCGCAGCGCCGTGACGCCCCACTCGCGGAGCAGGATCAGGCCCGTCACCCACCACGACAACCGGTCGTACGCCGACAGCAGCACCAGCGCGCTGCCGGTCAGGGCCTTGTCCGCGATCGGGTCGGCCACCTTGCCGAAGGACGTCACCAGCTCGTAGCGCCGGGCGATCCACCCGTCCGCGAAGTCGGTGGCGGACGCCACACAGAACGTCAGGCAGGCCAGGATCCGCCAGCCGGACTCGGTCATCTCGGACACGATGACAAAAGCGACGAACACGGGGACGAGCACGATGCGGGCGGCCGTCAGCACGTTGGCCGGGTTGTAGAGCGAGACCGGCCGCGGGGCGGCCACCGGCACCGGCTCGTCGGTCACGACGCTGCCGTCGCTGCCAGTGAGACAGCTCCCGGCCCGGCGGAGATCATGGCGACCGGTACGGCGACCAGGTCGACGCCTTCAGTCCCGGTGACCCGGGCGCGCACGAAGTCGCCGGGTCGCAGCGCGGCCAGGTCGACGCCCTCGTCGCCGGCGACCAGCGTGGTCGAGCCGTCCACCTCGGGCGCCTGGTGCTCGGCGCGGCCCTCGATCTCGCCGTCGGCCACGGTGTCCACCAGCACCTCGACGATCGAGCCGAGCCGGTCCTCCGCGCGCTGGGCGCACAGCTCGTCGGCCAGGTCGCTGATCCGGGCGTACCGGCGCTTGATGGTGTCCTCGCGGACCTTGCCGGGCAGCCCGGCGGCCTCGGTGCCGTCCTCGTCGCTGTAGTCGAAGACGCCGATGGCGTCGAGCCGCGCCTCGCTCAGGAACCGGACCAGCTCGTCCACGTCCTGTTTGGTCTCACCGGGGAAGCCGACGATGAAGTTGCTGCGCGCGCCCGCCTCGGGAGCCAGCGCGCGGGCCGAGGCGAGCAGCTCCAGGAACCGGTCGGTGGAGCCGAACCGGCGCATCCGCCGCAGCACCGGCTCGCTGGAGTGCTGGAACGAGAGGTCGTAGTACGCCGCGACGCCGGGCGTGGTGGCGATGGTCTCGACCAGGCCGGGACGGGTCTCGGCGGGCTGCAGGTAGCTGGCCCGGACCCGGACGATGCCGGGCACGGCGGCGAGCTGGGGCAGCAGCTTGTCCAGGGCGCGCGGGTCGCCGAGGTCCTTGCCGTAGGAGGTGCTGTTCTCGCTGACCAGGACCAGCTCGCGGACGCCGGTGCGGGCCAGCCACTCGGCCTCGGCCAGCAGCTCCTGCGGGTCGCGGGAGACGAACGCGCCGCGGAAGGCCGGGATGGCGCAGAACGAGCACCGCCGGTCACAGCCGCTGGCCAGCTTGAGGCTGGCGACCGGGCCGCTGTCGAGGCGGCGGCGCAGCACCTGGCGCAGGTGCGCGGGCGTGTGCTCGTCGACGGTGGCGTGCCCGGGGACGACGACCTTGGCGGCCTGCCGGGCGACCGGGGTCAGCGGCAGCAGCTCCCGGCGGTCCCGCGGGGTGTGCGCGTCGAACCGCTCACCGGCGAGCACGCCGTCGAGCCGGGCGGCGATGTCGGTGTAGTCGTCGAAGCCGAGCACGGCCTGCGCCTCGGGGAGGCTCTCGGCGAGCTCCTTGCCGTACCGCTCGGCCATGCAGCCGGCGGCGACCACCTTCGCCCCGGTGTCCGCGGCGGCCAGCAGGGTCTCGATGGAATCCTGCTTGGCCTTCTCGACGAAGCCGCAGGTGTTGACGAGGACCACGTCGGCGCCGTCGGCGTCCGTGCTGACCTGCCAGCCACCGGCGTCGAGACGGGCGGCCAACTCCTCGGAGTCGACCTCGTTACGGGCACAGCCCAGGGTGAGCAGGGCGACACGGCGGGGGGCAGGGGTTACCGACACTCCGACAAGGCTACCGGGCGCCGGTTGCCGTGCCTTCGCCCGTCTAGTCGACTCTGAGCGTTGCGAGGGTCTCTTCGAGCTCGTCGGGCTTGATCAACACTTCGCGGGCCTTGGAGCCCTCGGACGGGCCCACGATGCCGCGGGTCTCCATCAGGTCCATGAGCCGGCCCGCCTTGGCGAAGCCGACCCGCAGCTTGCGCTGCAGCATCGAGGTGGATCCGAACTGGGAGGTGACCACCAGCTCGATCGCCTGGATCAGCACCTCGAGGTCGTCGCCGACCTCCTCGTCGATCTGCTTCTTCTTGCTCTCCGGCGGCGCCGTCACGTCCGGGCGGAACTCCGGCTCACGCTGGTCCTTGCAGAACTTGACGACGTCGGCGATTTCCTTCTCGTCGACCCAGGCGCCCTGGAAGCGGGCCGGCTTGGAGGCCCCCATCGGCAGGAACAGGCCGTCGCCACGGCCCAGCAGCTTCTCCGCGCCGGGCTGGTCGAGGATGACCCGGGAGTCGGCCAGCGAGCTCGTCGCGAAGGCCAGCCGGGACGGGACGTTGGCCTTGATCAGGCCGGTGACCACGTCGACCGAGGGGCGCTGGGTGGCCAGCACCAGGTGGATACCGGCCGCGCGGGCCAGCTGGGTGATCCGCACCACCGAGTCCTCGACGTCGCGGGGGGCGACCATCATCAGGTCGGCCAGCTCGTCGACGATCACCAGCAGGTACGGGTACGGCTTCATCACCCGGTCCACGCCGGGCGGGGCGGTGATCTCGCCGCTGCGGACCTTGCGGTTGAAGTCGTCGATGTGGCGTACCCCGTTGGCGGCGAGGTCGTCGTAGCGCATGTCCATCTCGCGCACGACCCACTCGAGCGCGTCGGCGGCCTTCTTGGCGTTGGTGACGATCGGCGTGACCAGGTGCGGGATGCCCTCGTAGGCGGTCATCTCGACCCGCTTGGGGTCGACCAGGAGCAGCCGCACCTCGTCCGGGGTGGCCCGGGTCAGGATCGAGACCAGCAGCGAGTTGAGACACGAGCTCTTGCCCGCGCCGGTCGCGCCCGCGATCAGGATGTGCGGCATCTTGGCCAGGTTGGCCACCACGAAGCGGCCCTCGATGTCCTTGCCCAGCGCCACCAGCATCGGGTGGTGGTCGGCGGTGGCCGCGTGCGAGCGCAGCACGTCACCGAGCGACACGTTCTCCGGGTCGGTGTTCGGGATCTCCACGCCGACCGCGCTCTTGCCCGGGATCGGGCTCAGGATGCGCACGTCGGGCGATTTGACCGCGTAGGCGATGTTGCGCGAGAGCTGGGTGATCCGCTCCACCTTGACGCCGGGGCCCACCTCGACCTCGTAGCGGGTGACCGTCGGGCCGCGGGTGAATCCGACGACCTGCGCGTCCAGGTTGAACTGGTCGAAGACCCCGGTCAGCGCGGTCATGATCTCGTCGTTGGCCTTGCTCCGGGACTTGGGCGCCGCGCCGTGGCCCAGCAGGTTCGGCGGCGGCAGCCGGTAGTCGCCCTCGACGGCCGAGATGTCGAGCTGCTCGGCCCGGGTGGGCAGCGGCGAGTGCTCCGGCGGCTCGGGCGTCTTGCGGCTGGCCGGCACCTTCTTGCCCCGGGGCACCAGCACGGTGTCGTGCACGATCGGGTCGTCGTCGATGTCGAGGTCGTCGGGCTCCGGGGCGAGGCCGATGTCGGCCAGCGAGCCCTGCCGGCGGCGGGCCGGGGCGCGCCGCCTGGGCTCCTCGTCGCCGGGCTCGTCGAGGTCGGGCAGGTCCGGATCGGGCAGCGGGGCCCGGGCCGACGAGCGGCCGAGCAGCACGTCGGCGAGCAGCATCAGCCGCTCGGGGATCTTGTTGATCGGGGTCGCGGTGATCACCAGCAGACCGAAGATCAACAGCAGCACCAGCAGGGGTACGGCCACCCAGGCCGTGACCGCGTTCTCCAGCAGGGAACCGACGCCGTAGCCGATGAGCCCGCCGGAGCCGGTCATCTCGACGTCGTCGGCCGGGCGCTGGGACACGTGTAGCAGGCTGGCGATGGAGACGAGCAGTGCGCTCCAGCCGACGACGGACCGGCCCCGGTGCTCCGGGTCGGCGGGCTTGCGCATGAAGCGGACCGCGCCGTAGAGCAGCAGCAGCGGCAGGAGCACCGCGAGGCCGCCGAAGAACAGCCGCATGGCGTCGTTGAGGCGGGCGCCGACCGGACCGGCGGAGCCGGCCCAGACCGCCACCCCGACCAGGATGGCCAGGCCGAGCATGAGCAGACCGGCACCGTCGCGGCGGTGCTCCGGATCGATCTCCTTGGCGGTCGCGGCCTGCCGACCGACGCCGCGGGCGACCCAGCCGACGCTGTGCGCCAGGCCCATCCAGAGGGCGTTGACGCCGCGGCCGACCCCGGTCGCGACGACCGATCCGACTCCGGGCCGGGCCCGGGTGGCGCTTCTGGCCCGGGTACGCGCGACTGCCTTCTTCGCCGGAGCCTGGCGGGCGGGTGCCTTTCGGGGCGCTGGTTGCCGGGCGCGCGTCGTCGCGGCACCGCGCGTGGTGGACGCGGCGCGGCCCCGGCTCGCCGGAGGAGTACGGCCCGCCATGGCCCTACCGTAACGGGATCACTCTCGCGAGTCCGCGCGCCGCACCGTGACCAGGTTTCGCTTTTTCCCCCGTTTAGGATCGGGACCATGTCCGATTCGCCGCAACCGCTCAGCCACGGCATGATCATCGACGCGCTGAACGCCCGCCGGTTCGCCCACTTCGTCGACGACGACGGCGACATCGGCGGGAACTGGCAGGGCTGCCTGATCTACTTCTTCCGGCTCGGCAAGGACGAGGAGGTCCTGCAGGTCCGCACGCTGACCCGGACGGTCTTCAGCACCGACGACGTCCCGCGGCTGTACGCCTTCTGCAACGCCTGGAACCACGACCGGCTCTGGCCCAAGGCGTACGTGCACACCGCCGACGACGGCGTGGTGCGGGTGGTCGGCGAGGTCGTCGGCGACTGGGAGCGCGGCGTCATCCCGGAGCAGCTCGACCAGGTGATGATCTGCGGTATCGCGACCGGCTGCGAGCTAGCCGACGCGGTCGCGGAGCTTTGAGCGCCACGCGAAGCCGAGCCACGAGGCACCGATGAGGGCGGCGACCGCGATCCGGGCCGCCCACTCGTAGCCGTGCGGGTAGAAGACGCCCGCCACGTGGTTGTCCAGGAAGCCGCCGTCCCGCAGCGGCAGGCCGGCACCGGCCCGGCCGCGGTCCTCCAGCCAGGTCAGCGGGCAGGACAGCTGGGCGACGACGATGATCAGGAGCCAGGCGGCACTGATCACCTGCAGCCAGATCAGCCGGGGCCAGCGCCAGGCCAGGAAGCCCCCGAAGACGCCGAAGGCCAGGAACGCGAAGTGCGCGCCCACGGCCGCGGCGATCAGAATCCGGTAGCCCACCCCTGCAACGGTAGGCGACGCAGCGCTGCCCGCACAGGACGGAGGATGGCCTGTGCGGGCAGCACGTCTACGGGTGGTGCGTCAGTTGCCGGAACGCATCCGTCGCGGCAGGTCCCGCCGGGTGTCGCCGGACAGCGTGCCGGTGCCCGTGGTGAGCAGAGTGAGGTCGTTGGCCTCGATGATCTCGGCGATCGGCTGGAAGAACGTCTCGCCGCCCACGGTGCAGTCACCGGAGCCGCCGGAGGTCACGCCCTGGGCCTGGTCACCGACGAGCCACGGGCCGCCGGAGTCACCACCCTCGGCGCAGACGTCCGTACGGGTCAGGCCGGTGACCGCGCCCTCGGGGTAGTTCACCGTCTGGTTCTTGGCCAGGATCGTGCCGCAGAACGTGCCGGTGGTGGAACCGGACCGGCAGACCGCCGCGCCGACGGGCGCCTCGGTGCTGCCGCCGACCGGCAGGGCGTTGCCGTCGAAGTCGTTGACGAACGGCTGCAGGCCCACGCCCGCGTTGGTCTGCACCAGACCGATGTCGGCGGTGCCCGGGAAGATCGAGCCGACGACGACACCCTGGTCGAGGTTGTCCTTGTCGGTGGTCTCGGTGCCCTCGGGGCCGCAGTGGCCCGCGGTCAGGAAGCCGCCCTCGACCGCGAAGCCGATCGAGCAGCGGGCCTGGCCGCCGCCGATGTTGACGAAGTACGGCTCGGCGCCGACCACGTCCGCGAACGTCTTCGGGGCGGCCTTGGTGACGACCACCTTCACCGCCTCGGCCGGGATCCCGGCGTCGGAGGCCAGGTCCTCGGCGCGGTCGGTGTCGCCGGGCAGCGCCTGGATGACGACCTGGTTGGCCGCGACGTCGACGTACCAGCCGGGCAGTTTCCGGTCCGCCTTGCCGGCCTCGGAGTCCAGCGCCTTCTTGGCGCCGTCCAGCTCGGCCACACTGCGCTCCACGAGCTTCGGCGTGGCACCGGCCGCGCGGACCTCGTCGGCCAGGCCGGCGTCGGTGATGCCGATGTTCAGCGTCGTGCCGTCCTTGCCGAGCCAGGAACCCGCGTAGGAGTCACCGGACGCGCTGCGCAGCTGGGCCGCCACGCCACTGGCCCACGCGGCCCGCTTCACCCGGGCCCCGGCCTGGTCGGCGCTGACGCCGAGGTCCCGCTGCATCGCGGCGAGCAGCTGGGGGGCCACTCCGCCGCTCGACTGCGACGCAGGGCCGCGGCCGGCGTTCGTGCCCGCCATGGACGGCAGCGTGAACGCCACCGCCGCTCCCGCTGCCGTCACCGTCGCCGCAAGCGCGACGACCGTTCTCCGCTGCATCCGTAACTCCCCTCGCATCGAGTGCCGTGGGGGCGGCACCGTGCCCTCAGATACGCAAAGGGGTCGCGGCCGGATCAATGAATCCGGTATTCACCGAAAACTATGGCTGCCGATCACACTTCCACGACGGTCGGCACGATCATCGGCCGGCGGCGGTAGGCGTCGTTCACCCAGCGTCCGACGGTGCGCCGGACCACCTGCTGGAGCTGGTGGGTGTCGGTGATGCCGTCCTCGGCCGAGCGGTGCAGGGCCGCGGTCAGCAGCGGGATGACCGGGTTGAAGGCCTGCGGGTCCTCGGAGAAGCCCTTGGCCGAGATGCTCGGCTCGCCGACCACCTTGCCGGTCACCGAGTCGATCACCACGGTGGCCGAGATGAAGCCGCCGTCGCCGAGGATGCGCCGCTCGGTCAGCAGCGATTCGCTGACGTCGCCCACGGCCAGGCCGTCCACGTACACGTAGCGGTTCTTGACCCGGCCCACGTGCCGGGCGTGCCCCTCGACCAGGTCGACCACGTCGCCGTCCTCGCAGAGCACGACCCGGTCCGGCGCGACCCCGGACTCGATGCCGAGCTGGGCGTGGGCGCGCAGGTGCCGCCACTCGCCGTGCACGGGCATCAGGTTGCTCGGGCGTACGACGTTGAGCAGGTACAGCAGCTCGCCGGCCGGGGCGTGCCCGGAGACGTGCACCTTGGCGGTGTCCTTGTGCACGACCGTGGCACCGGCCCGGGCCAGCTGGTTGATCACCCGGTAGACCGAGGTCTCGTTGCCCGGCACCAGCGAGCTGGCCAGCACGACGGTGTCGCCGGACTCGATGGTGATGTGCCGGTGGTCGCCGGTGGACATCCGGCCCAGCGCGCTCATCGGCTCGCCCTGCGAACCGGTGGACATGAACACGATCTCGTCGTGCGGCATCTGGGCCGCCTCGTCCAGGCTGACCAGCAGGCCGTCCGGGATGCGCAGCAGGCCCAGGTCCCGGGCGATGCCCATGTTGCGGACCATCGAGCGGCCGATCAGGGCCACCTTGCGCTCGTACTCGTAGGCGGCGTCCATCACCTGCTGGACGCGGTGCACGTGGGAGGCGAAGCTCGCCACGATGATCCGGCCGCGGGCCTTGGCGAAGATGGCGCCGAGCACCGGGCCGATGTCGCGTTCCGGGGTGACGAAGCCGGGGATCTCGGCGTTGGTCGAGTCCGACAGCAACAGGTCGACGCCCTCGGCCCCGAGCCGGGCGAACCCGGCCAGGTCGGTGATCCGGCCGTCCAGCGGGACCTGATCCATCTTGAAGTCGCCGGTGTGCAGGACCAGGCCGGCCGGCGTACGGACGGCGACCGCCAGCGCGTCCGGGATCGAGTGGTTGACCGCGAAGAACTCGCACTCGAACGGGCCCAGCCGCTCGGTCTGCCCCTCGCGCACGGTCAGCGTGTACGGGTCCAGCCGCCGCTCGGCCAGCTTGGCCTCGACCAGCGCCAGGGTGAACTCGGAGCCGACCAGCGGGATGTCCGGCTTGAGGGCGAGCAGGTACGGCACCGCGCCGATGTGGTCCTCGTGCCCGTGGGTCAGCACGATCGCCTGGACGTCCTCCAGTCGTTCCCGGATCGGGTCGAAGTCGGGCAGGATCAGGTCGACGCCGGGTTGCTCGACGTCCGGGAAGAGCACTCCGCAGTCGACGACCAGCAGCTTGCCGTCGAACTCGAAAATCGTCATGTTGCGGCCGATGGCCCCGAGACCTCCGAGCGGGATGACGCGCAGGGCGCCCTCCGGCAGCGGGGGTGGTGGTTCCAGTTCGACGTGTGCCTGGCTCAAGTGCGAGGCCTCTCTAATTGGTGCCGAGGTGCAGTCCCGCCGCGGCGGCGTCCTCGAGCAGTTGGTTCGTTTCGGCCTCGGTGGCGTCGACCAGCGGCGAGCGCACGGGTCCGGCGGGCAGCCCGAGGGCGCGCAGACCGGCCTTCACGAGGATGGTGCCCTGGGTCCGGAAGATGCCGGTGAACAGCGGGAGCAGCTGCCGGTGCAGCGTGAGCGCCCCGGCGGTGTCGCCGCGCTCGTACGCCTCGATCATGGCCTTGGTCTGCGGGCCGACGAAGTGCGTGGAGGTGCCGACCACGCCGACCGCGCCGATCGACAGCAGCGGCAGGATGGCGGCGTCCTCGCCGGAGTAGTAGGCCAGGTCCGTGCGGCGCAGCACGTCGGCGCTGCCAGCGAGGTCGCCCTTGGCGTCCTTGACGGCCACGATGTTGGGGTGCTCGGCCAGGCGGACCAGCGTCTCGGTGGCGATCGGCACACCGGAGCGGTGCGGGATGTCGTAGAGCATCACCGGCAGGCCGACGGCGTCGGCGACCGTGGTGAAGTGCCGGACCAGGCCGGCCTGCGGGGGCTTGTTGTAGTACGGCGTCACGACCAGCAGGCCGTGCGCGCCCGCCTTCTCCGCCGCGCGGGACAGCTCGACCGTGTGGGCCGTGTTGTTCGTGCCGACGCCCGCCACGATCCGGGCCCGGTCCCCCACCGCCTCGACGACGACGCGCAGCAGGGTCTCCTTCTCCGCGTCGGTGGTCGTCGGCGACTCACCGCCGGTGCCGCTGATCACCAGCGCGTCGTGGCCCTGGGAGTCCACCAGCCACGTGGCCAGCCTGGCCGCGCCGTCGACATCGAGCGAGCCGTCCGCCGTGAACGGGGTCACCATGGCCGAGAGCAGCCGGCCGAAGGGCCGCGGGTGGTCGTGCGTCATACCGACAACTTATCGGACGGCCGGAGGGCTCACCCCGTCGCCGGTGGGCCCGGGCCCCGGCCCCGGCCTGTCCTAGACGTAGAAGGCGGCGAACGGCGCCCAGGGCAGGTTGCGCAGAACGCTCCAGACACCCCAGACGGCGATGAAGCCACCGATCACGGCCGGGCTGAGGTTGAGCTGCGGGAGCCGCCAGCCGAACAGCCGGCGCCCGGCCCAGGCGACGTACATGTAGAGCAGGAAGGGGACGACGAAGACGAACAGCGCGTGGTGCCGGGCCGCCGCCGGGATGTCGCCGTGCAGCAGATACCACGCCGCGCGGGTGCCACCGCAGCCCGGGCAGATGAAGCCGGTGGTGTATTTCAGCAGGCAGCTCGGGGCCGCACCGGCGTTCGCCTCGGTGGGATGGGTGGCCAGGGTGTAGCCCACCGCGCCGGCCATGCAGACCAGCATCGCGGCCGGGGCCACCCAGATCGGCGACTCGCGCCACTTGCGCTGGACGAACCGCGTGACCCGGTCGGGCTGGGCCGGCTCGAAGTACGGCGGCGGGTACGGGCCGTGCACCGGCCCGTCGATCTGCGGGTGGACCGCGACGGGATCGGTCGCACTGCTCATGGGCGTCACGGTACACCCGCGGAGGCAAGCTTCAGCGCGGCCGTGAGCGGGCCGGCCAGGTCTCCGCGCTGCGGTGCCGCGACTGTGTGCAGGCCCAACCAGCCGGCCAGCCGGTGCAGCTCGGGCACCAGCGCGGCGGCGGTCTCCTCCGGGTCGGCGGCGGGCTCGATCCAGGCGGCCGGGATCTGCAGCACGCCGCTCTTGCGGTCGGCCTTGAGATCGAGACGGGCCGCGAACTCGTCACCGAGCAGGAACGGCAGCACGTAGTAGCCGTAGAGCCGCTGGGCGGCGGGCACGTAGATCTCGATGCGGTAGTTGAGGTCGAACAGCCGCTCGGTGCGCCCGCGCTCCCAGATCAGCGGGTCGAACGGGCTGACCAGCGTGGCCGCCCGCACCCGGCGCGGCAACCGGGCCTCGTGGTGCAGGTAGGCCGGGCCCTTCCAGCCGTGCACGCCCACCGGGAGCAGCACCCTGTCGTCGATGAGTTCGGCCAGGGCCTGCTTGAACCCGGCCACCGGCAGCCGGAAATAGTCGCGCAGCTCCGGCTCGGCGGCCACGCCCAGGGTGCGGGCGGACAGCTCGACCAGGGCCCGGAACGAATCCTCGGGCGACGGGGTCGGCGCCTCCAGCACGTGCCGGGGCAGGACCCGCTCGGGCAGGTCGTAGCGCCGGGCGAAGGAGGTCGTGCGCTCGGCGGCGGTGACCTCGCCGCTGTAGAACAGCCACTCGAGGGCCTGCTTGACGACCGACCAGTTCCACCCCCAGTGGTCCTTCGTCCGCGGGGCGTCGTGCTCGATCTCGGCGGCGGTCAGCGGGCCGCGGGCGCGGACCTCGTCGAGCACCCAGGCGACCAGCTCCGGCTGCTCGGCCACGATGCGGCGCATGCCGCCCCAGGCGTAGTCGTGGGCGCGGGCCATGCGCCAGCGGAACAGCGGCTGCAGCTCGACGTCGATCAGCGACGCCTCGTGGCCCCAGAACTCGAACAGCAGCCGGGGACTGCGGTAGGCGGCCCGGTCGAGCAGCGCCGTCGGGTAGGGCCCGAGGCGGCTGTAGAGCGGCATGAAGTGGGCCCGCTGCAGGACGTTGACCGAGTCCATCTGGATCAGGTGCAGGCGGCGCAGCACCCGGCGCAGGTGCCGCATGTCGGTGGCGCCGCCCGGCCGCGGGTCGGTGAAACCCTGCGCGGCCAGCGTGATGCGCCGGGCCTGGGCGACGGAGAGAGATTCGGGTACGGCCACAGACCAGGACGCTAGCCGAGGGGTACGACAAAGCCGTCTGTAGGCTGCCGGGCATGGCACTCGGTTTCGTCCGTCCCGCCCGTCCCGAGGACGCCGGCGAGATCGCCCGCATCCAGCTGACGACGTGGCGGACCGCGTACCGGCGGATGTTCCCGGCGCACGTGCTGGCCAACCTGGACGAGGCGTACCTGGCCCGGGGCTGGGCCGAGGCGATCGGAGCCCCGCCCTCACCGCGGCACCGCGTGCTGATCGCGGTCGAGCAGGCCGAGGCGGCGTCGCACGTGGTGGGCTTCGCGGCCTCCGGGCCGGCCGACGAGCAGGCGCTCGTGCCCGAGGAGCCACCGCTGCCCGACGACGTGGCGGCGATCACCGACCTGCTGGTCGAGCCCCGCTGGGGCCGCCGCGGGCACGGCAGCCGGCTGCTCGCGGCCACCGTCGACCTGTGGCGCGAGGACGCGTTCAAGGCGGCCGTGGCCTGGGCCTACGACGCGGACGAGGCGATGAAGAAGTTCCTCGTCTCCACCGGCTGGGAGCCGGACGGCGCCGGCCGCGCGCTGGACGTGGACGACATGCTGGTCCCCCAGCTGCGGCTGCACGTGGCCGTCGACCCGCAGCCACCCGAGGCTTCCTGACCGGCCCGCCATGCACCGTCTCCAGCCGCTGCTGCACGAACTCGTCACCACCGTGGCGGCACCGACCATGGCCCTGGCCGGCCCGGACGGGCAGCTCCGCGCGGCCGGCGTGCAGGGCGCGTTCCACGCGGACGTCCGCGTGCTGTCCGCGGCGGTGCTGCTGCTCGACGGGCACGAGCCCGAGCCGATCGGCCACGCCGACGCGGGTGCCGGCACGACACACTTCGCCGCGCTGGCCCGCCGGCTCGACCCCGGGGTGCGCATCGACCGGACACGCACCGTCACTCCCGCCCGTCTCGACGAGCGGATCCGGCTGAGCTCGGCCGCGACGGAGCCGGTCAGCACGGTGGTCACCGTCGACCTGGCAGTCGACCTGGCGCCGATCGAGGTCGTCAGGTCCGGCGGCGCGACCACCCCGGTGACCGCCGGCCGGTCCGCGGACGGCGGCCTGACCTGGACCCGGGACGGCGTCACGGTAACGGTCACCGCCGAGCGGGCCGCCATCGACGACCGCGGGCGGCTGCGCTGGGCGGTCACGCTCGCGCCGGGCACGGACACGACCCTGACCTTCACCGTACGGGTGGACGACCCGTCCGCGACGGTGCACGCCGCCACCCGCCCCCGCGACTGGAACGCAGCCCGGGTCCACTCCGGCGACCAGCGGCTGGGCCGGCTGGTGGCCCGCTCGCTCGACGACCTGCACGGCCTGCGGCTGGCCGACGGCGACGATGTCTACCTCGCCGCCGGAGTGCCGTGGTTCCTGACGCTGTTCGGCCGGGACAGTATCTGGGCGGCCCGGATGCTGCTGCCGCTGGGCACCGGCCCGGCCGCCGGGACGCTGCGCGTGCTGGCCCGCCGGCAGGGCACCCGGACCGACCCGGCCGCGGCCGAGGCGCCCGGCAAGATCCTGCACGAGCTGCGCCGGCACGAGTTCGTGCTGGGGGACGGCCTGCGCCTGCCCGCCGCGTACTACGGGACCATCGACGCCACGCCGCTGTGGATCAGCCTGCTGCACGACGCCTGGCGCTGGGGGCTGCCGGAGGCGCAGGTCGGCGAGCTGCTGCCGCACCTGGAAGCCGCGCTGAGCTGGCTGGCCGGGCACGGCGACGACTTCCTGGCGTACCGGGACCCCACCGGGCACGGCCTGGCCAACCAGGGCTGGAAGGACTCCGGGGACGCGGTGCGCTGCCACGACGGGCGGCCCGCCGAGCCACCCATCGCGCTCGTCGAGGTGCAGGGCTACGCCCACCGGGCGGCGCTGGACGCCGCGGCGTTGCTGGACGCGTTCGGCCGGCCCGGCGGTGACCGCTGGCGGCAGTACGCGGCCACGCTCGCCGAACGCTTCCGGGCCGCGTTCTGGCTGGACGCCGGCTACCCCGCGCTGGCCCTGGACCGCGCCGGGCGCCCGGTCGACTCGCTGACCAGCAACATCGGCCACCTGCTGGGCACCGGCCTGCTCGACGCGGCCGAGGAGCGGGCGGTGGCGACGGCGCTGAGCGGCGAGGCGATGTCCGGCGCGTACGGGCTGCGCACGATGTCCACGCTCGATCGCGGATACTCGCCGCTGTCGTACCACTGCGGCTCGGTCTGGACGCACGACACCGCGATCGTGGCGGCCGGGCTGGCCCGGTCCGGTTTCGGCACCGAGGCGGCCGTGCTGATCGACGGGCTGCTGACCGCGGCCGAGGCGTTCGGCTACCGGCTGCCCGAGCTGCACGCCGGGGACGCGCGCACGGCGCTGAGCCGGCCGATGCCGTACCCGGCGGCCTGCCGCCCGCAAGCCTGGTCGGCGGCCGCGGCGGTGCTGATGACCCAGGCCGTGATCGGACTGGAGCCGGACGTGCCCGGCGGCCGGGTCCGCCTCCGGCCGCTCGCCGGCGCGCCCTTCGGCCCGGTCGAGGTGCGCGGGTTGAGCATCGCCGGGGCGCCGGTCGACGTGCAGGTCGACGCCACCGGCGACGCGAACGTCAGTGGCCTGCCCGCCGGCCTGAGGCTGGGCTGAGCCTCAGTCGAGGAGGGGGTCGAGGCCGATCGTCAGACCCGGGCGGGTCACGATCGAGCGGATCCCCAGCAGCACACCCGGCATGAAGGACGTGCGGTCCAGGCTGTCGTGCCTGATCGTCAGCGTCTCGCCGTGCGTACCGAAGAGGACCTCCTGGTGGGCGACCAGGCCCGCCGCCCGCACCGCGTGCACCCGCACGCCGTCGATGTCCGCGCCGCGGGCGCCGGACACCTCCTCCTTGGTCGCGTCCGGCATCGCGCCCAGGCCGGCCTCAGCGCGGGCCGCAGCGATCAGCTTGGCCGTGTGGGTGGCCGTGCCGCTCGGGGCGTCCAGCTTGCGCGGGTGGTGCTGCTCGATGATCTCGGCGGACTCGAAGTAGCGGGCGGCCCGGGCCGCGAACTGCATCATCAGCACCGCGCCGAGGCCGAAGTTCGGCGCTATCAACACGCCCACCTCGGGCTTGTGCGAGAGCCAGGTGCGTACGCGTTCCAGCCGCTGCTCGGTGAAGCCGGTCGTGCCGACGACCATGTTGATGCCCTGCTCCACGGCCCAGTGCAGGTTGTCCATGACCACGTCGGGGGTGGTGAAGTCGACGAGCACCTGGGCGCCGGCGTCCGCGGCGTTGACCAGCGAGTCGCCCTGGTCGACCATGGCCACCAGCTCGAGGTCGTCGGCCGCGTCGACTGCCTTGCACACCTCGAGGCCCATCCGGCCCCGGGCCCCGAGCACGCCGACGCGGATCTGCTCCTGCTGGTCTGTCACCCGGTCAATTTAGCGCCGGTCGCCGCCTCGGCCGGAGCCGGGTGCCGGTTGCGCCACCAGCGTTCGGCCAGCCCCACCACCAGGAACACGGCGGCGACGTAGGCCCAGCCGACCAGCACGTCGACCACGTAGTGCTCCCCGGTGTAGACCAGGGTGAACGTCATCGCCAACGGGTACGCCAGCAGCAGCGGCCACCAGCGCCGGCGCACCACCGGCAGGAAGAAGGCGACGGCCATCATGGCCCAGGCGGTGTGCAGCGACGGCATCGCGGCCACCGGGTTCGACGCCTCCACCTGCAGGGCGTTGAGGGTGTTGCCGGCGCCGTGCAGGCCGATCGCGTCCCACCCGTTCGTGGAGATCCGCTCGACGTGCTCGCTCAGGTAGCCCTCTTCGTACGCCCACCAGGGTGGTGCCGCCGGGTAGACGAAGTAGGTGATCAGGCCGAAGACGCACAGCGTGAACCAGCGGCGGACGAAGCGGGCCCACTGCGCGCGGGACCGCACCCAGAGGATCACCGCCACCGTGGGCACGGTGAGGAAGTGCGAGACGTAGACCAGGGTGACCACGACCTCCCACCACTGCACCACGCCGGGCTGGTAGAGGTGCTGCTGCAGCCAGGTGGTCGGAACCTGGCCGCCGGTGAACCAGCCGAACATCGCCTCGTCGGCCTCGATCAGCTCGGTGACGTGCGGCTGGAAGAGGTCGTCGGCGTACCCGCGGGAGATGTTGTAGACGACCAGCAGCAGCGCGATGGGCAGCCAGTCCCGCAGGAACAGCAGGTGCTGCCGCCACGGCAGGTCGCTGCGCCACGCGATGGTGGCCAGCCACAGCCAGCCGAAGGCGATCAGCGGGTCGCTGGTCGGCACGCCGATGAAGTACGTGCCGACCGCGAACAGCACCGTCCAGATCAGCATGCCGATGATCCGGCGCCTACGCCGGTCCGGCGGCGCTTGCTCGTGTACGGGCGGAGGGCTGAGGATGGTCACGGCGTCCCAGGTTAGCGGGCGTTCGAAAACGCGTTCTCGTCGAAGGGCCCGACGACGGCCAGCGACATCGGCTTGGCCAGCAGCTCGGTGGCCAGCTCGTTGACCTCGTCCAGGGTGACGGCGTCGACCCGGGCCAGCATCTCGTCGACGGCCATCAGGTCGCCGTGCAGCAGCTCCGACTTGGCCAGCCGGCTCATCCGCGAGCCGGTGTCCTCCAGGCCGAGCACGTACGAGCCCTTCACCATGCCCTTGCCGCGGGCCAGCTCGCCGGGGCTGATGCCCTCGGCCGCGACCGTGGCGAGCTCCGCGCGGATCAGCGCGAGCACCTCCTCGGCCTTGCCCGGCGCGCAGCCGGCGTAGACCCCGAAGAGGCCGGCGTCGGCGTACTGACTGCCGTAGGAATAGACCGAGTAGGCCAGCCCGCGCTTCTCCCGGATCTCCTGGAAGAGCCGGCTGGACATGCCACCGCCGAGCACGTTGTTGAGCACGCCGAGCGCGAACCGGCGCTCGTCGGCCCGGTTGATGGCGGCGCAGCCCAGCACGATGTGCGCCTGCTCGGTGTCGCGGTGCCGGACCAGGGTGACCGGCCTGCGGGCGCGGGCGGCACCGGACGAGCCACGCTTGGGCGCGGGCTCGGCGGTGTCGCCGTCCAGCGGGCTGCCGGCCACGGCGGCCCGGACGAGCTTGACCACCTTGGCGTGGTCGAGGTTGCCCGCCGCCGTGATCACGATCTGCGGCGCCTTGTAGCGGGCCCGGTAGAAGCGGTTGATCTGGGCGCGGGTCATCGGGGAGATGGTCTGCTCGGTGCCCGAGATCAGCCGGCCCAGCGGCGTGCCGGCGCCGAAGATCGCCTCGGTGAAGACGTCGTGCACCTCGTCGCCGGGCTCGTCGTCGTGCATGGCGATCTCCTCGAGGATCACGCCCCGCTCGGTCTCCACGTCCGCCGGGTCGAGGAGCGAGCCCGCCACCGCGTCACAGAGCACGTCGACGGCGAGCGGCAGATCGGCGTCCAGCACCCGCGCGTAGAAGCAGGTGTACTCCTTCGTGGTGAAGGCGTTGGTCTCGCCGCCGACCGCCTCGATCTCCGCGGAGATCTCCAGCGCGGTGCGCTTCTCGGTGCCCTTGAACAGCAGGTGCTCGAGGAAGTGCGAGGCACCCGACATCGCGGGGGTCTCGTCACGGGAGCCGACCCCCACCCAGACGCCGAGGGCGGCGCTGCGGGTGGTGGGAATCGCCTCGGTGATGATGCGCAGACCACTGGGCAGGACGGTGCGCTTCACGCCGTCCTGCAGAGATTCGGTCTTCATCCTTTTAAGGGCGGTGGCGGGGCGGTCGGATGGGGTGACAACGCGGGCCGGCCTTTCGGCCGGCCCGCGGTTGCTCTCTGTCATGCGTGGATCAGTTGCGGTCGCCGCTGGGACGCTGACGACGGCGACGGGGCTCGCCGCCACCCTCGCCACGGGGACCCCGGTCCTCGCGCTCGCGCGGCGGGCGGCCGCCACCCTCGGAGCCCTCGCCACCGGAGGCGGCGGGCGCGTCCGCGGGCGCCTCGGCACCCTCGGGGCGGACCTTGTCCAGGTAGATCTTGCCGCGGTTGTCGATGTCCGCGATCGAGACCTCGACCTTGTCGCCGACGTTGAGGAAGTCCTCGACCTTGTCGACCCGCTTGCCGTCGCCCACCTTGGAGATGTGCAGCAGGCCGTCGCGGCCGGGCAGCAGCGAGATGAACGCGCCGAACGCGGCCGTCTTCACCACCGTGCCGAGGAACTTGTCCCCCGCCTTGGGCATCGTCGGGTTGGCGATGGCGTTGATCCGCTCCACCGCGGCCTCGGCCGCCGGGCCGTTGGTCGCGCCGACGTAGATCGTGCCGTCGTCCTCGATCGAGATGTCCGCGCCGGTCTCGTCCTGGATCGCGTTGATGGTCTGGCCCTTCGGGCCGATGACCATGCCGATCTTGTCGACCGGGATCTTGACGCTGGTGACCCGCGGGGCGTACTCGCTCATCTCGGCCGGGCTGTTGATGGCCTGGTCCATGACGCCGAGGATCGTGGTGCGGGCGTCGTGGGCCTGCTGCAGCGCGGCGGCCAGCACGTCGGACGGGATGCCGTCGAGCTTGGTGTCGAGCTGCAGCGCGGTCACGAACTCCGGCGTGCCGGCGACCTTGAAGTCCATGTCGCCGAACGCGTCCTCGGCGCCGAGGATGTCGGTCAGCGTGACGTACTCCGTCTTGCCGTCGACCTCGTCGGAGATGAGGCCCATGGCGATGCCGGCGACCGGCGCCTTCAGCGGCACACCGGCGCTGAGCAGGGCCAGCGTCGAGGCGCAGACCGAACCCATCGAGGTGGAGCCGTTCGAGCCCAAGGCCTCGGAGACCTGGCGGATCGCGTACGGGAACTCCTCGCGCGTCGGCAGCACCGGCACCAGGGCCCGCTCGGCGAGCGCGCCGTGGCCGATCTCGCGCCGCTTCGGCGAACCGACCCGGCCGGTCTCACCGGTCGAGTACGGCGGGAAGTTGTAGTTGTGCATGTAGCGCTTGGACTTGTCCGGGGACAGCGTGTCCAGGGACTGCTCCAGCCGCAGCATGTTCAGCGTGGTGACGCCCAGGATCTGGGTCTCGCCCCGCTCGAACAGCGCCGAGCCGTGCACCCGCGGCAGCACGCCGACCTCGGCGGACAGCGGGCGGATGTCCCGCGGGCCGCGGCCGTCCATGCGGACCTGCTCGCGGAGCACGCGGTTGCGCACCTCGGACTTGGTGACCGAGCGGAACGCCGCGCTGATCTCCTTCTCGCGGCCCTCGAACTGCGGGCCGACGAGCTCGACCGTCTTGGCCTTGACCCGGTCGAGGGCCTCCTCGCGGTCGGCCTTGCCGGCGATCTTCAGCGCCTCGGCCAGCTCGCCCTTGGCGGCGTCCGAGACGGCGGTGTACACGTCGTCCTGGTAGTCCAGGAAGACCGGGTATTCCAGCACCGGCTTGGCGGCGACCTCGGCCAGCTCGCTCTGCGCGCGGCACAGCTCGCGGATGGCCGGCTTGGCGGCCTCGAGACCGCTGGCGACGACCTCCTCGGTCGGCTTCGGCGCGCCGGCGGCGATCAGGCTCAGCGCCTGCGGGGTGGCCTCGGCCTCGACCATCATGATCGCGACCTCACCGTCCGGCAGGGTACGGCCGGCGACGATCATGTCGAAGGTGGCGCGGGCCAGCTCCTCCAGCGTGGGGAAGTTGACCCACTGGCCGTCGATGTGCGCGACGCGGGTGGAGCCGACCGGGCCACTGAAGGGCAGGCCGGAGAGCTTGGTCGACATCGAGGCGCCGTTCATGGCGACGACGTCGTACGGGTGCTGCGGGTCGAGCGCGAGGACGGTCTCGACGACCTGGACCTCGTTGCGCAGGCCCTTGGTGAACGACGGGCGCAGCGGCCGGTCGATCAGGCGGCAGGTGAGGATGGCGTCCTCGCTGGGACGGCCCTCGCGCCGGAAGAACGAGCCGGGGATGCGGCCCACGGCGTACATGCGCTCCTCGACGTCGACCGTCAGCGGGAAGAAGTCGAAGTGCTCCTTCGGCTGCTTGCCGGCCGTGGTCGCGGAGAGCACGGTGGTCTCGCCCAGCTGGACGATGACCGAACCGGCGGCCTGACGGGCCAGCCGGCCGGTGGAGAAAGTGATCTCGCGGGTGCCGAACGACCCGTTGTCGATGACGGCGGTGCGAGTCTCGGTGCCGAGAGCTTTTTGCTCTGTCATGTGGTGCGGTACTCCTTCGTCGAGGACCCGGCGGTTCACACAGCGCGGAAGAGGCTGGCCGGTCTTCGATCGAAGTGCCCGAGAGTTTGTGCTCGGGAACCACTACCGAGGACCGGGGCCGGTGGCCCGGTGCCGCGCGGGTCCGTGGGTGAAGCTCGGGGGGAGCGGCCAGGCGGCCCCTCCCCCCGTCGAATCAGCGGCGCAGGCCGAGACGCTCGATCAGCGTCCGGTAGCGCGCGATGTCCTTCTTCTGGACGTAGTTCAGCAGGCGGCGGCGACGGCCGACCAGCAGCAGCAGACCACGACGGCTGTGGTGGTCGTGCTTGTGCACCTTGAGGTGCTCGGTCAGGTCGGCGATCCGCTTGGTGAGCATCGCGACCTGCACCTCGGGCGAACCGGTGTCGCCCTCGAGCGTCGCGTACTCGGTCATGATCTTGGTCTTGGTCTCTTGGTCGAGCGCCATGTTCTCCGTGATTCTGTGTTGCCGATTCATACGGTGTCCCACCCCGGAGGGCGAGCTCGCGGCCCGCGGCGTCGGGCAGGCAGGCGAGTCCGGTCGTCGGAATAGCCGACGTCACGGCAAGCTTATCAGCAGCTTAGATCGGTGGCCGGGCGAGCAGCCGCCGGGTCTGCTCGACGTCCTCGCGGATCTGCGCGACGAGCGGCTCGATGCCGGTGTAGACCCGCTGTTCGCGCAGGTGGGCGACGAAGTCGAGGCTGACCCGCTCGCCGTACAGGTCGCCGGCGAAGTCCAGCACGTAGGCCTCGACCCGGCGCTCGCGGCCGGAGAACGTGGGGTTGGTCCCGACCGAGACCGAGGCCGGCTGCGGGCCGCCGTGCTTGCCCCCGCGGATGAGCCACGCCGCGTAGACCCCGTCGGCCGGAATGGCCGCATAGCGGTGGCACATGAGGTTGGCGGTCGGGAAGCCGAGCTCCCGGCCACGCTGATCGCCGCGGACGACCACGCCGGCCAGGCGGTGCGGGCGGCCGAGCGCGGCGGCGGCGGCCGAGACGTCCCCGGCGTCGACACAACTGCGGATGTACGTGGACGAGAACACCAGCTCCTGCTCGGCCACCAGCGGCGCCTCCTCGACCGTGAAGCCGAAGGTGCGCCCGAGCCGGGTGAGCATCGCCAGATCCCCGGCCGCCTTGTGCCCGAAGCGGAAGTTGTCCCCCTCCACGACGACGGCGGCGTGCAGCGCGTCGACCAGCACGTCGTGCACGAAAGCCTCGGCGCTGAGCTGGGAGAAGGCGGGGGTGAAGGGCACCACGCAGAGGGCGTCGACGCCGAGCTGCTCGATCAGCTCGGCCTTGCGCACCGGCTCGGTGAGCACGGCCGGGTGCGAACCGGGCCGGACCACCTCCGCGGGGTGCGGGTCGAAGGTCACGACGACCGACTGGAGGCCGAGGTCCCGGGCGCGCTTCACGGTGTGCCCGATGATCGCCTGATGGCCGCGGTGCACGCCGTCGAAGACGCCGATGGTCACCACCGACCGGCCGAACCCGCCCGCTACGGCCTCGTACCCGCGCCACCGCTGCATTTCCACTTACCTTCCTGGAGTGTCCGGGGGTAAGCGTATCGGTCTCCACGACTGCCTGAAACGCTACAGTTAGTCCCGATATGCGCGTTGACTGGAGCTCTCTCGTCCTGCTCGCGGCCGAGTTCACCTTCGCCGTGCTCTTCCTGCGCGCTCTGGTCGGCTACCTGCGCCGGCGCGACCCGCTGCAGCGTGACGTCACGCTGGTCTTCGCGCCGTGCACAGTGCTGTTCTGCGTCGACATCGCCCGCCGGATCAACGGCGATGCCCTGCCCATGTGGGTCAACGCCGTCTCGCTGACCGTCCTGCTGGCCCAGCCGTACCTCACGGTCCGGCTCGCCGCCCGGCTGCGCGCGGTGCCGGCCTGGCTCCAGCGGGCGATTCTGGTCACACTCGCCGCGGTCGCCGCCTGGGTGGCGTTCGCGCCGCGTCCGCTGAGCCCGATCCAGCTGTTCACCGCGGTGACGTCATTCCTGATCGCCGAGCTCATCGCGGCGGCGCTGCTGTTCGGCAAGGCCCGCACCCGCACCGGCGCGAACCGGGCCCGGCTGATGATCGCGGCCGGCGCGACGGCCGCCTTCGGGCTGATGATCGTGCTGATCGGCATCGCGGCGGTGCCCGGCAGCAGCCCGGTGCTCGACACCGCCAACCGGGTCCTGGCGCTGATCTGCGGGTTCGGCTACCTGATCGCCTTCGTGCCGCCGCACTGGCTGCGCCGGGCCTTCTCCGCCACGGCCGCCCAGTCGGTCACCGAGCGGCTGCTGCGGGCGCCCGCGGAGTCCGCCGAGCAGGTCTGGCAGATCTACGCCGACATCATGCGGGTGCAGACCGGGGCCGACGCGGTGGCCGTCCTGATGCCGCGGGCCGACGGCATGCTGGCCCCGGCCGCGTACGCCGGTCCCCCGACGACCGCGCCGGACGGTCTCGGCTTCGCCGACGTCACCGCGCTGATCCGGGCCGGCCGGCCGGCCCGGCTGCGCGACAGCGACCCGGCGCTGGTCGCCCACTTCGGCGACGACCTCGGCGACGACTTCGTGACCGTGCTGAGCATGCCGGTGCCGCCGGACGCCGAGGGTGCGGTGCTGCTGTTCAACCGCCACCGCAGCCTGTTCAGCGACGACGACCTGCGGCTGCTCGCGGCGCTCGGTGGGCAGGCCGGCGTCCTGGCCGAACGCCAGGCGGTCACCGCGGCGCAGCGCCGGCTGGCCGCCGAGCTCAGCACCTCCGTCGAGGCGCTGACCCGGGCCAGCCAGGCGAAGAGCTCGTTCCTGGCCAACATGAGCCACGAGCTGCGGACCCCGCTGAACGCGATCATCGGCTTCAGCGACCTGATGCGGCTCGAGGAGCCCGACGGTGACCGGCGCCGGGTGCCCGCCGACTGGGTGGACCACATCCACACCAGCGGGCGGCACCTGCTCGGCCTGATCAACGACATCCTCGACCTGGCCAAGGTGGAGGCGGGCCGGCTGGAGCTGCGGCTGGCCCCGCTGCGGGTCGACACCGCGGTCAGCGAGCTGCTGACCGGCCTGGCCCCGCTGCTGTCGGCCAAGAACCTCACCGTCACCACGACGCTGCCGGAGGCCACCGCCCTGGCGGACCGGGTCCGGTTCCGGCAGATCGTGGAGAACCTGCTCTCCAACGCGATCAAGTTCACCGACGACGGCACGATCTCCGTCTCGGTCGCCCAGGCCGGCGACCTCGTCGAGGTGACCGTCGCGGACACCGGGGTGGGCATCGCCGAGGCGGACCGGGAACGGGTCTTCGAGGAGTTCCAGCAGGTCGGTGACCCGGACCGGCAGCGGGCCGGCACCGGCCTGGGGCTGGCGCTGACCAAGCGGCTGGTCGAGGCGCACGACGGTGAGATCAGCCTGATCTCCACGCCGGGTGAGGGCAGTGCCTTCACCGTACGGCTGCCGGCCGCGCCCCTCCTGCAGCTCGACCAGGGCCCGGACGCCGGTGCCCGGGTGCTGCTGATCGAGGACGACCCGCAGTCCGCCGAACTGCTCAGCACCCAGCTCGTCAGCGCGGGCTACCACGTCGAGGTGGCCGGCACCGGCGAGGCGGGCCTGACCGCCGCCGGGGCGCACCCGCCCGACGCGATCGTGCTCGACGTCGCCCTGCCCGGTATCGACGGCTTCGAGGTCATCCGCCGGCTCAAGGCCGATCCGCGGCTGGCCGGGATCCCGGTCTTCTTCGCCACCATCATCGACGAACGGCAGGCCGGGCTGGCGCTGGGCGCCGACGACTACTTCGTCAAGCCGGTCGACCAGGCCGCCCTGCTCGGTGCGCTGGCCCGCAAGATCGCACACCGGCCGGTGCCGCGGGTGCTGGTCGTCGACCACGACGACGAAATCCGCAAGGCGATCGAGGACGGCCTGCGCGCCGGCGGCGCCGACGTGGTGGCCTGCGCGGACGGGCGCGACGGCCTGGCGCTGAGCCGGGAGAGCCACTTCGACCTGATCGTCTGCGACATGCAGTCGCCGGAGGTGGACGGGTTCAGCATGCTGGCCGCCATCGAGCAGGACCCGGCCACCCGGCACACCCCCGTGCTGGGACTCACCGCGGCGGCCGGCGTGGCCCGCGAGCCGGGCGACGCGGCCCCGCTGGTGGCCACGGCGATGGCCGGCGGCGTGGTGGCTACCGCGATGGCCGGCGGCGCCGGCTGGGAAGCGCTGGCACCGCTGCTCGGCGGGTCCGGAACCGCCATGAAGGACGGCTCCGCCAAGGGCGGCTCCGGAACTGCCGCGAAGGACACGAAGGAGACTGCGTGACGGCCGAGAACCCCAGGATCCTGCTGGTCGAGGACGAGGAGTTGAACCGGACCCTGGTCAAGGCGGTGCTGGCCCGGGCCCGGATCGCGGCCGTCCGCGACGCCGAGGTGCTGGACGCCTCCACGCTGGCGAGCGCGCGCACCCGGCTCGCCGCGGAGGACGTCGACCTGATCCTGCTGGACATGAACCTGCCGGACGGCAGCGGCCTCGCCCTGGCGAGCGAACTGGCGGCGGGCACGGTCGCGACGGGCCGTCCCCGGCCGACCGTCGTCGCGGTGACCGCGAGCGTGCTCCCACAGGACCGGGAGGCGGCACTGCAGGCGGGCTGCGACGGCTTCCTGGACAAGCCGTACGCGGCGGCGGACCTGGTGGCGACGGTGGCCGAGCACCTGTCCCGGCGCAGCGGGCAGGACAGGTCCTAAGCCGGGGCGAGCACGATCTCGGCGCGCGCTTTGCCGTCGCGCTCGGAGACGATCGCGAGCACGTCGCCGGCGGTGTTGAAGACCGCGTACGGGCCCTCGATGCCGACCGGCTGCAACGGACCGCCGTGGCTGAGCACCCGGGTCTCCTCGGCGTCGGCCTCCCGCTGCGGGAAGGCCCGCCGGGCCGCCTCGGCCAGCGGCAGCGAGATCACGTCGGGGGCGCGTTCCTCCAGCTCCGCGAGGGTGGCGGCGGACGCGAGCGTGAGATCACCGACGGCGGTGCGGCGCAGCGCGGTCAGATGCCCGCCGACTTCGAGGGTACGGCCGAGGTCCCGCGCGATGGCCCGGATGTAGGTGCCGCTGGAGCAGGTGACGTCGATGTCCACGTCGACGAAGTCCCCGTCGTCCGGGCGCCGCACGGCCGGCACGTCGAGCCGGGAGATCGTGACCTTACGGGCGGCCAGCTCGACCTCCTCGCCGTCCCGGACCCGCTTGTAGGCGCGCTGCCCGTTGACCTTGATGGCACTGACCGCACTGGGCACCTGCTCGATCTCACCGGTCTGCGCGGCGAGCCCGGCCCGGATCGCCGCCTCGGTGACCCCGGCGGTGGAGACGGTGGCGGTGACGTCACCCTCGGCGTCGTCGGTGATCGTGGTCTGCCCGAGCCGGATGGTCGCGGTGTAGCTCTTGCCGGCGCCGATGACGTACGTGAGCAGCCGGGTGGCCCGGTTGACCCCGATGATCAGCACTCCGGTGGCCATCGGGTCGAGGGTGCCGCCGTGCCCGACCCGCCTGGTCCGGGCCAGCCTCCTGATCCGGGCGACCACGTCGTGGGAGGTCATCCCGGCCGGCTTGTCCACAACGATGAGCCCGTCCACGTTCACGGCTCCACCCAACCAGACCACCCGGGTCGCGGGTCAGGCCGGGGTGAGGTTGCCGGCGACGCGCTCGAGCAGGGCGACCAGGGTCGCGTACTCCCGCTCGGACAGGCCCTCGGCGACGCGGGCCCGGAACACCCGCACCCGCTCGGCGACCCGGTCGTGGGCCGCCCGCCCGGCGGTGGTCAGGCGGACGCCCGGCCCGCCCGCCACCTCAGTCACCCAGCCCCGGCGGATCAGGTCGTCGACCTGCGGGCGCACGGTCGGCGCGAACGGCGCGAGGGCGGTGTCGAGCTCCGACCGGGAGGCGTCACCCCGCGCAAGGGTGGTCAGGACCTGCCAGTGCCGCCGGGTCACACCCTCGTCGGCCAGCAGCCGGCCGAAGGTGTCCTCGATGCGGCGGTCGACCTCTTTGATCCAGTAACCGAGGGGAAGCATGAATGTCATGCTACATGTAGTTGTATAATGACATCCATGCAGCGCGATGAGGACCTGGCGGCGATCGAGCGGGCGATGATCGCGATCCGGCGCAGCCAGAGCCGGCGGGTATTGAGCCGGCTGGCCCCGCCGGGTGATCAGACCGTGTTCGGGGTGCTGGACGCGCTGGAGGAACTGGGCCGGCCCGGGACCGTCGGCGAGGTGGGGGTTGCGCTCGGGGTGGATCAGCCGCGGGCGAGCCGGCTGGTGGCTCGGGCGGTGGCGCAGGGGCTGGTGATCCGCCAGGCCGATCAGCGGGATGGCCGGCGGGCTTTGCTCGTGCTGACCGGGGAGGGGCAGTCCTACCTGGCGGATGCTCACCGGTCGCGGCAGGAGATGTTCGCGCGGGCCATGGTCGGCTGGCCGGAGGAGGATCGGAGGGGTTTCGCTCGGCTGTTGACGTCGTTCACTGCCGCGCTCGGCACCCTCACCGACGAGCCGGGCCGGTCGTCGCTCGAGTGACCAGGCCGCCGGCCGCCGGCTGGACCGACGGCGGCAAAGGGGCCCAAGCATCCGGCTCGGCCCCGAGACGCTGTCATCGCGGCGTGCCGCCACGGTGGGAGACGACCAGTCCCCCGCCCTCCGCCGGTGCCGCGAAGCCCACGCGAGAACGGCCGACCCGAAGGCGATCAGCGGGTGGCGCCGAGGACCGCCCATCGCGCCCCGCGCCAGCGGACCAGCAGGAACACCAGCCGGATCAGCGTGAACAACGCCAGCCCGAACCACACCCCGGCCAGCCCCCGGTCCAGCGCGTACGCCAGCCAGATCGCCGGCAGGAACCCGAGCAGCGCCGCCGCCAGCGTCATCGTGCGCAGGTAGCCCACGTCGCCCGCGCCGATCAGGACGCCGTCCAGGGCGTAGACGACGCCGGCGAAGGGCAGCATGCCCACGAACCAGGGCCAGACGATCGCCGCCTGCTCGTGGACCGCCCGGTCGCTCGTGAACCAGCCGGGCACCACCCCGGCGCCCGCCGCCGCCAGGAGCGCGAAGCCCACGCCGGCCACCGCGCCCACCGCCGTGACCCGCCGGGCCACCTCGCGGGCCGCGGTCTCGTCGCCCGCGCCCAGCGCCGCACCGACCAGGGACTGCGCCGCGATCGCCACCGCGTCCAGGGCCAGCGCGCAGAAGAACCAGAGTTGCAGGCCGATCTGGTGGGCACCCACGGCCGCGACGCCGAAACGGGCCGCCACGGCGGTCGCCGACAACCAGCAGGCCTGGAACGCGGCGCCGCGGATGAGCAGGTCCCGGCCCAGCACGAGCTGCCGGACGATGACCGCCGGGCTGGGCCGCAGCGGCGCGCGTTCGCGGATCAACGCCCAGAGGAACAGCCCGCCGGTCAGCGACTGCGCCACCACATTGGCGACGGCTGAGCCGATCAGTCCCCAGCCGGCCGGGTACACGAGCAGCGGGCACAGCACCGCGGAGAGCACGTTGGCGCCGAGGACGTAGTACAGCGGGCGGCGGGTGTCCTGCACTCCGCGCATCCAGCCGTTGCCGGCCGCCGCGAGCAGCAGGCCGGGGATGCCGAGGGCCGCGACGCGCAGCCACTGTGCGGCGGCCTCGGCGGCGGCCGGGTCGGCGGCCAGGGCCCTGGTGACCGGCGTGGCGAAGAGCTGGGCCAGCAGGACGAGCAGAGCACCGGTGGCCAGGGCGAGCCAGGTGGCCTGGACGCCTTCGGCGACGGCGGCGGTGCGGTCACCCGCGCCGAAGCGGCGGGCGGCGCGGCCGGTCGTGCCGTACGCCATCAGCGTGCCGAACCAGACGGCCACCGACATCACCGTGCCGCCGACGGCGACCGCCGCGAGCGGGATCCGGCCGAGGTGGCCCACCACCGCGGTGTCGACCAGCACGTACAGCGGCTCGGCGGCCAGCACGACCAGGGCCGGCAGGGCCAGGGCGGCGATGCGCCGGGTGAGGGTGCCTTGGTCGACGGCGGCGGGCGGGCTCATGAACAGCCATGATGCCCGCCGAGCCGTAAGGGGCGCAACGCGCCCGTACTACTTACTGGCGGGTGTCCATCGACGTCTGCAGCGCGCGGCGGGCCTGCTCGCGGGCGTCGTCGGACTGCTGGGGCTTGGGCTTGGCGGCCATGATCGTGGTCCTTCCACGGCGGAACGGGTGCACGGCACCCACTGATCGATCGAGCGGCGTGTCGCGAGGGCCGGTCCGGGATCACCGGACGGGTGGCGGGGCGACACAGCCCGGGATGGTGTACCCGGGTGGCTCGAGGCTGCTGCGGCGGTCGGTGGTAGCGCCCGTGCAGAAACCAAATCACCGTTAACTCAAACTATCGTTCAGTCTCGCTGGTTGCTCGTCGTGTCCCGCGATACGGGAAGCCGGATCAACGACAAAAGGCCGGCCCGAAGGCCGGCCCCGCGCAGAAGAAGCTACGGAATGAGGTGGTTGCCCAGCTCGTCGCGGACCGCGGTGACGACGTCCCCCGGGGTGCCGTAACCGGTGAAACCCGCGGCCAGCCGGTGCCCGCCACCGCCCAGCGCCACCGCGACGGCACTCACGTCGACCGCGCCCTTGCTGCGCAGCGACACCGCCCACTCGCGCTCGGCGAGCTCCTTGACCACCACGGACACGTCCACCTCGGCCACGCACCGGACCGGGTCGATCAGCGCGTCCAGCACGTACGGTCGCTGCCCGTGCCGCTCGAGGTCCCCGAGCGTCGCGTACGTCCACACCATGCCGTGCCCGTCCGCCGCGGTGGGATCGAGCTGGGCCCGGCTGAGCACTTCGGCGGAGAGCTTCATCGCGCCGAACGGGCGGCTGTCGAACACCCGGCGGGAGATCTCCCCCGGGCGCAGGCCGGTGGCGATCAGCCGGGCGGCCATCTCGTGCACCCGCGGCGTGGTCATGTCGAAGCGGAACGAGCCGGTGTCGGTGGCCAGGGCCACGTACAGGCATTCCGCGATCTCGGCGTCCAGCGGCACGTCGAGGCGGCGCAGCAGCTCCTCGGCCACCACCGAGGTGGCGGCGGCACCGGCGTCGACCAGGTTGACGCCCGCGAAGCCCGTGTTGGACGCGTGGTGATCCAGGGCCACGGTGGCCCGGGCACGGGACAGCCGGTCGGCCAGCCCGCCGAGCCGGGACACCGCGGCCACGTCGAAGACGATCACCAGATCCGGCTCCGGCTCGGCCTGCTCCTCGCTGACCAGCAGATCGAGGCCGGGCAGCGCGGCGAACGGCTCGGGGATCTCGAACGTGCCGGGGAACGTGGCCTGCAGCCGGGGCACGCCGAGCCGGCGCAGTCCCAGGCCGAAACCGAGCATGCTGCCGAGCGCGTCGCCGTCGGGATTGACGTGACAGATCAGCAGCACCCGGCCGGTGGGCGCCAGCTCACGGATCGCCGAGACCGCCGCCGAGAAGTCAGCTGCGGCGGGGCTGCCCTCCGAGACGGTGACCGCCTCGGTCACCCCTGGTCCTCGCGGGCACCGACCCGCTCGTCGGCGTCCTCGTCGTCATCCTCGTCCTCGGCCTTGTACGGGTCCGGGTCGCCGGCGTACTGCTTGCCGGCGGCCAACCGCTGCACCTCGGCGTCGCGGTGCCGGGCCGCGGCCAGCAGCTCGTCGATCTCCTTGACGTTGTCCAGGACGTTGTCCAGCACGAACGTCAGGCTCGGCGAGTGCCGCAGGCCCAGGGCGTGACCGACCCGGCTGCGCAGCATCCCCTTGGCGCTGTCCAGCGCCGTCGCGGTCGCCGCCTGCTCGGTCTGGTCCCCGAGCACGGTGTAGTACACATGAGCGTCGCGGAGATCGCCCGTGATCCGGGCGTCCGTGATCGTCACCATGCCGAGACGGGGATCCTTGATCTCTCGCACCAGCGATGCCACCAGCTCGCGGATGCGCTCCGCGTGCCGACGCGTCTTGGCCGGGTCCGACATATCGCCCACCTCCGACAACCGTGCCTCCGGGGCGAACCGCCCCGCCCAACGCCTGAAGCCTACCCATGACCGCCTGAGCCCGAACGTCGCGTCGGTGCGTCGCCCCGTGGGGCCACCGGCGGCACCGCTCATGTAACGAACTTGCA
>NZ_BOQL01000046.1 GCF_018332655.1 Actinoplanes auranticolor | reverse complement strand
GATCGTGTTAGGAGCTCTTAGCGGTAGCCGGCTTTACCGCCGAGCCGGTCCTAGATGCGGTCAATGACCGGACGCGAGGTTTCGGTGGCCAGCCCGAGCAACCGCGGTGATGGTGCGGCAAGTGATCTCAGGGCGCCGTACTGGCCGATCTCACCAGCAACGAGTTCGATCAGGTGGTCGGCTCTCGCGACCTCGTTCGGGCGGTTATCGAGTTCGGTAGTCGAGAACGGTTGACCGCCCCGCCGGCCCGGCACTAACGTTCCCTACGTGACCAAGAAGCCACCGAGAGTCACCGCATCGCTTATCGCGGTAGTCGATGCGCTCATAGCTGCGCCGGAGGATGACCCTCCATGGGGCCTGCGGTTGTGCGAGCAGACCGGTTACGGGCCCGGAACCGTGTATCCGCTGCTGGATCGCCTGCACGGCCTGGGCTGGGTCGATTGGCGCTGGGAGGACGCGAACCCGCAAGGAGGAAAACCTCGTCGGTTCTACACGATCACCGGTACTGGCGCCAAGGAGTACGAGTTAGCCAGGAAGGCCCGGAAGGAACGAACGTTGCGCTGGCGGCCGGCCACGCCATGAACAAGGAGTGAGGTCGTGCTCGTGCTCACGCGTCGATGGTGGTTCTGGGGCTGGCTGGTGGCGGGACTGCTCGTTTGGGCTGGCCTGCCGCACAACGGAGCAGCAGGGATGGTCTGGACCGGTCATGCGTTGCTGGCTGGCGGGTGTGCCGTCGCCGCGGTGATCGCGTTCCTCTTCGCGATGTCGCTCTGGCGGACCGCCGGACCGGTGTACGGGGCGCTGCTGATGGTGATGGCGGTCGCCGCCTTGGGACTGGTGGCCTACGACGACCGCCGTGACATCGACTTCCGCGCCACGGCTGAGACAACTGCGAGCTCCACCTGCATGGAGGTGCCGTACGGCTCGTCGGTCGAGGGGGGTACTTCGAGTTCCTATGGGTATCGATGCATCTCCCATCCGCAGGGCTCCGGGGCGGATCTGCGGACCAGTTTCGCTTTGCAGGACCAGTGCAAGCGGTCGAGGGAAGTTGCCCCAGCCGCCGCTTTTCCTCAGCCGTGTACCGAAACGACGCTGACGGTCAACACCACGCGGTGGGAGATGTACGGGCTAAACCCTCAGGCGCAGTCGGTGTGGGCGTCCGCGTTGGGAATGGTCGCCGGGTTACTAGCCGGCGCGTCGAGCGCTACGTGGTCGCGCTTCCGTCGGCGTCGAACCGACTCTGGCGCTACGTCGCAGACGATCGCCGACGAGCCCGATATGGGACATGCCACACTCCAGCGACCGGGCAATCTTCGCGCGGGCGCGGGCGCGGGGACGTGGACTCGCTCGAGTAACAGCATTATTGCGCCCGCACCGTCACCTGTCCCAGACACCCATTTCGCGGGGCATGATGTCAACGTTGCACTTGTTCCCGAGCCGATACCTCGATGGCGTCGGTGGCTACGGGTCGGCGGCATCGTCTGGCCGGCAGGGGCCGGGCTGGGTTGGACGCTGCTCTTTGTCAATGTGGCAACGCCAAGCGAACTCGTCGCCGGCTCGTTACCGTTGTCCGGGCTTTTGGTGGGGGCGAGCGCGGCCGCCGTCATCGGCATGGTCAGATGGATCAGGATCCGCCATGGCTGGCTCAAGGCCGTCGCCCTAGCAGCGATCCTCCTTGCTGAAATGGTCATGGCAATGGCGATTGTGAAGCCATCGGTGGGCGGCCTGCTCAACTTAATCCTGCCCGGCGCGGCGCTCGGGGCAGTGACCGAGCTGGTCTGGATCACCATCTGGGGCGCGGCTCGTCTCGGCGCCATCATCTGGGAGGTCGCGACCGGTACGACGCGGGATCGCAGCGCTGCGGGGCGATGGGCTTGGGGCATCAGCTGCCTGGCCGTGGCGGTTGTCGGCGGCGACACCGCGCACCGGGCCGGCTTCGCACAGGTGTGGTTGCCGGATCTGGATCATGCGCCTAGCGGGAGAAAGAAGGTTGCCATGGCCACGGGCCAACTCACTGCAGCCGTCAAGATCAGATTCTCTACATGGTTCGAACTGCTGCAAGACAGTGCGAACCGTCTCCTTCGCGGAAACCGGGCCGTAGGCGCCGCAGCAGCTTTGGCCTCGACCGGTATGGCCGTTGATCAGATAGCGGCGGCAAGCGGCGTCACGGGCCGGGTTGTCGCCGCGGTCTTGGCGGCTGGCATGCTCGCCGCCTCGACTACCAAGCTGGCGCAGGTGACATTTACCAGCCGCGGCAAGTCCCGGTCATGAGCCGGCAGTAAGACCACCGATGGGCGCGCGCCGCGCGCCCATCGCACAGGTTGATTATCGAGTACGACATTCAAATGGTACCCGTTGAAGAGAGGCCCCCGTTGAACGAGATCAAGCCACCAGTCCCTCAGGGTGACCAGCCGCCACCGACGACGCCCCGGTGGGCAGTTATGACCATCGTGACGTTGATCGCTGCGCTGGCAGCCCTCGTGGCAGGAATCCTCACCCGAGTCGATGGCGCCAGCATCGCCAGCGCGGTGCGCACCGGAGGGACAGCATTCGCTGCAGCTATCGGGATACTGCTGGCGATGGCCGTCTTCCTCCATGGGAAATAGCAGCGCGCCAGCCAAGTCACCGCGAAGTCGTTGAGGTCGAATGAGGAGCACGGTGCGCGGCGCGCGGGCGGCGCCGGTCGAGGGACGCGGGCGGGGCGGGGGCGTAGGTCAGCCCGTATGTGGTCAGCCTCAGGCTTGACAGCGGTGAAAGAGATCTAAGCCCACTCTGCCTGGTGAGGGGGCATCGCGACGGTGACGGTGCGGGGCCGCGCTGCTCGGCCGCGCCCGGCCGCTCGCAGGGTGGTCTGCTGGTTGCGCAGTCGCCCATGGCCTTGGCGCAACCCGGACCATGTGCGGCTGGTGAGGGTGATGGCCAGGTCGTTGCCGGCCCATGCCGATGTCGGGATGAGCACGGTGCCTTTCTGTCGTGCCCGGTTTATCAGGGCTCGGGTCACGTTGTCAGCCGCCGTCGGCGGGGTGGTCACGACAACGATGTCGACGCCGTCGATAGCCGCGGACACCACGGCCGGCCAGTCCGGGCCAGGTTCGGGGATCAGCGCCAGGTGCTCCAGCGGTACGCCGGCCTCGGCAGCTGCGAGAGCCCCGAAGGTCGGCATCCCAACGACTGCGGCCCAGGAGCCGGTGCTCATCGCCTCGGCGAGCAGTGCGATGACCAGAGAGGTCGAACCGACCGCGGCGACAGTCGCGCCGCGTCGGATACCGCCCGGCCAGGGAAATAGGCCGGCGAGCGCCGGTGGGGCGGGCAGGACCCGCGCGAGGTCGGCCTCGGCCAGGCCGATGTCCTCGGCGGGCTGCACCAGATGGGTGGCCAACGCCGTGGTGTCGCGGCTCAGCCCGGCAGCGTTGACGTCACGCAGCAACCGGCGCACGTCAGCGGGCCCGGCGATCCGACCGTCGCCAGACCAGGAGGGTCGGGGTGGGCGCACGGGCTTGCCGGGCATCGCTCCTCCTCCTTTGGGCACGCTGACGCGACGCCGTGGGGGAAGACACGACCGAACACTTGTTCTAATCGCAGCTTATCGTGTGCGCTGCACGGAGGCAGACGTTCCGCGATGTCGGCGAGTCGCCTCAGCGTTTCCGGGACGGTGCTCCGAGCCAATCTCGCCTCGCATGCCGCGGGTGGCCGCGGTACGGCGGACCTCGACCACGAGGTGAGCAATGCCGATGCAGAGGCTCATGGCTTCCCGTGTGATCGAGCGTCCGCCGATCTCTCCACCATCGCGTCTCTGCAGCTCAGCGGCAAGATCAGTGATCGAAGAACAGCCTTGTAGTTCATCGCAGGCTCAGCGCCCAGCCGGGCAAGATGGGCATTCCGGCACGGCGGTCGCGGGTTGATCGTTAGCGTCGGGAGGTGCTGAGGCCGCCCGTCGAGCCGATGCGAGCGGTCGGCGTGGCCGAGTTGCCCGAGCCACGTATGTGCCGTGGGGGCTGCGCGTACGAGCCGAAGTTCGACGGTTCTCCAGAGACGTGGTTGTGTCTCAGCTGAAGCCACATGACTGGTACTCGACAACCGGCGCAGTCTTGGATTCGGTCTATGTCGTCGAGCGTAAGTCGAGGCGCTGGTTTTGAGCGCGAGTCTTGGTCCCGTTCGGGCGAGAGTTCGGGTCCCGGTTTCCTGCCCGCGAGTTCAGCTGTGCGTGGGTTCGGGACCCGCCCTGGCCGCAGGTCGTTGGCGACCACGGACTCTCCTCAATCCGCTACCTATGGTTCCGGCGACGGCGGATGGACACGTCTCATGCCACCTTGATGACAACCTTGCCCGAAGCGTGACCGTTCTCGACGGTGGCGAGGGCAGCCGGAGCGTCGGACAGTGGATGGACCGCGGTGATCACGGGGGTGAGGACTCCATCGAGAGCAAGCCGGGCGACTCGCTCCAGGTTCTCGCGGTCGATGCGACGCTCGATGAAGCGCCCGCCGATCTCGGGCACCGACCCATCACTCACGGCGATGACGTTGCGGGGATCTTTGGCCAGTGGGGCAATCGTCCGCAGCGAGGCGCCCCCGACCGTGTCGACGATACCGTCGAAGCCGTCCGGCACCAGTTCGCGTGCCGCGGCCACGACGTCCCCGGCGGTGTAGTCGATGAACCGCACCCCGATGGCCTCGGCGGGCTCGCGCTTGATGCTGCTCCCGGTGCCGATCACCTGCAGGTCGCGCTCGACGGCCAGCCGGGCCACGAGGAGGCCGACTCCGCCGCCGACCCCGTTGACCAGAACCGTGGCACCGGCCGGAAGGCCGAGCTGGTCAAGCGCGTCGACCGCTGTGGTTCCGGCTACCGGCAGCGTCGCCGCCACAGTCGCGGGCAGGCCCGCCGGGATGCGAGCGGTGTGCGGCGCGGACAGCACCGTCGTCTCGGCGTAGGAGCCTGCACCGGTGAGCGCGAAGCCGAAGACCGGGTCGCCCACCGCGAGGCCGTCGACGCCCTCGCCCAGGGCGAGAACGGTTCCGGCCGCCTCCATGCCCAGCACGCGGGGAAACGGACGCCCGCTGTCGAGCCCGGGGAGCAGTGCCGAGCGCATGACGTGGTCCATCGGATTCACGCCGGCGACGTCGACCCGGATGAGCACCTCGCCGGGACCGGGGACCGGGTCGGGACGATCGAAGAACTCCTGTACCTCAGGCCCGCCATACCTGCTGAAACCCCACGCCTGTCCCATCTTCTACCGCCTCCGGTGTGACCGGCCCGGTCGTTCCGAGCGCTGAAACCATCCTCACCGCTCACATCGGTGTGAAGGGCAACCAGCTGAGGCGGGGGTCACAGCGTCGGGCCGACGGTGTCACCCCGCGACCGGGATTGAGGTCAGCTCCGCCCAGTACTTGCGGTTGATCCCGATCAGTACCTCGAGCGCGTCCCGGCTCTTGAGCAGGTTCGCGATGTCGGCGTCGATCCGGTCGCGCTCGTGCATCATCGTCATGAACGCCGACTCGGTGATGTCCGGGTCAGTTGGGGAGTCGACGCACGGCAGCACCGCCGCGATCACCCGGCTGGACATCCCCGCGTCGAACAGCTGCCGGATCAGCGCCACGCGCTCGACGTCGATCTCGGAATAGTGACGCTGCCCGGCGTCGGAGCGTGAACTGGTCAGTAGACCCTGCTCCTCGTAGTACCGCAGGGAGCGCGAACTCACGCCCGTGCGCTTGGACAAATCGCCGATCCGCATGCTGAAAGCGTACGCTCGCATGATCCAACGCCCTGATCACCGGCAAGTCAGAAACACCAGGTGGGACCCGAACTCACGCGCATTGATCGTCGTGAAACGCTGAATATCGGGTCCAGGTGAGGCGCTCATGCGGGTCCCGTTCCCACGACCGAAGCCAAGGCGCGGCCGCACGGCTGCTGCTTGATGACGTAGGCGGCCGAACGGTCCGTGTGTGGTGGTGTCCTGCTCGACTACTGCTACCAGGGTTGGTTCGACCGGCACGTACGGTATCGGCTGGCGGTGGCTGAGATCCGGGGACCAGCTGGGAGTGGTCAGGGCCAGGGGCGTCCGGGCTCCTCGCTTTGGAAGACCATGCCCTGTAGGTCGGCGGCGAACGATCGGCGCAGGTCAGCCTTGAGGGGTCGCTGGTGCCTCTTGGGGCGGCGACCTCGGTGAGGCCCCGCCCCTGCCCGAAGGGCTACTTGCGCGGCGGCTGGGATCGGACGGCAATCAAGGTGATAATCGCTGCGGCGAGGTTGAGCAGGTCCCCGATGGTGTCGGCGACGATGGTCCAGTCGTTCATGGTGTGCTCCCGCTTCGTGTGGCGGGGTGGCCGGCCGGGCCCCTGGGTGATGTGTTGACTGAACCGCGGCGATGGTGGGTTCGGCATCGGTGGCGAAGGAACTCGGACAGCGCTGGCGGGTGGCCAGCGGAAAGTGTTCTTGATGGCCTGGGTCTACGGGGGTCCGATGTTGTCCGGCGAAGCGCCACCGAACAGCGGCGATGCTGCCTCGCTGCCCGATCCGGCGCAGATCGAGACCTTGCCGGAGCTGGCGGCGGCGCTGAAGGCTCTCCGGCACGGACTGTCTTATGGCGCTCTGGACCGGGCGGTGGGGGGACGGGCGAAGACGCCGGTGCTGCCGCCGAGCACGCTCAGTGACATGCTCAATGGCAGGTCAGTGCCTTCCAGAGACACGGTGGTCAAGTTCCTGACCGCGTGTGGATTACAGGATGTAGACCAGCAGCCGTGGTTGGCGGCGTGGGAGCGGGTCGACACGAGTCATCTGCGTCGTCCGGCCGGTGCGGTACGGGTTCGTCAGGCGCAGCCGCGGCTGCTGGGAGTGCACGCGTCAATACAGGTCGAACCGGGGGTTGAGGGCCTGCCGGTGTACGTGCCCCGCGATGCGGACGCCGATCTGCGTTCCGCGGTCACCGCTACGGCGATCGGGGCGGGTTCGTGCTGGTCAAGGGCGCCTCGTCGGTAGGAAAGACTCGTGCCTTGTACGAGGCGGTGCGCGCGGCGCTACCGGAATGGTGGCTGGTGCACCCGGGGGACGCCGCCGCGGTGCGCACGACGGCGCATGACCCGCCGGCACGCACGGTGGTGTGGCTCGTCGAACTGCAGCGCTACCTTAACCAGCCCGGCGGGCTGCCCGCGGCGACGATGCGGTCCTTGCTGGCCGCCGGTGTGGCCGTGGTGGGCACCTTGTGGCCCGACGAGTACGGTCCCCGCACTGCCCTGCGCGAGCCAGGACCGGACGACCGGTATGCCGAGGACCGGGAACTGCTCGGACTCGCACGGGTCGTTGAGCTCACCACGTTCAGCCCTGCCGAAAGGCGCAGGGCTGAGCACCTGGCAGCGGATGACGGCAGGATCCGAGCCGCTTTGAAGGCCAACGACGCCGGGGTGACCGAGGTGCTCGCCGCCGGTCCGGAGCTGGTCAAATGGTGGCTCGCTGACAGTGTCAAGCCAGGACCGTCCTACGGCCGGGCGGTAATCACTGCCGCGTTGGACGCCCGCCGGGTCGGCGCTAGTGCGCCGCTGACCGTCGAGTACCTGAACGCGGCCGCGCCGGCCTACTTGAGCAGCGCGCTGCAGGCAACAGCACCATATGACTGGTTCGAGCAGGCCATCAAGTACGCCACCACGCCGCTGCACGGCGCTACCTCCTGCCTGACCCCCCAAGCAGCTGGCATGGGCCAAGTCGGCGGCTACATCACCGCGGACTACCTGTACCAGCACGCCCAGCATCTGCGTCGGGCTGTCGAGCTGCCCGACCTGGTATGGCAAGCCCTCGCCGACCATCACCACCTCGACGACTCCTTGTGGCTTGGCTACAACGCCGAACGTAGAGCGCAGCCCGGTCACGCCATACTTTTCTACCGGCAGGCCGCCGACGCCGGCGACCAGTTCGCTGTCGGCTGGCTGGTTGGGGTGCTGGTCAATCGGGGGTGCGTCGATGAGGCGATTGCCGTGTTGCGGCAGCGCGCCGTCGCTGGCGACCAGGAGGCCGCCCACCGGCTAGTAGTGCTGCTGGCTGAGCATGGGCGCGTGGACGAGGCGATCGCGCTACTACAGCAGCGCGCCGACGCCGGCGACGAGTTCGCCGCCGACGGACTAGTAGGGCTACGGGTCAAGCATGGGCGCGTCGACGAGGCGATCGCCGTGTTGCGGCTGCGCGCCGACGCCGGCAACGAGCGCGCCGCCGACCGGTTGGTGGGGCTGCTGGCCGAGCATGGGCGCGTCGACGAGGCGATCGCGCTACTGCGGCAGCGCGCCGACGCCGGCAACGAGCGCGCCGCCGACCGGTTGGTGAGGCTGCTGGTCAAGCATAGGCGCGTCGACGAGGCAATCGCGCTACTGCGGCAGCGCGCCGACGCCGGCAACGAGCGCGCCGCCGACCGGTTGGTGGGGCTGCTGGCCGAGCATGGGCGCGTCGACGAGTTGATCGCTCTGCTGGAGCAGCAGCGCGCCAACGGCGGCGACCAGTCCGCCACCGACCAGTTGCCGGACTGCTAGTAGGGCATATACGCGTTGACGAGGCGATCGCCACCGCCAGCGACGAACGTGTCGCCTACCTGGGGCCCTCCGACCGGTTGCTCGAGCGGTCTTCCTGGAGATCCCCGGCGCTCGGCGACTGCGCTGGCGCACCTCAGCTACGCAGGTGGCGGCGGCACGGGGCCTCTGCTCTGGCTGATCTGGGCCATCGTCGCCGCGACCGTGACCTGACTCGGTACCTGGATCACCACGTTCCGGTCACCACCTCGGTCAGCGACCCGGTCTGGGTCTAGCTGGACGCCCACACCGCTGGGCTGCCCGCCACCGGCCGTGACCTGTGGATCGTCTGGCTTATCGTGCTTGGAGTGCTCTAAAGACGACGCCCGCCGCGGCCTCCACCTACGCCCGGATCGGCTGGGCCATCATCGGCGCCCTGAGTGCCGCGACCGCTGGTGTTTCACAGTGAGCAGGGACGCAGTACTACTGAGGCGGTAGCGAGGGCTGCTGGTGACAGCGTTGTCTCATGAGACGTCCGGAGTCTGGAGAACGACGGGTTCAGGGCCATGGCGTTCGTCCGGCCGCACGGGGTGTATCTACAAAGTCGCCACGGCAAGGACCTCACACCGTACTTCCCAAACCCTCGGGAACTACTCCTCCCAATAACCACGCAGGGGGAGCGAATGGGTCTCGGTCTTGTGGGTCTTCATCGCTGTCACGCGCACCTGAGTGAAGACGCGGCGGTTGGTCGACGTGGTTCGCACCCGGGTGAACTTCATGCTGACTCGTTCGGTCATATAGTTGGCGTCGGCACAGGAAGGCTTGCAGAGGTTGATGTGACGGATGCTGGTTGCATAACCCATGCTGCCGGTCAGTTTCGTCCAATTGACCTTGGTGTAGTACATGTCTTTGAACGGTTCGATCGTCTTCGGCTTGATTTTCACAACGACGGGCGTGGACCAGTAGTTGATGACCACACCCGGCTTTGCCGCCGCTGACGCAGGCGTCGCCATAAGTGTGCTGCCCACCGTAATCGCGCAGGCGACGACAGCGGCAAGGCGGTTGAAGTGCATCGATGACTCCTGAAGGGTACGACGACGAGACGCCTGCCTTATCGACGCGGCCGGAGCTGACATGAGGTTGGCGGCCGACCCTCGGCCGTTGCTCCGAGCCGGCGGGAACAGGCAGATCAGCAGGAGACGTAACGCACGCGTGCCGTCGCGGAGCCTAGGTACTTGCCCTGGTCCGAGTAGACGGAGATCGTGCCGCTTAGGCGCTTCCTCAAGGCATCCTTCAAAAAGGCGGACGAGACGCAGCCGGTGGAGATCGAGACGCTGTAATCGTAAGTCTCAGCCGTCTTCTTGATCACACCGCGGGGAGTCACGATCTTCAGCGTGTAACGGTACGAGTAGGGCTGCGGAGCGGTAAAGTCCGCGCCCGCCTCACCCTTGGAACACCCACCCGAGTCGAAGGAGGGAAAGGCGTACACACTCAGTCCCTTGACGTATTTGGTCGCCGCCTGGGCCGGGGATGCCGTGACGGCCATCGAGCAGGCGACGAATGCTGACAGTGTACCGATGAAGACCTTGCGCACGACGCTCTCCTTGCTTTGGGAAAGCTCGTATCGGCAACGTGCCTTCAAACATTAGAGCAGCACCCCGACGCGCCAGTCCCGCGACCGGCTGGCGACCCGCCCACAGTTCCGGCGCTACTTCACCGGTCGGGCCGCATCAACGTTCGGCGACACCTGATCCGCTGGCGCTGGCCTTCGCCGTGCTGTCGCTGCCCGGCGCCAGCGGCGCCGACGTCGGCGTGGTGCTCCTGGCCAGCCGCGCACCCGTAGCCGTGCTCGTGCTGCTCGGTGGGATCGCCGGGAACCGCGGCCGCGGCAACGCATCATGCTCACCGCCGACGTGCTGCGCTGCGCACCCGGGCACTCGGCACCTTGCGCAACGACGACCGCCGGTACGCCCGAGCAGACTTCACGACCAGTCTGCGGTTCCGCAATATCCGCAACGCGTTGGCCACGGACGGCTGGCTGCTCACCGACGAGCTACGGATCATCCGGCTGACCGGACCGGCACCCACGGCCGAACCGGCTCCGCAGCGTTATCCAGATGCGCGAGTGGCGCTCGACACGGGGGTCCACGAGGCGCTGTCAGCGGCGCAAACGGTGCGGCAGCTGCTCGGCGGTGACGCGATGCCGAGCTCCTCCGAGTACGGCGCGGCGCTGACCTGGCAGATAAAGGACACCACCGCCTCGCCCAGATTCGAGGATTCCGACGGTTCTAATATCTGACATTGCCAGTCGCCGCGGTGCGTGAGACGCTGCCGCCGGGGACCGTGGTCGACGGCGAGCTGGTCGTGTGGGGCACCAAAACCGGCCGCACCGTCTTCCCGGCCCTGTTGGGTCGCATTACCGCCGGGCGTCGTCTGTCGCGGGAGGCGGCGGCTCGGCCTGCGAGCCTGGTGTTGTTTGACGTGCTTGCCGACGCCGAGCTCGAGCTCACTGGCCGGCCGCTGCGGCAGCGCCGGGCCCGACTCGAGGACCTGCTCGTAGGGGCGCCGGCAGCGTTGGCGGTGTGCCCGCAGACCTTGGACGTGGATTTGGCGCGGGGTTGCTTCGACGAGCTCGTGGTAACCGGGGTCGAGGGTCTGGTCGTGAAGGACCTCGATGGTTTGTACCGGCCGGGCCGGGTCGGGTGGTGGAAGCTCAAGCGGCGCGTCACCACCGAGGCGATCATCGGCGGGATCATCGGCGCGGTCGACGACCCCCGCGTGCTGCTGCTCGGCCGTCTCGACGCCTGGGGCCGGCTGCGTTACGTCGCCCGGACCGTGCCGCTCACGCTGAGCCAACAACAAGGAGATCGGCCGAATGCTCACTGCGGGCGGCGATGATCACCCGTGGCCGCAGCCGCAGCTGCTGCCGGCGGCCTGGCTCGGCCAGCTCGACCGGCGCGAGCCGCAGGCCTACGTGCAGGTCGCGCCGCTGCCGGTGGTCGATATGGTGGTCGACCAGGCGTATGAGCGAGGGCGGTACCGCCATCCTGTGCGGCATCTTCGCCTCCGTACAGACTTGGCGCCTGACGACGTCGAGCTCTGGCGGCCCGCGGGCGCGCGATAGTCGTGGAACTGGGTGAGCCGCGGTCGGTGCCGCCCCGGACAGCAACATCCCGGTGGCATCCCGGTCGCAGGACGCGCCACTCGGTCGCCGTTGGCCGGTCGTCACCACGTGTGGTCAGTAGAGCGTGATGATTAAGGTCCAGGTCTTTGGCGGCGACCGTACGACAATGCTCGGCGAACTCGCGAAGCTCGGTCAGTAGGCGGGCGAACGCCTTGTTGTCGTCCTCGCCGGCATGCACCTTGTACAGCCCCAGGGCGTGCATCTCAGCGACGGAAAACTCCTGACGAACAGCATCGACGTCCAGGCTGTCGATGCGCTGGACCGCTGCGACCAGAAACGCGCTCGTCGAGCACCGCCACGGGAATCCTTGCCCGGTCCTGGCATGGTCGGCGAAGACGACGTCGCCGGTCACGATGCGATAGGCCACCGTGCGTTCCCGTTCTCGCCACGTCTGGGCCTGCGTGCGGTATGCCACCGGATCAAGCAGGTATTCGGCCTGCTGGAAACACCGGCCATCGAAGTGATCAACCCAGCCCGTCCCAGCCGGCACCACCGCCAGAAGCTCCCGGCTGATCGCCGGCAAGGCTTCGCCGCCGCGCCGCGCACCAAACGGCGGCCACGTGCTGCTTCCTCCCACAGCACGGCATCGGCTCGGATCGCCCGTATCGGCTCGGCGTGCAACGGCACCGCGATGCTTCTGAGGTCCATGCCCACGACCCGAGCACAACACGTCCACACCCCTGTCTGCCAGTTCGCCTGTGCGCGTCGGGCGATCAGCAGGTCGCCGCACCGCGGCGCCTCACGCGGCCCGCTCTCGCTACGGTGCCGATGACCCACCACGGCCGACACCCGCGCCAACCCGTGACCTTCGTCAGGCCGAGCCGCCAGCACGTGCCGAACATCGATGTCACCAACAGCCGAGATCCGTACCCACCCGCATGAGCTCAGCAAGTGATGTGCCAGCCCGCGCATCCTCAACGTAGTAGGACGGCTACGGGATGTTCACACCACGCCGGTCGCGCCACACACTGAACTCCATCGATATTCGAGTGAGACGTCGGCTACCTGCCGGCGGCGCTACCTCGCGATCGGAGCGGCATGAAGCGAGCCCTGCACTGGACCATCACCCTTGCCGTCGCCACCCTGGCCGGCAGCCTGCTCACCGGCCCGGCGCTGGCCACCCCGACAGGAATTCCGTCCAAAGCCACCGCCCAATCGCAATTGAACGGACTCCGCGTCGCCGCACAGGGCTCCACCAGTGGCTACTCCCGGGACCTGTTCCCGCACTGGATCACCATCAGCGGCAGCTGCAACACCCGCGAGACCGTCCTCAAACGCGACGGCTCATCCGTGGTCACCGACACCGCCTGCGCCGCGACCTCAGGACGCTGGTACTCCCCCTATGACGGCGCCACCTGGACCGCCGCCTCCGACGTCGACATCGACCACATCGTGCCGCTCGCCGAGGCGTGGCGCTCCGGCGCCAACTCCTGGACCACCAGCCGGCGGCAGAGCTTCGCCAACGACCTCAACCGGCCCCAGCTGATCGCCGTCACCGACAACGTCAACCAGGCCAAGGGCGACCAGGACCCCTCAACCTGGCAACCGTCGATCACCTCCTACCGGTGCACCTACGCCAAAATGTGGATCGCCGTGAAGTCCTATTGGGCGCTCACGCTGCAGGCATCGGAGAAGACGGCCCTGCAGACCATGCTCAACACCTGCGCATCCTGAGCCCGTAACGGCGGGCTGCACCAACCGGGAGGAGTCGCTGAGCCGGCCTGACGTGACCGGGGTCGCTAGCGTGTTCGCATGCCGCTGCCCGTGGACCTGATCGTCATCGTGGACGGTGGTGCCGAGTTCCGGTCCCGGCCGAACCGGCTGGGCCGGATCGGCGCGATCCACGTCGCGGAGACAGACTTGGTCACTCTGGCCGACTACTTCACCGAGGCGTTCGGGCTGCCGCAGACCGGAACGCTCGATCGACTCCTGGCCGCGTTGGCCGTGTTGGCCGAACGGGGTGAGATCAAGGATCAGTACATCAGCAATGATGGGCAGGTCGCGACCCATTGCCGGCGGGCCGGCATCGGATACGAGCAACGGTGGTTCGACACCCAGCGGTGGCGCACGCTGCGGCGGCGGGTGCCGCTGTTCGCGGCGATCGAGCCGAACGGGTTCCTACGCACGCTGTCAGTGGAACTCAAGGCGGCCGACGCCTACGACTCGACCTTCGATGTGTTCCTGCAAGAAGAGTTCTCCGATCCCGGTGCCGGCTATCCGGACGTCGTCTACTCCGGGTACAGCCACCACGTACATATCAGCTACGAAACCCTGACCGCTGTGGCCGACCTGTTCGCAGACCGGATCGCACCGCCGCACACCGACCGGCCTGATGAGAGCGCCGCAACGATCCTGACGGAGCTGGTCGCACGTGGTGAACTCGGGGCGCACCTGCCGCCGGGTGGCAACCGAGACCGTCTCATCGCCTGGTGCGCGGAGGTCTCCGTCGTCGCCCGCGGCGGCGGCCAGCCCCGCAAACACGAGATCCTCCGAGCCGATGACATGGTCCTCGCAGTGGTGTTCTGGGCCGATTGGCGACCCCCGATCCTCTGGTTCACCGAGGCATACCGTGCCCGCGACGAACGGTCGGGCGGTACCGAGTACCGCGTCACCGTACCGATCGAGGACCTGCCCGTACTGGTGGACCGTTTCGAGCAGCGGCTCGCCCTGTCACCCGGCCGGGGGCGCGTCGATGACCGGTTGATCGCCTGCTTCGACGCCATGGCCGCCCACGGCCATCTTCATGCCGGGGCCGCCAGGCAGGCCAATCGCGATCGCGTCGCGGCGTGGATCACCGATGCCGGCATCACCGCCACGGTGGAGGGCTTCGCCCGCACCGAACAGATCCTCAACCTGTACCGGGCCGGCACCGACTGCCTGTTCGAGCTGGTCCTGACCCTGGACGCCTCCGCCCCCGGCGACCACGGCATCGAGTTCCGCGAGAAGTACGAGTACCTGCCCCAGACCGGCGACGCCGGACGCGAATACAGCTACAGCGTCACGACGCCGTACACCTCACTGCCGACCCTGGTCGCCCACCTCGAGACCACCCCCGGGGAAGGAGACCTCGAAGAACGCCTGACACGATGCTTCAAACACCTGATCCAGACCGGCGAACTCGCCGGGAACCTCGACCTACAGGTAGCACGGGACCGCATCGCAGCCCGCTTCGTCCAAGCCGGTGTCCCCGCCATCACCGACTCCAGTTCATGGATCAACAGCGACTGAGCCACCACGTCATCGCTCCGCACTCACCGGCACTCTCGGATCGAGACGGACGTGCGCTGACCAGCGGCCAATCACTGTGGATTCTCAACCGACCTGATCCGGCGTGTGCGCGCTGACCAGTAGCGGATCAGGTTGATTGAGAGGATCGGTGCGGAGCTTCTCTCAGTAGATCTGATCCGGTGACTGCGTTCGCTGTTCAGGCGAGTCGTCGGCAGTGCAGCGACAACCAGCCGCGGCCGGCTTCGATGTGGCGCTGGTCGTAGACCTCGAAACCGGTCGTGGCGAGCAGCTCGGTCAGCCGTTGCGCCCGGTGGAAGGTGAACCATCTCCGGCGGGTCGAGCGATAGTTCGCGGCAGCCTCCCAGCCTTCCCCGTCGCCGTCGGCAACGTTCAGGAAGAGCACGCCACCTGCGCGGATGACGCGAACGAACTCGTCGAGGACTGCGGGAACGGCAACGTGCGGGATGTGTAGCAGCGCCGCGTGGCACCAGACGGCGTCGACCGATCGAGTTTGCAGCGGTAGGCGGCGCATGTCGGCCTGGGCGACTCCGGGCTCACCACCGGTGCGGAGTTGACCGATCGACAGGTCCAGCCCGACCGCCCGGAAGCCGTGCTGTCGGAGCAGTCGGAGTTCGAATCCGGGGCCGCATCCGATGTCGGCGACCAGGCTTCCGTGCGGCAGGTTCGCCTTCAGCGAGGCGACGTCCTTGAGCACCTCCGGGTCGGCGGGCGCGTTGACCCGGGCATATTCCGCGGTAATGGCGTCATAGGTCTGCTGAGTTTCCACCACGGGCTCCGACATGCGAGCGAGGCTAGCCAGCCCGACCAAGACCTGCTGGCCTGGTCGTCCCTTGAAGGGTAGGGGCGCGGGCGGACCAGAACCAGTGAGACGGATCAGGTACGGATCAGATCCGATGAGAACCCACAATCACCGCGGTGTCATGCCCAGCGCGGCACCGACCTCGCCCGGGGGTAGTCGCATGTATATAGTCGGGTGTATGGGAACGCGGTCGCTTCGACTCATGGGCGCACACGAGATCCGCATGCGGTTGGGTGGAATCAGCAGGCAGCGGGTCTATCAGATCACCAGCCGGCCGGACTTCCCTGAGCCGGCGGCAGACCTGGTGCAGGGCAAGGTCTGGTGGGCCGAAGATGTAGAGGCATGGATTGCCGTGAAGCGACCGCAGATCACCGAGCCCGACAAGTAACAGTGCGACCTCGCAGCGCGCGACCGGATCGCCAACCGCCTGTGCAAGGCGTATCCGAGCGGATCGCTGACCACCGTGACGTGAGATGCTGCCCACGCCGGGCGGCTCACGTGTTCATCGCGTGGCCAGCCTCCCGCTCGAATCTCACCGAGCGGTCAGTCGTTTGAGGCTATCTGTGGCCAGCTGTAGTCGAAGTCCAGCGAGAAGGTGCGGTGCACCCATGCCGATCGGGCTTCGTTCGGCCCTGGCTTCAGGCCGTCCGCGCCCAGGCGGTGGCGGACCATCGCAATGGGTGCCGAACGGTTCTGCGTCGAGGTGAGGCGGCCTGCGGTGAAGCGCAGCTCGTGGACCCGCTCGTACAACCAAGCCGGTGGAAATCCCATCGCAAGCCGGCCGACGTCCACGTACCCGTTCCCGACGAGCAGCCGGCCGGTGAACGCCGTCGCACCGTCGACCCGGCGGTAGTGCCAGGCGCCTGAATAGACGTCGGTTGCCGGGCTCACCCGGGGTCTAACACCGAACAGTCTGCTCGCCGGCGCGCTCGAGCGGCCGAGCCGCACTGAGGTGAGAAGCAGTTGGCCGTGACGCACCGCGTAGCGACACCAGACGCCGCGCCAGCAGGCGGTACTGAGCATGCCCGGCTCCAGCCCATGATCAGCCGGGTCGAACAGCCCATGGCCATCAACGGCGGTGACGGCGTAGAGCCGGCCGCGGTAGCGGAGCTCGTCGGGGAACTGTCCGGTCACGCATCCTCCGGTTCATGAGATCGAGTGCTCGGCGACGGCAGTCCCTGTTTCGTTCAGCAGGTGGACGGAGCGCGCCGGCTTCGGGATGTCGGTGTGGTGTGGGCGGCGCGGATCGCTGTGAGCAGGGCCGCCACGCGTGGGTCGTCGCCGGCATGGCGGCGGTGCACGGCATGGTAGGTCACCTGCGGCAGGTCGGTGACCCGTCGCGCGACGAGCCCGGCCGCGGGTGTCACGCAACCGGTGACCACGGCCAAGCCCACCCCCAGCGCGGCGTAATGCACGGTCAGAGGCCAGCCTTCGATCTCGGCCGCGACCGTCCAGGGCACCTCGGCGGCCCGCATCGCGCGTTCCAGGCTGACGCGGTGCGGCCGATTCTGCGGCGGCACCACCAGCTCCTCCCCCGCCAGGTCCTTCAGCTTCACGGTGCGGCGCCGCGCCAACCGGTGGGCCTCCGGGACCAGCACCACCTGCGGGTACGTCGCGACCGGCAACGACACCACATCGTTGGGGATCGCGTCGAGCACGGACACACCCAGATGCGCACGGCCGGCCCGTACCGCGTCGAGCATCTCCCCGCGATTCGTGTGCAGCAGCCGCAGACTCCCCGGCCGTTCGGCCAGGGTGGTGCGGATGACCTCGCCCAGCACGTGCAGGTAGGCGGCATGACCCGCCGCCAGCACGATCGGCCGCGTCATCGGGGTCACGCGCAGATCGTCCAGCAGCCGGCCGACGCGGTCGCTCTGCTCACGGGCGAACCGGGCCACCTGCTCACCGTCCGGCGTCAGCACCAGCCGGCGGCCGACCTTCTCGTACAGCGGCCGACCCAGCTCCCGGGACAACGTCTGGATCTTGGCGTGCAGGGCCGGCTGCGACAGGTGCAGCGCCGCGGCGGCCCGGGTCAGGTTCAGGGTGTCGGCGAAGGCCGCGAAGGCAGCCAACGCGTCGAACGAGATACGCGGCTCAGCCATAGACCAACCCTATAGCAGCACGGCCGATTCATAGTTCCAGCCGATTCCTTAACGGTCGACAATCGGAACATGATTACACCCCCGCACCAGCACACCCTCGTACCCGCGGCGCAGCTGCTCGTCATGCCGCTGCACGCCATCACCGAGATCCACGGCGAAACCGGCCTGCGCCAGCGCATCACCCTCGAACTCGACCGGCTGCCTCCACACGATTGCCGCATGGTCGAGGACGCCGCCGCCTGGGCCACGCGGTTGCACGCCGGGCAGCGCCGTACCCGCGAGCCGTACATCAATCACCCGCTGCGGGTCGCCCTGCGGATCCTGTGCTACTACCGCGTCACCGACCCCGACGTCCTGATCGCGGCGCTGCTGCACGACGCCGTCGAGGACCAGCCCTGGGCCATGACCGGCCTGCCCACCGGGCACGGACCCCCACCCCGCGAGCAGGCATCCGCTGTTCTCACCACCCGCTACAACTTGCGGGTTGCTCAGCTCGTCGACGCGGTCACCAACCCTGAACCTCAGGCCGGCGTGGACCGGATCCGGCAGTACCTCGACCACCTCACCACCGCACTGGCCGACAACCCGTGGGCGAGGGTGATCAAGCTGTCCGACTTCACCGACAACGGCGTCGGCATCATCCACGCCACCGGATCCAAGGTGCAGCGCTCCGCGCGCAAGTACACCGGCGCCGTCCCCATCCTCCGGGAGCTTCTCGACCGCCGCGACACACCCCTCGATCCGAAGGTTAAGGACCACATCCGTCAGCAACTCGACCTCGCGCAGCAGCGCTTCACCGCCATCCTTGCCGCTTGAACCCGACAACCCCTGAAGGAAGACCGTGATGCGGGAGCCCACATTCCTGGACTGCTGTCAGACCGCCAGCCTGCGGACCGTGCGGGTGCTGTACGAGTCCCACCACGACCTCGAAGCACTGAAGATCTGCACCTGCGGCACGTACTGGTTCTACCGCTTCAGCGAATACGTGAACTGGACCGGTGGACACGACGACCTGACCTCCTGGTACACCCGCCTGAGCCCCGACGAAGGCACGACCCTCGAGCACACCGACCGCAAGGGCGTGAACCTCGGCTACCTCCGCGAGCGGCCCAGCTGGATGGACGACCGCGACGGCGTACGGATGGTCAACGGCGCACCCGACCACCCCGCGTCCGAAGACCCTAGTAAATAAGGGT
>NZ_BOQL01000045.1 GCF_018332655.1 Actinoplanes auranticolor | reverse complement strand
CCTGCGTGCTGACCCTGGCCTTGGTCATGGTTCTGTGTCGGCGCGGGACCGTAGGCGGGCGCGCCTCCCGGCTGCTCGGCGTAGCCGGGCTGCTGGCCGTAGCTGGGCTGCGGCCCATGGCCAGACTGCTGGCCATAGCCGGGCTGGCCATAGCCGGGCTGGGCGTAGCCGGGCGGCGGACCGTAAGCAGGCTGACCGTAACCGGGCGGCGGACCGTAAGCAGGCTGGCCATAACCGGCCGGCGGACCATAGCTCGGCTGCGAGTAACCCGGCTGCGGCCCATAACCCGAAGGACCGTAGCCAGGCTGGCCAAAGCCAGGCGGCGGACCATAAACAGGCTGGCCGGAACCCTGCTGGCCAGAGCCAGGCTGGCCAGAGCCAGGCTGGCCGGAACCCTGCTGGCCGTAGCCCGCAGGCGGGCCATAGCCATTGCCGCCCTGCTCGCCGTGTCCAGCGCCGGACCCGACCTGACCGGCACCCTGCTGGCCGTAACCAGGCGGCGGTCCGTAACCACTGCCACCCGGCTGGCTGTAACCATCACCGGAACCGGACTGCCCGGCCACCTGCTGCCCATAACCGCCTTGCGCGACACCAGCCTGGGTGTAACCCCCCTGGTCGAAAGCCGGCTGCCCATAACCAGGCTGCCCATAACCAGCCGGGCCACCGTAACCAGGACCGCCGTAACCAGGACCGCCGTAACCAGGACCGCCCTGGCCGGGACCGACGCCGTAGCCCGGCGCGGCGTAACCCGGCGGCATCCCGTAAGCGCCGGCCATCACCGGCATCGGAGGCAGCCGGACCGGCACCGGCACCACCGGCTCCGCCGGGGCGTTCACCGTGCGGGTCACCCCGTCCGGGAAGGCGATCTGGTAGCTCGTCCCGTCCCAGAACGCCTGTGGCATCTGCGGGTCCCGCCCGACGAACACCGACCGGTATTCCGAGATCGCCGTGAGCAGCCGCTGCTCGTCGTCGGTTGCTCGCTGCTGCGACTCTGCGCTGCCGCTGTGCAGGCCGCGCTGCATGCCGTCGCGCAGCAGGGCCAGTTTGGTCGACGTCGCCTGGAAGCCGCGCATGGCGCGTACCCCCGTGTCTCCGGCCACCCGCTTGGCCCACTGCCGGGCCGAGTGCCGGCGGCCCAGGCTGCCGAGGGTGGCCACCTCCGGCGGCGACAGCCAGCCGGCGCTCACGTAGCCCGGCAGGACGCGCTCGCTCAGCCGGCCCTCCCAGCTGCGCAGGGCGATGGCGAAGCCGACCACCAGGAAGAAGAACGGGACCATGAAGCCGAGGTAGCCGTACAGCATGATCAGGGTCTCGCCGGTGGCCACCGACAGGGTCGGGAGCAGGTTGAACATGCCGTGCAGGATCATCGCCAGCAGCAGGCCCGCGATCGGCGCCAGCCACTTCACCCGGCGGTCCGCCGAGCGGGCGGCCAGGCCCAGGCCGATGCCGGTCATCGCCGTGAACAGCGGGTGCGCAAAGCCGGTGAACAGGATCCGCACGATGAAGATCAGGAAGAGGTTCTGGATGCCGGTCGCCGGGCCGTACTGGTCGGCGCCCGACGCGTAGCCGTGCCCGCCCAGGTAGAGCACGTTCTCGACCATGGCGAAGCCGAGTGCGGAGAGGCCACAGTAGACGATGCCGTCGGTGATGCCGGACCATTCGCGGCGGCGGCGCCAGAGCAGCAGGATCGGGCCGATGGCCTTCATCAGCTCCTCGATGAACGGCGCCACCAGCACCGCCACCAGCGCGTCGGGCAGGCCGATCCGGTCGAAGCCCCAGGCGGCCAGCGAGTTGACGCCGATCGCGACCAGCGTGGCCACGGCCGAGCCCCAGGCGAAGCAGAAGATCAGGTAGCGGCTCGGCTCCGGCTCGTACCGGTCCAGCCAGAGGAAGCAGCCGACCAGCACCGGCACCGGCAGGATCGCCGCGCCCAGGCCGATCGCCAGGCCCTGCGGGCCGTTGCTGACGCCGAGGATGACCAGCATCGCGATCGCGCAGGCCGCGATGAAGGTGATCACCAGGGTCAGCTGCAACCAGCGCGGCACGCGCGACCGCCGGCCGTTCGGCATCGGGGGCAGGGCGGCCGGATCGGGGACACCGACCGGCGCATCCGGCGCGACAGCAACCGACCCGGCCGACGCACCCGCAAGCCCGTCGGAGGGAGACCCGGCGGAGCCGGGGGCGACCGCACCAGCAGTCGCGTCTTCCCTGGTCGGGGTCGATCCGGCGGAACCGGACCCCGGCGCGGCAGGACCAGGCGCCGGGGAGGCCGGAGCCGCGGAGGTGGGTGCCGGGTCGGGCGACCCGCCGTGAGCTACGTCGGCCATGTCGCCCAGCGTAGCCACCCGGACCGGGCCGGGCAGGCCCGCGGCGGCGGAAAGCGGATCAAGAGCGGAAAAGGGCCGGAAATGTCAGGACGGGCCGCGACCGGAGCCGCCGGGCCGGGACCAGCCCGCGCTCTTGCGGGCGGTACGTCCCCGCGCGTGCCAGCCGACCGCCCGCCGCACCAGCCGGGGCGCCTCCGCGTACTCGATCCCGGTGGCCCGAAGCAGGTCCGAGACCGTCGTCCGGACCTGCGCGACGACCACCCCGCCGGAGAAGCCGACCCCTTCGTCGTACGCCCGCCCGGACTCCGCCGCCGCCCGCAGCGCGCGTTCCCGGGTGGCGATCGGCTCGGCGCCCTTGGCCCATTCCTGGCGCAGCAGGTCCACCGCGTCGCCCAGCAGGTCGATCGAGGTCGGCAGGCACTGCGGGATCTGCTCGCCGTCGCCGAGGGCCGTCATCACCCGCCGGGCCAGCACCCGGACGTTGCGCAGCGCGTACGTCACGTGGTCGGCACCCTCGACGTACTGGCTCAGGGCGCCGCGGGCCCGCCAGCGGGCCGGCGCGAACGCCACGTTCTCGCTCGCCGCGGTCGCGGCCTGGTCGAAGCCGGTGAAGGTGGCCTCGGCCGTGCGCAGCCGGTCCAGCGCCCCGCCGACCGCGCCCGCGTCACCGGACCGGAGCCCGTCGGCGATCGCGTGCAGCCCGTCCGCGAGCGCCTGCAGCGCCGGGTCGGCCGCCCGGCGGATCACCGTCAGCGGGTTCAGCGGCAGCAGGACGGTCATCACCGCCAGCCCGACGGCGCCACCCACGAGCGCGTCGAAGAACCGGGTGTACGGCAGCCCGGCGCCGGGCGCCGTCAGAGTCGCGACCAGGACCGCGGATGAGGCGGACTGCACCACCAGGGGCGTACCGCCGCCGACAGCCGCCGCGGCCACGATCGCCAGGACCACCACCAGGCCGACCTGCCACGGCCCGGTGCCGATCAGCAGGATGATGCCGTCGCCGATGCCGATACCGATGGCCACCCCGACGACCAGTTCAACCGTGCGCCGGGCGCGCTGGCCGACCGACGAGGCGAGGGTGATGACGGCGGCGATCGGCGCGAAGAACGGGCTGGGCCGGCCGATCACGTCGTGCGCGACGAACCAGGCGATCCCGGCGCCCAGCCCGGCCTGCGCGGCGAGCGGGAAGCCGGCCCGCACCCGGGACCAGCCGGCCCCGAGCCCGGTCCGGGACCGGCCGCGCAGCTCGGCGAGCACCGCGGCCAGCCCCCGCTGCGCCTCCACCTCGGTCATGGTGCAGACCCTAACCGCAGGCGTGCCAGGATGACCGTCGTGACGAATCTTGTGCAGCGGTGGGTTGCGGCGGCGCGTGGTGCCGGGGCGACCGCCGATGACGCGGATCTCGGCGCGGCCGGTGAGTACCTGCTCACGCGCTGGTCGGAGCCGCAGCGGCAGTACCACACCGTGGCCCACCTGAGTGCGGTCCTCGACGTCGTCGACCGGTACGCCGAGCTGGCGCCGGGCGCGGACCGGGTGCGGCTCGCGGCCTGGCTGCACGACGCGGTGTACGACCCGCGGGCCCTCGGCGACGCCAACGAGCGGGACAGCGCCGAGTTCGCGGCCGGGCTGCTGGCGACCCTGGGCGCGCCGGACGAGGCGGCGGCGGAGGTGGCCCGGCTTGTGGGCCTGACCGCCGGGCACGCCACCCAGGAGGACGACCCGGACGGCGAGCTGCTCTGCGACGCAGACCTGGCCATCCTGGCGAGCGAGCCGGACGCCTACGCGGCGTACACGGCCGCGATCCGCCGGGAGTACGCGCACGTGCCGGACGACGCCTTCCGCGGCGGCCGGACCCAGGTGCTCAAGGCCCTGCTGGAACTGCCGTCGATCTACCGGCACGCGCCCCTGCGCGCGGCGTGGGAGGACAAGGCCCGGGCGAACCTGGAAGCCGAGCTCAAGACCCTCGGCTGAGGTGCTTGGGCCGGCGCAGTCCGGCGGCGCGCAACCGGGCCGAGAGCTCCCGCGAACGGACCAGCGTGGCGCCGAGCCACAACGCCATCGGGAACCGCACGTCCGGGATGTCGTAGTGGTCCCGGTCGAAGGCGCGCCGCGGTGCGCCCAGCATCTCCGCGAAGGCGTGCAGCTCCGCGTACGACACGTCGCTGACCAGGTGCGACCAGAGCCGGCCGCGGGACGGCCAGCGCGGCTCGTCGACGAGGATCAAAGTTCCACTTCGAGCAGGTCGGTGCCCCGGTCCGCGGCGTAGCCCCGCACGTCCGGCACGCCCAGGCGGGCGGCGTCGGCGGTGAGGTCGTCGGGCATCTTCTGCGACTGCCGCTCGGCCTCGACCCGGGCCAGGTAGTGCTCGATCTCCCGGGCGCGCACCGCGGCGTCCCAGCCCAGCGCGTCGCCCATCACCGCGGCGGCGTGCGCAGCCGTCTCAGCGCCCCGGTGCGGGGTCTCGAACGAGATCCGGGTGCGGCGGGTGAGCACGTCGTCGAGGTGCAGGGCGCCCTCGGCCTGGGCCGCGTACGCGACCTCGGCGGCGAGATACTCCGGGGCGCCGGCGAGCGGGGTGGCCAGGGCCGGGTCGGCCTCGATCATCGCCAGCAGGTGGACGGTGAGGGTGCCGTACCGCTCCAGCAGATGCTCGATCACCCCGGCGGTGACGCCGTGCCGGCGGGCGATGTCCAGGCGGTCGCGCCAGGCGGCGGCGAAGCCGTCGGCGCCGAGCAGCGGAAGCTGATCGGTCCGCGAGGGCTGCGCGGAACCGCCGAGCCGGCGCACGGCCCGGTCGATGACGTCGGCGGCCATGACCCGGTAGGTCGTGTACTTGCCGCCGGCCACGAGCAGCAGCCCCAGCATCGGCTCGACCACGGCGTGCTCACGCGACAGCTTCGAGGTGGAGTCGGCCTCGCCGGAGAGCAGGGGCCGCAGCCCGGCGTAGACGCCCTCGATGTCGTCGGCGGTGAGCGGCCTGTCCAGCACGGTGTTGACCTGGTCGAGCAGGTAGCGGATGTCCCGGGCGGACGCGGCCGGGTGGGAACGGTCCAGCTCCCAGTCGGTGTCGGTGGTGCCGATGATCCAGTGCCCGCCCCACGGGATGACGAAGAGCACCGAGGTGGGGGTGCGCAGGATCAGCCCGGCCTCGCCGGTGATCGCCGACCGCGGCACGACCAGGTGGACGCCCTTGGAGGCGCGTACCCGCAGGCCGGGCCGGACACCGACGTCGCTGAGCATCCGCGACATGTCGTCGCTCCAGACCCCGGTGGCGGCCACGACGGTGCGGGCCCGCACCTCGAACTCGGGCGAGTCCGGCGACTCCAGGTCACGCACCTTGACCCCGACCACCTCGCGCGCCTCGCGCAGGAACCCGGTGACCCGGGCGCTGGTGACCACGGCGGCGCCGAGGCTGGCGGCGGTGCGGGCCAGATTGACCACCAGGCGGGCGTCGTCAACCTGCCCGTCGAAGTACCGGATCGCCCCGGTGATCTTGTCCGCGCGCAGGCTGGGGAACAGCTGCCGGGCGCCGTCGCGGGTGAGGTGCCGGTGCAGGGGCATGCCGCGCCCGCTGCCGAACACCCCGGCGAAGACGTCGTAGGCGGCGACACCGAGACCGTAGTAGGCCCGCTGCCAGACCCGGGCGGCCGGTGACGCGGTCGGCAGCGGCACCAGGATCGGCACGGGCCGGACCAGGTGCGGCGCGAGCCGGCTGGTGAGCAGGCCACGCTCGGTGAGCGCCTCGTGCACCAGGTGCAGCTCGAGCTGCTCCAGATAGCGCAGGCCGCCGTGGATGAGCTTGCTGGACCGGCTGGAGGTGCCGGCGGCCAGGTCACGGGCCTCGACCAGGGCGACGCTCAGGCCACGCGAGGCGGCATCCAGGGCGGCGCCGGCGCCGGTGACCCCGCCGCCGATGACGAGCACATCGAACTGCTCGTCCCGCAATCGCCGCAGGTCGGCGGTGCGACGGATGGGCGAGAGCCGGCCGGCGGCATAGCGGGAGACGGAAGGAGAGCGCACAACCCCCACGGTAGCGCTGCCGGGTGTCCCCCCGGCGAGTGAAAAGAGATTGGCAAGATCAAGAGCAGATCAAGGGCTTCCTGTCGTAGGTCCGTGCGGATAACCGACCGTCGCTCCCGCCGATTGCGAGCTGCGTGCTCGCAAGACCGGGCGCCGGGCTCAGGTGCGGGCCCGGACCCGGGCGAGCATCTCGGTCACCGAGGCGGCCGGGTCGGTGATCGGGAACTGGACCGCGCGGATCGTCGCGGTGGGGTCGGCCAGCAGGGTCAGGCGTTTGAAGCGGTCCACGCCCGCCGTGCGGAAGGTGGGCAGGCGCAGGCTCGCCGCCAGCTTGACGTCCTGGTCCGACAGCAGGGGGAACGGCAGCTTCGCGTGGGTGGCGAAGGCTTCCAGCTGGTCCGGGCGCTGGGTGCTGATGCCGCGGATCTCGACGCCCGCCGCGGCGAAGTCGGCCACTCTGGCCGCGTACGTCATCGACTCGAGGGTGCAGCCCGGCGCTCCCGGGATGTCGCTCCAGCCCGGCGGATAGCCCGGGGTGTCCGGCGCGAAGGCGCCGGGGAAGAAGTAGAGGACCGTCCAGGTCTCCAGGCGCAGAGCGGGGATCCGGCGGCCGACCAGGCCGTGCACGCGGTGCGCCTCGGCCGAGGTGGGCGCTGCTGTCGCGGTGAGGGAGCCGTCGCCGAGCACGTGCCGGTCGCCCCACTCCTGCAGCGCGATCAGCACCGGCAGCAGTCCCTCACCCTTGGCCGTCAGCACGTAGTCGTGGCGGGGCGGGTGCTCCGAATACGGCTCCCGGCGCAGCACACCGTGCTCGACCAGCGCGGCGAGGCGCTCGGTCAGGGCCCGCCGGCTGACGCCCAGCGATCGTTGCAGCGCCTCGAACCGGGTCACGCCGCCGGCGATGTCGCGGACCACCAGGAACGTCCACCAGTCCGTGAGCACGCCGAGGGCCTGCTCGATGCCGCAGTCGGCATCAATGAGTTCGACCCTGCGCACGCCCTCCACTATAGTCCGTTCCAAAATGGAACTTACTCGAACGGGGGGCGGGGACCGTGAGCGTGTTCTGGCGGTGGTGGGCGGCCGGCACCAGCAGTGATCTCGGCTCGGCCGTCGGCGGGGTGGCCCTGCCGCTGACCGCGCTCGCGGTCCTCGACGCGACCCCGTTCGAGATGGGCCTGATCGCCGCCGCCGGCTACGTCGCCTGGCTGGCCATCGGGCTGCCCGCCGGGGTCATCGTGCAGCGGCTCCCGCTGCGCGGCACCCAGGTCGGGGCGGACCTCGTCCGCGCGCTGGCCGTCACGTCGATCCCGGTCGCCTGGTGGCTCGGCGTGCTCAGCGTCACCCAGCTGGTCGTCGTGGCCCTGACCCTCAGCTTCGCGCACGTGATCTTCTTCGTCGCCAACACCACGTTCCTGCCCGAGATCGTCAGCCGCGACCAGTTGCAGTCCCGCAACAGCCTCACGTCCGGCACGCACGCCACGACCCAGCTCGCCGGCCCCTCGCTCGGCGGCCTCGCCGTGCAGGTCCTCGGCGCGGTGCCGACGCTGCTGATCGACGCGGCCAGCTACCTCGTGTCGGCGGCGCTGCTCCGGACCCTGCCGCCCCGCCGTGGACACCGCCCGGACCAGCCGGCCGCGATGGGCGCGATGATCCGCGAGGGCTGGGCGTACGTGACCAGGCACCCGATGATGGGCCCGGCCATGTGGTCGGCCACCGCGTTGAAATTCGTCTGCGGCGCCCACCTCACGCTCTTCCCGCTCTACCTGGTCCGGGAGCTGCACGCCCCGCCCGGCGTGGTGGGCCTGCTGCTGGCCGTGGACGGCCTCGGCACCCTGATCGGGGCGGCGCTGACCACCCGGGCCACCAACGCGCTCGGCACCGCCCGCGGCCTGATCATCCTCGGCTTCGTGGAGGCCGCCGCCGCCTTCGTCATCCCCCTGGGCACCGGCTGGGTGGCGTACCTGGGCTTCACCGCCGGCGTCCTGATCTTCGCCGGCACCGTGTGCGTCTTCAGCGTGACCACCCGCACGTACCGGCAGATCGCCAGCCCGCCGGAGCTGCTGTCCCGGGTCATGGCCACGGTCCGGTTCGTCTCCTGGGGCGCCATCCCGGTCGGCGGCCTGGTGGCGGGTGCGCTGGCCGGACCGCTCGGCGCCCGGACCACCTTGCTGATCGTCGCGGTGGCCGCGCTGGCCGCACCGCTCGCGCTGCTGTTCTCCCCCGTACGCGGCCGCCGCGATCTGCTGGAGCCGACCACACCGGAGCGGGAGGCGGCCGTTGGGTAGGTTCGGCGGTTGTGGACAGCGAGTTCTGGATCTCCGAACTGACCGACGACGACGTACCCGCCGTGGTGGCCCTCTGCCGGACCGCCCTGGACCTGCCGGAGGACGCCGCCGAGGCCGCGGAGATCGTGCTGCGCCTGCGCGAGACCACCGGCACGGAAGGCTGGTCGCCCACTCCCCGCAGAATCACCGGCTTCATCGCCCTCCGCTCAGCCGACGCGGACCCGGCTTTCGCAGGCTCGGCTTTCGCAGGCTCCGCTTCTGCAGGCTCCGCTTCTGCAGGCCCGGCCTCTGCAGGCCCGGCTGACGCGGCTGCGGCCGGCGTGGGCTCGGCTGCGGCCGGTGCGGCGCTCTCCGGCGAGCCGGTATCGGTGACCGGCGGCCGGGTGATCGGCGTGGTGCTGGGCTCGGTGTCACACCGGGACCGTTCGATCGGCCACGTCGATCTGATCGCCGTGGACCCGCAGGAGCGGCGCCGGGGCGTGGCCCGGGCGCTGGTGTCCCGGGTCGAGGGTGCGCTGGCCGGACTGGGGGCAGGCGACGTGGTGATCGCCGGCAACGCGCCGTACTACGCCTGGCCCGGCATCGACGTCCGCTACACCCCGGCGATCTGCGCGGCCATGGCCTTCGGCTTCGAACAGGACCAGCCCGCCTGGAACATGACCGTGGACCTGACGGCGGAAGCCTCCGGGGCAGCACCGGGCGCAACGGCCGACGACGAGGCACGCCTGGCCGGTGAGGGCATCACCATCCGCCGAGCGGGCGCCGAGGACGTCCCGGCCCTGGTCCGGTTCACCCTGGCGAACTTCGGCGAGGGCTGGGCCGGCGAGATCACCCACTCGGTCGGCCGCGACCAGGCCGGCTGCCACCTGGCGCTGGCCAAGGACGGAACGATCCTGGGCTTCGCCGCCTACGGCTCGTCCCGCCCGTCCTGGTTCGGCCCGATGGGCACCGCACCGGCCGCCCGCGGCTCTGGAATAGGCGCCCTGCTGCTACGCCGCTGCCTCGCCGACCAGAGAGCCGCCGGCCACAACCAGGTCCAGATCGGCTGGGTCGGCCCCCTCCCGTTCTACGCCAAAGCCGTAGCCGCCCGAGTAGAACGCGTCTTCCTCCTGTACCGCAAACAGCTCTAACCCACCCCACCCAACCGCACGAATGGCGCGCCGAACGGCCGCACGGCAGCCCGCCCACCGACAAAGGCGGCTGGCACGGCTCCCAAGCCATGAGTGGCCGCCGCCCAGAGCCAAGCCGATAAGCAGCGCCGGGCGACCAGGACCGGGGCGGACCGAGCGGGCCAGGCCGGGTGGGCAGGACCAGGCAGGCCAGGCGGAGCGGACCGGCAGGCCGGGCAGGGCGGCCAAGGCCAGGGCGGGCCAGGGCGGGCAGGATTAGGCAGGCCGGGCGGAGCGGACCGGGCGGGCTGGGCTGGGCTGGGCTGGGCTGGGCTAGCCGAGCATGACGGGCCAGGCCGGACGGGCAGGACACAGCCAGGCCAGGCCGGACGGGGCGGACCGGGCGGACCGGGCACGGCGGACCGGACAGTGCGGCCGGCAGAGCGGACGGACCGGGCGGGGCCGGGCAAGGGGACCGGGCACGGCGGACCGGACAGTACGGCCGGCAGGGCGGACGGACCGGGCGGGCAGTACCAGGCAAGCCGAGCCGGGCAGGCCGGGCAGAGCTGCCCGGGCGGGCAGGACCAAGTAGGCCGGGCAGAGCCTGGACGCACGGCGGGAGGGCCAGGCATGCCGGGTAGGCAGGACAGGCCGGGCAGAGCTGGACGCGCGGGCGGGCAGAGCCAGGCAGGACCCGCGGAAAGAACTAAGACCGCGCAAAAGCAGCAAGCCCAGCCACAACGGGCTTGGGGGCGGGGATGACCCACGCAGATATCAAGCTTGACGGGCTGCGTGGGGCATCCCCGCCCCCAAGCCCCACCATGCAACCAGCAGAACCCATGCAACCAGCAGAAGCCATGCAACCAGCAGAAGCCATGCGAAGCGGAGCAGAGACAAAGCAGAAGGCGGGCCGCCCGAAAGCGACCCGCCCCTGCGTAAAAAAGCGAAGGACTTAGAAGTCCATGTCCCCGCCACCCGGAGCACCGGCCGGAGCCGGGTTCTTCTCCGGCTTGTCCGCCACGACCGCCTCGGTCGTGAGGAACAGGGCGGCGATCGACGCGGCGTTCTGCAGCGCCGAACGGGTGACCTTGGCCGGGTCGATGATGCCCGCGGCCAGCAGGTCGACGTACTCGCCGGTCGCGGCGTTCAGGCCGTGACCCAACTCCAGGTTGCGCACCTTCTCCGACACGACGCCGCCCTCGAGGCCGGCGTTGACGGCGATCTGGCGCAGCGGGGCGTCGAGCGCGACCCGGACGATGTTCGCTCCGGTGGCCTCGTCGCCCGTCAGGTCGAGCTTGTCGAACGCGGTCTTGCCGGCCTGCACGAGGGCGACGCCACCACCGGGGACGATGCCCTCCTCGACGGCCGCCTTCGCGTTGCGAACGGCGTCCTCGATGCGGTGCTTGCGCTCCTTGAGCTCGACCTCGGTGGCCGCGCCGACCTTGATGACCGCAACGCCGCCGGCCAGCTTGGCCAGGCGCTCCTGCAGCTTCTCGCGGTCGTAGTCGGAGTCCGACTTCTCGATCTCGGCGCGGATCTGGTTGACCCGGCCCTGGATCTGCTCGGCGTTGCCGGCACCGTCGACGATGGTCGTCTCGTCCTTGGTGATGACCACCTTGCGGGCCTGGCCCAGCAGGCTCAGGTCGGCGGCGTCGAGCTTGAGGCCGACCTCTTCGCTGACGACGGTCGCACCGGTGAGGATGGCGATGTCGTCCAGCATGGCCTTGCGGCGGTCACCGAAGCCCGGGGCCTTGACGGCGACGGACTTGAAGGTGCCACGGACCTTGTTGACGACCAGGGTGGCCAGGGCCTCGCCCTCGACGTCCTCGGCGATGATGATGAGCGGCTTGCCGCCCTGCATCACCTTTTCGAGGACGGGGAGCAGGTCCTTCACCGCGGAGATCTTGCTGTTCGCGATGAGGATGTAGGGGTCGTCGAAGACGGCCTCCATGCGCTCGGCGTCGGTCATGAAGTACGCCGAGATGTAGCCCTTGTCGAAGCGCATGCCCTCGGTGAGCTCCAGCTCGAGCCCGAAGGTGTTGCTCTCCTCGACGGTGATGACGCCTTCCTTGCCGACCTTGTCCATCGCCTCGGCGATGATCTCGCCGACCGTGGAGTCACCGGCGGAGATGGACGCGGTGGAGGCGATCTGCTCCTTGGTCTCCACGTCCTTGGCGATCTTGGTCAGCTCCTCGGAGACAGAGGCGACTGCAGCCTCGATGCCCCGCTTGAGCGCCATCGGGTTCGCGCCGGCCGCGACGTTACGCAGGCCCTCGCGGACCAGCGCCTGGGCCAGCACGGTCGCCGTCGTCGTGCCGTCGCCGGCCACGTCGTCGGTCTTCTTGGCGACCTCCTTGACCAGCTCGGCGCCGATCTTCTCGAAGGTCCCCTCGAGCTCGATCTCCTTGGCGATCGACACACCATCGTTGGTGATGGTGGGAGCGCCCCACTTCTTCTCGAGCACGACGTTGCGGCCCTTGGGGCCGAGCGTCACCTTGACGGCGTCGGCGAGCTGGTTCATACCACTCTCGAGGCCGCGACGAGCTTCCTCGTCAAATGCGATGATCTTGGCCATACGGCTTTGTCCTCCTGGACATTCGCGGCGCCGGGCCGGTCCGGCCCCGCATTCCGCACGTTGAGAACCATGCGGACGTCACCACCTGGCGATGTGACGTCCGTCCTCAGGCCGAGCCGGAAAGCCCGCGACGACCGGTCCCGTGCCCCGGCACCGATGGCGGTGCCGCAGCCGTGACCCCACCGTCCCGACCTGCTGGCACTCACGTGGCGCGAGTGCCAATCACTTGTTTAGCACTCTGCCGGGGCGAGTGCAAGCAGAACGGACCACGCGCGGGGGTGCCCCCGGCGGTCGCATATCGGCGTCCGACTTGCCCCCACCTGGGCGACGAGGTAGGCAGGGCAGCATGACCAGCACTGTCGCGCCCACCATGACCGTGCACCGGGTCACTCCCGCGGACGCGGGCCGGATGCGTGCGCTGCGACTGGAGATGCTGGCCGACAGCCCGCTGGCCTTCCTGGAGACGCTGGCCCAGGCCGCCGCCCGGCCGCACGCCGACTACCGGCGCCGGATCGCGCAGGCGTCGACCGGCGGCCAGCTGGCCCAGTTCGTGGCCGACCCCGGGGGCCGGCTGATCGGCCACGCGGGCGGCACGGTGCTGCCCGAGGACCCGCGCGCGACGGTCGTCTTCGCGGTCTACATCACACCCGCGCACCGCGGCCGGGGCGTGCTGCGCGAGCTGGTCGAGGCGGTGGCCGAGTGGTCGGTGGCGATGGGCCGCGGCGAGCTGATGCTGGAGGTCGTGGTCGGCAACGACCGCGCGGTCCGGGCGTACGAGCGGCTGGGCTTCGAGGACACCGGCGTACGGGTGCCGCATCCGGTGATCCCGGGCCTGCTGGAGCTGCAGATGCGCCGGCGGGCCTGATGGGCGCCCGGTGGCCGCTGGCCCGCACCGCCCTGACCGCCGTGAACGGCACCACGCTGGTCGGCCTGGGCGTCGCTGTGCTGACCGGGGCCAGGGTGCGCCGCGGTCCCGGCGGGATCCTGATCGCGGAGGGTTACCGGCGCAGGGTGCCGCCCGCGACCTGCTTCACGATCGGCTCGGTGATCATCACCCGGCGTACGGCCGAGTGGCTGCTGGACGAGAGCCGCGCCGCGCTGCTGGCCCACGAGCGCCGGCACGCCGGGCAGTACGCCGTCCTCGGCCCGCTGTTCTGGCCGGCGTACTGGCTGTCCTGCGGCTACTCGTGGGCGATGACCGGCACGTACGGCACGCGCAACGCGTTCGAGCGGCACGCGGGCCTGGCGCACGGCGGTTACCGGGAGGCCCCGCTGCGGCCGGGGCTGCGCCGGTTCAGACGGTCAGCTGCCACTGGGTCCAGCGATCCACCGGCCGGAAGCCCATCGCCCGGTTGATCCGGATCATGTGCTCGTTCTCCTCCGCGTTGGAGGTGTCGATCGCCCGCAGACCGGGGCGGGCCGTACGGGCGTACCGCAGGTTGTGGTTCTTGATCGTCAGCCCGAGGCCGTGCCCGCGGTGGTCCGGGTCGACGATGGTGATGTTCTGCCACGCGTGCCAGCCGGTGTCGTTCTCGCCGGCGATCATCGTCCAGGCGACGAGCCGCCCGCTGTCCTCGTGCACCGCGCCGGTGTGGAACGTCGTACGCCTGCGCAGGCGCAGTGTCTCCTCGGCCGCACGGACCCGGGCCGCGTCCACCTTCTCGGACTCCACGGCCAGGTCGCCGGTGGGCGCGTCGTCGTTGAGCCGGCTGTCCAGGTAGCCGATGTCGTCCAGCAGTTCCGCCGGCGCCTCGTCAGTCCATCGCACGAGCCGGTAGCCGGCCGCCGCGGGACTGTCGTCGGGCAGGGGGCCCGTGACGTCGAGCCGGCTGCGGATCTCCACCAGGGCCGGGATCGCACCCGCGGCTTTCGCGAAGGCATCGGCCGCCACAGCCTCGCCGATCAGGTGCCGGCGGCCGAGCTCGGTGGTGCGCCGTGTCGCGAAGGTGAGCAGGGCCCGCCCGGCTCCCCGGCGGCGGTGGTCCGGGTGGACGAAGAGCTCCACGATGACGTTGGCCAGGTTGTCGAGCTGCGGCAGGAACAGCTCGAGGTGGCCGACCGGGGTCCCGTCGTCGACGGCGAGGTACTGCTCCGTCTTGCTGCCGGGCCACTCGTGTCGCAGCCGGGCACGATAGGTCTCGAAGGATCGGAACGGGATGTCGGGGGTGTCGGCTTCGGCGGCGGCCAGGTCGATCGCGTAGGCCGCCCGCTCGTCGGTGAGGGGGACTATCCGCAGCATCCCGACAGCCTGCGCCGCCGGCTCTCCGACCGCGACTGAGATTTGGTCGGGAGGACGCGCGCACAGCGCCTCCGGCACTGGGTCGTTGGGCCCCTAGGAGATTGTCGCCAAGCTCGAAAGTGGGGCCACGTACGGCGTCGCGTCCTCCCGCGTAGAGCATCCTGCCGACCCGGAGATCCCCGCGCAAGTCCTCGCGGGTAGGAATTCTCGACGTTAGGCAGAGTGCTGACTACTGTGTGTCACCCGAGCAGGCCGGCATCCCGGGCGCCGCGCAGCGACGGCTTGATCCGGTGGGTCGGTCCCACCTGGCCCGCGACGGCGTCCAGCGTCTTGAGGCCCTCGCCGGTGTTGTAGACGACCGTCTCCTTGTCCGGGTCGAGCTTGCCGCTGGCCACCAGCTTCTTGAGCACGGCCACGGTCACGCCGCCGGCGGTCTCGGCGAACACGCCGGTGGTGCGGGCGAGCAGCTGGATGGCGTCGCGGATCTCGTCGTCGTCGGCGTAGTCCATCCAGCCCCCGGTGCGGGTCACGGCCTCGATGGCGTACGAGCCGGCGGCCGGGTCGCCGATGTTCAGCGACTTGGCGATGCCGGTCGGCTTCACCGGAATGATCTGGTCGGTGCCGTTGTGCAGGGCGGTGGCGATCGGGTTGCAGCCGGCCGACTGGGCGCCGAAGACGGTCCAGCCGCCCTCGGGGGCCTCGACCAGGCCGATCTCCACCAGCTCGGAGAACGCCTTGTCGATCTTGGTGAGCAGCTCGCCGCTGGCCATCGGCACGACCACCTGGGCCGGGATCCGCCAGCCGAGCTGCTCGGCCACTTCGTAACCCAGAGTCTTCGAACCCTCGGCGTAGAAAGGCCGCACGTTCACGTTGACGAAGGCGGTGTCCTCGAACTCGTCGGTCTCGACCAGCTCGCCGCAGAGCCGGTTGACGTCGTCGTAGGAGCCGTCGATGGCGACCAGTTCGCCGCCGTACACCGCGGTGGTGATGACCTTGCCCTGCTCCAGGTCGCCCGGGATGAACACGATCGACGGCACCCCGGCCCGGGCGGCGTGCGCGGCCACGGAGTTGGCCAGGTTGCCGGTCGAGGCGCAGGCGAAGCGGGTGAAGCCCAGCTCGCGGGCGGCGGTGAGGGCCACCGAGACGACCCGGTCCTTGAAGGAGTGGGTCGGGTTGGCCGAGTCGTCCTTGACCCACAGCGGGGCCCGCAGGCCGACCTCGGCGGCCAGCGCGGCGGCGCTGACCAGCGGGGTCAGGCCCGGGTCGAGGGTGACGCGGGTGGCCGGGTCCTGGCCGGTGGGCAGCAGGGCGGCGTAGCGCCAGATGTTCTGCGGGCCGGCCTCGATCTGCTCGCGGGTGACCGCGGCCAGCGCGGCGGGGTCGTAGGCGACCTCGAGGGGGCCGAAACACTCGTAACAGGCGTGCTGCGCGGCGAGCGGGAACTCGGCGCCGCAACCACGGCACACGAGCGCGCGGGCGGGGCTGGTGGACTGGCGGGGGGCGTCGACGGTGGACGTCACAATGAGGCTCCTTCTCATCTTTCCCCCGGCGTCGGTGGACGCGCGTGGGGACGGAATTAGCACCTGCCACACGGTGGGCCTCGTCATCGAGACATGTGTGGTGGTTGCCGGGGCGTCATCGGGCCGTTCCCTCAGCCCCTCTGGATGAGGTATTCAGTTGTGCCCCACACCTTACGGCGTGGGCGGCCAAAGCGCTGCCAAGCATCCCGAGGTGTGAGCTTAAGCTCCCGGACAGCGTGCCCATTGATCGACATCGCTCGATTGATTCACCGCAACCCCTGAGGTCGGAACGCGCGCTCCGGTCCTACCATCTATTGATGCCCATGAATTTGTTGCACCGTTCCCCCGTCCTGACCGCCGCCCTCGCCGGCGCCCTGGCCCTCACCCCGGGCGCCGCCGCCCAGGGCGCCGGCCCGGTCGTGCTCGCCGCAGGCCCCGCCGCGGCACAGGCACTGGCCGCGAACGCCCCCGACCACGACGACCCGGCCGACCACGTCTGGAGCGAGCCGGCCGTCGCCGCCGTGACCCTGACCGGCTCCGGCGCCACGTCCACCAGCAGCGGCGTCACGATCAGCGGCAGCACTGTCACGGTCACCGCCGCCGGCACCTACCGCTTCACCGGCTCGCTGAGCGACGGGCGGATCGTCGTCAACAGCACCGGGACCGGCCTGGTACGGCTGATCCTCAACGGGGTTACCATCGCCGACTCGGGCACCGCGCCGCTGTCGGTGGTCGCCGCCGACGAGGTCATGGTGGTGCTGGCCGACGGGACCACGAACCGGCTCACCGATCCGGCGACGTACACGACCGCGGTGAATCCGGGGGCCGCCCTGTCCAGCGCCGCCGACCTCACCATCACCGGCACCGGGTCGCTGAGCGTCACCGGCAACGCCGCCGACGGCATCGCCAGCGACGACGGCCTGGTCATCGACTCGGGCACGATCACCGTGACGGCCAAGGACGACGGCGTCCGCGGCCAGGACTACGTCGTGCACACCGGCGGCACGCTGGGCGTCACGGCCGGCGGCGACGCGATCAAGTCCGACGAGACGGCCGACGCCGCCGAGGGGTACGTCTACCTGGCCGGCGGTGCCCGTACCCTCACCGCACCCGCCGGTGACGGCGTCAGCGCGACCACCGACGTCATCGTCGCCGGCGGCAGCCTGACCGCGACGACCGGCGGGGGCAGCACCACGGCCCCGGGCGAGACCTCCACCAAGGCCGTCAAGGCCGGCGTCAGCGTGGTGGTCAGCGACGGGCAGCTGGACCTGAACGCGTCCGACGACGGGATCAACTCCAACAACCTGATCACCGTCGACGGCGGCGCGCTGACGGTGGCCAGCGGCGACGACGCGGTGCACGCCGACACCGCCCTGACCGTTTCGGCCGGCACCGTGACCGTGACCAGGTCGTACGAGGGCCTGGAAGCCATGCAGACCACGCTCGCCGGCGGCACGGTCACGGTGACCGCGACCGACGACGCGGTGAACGCCGCCGAGGAGGGCGTGAACGAGATGCAGGTCGCGCCCAACGCCTTCATCAGGATCACCGGTGGCACCGTGACGGTCAGCGGCGGCACGGACGGCCTCGACTCCAACGGCATCCTGGCCATCTCCGGCGGGACGGTCATCGCGAACGGCTCACCGACCCGCGGCGGCGGCGAGGGCGGGCTGGACTCCAACGGCGCGCTGACCATGACCGGCGGCTCGATCCTGGCCACCGGCCTGACCGCGTCGACCAGCCGGCTGCCGTCCGGCGGCCAGGCGTGGGTGGCGTACTCGTTCGGCGCGAACCAGCCGGCCGGCACGATCGTGCACCTGGCCACCGCGTCCGGCACCCAGCTGGCCTCGTTCCGCAGCACCCGCGTGTTCAAGGGCGTGCTGTTCGACCTGAGCTCGCTGACCCGGGGCACGTCGTACCGGATCTACACGGGCGGCTCGGTGTCGGGCACGGACGCGGGCGGCGGCCTCCATCTGGGCGGCCCCTTGTCCGGCACCCAGGTGGCCTCGGTGACGGCCGGTAGCGGCCGCGCCTGATCCGCCCTCGAACCGGCCGTGACCTCGCCTGCTGTCCCCCCGGGCGGGGTCACGGTCCGTTTCGCCGCGGATGGGTGGCGGAGTCTGCATAGGGTGACGGCGTGAATGCCGTCCTCGAGATACAGGGCCTGCGCAAGACCTATCGCAGCCGCAAGGGAGTGCGCCGGGCGCTGGACGGCTTCGACATGGTGGTCGAGGCCGGTCAGGTGCACGGCTTCCTCGGGCCCAACGGCTCGGGCAAGACCACCACGCTGCGCACCCTGCTCGGTCTGATCAGGCCGAACGGCGGCCGGATGGCCCTGCTCGGCCGGGAGGTGCCGCAGGCCCTGCCCGAGGTCGCCGGCCTGGTCGGCGCCATCGTGGAGAGCCCGCAGTTCTTCGGCAACTTCTCCGCGCGCGACACCCTCTCCCTGCTCGCCGACGCGGGCGGCGTCGAACGGGCCCGGGTGCACGAGGTGCTGGAGCTGGTCGGGCTGCGCGACCGGGCCGGCGACCGGGTCAAGACCTACTCACTGGGCATGAAGCAACGCCTCGCCGTCGCGTCCGCCCTGCTCAAGAACCCGCAGCTGTTGATCCTGGACGAGCCGGCCAACGGCCTGGACCCCGGCGGTATCCGGGAGATGCGCACGCTGATGCGCAACCTGGCCGAGTCGGGGATGACCGTGGTGCTCTCCAGCCACATCCTCGGCGAGATCCAGCTCATCTGCGACTCCGTCACGATCATCTCCGCCGGGCGCCGGGTGGCCGCCGGCAGCGTCGCCGACGTGCTGGCCCAGCACGCCGCCTCCGCGGTCCGGGTCCGCGTCGAGTCGGTCGCCGACCTGACCGGTTCGGCCGGCGCGCTGCGCGAGATCGGCGCCCAGGTCGTCGTCGAGCCGGACCACCTCATGGTCAGCGGGCTCGCGCACCCCAGCGCGATCACCCGTACGCTCGCCGCCCGCGGCATCTACGTCAGCGAGCTGGCCCCGGTCGCGGTCGACCTGGAGAGCGTCTTCCTCGAGCTCACCGGCACCGCACCGGTCGAGGGCGAGCACCGCCAGGTGGACGAGTCCGCCGCCGCTCCCGCCCCGACGGTCAACGGCGGGTGGGGACAGTGAGCCTCTACACGGCCGAGACCCGGCGGCTGACCAAGCGCCGCTTCACCCGGTTCTTCGTGCTCGGCACGCTGCTCGTGCTGGCCGCGATCGTCGCCGGCATGTTCTTCACCAACCACAAGGCCTCACCCGAGCGGCTCGCCGCGGCGCAGGCCGAGGCCGACAGCCAGTACCAGTTCGCCGTGCAGCAGGCGAGCAAGGAGACGGCGGACTGCCAGGCCGCGCAGGGCACGCCGGCGGCCCAGAACTATCCGCCCTGCGACCAGATCTACCAGCCGGCCCGGGAGGACTTCCGCGCCGAGTGGTACATGGACCCGATGTTCGACTTCCGCGAGCAGTTCGGTTTCCTGGTGACCGCACTCGCCGCGCTGCTGGCGGTGATGGCCTTCGTGATCGGCGCGACCTATGTGGGGGCCGAGTGGAGCAGCGGCGGCATGATGAATCTGCTGCTGTGGCGGCCGCGGCGGCTGCAGGTACTGGGCACCAAGCTGGCCGCGCTGCTGGTGAGCCTGGGCGTCTTCACGGTGGTGGTCTCGGCGGCGTGGACCGGGCTGTTCGTGCTGACCGCCCAGCTGCGCGGCACGCTGGCCGGGATGACCTCCGGCGCCTGGCAGTCCATCCTGCTCATGGAGCTGCGCGGGATGGTGCTGGTGCTGGCGGCGGGCGCGGTGGGCTTCGGCCTCGCCTCACTGGGCCGGCACACGGCGATGGCGCTGGGCGCGGCGATCGGGGCGATCATCGTGTTCCAGTTCGGCCTCGGCACCGTGCTGTCGCTGGCCAAGGTGCCGTTCGCGGAGGCGTACCTGGTGCCGGTGTGGGCCCTGGCCTGGATGGACAAGTCGGCCGTGGCCACCGACTGGAACTCGTGCGACTACTCCAGCACCAGCGGGTGTGAGCCGGCCACGATCACCATCACCTGGCCGATGGCCGGCGGAGTGCTCGCGGCGGTGGTGCTCCTCATTGTGGGGGCAGCCATGTGGACTATGCGTAGCCGGGACGTCACTTAAGGTAGCTTCGCTGCATCGGCACTCACGGACGGCGGGGATCGCCGGCTGCCACTATGCTGACGATCCCCTTCGTACATCTGTGCGTGCTCTCCCACCGCCCAGGAGCGCCATGCAGCCCGACGCCTCTCTCAACCAGCAGCAGGTCCCCGCGCCCCGCGAGGAGACCCCGGCTGAGCCTGCCGCCGAAGCGCCCGCCCTCACCGAGCGCGAGGTGCAGATCCTCGCGTTCGAGAGCAAGTGGTGGAAGCACGCCGGCGCCAAGGAACAGGCCGTCCGCGACGCCTTCGGCCTCTCCTCGACGCGCTACTACCAGCTGCTCAACGGCCTGCTGGACAACCCGGCCGCGCTGGCCCACGACCCGGTCCTGATCGGCCGGTTGCGCCGGCTGCGCTCGACCCGGGCCCGCACCCGTCGCCGTTAGCCGGGGGCGTGCGTGGAGGCGTAGGCCTCCAGCCACGCGACCTGCACCGGGTCGAGCGAGGCCCGCACCCGCTTGCGGGCGGTCGCCACATGCTCGGCGGTGACCGTGGAGGCGTCCAGCGACTCCCGCATCGCCGACAGTGCCGCCTCGCGGATCAGCGCGGCACAGTCCGCGGCCGAGAAGCCCTCCAGCTCCGCGCCCAGCTCGTCCAGGTCGACCGCGCTGTCCAGCGGCACCGACTTCGCCGAGGCACGCAGGATGGCCGCCCGCGCCTCGCCGTCCGGCGGCGGCACGAAGACCAGCCGTTCCAGCCGGCCGGGCCGCAGCAGCGCCGGGTCGATCAGGTCGGGCCGGTTCGTCGCGCCGATCACCACGACGTTGCGCAGCGACTCCACGCCGTCCAGCTCGGTCAGCAGCGCGGCCACCACCCGGTCGGTCGTGCCGCCGTCGGTGGACTGGCCGCGGGTCGGCGCCAGCGCGTCCACCTCGTCCAGGAAGACCAGGGTCGGCGCCGCCTCCCGGGCCCGGCGGAACAGCTCCCGGACCGCCCGCTCGCTCTCCCCGACCCACTTGTTGAGCAGCTCGGCGCCCTTGACCGACAGCACGTTGGCCTTGCCGGTGCCGGCGATGGCCTTGACCAGATAGGTCTTGCCGCAGCCGGGCGGGCCGTAGAGCAGCACACCGCGCGGCGGCTGCACCCCGAGCCGGGCGAACGTGTCGGGATAGGTCAGCGGCCACAGCACCGACTCGGTCAGCGTCTGCTTCACCTCGGCCATGTCACCGACGTCGTCCAGCGTGACCTGGGCCACCTCCAGCGTCGACTCGGCCATCGAGGTCGGCCGGATCACGTCCAGCGCCGCCTCGAAGTCGGCCATGGTCACGGTCGGCGACTCGGCCTCCTTCTGGCGGAGCGCTGCGCGTACCCCGGCCTCCCGGGCCAGCGCGCCCAGGTCGGCGGCGACGAAACCGGGGGTACGCCCGGCGATGTCGTCCAGCCGCACGTCCTCGGCCAGCGGCATGCCCCGGGTCAGCACCCGCAGCTGCTCGCGCCGCATCGCCGCGTCCGGCAACGGCACCGCGAGCTGCACGGCCAGCAGGTCCGGCGAGCGCAGCCCGGGATCCACCGCCTCCGGCCGGCTCGTCGTGCAGACCACCGCGCCACCGGCGCGCAGCAGCTCACCGAGCACCTGCCGGAACACCGTCGCCAGCGGGCCGGGATCGTCGCGCGGCGCGAGCGCCTCGACGTCCGCGATCAGCAGCACGGTCGGACCGTCCGCGCGGGCGTCCCGGGCCAGCTCCCGCAGCCGGCCCGCGGCCGAGTCGTTGGTCAGCGCGGCCAGCTCCGGCCCCCAGACCGGCAGCACGGTCGCGCCGACGTTCGCCGCGACCGCGTGCACCAGCGCCGACTTGCCCGAGCCGGCCGGGCCCGTCACCAGCACCCCCAGCGACACCGTGGTGCCCAGCCGGCCGAGCACCTCGCCGTGGTGGAAGCCGAGGTCGAGCAGCTCGATCAGCTCCTGGGCCTGGGTACGCAGCCCGGGCAGGTCGTCCAGGCTGGGCGGAGGCGTCTCCGGGTCGGTGGACGCGGGCCGGCGGGCCGTCGTGGCGGTGGGCGCCGGCTGTTGCCGTACGGTCGAGAACTGTCCGTCCTGCCAGCCGACCACAGTGTCCATCGTGACCAGCACCGCGTCGGCGTCCTCGACCGCGACCACCGTGAGCAGCGTGCTGGTCCAGGCGTAGCCGACCCGGTTGGCCAGGCTGCGCCGGGCGGCCTCGACCAGCGACCGGTTGCCCGCGTCCAGCAGCACGTCCTGCGGCAGCAGCGAGACGTTGTCGCCCGCGGTGACCACCTTGCCCAGCAACGCCAGGCGCAGCATCTCCGGCGACACCACGGCGACGACCTCGGGCGGGCCGGTCAGCGTCACCCGCCGCGCCTGGACGACCGGTACGGGCGTCACGGTCACCTGGCCGCCGTCGCGCAACCCCAGGTTGCCGATGATCAGGTCGTCGGCGTACAGCAGGGCCCGGCTCGCCGTCGGCTCGGCCCGCGCGGCGAGCCCCGCGGTGGTTCGCCGGCCGGCCAGGCGCAGCGGATCCCCGGGGTTGATGGCGAGCGCGGCCATCACCTCGGGGTGCAGGCGGACGATGCCGCGACGCGCGTCGAGGGCCGCTGTCCGCTGGGTCACGGTCAGCGTGAGGTCGTCTGGCACCGGGAAGGCCTCCGTTTGGACGAGGGGACTAGGTTGACACGCTAGCCGCCGTACGCCGCCCGGGGAGGCACCACCGCGATGAGGCTTCGTCACGCCACTTTGGCCGTAGTCACGCTGACTCTGCTGGGGACCGCCGGGTGCGGTGACGACTCCGGCGACACGGCGCCCGCCGCCCAGGCACCGGTCGCCTCCGCGGGGCCCTCCGCCGACGGCGGGCTGGGTGGTCCCGGAGCCTCGGCCGCACCGGGTTCCTCGGCCGCCCCCGGCGCGCCGGCCACCGAGGGCACGTCCGCCGCCAAGCCACCGAAGAAGGGCGGCGGGGCCGCGCAGGGGCCGGCCGGCAAGCCCGCGAGCTCCCCCGCCGTGCTGACCGCCGCCGGGATCGGCCCGTACCAGGTCGGCATCCGGCAGAGCGAGCTGACGTCGGCCGACCTGGTCGGCAAGGTCACCAAGACCAAGGACACCTGCACGACGGCCAGGGGCCTGGGCGAGTACCACACGCCGGCCCTGGCGTTCGCCGGCGGCAAGCTCCAGCGCCTCACCGTGACCAGCCCGAAGGTGACCACCCCGGCGGGCGCCAAGGTCGGCACCGGCTACCCGAACCTCAAGGGCATGTACCCCGGCGGCAAGCAGCTCGACGACTGGGTCGGCGCCAGCGCCTGGTACGCGGTCGACGGCGGCAACGCCCTGCTGTTCCGGATCGAGGACGACAAGGTGACCTCGATCGACGCCGGTGCCGCCCCGGCCGTGCAGTTCTTCTACACCGACAAGCAGGGCTGCTAGGACGTTCACAGCTCCCGCTCAGCGGCCCGCGGCTAGCGTGGGCCGCATGTCTGCCCTCACGACCCGGCTCCGCCGTGCCCTGCCCCGAGTGACGCGGCGGCGGGTGGTGGCCGGTTCGGTGGCCCTCGTCCTGATCGCCGCCCTCGTCGGCTGGGCCGCCCTGCCCGAGCGTCACTCCTGGACCGCGGTCGACCAGCGCCTGACCGTGCTCTCCGGCCCGTCCGGCACCGAGCCGATCGACCTGGACACCCGGTTGTACCTGCCGTCCGGCGACGGCGACGTGCCGGCGGTGCTGCTCGGCCACGGTTTCGGCGGCAGCAAGGAATCCGTCAGCGACGACGCCGAGTCCCTGGCCGACCGCGGGTACGCCGTCCTGACCTGGACCGCCCGCGGTTTCGGCCGCAGCGGCGGGGAGATCCACCTGGACAGCCCGGACTACGAGGTCAAGGACGCGCAGCGGCTGCTGGACTGGCTCGCCACCCAGCCGCGGGTGCGGACCGACGCGGACGGGGACCCGCGGGTCGGCGTGGTCGGTGGCTCGTACGGCGGCGCCCTGGCGCTGCTGCTCGCCGCCCAGGACCCGCGGGTGGACGCGATCGTCCCGCTGATCACCTGGAACGATCTCGGCAAGGCGTTCTTCCCGCAGTCCGCGAACGGCGTCACCGCCCCCGGCGTCTTCAAGAAGAACTGGGCGGGCCTCTTCTTCGGCAGCGGCTCGGGACCGCTGGGAGCCGGCGGCGGCCCGTCGCCCCTGACCGGTGGCGCGGGGGAAGCCCCGGTGGCCCCGGTGGCGAACCCGGCCTGCGGCCGCTTCGCCGCTGACGTCTGCGCGGCGTACCTGAAGATGGCCACCACCGGCATCCCGGACGCGGCGACCACCGCGCTGCTGCAGCGCTCCAGCCCGGCGCCGGTGCTCAACAAGATCAAGGCGCCCACGCTGCTCATCCAGGGCGCGGTGGACACGCTGTTCCCGCTCTCGGAGGCCGACGCCAACGCCAAGGGCATCGCGGCGACGGGCACGCCGGTCCGGGTGGCCTGGTTCACCGGCGGCCACGACGGCGGCTCCGGCCCGCAGACCGACCAGGACCGCACCAAGTTCCTCACCGCGCAGTGGCTCGACCACTACGTGAAGAAGGACGGCGCCACCCCGGCGACCAGCTTCACCTACTCGCGGGTGGCCGGCTTCAGCGCGCTGGACCGGGGGCTGGTCACCAACGGGTACTCCGATCCGACGTACCCGGGCCTGACCGGGACCGGCCGGGCCGAGGTCACCGTCAGCGGCGACGCCCAGCAGATCGCCAACCCGCCGAACGGCAATCCGGGCGCGCTGTCCTCACTACCCGGCGTGGGCGGCCAGCTCAGCTCGCTGCTCGGCAGCGTGGCCGGTGACCTGGCCGGCCAGCACGCCGAGTTCGACTCGGCCCCGGTCACGGACGCGATCGAGGTGGTCGGCGCGCCCACGGTCCGGCTGCGGGCGGCCTCTCCGACCGGCTCGGCGACGCTGTTCGTGAAGCTCTACGACGTCGACCCGAACGGCACCGCCACCCTCAGCGGCGGTCTGATCGCCCCGGTGCGGCTCACCGGGCTGCCCACCGACGTGAGCGCGGCCCAGCCGGTCACCGTGACGCTGCCCGCGATCGTGCGCCGGATCGACGCCGGGCACACCGTCCGGGTCACGGTGGCGACCTCGGACCAGGCGTTCCTGACGCCGCCGGACCCGGCGACCTACACCGTGGCGGTCGAGCCGGCGGTCAGCCTGCCCACCGCGGCGGGCACGCCGATCGCCAACCCCCAGGTCGTCTGGCGGTACGTGCTGCTGGGCGTGCTCGCGGTCGTCGTCGCCGGGCTCGTCGTGGTCCTGGCCGTGCGCCACCGCCGGCTGCGCCGCCACGAGGCCCCCACGGTCGACGAGTACGCCGAGACGCCGCTGGTCGTGCGGGGCCTGCGCAAGGCGTACGGGGACGGTTTCGTCGCCGTGGAACGGGTCGACTTCACGGTCGAGCGCGGCCAGGTGGTCGGCCTGCTCGGCCCCAACGGCGCGGGCAAGACGACCACGCTGCGGGTGCTGATGGGCCTGACCATGCCGACCGAGGGCGACGCGCTGGTGTTCGGGCACCGCCTCGAGCCCGGCTCGCCGGTGCTGTCGCGGGTCGGCGCGCTGGTCGAGGGACCGGGGTTCCTGCCGCATCTCACCGGGCTGCAGAACCTGCACGCCTACTGGCAGGCGACGGGCCGGCCGGCTGCGGACGCCCGCTTCGACGAGGCACTGGAGATCGCCGGGCTCGGCGACTCGGTGCACCGCAAGACGAAGAACTACAGCCACGGCATGCGGCAGCGGCTGGCCATCGCCCAGGCGATGCTGGGCCTGCCCGAGCTGCTGGTGCTGGACGAGCCCACGGACGGGCTGGACCCGCCGCAGATCGCCGAGATGCGCCGCGTGCTCAAGCGCTACGCCACCGACGGCCGCGCGGTGCTGGTCTCCAGCCACCTGCTGGCCGAGGTGGAGCAGACCTGCACGCACGCGGTGGTGGTGAACAAGGGCCGCATCGTCGCGGACGGACCGGTCGACGACATCGTCGGTGACAGCCCGTCGGTGCAGCTCGAGGTGTCCGACGTACCGGCCGCCGAGCTGGTGCTGGCCGGGCTGAACGTGCGGTCGGTGACGCCGGAGGGAGCTTCCGGGCTGATCGTGGACATGAACGGCACGCCGCGTACCGAGGTGGTCGCCTCGCTGGTGCGCGCCGGGGTCGGGGTGGACCGGGTGGTGCCGCGGCGGCGCCTGGAGGACGCGTTCCTGGCCCTGGTGGGCGACAACTCGCGAGGAAGTGGAGACCGATGAGCGCGGCTGCGACGGGCTACCGGGCGACGGCGACCATGCCGTTGCTGGCCGAGGTACGCCGGCAGGCCTCCCGCCGCCGGACCCAGCTGGCCCTGGGCTTCATGGCCCTGCTGCCGGTGATCATCCTGCTGGCGTTCGAGTTCGGCGGGGACGGCGACGACGACAACGGCGGCGGGGCGTTCGCCAGCCTGGTCGACCTGGCCACCTCCGGCGGGCTGAACTTCGCCCTGTTCAGCATCTTCGTGTCGGCGGGCTTCCTGCTGGTCGTGGTGGTCGCGCTGTTCTGCGGCGACACGGTGGCGAGCGAGGCGAGCTGGGGCAGCCTGCGGTATCTGCTGGCCGTCCCGGTCCCCCGGGCCCGGCTGCTGGGCGTGAAGCTGATCGTGGCGCTGGGCTACTCGCTGCTGGCGTTGCTGACCCTGGCCGGTACCGCCCTGCTGATCGGCACCCTGCGCTACGGCTGGCATCCGCTGGGCAGCACGGTGGCGGCGGAGATCCCGGCCGGCGAGGGCGTGGTGCGCCTGCTGGCCATCCTCGGTTACCTGGCGGTGGTCCTGCTGGTCGTGGCCGGCCTGGCGTTCCTGCTGTCGGTCCTGACCGACGCGGCCCTGGGCGCGGTCGGCGGCGCGGTGCTGCTGTGGATCCTGTCCGGCATCCTGGACCAGATCACGGCGCTGGGCTCGATCCGGGACTTCCTGCCGACCCACTACAGCGACGCCTGGCTGGGCCTGCTGTCGACCCCGATGCAGACGGACGACGTGGTGAAGGGCGCCATCTCGGCGGTCTGCTACGCGACGATCTTCTGGTCGCTGGCGTTCTACCGCTTCACCCGCAAGGACATCACCTCCTAGCCGGGGCTGGGGCACCGGCCGCCGGGGTGGTCACCAGCATCGACATCGCTGCCACCGCGGCAACGGTTACGGCTACAGAACGGAGCTGCATGCTGCGTACCGCTCGGCCGGACCGTCCGAGGCGCAGACCAGGAGTGGTGAATGCATTGGCGGCGGCCCACCCCGCCAGGTGAGCCGCCGCCGGTCCGCGGGGTGCTTCAGCCGTTCATGAGCTGGAGCATCTGCTTGATCTGGTCGGCCCGCGACGCCTTGACCCGGTCCGCGAAGGCCCTGGTCTCGGCGTTGCTGCCCTTGGTCGTCACCAGCTGGGCCATCTCCACCGCGTTGTGCTGGTGGGCGACGAACAGGTTCAGGAACGCCGTCTCGAACGCCGCGCCCTTCGCCTTCTTCAGAGCCGCGATCTCCTCGTCCCCGGTCGCCGGGAGGCCGCCGTGGTCGGCGTGGGCGCTCGGGGCGTGGTCCACCTCGGTCGGGGCCGACCACTGCTTCAGCCAGCCGGTCATCAGCTCGACCTCGTCGGCCTGGGTGACGTCGATGGCCTTGGCCAGGGTACGGATCTCGGGCCGCCCGGCGCGCTCCTCGGCGAGGCGGACCATCTCCAGGCCCTGCTCGTGGTGGGCCACCATCATCTGCAGGTACATCACGTCGGTGTCGTTGTGGCCGCCCTCGGCCTGCACCGCCGCCTGGGCCGCCGCGACCTCGGTCACCGGCGCTTCCTTGGCCGTGCCGCAGGCGCCGAGCAGCAGGGCGCCTGCCATCAGGACTGTCGCGTAGCGGTACTTCACAGCGGCAGCCAGAGGGCGAGGGTGTAGATCGACGGCTCCCAGCTGCGGATGGCCGAGTGCGACTGGCGGCACTGGTAGGTCTTGCCCTCGTAGGTCACCTTGTCGCCGGTCCGGTACGCGACGCCCGGCGCCCACGCGGCACCGCTCTCGCCGATCGGTACGGCCGGGGCCGAGGTGCGGGTCGGGGCGGTGGTCGTCGGCGCGGTGGTCGGCGCGCTCGTCGTCGGTGCCGTCGTGGGCGCCTTCGTCGTCGGTGCGGTGGTGGGCGTCGTACCGCCGGAGCCGCCGCTGCTGCCGCCCACGTTGAGGTCGATGCAGCTGTAGAACGCGTTCACCGTGTCACCGATGTTCCAGACCGCGAGCACCTTCTGCTTGCCCGGGAACGCGCTCAGGTCGATGTTGTGGGTGACTACCGCATCCGGCTGGGCGTTGCCGCCGTCGACCGTGGCGACCTTCTTGTCGCCGATGAAGTACTCCCAGTTGCTGGTGCGGTGGCGGGCCGTCATCACCCAGGTGAAGGTGACCGTGGAGCCGACCGCCTTGGCCGGCCAGTTGCGGCTCTCGTCGGACAGCACCGAGAAGCCGGCCACGCCGCCGTCACACGAGCGGAGCCCCTTGGGACCCTCGACGCTCTGCGGCTCGAACTGGATCTGCCCGCAGTTGGCGACCGCGCCGGACGCGCACAGGGCCTGCCGGCTCGGCGGGGCGGAGACGTAGCCGTGCGCGAGGGCGGGCGCGGCACCGACCAGTGTCGAGCCGAGGGCTCCGAGTGCCACCAGCGGATAAGCGATGGACCTGCGCATCGTCTTGGTCTCCCAACGTGTCGAGCGGTGCGGACAGCGGGAAACGTAACGAGGCTTTCCATAAAGAAGCCTTAAAGGCATCGGAAACAATCATGAAGCGGTGCCGCGCCGGCGACGACCCGCCGGGCGCGGGGCGACCACGGCCCGCTCCCCTTCCGGTACGGGCAGCAGCATCGCGATCCGCGCCCCACCCAGCGGACCGCGCTCGATCACCAGCCGCCCACCGGCCGCCTCGGCGACCCGGCGCACGATGTCCAGACCCAGCCCGGACGAGCCGGCCCCGCTGACCCCGCGGCGCACCGCGGCGGCCGGATCGCTGATCCCCGGCCCGGCGTCGTCCACGACCACGCCCGCCTCGGACACGGTGACCCGGAAGGCCACCCCCTCCGGCGTGTGCGCGAAGACGTTGCCGAGCAGGGCGTCGACGGCCAGGATCAGCTCACTGCGCGGCAGCGGCACCGGTACGGGGTGGTCACCACCCACCACCTGCCAGGGCCGCGCCTGGTCCTCGGCCAGCGCCGACCAGAAGGCCAGCCGCTCGGCCAGCACCTCGACCAGGTCGGACTGCTGCGCGCCCCGGGCCTCGACGCCGAGCCGCGCCCCCGCGATGATCGCCTCGAGCTCCTCGTCGAGCATGTCGCACGCCTGGCGCATCCGGTCCGCGATCAGCCCGGGCGGCATCGTCTCGGCGTCCAGCCGCAACGCGGTCAGCGGTGTCCGCAGCCGGTGCGACAGGTCGGCCGCGAGCTCACGTTCCGCGTCCAGCAGCCGGCGCAGGTCGCCGGCCATCGTGTTGAAGGCCGCGGCGGCGTCCCGCAGCTCCGGGGGCCCGGACGGGGTGACCCGGGCGGTGAGCTCCCCCGCGCCGAGGCGGCGGCTGGAGCCGGCCAGGTCCCGGGTCGCGCGCACCAGCCGGCTGCCGAGCCGGTCGGCCACCAGCACCGAGCCGGCCACCAGGACGATGGCCAGGCCACCGAGCGCGAACCAGGCCGGCCACACCCCGCGACTCATCTCCGCCTCGGGCACGTAGACCTCGATGACCACCGCCCGGCCGTCGCTGAGCACGCTGGGCTGCAGGTAGGCGACCCCGCCGGCCGCGGGGGCGGTCACCGGCCGCCGGTAGGAGGTCGCCGAGGCGACGTCAGCGCCGGTCACGTGGGTGGCCCCGACCGGCGCGATGCCGGGGAGGTGCACCGCGAGCCGGCCGGCGCTGCCGGCCACCGTGCTGGCGACGGCGCTGGTCAGCAGCTTGGGATCGGCGTCCACGGCGAGCGCGGCGACCATGGCCGCGGCCTGCTGGCGGGCGTCGCCGATGGCCCGGTCGTGGGCGATCTGCCGGGTCGCGAAGGTGAGCGGCACCAGGAACGACAGCGCCACCATCGACGTGATGGCCAGCGCCAGCCGGTTCAGTTCCCACCTCACTGCGGATCGACCATCATCACTCCGACTCCGCGCACGGTGTGCAGGAATCGCGGGGCGGCCGCCGTCTCGCCGAGTTTGCGGCGCAGCCAGGAGATGTGCACGTCGATGGTCTGCTCCTCGCCGATCCGGGACTGGTTCCACACCTCGGTCAGCAACTCGCGCCGGCTGACCACCTGCCCGACCCGCTCGGCCAGATAGGTGAGCACGTCGAACTCGCGGCGGGTCAGCTGCAGCGGCTTGCCGTGCAGCGACGCCCGGCGCTGCCGGGGACTGATCACCAGCTCACCCACGGTGATGGTGTTGGGCGTGGTGTCGGCCGCCGCCCGGGTACGCCGCAGCACCGCCTCGATCCGCGCCAGGATGTGCCCGCCGGAGAACGGCTTGGTCACGTAGTCGTCGGCGCCGGCGCTGAGCAGCGTGATGATGTCGGCCTCGGCCCGCCGCGCGGTGGCCACGATGACCGGCACCTCGGAGACCTGCCGCATCATCCGCAGGGCGTCCGTGCCGTCGATGTCGGGCAGGCCCAGGTCGAGGATGACCAGATCGGGCCGTTCCGCGGTGAGGATCCTGAGCGCCTCCGTCGCCTGACCGACCGGCCGGACCACGTGCCCCGCGTCGGACAACGCCCGGGTCAGGGCGGCCGTGATGTTCCGATCGTCCTCGACCAGCAGAATCAGCGCCATGGCGACACCCTAGAACCAAGTGGGATCATGGTCTCGTGCGATCTCCCCTGGCTCCCGTGCTCGGCTGGTGTGCCGCGACCGTCACCAGCGTGGCGCTGGCCTCGGTGGCCATGCTGCCCGTGCTGCGCACCGCGACGCCGGACGAGAGCGCGCTCGTCTCGGTGGACCAGTTGCGCGACTCCGGCCAGGCCGGGCCCTCGCCGCTGCCGCCGCCCAGCACGTCCCCCACCGCGCAGCCCGAGCCGGAGCCCAGCGCCACGACCACCCGGACGCGGAAGCCGACCTCAGAGCCGGCCCGCACCTCGGCCACCCCGTCCCCGTCGCGGACGACGACCACCACCACCCCGGCCGAGAGCACCACCACGACCGAGGACGGCTGGACGGTGACCACGGACGGCGACGGCAGCAAGTCGTACGTGCGCTCGTTCCGGGTCGAGGGCGGCTCGGCGGTGATCCGGGTGACCGAGGACAACGTCAAGGTGGTCACCGCGACGCCCAGCGACGGCTACTCGGTGGCGACGGTGCAGAACAGCCCGGACAACCTCGCGGTCTACTTCAACGAGGTCAACCACAGCTTCATCATCCATGTGGCCTGGAACGTCAACAAACCGTTCGCCGAGGTCAGCGAGATCGGCGAGTAGCAGGAGCAGCGGCGGGCTCGGGCAAGGAATTCGCATGGGTTTTCCGCAGCGGGTGAGCTCAAGCGCAGACGACCTGGACGCCCGCGTCGCGGAAGCCGGCCAGCAGTTCCTCCGGCGCCCCGGAGTCGGTGACCAGCGTCTCGACCTTGCTGATCGGGCAGATCCGGGCGAAGGCGTGGCCGCCGAGCTTGGACGAGTCGGCGATCACCACGACCCGCTTGGCCCGGGCCACCATCAGGCTGTTCATCGCCGCCTCGCCCTCGTGGTGCGCCGCCGCGCCGAGCTCGACGTCGAGCGCGTCCACCCCGAGCAGCACGATGTCCAGCGTGACCTCCTTGAGCAGCGCCCCGCCCAGCGGGCCGACCAGCTCGAAGGACTGCGGGCGGACCACGCCACCGGCCACGACGATCTTCATCCGGGAGCGGACCAGCAGCTCGTTGGCGATGTTCAGCGCGTTGGTGACCACGGTCAGCTGGGCGCCGTCCCCGCTGGTGTTGAGGTCGGGGCGGACCGCCAGGGCCCGGGCCACCTCGGTCATCGTGGTGCCGCCGTTGAGCCCGACCACGGTGCCCGGCACCACCAGGTTGGCCGCCGCCTCGCCGATGCGCTGCTTCTCGGCCGAGTGCTTGGCGCTCTTGTAGCGCAGCGGCAGGTCGTAGGAGACGCCGTTGGCGACCGCGCCGCCCCGGGTCCGGGTGATCATCTGCTGCTGCGCGAGCTGGTCGAAGTCGCGACGGATGGTGGCCTGCGAGACCTCGAGCCGGCCGGCGGCGTCCTCGACGCTGACCCGGCCGCTCTCGGCCAGTAACTCGAGCAGGGCATTCCACCGCGCGTACCGGTCCACCCGAGCTCCCTGCTGCACGTTTCGTGATAAGAGTGTGCACATTAGTGCGCGAAACCTCACGAAGCAAAGAGCGTGCCTGCTCGAACACGCTCCGGTGGTTGCGGATGCGCAGACCTTCCACGCAGAATGACGCTCGAAATACCGGTGAACCGAGCGCATCTGCGCAGGCGATTGTAGGGAAAACTGCCATGAGTCACGTCAAGGTGGAGATCGCCAGCCAGCCCGACTGCTGGCTGCAGGCCGCCAAACTCGCCGATTCCCCCGGCCTGCCCGGTAAGGGCGAGCGGGTCGCGGTCGTGGGTTGCGGCACCTCCTGGTTCATGGCGAAGGCCTACGCCGCCCTGCGGGAGCAGTCCGCCCTCGGCGAGACCGACGCCTTCCAGGCCTCCGAGTTCCCCCTCGGCCGCAGCTACGACCGGGTCGTCGCGATCACCCGTTCCGGCACGACCACCGAGGTCATCGAGCTGCTGGACGCGCTGGACGGCCGGACGCCGACCACCGTGATCACCGCCGACGGCGCCGAGCCGGCCGCCGCGGTGGCCAGGGACGCGGTGGTGCTGGACTTCGCCGACGAGCTCTCCGTCGTGCAGACCCGGTTCGCCACCAGCACCCTGGCGATGCTCCGGGCCCACCTGGGCGTCGACATCGAGCCGATCGCCGCCGACGCCGAGGTCGCCGTCCGCCTGCCGCTGCCGGTGCACCCCGCGCTGGCCCAGCAGATCACCTTCCTCGGCCGCGGCTGGACCATCGGCCTGGCCGAGGAGGCCGCCCTCAAGTGCCGCGAGGCCGCGATGTGGTGGGCCGAGGCGTACCCGGCGATGGACTACCGGCACGGACCCATCTCGATCGCCGGTCCCGGCCGGGTGGTCTGGGCCTTCGGCGAGATCCCGACCGGCCTGGCCGACGACGTGGAGGCGACCGGCGCCGCGTTCGTGCACAGCCGCTACAACGGTGGCTACGCCGCACTCGGCAGCTGGTGCGGCGGCCGGGCCCCGCTCGACCCGATGGCCGACCTGGTCGTGGCCCAGCGCGTCGCCGTGCTGCTCGCCACCAGCCAGGGACTCGACCCCGACCACCCGCGCAACCTGACCCGCTCGGTCGTCCTCACGTGAGCGCCCGCCCCGGCCCGCGCGGCGAGAGGTAACACCGTGAGCAACGACGTCGTGGTGGCGCTGGATGTCGGCGGCACCGGCATGAAGTGCGCCCTGGTGCGCCCGGACGGCACGGTGCACCACGCCGAGCGGCACCCGACGCTCGCGGCCCGGGGACCCGAGGCGGTCACCGCGAACATCCTCGACATCGCGGCCGGCCTGGCCGACCGGGCCCGCGCGGACGGGCTGACCCCGGTCGCCGCCGGTGTCGCGGTTCCCGGCGTGGTCGACGAGGAGACCGGCACCGCCGTCTGGTCCAGCAACGTGGGCTTCCGCGACGTACCGCTGCGGGCTCTGGTCTCGGACCGCCTGGGGGTGCCCGCCGCGCTCGGCCACGACGTCCGCGTCGGCGGCATGGCCGAGGCCCGCCTCGGCGCGGGCCGCGCGGAGCGGCACGTGCTCTTCATCGCCATCGGCACCGGCATCGCCGCCGCCCACGTGGTCGACGGCAAGGCCTTCGCGGGCGCGCACGGCGCGGCCGGCGAGGTGGGCCACGTCATCGTGCGCCCGGGCGGCCCCCCGTGCGGCTGCGGCGCCCGCGGCTGCCTCGAATCGGTGGCCTCGGCGTCCGCGGTCGGCCGGCGCTACGTGGAGCTCTCCGGCGTCCCCGGCGTCACCGCCTCCGACGTGGTCGCCCGCGCGGCCGCCGGCGAGGAACTGGCGAAGTCCGTCTGGACCGAGGCGGTCGAGGCGTTCGCGGACGGCCTGCTCACCGCGCAGGCGCTGTACGACGCCGGGATCGTGGTGCTCGGCGGCGGGCTGGCCGAATCCGGCGAGGCACTGCTCGCCCCGCTGCGGATCGCCCTGGACGCCCGGATCACCTTCCACCGGATGCCGCGGATCGTGCGCGCGGCCCTCGGCGACACCGCGGGCTGCCTCGGCGCGGCCCTGCTGGCCCTCGACACCCTGGAGGCACCCTCTTGACGGAAACGATCAGCGGCCGCGTCGTCCGGCCCGGGGCAGTGGTCCCCGGGTCCGTCGAAGTGGACGGGCCGACGATTCTGGACGTCACGGAACGAGGCCACCCGGGCGACGACATCATCGTCCCGGGCTTCGTGGACCTGCACTGCCACGGCGGCGGCGGACACACGTTCACCCGGGGCGACGCCGAGGCGGCCCGGGCGGCGGCGGCCTTCCACCTGCGGCACGGCACCACGACGACGCTGGCCAGCCTGGTCAGCTCCCCGTACGAGCTGATGCGCGACGCCACGGCGGCCTACCTGCCGCTGGTGGCCGACGGCACGATCGCCGGGGTGCACTACGAGGGGCCGTACCTGTCCCACACCCGCTGCGGCGCGCAGAACCCGGCCTTCCTGCGCGATCCGTCGCTGGAGGAACTGACCGCCCTGGTCGAACTGGGCGAAGGCGCGGTGCGCATGGTCACCGTCGCCCCCGAACTGCCCGGCGCCCTGGCCGCCGTCGAGTTCCTGACCGGCCACGGCGTGGTCGCCGCGCTGGGACACACCGATGCGACGTACGAGCAGACCCTGGCCGGCATCGCGGCCGGCGCGACCGTCGGCACCCACCTGTGCAACGGCATGCGCCCGGCCCACCACCGCGAACCGGGCCCGATCGTCGCTCTGCTGGACTCACCCTCGATCGTCTGCGAACTGGTCGCCGACGGCATCCACCTGCACGACGGCATGCTGCGCTTCGCGGCCCACGCAGCCGGACCGGACCGCACGGCGCTGGTCACGGACGCGATGGACGCGGCCGGGATGCCGGACGGCCGGTACGAACTGGGCGGCCAGGAGGTGACGGTCGCCGACCGGGTGGCCCGGCTGGCCCGGGACGGCTCGATCGCGGGCAGCACGCTGACCATGGACGCGGCCTTCCGGCAGGCGGTGGGCGCGGGGCTGGACCTGCCGGCGGCGGCGGAGATGGCGGCGACGACACCGGCCCGGGTGCTGGGCCTGGCCGACGAGGTGGGGGCGCTGGAGGCCGGACTGCGAGCCGACCTGGTGGTGCTGGCCCCGGACCTGACGGTCAAACGGGTCATGCGCGCCGGCGCCTGGCTGTAGGCAATGGCCGAAAGACGAAGGTCATGATTGCGGTACTGCCTACGCTGTACCCATGGATGTCGATACGATGTGGGCGATCATCGGATCGACCGCAGGTGTCGCAAGTGTTGTGGCGACGATTGCTGTCGCGGCCGTCGACCGGAGAAGCAGTCGGCGGCGTTCCGATCGGGCCTCCCGCGCGGCCGAGACATCGACCGCCCAGAGCCAGATCGCTGATCCAATCGATGCGAGAGCGATTCCGAGACAGCTTCCCCCGCCGATGCGCAAGATCGTCGGGCGGGAGCCGGAGATCGCAACGCTGAACAGCCACATTGCCGAGCCGGCCAGAGCCGGATACATCTTCGTTCTGAGCGGCGTCGCCGGCGTCGGAAAGACTGCCCTGGCGACCGATTGGGCCCACCGGATATCGGATCGGTTTCCTGACGGGCAGATCTACCTCGATCTGAAGGGGTTCGGAGAGGACGTCCAACCACTCGACCCATCGGGTGCCCTCGGTCGCCTGCTGCGACTTCTGCGAATTCCGGCCGAGCACATCCCGGCCGACAAGGACGAGCGGGCCAGCCTCTACCGGCGCGTGCTGGCGGAGCGGCGCATTCTCGTAGTCCTCGACAACGCCCATGACGCCGCGCAGATTCGACCCCTCCTGCCTGGCGCGCCGGCTTCGGTCACCATCATCACCGGTCGAGATCCGCTCCACAGTCTGGTCATTCACGACGGTGCCGTTCCGGTAATTCTGGATGTGCTGGACGAGTCCGACTCTCTCGAGCTGCTGTACAGCCGGATCGGAAGGGTCGCGGAGGATTTCGAATCAGCAGATGCAGTAGATCTCGTGCGGCACACCGGCGGGCTCCCGCTTGCTCTCGCCATTGTCGCGGCCCGCATCCAGTCGCATACCGGAGCCTCGATCACCGAACTGGCCGGCGAAGTCCGCCGCGAGCGCAGCGGCCTTGATCTTCTTGACCTCGGTGAAGCCGAAACCAGTTTTCGGGCGGTCGTCTCTCCTTCGTATCGTGCTCTGAGTGGAGAAACCGCCCGATTGTTCCGCTTGTTCGGAGTCTCCTCGTGTTTCGACCTCAGCTGGCAGACCGCAGCGAATCTCCTTGGCACGGACAAGTCCGGGTCCCATGCCGCGCTGCAGGAGTTGGGACGGCACTCGCTCGTACAGGAGCGCGCACCTGGACGTTTCCGTAGTCACGACCTGGTGCGTGCCTACGCCGCCGAACTGGCGTCCGCCGGGCAGAGTCACCAGGACGACGACTCGATGCGACGCCTCAGGGATTACTACCTTCGGAGCGGACTTCTCGCCGATCACAAACTCAATCCGCCACGGAAGCAGATTTCCCCGGCCGGTCCGCAGGCCGCCTCGTGGATCTCCCAGCCCGCCGACTACGGCGCCGCACGTGAATGGTTCGAGGCCGAGCACGACAACATCGTCGCGATCCTCAACCAGTGCCAAGTGTTCGGACTTCACGACATGGTCTGGCAGCTGGCCTGGACGCTGGTCACCTTCTATGACCGCCAGGGCAGGTGGCATGAGCAGGTCGACACCCAACGGCTGGCTCTCGCCTCGGCCGAGGCGTTGGGCAGCATCGAAGCCCGGGCGGTGGTTCACCGCCTGCTGGGCCAGGCATACGGCTGGCTCGGACGGCACCCAGAGGCAGTCGATCATTGCGAGAAAGCACTGACGCTGTACCAGTCGTTGAACGATTTGAACGGGTGCGCCCGTACGCACTACACGCTCGGCTGGGCCTTCGGTGAACGCCGGAACGACTATTCAACGGCCCTGATCCACGCCCAGTGCGCGTTGGAGATCTACACCGCCCTCGGCGACAGTGCTTGGCAAGCCCGGACCCTGAACTCCGTCGGTTGGTATCAGGCGCAGTTAAGCATGTACCGAGAGGCGCTTCTGACGTGCGACAAGGCGATCGATGTCTTCAGGCGGCTTCCCGATCCCGACCGGCACGGTGAGGCCGACACCCTGGACAGCCTCGGTTACGTCTATCACCAACTGGGAGATCACGACCGCGCCAGACAGCTCTACGAGGACGCGCTCCACCTCTGGAGACTGCAGGGAAACTCGTACTACGAGGCGGACACGCTCCACCACCTCGGCGACACGTTGCTTGCCGGTGAGGATCACCGACGGGCATCCGAGTCGTGGCGGCGGGCGCTCGACATTCTGGAGAGAATCGGCCACCCCGAGTCCGGCATGCTGCGCGAGAAACTGCGTTCGGTCAGCTGAACCAGGTCACTGCACGGGGAACGGCCGGCCCAACGGTCGCTTCTCGAGGTCGTTCACGACTTTCCGGCAGTCGATGTTGTGCGAGTTGTACGGGTTGCCCTGCAACGCCTCGAAGAGGGGGCGGTCGCCGTGCAGCTGGTCCGCCTCGTTGTGGCAGGTCAGCCGGAACTCCACCTTCGACTGCGGGATGCGCATGATGTAGCGGGTGTCGGCGTGCAGGACCGTCACCCACTCCTCGTTCTCGTCGATCGGGTAGCCGACGAAGCGGTGCGCGGTATCGATGGTCAGTTCGTTGTCGCGCAGCTGCTTGTTCTGGGTGGACACCACCACCGGATCCGAAACCTGGAAGGCCTGGGCCGAGACCCACGGGACGTCGAGGCTGAAGAGGAAGAGGCCGGCCATCGCGCCGGCGCCCAGGTAGACGATGGACAGCCCCTGCAGGCCGGACAGGATCCGGCGGCGCCGGCGGCCGACCTCGCCGGCCAGGTCCGCCCACACCCGCCGGTACCGCCGGATCACCATCTCCACCCAGATCGCCACCATCAGCAGGGCGAACCCGCGCACCAGGTAGGTCAGCGGTGAGGCCAGCGCCGTCAGGGTCGCGACGATCACGATCAGGGGCCACAGGGCCGGCCGGATCCGGTCGCGGAACATGACGGCGAACCAGGCCGTGCCGAGCGCGACGGCCGGCAGCACGTAGTACGCGTAGATCGTCACCGTCCCCAGTGCCACCTGGCTCGGCGTCGCGACGAGCAGTGCGGTGGTGGTCGTGAGCGAATAGCGGGCGACCCCGTACGACTTGATGATGAACAGCAGCAGCAGGAGCGCCGATCCCACCGCGACCACGTCCCGGAATTCCGGGCCCGACCGGCTGTCAGGATCGCGACGCAGCCTCGGGCGAGGACGGGAGACGACTGCTGCCGGGTGGTCGACGGGGCGGGAATGGCGTCGCGACGTCCTGGGAAGCGTCATCGCTGAGCTGTCCTCTCGAACCACTTGCGGGTCCTGACGCCTCAGAGGGTAGGGCAGCTACGCAATCGCCAGTGCTTGATTACGCGGCGTTTCGTCCAGGGGATTCGAGCCGGTGAGCGGGGGGCGGGGTCACGGAATACTTTTCGGGTCCCGAGACTCGCCGGGGACCTTCCATACCCGCCCCCCGTAGCCGCGTGGTCCACGATGGGATCCTCGGTCCGGCTCTCACTGACCGGCATTGTAAAGCGGGCCTACGACAAGAACTGCCGGGTCTGGAGGCCGGCCGGGCGGTCGACGCCGCGGGGCAGCCGGGGCAGCGGGACCGTGTCCCACGGGATGCGGGCCAGCAGCCGGGTCAGGATCAGGCCGAGCAGCAGTCCCGCCACCGAGTCGGTGATCCAGTGGAAGGCCAGCCAGGTCGTCGTGACGAAGACGATGGCCGGCGGCAGCACCCGCAGCGCGAGGTACGCCCGCGGCGGCAGCACCGGCCGCTCCAGCGACCGCAGCAGCGCGTCGAGCAGCACCGCGATGACGCCGTACCAGGCCAGCGCGTTTGCGACGTGCCCGGACGGGTAGCTCATCGCCTCGATCCCCGAGGCGTGGGCGTTGAAGAGCACCAGCCGGTCCGGGCCGTCGAACGCCGGGGCCGCCCGGTCCAGCCAGATCTTCAGCGGACCGATCGTGACGTAGGTCAGCACGAACACCGTGGCGAAGACCAGCAGCGGCCGCACCGAGCGCCGCCGCCAGGCCACCAGCCCGGCCAGCAGCAGCGTGACCGGCATCAGCACCTGGCCGCCCTGGCCGAGGTAGTTGAGCACCCGCAGGAGCACGTAGAGCGGCGTCGGCCGGTGCTCGCCGGCCCAGTCGGCCAGCCGCTCGTCCAGGCTCAGCAGGTGCCCCCGGGCCAGGGCGACGGTCAGCACGACGAAACCGGCCAGCAGGACCAGGTCCAGCAACCAGGGCAGCCGGCCTCGTCTCGTCACTGTCGCCGCCGGAGCCCGCATGGCGCATACGGTACGTCAGAGATACGACCGGATCTTGGCGTTGAGCAGGTCGGCGCGCACCCCGGAATTCGGGCAGCCGCCGAAGTGGTGCAGCGCCACCACCTTGTTGGTCTTGCGGGACAGCACCGGGCTGCCGCTCGAACCACCCTCGGTGTCGCAGTAGTACGAGACGTCCGAGTCCGCGGCGTACCCGTCGAAGGCCGGGTCGGCGACGGCGCAGGTGCCGGCCCGGGCGCCGTTGCGCCCGGCGATGCGGGTCGGCTCGCCGGCCGGGTGCTGCGGCACGTAAAGCTCCTGGCCGCGGGCCGGGCGCGCGGTGTCCAGGCTCAGGTAGCCGAACTTCTGCACCGCGCGGAAGTTCCCCACGGTGAAGAGTGTGAAGTCCAGCACGTGCTCGGTGGCCAGCACCTTGTCACCCCACACCTTCGTCGGCCGGAAGACCTCGAAGCCGCCGCAGGTCGCGCACTGGTAGTTGAACCAGACCTCGGTCTCGTACGCGTTGGCCGAGTCGGCGAAGCAGTGGTTGTTGGTCAGCATCCGGTTCTTGCTGCCGACCCGCCAGCCGGTGCACAGCTCGGTGCCGTTGATCAGCAACCGGGCGATCGCCTTGGACCGGGTGTAGGCCACCGGGTCCGCCGAGCGGTAGCAGACCGCGTCCCGGCTCTCGTCCGGGCCGCAGACCGACTCCTCCCGGCCGGTGCGCCCCGGGGCGGTGAGCTGCTGCTCCGGCATCCGGGCCTGTTCCTGGCGGGAGTAGCCGCGCGCCACCCGGTCCACGTTCACGCCCAGCCGGCCGAGCAGCGAGCCGACCAGGTTGCCGCCACCGCGGTGCATCTCGACCACCGCGGTGTCACCGGTGATCGACATGGCCCACCGGCCGGTGGAGACGCCGTCCAGCAGCCGCGGCGCGTCGTAGCGGTAGGACTCGCGGCCCTTGCCGTCGGACACCGTCACGTAGTCGCCCGGCAGCATCGCCATGCGGCTGAAGTGCACCTTGACGTAGGACGCCCGCGGGTAGTGGAACACCTCACGCTCGGGGGCGCCGTACCCCAGCAGCTTGTCGATCGACAGCAGCTCGCCGACCTTCTGCCGGCCGTCGCCGCCCTGGACCGTGGCGGACTCGGGAGACCTGGCGCCGGTCCCGGTGGGCGAGGCGGGCGCGGAGGCGGTGGCCTGCGGCTTCGCCGTCCCGGCGGCGGCCGTGGCGGCCGGGCTGCTGCTCGGGGCGGCGGCGGTGCCGGTCGCGGCCGCGGGCCGCTCCGCAGCGACCGGGGTACGGGCTGAGCCCACCGCCTCCTGCCAGGAGCCGACCGGGCGACCCTCGTCCGCCGAGTACTTCCAGGCCGCCGCACCGGCAGTGCCGGCCAGTGCCAGGGCCGCACTCGCCCCGACGACGATGCTCACCGCGCGTCGCAAATTCACTCCTGCCCCTCGAGTCACATCGCCGACATACGAAACAATCCGACGATCTCGCTTGTGTGTAACGAGCCACGTGCGGCAGCGACGTGCGCCCCGCAGCGTGCACACTGGGCTCGTGCGCATCACGTCCGCCCTAGTCGACCCGGCGCTGCTGGACCTGCCGTGGAACGTGCCGCTCGAGGAGTGGCCCGCGGCCCACCTGGTCGCGCTGCCGCAGGGCATTTCGCGGCACATCGTCCGGTTCGTCAAGCTCAACGAGACCGTCTACGCCCTCAAGGAGACCCGGGAACGGATCGCCGAGAAGGAGTACGACCTGCTCCGGGCCCTGGAGCGGATCGACTTCCCGGCGGTGGAGGCGGTGGCCATCGTCAACGACCGTCAGGACGACGACGGTCAGCCGCTGGAGTCCGTACTGATCACCCGGCACCTGCAGTTCTCGCTGCCGTACCGGGCGCTCTTCTCCCACACCCTGCGTCCCGAGACGATGAACAGGCTGCTCGACGCGCTCGCCGCACTGATCGTGCGGATGCATCTCACCGGCTTCTCGTGGGGTGACTGCTCGCTGTCCAACACGCTGTTCCGGCGCGACGCGGGCGCCTTCGCGGCCTATCTGGTCGACGCCGAGACCGGCAACCTCTACCCGAAGCTCTCCGAGGGCCAGCGCAGCGAGGACATCGAGATCCTGCGGCTCAACATCTTCGGCGAGTGCCTGGACCTGCAGGCCGCCGAGCTGCTGCACGAGGCGATCGACCCGGAGGCCGTGGTCGACGACATCGTGGCCCGCTACGAGCGGCTGTGGCACGAGGTCACCTACGAGCAGGAGGTGCGCCGCGACGCCCGGCACGACATCGAGGGCCGCATCCGCCGGCTCAACGAGCTGGGCTTCGACGTCGCCGAGGTGGACATGTCCACGGTGGACGGCGGCTACCGGGTCCGGCCCAAGGTGGTGGACGCGGGTTACCACACCCGCCGGCTGCTGCGCCTGACCGGCCTCGACGCCGAGGAGAACCAGGCCCGGCAGCTGCTCAACGACCTGGACGCGTACCGGGCGGAGTCGGACCTGGTCGACGAGCAGCAGGCCGCACACCGCTGGCTGACCGAGGTCTTCGAGCCGGTGGTCCGGGCGGTGCCGGCCAACCTGCGCCGCAAGCTGGAGCCGCAGGAGATCTTCTCGCAGATCATCCAGCACAAGTGGCTGCTGTCCGAGCGGGCCGGCCGCGACGTGGGCATGGGCCCGGCCGTGCAGTCGTACCTGACCGACGTGCTGGCCCACAAGCCGGACGAGCAGGCGGTGCTGGGCGTCGAGGTGAGCGCCCTGACCGACGGCGAGCAGGCCGACGACGTGGACGCGGCGATCACGCGCTGAGCCCGGCCGGGGCACAGACCCCGGGTCAGGGGGCCTCGTCGGGCGGCGCCGGCTCGGCCGGCGGTGTGGCCTGCTCGACCAGCGCACGCAGGCCGGCGCGGCGGGCCACGATCATCACCCGGTCGCCGACCGCCAGCAGGCGCCGCGGATCCGGGGCCCAGTCCACCCACTCGGAGCCCGCCGCCGACAGCCCGATCACCCGCACGCTCAGCGGCCGGTCGGCCTGGCCCAGCGTCGCCCCGTCCAGCGGGGACCCGGCATAGACCTGCACGCCGGCCACCAGCAGCGCGTGCCGGTCGACCGGGATCGTGGCGAGCACGTCGCGGTCCAGCATGGCCGCCGCGAACGCGGGCGCGGCCAGCCGGGACACGCTGCGGGAGATGTCGATGTTGAAGGCGGTCTGCACCCGCCGGGCGAAGTCGTCGTCGAAGAGCCGCAGCACCACCCGCAGGTCGGGGCGCACCGCCCGCGCATTCAGCGCCGCCTGCAGGTTGGTGACGTCGTCGGTGGAGACGACCACGAGCGCCTTGCTGGTGGCGATGGAGGCCGCCCGCAGCGTCTCCTCCCGCCCCGCGTCGCCGACGATGAACGGCACACCCAGCTGCTCGGCGGCCTTGGCACCCCGGGCGTCGGCCTTGCGGTCGATCGCGACCACCTGTACGCCCAGGTCGACGAGCTGGCGCAGCACCCGGGTGCCCACGTTGCCGAGCCCGACCACCACGATGTGGTCCTCGTGCCGCGCCGCGGCCCGGCCGCTGGAGAGGGCCAGCCGGGCGTTCACCATGCCCTCGACCACCGCCGCCGTGATCAGCGGCAGCAGCGCCAGCCCGGCGATGGTCAGCACCAGCTGCGCGGCCTGTGCTACCCCGTTGCGTTCCAACTCCACATCGGACGAACCGACCACCGTCAGCAGCGTCACGTAGATGGACTTCCAGAAGCCGTTCACGTTGTCCTCCGCCTGCACCAGCACCGCGCCCGACACGGCGGTGATGACCAGGGTGGCCAGCACGGCGATGCCGAGCTTGCGGCTCAGCGCGGCCCGTAGCGCGCGGCCCATCACGCGCAGCGGGCGGCGGCGCCGGCGGGCCCGGACCAGGCGCTGGGCGGCGACCGTCTGGCCGGCGGGGCGCCCGGTCGCCTCGGCCAGCACCAGGTCGGTGGGGCGCTGGGTCTCCGGGGCCGGATCGGCCGGCAGCACGTCGACCCGGCCGGCGCCGTCCGCCGCGGTCAGCGCGCAGACCACGTGCTCGGCCCGGACGTCGGCGCGGCGGGCCACGTACAGCGTGCGGCCGGCCAGGCGGACGTGGGTCGGTGCGACCTCGCCGAGGGAGGCGGCCACGAACGCGGGGGCGGCCATCGCGGCGTCGGAGAGCACCGCGCAGTCGGCGAACAGGCGGCGGACGCCGTACCCCAGGCCGGTGTTGAACATCCGGATCACCAGCCGCAGGTCCGGCTCGACGGCCTGGGCGCAGAGCGCCGCGTGCAGGTTGACCACGTCGTCGGGCATCACCAGGGCGAGCGCCGCCGCGCCGGCCAGCCCGGCCGAGCGGAACGTGCGCTCGTCGAGGCGGTCGGCCCGGATCACCCGGACGCCCCGCAGGGTGGCCAGGTCCGGCACGTCCGCCCGCAGTTCGGCCGGGACGATCACGGTGAGCCGGATCCGGTGCCCGGCGTTGGCCAGCTCCTCGGCGACCGTGTAGACCAGCGCGTCGGCTCCGCAGACCACGAAGTGCGGGCGGGTGTCGGCGTTGCGCCGCAGCCGCGAGACGAGGGAGCGGCCGGGCGGCTCGCGGGCTGGTTCGACGGCCATGGCGGCATCGTAGCCAGTGGATCATCGCTGCTCGACCCGTTGCGCCCCGAACCCTCCATGCAGGCCACTCGTTGGCCTATCCGAGGCTTTTCGTCGGATTTGATGCTGGAGGATATCGATGCGCAAGTGGTTCTACGCCGGGGCGGTGGTCGGCGGTTTCCTGCTGCTCGGCGCGGCACCCGCGCAGGCTGATGTGGTTCCGGCGCCGGCCGGTGGGCTGCTCGGCTCGCTGAGCGGCAGCGCCGGCCAGGGACTCGGCGCCGCCCAGGGGCTGGGTCTCGACCCGGCCGGCGGGCTGAACCTGGCGAGCCCGCTGGGCGGCTCACCGCTCATGGGTGTCAAGCCGGGACAGAACTCCGCGGATCTCACCGGACCGGCGGCGGGCGGACCGGCGCAGGGTGCGGCCCGTACCCGTACCCGCGAGGCGGACGACCCCGCCGGCCGCCGGCCGGCCCGCGGATCGGCCCCGGCGGACCTGCCCGTGATCGGCGGGCGGGGCAGCGGACTGACCGGCGGATCCGCCCGCGGCAATGTGGACGGTGACCGGACCACCGTCGCGGACGGGCAGTCGCGCGGCGGCCCGCGCACCGGCGCCCTCGGCAACCTGATCCCGGCCAACCTGCTGGGCGGCGGCCTGCTCGGTGGCGGGCTCACCCCGGACGGCCGGACGGCACCGGCCGGGCAGCCCCGCGAGTCGGCGTTGTTCGACGGTGGCGTACCGCTGCTCGGTGGCCTCGGCGGGCTGCTCCCGGCGAACGAGGCACCGCGCACGCTGCCCGCGACCGGCGACGACGCGCCCACCGGCATGCCCGCCGGTGGCACGGATGTCGACCCGGCCGTGGTGGACCCAGCCCTGGTCGACCCGGCTCCGGCGGCCCCGGCCGACGGCCGGCCCGGCCAGGACGGCAAGGCGGGCAAGGACGGCAGTGGCGATCAGGCGGCCGGTCCGGCGGCGGACCAGCCGGTCGACGATCCCCGCCTGCACGAGGAGCCGGTCGACGACGAGGCCGGTGGCAAGAAGCGGACCTTCTCGGACGGTGGCCGGCCGGTCGCCGGCGAGGACGAGGACTTCCGGTAGACCGCCTCTGGCCGTGCACCTGCGCCCGATCACTGCCCGAGCCGGAAAACGCACGAGCCCGCCCCCGGTCAGCGCCGGGGACGGGCTCGTGGCGTGGTGGTTAGTTGACGGCGCCGATCGAGACGGTGCCGCGGCCGACGACCGCGCCCTCGTCCGTGATCAGCGTCATCTCACCGAACAGGCTACGGCCCGCGGCCGGGGCCGACGTGGCGGTCACCGAGCCGGTGACCGTGGCCGTGGCACCGTTCGCGAGGTTCAGCACCGTGGCCGGCACCGTCATCGCGCCCAGCGCCGGGCTCAGGAACACGTCCTGGTAGTCGTACTGCGTGCTGCCCGAGGGCACCGCGTAGCCGTCCACCACGACCGTGTACGTGCCGGCCGCCGGGTTCGGGATCGACACCGACTCCTCCGAGTCGCCGTCGGCCGCCTGCGCGACCTGCTCGCCGTTGAGCAGGACCGTCAGGTCCAGGTCGGCCGCCGCGTCGCTGACGTTGCCGATCGCCACGTCGAGGCGCTGCGCACCGGCGGGCACGTCGACCGTGTACTCCTGGCTGGCCCCGTCCTCGATCGTCGGCCGCTGCGAGATCGCGCTACCGAGCGGGCCGCCGGTGGCGGTCAGCCGCAGCGGGCCGAAGTTGTTCTTGACCGTCCAGCTGACCGGCGTGGCCGCACCGGCCGTGACGCTGGGCAGCTCGACCCTCGCCGGCTCCACCGTGACGCCCTGCACCTTGGCGGTCAGCTCGTACGGGTTACGCAGCGACGGCGACGTCCGGCGGGACTCGACCTCGAGCTCCCACACGCCCGGCATCGGGTTCTCGTACGCCCGCTCCTGCGGCTTGCAGGCGGCGGCGTCGGAGAAGTTGGTGTAACACGCCGTGCTGGCCGTGCTCTCGACCGGAACGCCCCACGGGTTGATGGCGATCCAGCGCGTCTGCGAGCCGGTCGCGATCCCGGACAGGTTGACCTGCAGTGCGCTCGCACCCTCCGGCACAGTGATGAAGTACGAGTTCGAGGAGTTGCGCTCGACCGAACCCTCGACGGTCATGTCGTACGCCGGCTTCTTCGGCACCACGCCGGTGACCACCGTGTTGAGCACCTCGAAGTCGGTGACCGAGGTCTTCGGGTCGTCCACCTTCAGAATGGCGCTGTTCAGGCCCTCCGCCGGCGTCGCCTGCACGGAGATGTTGACGGTCTTGTTCAGCGGCAGCGAGACCGACGACTGCGAACGGAACGCCCGCTTGTCGCCGACCCAGGAGAGCCGGTGCGTGACCGAGCCCTTCGGGCCCGACGTACGGGTGACCTTGACGGTGTAGGTCTTGGACTGACCCGCCTTGAGGCCACCGGAGCCGCTCGCGCAGCGGTTGTAGATGCCCGTGCCCTGGTTCGGGGTGGCGAAGCCGGCCGAGAGCGGCGTGCAGACCGGCGCGGACGAGGTGTACTTGCGCGCCTCGACCGTACGGGCCAGCAGCGACCAGGTGGCCGGAACGTCCATGAGGCCGTTGCCCTGACCGGCGACCGACACGTTCGCGATCGGGTCGGCGGCCGTGTAGAGCGCCCGGCGCAACTGGGCCGGGGTGACGTCCAGGTCGTTCGCCTTGGCCGCCGACAGCAGCAGCGCGGCGCCACCGGCGGCCTGCGGGGAGGCCATCGAGGTGCCGTTGAACATCGCGTACCCGGTCGGCAGGGTGTAGCCGGCCTCCGGGATGCCCGGCTGGTCCAGCCAGGTGTTGACGGTGGAGACGGCCGAGCCCGGCGCGGTCAGGTTGGGCTTGAAGCCGCCGTCCTCGCGGGGGCCGCGCGAGGAGAAGTTGAACAGCGCGTTCTCCTTCTTCACCACGGAGCCGTAGTTGGCCAGCCAGGTGTCCTTGCTGATGCTGGCGGCCACGCTGACGACGTCGGTGGCCACCGACGGGTCGCCGATCGTGTTCACACCCGGGCCGGAGTTGCCGGCCGAGATGAACAGCTGCACGCCGTAGTCCTTGATCAGCTTGTCGTACAGCTGGGCGCGGGCGTTGTTGCCGTCGTTGAGGGCGGGCAGGCCGCCGATCGACATGTTGACGACGTCGACGCGCCGGTTGACGACCAGGTCGACCATGCCGGTGGTCAGCGCGGCCGCGGTGCAGCCGCCGCCCCAGGAACAGGCCCGCGCGGAGACGATCTTGGCGCCGGGCGCCTGTCCGTCCAGGTTGGTGTTGCCGAGCATGTCGTTGGCGGCGGTGATGCCGGCGACGTGCGAACCGTGCGCGTCCTCCGGGATGCCGATGTTGACGTAGTCGACCGTGCCGAGTCCGAGCACGGACGCGTCGACGTCCTCGCGGTACTCGACCACGAAGGGCATGCGCTCGGCGAGCGCGGTGGCCGGGTTGTCGGTGCCGAAGTAGCCGACGTCGTACTTCTCCCGGTACGGCCGCATCACGGCGTCGTCGGTGAAGTTGCGGTTCTGGTTCGTGTCCACCCGGATGTCGTGGGTGACCGCGTTGTAGAGGATGCCGAACACGTCGGTGGTGTCACCGTCGCGGTTGACGTCACCGCCCGGCTCGCTGGCCGCGGTGATGGCCTCGGTGAAGCGGTTGACCTTCCAGGTGCCCGCGGGCGCCGTCCAGGTCGCGCCGAGGTACGTGAACGACGGGCCGGCCACCTCGGTGGCCATCGCGCGCCAGGTCGCGTCGCCCTCGGTCACCGGGTCGGTCGCGGTCACCCAGTCGACGATCTTGCGCTCGCCCGTGGTGGTCTTCTGCAGCGCCGGGTGCTCCAGCTCCACACCGGAGTCCATGATGCCGATCGTGACGCCGCGGCCGTCCCAGGTCGGGTGCTTCTTCTTGAACGCGACCGAACCGATCTCGCCCGTCGGCATGTACGGGTTCGCGGCCGGCGTGGTGGCGCCCGGGCCGGGAAGGGGCGCGGCCTGCGCGGCACCCTTGGCGGCACCGCGGCTGCCCGCCTCCGGGTCCGGGAGCTTGATGACCTCGTCGAGGTCCACGGCGGAGATGCCGGGCAGCTTCGCGGCCCTGACCACCTTGGCGGTCGGGACCGAGGCCAGCACGTAACCGACCTTGTCGTAGCGCTGGGCGACCGTACCGCCGAGCTTCTTGACCTCGGCCGCGACGTCGGACGCCTCGCCGGCCTCGGTCGAGATGATGAGGGTGACGTTACGGGCGCCGTTGCTCTCGGCCTTGGCCAGCAGCTCGGCGTCGTGCGAGTCCAGCTCGTCGGTCGGGCCGTCCTTGGGGGTGGCCGGGTCCGCGACCGGGGCGGGAGCGGGTGCCCGCAGGGGTGCGGCATTCGCAGGTGCGGGGCCGCTCAGCGCGGCGGCGCCGACGACCACGCCCGAGGCGAGCAGCGCGGTGAGTGTGCGCCGGCCCCGAGAAGATTGTTGTCTCACGTACGGGTCCTCCGAGGAGATGGGCGCCCGGGGGTACGAGCACCTCTCCGCGGATCGTGGAGTTCACACGCTTCGATGTCACTACGCGAGGACGCATCGTGACGAGGACGTGACATTCAAGATTGTGCATGAGAGGAAAGCGGCCGGCGGAAGAACTGTCGCGCGAAACCCGTTGTGCCGTAAGACATCCCGCTTCGAACCAGGACTTCAAGGGCGGAAGACTTTCTGATGCAGACATTCCTTCCCTACCCGGACTTCCTCGCCAGCGCCCGCGCACTGGACCGGAAGAGGCTGGGCAAACAACGGGTGGAGACCGTACAGGTGCTGCGCGGCCTGACGCTGCCGACGTACGGCTGGCGCCACCACCCGGCGGTGAAGATGTGGATCGGCTACGAGGAGGCCCTCGTCCGGTACGGCCTGGACATGTGCGAGGTCTGGATCTCCACCGGCCGCGCCGACACGACGGCCGCGACGATGCGAGCGGACGTCGCCGCGGCCCGGGGCATCACCGTGATCCGTACCCAGCCGGAGCTGGCGGCGGCCGGCGAGCTGCCACCGTGGCTCGGTGACGAAGCGCTGCACCTGAGCCACCGCTCCGCACTGTTCCGCAAGGACCCGGAGTTCTACCGGCCGCTGTTCGGCGAGGTCCCGGACGACCTGCCGTACGTCTGGCCCCCCTCGGACAGGGCGAGGAACTCGTCGACGGACCACTGATCGTGGACATGGCGGCCGTACTTGCGGCGATGATCGTGCCGTCGGGCGCGATCAGGAAACCCGCCGGCAGGCCCGTGCGGCCGCCCTCCGGATTGACCGCTCGCCGCGGCCGCCCTGACCGTCATCGACCGGGCCGGCCTCGCCGGCCTCACCATGCGCGCGGTCGCCGCGGAGCTGGGCCTGACCACGATGGCCGCCTACCGCTACGTCGCCGACCGCGACGAGCTCGAGGCGCTGATCGTCGAAGAGGTGCTCCGCCCACTGGACACCACGCCGCCGGGTCCGAGACGGTCGTCGGCATCCTGCACACGGCCGGCTTTACCGGCACCCACCGGGTGATCGCGCTGCGCGCTCTGCTCAGTTACGTCATCGGCGCGCTGCAACTCGAACACCTCGGCCCGCCCGCCGGGCCGGGCACCGCGGCGACCGCCGCCTCGCCCGATTCCCCCGGCTCGCCGAGACCGGCCGGCAGGCCGGCACCGTCGGCCCCGACGACGAGTTCGCCGGCGGCCCGACCATCGTGCTACGCGGGCTGGTGCCCTGACCCGGTCCGGTCCGGCACCCCGTCTCCCGCGGTGAGATCCCAGTTCAGCAGCACGAACGGCGTCTGCTCGGTGGCGCCCGCCCGGCGGTAGGTGGCCTGCGCGGCCTCGTTGTCGACCTCGGTGGCCACCCACATGCCGTAACAGCCGCGCTCGCGGGCCAGCTCGGCCAGCGCCCGGACCAGCGCCGTGCCGACGCCCAGCAGCCGGGCGTCGGGCAGGACGCCCAGCTCGTACACGAACATTTCGGTGCCTTTGTCCGGATGGGTGGTCTCCACCCCGGAGATCATGCCGACCGGGCGGTCGCCGAGATAGGCGAAGAGCAGATGGTGGTCCGGCTGAGCGAGGAACTTCTCCGTCGCGGCCGCCAGCGGCGGCCCGTCGAAAAGAGCTGCCGCGAGGTGTACGGCCGCGACGTCCCCGACCCGCTCGATGCGCATGGCGCCACCCTAGGAGCCCCCGGTCGGAATCGAACCGACGACATCCTGTTTACAAGACAGGTGCTCTGGCCAACTGAGCTACAGGGGCGCGGGGAACAGCATACCGGTTGCCCGTCTGACAGGCCGAAACGCCCTTTAGCGGGCACCCGCCTTGGCAGTTGCGGGAAAAAGACCTACGGTGACCAGCGTGTGGTTCACCACACTGTTCCTCCACTCGGATCGTCCGGCACGTTCCTGCCGGTGGAAAAGGAGTCGATTCACCATGGCTACGGTCACGTACGACAAGGCGTCCCGGGTCTATCCCGGACAGGAGCGCCCCGCGGTCAACGAGCTCAGCCTCGAGATCGGCGACGGCGAGTTCCTGGTTCTGGTCGGCCCCTCCGGCTGCGGTAAGTCCACCAGCCTGCGGATGCTCGCCGGCCTCGAGGATGTCGACCGCGGTCGCATCCTGATCGAGGGCAAGGACGTCACGAACCTTCCCCCGAAGTCGCGTGACATCGCGATGGTGTTCCAGAACTACGCCCTGTACCCGCACATGTCGGTGTACGAGAACATGGCGTTCGCCCTGAAGCTGCGCAAGACCCCGAAGTCGGAGATCGACCGCCGGGTCAAGGAAGCCGCCCAGCTGCTGCAGCTGGACGAGTACCTCAGCCGCAAGCCGAAGGCGCTCTCCGGTGGTCAGCGCCAGCGTGTCGCCATGGGCCGGGCCATCGTGCGTGAGCCGCAGGTCTTCCTCATGGACGAGCCGCTGTCGAACCTCGACGCCAAGCTGCGCGTGCAGACCCGCTCGCAGATCGCCACCCTGCAGGCCAAGCTCGGCATCACCACCGTCTACGTGACCCACGACCAGGTCGAGGCCATGACGATGGGCCACCGGGTGGCGGTCATGCTCGACGGCGTGCTGCAGCAGTGCGACACCCCGCGGGCGCTCTACGACAAGCCCGGCAACGTCTTCGTCGCCGGCTTCATCGGCTCCCCGGCCATGAACATCAAGACCGTCGGGCTGACCGAGGGTGGCGCCAGCTTCGCCGAGCTGGCCGTGCCGCTGACCCGCGAGCAGGTCGCGGCGGCGCAGGGCAACGGCAAGGTGACCATCGGCTTCCGCCCCGAGGCGACCGACCTGGTCGCCCCGACGGCGGGTGGCCTGCCGATCGTCGTCGACCTGGTCGAGGACCTCGGCTCGGACGCCAACGTCTACGGCCACGCTGCCCTGGAGGGCAGCTCGGAGCGGTTCGTGGTCCGCACCGACCGGCGCAACATGCCGACCATGGGCGAGACCGTGTTCATCAAGCCGCAGACCGAGAGCGTGCACGTCTTCAACGCCACCACGGGCGAGCGCATCTGAAGCAGGTAGTCAGCGAACGGGCGGTCCCCTCGGGGGCCGCCCGTTCGGCTATCCGGCGAACCGCTGGATGACGAAGTCCTCGGCGGCGACGCAGGCCAGGTGGCTGGTGTCCCAGGCGCAGGTCGAGGAGCGTACGTCGGCCAGCGATCCGAGCGGCACAGCTTTGTCGCCGACGTGCTCCCCGGCCAGCGCGGGATCGTCCGCGGAGGTCGACAGGGCCTTGGAGAACTGCAGGACGTTGCCGGCGTCCAGCCGGGCCGCGACCCCGGCCCGGGTCCAGGCGATCTCGCCGTCGGCGGTCACCAGGCTGACCTGCGCCGGCGACGTGCTCTGCGGGACGAGCACCGCTTCTCCCACCGCGACCAGGTCGTCGGCGTCCGCCACGGCCCGCCGCCACACGACGCCGCCCTCGGCCGCGTCGATGGCCACCACCTGCGCGGTATTGGCGTCCGAGCTGGTGGTCTCGATGAGGCAGATCCGGTCCGGGCCGCACGGGGTCAGGTGCTCTAGCCGGGAGTTGGTGCTGGGCGGGGTGTAGAGCACCTTCGGCTCCAGCTTCTTCAGGTCGTAGGCGAAGAGCCGGTGCGCGTTGGTGGACTCGGCCACGACCAGCCGGCCGTCGTGCGCGATGATCTTGTCGTCGGTCTGCGCCACGCTCTGTCGCGGCCCGGCCACCACATCACCGCTGTCGGCGTCTCTGACCTGGGCCGAGTCGTCGGCGCCGATCTGCACGATCCGCTTGTCGTCGTCGAACGGCTCGGCGAACGCGACACCGTCACTCGTGGCCGGACCGGCGAAGTCATCCTCGGTCGTGACGGGGACGACCTGGGTGGCGGTCTGCCCGTACTCGCTCTTGGGGTTCCGCTTCTCCCAGAGGCCCCGGCCGGTGCGCACATCGAGACCGACCAGCCGGCCCTCCCGCCGATCGATCAGCACAGCCCGGTCGCCGGCGAACAACACGTCGTCGTACGCGTCGATGGAGCGGTCCCACAGCTTCTTGCCGTCGCCCGCGCCGAGCAGCACGATCCGCCGTTGGCTGGTGAGCGAGTCGGCGGCGGTGATGGCGACAACCGCGTCCGGAACCGTGAAGAAGAACTCCCAGCGGCCCGCGATCCCGGCCGCCGTACTGGTCCAGGCCACCTTGCCGGTATCGGCGGCCGCGGCCACGACCCCGAGCGTGTCGGTGTCGTCGACGCTGGCGAAATAGGCCCGGCCGTCGCGCAGCGCGGCGGCACTGAAGGAAGAGGTGACCGGAACGGCGGGCTTGATCCGGCGCAGATCGGCGAGCGGCTCGTAGTTCAGCGCCGGATACCCCGGCCAGAGCAGCACAACCAGGGCCGCGGCGGCCCCGAGCACAACGGCCGTCACGGCCGCGACGATCCAGACGAACTTCCGCTTGTACGCGGGCAGCCCGGCTCGCTCCCCCGGCTCGGGATGCGTGGACGCCAGCCACGACTCGGCACCCGGCGATGGCGCAGCACCCGAGACCGGGGCACCGGAAACCGGATGCAGCACGGGCCCGCCGCCGACGTTGCCGAAGGCAGCAGCCTCACCGGTCGCCCAGGGATCAACGGGCTCGGCGTACTGCGGCTCCGCGCCCGGCACCCCGCCGGCAGCCGCCGAGGTGGGCGGCTTCGAGGGTGGCGGCGCGACGGCTGCGCCCGGCTGCGGATTCTGCGGCGGCGCGGCAGACGGCGCTGGGTGCTGCGGCGGCGCGGCAGACGGCGCTGGGTGCTGTGGCGGCGCGGCAGACGGCGCTGGGTGCTGTGGCGGCGCGGCAGACGGCGCTGGGTGCTGTGACGGCGTGGCCTCGGCAGCATCCGCCTCCGTGGAGATCGCCCCGGCGGATGTGAGTTCCATGGCTTCCGTGCCGAGCAGCCTCGGTGCATCCCCGTCGGCAGTCGGAGCGGGATGGGTCATGGTGTCTGTGATCGGCGGCACCGCCGCCGCACGGATCGGCGCCGCCGGCGTAGCGGCGTCGTCCGGCGCTCCGGCACCCACCGACCCGGCCGAAACGGCCGAACCCGCCACGCCGCCCGGCGCCGCCGCACCCACCGGGTCGCCTTGGACCGTTGCGTCGTCCCGCGCGGGGGCCGCCGCGTCGCCGGTCGCCGAGGCCACCACGATGATCGCGCCCTCCGCCACCGGCAGCTCGGGCTGCTCCAGCACCGTCGGCGCGATACCCAGCTCCCCGTGCAACAACCGGGCCACCAGCGGCACCCGCGAAGACCCGCCGACCAGGAACAACCCGGCCAGCTCGGTCGGCGGCACCCCCGCCGCCCGGATCACGCTGCCCGCCTCGGCCACCCCGCGGTGCAGCAACGGCCCCACCGCGGCCTCGAACTCGTCCCGGGTCAGGTGGGCTGCGTGCTCCACCCCCGGCACCGGGACCGGTGCGAGCGCCGTACGCGAAAGCATCTCCTTGGCCCCGCGGACGTCCTCCCAGAACTGCCGCCGCGCCCGCCACTGGGCCAGCGTCACCGGCTCGGTCAGCGCTGTCCACGCGGCCGGCTCGTTCCTGCGCATTTCGGCGCCGAGGTGCTCGACCAGCGCCGCGTCCAGGTCGAGCCCGCCCAGGTCGTCGATACCACCCGACGCGGCCACCGCGAACCGGGGCAGCCCGTCCGGGGTGACGCCCTCGTTGCGGACCACCGCGATGTCCAGCGTGCCGCCGCCGAAGTCGAAGACCGCCAGCGCCGACCCGACCGGCACCGGGCGGTGCAGCACGTCCGCGAAGTAGCGGGCCGCCGCGACCGGTTCGGGCAGCAATTGCGTGGCCGGGGGCCAGCCGGCTCGGGCCAGCGCGGTCGTCAGGACCTCGCGGCGCCGGGCACCCCAGGCCGCCGGATAGGTCAGCACGGCCGGCGGCAGGAAGCCGGCGGTCGCGACGGCCTCCCGGGCCACCGCGCCGAGCAGCGCCGCGAGCAGGTCGACCGTCGGGACCTCGGTCGCGCCGAGCAGCACGGTCTCGGCGTCGACGTGCCGTTTCGGGTTCGGCTCCAGCCGGCCCGGCTCGGCCTGACCGAGCCGGACCGCGTCCCGGCCGACGTGCAGCCGGCCGGTCGTGTCCAGATAGACCGCGGACGGCAGCAGGGGCTGGCCGTCGAAGAGCAACGGCCGGGTACGCCCGTCCGGCCGGCGCAGCATTGCCACCGTGTGCGAAGTGCCGAGGTCAACGCCCAGCAACCAGCCGCCGCCCGCCAAGCCGTCGGTCATGCCTGCTCCTCCGGGCCACGGTCCATTCGGCCCGTCACGTTACAGGCAGGCGGCGACTACCCGTAGATGCGGCGGCGGGACACCTCCGCGAGGGTGACCGCGGCGGCGACGCTGGCGTTCAGCGACTCCACCTCGGACATCATCGGGATGCTGACCCGCAGGTCGCAGGTCTCGCCGACCAGCCGGGACAGGCCGCGGCCCTCGGAGCCGACGACCACCAGCAGCGGCCCGACGGCGGCCTCGAGCTGGTACAGGTCGGTCTCGCCGTCCGCGTCCAGCCCGATCGCGGTGAATCCGGCCTGCTGGGCCGCCTTGATCGAGCGGGTCAGGTTGACCACCTGGGCCACCGGCACCCGCGCGGCCGCGCCGGCGCTGGTGCGCCACGCGGTCGCCGTGATGCCGGCCGCCCGGCGCTCGGTCATGAAGACGCCGTGCGCGCCGAACGCGGCCACCGAGCGGATCACCGCGCCCAGGTTGCGCGGGTCGGTCACCCCGTCCAGGGCCACCAGCAGCGGCGCGGTCTGCTCCATCGCCGCGGCCACGAGGTCGTCGAAGTTCTCGTACGCGAACGGGGGCACCTGCAGCCCGATGCCCTGGTGCAGCACGCCGCCGGTCATCCGGTCGAGCTCCAGCCGGCTGATCTCCAGGATCGGGATGCCCCGGTCGCCGGCCGTCCGGACGATCTCGACGACCCGGTCATCGAGGTCGATGCCCTGCGCCACGTAGAGGGCCGTCGCCGGGATGGACGCCCGCAGCGCCTCGTTCACCGGGTTGCGGCCGAGCAGCAGCTCGGGACCTTCCCGGGTCGGGTTGGACTTGCGTCCGGGGGCGACCCGGGGACCGGTGCGGCCCTGCGCGCGGTTGCCCCGCTGCTGGGCCGGCCGGCCGGAGGTGCCCCGGCCGCCACCGCGACCCCAGGTGGTGTCCTTGGTGCCCGGGACGCCGACCTTGGGCGCGCGGCCCTCGGCGGCGGCGGCGCGCCGTTCCTTCTCCTGCTTACGCGCCGTCTTGTCGGGCAGCTTCTCGGTGCCGGAGTAGCCCTTGTGCCAGGGCCGCTCGTCGGCGGGCAGGGTCTTGCCCCGGCCCTTGAGTCCCGAGCTCGACCTGTTCTTGCCTCCGGAACCGGCGGTGGCGCCCTTCTTGGCCGACACGCGCTTGCTCACATTGAACGAATTACCCGGCATCAGTGCTGCTCTCCTACCGTCCAGCGCGGCCCGGCCGGAGTGTCCTCCACCTGAACTCCCGCATTCTTCAGCTGGTCGCGGACCGAGTCGGCCGCCGCCCAGTCCTTGCGTGCGCGCGCCTGCGCGCGCTGCTCCAGCGCCAGGGCCACCAGCGAGTCGATGATCGGCTTGAGGTCGCTGCCGTCGTCGCCGCTGCGCCAGGCGTCGTCGAGCGGGTCGAGCCCGAGCACGCCGAGCATCGCCCGGACCTCGGTCAGCGCGGCGCGTACGCCGGTCTCGTCGCTCGCGGCCAGCGCGGTGTTGCCCTCACGGATCGTGTCGTGCACGACGGCCAGCGCGGCCGAGGTGTTGAGGTCGTCGTTCATCGCCGCGGCGAAGGCCGGCGGCACGTCCTTGGGCCGGCCGGACCCGACGACCTCGACCGCCCGGTGCACGAAACCCTCGATCCGGCGGTACGCCGTGGCGGCCTCCCGCAGCGCCTCGTCCGAGTAGTCGATGCGCGAGCGGTAGTGCGGCACGCCCAGGTAGTAGCGCAGCTCGACCGGGCGGATGCCCATCGCCACCACCGCCTGCACGTCGATCACGTTGCCCAGCGACTTGCTCATCTTGGCCTCGCCGAGGTTGAGCAGCGCGTGGTGCACCCAGTAGCGGGCGAACGGCAGCCCGGCCGAGCAGGACTGGGCGATCTCGTTCTCGTGGTGCGGGAAGGTCAGGTCGAGGCCGCCGCCGTGGATGTCGAACTCGGCGCCGAGGTAGCGCCGGGCCATCGCGGAGCACTCGATGTGCCAGCCGGGCCGGCCCCGGCCCCACGGCGAGACCCAGGACGCGTCGTCCGGCTCATCGGTCTTCACGCCCTTCCACAGGGCGAAGTCGGCGAGGTGGCGCTTGCCGCGTTCGGGCACCCCGCCGGCGGAGAGCATGTCCTCGGGCCGCTGCCCGGACAGCGAGCCGTACTCGCGGTAGCTGGTCACGTCGAAATACACGTCGCCGGTGCCCTCGGCCGAGACGTACGCGTGCCCGCGCTCGATCAGCTCGGCGATCAGCTCGTGCATCTCGGTGATGTGGCCGGTGGCCAGCGGCTCGTAGGTCGGCGGCAGCACGTTGAGGGAGCGGTAGTCGGCGTCGAGGGCGAGCTTGTTCGCGTACGCGATCGCCCAGAAGGGGCGGCCCGTCTCCTGCGACTTGACCAGGATCTTGTCGTCCACGTCGGTGATGTTGCGGACGAAGGTCACGTCGAGGCCGATGTGCAGCAGCCAGCGCCGCAACACGTCGTAGTTGACCGCGGACCGCAGGTGACCGATGTGCGGCACCGACTGGACGGTGAGGCCGCACAGGTAGATACCGACCTGACCGGGCGTCATCGGGACGAAGTCCCGGACGGATCGGGTCGCGGTGTCATGCAGGCGGAGCGTCACCGTACAAGGGTACCGACCTCCGCCACGAAGTAACCTCCCGCCCGAGTGACGCCGGGCGGGAGGTTATCCACAGGTTCGTCCACAGCCCCTCAGGGGCGGGTCATCCGGAGCACGTCGAGGGCCTTGTCGAGCTGCTCCTCGGTCAGCGTGCCGTTGGCCACGTGCCCGCGCTCGATGACGACGGCGCGGATCGTCTTGTCCTCCTTGAGAGCCTGCTTGGCGATCGCCGCGGCCTCGTCGTAGCCGAGGAAGCGGTTGAGCGGCGTGACGATCGAGGGCGAGCCCTCGGCGTACGAGCGGACCACGTCCTCGTTCACCTCGAGGCCGTCGACGCAGCGGTCGGCGAGCATCCGGGCGGCCGCGGCCAGCAGCTTGATGGACTCGAGCAGGTTGCGGGCCATCACCGGCAGCATCACGTTGAGCTCGAAGTCGCCCTGGGTCCCGGCGAAGGCGACCGCCGCGTCGTTGCCGATCACCTGGGCGGCGACCTGGCGGACCGACTCGGGCACCACCGGGTTCACCTTGCCCGGCATGATCGACGAGCCCGGCTGCAGGTCGGGCAGGCGCAGCTCGCGCAGGCCGGCCCGCGGTCCCGAGCCCATCCAGCGGATGTCGTTCACGATCTTGTAGAGGCTGACCGCGACCACCCGCAGCTGCCCGGACGCCTCGACCAGCGCGTCGCGCGCGCCCTGGGCCTCGAAGTGGTTGCGCGCCTCGCTCAGCGGCAGCCCGGTCATCTCCTTGAGCAGCGAGATCACCGCGGGGGCGAAACCGGGCGGGGTGTTCACGCCGGTGCCGACCGCGGTGCCACCCAGCGGCAGTTCGGCGAGCCGGGGCAGGGTGTCGGTGAGCCGGTCGATGCCGTTCTGGATCTGCGCCGCGTACCCGGAGAACTCCTGGCCCAGGGTGACCGGCGTCGCGTCCATGAGGTGCGTGCGGCCGGCCTTGACCACCTCCGACCAGTCGCGGGCCTTGCCGCTCAGCGCCACCACGAGGTGGTCCAGGGCCGGGATCAGGTTGCTGGTGATCGCCTCGGTGGCGGCCAGGTGGATCGAGGAGGGGAACACGTCGTTGCTCGACTGCGAGGCGTTGACGTGGTCGTTCGGGTGCACCGGCCGGCCCAGCGCGCGGGTCGCCAGCTCGGCGATGACCTCGTTGGTGTTCATGTTGGACGACGTGCCGGAGCCCGTCTGGAACACGTCGATCGGGAACTGGTCGTCGTAGCCGCCGTCGGCGACGTGCGCGGCCGCGGTCACGATGGACTTGGCCAGGTCGTCCTCCAGCACTCCGAGCGCGGCGTTGACCTGGGCGGCCGCGCCCTTGATCTGGGCCAGAGCCCGGATGTGCGCGGGTTCCAGCCCGCGCCCGGAGATCGGGAAGTTCTCCACCGCCCGCTGGGTCTGCGCCCGCCAGAGGGCGTCGGCCGGGACCCGGACCTCGCCCATGGTGTCGCGTTCGATCCGGTAACCACTCTCGTCAGTCGTCGTCACCCTTCCATCCTGCCCCCGCCGGGCGGGGTCCGCAGTTGATCCGGGCCACTGTCGAGCTCGGCCAGCCGCCGGGCGACGTCCTCCCGCTCGGGCACACCCATCCGGGCGAACATGGTCAGCGCCTGTTCCAGCAGGCGCCGGGCGGACCCCGGATCGCCCTCGGCCAGGTGGACGGCGGCGAGGCCGGAGAGCGCGAGCGCGCACTCGTACGGGAACCGCGGCCGCGCCAGCCGCAACGCCTCGGCACAGCTCTCCCGGGCGCCGGCCAGGTCCCCGACGGCCAGCAGGAACTCGCCCCGGTGCGTACGGTGCAACGACTCGTACCGTCGGTGGCCGATCCGCTGGGCGATCTCGATCGCCTGCTCGACCAGCTCGAGTGCGGAACCGGTGCGCCCCTCGGCGTGCTCCAGCCGGGCCAGGCCGGCCAGGCCCTCCACCTCACCCACCGCATAGCCGGCCGAGCGGCTGAGCCGCAGCGCGGCGCTGACCATCCGCCGGCTGGTGGCGACCGTGGCCAGACCGACCCGCCACTTGGTCATGCCGATGGCATGCAGCGACGAGGCGGTGCCGACGGCGTCGCGCATCGCCACCGTGATCAGCAACCGGAGCCGGAAGTTGTGCAACGCCGGGCCGAACCGGCCCAGCCGGGCATGGCCCGCACCGATGCCCGCCCGGCGCAGCGCGACGCCGATCAGGTCGCCCCGGATCCGCATGTCGATCCGCAGCGACGCCTCCTGCAACGCGACCATCTCGGCGAAGCGGCCCTCGGCCTCCTCGAGGACCGCGAGGTTGCCCATCGACCGGGCCATCCCGGCCTCGTCGCCCAGCTCGCGGCAGATCTCGATGGCGAGCTCGAGCAGGGCCCGGGATTCGTCGCGGCGGCCGAGACGATGCGCCGACGAGGCGAAGTAGTTGGCGCAGACGGCCACCGTCGCCTGGTCGGCGAACTGCCGGGCCGCCTCCATGCCCCGGCGCAGCAGCACATCCAGCTCCGGCACATAGCCGCGGGAGAAGAGATACCGCCAGGCCGCCCGGGGCAGGCGCCAGACCCACTCCGGCTGGTCGACGGCCAGCGCCGCGTCGACGAACGCGGTCAGGTTCGGCCGTTCGCGTTCCAGGTGGGCGGCGGGATCGGTGAGGGCGGCGGTCAGATCCGGGCGCCGCGGCGGTTCCAGGCGCAGATCGGCCGTGGTGACCTCACGCTGCGGTCCGTCGTTCGCCGCGACGAACGCGTGCAGGTGGAAGTCGAGCAGCCGGACCACCGCGTCCCGGCGGTCCGCACCGGACAGCTCGGCCGCCAGGGCTGCCGCGTACTCGCGCAGCAGATCGTGCAGCCGGAAGACCTCCGGCTCGGGCTCCTCGATCAGGTGCGCGTCCAACAGGTCGTCCAGCAGGTCACGAGCCTCGTCGAGGGACTCGTCGGCCAGCGCCGCCGCGGCCAGGACCTCGAACCGCTCGCCCGGGTGCACCCCGAGCAGCCGGAACATCCGCCGGGTCCGCTCCGGCAGCTGCCCGTACGACAGGGCGAACGCGCTCGCCACCGTACGGTCCTCGGCGGCCAGCTCGGGCAGCGCCGCGTCGCCCAGCCGGCGCAATAGATCGGCGACCCGCCACCGGGGCCGGTGGGCCAGCCGGGCACCGGCGAGCCGGATGGCCAGCGGCAGGCGCCCGCAGCGCCGGATCACGTCGAGGGCGGCCTCCGGTTCCGCGGCGACCCGCGCGCCGACGATCCGCTCCAGCAGCGCCACCGCCTCGGCGTCGTCGAGCACCGGCAACGACTCGGGGTGCACCCCGTCCAGCCCGGTCAGCCGGCGCCGGCTGGTGATCAGCACCGGGGTCGCCCCGGACGCCGGCAGCAGCGGCAGCACCTGCGCGGTCGAGGCGGCGTTGTCGAGCACCACGATGGACCGCCGGGTGGCCAGCTGACCGCGCCAGAGCCGGATCCGCTCGTCCAGATGATCCGGGATCTGGTCGGCCGGCACACCGAGTTGCCGGAGCAGCGTCACGAGGGCCGCCTCGGGCAGCAGGGGACGTTGATCGCTGTGTCCCTGCAGGTCGACGAAGAGTCCCGCGTCGGGGAAGCGGTCGCGCAGCAGCCCGGCGAGGTGGACGGCGAACGTCGTCTTGCCGCTGCCGGCCATCCCGTCGATCACGCGGACGGCCGGCAGGGCACCCGCTTCGTCCATCGTGGCCAGCAACCGGGCCGTCAGCTGCTCCCGGCCGGTGAAGTCACCGACCGCCCGGGGCAGGCTGTCGACCGCTGCCGGCCCGGGAGCCGGCGACTGCGGCTCGGTCAGCTCGCCGAGCAGGATCTGCCGGTGCAGGTCCTGCAGCGCCGCACCCGGCTCGATGCCCAGCTCCTGCTGCCAGTGCTCGCGGATCCGGCGGTACTCGGCCAGGGCGTCGGCCTGCCGCCCGGCCCGGTGCAGAGCGAGCATCAACTGCGCCCGCAGCCGCTCACGCAGCGGGAACTGCTCGACCAGCCCGGTCAGCTCGGCGATCAGATCGGGGTCGCGGCCGCCGGCCAGCTCCAGATCCATCCGGTCCTCGACAGCCAGTCCGTGCTGCTCGTCCAGCACCGCACCGCGCTGGCGCACCGCCCGGACCTCCAGGCCGGCCAGCACCGGCCCCCGCCACAGAGTCAGCGCCTCCCGGAACAGCTTGCGGGCAGCTTCCGCGTCCCCGCCCGCGGCGACGGCCCGGGCCTGCGCGATCATCCGGGTGAAGTCGGTGGCGTCGAGCTGGTCCGGCGCACAGCGGATGCCGTAGCCGGCCGGGTCGGTGAGGATGAGGTCCGGCCCCAACGTCCGGCGCAACCGGGAGACGCAGGTCTGCAGCTGACCCCGCGCCGTGGCCGGCGGCCGGTCCTCCCACACGGCATCGATCAGATCCTCGACGGCCACGATCCGACCGCATTGCAGGAGCAGCATGGCCAGCACCACACGGTCGCGGCCGGCGGTGATCGCCGCCTCCCGCCCGGCGTCGGTCACCGAGAGCGGCCCCAGGACGCCGAAGCGCATCAGGTCAGCCCCTCCGCGTCATCGAGCTCGGCCAGCCGGCGCCGGACCGGCCACCGCTGCGGTACGCGCATCCGCTCGAACAGCTCCAGCGCCTGCTGCCAGTACCGCCGGGCGGCGGCCGGATCCTCGGCCACCACGCAGTCGGCCAGCCCGGCGAGCGCCCGGGCGTGCTCGAACGGAATCACCGTGCGCCGCACCAGCGAGAGCACGTGGAGCCGCAGCTCGCGGGCACCGGCCCGGTCACCACCGGCGAGCAGCGCGGCGGCGAGATCGTTGGACGAGGTGACGACTGCGGGGTGGGCACCCCGTTCGCGGCTCAGTTCCACGGCTGTCATGTGGTGCGCGACCGCCTCCTCGTACCGGCCCCGATCCAGGGCCAGCCGGCCGAGTTCGTTACGGCTCTCCCACTCACCGACCCGGTAGTTGACGCGCAGGGCAAGACGCAGCGCCGCGCGCAGCAGGCGTTCCGCCGCGGCCGTGTGGCCGAGCTCCCGCCGGATCTGGCCGAGCAGCCCGAGCGTGTTGGCGAGCCGGCGGTCGTCGCCCGACTCGACCGCCGCCAGCAGTGCCCGGCGGGCCAGCCGCAGTGCCTCCTCGTGGCGGCCCAGCGCCGTGGTGGGAATGAGGACGTTGATCAGCCGGCTGCTCAGGCCGTGAGCATTCCCGTCGCGTTCCTCGGCCCGGTAGTACCAGACCGCCTCCTTCAGAGCCTCCTCGATCCGGCCCAGCCGCATCAGCACGCCGATGCGATTGCCACGGTTGCGCCGCTCTCCGCGCGGTGAGCGGAGCTGCCGGCTCAGCTCGACGGATTCGTCGAGCATCTGCAACGCCTCTTCGTGCCGGCCCATCCGGTAGTAGCCGGATGCCAGGTAGTTGCTGCAGACGGCCACCCCGCGGATGTCACTCGCCGCCTCGGCGATCGTCCGGGCCAGGGACAGCACGGCGATCAGATCGTCCAGATGGCTGCGCTCGTGCAGATACCGCCAGTTCGCCCGGCCCAGTTGCCAGGCCCGTTCCGCCGGTCCGATCCGCGCCGCCGACCGGACGAGGCCGATCAGATCGGGCCGCTGACGTTCCAGCCACTGCGGATCCGCCACCGCCAGGCTGACGAGTTCCGGTCGCAGCGGCGTGTCGGCCGGGTAGTCGCCAAGGGCGTTGTCGTTCTCCCCCGGCCGGTTGATCCGCGCGGTCGCGTGCAGGTGCAGGTCGATCAGCCCGCTGAGCGCGGCGTCACGCTCACCCGGTGCGATGTGCGCGGCCAGGGTGGCGGCGTACTGACGGACCAGGTCGTGCAACTGGTAACGGTCCGGCTCCGGCTCGTCGACCAGGTGCACGTCCACCAGGTCGTCCAGCACGTCCAGGGCATCGACCAGCGGGAGATCGCCGAGCGCGGCCACCGACAGCGCACCGAAACGCTCGGCCGGGTGCAGCCCGAGCAGCCGGAACAACCGCTGGGCGCGGTCCGGGAGCTGCCCGTACGTCACCGCGAACGCGCTGGCCACCGTGCGGTCCTCGGCGGCCAGCTCGGGGAGCGCGGACTCGCCCAGCCGCCGGACCAGGTCGGCGACCCGCCAGCGGGGCCGGTGCGCCAGCCGGGCGCCCGCGAGCCGGATGGCCAGCGGCAGACAACCGCAGCGCCGGACGACCTCCGCCGCCGCGGCCGGCTCGGCGTCGACCCGGTCACCGGCGATCCGGGCCAGCAGGGCGACCGCCTCCCGTTCCGACAGCACACTCAGCGACTCGGGCCGGACCGCGTCCAGGCCGACCAGCCGGCGCCGGCTGGTGACCAGCACCAGGACCCGGCCGGAAGTCGGTAGCAACGGCGTGACCTGGGCGGTGGAGGCGGCGTTGTCGAGCACCACCAGAGCCCGGCGGCGGGCCAGTTCCGTATGCCACAGCTGCATCCGCTCGTCCGGATCGTCGGGGATCCGCTCGGCCGGTATCCCCAGCTGTCGCAGCAGGGTGATCAGCGCCGCGGCCGGCTCGACCGGCGCGCTCTCGCTGTGCCCGTGCAGGTCGATGAAGAGCCGCGCGTCCGGGAAGCGCTCGCGGACCAGCCCGGCCAGGTGTACGGCGAGGGTCGTCTTGCCACTGCCGGCCATCCCGTCGAGCACCCGGACCTGGGGATCGGCCGGACCGTCGGCCCCGATCGCGCCGAGCAGCCGGGCGACCAGCTCCTCGCGGCCGGTGAAGTCGCCGACCGCGCGGGGAACGCCGTCGACCGGGACGGCCGGCTGGGTGTCGGCGACGCTCCCGGTCAGGATGCGGCGGTGCAGGTCACGTAGGGCTTTCCCGGGTTCGATGCCGAGTTCCTCGCGGAACAGTTCCTCGGTCCGCCGGTACTCCGCGAGGGCGTCCGCCTGCCGGCCGACCCGGTACAGACACAGCATCAGCTGCATCCGCATCCGCTCCCGCAGCGGGAACCGCTCCACCAGACCGGTCAGCTCGGCCACCAGGTCGCGGTCGTGGCCACCGGCCAGGTCCAGCTCGATCCGGTCCTCGAGCACCGCCGCGACCTGCTCGTCCAGGACGGCGGCCTGCCGGCGCACCGTCGGGCTGTTGATGCCGGCCAGCGCGGGGCCGCGCCAGAGCTCCAGAGCCTCCCGCAACAGCTTGCGGGCGTCGTCGGGTCCGCCCGCCGTGCCGGCCGCGGACACCAGCCGGGCGAACTCCGCGGAGTCCAGGCCGGTCTCGTCGACGCTGATCCCGTACCCGGCGGGGTCGGTGAGGATCAGGCCCGGCGGCAGCGTCCGGCGCAGCCGGGAGATGCAGGTCTGCAGCTGCCCGCGCGCCGTGGTCGGCGGGCGGTCCTCCCAGACCGCGTCGATCAGCTCGGCGACGGCCACGATCCGGCCCGGGCGCAACAGCAGCATCGCCAGCACGACCCGGTCACGACCGGCGGTTATCGCCAGCTCACGGCCCGCACTGGTCACGGACAGCGGTCCCAGGATGCGGAACATCAGCACGGCGGGCACCACCCCCCGCCGTCCCACCGGTCCACGCGGGTCGTACGCCGGCCTGGCCGCAACGGAGATCCACCTCGTTTCCGCACGTCGATCGGCATCGACCATAGCCGAATTCCGCTCACGAACCAGCCGGCGGCGAGAGCGGAACGACAGCGGAACGAGAGCACCGCACGGCAAACTCTGGGACAGGCCGTTCCGCTTTGATGTCCTTCATCGCCCCAAGGAGCGGAACGGCCTGCCAACGGGGGTGTTCAGCTCGTTCGCGACGATGTCGCGGACGAGCTGTTCGCGTTGCGGCCCCGGACGCCGGTTGGACGTCACCCGGGCCGGAACGTATCGTCGCCAAGGGTTTGGACGTCCCCGACGAACAGGATCTTTGTCATGCGAACCGCCCTCACCGCCGTCTCGCTGGCCTGCGTGCTGCTCACCGCGACCGCCTGCAGCAGCGACGACAACGGCTCCGAGACGATCGCCGGGGCCCCCGCAGCGGAGACACCCTCCCCGGTGACGACCACCGTGCCGGAGCCCGACTACGACGCCAGCACCCGCAAGGTCTGCGCGACCCTGACCAAGGTCTTCGACGCGGACGTGGCCGCCTTCGGCACCGCGATGGGCAAGATGATCGCCTACAAGGAGGCGAAGCAGACCACGGAGGCCGAGCAGGCCCGCAAGGCGGCCAGCAACGAACTCAAGGACGTCGCGGCGAAGGTCCGCAAGGCGACCGCGACCGCCGAGGACCCCGAGCTGAAGCAGGCGGGCGCGGTGTCGGCCACGAAGTTCGCCAAGAGCGCCCAGGACAAGGCCCTGTTCGACAAGGTCAGGACCACCAAGGACCTGGACCGGACGCTGGCCGCCAAGATGCCCGACTGGATGGACCCGGTCGCCGGCCTCTGCGGCAGCTGAACGGGCGCCCTAACGGCGGCCGATACCCAGCACCGGCTTGGTGACCTCGGCGAAGAAGTCGTTGCCCTTGTCGTCGACGACGATGAAGGCCGGGAAGTCCTCCACCTCGATCTTCCAGACCGCTTCCATGCCGAGCTCCGGATACTCCAGGACCTCGACGTGGCGGATGCAGTCCTGGGCGAGCCGCGCCGCCGGGCCGCCGATCGAGCCCAGGTAGAAGCCGCCGTGGCTCTTGCACGCGCTGGTCACCTGGCCGGAACGGTTGCCCTTGGCCAGCATCACCAGGGAACCGCCCGCGGCCTGGAACTTCTCCACGTAGGCGTCCATCCGGCCCGCGGTCGTCGGCCCGAACGAGCCGGACGCGTAGCCCTCGGGGGTCTTGGCCGGGCCCGCGTAGTAGACCGCGTGGTCGCGCAGGTACTGCGGCATCGGCTCGCCCGCGTCGAGGCGCTCGGCGATCTTCGCGTGCGCGATGTCGCGGGCGACGACCAGCGGGCCGGTCAGCGAGAGCCGGGTCTTCACCGGGTATTTGCTCAGCTCGGCCCGGATCTCGGCCATCGGCCGGTTGAGATCCACCCGGACGACCTCGTCGGCCTCCAGGTTGTCGTCGGTCACGTCCGGCAGGAAGCGCGCCGGGTCCGGCTCCAGGCGTTCCAGCCAGACGCCCGAAGGGGTGATCTTCGCCAGGGCCTGCCGGTCCGCCGAGCAGGAGACCGCGATCGCCACCGGGCAGGAGGCGCCGTGCCGGGGCAGCCGGATCACCCGGACGTCGTGGCAGAAGTAGCGGCCGCCGAACTGCGCGCCGATGCCGAAGTCGCGGGTCAGCTCGAGGACGGCCGCCTCCAGCTCGACGTCGCGGAAGCCGTGCGCGGTCATCGAGCCGCCCCGGGGCAGGTTGTCGAGGTACTTCGCGCTGGCCAGCTTCGCGGTCTTGAGGGCGTACTCGGCGCTGGTGCCGCCGATCACGACCGCCAGGTGGTACGGCGGGCACGCGGACGTACCGATCAGGCGCAGCTTCTCGTCCAGGAACTCCATCATCCGCGCCGGGTTCAGCAGCGCCTTGGTCTCCTGGTAGAGGTACGACTTGTTGGCCGAGCCGCCGCCCTTGGCCATGAACAGGAACTTGTACGCGTCCGGCTGGCCGCCCGGGTCCTCGGCGTACAGCTCGATCTGCGCCGGCAGGTTGGAGCCGGTGTTGCGCTCGTCCCACATGGTCAGCGGGGCGAGCTGCGAGTAGCGCAGGTTCAGCCGGGTGTACGCCTGGTAGACGCCCAGGGCGATGGCCTGCTCGTCGGTGCCGTCGGTCAGCACGTGCCGGCCGCGCTTGCCCATCACGATCGCCGTACCGGTGTCCTGGCACATCGGCAGCACGCCGCCGGCCGCGATGTTGGCGTTGCGCAGCAGGTCCAGGGCTACGAAGCGGTCGTTCGGCGAGGCCTTCGGGTCGTCGATGATGGCCCGCAGCTGAGCCAGGTGGGCCGGGCGCAGGAAGTGCGCGATGTCGTGCATGGCCTCGGCCGTCAGCAGCGTCAGCACGCTCGGGTCGACGGTGAGGAACCGCCGGCCGCCGGGCCCCTCGACCACGTCGACGCCCTCGTCGGCGAGAAGTCGATACTCGGTCAGGTCGTCACCCGTCGGCAACAGTGGCGAGTACGAGAAAGCGGCGGCTCTGCTCATGACGGGCAAGCCTAGGCCAGCGCCCGCACGAGGCGCGAACCAGCACGGTCACGGGTCGATCACTGTGCGGGCGAGGAGCTGAACGGCAGGTACGCCATGTCGCGCCCGGCGACCAGGATCAGGCCACCCGGCCCCACCGCGAAGACCTTCGCATCGGTACGCGCTTCGGTCAGCACCCCACCCGTACGCGGGCTCAGCGCGATCACCTTGGCCGGTTTGCGCTGGGCCACCACCGCCGCGTACCGGGTCAGTGCGGCCTGCGCGTCCGCGGTGATCGCGCGCCGCCAGGCCACCTTGCCCCGGCTGAACGACCGGGCCACCAGCGTCCGTTTGTCCTCGGTGCGGACCAGCGCGTACCGGTCGTTGACGGCGAGGACGTCCTGGCCCTGCTCGCCCCGCCAGAGCGTCCGGCCGTCGTGCGCGGCGATCAGCTCGCGCCGGCCCACCGGGTCGACCCCGAGCACGACCTCGTCCCCGCCCGCCGGGTCCCGCTCCTGCTTGCACGACGAGCCGTTGTCCGCCGTCCGCAGGTTGAGCCCGTCGCTCTGCCAGACCGGCCGGTCGTCGGGCGGGTCGTGCGCGATGACGCTGTAGTAACAGGTGCCGTCCCGGGCCACGCCGGTGACCGTGAGGACCCGGCTGCCGACCACGGTGACGCGCTGGTCGCGGGCCGGCGTACGGGTCTGCACGACCCGGCCCTGCGCGGTGTCGATCACGTCGATCCTGCCGTCGCCGGGCAGCCCGATGAGGTTGGGCAGCCGCCTGGGCCCGGCCGCCCGGCTGTCGATCTGCGAGGACCCCAACGGCTGCGTGTCGGGCAGGTCCGGGTTGGCGGCGTCCAGCACGAAGCCGATGCCGGGCGTGCCGACCGTCCACATCGGCTTGCTGCCGCGCGGTTCCCAGGCGCTCAGCTCGCACTCGCCGGCCTTGGGGCACCGCAGGTCGAGGATCGCGTCGGCGTAGGTCCACACGGCGGCGGCCTGGGTGTCGCGGCGGCGGACCGCGCCGGTGGCCGGATCCAGGACCTCGTAGCCCTTGGTCAGCAGGCGCCCGACGACCACGACCGCATCGCTGTCGCCGCCGGCGACCCCGGCCCAGTCGGCGTCGGACTTCCAGAGCCGGACCCCGGCGGTGATCCCGTACGCCTCGATGGACGTGCGGTACTCGACCACGACCGCGCCACCGCTGATGGTGACGCTGCGCGGGGACCCGCCGATGGCGGTCTGCCAGCTGGCGACGCCCTCGGCGATCGGGTCGCTCTGGTTGATCCAGGACCAGAGCTTCGGGAACGGGTTCCACACCCCGGTGGTGGCCAGGATGACGACGACCACGACGCCGACCAGCGCGTAGCCTTTCGCCGACCCGCCGGAAGCCACGTCGGACACGGTAACGAGATCGACAGGGCTCGACCGCCAGCCCGAAAGGTCCGTGTCGCGGGCTTATGCCCGGCTTGCCGCCCGGACCAGCGGCATCGTGCGGTACGGGATCTGCTCGGCCAGCGCGATGATGGTCGACGCCCGCAGGATCCCCTCGTAGGTGACGATCTCGTCGATGACCCGTTGCAGGTCGGCGTTCGAACGGGCCACGATCCGGCACATCAGGTCCCCGCTGCCGGTGATGGTGTGCGCTTCGAGGACCTCCGGGATGTCCGCCAGGTGCGCGGTCACCGCCGGGTGGCCGTACCGCTGGCTGATCTCCAGGGTGACGAAGCTCATCACGCCGTAGCCGATCGCGGCCGGCGACACGTCCGGGCCGAAGCCGCGGATCGCGCCCCGCGAGATCAGCTTGTCCAGCCGGGCCTGCACCGTGCCGCGGGCCACCGCGAGCCGGCGGGAGAGCTCCAGCACCCCGATCCGGGGCTCGGCCGCGAGCAGGGCGAGCAGCTTGCCGTCGAGGGCGTCCAACTGCACATCTTGTCCAGACATAGTGCGTCAGCACTCTACCGAATGTGCAGACTGACCAGCCAGGAATTCCACTATTGCCCAGCACGCCGCGGAGGGCCAGCCTCGGGACATGACGCAGATGTTGGAAACCGCCACCGAGACCGTCGACGTTTTCCCCGTCAAGGGCGTCGACCACCTCCAGTTCCTCGTGGGCAACGCCAAGCAGGCCGCCCACTACTACTCCACCGCCTTCGGGATGACCTGCGTGGCCTACCGCGGTCCCGAGCAGGGCTTCCGCGACTACGCCGAGTACGTGCTGGTCAGCGGCTCGGCCCGGTTCGTGATCACCGGTGCCGTGCACGCCGGGGCGCCGCTCGCCGAGCATGTCACCAAGCACAGCGACGGCATCTTCGACATCGCGCTGGCCGTGCCGGACGTGGACGCGGCGTACAAGCACGCCCTCTCCGCCGGCGCGTCCTCGGTGAGCGAGCCGCACGACCTCACCGACGAGCACGGCACGGTCCGGCTCGCCGCGATCGCCGCGTACGGCGACACCATCCACACCTTGATCGACCGCTCGAAGTACGACGGGCCGTTCCTGCCCGGCTTCGTGTCCCGCAGTCCGATCGTCGACCGGCGGCCCGCGATCGACGCCGGCCTGCAGCCCAAGCGCTACTTCCAGGCCGTGGACCACGTCGTCGGAAACGTCGAGCTCGGCAAGATGGACGAGTGGGTGGCCTTCTACGGCCGGGTCATGGGCTTCACCAACATGGCCGAGTTCATCGGTGACGACATCGCCACCGACTACTCCGCCCTGATGTCGAAGGTCGTGGCGGACGGCACCCGCAAGGTCAAGTTCCCGCTCAACGAGCCGGCCGTCTCCCAGCGCAAGTCGCAGATCGACGAGTACCTCGAGTTCTACGGCGGCCCGGGCGCCCAGCACGTCGCGGTGGCCACCAACGATATCCTGGCCAGCGTCGACGCGATGCGGGCGGCCGGCTGCGAGTTCCTCGACACGCCGGACTCGTACTACGACGACCCCGAGCTGCGGGCGCGCATCGGTGAGGTGCGGGCCCCGATCGAGGAGCTGAAGAAGCGCAAGATCCTGGTCGACCGGGACGAGGACGGCTATCTGCTGCAGATCTTCACCAAGCCCGTGCAGGACCGTCCGACGGTCTTCTTCGAGCTGATCGAGCGGCACGGGTCGCTCGGCTTCGGCAAGGGCAACTTCAAGGCTCTGTTCGAGGCCATCGAGCGGGAGCAAGAGCTGCGCGGAAACCTGTAACACTGTCTCCGTGACGCAAGCGAACGACGACGCCGCGGCCGCGACCGGCCCGCCCACCGGTGGGCCGGTCCACGCCCCGGTGCCGCCGCAGGCCGGTGGCCCGCCGGCATACCCTCCGCCGACCCCGTACGGCCCCGCGCCGTACTACGGACCACCCCAGCAGTACGGGTGGCGGCCACCGCCGGTGCCCGTGGCGCCCGACGGCCGGCCGCTGGCGGACTTCGGCACCCGGCTGCTCTCCCACCTCATCGACACCTCGATCCTCACCGGCATCGCGATGGTGGTGTTCGTACCGGTGATCTTCGGGGCGTTCTTCGTGCTGATGCCGGACCTCACCGACTCGGTGACCGGCGCCACCCCGAACGTGACGCCCGACGACGTGATGGCCGACTTCTTCCTGCCGCTGCTGCTCATCGAGCTGGGCCTGATCGTGGTCCTGCTCGCGGGCTACTACGTCTACTTCGTCGAGATGATGTACCGCAGCGGCCAGACGCTCGGCAAGAAGCTCATGAAGATCAAGGTCGTGCCGTCCGAACCGGGCGCGAAGCTGACCCGGGGCATGGCCGCGAAGCGGTACCTGATCGAGTTCGTCGCGGGCACCGTCGTACCGTTCTTCTACTACGTCGACGGCCTGTGGCAGCTGCGGGACAAGCCCTACCAGCAGACCCTGCACGACAAGGTCGCCAAGACCGTCGTGATAAAGGTTGCGCCATGACTTCGCTGCCCGCCGGTTGGTACAAGGACCCGGCCGACCCGACAACCCAGCGCTGGTGGGACGGCGAGGGCTGGCTGGGCAAGGCCCTCCCGGCCGACGCGACGCCGCCCGACGGCCCGCCGCCCGCCGAGGAGCCCGAGCCGGCCGGCCCGGCCGGGCCCGGGACGTCGGCCGGTGCTGTCTCGGCCGGTGCCGTTTCGGCCGGGACCGTTCCCGCGCCGGGCTCGTCCGCGACGCCGGGCGCCCCCACGCAGCAGAATCCGGGGTCACCCGCCGGCGGGCCACCGCCCGGCTGGGGCACCCCGCCGCCAGGCTGGACGCCCCCGCCCGGCTCTGCGCCTCCGCCCGGATGGACACCGCCC
>NZ_BOQL01000044.1 GCF_018332655.1 Actinoplanes auranticolor | reverse complement strand
GGACCCGACGACCGAGCCGACCACGGGCGCGACGGTCGAGCCGACCACCGCTCCCACAGCTGAGCCGGCAGAAACCGATGCCGGCAGTCCGGCGACGGCCGCGCCCGGCACCGAGCCGACGGCGGCCACGCCGACCGATCCCGCCGCCGAGCCGGCCCAGCCCGCCGAGCCGAACACCCCCGGTGGCCTCGTCGTCGGCGTCCAGATCCCGCCCACGTCCTGATCTGAGCGAACGGCGCGACTGCCGCGTCCTGCCGCCGCAACGCTGCGAGCCGCCGATCGTGACGGCTTGCAGCGTCCAGCGGAGAACCCACGGCTGTCCGACGGAATGACGACCCGGGCGGTTCGGGGTTCAGCCCTTCACCGCGCCGGCCGTCATGCCGGCCACGATCTGCCGGTTGAAGGCCAGGAACATGATCAGCGGCGGGATCGTGATCAGCAGGATGTCCATGAACAGCAGGTTGTACTGGGTGTTGAACTGGCTGCTGAAGTTGTACAGCGTCAGCTGCACGGTGGCGTTCTGCTCACCCGGCAGGAAGTACAGCGGGTTGACGAAGTCGTTGTAGACGAAGACCGACTGCACCAGCACGACCGTCACGATCACCGGGCGCAGCAGCGGGAAGATCACCCGGAAGAACAGCCGGCCCGGCCCGGCACCGTCGATCACCGCCGCCTCGTCCAGCTCCCGCGGGATCGTCGCGATGAACGCCTGGAACAGCAGCACGCAGAAGGCCAGCCCGAAGGCCACCTCGACGAGGATCAGGCCGGGCATCGTACGGAACAGCCCGAGGCGCTGCAGCACCCAGATCGTCGGTACCACCGCCGGGGGGATGATCAGCCCGGACAGCACCAGGAAGTTGACGAAGCCGTTCCACCGGCTGCGGCGGCGCTGCAGCACGTACGCGACCATCGCCGAGGTGACCGTCATGATGGCCACGCTCGCCACGGTCAGGACTACTTCGCCCGGCGGTTCCGCGCCCACTACGGCCTGAGCGCGTCGGCGTACCGGTCCCGCTTCACCCACAACTCGGTCGGCCTGCGCTCCTGGCCCAAGTGATGTGCCCCGGTGCTGCGCCCTAGATGTTGAGCAGGGCCTCGATGCGGCGCAGGTGGTGGCGGGCCATGGCGAGGTTGGCCCGCGAGCGGTCCAGCGACAGGTAGAGGAACAGCCCGTGCCCGGAGCGCGCGGTCAGCGGCCGGATCAGGTGGTACTGGCTCTCCAGCGTGATCAGGATGTCCTCGATCTGCTCCTGGATACCCAGCAGTTCCATCGCGCGCAGCTTGGACCGCACGACGTCGGTGTTGCCGGCGGCCGCGACGTTGAGGTCGAAGTCCCGGGTGCCGCCCGCGATGCCCAGCGCCATGCCGCTGGTGTGGTCGACCAGCGCGACGCCGATCGCGCCGTCGATCGTCATGGCGTCCTTGAGAGCGATGTCCATCTCGGCCATGTCTTCGTCCTCCAGGGGTCGGGTGGGTGGATGCGAAGCTACCCACGGGTTCCATGGTGATCGGCGAGGACTGATCTCGATCGGACAGGCTGTGCGGCGCCGGAAACTGTCGGCTACCCGACACTCGCCGATGCAGCACATCGACGACGGTGAGCGTCTGTCCGGCGAGGAGGTGGCTGATGAGCGCCGAAGCGGACGACGCCGACGAGTTCGCGCGTACCCGGCTGGACTCGTTGCGCCGGTTCGCGTACCTGGTCTGCGGCAGCGCGGCCGAGGCCGACGACCTGGCCCAGGTCGCCGTCGTGGAGGTGTGGCGGCGCTGGGACTCGGTGCGCACCGACCCCGAGGCGTACGCCCGGCGGGTCATCGTGACCCGCAACGTCAGCCGCTGGCGGCGCTGGCGGCGCGAGGTGCCGTCCACCATCGCCGACCGCGACGGCGAGGATCCCGCCCACCGCCGGGTCACCGACCCGGCGCTGTGGGACGCACTGCACGCGCTGGGCAAACCGGAGCGCACCGTGGTCGTGCTGCACGTGCTGTTCCGGTACACGTTCGACGAGATCGCCGCGATGTCCGGCGAGCCGCGCGGCACGGTGTCCAGCCGCTACACCCGGGCCCTGCGGGCGCTGCGGCAGCATCTGCGCGCCCGGGCCGGCGCGGAGCCCGGCCACGACTGGATGCTGAGGATGACGCCATGAACACCGACGACGACATGCTCGCCAGGCGGCTCGCCGTCACCCTGGCCCAGGCCGCGAACGCGCTGCCCGGCGCCCCGGCCGGCGCGGTCGGTGCGGTCCGGCGCCGCTTCGTCCGGCGCCGGCGCCGCCTGCGGATGGCCACCGGCGCGGCGGCCGCCCTCGTCGCGCTGGCCACAGTGGTGGCGGTAGCCGGCCCGCAGCTCGGCCTGCGCACGACCCCGGCCACGCCGCACACCGGTGTCATCCAGCTGTGGACCCTGGGCACTGCCGACCGCAATCCCGGCCTGCGCGACCGCATCGGCGCCTTCAACGACCGATCCGACGTGAGCGTGCGGCTGTCCACCTTCGGCAACGACGCCTACAAGCGGGTGATGGCCGGGCCGTGGCCGGACCCCGCACCGGACGTCTTCGAGAACTGGGGCGGCGCGAGCCTCACCGAGCCGGTCCGGACCGGCCACGCTACCGACATCACCGACGCCGTGGCCGAGCGGCCCGAGCTGTCCGACGTGCTGCTGCCCTGCGTGCTCGAAGGGGCCAAGGTCGACGGCCGGCTGTACGGCCTGCCGATGACCGGGGTCCAGCCGGTCGTGCTCTTCTACAACAAGAAGCTCTTCACCGGCGCGGGCCTCGATCCGCCGCGGACCTACGCCGAGCTGCTGACCGCCGTGGACACGTTCCGGGGCAAGGACATCACCCCGATCGCGCTGGGTGGCGGCGAGCGCTGGCCCGCGCTGATGTACCTGTCCTACCTCACCGACCGGATCGGCGGCTCGGGCGTCTTCGCCGACATCGTCGCCGGCCGGCCCGGCGCCTGGCGGCACCCGGCCCTGAAGCAGGCGGCCACGCTGGTGCGGGAGCTGGTCGACCGCGGTGCGTTCGGTCCGGCCGCCGACGTGATGGGGTACGAGTCCGGGACGGCGTCCCAAGCGCTCGCCTCCGGTCAGGCAGCCATGCAGGTGATGGGCAGCTGGGAGTACGGCAACCAGCTGCGGGCCGACTCCACGTTCGCGACCCGCGACCTGGGCTGGGTGCCGTTCCCCACGGTCGCCGGGGGCATCGGTGATCCTGCCGCCCTCGTCGGCGTCCCGGCCAACTACCTGACCGTCGACGCGCAGAGCCCGTACCGGACGGAGGCGGTGGACTTCCTGCTGCGGACCGTGACGTCGGACGCGTACCTGGACGGCCTGCTCGAGGCCGGCGAGGTGCCGGCGATCCGCGACCTGGAACCGCGGCTGGCCGCCCACCCGCACGCCGAGTTCGCCCGCTTCACCCACGCCCTGGCGGAAAGCGCGCCCACCTTCACGCTCGTCTGGGACCAGGCGCTGCCCTCGACCGTCGCCGGCGAGCTGCTCGACGAGACCGAACGGCTCTTCCGGCTCGAGATCACCCCCGACCAGTTCGTGGCCGCCATGGCCGCGACCCGCTGACCACCACCACCATCACGGGAGGCACCTGTGCTGATTCCGCATGCCCGGATCGCCGCGACGACCGGCGTCCTGCTCGTCCTGTCCCTGCTCACCCTGCCCGGCCCGGCACACGGAGCACCGCCGGACGAGAACGCCGCCGCGCCGCCGGCCGACTGCTCGGCGCAGGTCGGCTACCCGCACAACAAGGTCATGGCGGGCTACGCCGTGCCGGACCGCAAGCTGGGACGCGTGTGCGTGCCGTTCAGCCGGCTCACGCCCGCGCCGGCCGGCTACGCCGGCGACTACCGGGTGAACGAGTTCTCGTTCGCCGCGGCGCAGCGCCGGCTCGACGAGTGCCGCGCCGCGCCGCCCTGCTCGGCGCTGTCCGACGTGGCCGGATACCAGCCCGGGCAGTTCCGGTCCACCGGCCTCGTCGACCCCGACGGTGCCATCGACCCGTTCGCCGCGCGCGTCGACCTGGCGGACATCCGGCGGCCCGCGTACTTCTCCCGCGCGCCGTACCGGGAGGGCATCGCCGCCGCGGACAAGAGCACGTCCACCGTCGAGTTCACGGTGCCGGCCGAACCGTACGAGGTGATCAACCGGGGCAGCACCGAGCCGGTGCGGCTGCGCGGCTGGCACCTGCGCGGCAGCGGGGTGAGCGCTCCCGGCGGCCGGCGGATCCGTGCGCTGGCGGTGCTGCTCGGCGGCCGGACCATCGAGACGACGGCCGTGCAGGACCCGGCCGACCCGCTCTACGCCGAGGACGCCACGGGGGCGTACGTGGGCCTCAGCTATCCGTCCCGGGGCACCGAGAAATGGGGTGCGCGGCAGTGGCGGGAGTACCTGCTCGCGCTGCACAAGGCCGGCTTCGACGTGCTCACCGTGGACAAGCGCGGCCACGGCATCTCCGGAGGGCTCAGCGCGGACAACACCCTGCAGCAGGGCCTGGACATGCTGCGCATGGTGGACGCGCTGCAGGACGGCACCGGCCTGCGGGCGCTGGGACCGGACGGCGTGACCCGTACCGGCGGCGCCGCGGTCCGGCGGCTGCTGGGCGACGGCCACCTGGCCCGGACCATGCCGATCCTGCTGGGCGGGGCCAGCCAGGGCGCGTACGCGACCCAGTGGGCGATGAACGCCAACCTGCACCGCTGGTGTGCCCTGGACACCCCGGGCCGGCCCTGCTCCGAGCCGTGGGGCCACCGCAACATCCGCGGCGCGCTCATCCTGTCGGCGCAGTGGGGACACCCGTTCTACGACCCGGGCGACCTGATCTACGCGGCCGCGCAGGCCGAGGTGAACCACTTCATCTATTTGCCCACCAGCGAACCCCTGGCCGGCATGGGCGACTGGCCGGCCACGTTCATCGCTCAGGGAGCGTGGGACGAATACCAGGGCCCGCTGGCGTCGTTCAGCGCGTACCGGCGGGCCGGCGGCCGGGCCGAGCTGGCGCTGGTGCGCGGGCCGCACTCGGAGAACGAGCACGGGCCGGCCAACGTGGCCTACGTACGGGAACGGCTGGTGCGCTTCGCGGTGGCGACGGTGACCGGGGCGCCGGCCTCCGGATCCCGGTTCGCCACCTTGCGGGAAGCGATCGCGGCGACCCCGCCGACGTGGGAACCGTCGACGGTGCCGACCGCGGTCCGGTAGGGGGTGAGGGGGGAGGGCCGGCAGCTGATGCCGGCCCTCCCGCCGCCTGTCTCCGGCCATAATGGCGACCGACCAGAACCTCCGCCGGGTGTCCAGCAGCCGGCGTCGCCGGAAGGTAGCGACACGTGAATGCACCAGCACGGGCGGGCACCGGGTTACGGGTCAGTCTGCCGGACGAGCGGCTCGCCCAGGCGCTGGGTGACGTCCCGCCCGGAGTGGAGCTGCTGCGCTGGGACATGACCGGTCCCGCGCCCGCCGAGGACATCGATCTCGTGGTCGTGCCGTACGTGCCGGGCAACGAGCACCTGCGCCGGCTGGCCGGGGTGCGGACCCGGCTGGTTCAGGCGCAGTATCTGGGCTACGACGGCGTCGCCGAGGCGCTGCCGCCCGGGCAGGTCTACGCCAACGCGCGCGGGGTGCACGAGACCTCCACCGCCGAGCTGGCCCTCGCGCTGCTGCTCGCCGCGCAGCGCGGCATCCCCGACTACGTCCGGGCCGGCGGGCCGATCGCGCCCGACTGGTATCCGAGCCTGGCCGACCGGCGGGTGCTGGTGCTCGGGCAGGGCGGGGTCGGGCGGGCGGTCGAGGCACGGCTGGCGCCGTTCGAGGTGGAGCTCGTACGGGTCGCGCGTACCGCCCGCGAGGGTGTGCACGGCATCGCGGAACTGCCGGAGCTGCTGCCCACCTGCGAGGTCGTCATCGTCGGGGTGCCGCTGACCGAGGACACCGTGCATCTGGTCGACGCCGCTCTCCTGGCCGCGCTGCCCGACGGTGCGATCGTCGTCAACGTCGCGCGCGGGCGGGTGGCGGACACCGCCGCGATCGTGCGGGAGGCGAGCGCCGGGCGGCTGCGGTTCGCGCTCGACGTCACCGATCCGGAGCCGCTGCCGGCCGGCCATGAGCTGTTCCGGCTGCCGAACGTGCTGATCAGCCCGCACGCCGGCGGCATGTCCAGCGCCATGCTGCCGCGGGTGGCCCGGCTGGTGCGCCGGCAGCTCGACCTGCTGCTGGCCGGCGCGGAGCCGGTCAACGTGGTGCTGCGGTCCTGAGGCCGGCCGCCGCCACCCGCCCGCAGGTGGGTGACGGCGGCCGGGGTGGTCAGCGCCAGGTGTCGGCCCAGGTCGCCGTGCACGGCGAGGCCGCGGCAGTGGTCCGCGTACGGTTCGGGTCGCTCTCCCACACCACGGCCGACCCCTCCTTCTTGATGTACTTGTACTCCACCGCGGTATTGCCCGGCAGCGACACCGTCGCCCGCCAGACCGGGTACGTCGCCGAGGACAGCGCGACCGCGTTCGCCGGGTTCCAGTTGCCCAGCGCCGCCGTGTTGCCGGTGACGAAGACGTTCTGACCGAACGTGGTGCTGACGGTCGCCGCGAAGGTGGTCGCCGCGGTGGTGCAGCCGGCCGGCGGCGTGCCGGTCCCGCTGGTACGGGCGTTGGTGTGCAGGGCGAGCGCGGCGTTGGCGGCGACGGTCGCGGTGACCTGGCCGCTGCCGTTCACCGTGTACGCCGGGCCGGTGCACGAGCCCCCGGAGAGGTCCCCGGCCATCACGTCGCAGTAGGTGCCGGCCGGCAGCGAGGTCTGGAACGTCCGGGTCAGCGCCGCGCCGGAGCGGTTGAACGCCACGTACCCGGTGCTACCCCGGCCGAAGGCGATCTGGTTCGAGCCGTTGCTCCACCAGTTGGTGACGCCGGCGCCGGCCGCCGTGTTGCGCAGCGCGACCATGTTGGCGGTGGTGCGCCAGCGGTGCTCGCACTCCCAGCCGTTGCCGCAGCTCACCTGGTTGGTGGTGCCGTTACTCGCGGCGGGCGGCCCGGCGTCGGGCCCGGAGAACGTGAAGCTGGACATGACCTGCGGGACACCGTACGGCCAGGCGATCATGAAGGCCTCGGCCAGCGCGTACGCGGAGCCGTTCCGGTAGGTCAGTTTGGCCCGGCCGTTGCGCTGGGTGTCGTGGTTGTCCACGAAGGCCACCGCGTCACCGGAGCCGAGCCGCATCGAGCTCGCCAGGTTGTTCAGGTTGGCCAGGTTGCCGTTCTGGAACGCGCCGCCCACCACGTCGCCGTAGCGGAACTCGGTCACGTCGCCGAAGCCGGCGTACTCCTCAGGCGTGGGCTCACCCGCGCCGCCCTCGATCACCTCGGAGAAGACATACGGGTCGCCGGTCACCGGCGCGAGGAACGCCGCCATGTCGCCGGCCGGCATGTGCTTGGCCGCGTCCACCCGGAAGCCGTCGACGCCCAGCGACACCAGGTCGTTCAGGTACGCGGTGAGCTTGCCGCGCACGTACGACGACTCGGTCTTGAGGTCGGACAGGTCGACCAGCTCGCAGTTCTGCACCTCCCACTTGTCGCCGTAGTTGGCGATGTCGTCGTTGCCGTTGCGCCCGCAGTGGTGGAAGTCGTCGTTGCCGTAGGGCACAGCCGGGTACGCGTAGTGGCTGTAGCCGGTGCCGCCGCTGCCGGTGCCGGTGGACGCGCCGCCGGCCATGTGGTTGACGACCGCGTCGACGTAGATCTTCACGCCGGCCGCGTGGCAGGTCCGCACCATGCTGGCGAAGGCGTTGCGGTCACCGCGGCGGGTGGTGAGCTGGTAGCTGACCGGCTGGTAGTCCTGCCACCAGGGATAGCCGCTGCCCGGCAGCACCACGTGCTCCTGCGGTGGGGAGACCTGCACCCCGCCGAAGCCCTTGGGCCCCAGCGTGGTGGTGCACTCGGTGGCGACCGAGGCCCAGGGCCATTCGAAGAGGTGGACGATGACGTCCTTGGCGCCGGGGGAGGCGGTGGAGGCCTCGGCGTTCTCGGCGTTGCGGACGATGCCGACGGCCAGCAGGGCCGTGGCCAGGACAGCGGTTGTCGCGGCGGCGACAACCTGACGGGTACGCATTCGCAGAACCTCCAGGGACGCGAGGAGCGGTACGGCGGGGGACGGCACCGTGAAACTTCTTGCGCAAGTGCCGGAAAGTTACCAGGGTGTTTCCCACCGGTAAAGCGACCGCTCTCGATACATGCGCCCGGAATGCCCGATCACGTCACGTTCGCCTTGCAGCAAAGACGGTTGATCAAGAGTGCTGGCCCCACGAAACGGCAGGTCGCGGGCGTTCTCGCAGGTCATACCACCGGCAAGAACTTTCAAAGATCAACTTAACAAGCGTTACGCGACTACGTCAGTGCGGCGGTGACGTCCACGCTCTCGGCGGTGCGGCCGGCCTTGTGGATCGCAGTGGAGCCGCGCACCACCAGCTCGGGGGAGAAGACGTACTCCGAGCGGGGCGCGCCGTGGCCGTTGATCTCGTCGACGAGCTGGCGGATCGCCGCGTTGCCCATCGCCGCCACCGGCTGGCGCAGCGTGGTCAGCGGCGGATCGGTGAACGCGATCAGCGGTGAGTCGTCGAAGCCCACCACCGAGACGTCGCGCGGCACGCTCAGCTCGCGCCGGCGCGCGGCCCGGATCGCACCCAGGGCCATCAGGTCCGAACCGCAGACGATGCCGGTGACCCCGCGGCTGAGCAGCTGGCCCGCCGCCACCTCGCCACCCTCGACCCCGAACAGGGTCAGGGCGACCAGCTCGTCCAGCTCGCGGTCGCTCGCGCCCAGCTCACGGCGCATGGCGGCACGGTAACCGGCCAGCTTGCGCTGCACGTTGAGGAACCGGTCGGGCCCCGAGACGAAACCGATCCGGGTGTGCCCGAGCGCGACCAGGTGGGACACCGCCAGCTCGCCGGCCAGCCGGTCGTCGCAGAAGATGAACGGGGCGTCCAGACCCTCGGCGTACCCGTTGATCAGCACGATCGGCAGCGGGCGCTGCACCAGGCGGCGGTAGCGCTCGTGGTCGGCGGTGGTGTCGGCGTGCAGGCCCGAGACGAACACGATGCCGGACACCTGGCGGTCGAGCAGCATCTCCACGTACTCGTCCTCGGTGACGCCGCCGGGCGTCTGGGTGCACAGCACCGGGGTGAAGCCGCTCTGCGACAGCGCCGACTCGATCGTCTGCGCGAAGGCCGGGAAGATCGGGTTCTCCAGCTCCGGGACGATCAGTCCGACCAGCCCGGCGCTGCGCTTGCGCAACCGCTCGGGCCGTTCGTAACCCAGCACGTCGAGGGCGGTCAGCACGGCCTGGCGGGTTTCGGTGGAGACGCCGGGCCGGTCGTTGAGGACCCGCGACACCGTCGCCTCGCTGACCTCGGCCTGGCGCGCGATGTCGGACAAACGTGCGCGCATGGGCGTCACTATAGAGCCGTCCGCGATGCGGGACGGTGGGCGAATCGCTCCTGGAACTTCTTGCGAAGCCATTGCAAGCCCTTCCATTCACGGAAATCCCTTGCTAACGTCCCCGCAACAGCCGGGCAGGGCCTATCGGGGCCTTGCTTCCGGTTCCCCCCTTTATGTCCCTGCCACCTCTTCGGGTGCCGTGCTGTGCCCGATAGGAGAAGACTATGCGCATCCGTACCGCGGGTGTCGTCACCGCCCTCACCCTGGCGCTGGCCGCCACGGGCTGCAGCGGCGGCTCGGACGATCCCGCTACCCCCACCTCCGCGGCCCCCGCCGGGGCCGGCGGCAAGCTGGTGATCTGGGGCGACGACAAGCGGGCCGCCGCCCTGAAGCCGTTCGCCGACCGGTTCGGGCAGGAGAACGGCGTCACCGTCGAGGTCCAGGCCATCTCCAAGGACCAGCAGACCACCTTCGTCACCGCGTCGCAGCAGGGCAGTGGGCCGGACGTGATGGTCGGCGCGCACGACTGGATCGGCAACCTCGTGCAGAACGGCACGATCGACCCGGTGCAGCTGACCGCCGCCCAGCAACAGGGCCTGGCCCCGAACGCGGTCAAGGCGGTCACCTTCAACGGCCAGGTCTACGGCGTGCCGTACGCGACCGAGAACCTGGCGCTGATCCGCAACACCGAGCTCGCCCCCGAGGCCCCGGCCACCATGGAGGACCTGGTCGCGCAGGCCAAGAAGCTTCGGGCCGGCAAGAAGGCGAGTGAGCTGCTCTGCCTCCAGGTGGGACAGAACGGCGACGCCTATCACGCGTACCCGCTGTTCAGCTCGGCCGGCGGCTACCTGTTCGGCACCGCGGCCAACGGCGACTACGACAAGAACGACCTCGGCATCGCCAAGCCCGAGTCGATCGCCGCCTTCCAGAAGATCCGGGCGCTGGGCGAGAAGGGTGACGGCGCCCTGAAGCGGTCGATCACCGTGGAGAACTCCATCGCCACCTTCACCGCGGGCAAGTGCGCGTACCTGGTCTCCGGGCCGTGGGCGGTCACCGACGTGAAGAAGGCCAAGATCGCGTACGACATCTCGCCCGTCCCCGGGTTCGCCGGTGCGAAACCGGCCCAGCCCTTCCTGGGTGTGCAGTCGTTCTACGTGGCGGCCAAGGGCAAGAACAAGGCGCTGGCGCAGGAGTTCGTCACCAACTACGTCACCACGCCGGAGCTGGCCGTGGCGCTGTACCAGGCCGAGCCCCGCCCGCCGGTGCTGACCGCCGCCTACGACCAGGTCAAGGGGGCCGACCCGGACCTGGCCAAGTTCGTCGAGGCCGGCCGGAACGCGGTGCCGCTGCCGGCGATCCCGGAGATGGCGTCGGTCTGGGACCCGTTCAGCAAGGCGGAGTCCGCCGTGGTCGGCGGCGCCGACCCCAAGACGGCGCTGACCGCCGCGGCCAAGACGATCTCGGGCCAGATCAACTGATGACTGCTCTTCTGGAGCGGGAGACCGCCCCGGCCGAGGCCCCGCGGCCCGGCCGGGGCGGCCTCGCCGGCCCCCTCGTCAAGATCGCCCTGCTCGGGCTGGTCGCCGGGCTCGCCGTCTGGGCGGCGTTCCCGCTGATCGCCGAGCGGGCCTGGACCGGCCTGGCCGTGCTGCTGGCCGCCACCGCCGGACTGTTCTACCTGTACACCGGCCGCCGCCGGGTGCCCGCCAAGTACCTCGTGCCCGGCACCCTGTTCCTCCTCGTCTTCCAGCTGTTCCCGGTGGCGTACACGGCGGCCACCGCCTTCACCAACTTCAGCGACGGGCACCGCGGTGACAAGCGGGAGGCCGTCGTGGCCATCCAGACCGCGTCGGTCACCCGGGTGCCCGGCTCGACCGAGTACGCGCTGACGGTCGCCACCACCGGCGACCCGGCGACCGGGCCGCTGACGTTCCTGGTGACCGACCCGGCGACCCGGGTCGTCTCGGCCGGCACCCGCGACGGGCTCGAGGAGCTGCCGGCCGGTGACGTCACCGTCAACGCGACCGGCCGGGTCACCGCCGCCGCGGGCTACACGCTGCTCAACGGCGGTCAGGCCAGCGCGCGCAGCCGGGAGATCACCGGCCTGGCCGTGCCGACCCCGGGCGGGGCGATCCGCTCGCAGGGACTGTCGCGGGCGTACGAAGGCAAGGCCGGGCGGGCGTACGACGCCGGCTGCGACTGTGTCCGGGACACCACCACGGGCCGGACCTGGACCGCGGACGAGGAGGTGGGCGCGTTCGTGGCGGCCGACGGCGAGCGGCTGGCCCAGGGCTGGCGGGTCGGCGTCGGGCTGAGCAACTTCACCCGGCTGGTCACCGACGCGGCGATCGCCGGCCCGTTCGCCCGTACCCTGATCTGGAACCTGATCTTCGCCCTGGCCTCCACCGGCGGGACCTTCGTGCTCGGGCTGGGCTGTGCGCTGGCCCTGCACTCGCCACGGGTCCGCGGGCGCGGCCTCTACCGCACCCTGCTGGTGCTGCCCTACGCGATGCCGTCGTTCGCGATGCTGCTGGTCTGGCGGGACATGTTCAACACCGACTTCGGGCTGATCAACAACCTGTTCGGGCTGGACGTGGACTGGTTCGGCGGGGCCGCGTCCGCCCGGATCGCGGTGATCCTGGTGCAGCTGTGGCTGGGCTACCCGTACATGTTCCTGGTCGCCACCGGTGCACTGCAGGCCATCCCGCCCGAGCTGTCCGAGGCGTCCCGCATCGACGGGGCGTCGCCGTGGCAGTCGCTCAAGCGGGTCACCCTGCCGCTGCTGCTGGTGGCGCTGACGCCGCTGCTGATCTCGTCGTTCGCGTTCAACTTCAACAACTTCAACGCGATCTACCTGACCACCGACGGCGCGCCGTTCCCGGCCGACAACCCGGCCAACGGGGCCACCGACCTGCTGATCACCTACACCTACCGGCTGGCGTTCGGCGGCTCGGGCGCGGAGTACGGCTTCGCCGCGGCGGTGTCCATCTTCATCTTCGTGATCGTCGCGGTGATCTCCACGGTCAGCTTCCGCCGGACCCGCCGCCAGGAAGAGGTCTACTCATGAGCAAGTGGTTCGCCCGGGTCGGATGGCGGCACGGCGTCGCGGCGCTGGCCCTGGTCTTCTCCCTCTTCCCGATCGTCTTCGTGGTGTCGGCGGCGCTGAACCCGCTGGGCACACTGTCGTCGACCGCGGCCGTGCCGACCGGGGCGTCGGTCGGCAACTTCGGCAACCTGCTCACCGACACGGACTTCGCCCGCTGGTTCGGCAACTCCGTCCTGATCGCCGGCCTGTCGGCGCTGGCATCGGTGTTCCTGTCGGCGTTGGCCGCGTACGCTTTCAGCCGGATGCGTTTCCGCGGCCGCCGGATCGGCCTGCTGGCGCTGCTGCTGATCCAGATGTTCCCGCAGTTCCTGGCGATCGTGGCCATCTTCCTGATGTTCTCCACCATCACCGACCTGTGGCCGGTCATCGGCTTCAACCAGGCCTGGGGCCTGATCCTGCTCTACCTGGGCGGCGCGCTGGGCGTGAACACGTGGCTGATGAAAGGCTTCTTCGACACGGTGCCGAGGGAACTGGACGAGTCGGCCACGATGGACGGTGCGTCACACGCCCAGACCTTCTTCCGGATCCTGCTGCCACTGGTCGCACCGATCCTGGCGGTGACCGGCCTGCTGGCCTTCATCGGCACGATCAACGAGTTCCTGATCGCCAACGTCTTCCTGACCGACACGGACGCCAAGACCCTGTCGGTCGGGATGTACGGCCTGGTGGCAGGGGAGCGCAACAACAACTTCGGCATGTTCTGCGCGGGCACCCTGCTCACGGCGATCCCGACGGTCCTGGTCTTCCAGTTCCTGCAGCGCTACATCGTCAACGGCCTCACCGCCGGGGCGGTCAAGGGCTGAGGATCAGGGCGGCCATCTCATCGAGCCCAGATGTGCTGCAGCCCGGTGGCGACGCCGGCGATGTCGGCCTCAGCGCTGTTGCAGCTGACCGCGATGGCGGTACGCCGGTCGGCGGTCATGCCGAACAGGGTGGAGTGCCCGGCCCAGGCGCCTTCGTGGCTGAGCGTCCCGTCCGGGTGGATGACGATCCCGGCCCCGTAGGAGCACCGCTACGGCGGGAAACTGCTTGGACACCGAGGCGAGGTCGAACACCGAGGCGCGGGTGAGCGTCCGGCCGGTGGCGATGTCGGCCATGCCGCGAGCGTCCGCCCAGGCCACCGTCCCGTCTACACCGACAGCGGCCGAGCATCCAGGTTCGTCGACCCTCAGTAAACGGTTGAGCAACTCGGCGCTGGCGGCGTGCCGCGATGTCGCGGCGGCCCGACTGATGAAGCGGGTCAGCGGTCGGCGAGGGCCTCGCGGGCGGCGGCGGCCAGCACGCTCCGCTCGATGCCGAGCGCCGTCAGCGCGCGGGCGACAGTGCCGTGTTCCTGGCCGCAGACCGCGGCGACCACGTGTCCGCCGCGCAGCAGAGAGGGTTTGGTCGCCTTCGACAGCTTCACCGCCGCCTGGAAGACCTCCTGTCCGGGTGCGGTCATCCGGTGGACACCGCCCAGCGGCGGGGGCGGGAACTCCCCGGCGTTGTCCGGCACGGTGACGCCCACGTACTGCAGTGCCTGTCGATGTGCGGTTTCCACGGCGGCCCGGAAGTCCGCCGGGTCGGCGCCGAGCCGTTCGAATGCCCGCCGGGCCGTGCCGTCGGGGAGCCCGAATGCGGACAGTAGGAGGTGCTCCGGTCCGGGTAGGTCGTCGCCGGCGCGCTGGGCCTCGGCCTCGGCGCCGGTCAGCAGTGCCTCGATGGTGCGGACGTCCTGCAGCGCACGGGGAAGCTTCACGAAAGGTCCTTCTTGTGGGCGAGTTTCTTGTGGGCTGCCTGGGCGCTCACGCCGAGCGCCTGACCTATCTGGGCCCAGGTCCATCCGTCGCGTAGCGCGTGGTCGACCGCGGCCCGCTCCAGCTGGTTGGCGAGCCGCCGCAGCGCCACCACCGCAGCGAGAGCCGCCTGTGGATCGTCCGGCGAGGGAAGCTCCGCGTGTTCGACCATGTCATCAACTTTAGTTGATAGACGAGAACTCGTCAACAAAAGTTGATGACATGGTCGACGCTCCGGACCGTGGTCGCTCCATCCGACAGCATCCTGCGATTGCCCTGATGGGGAACATCGACGCTGGTGCGGTCTGACGACATTCGCCCTGGCCTGGTGGATTCTCGAAGCGGCCTTTCATTTCGCCCGGCAGGACGCCGTCGCCGCGGCCGCCTTCTTCGGGACCGTCCTGTCCATGCCGGTCGGCTGGTGGGCGAGCCGTGATCCGCAGGCGCCATCGGCGAAGGTCGAGAAGACGGCCGACGCGCGGTCGTTGCCCCCGCGCAACCGCCAGTTCTCGGGTCGGCAGGACACGCTCCTCGACATCCGGCGCGGATGGGAACGCGGATCGATCCAGGTACTGTCCGGACCCGGCGGAGCGGGTAAGTCACAACTCGCCCTCGAGTACGCGCACCTGCACGCGGACGACTACGACGTGGTGTGGTGGATCGACGCCGAGCATGCCGTCGCCACTGCCAGCAGTCTCGCCGAGCTGGCCATCGCCCTCGGTGTCGCGGACCGCAAGACCGAGGTTCCGGCGTGCGTGGCGGCGTTGACGCGGCACCTCGAGCACCGGGACCGATGGCTGATCATCTTTGACGACGCGACACCGGCCACGTTGCGCTCGATGTTGCCGGATGCCGGCGGACACCGGTTGATCACTTCACGGACGCCGGGATGGGACCAGTGGGCCAGGGTCGTCGGGGTGCCCGCGCTTCCTCGCCGGGAATCGGTGGAACTGCTCCGCCGGCGCAATCCGACGATCTCCGAGGAGGACGCGGCCGGGCTCGCCGAAGCGCTCGGTGACCTTCCGCTGGCCCTGTCGCAGGCCGCCGGATTCATGACCCGGACCGGAACCAGTGCGCCGGATTACTCCCGGCTCCTGAGCGGCCAGACCGCCGTCCTGCTCCATGAGGGTCTGGATGCGAGCCACCCGCAGAGCATGACGGCTGTCGTGTCGGTCGGTGCGCAGCGGCTGCGTCGCGACGAGCCGGCCGGTCTGGAGGCGATCCGCACCTGCGCCTTCCTGGCGTCCGAGCCGATCCCGGTGGGCTGGCTGGTGACCTCCGCGGCGACGGAGGTCGCGCTTCGCCGCGGGTTGGAGCGGGCGGCGGAGCACAGTCTGGCCACCGTGGACCGGGATGGCGTCCGCATGCATGCTGTCACTCAACATGTCCTCGGGGAGCTGCTGTCCCCGAAGGACCGCAATCGCGCCCGGTCCGCGGCGGCGGCACTCGTCTCCCGGCAGGCTCCCGGCGATCCGCTCGACGCGGGGGTCTGGGCCGAGTGGGCCAGGCTGCTGCCGCATCTGGTGGCCGTCGATCCTGCCGCGAGCGATGAGCCCGCCTTACGTGACCTGGCCTGTAACGCAGTGATGTACCTGGCCGCCCGCGGGCTGGTCGATCAGGCGGACGTTCTCGCGACGGAGCTGCGGGACGCATGGCTGCCACCGGACGGCCGGGAGACCGAGCACACCCTGTGGGTCGCGCACGGGCTGGCCATGGTGCGGCGCGTCCAGAGACGCTTCAAGGAAGCTCGCACCCTGGACGAGGCCGCCTTCCGCGGCCGGTGCCACCTGCTCGGTCACAACCACCGGCGCACCCTGGCATCGGCCAGCAACCTCGCCATCGATCTCTACGAACTGGGCGACCACCCGGCGGCCTATCGGCTGGACCGGGAAACCTACGACCGGCGGCGGAAATGGCTCGGCGACGATGACCGCGACACCTTGGCGTCCGGCAACAACCTGGCGGACGACCTGCGCGAGCTCGGCCGCCGGGAAGAGGCGTACGAGTTGACCCGGACGACGCTCGCCAGGATGAAGCAGGTTCTCGGCGCCGACGACCCGAGCACCCTCAACTGCGCGGGCAACCTCGGCAGCGACCTCCGTGCCCTCGGGCGATACCAGGAGGCCCTGGCCGTCGACGAGGACACCTTCGCGCGGATGACCCGGGTCCTCGGGCCGGATCATTACGTCACCCTGACGGTCGCCGATTACCTGCGCCAGGACCTGCAGGCTCTGCACCGGTACCGCCGGGCCCGGCGCCTGGCGCAGGACATTCACGCGCGGCGGCTACGTCAGCCGGGCGCCGATCGTCGGGACACCGAGCAACGGTGATCGTGCGTTCCCGGTCCCCGTCGATCTGCCGGCCGCCGTCGCCCCACCCGGCGTCGCGTCAGCGGGTCACCTCGTGGCGGTCGGCCTCGAGGCCCGCCGCCGCCAGCGCCGCCGCCACCCCGTCGTCGAAGCGTTCGTAGCGGGCCACCCGTCCGTCCTCGATCCGGAACAGCGAACCGATCCGGAAGCTGTCCTGCGGCTGCCCGGTGGCGGGGTCGTGCCAGGTGGCGTCCTGCTCGACCACCACGAGCCCGGCGCCGCCGCAGAACCAGCGGACCGGCTGGGAGGAGAAGCCGGAGCGGCCCAGCCACTCACTCAGCACTGCGCGGGGGGCGCTGCCGCGTCCGCGGGGGCCCACGATGTCGACCTCGTCCCGGCTCAGGGATTCGACCCGGGCGCCGTCGCCGGCGTTCACCGCGGTCAGCCATTGCTCGACCACGCCGAGCGCTCCGGGAGTCTGTGTCGCGTTCGTCATCACAGCAGGATAGGACGGACGGCCGCCGGCCCGCGACGGCGGCGGATCTTGCCCCGGGGCAGGGGGATGACCAGGCTGGGGGCGTGACGACCGGTGAAATGCGGGGACGCACGCAGTGGACGCGGGGGCTCGGTGCGCCGCTGCGGGCGTTCCTGCGTACCGAATCGGGCAGTGCCGGGGTGCTGGTCGCGGCGATCGCCGCCGCGCTGGTCTGGGCCAACGTCGACACCGCGTCGTACGACGCGGTGTGGCGCACCGATTTGTCGGTGCGCCTCGGCGCGACGGGGATCACCGAGGACCTGCGGACCTGGATCAACAGCGGCCTGATGACGCTGTTCTTCCTCGTGGTCGGGCTGGAGGCGCGGCGCGAGTTCGACCTGGGTGACCTGCGGGACCGTCGGCGCTTCGTGCTGCCCGCCGTCGCGGGCCTGGCCGGGATGCTTATCCCGGTGCTGATCTATCTGGCGGTCACCCACGGCGGCCCGGGCGCGCACGGCTGGGGCATCGCGATGTCCACCGACACCGCGCTGGCGCTGGGCCTGCTCGCCCTGGTCGGCCGGGGTGTGCCGGACTCGGTCCGGGTCTTCCTGCTCACCGTCTTCGTCGTCGACGACCTGGTCGCACTGCTGGTGATCGCGGTGGTCTACAGCGAGGACATCGCGATGACGCCGCTGCTGATCGCCGCCGCGGCCTTCGGGGTGTGGCTGCTGCTGCGCACGTCCGGCGTCCGCAACGCCTTCTGCTACGCCGTCGTGGGGCTGGTGCTCTGGGCGGCGATGCTGGCCAGCGGCGTCGACCCGGTGGTGGCCGGGCTGGCGATGGGCCTCACGGCCGTGGCCTACACACCGGTACGGGAGAACCTCGAAGCCGCCAGCGGGCTGTTCAAGCTCTTCCGCGAGCAGCCGACCCCCGAACTGGCCCGCACCGCCGCGCTCGGGCTGACCCGGACGCTGTCGCCCAACGACCGGCTGCAGCGGGTCTACCATCCCTGGTCCAGTTACGTGATCGTGCCACTGTTCGGCCTGGCCAACGCGGGCATCGCGATCGACGGCGGCTTCCTGGCCCGGGCCTTCAGCTCGCCGGTGACCTGCGGTGTCATCCTCGGCTACCTGGTCGGCAAACCGGTCGCGGTGGTCGGGGTGTCCGCGCTGCTGACCGCCGCGACCGGCGGCCGCGTCCGGCCCACCGTCGGCTGGGCGGCGGTGCTGGGCAGCGGCACGATCGCCGGCATCGGCTTCACCGTGTCACTGCTGATCGCGGCGCTGGCGTTCGAGGGACCCGAGCTCGCCGAGGCGAAGATCGGCGTGCTGACCGCGGCGGCAGGGGCGTCCCTGCTGACCTGGGTGGTCTTCCGGGCCACCCGGCTGCTGACCCCGCAGCGCCGGGCCCGCGCCATGCTGGGCGAGGTCGAGGAGCTGACCGACCTGGTGCCGGCCGTCGACCCGGAGCGCGACCACGTGCGCGGCCCGCAGGACGCGTCGGTCACGGTGGTCGAGTACGGCGACTTCCAGTGCCCGTACTGCGGCCGGGCCGAGCCGTCGGTCCGGGACCTCATCACCGACACCGACCTGCGGTACGTCTGGCGGCACCTGCCCCTGCCCGACGTGCACCCGCAGGCGCGGCTCGCCGCCGAGGCCGCGGAGGCCGCCGCCGCACAGGGCAGGTTCTGGGAGTTCCACGATCTGCTGCTGGGCCACCAGGACCACCTGCGGATCATGGACCTGCTCCGGTACGCCGACCAGCTCGGCCTGGACACGAACCGCTTCCACGACGAGCTGATGGACCACCGCCACGCGCAGCGGGTCACCGACGACGTGGACTCGGCCGATCTGAGCGGGGTGTCCGGCACGCCGACGTTCTTCATCAACGGGCGTAGGCACTACGCGGCGTACGACATTGTGACCCTCAAGCAGGCGGTGCAGACCGCCCGGGCCCGTGCCGGCCTCACCCGCGTCCCCCAGCCCGCGCAGGAGGAGGGGCCGACCCCTCCAGCCCAGTAACCTAGGATGCCTAAGGCAGTGTGTGGTCCTCGGTGGTGCCGGCCTGGCTGGCCGAGACCGGGCCGACCCGGCGAAGGTCGATGTCGCCGGGGGCGCGATCGCCATCGGTCACCCGCTGGGCGCCGCCGGCGCCCAGCGGGCGACCACCCTGCTGGGTGTGCTGGAACGCACCGGGGGACGCTACGGGCTGCAGACGACGTGCGCGGCCGACGCCACCGTCATCGAACGGCCGGCCTGATCGCGGTCAGCCTCAGGGGCGCACCGGGTGGAAGCCGAACGGCAGCTCCAGGCGGTGCGCCCGCAGCAGCTCCTCGTCGGCCAGCAGGTCCGCGGTCGGAGCGTCGGCCACGATCCGGCCGTCGTCGAGGATCACCGAGCGCGGACACAGCTGCAGCGCGTACGGCAGGTCGTGGGTCACCATCAGCACCGTCACCGGCAGCCGTTCGACGATCTCGGCCAGTTCCCGGCGGCTCGCCGGGTCCAGATTGGACGACGGCTCGTCCAGCACCAGCAGCTCGGGCCGCATCGCCAGCACGGTGGCCACCGCGACCCGGCGGCGCTGGCCGAAGGACAGGTGCAGCGGCACCTGGTCGCGGTGAGCGGCCATGTCCACCGCTTCGAGCGCCTCGTCGACCCGGGCCTGCAGCTCGGCGCCGCGCAGTCCCAGGTTGGCCGGCCCGAAGGCGACGTCCTCGGCCACGGTCGGCATGAACAGCTGGTCGTCAGGGTCCTGGAAGACGATGCCGACCCGGCGGCGGATCTCGGCGAGCCGGGCCCGGTCGCGGGCGTCCACGCGCAGCCCGCCGACGTCGACCGTGCCGGCGCCGCCGTGCAGGATGCCGTTGAGGTGCAGCACCAGGGTCGTCTTGCCGGCGCCGTTGGGCCCCAGCAGCGCGACCCGTTCCCCGGCGCCGACACTGAGGTCGACCCCTCGCAGCGCGACGCTGCCGTCCGGGTAGGCGAAGGTCAGGCCGGCGATCTCGAGGCTCACGCCAGCACCGCCGTCAGCGCGATGGCCGCCGCGGCGGCGGGCAGCACGGCCGAGGCCGCCCAGTCGGTCGTCGTGGCGCCGCCGGCCTCGGGCCGCGGCAGGCGCCCGTCGTAACCGCGGGAGACCATCGCGAGATACACCCGCTCGCCGCGCTCGTACGCCCGCAGGAACAGCGCGCCCACGCCGACCGCGAACGCCTTGACCTGCCAGAGGAACCGCGGGTCGTAGCCGCGCGAGAGCCGGGCGATGCGCATCCGGCGCGCGTCGTCGGCCAGGATGTCCAGGTAGCGCAGCATGAACGTGGCGATCTGGGTGAAGACCCGGGGACAGCGCAGCCGGTCCAGGCCGAGGATGAGGTCGCGCATGGTGGTGCTGGCCGCCAGCAGCAGCGAGGCGATGACCCCCAGGGTGCCCTTGGCGACGATGTTCCACGCGCCGTAGAGGCCGTCGACGGACAGGGACAGGCCGAGCCAGGTGATCCGCTCGCCGTGCCCGGCGAACGGCAGGGTCACGGCCAGGACGACGAACGGCAGCTCGATGGTGGCGCGCTTGGCCAGCCACGCCAGCGGCACCCGGGCCAGGACGGCCACCACCGCGAGCAGCAGGGCATACCCGCCGAAGGCCGCGAACTCGGTGCGCGGGGTGGCCACCACGACGATGGTGAACAGCAGGGTCGCGAGGATCTTGACCTCGGGGGCGAGGGCGTGCACCGGGCTCGGGCGGTCCAGGTGCAGCGGGTGGGCGTGGCCCGCGCCCATCAGACCTTCTCGGGGCTGCGCCGGCGCACGAGCCAGGAGACCCCGCCGCCGATCGCGAAGGTCACCAGCACGCCCAGCACCCCGGCCAGCCCGGTCGACAGGTACGGGTTGTCGATGCCGCGGATGCCGTAGTCGGCCAGCGGGCTGTCCGCGAGCTGGTGGGCCTGCTCCTGCTGGAGCATGCAGGTGCCGCCGGTGATCTCGCCGTGGGCGTCGAACGTGCAGCCCTCGCGGGCCGTGGCGTCCAGGCCGTCCGGGCTGCCCGAGGCGAAGTTGCTGACCACGCCGGCCAGCAGCAGGGCGACGAGCAGGCCGCCGGCCAGGAACCAGCCGAGTCGCCGGGTCATGCCTGGCCTCCCGAGACAGTGGCGGGCGCCGCGGCGGTGGTGGCCGCGACCGGTGCCGGTGGGGTGCGGAAGCGGCGCAACGCGTAGACCAGGTCGGGGCGGACCCGGGCGACGGTTGCCACGGTGGTCGCCGCGATCAGGCCCTCGCCGATGCCGATCAGCAGGTGGGTGCCGGCCATCGTGCCGGAGACCCAGGGCATCGAGAGCTGGGTGGTGCCGCCGAGCCAGTACTCGAACACGAAGCCCTGCGAGGCGGCCACCACGCCGACGACCGAGGCGATCAGGGCGGTGGTGCCGAGCCCGGACGGGGTCTTGGGCAGCACCCGCAGCAGGCCGGCGACCAGCAGGTAGCCGGCGGCGGTGCCGATGATCGCCATGTTGGTGATGTTGAGCCCGAGGGCGGTCAGGCCGCCGTCGGCGAAGAGCAGGCACTGGATGATCAGGACGGTCGAGACGCACAGCGCGCCGACCCACGGTCCGACCAGGACCACGGCCAGGGTGCCGCCGAGCAGGTGACCGGAGACACCGGGCAGGACCTGGAAGTTGAGCATCTGCACGGCGAAGATGAAGGCGGCGACCAGGCCCGCCATCGGGGCCAGCCGGTCGTCGAGGTCGGCGCGGGCCCGCCACACGCAGAAGGCCAGCGCGAGGGCGGCGAAAGCGGCGAAGATCGCCGACACGGTGCCGTTCACGATCCCGTTGGCGATGTGCATCGCTTGTGCGTCCATGGATCCCCCTCCGGGCCGCGGTCAGCCTCGGCTCAGCATATGGGGCTCCCTGGCTGTTGCAAAGGATTGGCAACAGCCTCCGGCTGGCTGCGATATGGATCACTGCCGGGGAGGCGCCGCCGCGCTCAGAAAGCCCGCTTTGACCAGAGTCCGGCTCAACGGCCGGGCCAGCTCCGCGAGCCGCGTCGTACCGTCCACCCCGAGGATCTCGTACGCCGGCGCGGCCAGCCGGTCGGTGTCGGCCTCGATACCGGCACGCAGCGCGCGCCCCTCGTCGCTCAGCTCTTCCCCGTCGAGCAGCCCGCGTTCCCGCAACGCGTTCTCCTCGTCGGCCCACTGCTCCCGGCTCCAGCCCCGGGAGCCCCGCAGGAACGACTTGTTGGCCTGGCCCGATGCCGCGTGCAGGATGATCGACTGCAACCCGCTGACCCCGGCCACCAGCAGCGCCGCCACGTGCGCGTCGCCCCGGAACTCGCGCAGCAACGTCTGGGCGTGCCACAGCACCAGGTGCGGCGCTTCCGGCCAGTCGAGGCCCGCATGCGCGGCGAAGAGGGGACGCCCGGCGGCGTACGCGACCGCCGACTCCGCCGCCCGCCGGGCCAGCTCGGCGGCCTCGGCCACCTCGGGGGTGTGCACGGTCTCGCCCAGACCGCGCACCAGCGCCGCGTCGGCGGCGTCGAGCCGGGCCGCGAGCGCCGCTGCCGGGGACACGATCTCCCAGGCCGCGGGCAGGGCCCGCGCCACGAGCGCCGGGTTGAAGTTGTAGAAGGTCGCCACCACCGGACCGGGCCCGACCGGTCCGAACACGGCACCGCGCGAGGCGAAATAGTCGGCGACGGCGGGTACGCCGAGCGCCGCGAAGCGCTCCCGGACCTCCGGGGCGAAATAGATCATCGCGTGCAGCGGCTCGGCGAGCCGCCAGGCCTCACGGGCGAGGGCGGGCGTCACAGTCATGCCCGCCATCCTGTCATTACCGGCTAGTAGGGTGCGACGGTCAGCGCCGCCATCCCGGCGGCCGCATCAACGTCGACCCGGTCCACCGCGGCGGCCCAACTCTCCGGCGTGAAGGTCCGCCCGGCCGACACCCCGGCGTGCTGCTGCCCGTCGAGCGTGACCTGCCCGGCGCCCCGACCGACCCGCACCCGCACCGGAATCCGTTCCGCGGTGTGCACGTCGAACAGCCTGACCCCACCACTCATCCGGACGCTGAGCGTGCCGTCCGGCCGCGGCAGCGTCAACGCGATCCGGCTCGCGCCACCGGCCAGATCCACCCCGCCGACCCGCCCCGCACTCAGATCGATGGTGGACGACTCGGCACCGCCGGCGATCCGCAGATCCCAGCGCACGGCCGCGTTCAGCGTGATGTCGACGGCCTCGGCATCGCCGTCGAGGCGCAGCCGGACCCGGCCGTCCCGCTCGTCGGTGCGCGGCACCACGGGACCGGCCTCCGGCGTGGTGATCCGGTAGAGGACGCCGCCGAGGTCGGCGGCCCGCAGGGTGACCCGCTCGGCGCCGTCGACGAGGTCAAAACCGGCACTGGTACGCCCGTCGAGCGCGGCGGTCACCGTGTGCGGCGCGGCCGCGGCGGCCGGCGCGCTCCAGCCGGAGGTGCCCGGATCGCCGTCGCGGCTCAGGGCGACGACGGTGGCGCCGGTCAGGAGCAGGGCGGCGGCGGCGATTCCGGCACCGATCAGCCAGCCGCGACCCGGCTCTGCGGGCTGGGTGCCGGTCGGCGGCCGGCCGCCGTCGCCGGAGTCGGCAGGGCGGGTTTCGGACTGACCGTCGCCGGCCAGACGGCCGGCGCCGCGATCGGTCCGGGCAGTGTCGAACGGCCGGGCCGGACAGGCCGACTCGGCGGGTCCGGCGAGGTCGTCCGGGCCGGCCGGGGCGGTCGCTCCTGGGAGACCGGCTGCTGCTGCCGGATCGGCTGGGCGGGCGGGACCGGTTGCCCCGGTAGGGCTGGTTGCTGCGGCGAGGTCGGTTGGGCGGGCGGGACGGGTTGGCCCGGCGAGGTGGGCAGGACTCGGTGTCCCTGTGATGCCGGGTGCGTGGGCGGAGTCGGTCGGCCCGGCGAGCCAGGCCCGGTCAGTAGGGCCGGCCGGGTGGGTCGGCCCGGTCAGGAGGTCGTCCAACGTCGTGGGCGGCGGCGCGGCAGGCTGCCGGGCCGGGCGGGGGCCCCGCCGTTCCAGCGCCGGGAAGCGCCGGGCCTGGGAAGGCCGGCGACGGGTGGACTTGTTCAGGGCCGGCGAGAGAGCGGCGGGGGACGAGGTCGGAGCCGCCGCGGCGAGCATGGCCTCGGTGACGACCGGCAGTTCCACCGTGGGTTCCTCGCCCGCCAGCGGGGTGCCGGGCGCCGGCCAGTCCGGCGGGTGCCGGTCCGGCCCTCCGTCGGTGGAACCGGCGTCGGGGATTCCGTGCATGGTGATACCTCCATGTCGGTGCCGCTCACCGGTACGGATTTCGGCGCCGCCCGGATCGACCCCGACTGAAACTTGCGTGCGGGGTGACCTGCTGCGCGCCGGGGCGCCGGCCGAGGCGGAGGTCGCCGAGACCGTTGCCGAGCGCACCGGCACCGACCTGAGCAGGGACATGTATCCGCACCTGGTGGCCGCCGTCGTGCTGGCCGCGAACAACGTCGCCCTGGCCCACTTCCAGCGCGCCGACCCGCCCGTCGCGATGCCTCAGCTGCTCACCGACGCGCTGGCCGGGATCGCCGCGGGGCCGCCGCCGCCCTGACACCTCCGGGGTGAGTCCGCTGTGCACCGGCCGGCCGGTCCCGGATCGGGTGTCGGGCGGTGCCGCTAATCTGCCCTGATGGACGACCTGGCGCAGCGGCTCGCCGACCTGGCCTTCGCGGACCTCACCCAGGACGAGGTCACCGGCCGGATCATCGACGAGGTGGCGGCCTGGGGCCAGGCCCATGGCTGGCGGGTCTACCGGCGCGCGCCCAGCGTGGTGCGGCTGCCACCGCCGATGGACAAGCAGCACTCGGTGGTCGACGTGGCGCTGGCCCGGCCGGCCGCGCCCCCGATCGTCGTCGAGGTCGACCACACCGACCGCAAGCGCACGGTGGAGAAGCTGCTGGCCGAGGCGGCCGCGGGTCGCGTGGCCGTGTGGGTGCGCTGGGGGCCGGGCCGCATCGCCGAGCCGCCCGCGCCGATCCGGCTGGTCCCGCTGCCGGTGACCCGCAGCCGTGGCCGGTATTCGCGCACGACCGGTCCGGAGCGGCCCGCCCCGAGCCACTCAGCGACCCCAGCTGCCACCGGCGAGGCGGCCGAGCTGCCCCTGCCCCAGCCCGGCGAGGCGGCCGAGCCGTCGCCACCGCAGCCCAGCGAGGCGGCCGAGCTGCGCCTGTCGCAGCCTGGCGAGCAAGCCGAGTTGCCGCTGCCGTAGCCCGGCGAGGTGGCTGAGCTGTTCCCGGGCGAGCGGGCCGAGCTGCGCCTGTCGCAGCCCGTCGAGCGGGCTGAGGCGCCCCTGCCGCGGCCGGGCGAGACGGCCGGATCGCCCCTGCTGCGGCCCGGCGAGCGGCCGTTGTGACCAGCGGCGGGGCGGCGTACCGTCCGAGGTGGAGCCCGTCACCCGGAGGTGGTCGACATGCGCTCTGCCCTGCTCGGTCTGGTGACCCTGCTGCTGCCCGTTCCCGGCCCGCACCCCGCCTATCCGCGCGGGAAGCTGGCGGTCTGTGGTGAGGAGGGCTGTCAGTGGCGCAACTTCGTGCACGAGCTGACGCCCACCACGTCCTGCCGGCGCCATCCCGGCCGCACCGATTACGTGCCGGACGGGACCAAGGTGCGGGTGCGTTGCTTCCATGAGGGTTGTCTGCAGAGTTCGGTGCCGGTCACCTACTGGCGCAGCATGCACACCGCGCGGAACCTCTGCTGCCCGACCCACCTGGTCCGGGTCTGAGCGGCCCGCTCAGCGGGCCCGGCTGGTGCGGCCCTTGAGGTGGCGGCCCATGGCCCGGGCGATCTCGCGGTTGGCGTCGCGTTCGGCGAGGGCCTGGCGCTTGTCGTACTCGCGCTTGCCCCGGGCCAGGGCCAGCTCGACCTTGGCCCAGCCCTCGTTGAAGTACAGCGACAGCGGCACCAGCGTGTTGCCGGGCTCGCGCAGCTTGTCGAGGATCCGGTCGATCTCCAGGCGGTGCAGCAGCAGCTTGCGGGTACGGCGCGGCGCATGGTTGGTCCACGAGCCGAAGCCGTACTCGGCGATGTGCAGGTTGTAGAGCATGAGCTCGCCCTCGTGCTCCTGGGCGAACGCGTCGACGATCGAGGCGTACCCGGCGCGCAGCGACTTCACCTCGGTGCCGGCCAGCACCAGGCCGGCCTCGTACGTCTTGAGGACCGCGTAGTCGTGTCGCGCCTTCTTGTTCGTCGCGATGACCTTGCGCCCGGTCTCCCTGGCCGTGGTTGCCCCCTCGCTGTCGCCGTACCCCGCTCCGGCTCCCATCCTCGCAAACGCGCCGGGCCGGCACCGCCCCGGTCGGCACCTCAGGTGAGCCGGTCGCCGTCCACCAGGCCGACGCCGCGGGGCAGCACCAGCCCGGCGGCGGCCAGGTCACGCAGCAGCCGGCTGAGAGTGGCCGGTCGCAGGCCGGTGGGCCCGGGTGCGGCGGGCGCCGGCACGTCGAGTGCCCGGGCCGCGTCCAGGGCGTTGTCGGTGATGGCCGCCTCGAGGGCTTTCAGGCGCCGGGCCCGCAGCGCCACGTCCGGGGTGTGCAGCAGGGCGTCGTGCTGGTGCAGCAGGCGGTGCAGGTTCGCAACGACCTCTTCGATCGGCGGCGACAGCGGTCCGGGGTCGGGCTCCGGGTGGGCTCGGCGCCACACCGCGCGCACCGCCCGGGGCACGTAGATGAACGCCGCGAAGGCCAGGGTCGGGGACAGCAGGACCAGCGTGATCTGCGCGACCTGCCCGATGTCCATGCTCAGCGTCCCGTGGTTCGAGCGACGTCAGGAATGCGGTGCGCCCGTGGTGCACCGTCCGTGACTGGTCGTAGCTTCCGGGTGCCGGCGGCGCACTGTCAAGCGCGAGAAGTGGCCCAGCGCGAGCCGTTGTCACCATCTGCACGCGCCTGTCGCGTCGCCCCGCGCGGGTCGCGGTGTTGGATGGGATGAGCAGGTGGTGGCACGGCGAGCACGCACGAGAGGCAGGCACCGATGATCTTCATTACCGCGAAGTTCCTGATCAGGGAAGAGGACGCCGACCGCTGGCCGGAGATCGCGGCCGCGTTCACCGCCGCGACCCGGGCCGAGCCCGGCTGCCTGTGGTTCGACTGGTCCCGCAGCCTCGACAACCCGCACGAGTACGTGCTGGTGGAGGCGTTCCGCGACGGCGAGGCGGGGGCGGCGCACGTCGGCTCGGCGCACTTCCAGCAGGCCCAGCGGGATCTGCCGCCGCATCTCGCCGCGACTCCGAAGATCGTCAGTCAGACGGTCGACCAGGACGACTGGTCCGAGCTCGGCGAGATGGCCGTACCCGGCCGGTGAGCGGGAGGCGGCCCCGGACCTCCGCCCGGTCCGGGGCCGCCGCTGAAGGGACGGGGTCAGGAGATGGCCGCCGTCAGGGCCGGGTACCAGCGGTCGGCGATCTTGCGGTTGCCGCTGTCGTTGGGGTGGACGCCGTCCGGGGTGTCGGTCGCGGTGTTGAAGCCGGTCCACTGGTCCACCACGGTGACCGGCGAGGCCGCCGTGCTGGTCGCCGCCGCCCAGGCCGGGATCGCCGCGTTGAGGTCGATCACCCGCTGGGTGCACTCGGCGCAGTTGCCGGGCGTCATCGGCAGGATCTGGGCCACCAGGATCTTCATCGCCGGGTTGGACGCGCGCATCTGGCCGACCAGCTTGGTGAACGCCGCCAGGATCGTGGCGGGGGAGCGGTTGTTCCAGACGTCGTTGGTGCCGAAGTGCATCATCACGACGTCCGGGTCGGTCGCCGCCAGCCAGCCCGGCAGCTGGTTCTGGTCGGCGACGTTGGTGGCCAGGAAGCCGCCGTGGCCCTCGTTCTCACCGTCGTAGGTGAAGCCGCAGCCCTGTCCCGGCAGCGTGCCGACGAAGTCCACCGAGGACGCCCGCCCGGCCTGCTGCAGCCGCTGCCACAGCAGGGCCCGCCAGCAGCCGGGCGAGCCGGTGATGGAGTCACCCAGCGCCATGACCTTGACCGGAGTACCCGCCGGCGGGGGAGTCGAAGGCGGGGGAGTCGAAGGCGGGGGAGTCGAGGGCGGTGTGGTGACCCCGCCGGTGCAGGCGACCCCGTTGAGCGTGAACGCGGTCGGCACCGCGTTGCTGCCGGTCCAGGCGCCGTTGAAGCCGAACGACGTCGATGCGCCCGTGGCCAGAGCGCCGTTGTAGCCCGCGTTGCGGACGCTCACGGCGGCGCCGGACTGGGTGACGGAGCCGTTCCACAGCTGGGTCACGGTCTGGCCGGACGGGAAGCTCCAGCCCAGGGTCCAGCCGTTCACGGCGTCGCCGAGATTGGTGACCGAGACGGAAGCGCCGAAGCCGCCCTGCCATTGACTGGTCACGGTGTAACCGACCTGGCAGCCGGCGGCGGCGGAGGCCGGCGCGGCGAGCAGGCCGATGGGCACGAAAGCGGCCGCGGCCAGCGCGACCGCGAGTTTCTTCTTCGACATCGCATTCACCTCGGGGTGCGCCGCCCGGCTCCGCGCGAGCACGCGCTGAACCGCGAAAGGGATTTCCCGGCATCATGACATGGGAGCGCTCCCAACAACAGGGTGCCATTCACGAAGGTTAATTTCCGGTTGATTTCCGGGGCTTGACGCGAGCGTGTCCGGGAGGCACTCTTGGGAGCGCTCCCAATTGATAGGTTTCACTGCGAGGAGACAAGCATGCGCGCGGTCACGAAGATCGCCGGCCTGGGTGTCGTGGCGCTCGGTGCCGCGTTGCTGACGGCGGTCAACGCGTCGGCGGCCGCCGGTTGCCGGGTCTCCTACGCGGTCACCAACAGCTGGCAGGGCGGTTTCGGCGCGGCCGTCGAGGTGACCAACCTCGGCGACCCCGTGAACGGCTGGACCCTGGGCTGGAGTTTCCCGTCCGGCCAGACCGTCAGCCAGCTCTGGGGCGGCACCGTCACCCAGTCCGGCGCCGCCGTGAGCGTCCGCAACGCCGGCTACAACGGGGCCATCGCCACCGGCGCGAGCGCCTCCTTCGGCTTCAACGGCGCCTGGACCGGCGCCAACACCGATCCCACGGCGTTCACCCTCAACGGCGTCGCCTGCACCGGCGGCACCACCACGACCCCGCCGGCGACCACTCCGCCCGGCACGCCCCCGGCGAGCACGCCGCCCCCGGCCACCTCACCGCCGCCGGCCAACGCGGGCGGGCGGCAGATGGAGCGCCTCGACCGCGGGCTGATCAGCGTCCGCTCCGGCAACGGCAACCTGGTCAGCTGGCGCTGGCTGGCCGCCGACCCGGCCGACGTGGGCTTCAACGTCTACCGCGGCACCACCAAGGTCAACGCCACCCCGATCACCGCCTCGACGAACTATCTCGACGCGGGGGCGGCGGCCGGGGCGGCGTACACGGTGCGGGCCGTGGTCGGGGGAGCGGAGCAGGCGGCCTCGGGTGCCGCGCTGAACTTCGCCAACGGCTATCTCGACGTGCCGATCCAGAACCCGAACGGCTCCGCGTACGCGGCCAACGACGCCAGCGTCGGTGACCTCGACGGTGACGGCCAGCTCGAGATCGTGCTCAAGTGGGAACCGCTCAACGCCAAGGACAACTCGCAGTCCGGTGTCACCGACCCGGTCTACGTCGACGGCTACCGGCTCAACGGCCAGCGGCTGTGGCGGATCAACCTCGGCCGCAACATCCGGGCCGGCGCGCACTACACCCAGTTCCAGGTCTACGACTACGACGGGGACGGCGACGCCGAGGTGGCCATGAAGACCGCCGACGCCACCGTGTCCGGCACCGGGCAGGTGATCGGCAGCGCGACGGCGGACCACCGCAACTCCAGCGGTTACGTGCTGGCCGGCCCGGAGTTCCTGACCATGTTCGACGGCCGCACCGGCGCCGCGCTGTCCACGGTCAACTACGAGCCTCCCCGCGGCACGGTCTCCTCCTGGGGTGACTCGTACGGCAACCGCGTCGACCGTTTCCTGGCCGGCACCGCGTACCTCGACGGACAGCGTCCCAGCCTGATCATGGCTCGCGGCTACTACACCCGCTCGGTGATCGTGGCCTGGGACTTCCGCAACGGCGCACTGACCCGGCGCTGGACCTTCGACAGCAACAGCTCGACCAACGCCGGGACCGCGGGCCAGGGCAACCACCAGCTGTCCGTGGCCGACGTGGACGCCGACGGCCGCGATGAGATCGTCTACGGCTCGCTGGCCGTCGACGACAACGGGGCCAGGCTGTGGAACACCGGCCACGGTCACGGCGACGCGCTACACGTGGGCGACCTCAACCCGGCACGGGCCGGCCTCGAGGTGTTCAAGGTGTCTGAGGACGCCAGCAAGCCGTCGTCGTGGTTCGCCGACGCCCGTACCGGTCAGGTGCTCTGGTCGACCCCGACCGGCGGCGACAACGGCCGGGGCGTCTCGGCCGACATCTGGTCCGGCAGTGCGGGCGCCGAGTCCTGGTCGTCGGCCGCCGACGGGGTCCGCGGCCCGACCGGCGCCGTGGTCACCAGCCGCAAGCCCGGCTCGGCGAACTTCCTGGCCTGGTGGGACGGCGACCCGGTCCGGGAACTGCTGGACGGCACGCACATCGACAAGTACGGCACCTCGGGCGACACCCGGCTGCTGACCGCGGCCGGCGTGCACTCCAACAACGGCACCAAGTCGACCCCGTCGCTCTCCGGCGACCTGTTCGGCGACTGGCGGGAGGAGGTGATCTGGCCGACCGCGGACAACACCGCGCTGCGGATCTACGCGACGCCGACTGTCACGGACCGGCGGATCACCACCCTGCTCCAGGACGCGCAGTACCGGCTCGCGCTCGCCTGGCAGAACACCGCCTACAACCAGCCCCCGCACCCCAGCTTCTTCATCGGGGCGAACATGGCGACACCGCCGCGGCCCGGCATCAGCCAGCCATGACGCTCAGGAACGGGGCGACAGGGTGTAGCTGAAGGCCACGATGAAGTCGATGACCAGAGCGATGGACCAGGGCGCCATGACGGCCCACAGGGGAACGGTCCGGCCGAGGTCACCGACGATGAGGGTGAGGACGGCGAGCACGGTGGCGGCGACGGCGAAGGCCAACAAGTGCCGCAGCCACTGCCGGCGCTCGCGGGCGGCGTGGGCCCGCCCGGTACGCGGTGGGCGTACCGGTGCGGGCCCACCCGCGAACCGGTGGGCGAACCGCTGGTCGGCCCAGTCCACGAGCTGGTGGCCGAAGGCCAGCGAGACGCCGATGTAAACGGCGGCGAGGCCGTGCGCGATGCCGGCCTCGCCGCCGCGGCGCAGGTCGATCGCCGTGACCGCCAGCAGCACCACGTCGACCAGCGGCACGGACACCAGCAGGGCAGTGCTCAGCGCCCGGGCGCGCAGCAGGTACCGGGCCACGAGGCCGGCGCCGAGCAGCACCCAGAACCCGATCTCGCAGGCGATGATGACCGCGATCATGACGACCCCCGTTTTTCGCACGACTGTGTTGCTTCCTTGATAACACGATCGTGCGATAATCGGCCAGTGCCCAAGGTCGTGGATCACACCGAACGTCGTCGTGAGCTCGCCGAGGCGGTGTGGCGGGTCATCGCCCGCGACGGCGTCGCCGAGATCTCCATCCGCACCGTGGCGGCGGAGTCGGGGTGGTCCTCGGGCGCCCTGCGGCACTATTTCGCCACCCGCGACGAGCTGCTCGCCTTCGCCAGCGAGCTGGTCATCGCCCGGGCGACCGAGCGGATCCGCCGGCTCGACCCGCCGGGGTCCCTCCGCGAGCAGGTCGGCGCCGTGCTGGCGCAGACCATGCCGCTGGACGCCGAACGGCACATCGAGTCGTCGATCATGTTCGCGTTCCTGGCGCTGGGCCTGGGGGACCCGGCCCTGGCCCGGGTGCAGCGCCTGCACTTCTCCGGGATGTACGACCTGTGCCTGCACCTGGCCCGGCAGCTGGTCCCCGGCGGGCCCGAGGCGGTCGCGCGCCGGTTGCACGCGGTGGTCGACGGCCTGTCGGTCCACGTCCTGGCCGGCCACCTGAGCCCGGAGGCGGCGGCGGCCGAGCTGGACGCCTACCTCGACGAGCTGGCCGGCTGAAGCAGCGCCGTCACCGGCAGGCCACGGATCGACGCGTCCAGGACCCGGGCGGTGTGCGCCAGCGCGATCTCACCGCCGAGCCGCCGTACCGACGCCGCGACCTGCATCAGGCAGCCCGGATTCGCCGTGACCAGCAGCTGCGCCCCGGTGGCCAGCACGTCTGCGGCCTTGCGGTCGCCCAGCTCGGCCGCCGGGCCCGGGTTGAGCACGTTCCACACGCCGGCCGAGCCGCAGCAGATCTCCGGGTCCGCGATCTCCCGCACGTCCAGCTCGGGGATGCCGTCGAGCAGGGCTCGGGGCTGGGCGCGGATGCCCTGGGCGTGGGCGAGGTGACAGGCGTCGTGGTACGCGACGGTCACCGGCAACGGGTGGCGCGGGGCCACCGGGCCCAGCTCGACGAGCAGCTCCGACAGATCACGGACCTTCGCCGCGAACGTCGCCGCCCGTCCGGCGTACCGGGGGTCGTCGCGCAGCAGGTCGGCGTACTCCTTCATCGACGAGCCGCAGCCGGCCGCGTTCACCACCACCCGTTCGACGCCGGCGCGCTCGAAGCGGTCGATGAGCCGGCGGGCGAAGCCCCGCGCCTGCCCGTCGCGCCCGTTGTGCGCGCTCAGCGCTCCGCAGCAGCCCTGCGCCGGTGGCACCACCACGTCGCAGCCCTCGGCGGCGAGCACCCGGATCGTCGCCGCGTTCACGTCCGGGAAGAAGGCGCCCTGCACGCAGCCGGTCAGCACACCCACGACCGCGCGCCGCGGACCGCGGGCGGGCACCCGCCGCGGCGGCCGGGGCACCCGGGTCAGCGGCGGCGCCAGCGACTCCAGAGTGGCCAGCGTGGGCGCCAGCCGGGGCAGCAGGCCGCTGCGGGTCACCAGCCGCTGCAGCCCGGTGGCCTGGTACGCCCGCAACGGCACCCGCAACAGCCGCAACCGCCGCGGGTACGGGAACAGCGCGAAGATCGCCTCCCGCAGCAACCGCTGCCGGGGCGGCCGGGGATGACGCCGTTCGACCTGGGCCCGGGTGTCCTCGATCAGTCGGTCGTAGCGCACTCCCGACGGGCACGCGGTCACGCAGGCCATGCAGCCCAGGCAGGCGTCCACGTGCTGCACCATGGCGTCGCTCATCGGCTCGCCGTCCAGCCCCTGCTTCATCAGGTAGATCCGCCCGCGCGGAGAGTCCATCTCCTCGCCCCACAACACGTACGTGGGGCAGGTGGTCAGGCAGAAGCCGCAGTGCACGCAGTCGTCGACCAGCTCCCGCCGGGGCGGGCGGTGCCCGTCGAAAGCCGGTTCCCCGGCGACCGGGCCGAGCACGTCGCGTGGTGCCGGGCCGGTGCCCCAGGTCGCGTCGACCATCAGATGCCTCCCACGAAGCGTCCCGGGGCGAACCGGTGTCCCGGGTCGAACCGGTCCTTGACCCGGCGCATCAGCGTCAGGCCGGCCACCGGTCCCCACATGTCCACGATCTCGCGGACCGGCTGCGGTGCGGTGAGCACCACGGCGTGCCCGCCGGCGCGGACGGCGGTCGCGCGCAGCCGCTCGACCACCGTCGGCGCCGACTCGACCGGGGCGTCGGCGTAGAGCACGCCGGTGCCCGCCGAGCCGCGGATCGCCACGCCGGCGGTGAGCAGGTCGGGCACGTGCGACAGCGGTACGGTCAGCTTCATCCCGACCCGGTCCCACGGGTAGCGCCCCCACCAGGACGGGAACTCGTCGGTGGCCTGACCGCCGAGGACCTTCTCCAGGCGGGCGGCGCGGTCGCGTACCCCCGTGGCCGTGCCCTCCACCAGCACGGCCAGGGTCACCGGGCCCTCGGCCGGGGCGTCGATCTCCACCGCCGAGGGCACCACCTGCTCGGCCCGGACCGCGGCGAGCAGCGCGCCGATCTCCGTGGCCGGGGCCGTCCGCAGCACCAGCGCGGAGACACCGGGTCGCGGGTGGAGCCGGAACGCGCACTCGGTGATCAGGCCCAGGGTGCCGTACGAGCCGGTGAACAGCTTGCCCAGGTCGTACCCCGCGACGTTCTTGACGACCTTGCCGCCCGCGTGCGCGACCCGGCCGTCGGGCCGGACCACCGTCATGCCGATCAGCAGATCGCGGGCCGTGCCGTAGAGCTGGCGCCGGGGTCCGCTGGTGGCGGTCGCGACGGCGCCGCCGACGGTGGCGCCGGGCACCGGGGAATCCAGGGCGAGCTGCTGGCCGGCCAGGTCCAGCCCGTCGAGCGGCGTGCCGGCCCGCAGCACCACGATCAGGTCGCCGGCCGCGTGCTCGACCACCCCGGTCAGCCGCCGGGTGTCGACGATCAGGTCGAGCCGGCGCGGCGGCATGCCCCAGTCCAGCTTCGTGCCGCCGCCGCGCACGACCACGGCCAGGTCGTCGCGCACCGCGTCCCGCAGGACGGCGGCGGCCTCCTCGGTGCTGGCCGGGGCCGCGACGAACCGCGCCGGCACGCCCGCGACCGTGTCCGCGTCCGTCGCGTCGGTCCAGAGCGCCATCAGAACAGGTCCGCCGGGGTGGGCTCGCCGGCCCGGTGCCGCCGGGGCACCTCGCCGCAGAGCCGGGGCGTGGGGAAGATCTTGCCGGGATTGGCCAGGCCGGCCGGGTCGAACGCGCACCGCAGCAGGTGCATGGTCTCCAGGTCGTCGTCGGTGAACATCCGGGGCATGTACCTGGCCTTGTCCATGCCGACCCCGTGCTCGCCGGTGATCGAGCCGCCGTACTCGATGCACAGGTCGATGATCGCGCCGGAGACCTCCTCGGCCCGCTCGGCCTCGCCCGGCACCGCGTCGTCGAAGAGCACCAGCGGGTGCAGGTTGCCGTCGCCGGCGTGGAAGACGTTGGCGACCCGTACGCCGTGCGCGCGGGACACCTCGCCGATGCGGTGCAGCACCTCGGGCAGCGCCGTCCGCGGGATCACCCCGTCCTGGACGATGTAGTCCGGGCTGATCCGGCCCACCGCGGCGAACGCCGACTTGCGGCCCTTCCAGAACAGCGCGCGCTCGGCCGGGTCGGCCGCGATCCGCAGCTCGAAGGCGCCGTTCGCCTCGCACAGCGCGGTGACCTGGTCGAACTGGGCGCCGACCTCGGCCGCCGGGCCGTCCAGCTCGACGATGAGCACGGCCCCCGCGCCGGCTGGATACCCGCAGGCGACAGCCGCCTCGGCGGCCTCGATGGCCAGCGCGTCCATCATCTCGATCGCCGCCGGGACCACCCCGGCCGCGATGATCGCCGAGGTCGCAGCGCCGGCCTGGTCGGTGGAGGGAAAAGCGGCGAGCAGGGTACGCACGGACTCGGGCAGCCGGGTCAGCCGGACGGTGACCCGGGTGGCGATGCCCAGCGTCCCCTCCGAGCCGACGAACGCGCCGAGCAGGTCGTAGCCGGGGGTGTCCGGCGCGCGCCCGCCCAGCTCGACCAGCTCGCCGTCGGGGGTGACCACCTGGGCGCCGGTGACGTGGTTGGTGGTGAAGCCGTACTTGAGGCAGTGGGCGCCGCCGGAGTTCTCCGCCACGTTCCCGCCGATCGAGCAGATCTGCTGGCTGGACGGGTCCGGGGCGTAGTAGTAGCCGTGCGGGGTGGCCGCCCTGGTGACGTGCAGATTGATCACGCCGGGCTCGACCACCGCGCGTTCGTCGTCCGGTGCCACCTCGACGATGGCGCGCATCTTCGACGTCACGATCAGCACGCCCTCGGCGTGCGGGAGAGCGCCGCCGGAGAGCCCGGTGCCGGAGCCGCGGGCCACGAACGGCACTCCGGCCTCGACGCAGGCGCGGACCGTCCGGGCGCACTCGGCGGCGTCGCGGGGCAGCACCACCAGCCCGGGGATGACCTTGTAATGGGCCAGCCCGTCGCACTCGTAGGTCCGCAGTTCCTGCCGGTCGTTCACGATCCGGTCGGCGCCCAGCTCGGCGCGCAGCCGGGCGGCGAGTACGTCAAGCGTGGTCATCGGCGACCCCCCGGGACAACGTAACCTTCCCCCGGCGCGGCAGTCGAGCGCCGCCGTCATGGTTGAAACAATTCGTTCATCAATGCACGTCTATGCACGCGTAGTGTCTCGATCGTCTGGAGAGATCCTCCAGGCCGATCCCAGGAGGCAATGCGTGCGTTTACGCAGACGGTCAGCCGTCGCCGGAATCCTCGCCGCGACCACAATCATCGCCGCCGCGCCCATCGGCGCCACCGCGGCACCCGCCGACCCGCTGCCGGCCGCGGCCACGCCGCTGACCGGCGAGCACCCCGACCACGACTACGACTTCGTCGACAACCGCGGCGGCACCGCCAGGCCCACCGCGGGCCAGCGCTCCCTGGTCCGCGACGACAACCTGGTGACTCGCTGGAACAAGCTCGGCACCCCGGCCTCGGTCACCCCGGCCAAGGGCAAGCTCGCCGGCGGGCTCAAGGGCGACGCCGAGGCGGTCGCGCGGGCCTTCCTGAAGAACAGCGTGGGGCTGTTCTCGCTGCGCAGCGCCGCCGTCGACAACCTCGACACCATCGCGCAGACCAAGGTCGGCGAGGGCACGGTCGTGCTGATGCGCCAGCGCTACGGCAAGCTCGCCGCCGCCCACGACGGCCTGGTCGCCGTGGCGGTCAAGGGCGGCGACGTCCTGCGGGTCACGTCGTCGCTGAGCCCGCAGACCGCCGAGCCGGCCGCCGCGACGCTCACGCCCGACGCCGCGCTCGCCGCCGCCCTGGCCGACGCCGGCATCGCCCGCGACGAGCTCGCCGACTCCCGGGTCCGGCAGGTCGCGGTGCCGATGCCCGGCGCCGCCCCGCGGGCGGCGTACGAGGTTGTCGTGCTGAGCAAGGACGCCGACCACCCGCTCGGCTACACCACCTACGTCGACGCCCGCGACGGCAAGGTGCTGATCCGGGAGAACCTGGTCAACTTCGCCGAGGACGACCCGCACTGGAAGGTCTTCCCGGGCACGCCGACCGCGGCCGGCACCGACACCCGGCAGACGTGGTGCGCGACGACCGCGCCCGGCTGCGCCCGCCAGGTGCTCGACCCGGCCACCGGCAAGCCCTGGGACATCGACCCGGCCACCGGCACGCCCACGTTCACCACCAGCGGCAACTCCGCCGACTCGGTGCGGCTGTGGGGCAACGGGGCCCCGGCGGTGCCCGCCGCGACCCGGCCCGACCGCGAGTACGTCTACCCCTTCACCAACCAGTGGAACACCAGCAAGTGCGACCCGAACGCGCTGACCTCGCCGGAGCAGGCCGACGCCGACGCGGCCACCGCGAACCTGTTCGCCATGCACAACCGGATGCACGACTGGTCGTACCGGCTCGGCTTCACCGAGGCCACCTGGAACCTGCAGAAGACCAACGTGCTGCCGTACGGCAAGGGCGGCGACGCCGAGCGGGGCAACGCCCAGCAGGGTGCGGCCACGGCGACCACCCGCAACAACGCCAACCAGGCGACCCCGCCGGACGGCATGCAGCCGACCACGAACATGTACATGTGGCAGCCGTTCGCGGGCAGCGCGTACCCGCCCTGTGTCGACGGTGACTTCGACATGACGGTGATCGGGCACGAGTACACCCACGCGATCAGCAACCGGATGATCGCCGGGCCGGACAGCGGCATCAGCTCCAGCCAGGGCGGGGCGATGGGCGAGAGCTGGTCCGACCTGCTGGCGATGGAGTACCTGTTCGAGAGCGGCTACACCCCGCGGGGCAACACGCCGTACATCACCGGCGCGTACGTGACCGGGGACCTGAGCACGGGCATCCGCAACTACGACATGAGCAACAGCCCGCTCAACTACTCCAACTACGGCTACGACCGCGGCGCGGCCGTGCACGCCGACGGTGAGATCTGGAGCGCCACGAACTTCGACGTGCGGCGTGCCTTCATCGCCCGGTACGGTTCCGGCACCCGGGCCCTGCAGGAGAGCTGCGCGTCCGGTGCGACGCCGGCGACCGAGTGCCCGGGCAACCGGCGCTGGGCGCAGCTGGTGTTCGACTCGTACCTACTCGCGGCGACCGGCTCGATCAGCATGCTGGACATGCGCGACAACATGATCACCGCCGACGCGCTGCGCTTCGACGGGGCCAACGCCGACCTGCTGTGGAACGCGTTCGCCGCCCGGGGCTTCGGCGCCGGCGCGTCGAGCGGCCCGTCGGACGCCGACCCGGTGCCGAGCTTCGCGTCGCCGTCGGCCGAGAACGTCGAAGTGACGTTCAAGGCGCTGGGCGAGGCGGCGGGCAAGCCGGTCCGGCTCTACGTCGGCGACCACGAGTTCGGCACGGTCCCGGTCGCCGACACCGACCCGACCACCGACCTGCCGGCCACGGTCACCCTGGCCCCGGGCACCTACAAGTTCCTGGCCATCGGCGCCGGCTTCGGCCACAAGCGGTTCACCCAGACCATCTACCCGGGTGTCACCGCGACGGTCGGCGTGGTCATGCCGGTCAACCTGGCCTCGGCGGCGTCCGGCGCCACGATCACCGGCGACGGCACCAACCTGGGCCGGCTCACCGATGACGCCGAGGGCGCCGCGTGGTCCGCCACCGGCGGGGCGGCGGGCCGCCAGGTCACCGTCGACCTGCCCACCGACACGGCCAAGCTGGTCTCCCGGGTGCAGCTCAGCGCCTTCCCGGGCCCCGGCGCCACGACCGCGTCGATGTACAGCACGGTGCGCCAGTTCGAGATCCTCACCTGCAACGCGACCACGGGTGCGGACTGCGCCACCGACGCCGGCTACAAGGTGGCGTACGCCAGCCCGGCGAACGCCTTCGACACCGGCTCGTTCCGGCCGAAGGTGCCGAACCTGCTGATCAAGTCGTTCCCGGTCCGGGCGACGCCGGCGACCCACGTGAAGCTGCGGATCCTGACCAACCAGTGCACGGGCAACCCGCTGTACGCCGGTGAGCAGGAGAACGACCCGCGCAGTGCCACCGACTGCACGACCGCCGCACCCGCCGCCGCGAACGTGGTGGCCGCGGAGTTCGAGGTCTTCAGCAGCTGACCGACCGGCACGGGAGGTACGCGGTGGCGGCCGCGTACCTCCCGTCCGCATGGCAGCCGTGGCGACAGCGCGGCGACCGGGAACCGGCCGCCGCGCGTAACGACCCGATGAGCGCTACGGGACCGCGCGGCGCATCGAGTACGTGACCCCGTGCAGCCGGTGCGGCTCGTTGATGACGTGGATCGCGGCCCGGTCGTACGCCTGCCAGCCCGCCGCCCCGGCCCGGTTGAGGTGCCGCAGGTCGTCGAAGCGCTCGTCGGTACCCCAGCGCAAGGTCCCACCCGGGTGGTAGAACGTGGCCGTCCAGTCCATGAACTTGTCGGAGCCGAAGGTGCCGGCCGCCCGGTACTCCAGGCGTGCGTATTCCCAATTCGTCACAGTCATGATTATCACTGGTGATCGTCTTCCCGCACGTCCCCGTGGGAAAGCGCCCGGCCCCGGGAAGAGCCCGGCCCCGGGAAGAGCGTCCGGCCGATCCTCAACCGGGTCACCGCGGCGCCGATAAGCGGGGACATGCAACCGGTAGCGCGCATCGGCATCCTGGGCACGGGTTCGTACCTGCCCGAGCAAGAGGTCACCAACGAGGCTCTGATGGAGCGGGTGGCCGACACCACACCGGAGTGGATCACCGGTCGCACCCTGATCGAGGCCCGCCGTTTCGCGGCACCCGACGAGGCGACCTCCGACCTGGCGACCAAGGCCGCGCTCGCGGCGCTGTCCCGGGCCGGGATCGCCGCCGACCGGATCGACTACCTGATCGTCTCCACGTCGACCGGTGACTCGCCGCAGCCGCCCACCGCCTCGCTCGTGCAGCACGCCATCGGCGCGCACCGGGCGGCGGCCTTCGACATCAACGTCGTCTGCGCCGGGTTCGTCTTCGGCCTGGCCCTGGCGGACAGCCTCGTCGCCACCCGGCCCGAGGCGGTCGTCCTGGTCGTGGCGGCCGACATCTACTCGCGGATCCTGGACTTCGCCGACCGGCGCACCGCCATCCTGTTCGGCGACGGTGCCGGGGCCGCCGTGGTCGGTGCCGTGCCGGCGCCGTACGGGATGGTCGACGTCGAGCTGATCACCCGGGGTGACGCGCACGAGCTCATCCACGTCAAGGCCGGCGGCAGCCGGCTGCCGGCCTCGGCCGCGACCGTGGCGGACGGCGACCACTTCTTCCGGATGAACGGCCGCGGGGTCCGCGACTTCGTCCTGGCCGGGGTGCCGCCGGTGCTGGCCGACCTGCTCAAGCGGGCCGGTGTCACGCCCGGCGACGTCGATCACTTCGTGCCGCACCAGGCCAACGGCATGATGATCGGCGAGCTCGTGGAGGCGGCCGGGCTGAGCGAGGCCCGTACCCATCTCGTCCTGGACCGCTACGGCAACACCGGCAGCGCGTCCGCGGCGATCGCGCTCGACGCGGCCGCCCGCGCGGGTGACCTGCACGACGGCGAGCTGGTCCTGCTGGCCGGCTTCGGCGGCGGCATGTCGGTGGGTGCGGCGCTGCTGCGCTGGTACGGCAACTGACAAGCCCCGTCAGGCGAACAGCCTGCCCTCCACGGTGGCGGTCACGGGTCCCCGGCGCAGGGTGCCGTCGGTGAGCGGGGTGCAGCGGACGCCGCCCTTGTTGCGCAGCGCCCGCCACGCCCCGGGGCCGATCGTGGTGTCCAGCCACGCGCACGGGTTGGCCCGGCGGCGTACCCGCAGGGCCACCGGGCCGTCGCCGGAGTCCAGCACCAGCACCGCGCCGACCAGGTCGTCGACCGCGATGCCGCGGACGAGGATGTTGCGGCGGACCTGGACCAGATCGACGCCCGCCGGCAGTGACTCGGCCGCGATGACGGTGATGCTCGCGTCGCGGTGCGCCGGCTTGCCGAAGTAGCGGTCGCCGACGATGCCCAGGCCGGCGCGGATGCGGACCTCGTCGACCAGCTCGCCGGGCGGCGCGGGCGCCGGGCCGTCCGCCGGGCGTCCCTCGAAGCGGTGCACGGGTGAGGCGAGCAGCTGGACGATCTCCGGCGGGGTCGGCACCCCCGCAGTTTAGGACCGGCTCAGCACCGGGGGTTCGCGGCGGACGCCGAAGATCAGCAGGTACAGCACGAGCTCGGTGCGCCCTGACCGGCGCGATTCCCTCACCCGCGGGCGCGGGTGGTCGATGGGTCAGGCATGCTCGCCCGCCTGGTCTCCGTTCTCGGCGCTGCCGCGATCGCCGGCGCCCTCGCCGTCGCTCCGGCGACGCCGGCTGCCGCCGCGACGACGCCGTGCCTGCCGAGTGCGCCGAGCCCGACGTGCCTGGTCTGGACCGGCAAGGTGGTACGCGTCAACGACGGCGACACCCTGTCGGTGGACCTCGCCGGTGACGGCACGAGCACCCCGCGCTCGATCCGGCTCATCAACGCGCAGGCGATGGAACAGACCGTCTACTCCTCCGTGGTGCAGCGCCGCCGCGGTGAGTGCCACAGCCTCGCCGCGACCGCCCGCCTGGAGCAGCTCGTCAGGGCCGGCGGGGGAGTGGTCCGCCTGACCGCCCAGCAGGCGTCCAGCAGCAGCCGGTCGCGCCCGTTGCGCAGCGTGGCGGTGCGGATCAACGGCAGCTGGCACGACGTCGGCCTCGACCTGATGCGCCGCGGGCTGGCGCTGTGGCAGCCGTTCGGTGCGGAGTGGGCCTGGAACTCGCGCTACCGGCTGGCGCAGGCCCAGGCGGCCCGCGACCGCGTCAACCTCTTCGACACCGACGCGTGCGGGACCGGGCCGGCGCAGAGCACCCCGCTGACCGTGGTGGTCAACTACGACGCCGACGGCGCGGACGACCGCAACCTCAACGGCGAGTGGGTCCGGGTGACGAACGGCTCGGCCGGGCCGCTGTCGCTCGCGGGCTGGTGGGTGCGCGACTCGGCCCTGCGCCGCTACACCTTCCCGGCGGGCACGGTCCTGCCCGCGCGGGGCGCGGTCCACGTCCACGTCGGATCCGGTACCCCCACAGCAACGCACAAGTACTGGGGCCAGAGCGCACCGGTCTTCGACAACCCGACCTTCGACGCGCAGGCCCGCGGCGACGGCGCCTACCTCTTCGACCCGCGTGGCGACCTGCGCGCGTGGATGCAGTACCCCTGCGTGCTGTCCTGCCCGGTGACCCCGGCCCGCCGCTGACCGGCCGGGTCAGCGGCGCTCGAACAGGATCAGGTTCGCCTTGGTGGCGTGCCAGACGCCGGCCACCCGGTACTGACCGGTCAGCACGGGTCCGAGGGCACCGGTGCCGGCCAGCGGCGCCTCGGCGGTCAGCTGCTTGCCCGCCGCCTGCCAGCGGAACAGCCACACCCGCTGCGCCGAGCCCAGGCAGGCCACCTTGTCGGCGCACTGCACCGCGTCCAGCTGACCCACCTCGGCCGCCGGGGTGCGCAGCAGCACGTCGCGCGGCTTCTCCCGGCCCCGCAGCTGGTAGTCGATGCCGGCGCGCAGTGACCAGGTGCCGGAGGTGCCGTACACGATCACGTCGCCCGGCTGCTGGTGCCGCTCGAGCTGGTGCGCCACGGTGCGAAAGTCCGGGCCCATGTGGCTGGTCTGGGCACGCAGCCGCTGGTGGGCGGGTGCACCGACCGCGGCCAGCAGCACCAGCGCGGCGACCGCGCGCAGCGGCACGACCCGCAACGACACCGCCGCGCACAGGCACACCGCCGGCACGACGACGAGCACGTAGCGCGGTACCCACAGCGACGAGGTGACGAACGAGACGGCCATCAGCACCGCCGGTGGGGCGACCGCGAGCACGGCGAACTCGGGCAGCAGCCGGGCGTCGCGGGGCCGGGCCACCAGGGCCAGCCCGATCAGCAGCAGCCCGACTGCCGCCGCACCGAAGATGTCGCCCGGAGCATCGAGCACCTGACGCACCGTCATCGGCGGCAGCCAGTCGAGCTGGGAGCCACGCTGGGTGAGGCCGAGATACACGAACGGCAGCACGGGCAGCACCGCCACGGCGGTCACCACGAGCCAGCGCGCCGGCCGGACGGCTGCCGGGTCGCGGCGGGCCCGGGTGAGCACCGCGTAGGCGTGCCCGATGAGCACCAGCAGCGCCAGGATGTGCGACAGGCCGAGCAGCGTGACGGTGACGCCGTACCCGGTCCAGCGCGCCCAGGAGGGCTGCCGCAGGGCGCGGTGCAGCAGCAGGGTCGCCAGGGTGGCGAAGAGGAAGGCGAAGCCGTACGCCCGGGCGTCCTGGGCGTAGCGGGAGAGCTGCGGCACGGTGACCAGCAGCAGGCCGGCCAGCAGCCCCGTCGCCGGGCCGAACAGCCGGCGCCCCAGCTCGGCCGCGATGCCCACGCCGAGCGCCACCGCGAGCAGCGACGGCGCCCGCAGCCAGAACTCCGAGTCGCCGAAGACGCCCGTCCAGAAGTGCATGAACAGGTAGTAGGGGGAGATCACGCCGTCGAAGTGCCGGGCCTGGTCGACGATCTGCGCGACCGTGCGCCGGCTGACCAGCCAGGTCGCGTTCTCGTCCCAGCCGACGGCGGGCTGGCGCAGCCCGATCCGGCCGACGACGAGCATGAGCAGCGCCGGCAGCACGGCGGGACCCCAGACGAGCAGTGGACGCGGAATCCGGCGGCCCCGCACCCGCGCGCCGTCGTCGCCGTCCTCCCGGGGCAGCGCCCCGGGAACGGCGTCCGTGGTCGCCGGTGCCACCAGGGTCACGTCACTCCTCGTCCGCGGAGACGGAATCGAGCCGGATCGAACTGCCACTGTAGGGGGCGGTACGACAGGCTGCGAAGTGTGCACCTGGTCACTTTCCGGGCGGCCGGTCATCGGACTCAGACCACCGAGAACTTCTCCGGCAGGGCCGCGCGGCCGGTGAGGGCGCGCAGCACCAGCTCACCGTCGCCGACGGCCGCGGCTATCCGGGCGGCCAGCGCGACGGCCTCGGCCACGGCGTCCGGCGGCACCGCGAAGGTCACCCCGGCGGCGGTGGCGATGTCCGTGCCGTGCACGACCAGCTCGAAGGTCCGCGTGGGCAGCCAGTCGCGGACCCGCATGCCGCCGGCCGCGGTGGTCACCACGTCGTCGTCACGGGCGGCGGCGAGCGCGGCGGTGGCCTGGCCGGCGAGCTCGCTGACCCGGGCGGCCGGATCGTCGCCGAGCCAAGCGCCGGTCTCCCGGGCGTCCGTCGACGAGGCGGCCGTCGCCGCGGCGTACAGCTCGGGCGGTGCGGAGCGGGCGAACGCCCAGTAGTCCTCGGGGGCGCCGAGGGTCACTGAGGCAGCGGGGGAGGCCAGGACCGGGGCCACCTGGCGCAGGGCGGAGCCGACGGTGTGGCCGACCAGCTCCCGCAGGCTCCAGTCAGCCAGGCCGGGGCCGTCCCAGCGGTCCGCCGGCAGCCGGGACACGAGGTCGGCGAACGAGACGGCAGCGGCCCGGTACGTACGGCGGTAGTCCATGCCCCTCAATCTGTCACGGCGACCGGCTGTCCCACGATCGGCCGGCGGGCGGTCAGGTCGTGGCGGGCAGGCCGAAGACGTGGCTCAGGCCGGTCACCTGGATCGCCTTGCGGACCGGCTGCGACGGGTTGGTCAGGGTCAGCGACACCCCGTTGCTCGCTGCGGTGTTGCGCGCGCTCACCAGCGCTCCCAGCGCGTACGAGTCGATGAAGGTGACCTCGCTGACGTCCACGTTCAGATACCGGCACTCCCCGCTCGCGGCGGCGGCCGCCAAGCTGTCGCGGACCGCGTCCGCGCGGTCCAGGTCCATCTCGCCGGCGAGGGCGGCGACCACCAGACCATCGGCGTCGACCTGCTGATACGTGACCACGGCGTCGTTCGGCATTCACCAGAGGATAGTCGCCGGCCCGGGATTGTCGATTCGAGGACCGCCCATTCGTGTAGCGGGTGCAGGGCCGCACGGTGCGGTCCGGCGGAAGGGGGACAGCCATGGGTGAGATCGTGGTCGTGGAGCAGATGACCTTGGACGGTGTCATGCAGGCACCAGGCAGTGCCGAGGAGGACGACCGGGGCGATTTCCCGTACGGCGGCTGGGCCGGCCCCTACGCCGATGAGGTGGCCGCCGCCACCATGGGCAAGGGGATGGGTGAGGACGGGGCGATGCTGTTCGGCCGGCGGACCTACGTCAGCTTCCACGGCGCCTGGGCCGGGCAGACCGACGGCAACCCGTACACCGAGGTGCTCAACCGCAAGACCAAGTACGTGGTCTCGGGCACCCTGACCGAGCCGCTGCCCTGGCAGAATTCGGTGCTGGTGACCGGCCCGGTCAGCGACGCGGTCGCGAAGCTGAAGGCCGACGTCGCCGGTGCGCTGGTGGTGCTGGGCAGCGGGATGCTGGTCCGGTCGCTGGCCGCCGCGGGACTGATCGACGAGTACGTGCTGTCGATCAACCCGCTCGTGCTGGGCGCCGGGACGAAGTTGTTCGGCGACGGCGCCCCGGCGTACCGGGCGATGTCCCTGGTCGACACGGCGACCACCACGACCGGCGTGATCATCGCCCGCTACCGCCCGGCGGTCACCGGGTAGGCCGGCCGTAGGTCTCCAGAAGCCGCAGCCAGATCTCGCTGACCGTGGGGTACGCCGGCACGGCGTGCCACAGCCGGGCCAGCGGCACCTCACCGACGACCGCGATCGTCGCCGACTGCAGCAGCTCGGCGACGTCCGGTCCGGCGAAGGTCACGCCGAGCACCACCTCGCGCTGCTCGTCGACCACCATCCGCGCGGTGCCGGTGTACCCGTCCGCGTGCAGGCTCGCCCCGGCGACCCGGCCGAGGTCGTAGTCGACGACGCGGATCCGGTACCCGGCCTCGCGCGCGGCCGCCGCCGTGAGCCCGACCGAGGCCACCTGCGGGTCGGTGAAGACGACCTGGGGGACCGCCCGGTGGTCGGCGGTCGCGACGTGGGTGCCCCAGGGCGCGTCCGAGACCGGAGCGCCCGCCGCCCGGGCCGCGATCACGTCCCCGGCCGCCCGGGCCTGGTACTTGCCCTGGTGGGTCAGGAGCACGCGGTGCGTCACGTCGCCGGCGGCGTAGAGCCAGTCCGAGCCCGGCACCCGCATGGTGTCGTCGGTGGTGATCCAGTCGCCCGGGGTGAGCCCGGCGGTCTCCAGGCCGATGCCGCTGGTACGCGGCGTGCGCCCGGTCGCCACCAGCACCTCCTCGGCCGTGATGGTGGCGCCGTCGCCGGTGCGGATCTCGACGCCGTCCGCGGTCCGGGTGACCCGGGTGGTGGCGGTGCCGAGCAGGACCGTGGCGCCCAGCTCGCGCAGCGCGGCGGCGACGAGCTCGCCGGCGAACGGTTCCATGCCGCTCAGCAGGCCGCTGCGGGCCAGCACGGTCACCTTCGTGCCGAAGCCGGCGTACGCCGTGGCCATCTCCGTGGCGACGACCCCGCCGCCGATGATCGCCAGGCTGCCCGGCACCTTGCGGGCGCCGGTGGCTTCGCGGCTGGTCCAGGGCCGCGCCGCGCGCAGCCCGTCGATGTCCGGCACGGCCGCGCCGGAGCCGGTGGCGATCGCGACGGCGTGGCGGGCGGTGAGCACGGTGGTGCTGCCGTCCGCGGCGGTGACGGTGACCTCCCGGACGCCGGTCAGGGCGCCGTGGCCGCGGATCAGCGAGATGCCTGCGCCCTCGGCCCACTCCACCTGGCCGGCGTCGTTCCAGTTGCTGGTGAAGGAGTCGCGCCGGGCCAGGACCGCCGGCACGTCCAGGGGGCCGGTCACGGCCTCGCCGGCGCCGCCGACCTGCCGGGCGGCCCGGCGGGCCTCGGCCGGGCGCAGCAACGCCTTGGACGGCATACAGGCCCAGTAGGAGCATTCGCCGCCGACGAGTTCGTGCTCGACGAGGACGGCGGTCAGCCCGCCCCGGACGGCGCGGTCGGCGATGTTCTCGCCGACCGGCCCGGCGCCCAGCACGATCACGTCGTAGCCGGTCTCGCTGCTCTGTGTCATGTGCCTTGCGTACCACTCGCGAGAGGGCTCCGGGGGACCGGGGCGCATCCGTACCCCGCGGGTTCGATGATCGTGCAGAAGGTTGCGCATCTTCCTTGGACACTGCACGGTTGTATGCACGTGCACCGGGGCACAGAAGTGGGCAGGGGGGAGACAATGACTTCGGCGGATCAGGACTATCGCAGCGGCCCCACAGCGCTGCGCATCCAGCTCGGTGTGCAGCTGCGGCGCCTGCGGCAGGCGCGGGGCATCTCCCGCGAGGCCGCGGGCTGGGAGATCCGCGGCTCGGAGTCGAAGATCAGCCGGATGGAGCTCGGCCGCGTGCCCTTCAAGGAACGGGACGTTGCTGACCTGCTCACCCTCTATGGCGTCGGGGAGCCGCAGGCCACGGCGCTGCTGGAGCTCGCCCGGCGGGCCAACACCCCGGCCTGGTGGCGGCAGTTCGGCGAGGTCGTACCGCAGTGGTACCTGTCCTACCTGGGCCTGGAGGAAGCGGCTTCGCTGATCCGGGCGTACGAGGCGCACTTCGTGCCCGGTCTGCTGCAGACGCCGGACTACGCCCGGGCGGTGCTGCGCCGTGAGCACCCGGCCGCGCCGGCGGCGGAGATCGAGCGGCGCATCGAGCTGCGGCGCAACCGACAGCGCGTGCTGACCCGGCCGGATCCGCCGCACTTCTGGGCGGTGCTCGACGAGGCGGTGCTGCGCCGGGAGATCGGTGGCCGCAACGTGATGCGGGCGCAGGTGGGGGCCCTGCTGGAGGCGGCCCAGCGGCCCAACGTCCGGCTGCAGATCGTGCCGTTCCATCAGGGAGCCGCGGGGCCGGCCGATTTCCCGTTCGCCATCATGCGGTTCTCGGAGCCGGAGCTGCCGGACGTGGTCTACGTCGAGCAGCTGACCGGAGCGATCTATCTCGACAAGCCGGGCGACGTGGAGCGTTACCTGGTCGCGATGGAGCGGGCCTGCCTCGAGGCCGAGCCGCCGGAGCGCACGGTGGCTTTGCTCGATGACGCGCTGCATCAGATCGCGCGCTGACAGTCACGGCGACACACCGGGCATCGTCCGAACGGTGGACCGAACCGGCGGATCTTCCACTTCTGGTCCCGTGTGCATATGCACGTGCATCCGGCCTTGCTTCCGCGCGCGCATATGACGATGCTTGGGCACGTGCACAAAGCCCGGACGAGGAGTGAAGTCATGGACGCCAATCGCGGCCCGAACCGGCCGGTGAGCCACTTCGCGGAGACCGACTACTGCTACGGCACCGGCTCCCTCGATCTGCGGGTGGAACGGGTCGACTGGAACCGGCCGATCCAGCGCGACGGGGAGAACTGGTACGAGGTCGAAGGCGTCGAGTTCACGCCGGACGGCCGGGAGATCGGCCGCCGGCAGGCTCTGGTACGCGGCCGCCGGCTCTCCGCGCTGCCCCGCAACACCCGCTCCTGAGCCCGCCGGCCCGGGTCAGCTGCCCGCGTTGATGGACGACGACGCCAGCGCGCCGTTCATCAGGCCCCAGCGCTGCAGCAGTTCGGTGTAGCGCCCGGAGCGGATGAGCGAGTCCAGCGCGGCGCGCAGCGCGTCCCGGAGTTCGGTGTTGTCCTTGGCCACGGCCAGACCCATCAGGCCCGGCTCGTACTGCACGGTCGAGGCGAGCTGGTAGTACGAGCGGGTCCGGGCGTCGGTGGCGAGGTGCGCGGCCGGCGGATAGTCGTTCAGGATGGCGACCGCCCGCCCGGTGCGGACCTGCAGCAGGGCGTCCGCATTGTTCTTGAAGGTCTTGATCACGATCTTGTTCGCGCCGCAGCTCGGCTGGGAGCGACGCAACAGGTCGGCCTGCACAGTGGACTTCTCCACCGCCACGACCGCGCCGCACAGGTCTTTGAGGTCGGAGATGCCGCGCGGGTTGCCCCGCTGCACGACGATCGCGGTGCCGGCCGAGAAGTAGTCGACGAAGTCCACCTTCTTCTCCCGTTCCGCGGTGTCGGTCATCGAGGACAGAACCCCGTCGTAGTTGCCCTTGACGGTCTCGTCGATGGCCGAGCTGAAGTCGGCCGCCACCATCTCCACCCGGATCCCGGTGACCGAACCGAGCGCCGCGGCCAGATCCGCGTCGAAGCCGATGATGGTGCGGCCGTCGGGCGCGTAGGACTCCATCGGCGCGTAGCTGGGGTCCGTGGCGAGCTGGATGCTGCCCCGGTCGCGGACGGCGTCCGGCAGCATGGCCCGGATCTGCTCGTCCACCACCACTTCACCGGCCGCCGCGTCCTCGGTGCCGGCGGAGGCCGAGCCGCAGCCGCCGGCGGTCAGGGCCAGGGCGATGCCGGTGACGGCCAGTCGGACGCGACGGCTCAGGGAGTGCTTCATCGGATACCTCCGGTACTCAGGGAATCAGGTTCGGCGGGCAGGGCGACGGGGACTGCGTCGAGCTCGGCGCGGGCGTGCCGGCCGCTGCCGCGGGGGTTCAGGTAGAGATCGAGCAGGTGCGGCCAGGCGGTCGGCCGGGCGAAGAGGTAGCCCTGCGCGTCGTCGCAGCCGGCCTCCGCGAGCCAGGCGCTCACCGCCGGCGTCTCCACGCCCTCGGCGGTGACCCGCAGGCCGAGCCCGTGCGCCAGGGCGATCACGGAACGCACGATCGCCTGGTTCGGCGCGTCGGTGTCCAGGTCGGTGACGAAGCTGCGGTCGATCTTGACCTCGGCGACCGGGACGGACCGCAGCTGGGACAGGCTGGTGAAGCCGATCCCGAAGTCGTCGACCGAGACGCCGATGCCGAGCGCGGTCAGCTCCACCACCGCGTCGGCGGCCGTCGCGGCGTCCCCGGCCAGCGCGGTCTCGGTGACCTCCAGCAGCAGCCGCCCGGAGGGCGTGCCGTGCTCGGCCACCAGCGCGGCCACGACCCGCGGGAAACCGGGCGCCTCCAGGTTGCGCGCCGACACGTTGACGGCCACCGGCCACTGCTGGCCCAGCGCTGTCCAGCCGGCCTGGTCGTCCAGGGCCCGGCGCAGCACCCAGGCGGTCAGCGGCTCGATGAGCCCGGACTGCTCGGCAGCGGGCAGGAACTCGGCCGGCGACAGCAGCCCGCGCGACGGGTGCTGCCAGCGGACCAGGGCCTCCAGTCCGCTGATTCCGTCGTCGGCGAGGCGCACCTTGGGCTGGTAGTGCAGAACGAGCTCGTCGCGCTCCAGGGCGTGGCGCAGTTCCGTCTGCACCATCAGCCAGTGGGCGGGGTGCGCCACCTGGTCGCGGTCGTACAGGACGATGTCGGCCGTACCGCGCTTGCCCTGGTACATCGCGGCGTCGGCGTGCTGCAGCAGCTCCTCGACGTCGGTGCCGTGCTCCGGGTACAACGCGACGCCGAAGCTGGCCTCGATGCGCAGCGCGACCCCGTCCAGCAGGGTCTCCCGGACGAGCTCGCCGCGGGCCGTCTCGAGCAGCTCCAGCACGGCATCGCGGGGCAGGGCGGGCAGGATCAGGCCGAACTCGTCGCCGCCGAGGCGCGCGACGGTGCCGGTGCCGCCGACCGCGCCGGACAGGCGGGACGCGACCACTTTGAGCAACTCGTCGCCCGCGTGGTGACCGAGCGTGTCGTTGACTTCCTTGAAGCGGTTGAGGTCGACCAGCACGACGGCGCCGCCCGGGCCGTCCGCCGTGACGCTGTCCCGGGCGCGCGAGCGGAACGCGGCCCGGTTGGGCAGGCCGGTCAGCGCGTCGTGCAGCGCCTCGTGCTCCTGCCGGGAGGCGTAGCGGCGCAGCGACCGCGAGGTGGACCATGCGATCAGGGCGAGCACCAGGTACAGCGCGGCCAGGGCCGAGCCGAGCCGCCAGTAGGTGACGTACATCTGCCGGCGCAGGTGGGCGGCGATGGCGTCGTACGGAAGGTAGAGCTCCAGCACCCCCACCGCCTGTCCGGAGGCACCGACGATGACCGGCTGCAGCACCCGGATCACCAGGCCGGAGCTGCGCCGGGAGTCGGCGACCACGGCGACGTCGGTCCGGCCGGCGGCCGCCGCACGGAACGCCGCCGCGGACACCGGGATGCCCCCGGCGGTGGAGCCGTCGTCGGAGAAGGCGACCTGCCCGGCGAAGCTGCGCAACCGCATGCTGAGCACCGAGCCGTGGAAGATCGCGAGGTCGGTGGCCTCCTGCAGACGCTGCCGCTGGGTCGTGGTCAGCCCGGCGGCCAGATCGGCGCCGTCCAGCGCGGGTGCGACGGCCATCTCCTCGATGATCTGGGCCTGGGCGCGGCCCTGATCCTCGCTCTGCCGGGCCGCGTCCTCGCGGTAGCCCTGGACCAGCAGGCCGCCGAGCAGTCCGACGAGCACCAGGCTGGCCACGGCATAGGCGAGGAACACGCGCGAGCCCGCGCTGGTGCTCCGGCCGTTCCCGCTGCGCCTCATGGTCCCTCTATCGACCCCGGCGGGGCCGACTGAAGCGGTTGGCGGAGCAGGGCCGTCACCTGGGGTCATTGACTGCCCGAACATGTTCATGATCACCGGGCCGGGCAGCCCGTCGGTCTATCCCCGGGCGAACTCCTGGTACATGGGCGCCAACGTGCCCGGCAAGCCGCGTGTGCTCATGCCGTACGCCGGTGGGGTGGGCGCGTACCGCAAGCGGTGCGACGAGGTCGCCGCGAAGGGCTACGAGGGCTTCGCCCTGTCCGTCTGACGAAACCCGAAGGAGCGCACCCATGTCCCCGCGCGGTGCCGGGGCCGGTCGGCGACCCGGACCTCACCGTACGGATCTACCGGCCGCGCAACGCCACCGGAACTCTGCCCGGCATCTACTTCATCCACGGCGGCGGGATGATCCTCGGCACCGTCGCCGGGGAGGACCCGACCGCCGCTTTCCTCTGCGACGAGGCCGGCGCGGGCGGTGGCCTGCTCATCGCCACCGCGCTGATGGCCCGCGACTCCGGGGTGCCCACCGAGCTGCACGTGCACCCGGGCAGCTACCACGCCGCCGAGACCTTCGCGGCCGACGCGGCGCTCTCCCGGCGGACCTGGGCCCTGCGGACGGACGCGTTGCGCCGCGCGCCGGCCTGACCCCGTTCCGGCGGCGGGTACTGAATCGTGGCCGATTTTCCTAAAAGGTACGAAAAGCCACAAAGAGGCCGCTAGCTTGATCTCAGTACCTGTCCACAAGAGAAGGGTTCGTCATGAAACTGGTTCGAGGCTTCGCGCTGATCGTGGGGGTGGCCACCGCTGCCCTGGCCTTCTCGGCTCCCGCGAGCGCGCACGGCTACGACGACGACGACTACTACTACGACAACGGTCACCACGGCAGTCAGCACAGCAGTGACAACGTCGGTCTGCTGAACGGCAACCAGGCGTACTTCCCGGTGCACATCCCGCTCAACGTCTGCGGCAACAGCATCGCGATCCTCGGCCTGGCGAACAGCAACGCCGGCTGCGTCAACGACTGACGACCCGACCCGGGTAGGTGCCGGCCGTCGCCCACGGACGGCACCTACCACCTCGGCCGCGCCGCCTCAGCCGCGGCCCACCCGTAACGTGCCGACCCCGGCGACCGCGTCCAGGTCGATCCGGTTCTTGCTGCCGGCCCAGTCCGGCGACAGGAACGACGCACCCCGCGCGACGCCGTCATCGGTGCGCCCGTCCAGCTTGACCTGGCCCGCCCCGCCGCGTGCCCGTACCCGCACCGGCACCCCCTGATCCGTGGAGACCTCGAAGCGGTTCACCCCGCCCGACAACCGGATCGGCAGCGTGCCGTCCGGCTTGGGCAGCGTCAGATCGATACGCGCCGCGTCGCCGGCGAAGTCCACCGCGTCCACCTCGGCGTCACCGAGGTCGAACACCCCGGCCTTGATCCCGCCGGTGATCCGCATGCTCCATCGGACCTCGGCGTTGAGCAGCACGGTCACCGCCGCGTCGGGCCGCTTGGCCTTCTCGTCGAGGAACAGCCGCACGCCTTTCCCGCTCACCTGGGCGCGCGGCAGCACGCTGCCGTCCGGCGGCGTGGTGATCCGGTACAGGTCATCGCCGATGTCACCGGTGCGCAGATCGATCACCGCGGTGTCGCTGACCAGCTCGAACGCCGCCGTGGCGCGGCCCCGCGCGGGCGCGGAGATCACATTGGCCGGCGCGGGCGCCGAGGACGGTGGATCGGTCTGCGGCTCGATCGGCTGCGGCGCAATGGTCTGGGGTTCGATGGGCTGCTGCGGTGCGGTCGCCGGTGGTGGCGCCTCGGTGCCGGGCTGCGGAGCCTGGGCCACCGGGGCCGCGTCCCGGCCGAGAAGGACGAACCCGGCGAAGCCGGCCCCCGCCACCAGGACGGCGGCCAGCGCGACCGCCGCCAGCAAGGACCGCTTCGGCCTGCGGGGCGGCGGGAACGTCAGGTGGTCGGTGCTGTCGCGGCCGATGCCTTTGCGGCCGCCGTCGTTGCCTTCGCGGGTGCCGGAGCGCAGCAGCGCATCAACCGCCGCCTCCGTCGGTTCGTCGGTGTAGTGGTCGGCGGGCGGGCCGATCCGGTGCGGCGCGTCGGGCCAGTAGTCCGAGATCGACGGCAGCGTGGGGGGCGTGGGGTCGGCGGGACGCCGGTACGGCGCGTCCGGGTCTGCCGGGGCGGGGTTGTCCACTGCGCGTTGCTCCCTCGAGGGCAAGCACCGCCGGCCGCAGGTTCGCCGTGGCCGTCGGCGCGTGGTGATTCCCTCGTGACTACGGATGGGAAAGCGGTTCGGATCGATCACGGACGGTGAACCGGGGCTTGCCTCTTGCCACCGGCCACTTTTGCCCCGAATATTGCTGCTGCGCCCGCCAGCGCGCGGCTCCCCGCAGCGTGCTCCAGTGAACGGATCCGGATGTCGCCAGAGGATGGCCCGCTCGCCGACGAGTGGGTACCACCGCCCCAGCACTTCGCCCCATCCCCGCGCACGACGGCGAGCGTCCCGATGGCCGCCGTCCAGGCTCCCGCGCCGCACCGGGCCACCGCGCCCGGTCGCCTGCGTACGGTCGTGGTCGCCGCCGCCGTGATCACCCTGCTCGCCGCAGTCGGACTGGCCGTCACCTCCGGTGAGGAGAAACGTCCAGGACCACTCTTCGTGGCTCTGCCGACCGCGCCGCCGGTGACGGTCGTGCCGAGCGAGTCGTCGCAGGCCGCCGCACCGGAGGAACGCCCCGCCCGGCCGGCGACCAGCCGGGTCCGCGACGTGGTGCCGCCGTCCCGCACCCCGGCCGGCAACTCGGTCCGGACGCCCTCGGCCACGCCGGCGGTCGTTCTGCCGGTGGTGGGCCGGGAGCTCGGGCTGGAGCCGGTGGGGGAGCGCGGCCGCCGGGTCCGGCACCGCGACTTCGTGGCCCGGATCGACCCGGTCGGACCGGGCAGCCGCGAGCTGGACCGGGCCGACTCCCGGTTCACCGCCCGGGCGGGCCGCGGCGACGCCGCCTGCCTGTCGTTCGAGTCGTTCAACTACCCGGGCTATTTCCTGCGCTCGCGGCAGTCCGCGCTGCGCCTCGAACGGGCGGACGGCAGCCGCGGGTACGACGCCGACGCGACGTTCTGCGCGATCCCCGCGGCGAGCGGCGGGTTCGTGCTGCGCAGCCGGAGCGCCCCGGACCGCTACGTGACCGAACGTGACGCCGTGTTGTCACTGAACCGGGTGCCGCCGGGCGCGGCGCAGGCGTTCGTCACGCGACCGCCGCTCTGAGCCGTCCCGGTCGCCGACCGGCGTCCGCTGGCCGGGAGACGCGCGGCCCGAAGCCGGTCCGGACCGCTCGGATCGTTCGCGCCGCGCGACCGCTCGGCTGTGCGACCGCTCGGCTGTGCGGCCGCCCGGGGCGTGCCAGCTCGCGGAGACTGCGGGGGCTTTCGCGGCCCTCGGGCCGCCCGCAGCCGGGTCAGGCCGAGTCGCGCCAGACGATCGGGGTCGGGAGCAGCACGTTGCCCGGCGCCGGCTCCTCGCCGCGCAGCTGGCGCAGCACCAGGTCCGCCGCGTTGCGCCCGATCTCCCGCGCCGGCTGGTGCACCGTCGACAGCGGCGGCTGCGTCCGCAGGGCCCAGGAACTGTCGTCGAAGCCGACCACCCCGATGTCCGCCGGCGCGCTGCGGCCCGCTTCGCGCAGCACCTCCAGCGCACCCGCCGCCAGCGCGTCCGAGGCGGCGAAGAGCCCGTCGACTACTGGCAGGGCCTGATCGACAAGAAGCTCGTCTCCGCGGTGCCGCCGTGGACCCCGGAGTGGGACAACGCCTACAACACCGACAAGTCCTGGACCTGGATCTCCGCGGTCTGGGGAGCCAACTCCATCGCCACCGGCGCGCCGAAGACGGCGGGCAAGTGGAAGGTCGCCCCGATGCCGCAGTGGGCCGCCGGGGAGAAGAAGGCCGGCAACTGGGGCGGGTCGTCCACCGCGGTCTTCAAGAGCTCGAAGCACCCGTACGAGGCCGCGCAGTTCGCGCTGTGGCTGAACACCTCCGAGGAGGCGCTGACGCTGCTCAACGAGAAGGCGCAGCTGTACCCGGCGACCAAGGCGGGCGCCTCGCTGCCGGCGCTCAAGAAGGGCGTCGCGTTCTACGGCGACCAGCCCATCTACGACGTCTTCGCCGAGGCCTCCACCCAGGTCGTCCCGGACTTCACCTGGGGACCGACGATGACCTCGACCTACGCCAACGCCTCGGACGGGTTCAAGTCCGCGGTCTCCGGCAAGGGCACCCTCAACGACGCCCTTGCCGCGGCCCAGGCGTCGACCGTCCAGACGCTGAAGTCGCAGGCGATCCCGGTCGAGGAGTGACCCGCTGAGGCGGCCGGGGTCAGTACTTGAAGTGGCTGACCAGGGACTGCAGGTGGTGGGCCATGCCGCTGAGCTCGACGACCGCCTGCCGGGACTGGCCGATGCCCTCGGTGCTGACCTGGGTGGCATCGGCCAGGCCGGTGATGTTCGCGGCGATGTCACCCGCCCCGGCGGCCGCGGCCGCGACACTGCGGCTCATCTCCTCGGTGGTCGCGGTCTGCTCCTCGACCGCGCTGGCGATCGTGGCCTGGTAGTCGTTGATCTCCGCGATGACCGAGCTGATCTCCCCGATCGCGGTCACCGCGCCGGTGGTGTCCGTCTGGATCGCCTGGACCCGCCGGGAGATGTCCTCGGTGGCCCGGGCGGTCTCCTGGGCCAGGTCCTTGACCTCGGACGCCACCACCGCGAAGCCCTTACCCATCTCGCCGGCCCGGGCCGCCTCGATGGTGGCGTTCAGCGCCAGCAGGTTGGTCTGCCCGGCGATCGCGGTGATCACCTTGATCACATTGCCGATCTCGGCCGAGGACTCGCCGAGCTTGCCGACCTGGGCCGTGGTGGCCTCCGCGACGGAGACCGCCTTGCCGGCCACCTCGGCCGCGGCGGTGGCGTTCTGCGCGATCTCGCGGATCGACTGGCCCATCTCCTGAGTACCCTTGGCCACGCTCGACACGTTCTCCGAGACCCCGGCGGCGGCCCGGGACACCTCCTGCGCCTGGCCGGCGGACCGCTCGGCCGACGAGGCGATGGTGGTCGAGGTCGCGGACATCTCCTCGGCCGCGGCGGCGACCGAGTCCGCGGAACCGGCGACCGACGAGACCACCCGGCGCATGTTGGCCTGCGCCTGGTCCAGGGCCTGCGCCATCTGGCCGACCTCGTCCCGGCCGGTCACCTCGGCCCCGACGGTGAGGTCGCCGTCGGCCATCGCCCGCAGCGCGGTCCGGACCCGCTCCAGCGGCCGGGTGATCGACCGCACCACCACGGCGGCGAGCAGACAGACGACGAGGGCGGCCAGGGCCACGGCGATCAACAGGATGCGCTCGGCCCGTACGCGGCTCGCGGCGGCGGACTGCTGGGAGCGCTCGACGGTGTCGAGGAACAGTGCACGTTCGTTGGCCAGCACGGCACTGAACAGATAGTTGTCGACACCGATCTGCTCCCAGGACAGCCGGGCGGCCGCCTGATCCACCCCGGCGCCGGCGACGAAGCGGGTCAGCGTGGCGGTGTAGTCGGCGGCGACCGTCTTGATCCGTCCCACGGCGGCCGACAGCCCGCGCGGCAGCGGCACCGCCTCCAGCTCGGCGACCAGAGCGTTCGTGGCGTCGACCTGCTCGGCGAGCAACGCGGCCTGGGCTTTGGCGTCGGCCCGGATGACCGACTGCAGGCCGTTGACCTTGAGCTCGCTGGCCGCCCGGTCGAGCTGCAGCACGAGGGCGCTCGCCGTGGTCAGCGTCCCCAGCCGGTCGGCGGTGCGCTCGGCGACACGGTCGTTGACCACGGTCACCGCCAGGCAGCCGGCCAGGGCCAGCAGGCTGGCGGCGACCAGCACGGTCAGCTTCACCCGTACGGGAAGGTCCAGGAACCACCGGGCGGCGGGAACGCTGGTCATCGACGACTCTCCTCGCGGGCGCGGCGGCATCAGGCGGTGATCTCGGCGGCGGTGTAGTAGCCGCTGTCGACCAGGACGCGCCGGTAGTTGGACTTGTCGACGTTGACCGGCTGCAGCAGGAACGTGGGGATCACCTTGACGCCGTTGTTGTACTGCTCGGTGTCGTTGACCTCCGGGCGCCCGCCGGTCAGCAGCGAGTTGGTCATCTGCACCGTGACCTTGGCCAGCTCACGGGTGTCCTTGTAGACGGTCTCGGTCTGCTTGCCCGCGGCGATCAGCTTGACCGAGTCGAGCTCGGCGTCCTGGCCGGTGATGACGGGCAGCTTCTTCGCGCCGCCGTACCCCGCGGCCCCGAGCGCCTCGAGAATGCCCCGGCTGAGCCCGTCGTACGGCGAGAGCACCGCGTCGACCCGCGCGGACCGGTAGTCGGCGGCGAGCAGGCGGGCCATCCGCTGCTTGGCGACCGCGCCGTCCCAGCGCAGGGTGGCAACCTTGGCGAAGCCGGTCTCCCCGCTGCGCACCACCAGCCGCCCGGAGTCGATCTGCGGACGCAGCACACTCATCGCGCCGTTGAAGAAGAAGGTGGCGTTGTTGTCGTCCGCGGACCCGGCGAACAGCTCGACGTTGAACGGCCCCTTGCCCTTCAGCCCGTCGAGGATGGCGGTGCCCTGCAGCACCCCGACCTTGAAGTTGTCGAAGGTCGCGTAGTAGCTCAGGTCGGCGCTGTCCCGGATCAGCCGGTCGTAGGCGATCACCGGAATCTTCGCGGCGGCGGCCCGCCCCAGCACACCCTTGAGCGCGGTCCCGTCGATGGCGGCGATCACGAGTGCCTTGTCGCCCCGCGCCACCATCGCCTCGAGCTGGCTGACCTGCGCCTTGACGTCGTCGTCGGCGTACTGGACGTCGGGCCGGTAGCCGAGCAGCGTGAACTGCCGGGCCAGGTTGTCCCCGTCGGCGATCCACCGCTCGGACTTCGTGGTCGGCATAGCGATCCCGACACTGCCCCGATCCGGCGCCGCGGCGATGTCATCCTCGCCGTCCCCACCACACCCGGAAACCGCCAGCACCAGCAGCACGGCGGCGAACGCGCGTCTCCCCATCATCAACCGGCCCTCTCGCAGCACAACTTCGGTCCGACGCGAAACATGAGCAGCCTATGCCACCAAACCACACAAAAGTGGTAATTCCGCGAGACACCGGTGTAGCACCGGATCGCTACGATGACCCATCGACACCGGTCAGCGCGGGGGTGGATATGAGTGCCGGAGTGTGGGACGGTGATCCCATCCTGGAGCCGGGAGCGGCGCTGGACAGGCTGGCGGCCTGGAAGGACCGGATCGACCGGATGGCCGTCGACACCAGGGCGATGAGCGACCAGCTCGGGCAGCTGCGGGTCACCGCCACCGACGGGAGCGGGATGGTCGAGGTCGCCGTCGACGCCCAGGGCGCGCTGATGGATCTACGGCTGGGACGCCGGATCCACCAGCTGGAGCCGGAGCGGGTCGCCGAGGCGATCATGACAACGATCCAGGAAGCCCGGCGACGGACCGCGGGACGGGCTCGGGAGATCGTCGCGGAGACGATCGGCACGCAGTCCCCGGCCGCCCAGGCGATCGCGACTCAGGTCGGCGAGCGGCTGACCGGCGCAGACATCACCGGCGAGCGGCGACCGGAGCGGTGACCGACGAGCTCAGCGTCGACGCGGCGCAGATCCGCCGGCACATAGCCCACCTCGAATCGGTACGCGCCCGGTTCGGTGCGGTCAGGTCGGCCAGCGCCTCCATCGCCCAGGACGGCGCGGCGTACGGGCTGCTCTGCGCCTGGCTGCCGCCGGTGCTGCAGGGACGGCACCAGCGGCAGGACGGCCTGGTCGCGTACGTGGAGGAGAATCTGGCGCTGGCCGCCGACGCGCTCGCCGAGGTCGCCACGGCGTACGAAGACGCCGACGCCGGTGCCGCCGAGGCGGTCCGCAAGGCCGGTGAACGGCCGGGACGGTGAGCGACCAGTCCCTGGTCGCTGACGTTTCCTCGACCCGTCAGCCATGGACGGGGATGTCGCTGGCGGAGAACTTCGACGGTCTGGTCGCGGCGATCGAGAGCGAGGGATGGGTCGACGACCTGCTCGCCGGGGCGGCCTTCGGCACCGAGGTCGTGGCCACCGCGATCGACCCGTTCAGCGCGCTGCTGGCCAATGGGCTCGGCTGGGCGATGGAATACTTCGAGCCGCTGCAGCACGTGCTCGACCAGCTCGCCGGCATGCCCGACGTGGTCGCCGCGCACGCCACCACCTGGGACAACATCGCCGTCGAGCTGAGCGGCGCGGCGGACGATCTGGCCGCGCACCTCAGCGGCGACCTGTCCGACTGGACCGGCCGGGCGGCGACGGCCTACACGGCCATGATGGGCCACAACGTGGCCGCCGTCGGCGGACTGAGCGCGGTCGCCTCGGCGATGGCGGCAGCGACGCAGGCGGCCGGCAACCTGGTCCGCCTCACCCGCGACATCGTCCGGGACCTGATCGCCGACCTGGTCGCCCGGGTCATCGTGTGGGCGGCCGAGGCCGTCTTCGTGGTGACCATCCCGGTGATCGCCGCCCAGATCACCGCCGCGGTGGTCAAATGGGCCGGCCGGATCCTGAGCTACACGACGGCGCTGGTCACCAGCCTGACCAATCTGACCCGCCTGGTGCAGGGGTAGGCGGCCGGGCATGGCCCGACGGGGCAGGAACGGCGAGGCCGACGACGGCTCACCGCGCGGCGGCCGGGCGGGACGTGACCAGGGCGGGGGCAGTGCGAGCATCGCGGCGGCCCAGGAAACGGTCGCGGCCGAAGCCCACCTTGGCCGCCCGGGCGGCGCCGGCGGCGCAGGAAGCAGCGATCAACCGGCCACGCTGGCATCGGCCGGACCGGACACCGGATCAGCGCAGTCGTTCGTGGACAACATCACCGGGGACCCGAGGTCGGTGGCCGGGCGGTCCGCGCAGGACATCGCCGACCAGTTCACCGCCGCGGGTTACCCGGCGACGGTCGAGCAGAGCCGCAAGAGGGGCACCTCGGGAAACGCCGTGCAGGTACGCATCCAGGACCACCCTGAGATCACCAACATCCAGGTACACCCCGGCGGCGGCCGGCACACTCCCGAAGGCTCGCCATACTGGAAGATCTCGACGAATACGGCCGGCAAGACCTGGGTCATCCCCGGCAACTTCCGGGGCGCTGACGAACTGGGCGGGAACGTGATTCGCTATGACGAATAAGCTGATCAAGGTCGACCGGGTGCGGTCGGTGGCGGAGGCCACGGATCTCGAAGCGCTCGGCGCCGACCTCATCGGTGTGTCCCTGACCGCCGACCCGCGGTTCCACGACGACCGCACGGTGACCGTCGAGCAGGCGGCCGCCATCGGCGAGGCACTGCGGCGGGCAACGCTCGTCACGGCGATGGAGCTTGCCAAGGACCCCGACCGCGTTCTGCGTACCGTCGCGGCGACCGGCGCCGGAATGGTGCAGCCGATCACCGAAGCCATCCCGCCACCCGAGGTCCGCCGCGCGCTGAGCGACACCGGTGTCGGCATCGTGTACGGCGGCATCGAGATCGCCCACGACGACGATCCCGGCTGGGTCTTCAGCGCCTACGCCGGCGAACCGGACCTGAACGCTGCCCTTTTCCACGCTGATGTCCTGCCCGAGTATCGCGACTCGTGGGTGTTTCTGCGCGACCGTGCCCCGGAGTACGGCCAGGAGTTCCAGATCGCCGACCTGGACGAGCTGGGCCGCGAGCGTCCGATCGCCGTCGGGCTGGATTTCACCGCGGACAATGTGCGGGAAATCGTCGCGGCGCTTCCCTCAGTGCGGGGGATCGCTCTCACCCTGGCCGGGCAGGGCCGGCGGAGCGACGCCCGGTTCCACCGCTACGCCGACGCCGTACGCGTCCTGCAGGCAGCCCGCGGCTAACGCTTACCGGTCAGCTCCCGGTACGCCGCCCACGGGATGACCGGCCGCGCCAACCCCCGCCGGTCCAGGTAGCGGCGCGTCGCCTTCCGGCAACTCTGCACCGTCCGCAGCATGTCCCGGGGACCGCGCCCCATCGGTTGGATCAGCCGCTCCGGGGCCAGCACCCACCCGGATCCGGTACGGGTCAGCGTCCCCCGCAACACAGCGTTGTGCAGCGCCGAGAGCTTCTCGTCGTGCCGGTGCACCAGCAGGCTGGCCGTCCCCGGCGTGATTGCCGTGTCGTCGTCCAGCTCGATGCCGTACCCGTCCGCCGTGCTCGTGATCGTGGTCCGGCGCAGCACCGGCGCCCCGTCGCGGTCCGTGGCGGCGAGCACCGCGGTGCCGTACCCGGTCAGCGCTTGAGCGCCGAGCAGCGTGCCGCCGGTGATGCCCGGGCCGTCCGCCGGCCGGGGCGCCGTCGTGATCTCCGTCGGCGTCACCGTGATCAGCAGCCGCATGAAGTACCAGTCGGTGAACCGGCGGGCCCCGGCGCGCAGATAGGCACGGACTATCGGCTGTCGTTCGAAGAGCGAGACCCACAGCCGGCCCAGGTCGCCTTCGGGGGCCGTGTGGATCTGCTCGGGGCACGTCGCCGTGCCGCGGATCAGGATCTGCGGCGGGTCGGCCAGCCCACTGGCCGTCGGGTCGGAGAGCAGCAGCGCCACCCGGCCGTCGCGGCGGACGTTGAGTGCCTTCTGCGGGAAGGCCAGTGAGGTTGTGACCAGGATCTTTCCGTCCTCGTTGCGCACGATGGCGGTGGGCCACGCGATCGGGGTGCCGTCCGACGTCAGCGTCGCGAACTCCGCCGTCCGGTACGCGTCGACGATGCGGGCCAGGGGATGATCACTGCGCAGCATGGCGCGATCGTACTGTTCCTGTACGTCCGTCCGGTTGCTGCCCGGGTGCACCGGGCAAAAGCCGCGAATGCCACGGTGCCCTCGTTTTCCGGAGTGCCTTGACCCCTTAAACGGATTGTCCCGGCCATATCCGTGCCTTCCAGGGCCTAGCGGCAGAAGGTGTTCTTGTCGATGATGGCTACGTGACAGGCCGCCATCGACGACGTTTGCGACTACGCGCGGGTACTGCCGTGCTTGCCACCCTGGCGGTGGTGGCGGTGGTGGCCGGGGCGCGCATCGCCGTGGGCCAGCTCGGCGGTGCGGAATGCAGCGGCCAGGTGCGGTTGTCCGTGGCGGCGGCCCCGGAGATCGCCACCGCTGTCCAGCAGTCCGCGGCCGAGTGGGTCGCCGGCAAGGCCGACATCGAGGGCACCTGTGTGGCGATCGATGTCCGCGCCGCGGATCCGGCCGATGTCGCCGCCGTGCTCGGCGCGCAGCAGAAGGTCTCGCTCACCGGAGCCGGGGCGCCGCGCTCCGGGCTGACCCCGCCGGACGTCTGGATCTCCGACTCGCGCACCTGGCTGCAGCGGTTGCGGGCCGCCGCGCCGCAGTTCGCCATCACCGACGAGGGCTCGCTCGCGATGAGCCCGGTCGTCATGGCGCTGCCCGATCCGGTCGCCGAGGATCTCGGCTGGCCGGAGAAGAAGCTCGGCTACGCCGATCTGGTCGCCCAGATCACCACCAGCACCAACTTCCGGGCCGGCACGGTTGATCCGGCCCGCGACGCCGCCGCCCTCTCCGGGCTGCTCGTGCTCAGCGGCACCGCGACGACGCTGGATCAGCGCCGGCCGGGCACCTCCAACGGCCTGCTGCGCGCGCTGGCGACCGACACCTCGGTGCTGCGCGACGACCTGATGGCCCAGCTGCCCCAGGGTGACGACGACGGATCGCTGGCCGCCGGGCTCAGCCTCGCGGCCATGTCGGAGCGTGACGTCGTCACGTACAACGCCGGCAAGCCCACGGTCGCGCTGACCGCGCTCTATCCCGAGCCCGCGGCGGTGCCGCTGGACTATCCGTTCGCGGTCATGCCCCAGCTCGACCGGTCCCAGGCCGAGGCGGCGCACCAGCTCTACGAGACCCTGACCAAGGGATCGGGTTTCCGTGGCGCCCTGGGCGCGGCGGGCCTGCGGCTGCCGGACGGTGGCACCCCCGGTGGTTTCGTCGCACCCGACGGCGCCCCGAAGCGCATCGGCCCGTCCCCGGCTGCCGGTAGCGGTGAGGCGGCGGCGTCGGCCACGGACGGCGCGACCATCGACCGGGCCCTGGCCGGCTGGTCCGCGGTGGTCGCACCGGCCCGGATCCTGGCCATCGTGGACGCCTCGAACAGCATGCGGACCCCGGTGCCGACCGCCCGCAACGCCACCCGGATGCAGGTGACCCTCGCGGCCGCCCGCAGCGGGCTGGGCCTGTTCAGCGACGACTGGCAGGTCGGGCTGTGGCTGTTCGCCGCCGGTGCGGGCCCGGGCAACCACCGGGAGCTGGTGTCGATCGGGCCGCTGACGGACAAGCGCGACGATGTCGCCGGGGCGCTCAGCGGGATCAAGCCGGAAGGCGGGGACGCCGGGCTCTACCGCACGATTCTCGACGGCTACCGGGAGGTGCAGGACGGCTGGCAGGCCGGCCGGGTCAACTCCGTGCTGGTGATGACCGACGGTGCCGACGCGGGGGACAAGGCCGGCGACATCAAGCTGGACCAGACGCTCGCCCAGCTCGAGGCGGCCAAGAGCACCGACAAGCCGGTCCAGGTGATCGTGGTCGGGGTCGGCGACGCGGTGGACGAGGGGCCGCTGGAGCGGATCACCAAGGTGACCGGCGGCGGTGTCTTCATCGCCGAGGACCCCGCCCAGATCGGCGCGGTCTTCCTGCAGGCCCTCTCGCTGCGCACCACGGCCACCCGCTGAGCCGGCTTTGCACGGACGCACCGGCGGGCCCGGTGCGGACGGGCCTCTGTCGGGGATCCGTACGCCGGAGGGGTTCCGTGCGGCGCGAGCCGGTCGCTAGGTTGGCCGGATGCGACGGACGAGATCGATCGTTGTCGGTGCCCTGCTCGCTCCCGTGGCCGCGCTGAGCCTGCTGCTGAGCAGCGCCGGCGCCGCAACGGCGATCGCCAACGGCGAGCCGGTGCCGGACGGCAGGTACCGGTTCTCGGTGAAGCTGACCATGACCGGCATCCCCACCGCGAGCGGCGGGCGGCGCAACAGCGCCTGCTCGGGCGCCCTCATCGCGCCGCAGTGGGTGATCACCGCCGGGCACTGCTTCCGCGACGCGAACAATGTGCGGGTCGACTACCCGGTCGCCGACCTCACCACCGCGACGGTGGGCCGCACGGATCTGACCGGCACCGGGGGCCACGAGGTCAAGGTCGTCGCGGTGATCCAGTCGCCCACCGCGGACGTCTCCCTGGCCCGGCTGGAGACGCCGGTCCGCGACGTGCGGCCGCTGCGCGTCGGCCACCGGGCTCCCCAGGTCGGCGCCGTGGTCCGGGTCACCGGCTACGGTTCCACCACGAGCGCGAGCCCGGCGCCGGTGACCCGGCTGCGGACCGGGCAGATGACGGTGGTCTCGCTGAGCGATTCGGTGACCGGTCTCCAGGGGTACGCCCCCCAGCCCGACACCACGCCGTGCCCGTACGACTCCGGAGCCCCGTTCTTCCTGGAGCGCGGCACGGCGCGGCCGGTCCTGGTCTCGGTGGTCAGCAACGGCCCGAGCTGCCCGCACACCTCGGTGGAGAACAGCGCCCGGACCGACAACATCGCCGGCTGGATCCGCGCGAGCATCCGCTCGGGTGGCGCCTCCTGACGACGTCCCGCGCGGCGGGGTGGATCGGGCGCCGGTGCCGCGGGGTTCTGCGATACCGTTTGGGCGGCCGGCCGCCGCGTCGCCCGGATCGGTGACGATCCACGCGGCAGCCGTCAGCTCAGGGAGTCACGATGTCCGAGTCGAGAGGCGATGCAGCCTCCAGTCCTTCCAAGGGTGGCGGCGGGGAGGTCGGACGGGCTAACGCCACCACCGGCGAGTCCGCCGAGCAGGAGCCCGAGGTGGAAGTGTTCGCCAACCGGGCCGAGCGCCGGGCCAAGGGCAAGAAGGGCTCCGGCGGCGGTGGCGAGGTCTTCAGCAAGGGCCAGCAGCCGGTCGGCCGCGGCTCGGTGCAGAGCCCCCGCCAGTACGGCAACCGCCGCAGCGGCTGATCCACCCCGTCATGCCACGGCGGTGACCGTGGCGTCCGCACCGCCGCGCCACAGCAGTCCGGCCTCGGTGAACCCCGCCGTCCGCAGCGCCGTCAGGTGCCAGCCGGCCGGCGGGGTCCACTCCGCACTGCCGTGCGCGGCGGGGTAGATCTTCTCCCGTTCGGCGTGCAGCGGAGCCAGCTGTGGATCGGCGGCCACGCGGGCCCACCAGTCCCGCCACGACAGTGCCGCACCGGTCGCGTAGCGGGTCTCGCGGCGGCTGTCCGCCCTGGTGAGCAGCTGCTTCGTCAGCTCCGGCAGACCTTCGTCGGGCATGTGGTCGGCGTTGGCGACGATGCCACCGGTGCGCAGCACGTGGCGGATCTCGCCGTAGAGCACGGCGAGCCGGTCCGGCGTGAGCCAGTGCAGCGCCGTCGCGGTGAGCACGGCGTCGTAGTCGCGGTGCGGCAGGGCCTGGGTCCAGGACGGCTGACCGAGATCCGCGGCGATGATCCGGGCCCGGTCGCCGAGCGATGCCTCGGCCAGGGCCAGCAGCACGGGGTCCTGATCGACCACGGTGACCCGCGCCTGCCGGAAGCGCGCAAGGGTGCGCAGGGCGATCGTGCCCGTGCCGCCGGCCAGGTCGAGGACCTCGGGCCGGCCGTGCGGCGTCACCGCCTCGACCGCGTCGAGCATCGCCGTGATCCGGTGTTCCCGGTCCGGCAGATAGGCCTCCTGCTGCCGGTCCCAGCTCTCCTGCCACGCGTCCGCCACCTCGGCGAGGTAATGAGTCATGTCCGTCACGCTACTTACCGACGGGCCCGCGGTCCAGACTTGTTGCCAAGAATGTGCAACAGTGCCGACGGTGGCAGCCGGGTCACCGCGACGCCGACCAGGCACAGGGCGCCGCCCAGGAACGCCAGCGGGGCGGGCACCTCGCCCAGGAACGCCCAGGACAGCAGCACCGCGATGCCCGGGACCAGGTAGGACGACGAGCTCAGGCCGCCCGCGCTCATCCGCTTGAGCGCGTAGGCCCAGGTCGCGAACGCGATGGCGGTGGGGAACAGTCCGAGGTAGACCACCCCGAGTGTGGCGCTGCGCGGGGCGTCGCCGAGCTGGGTGAGCAGGTCCGCGGTGAACGGCAGGCAGGCGGCGGTGCCGGTCAGGCAGCCGAGCCAGGTCGCGGTGAAGGGGTCCACATCGTGCAGCGCCTGCTTCTGCAGCAGGACGCCGACGGCGTACAGGGCGGCGGCGCCGAGGGCGAGCAGAACGCCGATCGCGTCGTGCCGGCCCGTCGAGGTGGCGATCGCGATCGTGAGGACGCCGGAGAAGGCGATGACCAGGCCGGCCACCAGGCCCCGGGGGAAGCCCTCCTTGAGGTAGACCCCGGCCAGGACGGCGATCAGGATCGGGCCGACGTTGACCACCAGGGCCGTCGTGCCGGCGTCGAGGTGGTGCTCGGCCGCGTTCAGCACCACCGCGTACAGGCCGAACCACAGCACCCCGTACGCGATGACCAGCAGCAGCGGGCGCCCACGCGGCAGGCGCCGGGGCCGCAGAGCGGCGACCAGGCTCAGGGCCGCGGAGCCGGCGGCCAGCCGGCCCAGCGCCATCGCGCCCGGGGTGTAATGTCCGCCGACCGAGCGGATCACGATGAAGGCCGAGGCCCAGAGGATCATCGTGACCGCGGTGGCGAGCAGGGGAAGGCCGGGAGTGCGCATGACCCCCAATCTGGTCGACCGGACCGATTAAGCACAAGCAACGGTTCCTACCGCACCGTTAAGCACTGCTGTACGGTGACCACCATGCTGGATCCGCATCGACTGCGCATCTTCCGGGCCGTGGTGGCCAGCGGCTCGGTCAACGCCGCCGCGGCGAATCTCGGCTACACCCCGTCCGCGGTGAGTCAGCACGTCACCGCGCTGCAGCGGGAGACCGGCCTGGTCCTGCTGGCCCGTAGCGGCCGGGGGATCGAGCCCACCTCGGTCGGGCTGGCGCTGGCCGAGCAGATCGACGGCGCGCTGAGCCGGCTCGGCGACGTCGAGACGTTCGTGGCCGACCTGCGCAACGGGCGCACCGGCTCGCTGTCCATGGCGTACTTCCCGTCGGTCGGCGCCGCCTGGCTGCCCGCCGTGGCCCGTACGCTGCTGCGCCGCTTCCCGGACATCCGGCTCGATCTCGAGCTGCGCGACGACTTCGCCGCCGGTGCCGCCAAACGGGTCGACATCCAGCTGCTGGTGGCGCCGCCGGGCTTCACGGGCAGCCGGGACACCCGCGCGCACCACCTGCTGGACGACCCGTACGTGGTCGTCGTGCCGCCGGGGCACCCGCTGGCCGGCGCCGGGGCGGTGGAGCTGGCCCGCCTGGCGGGGGAGCGCTGGATCGACAACGACTTCGCCCGCGGCTGGTGCCGGGAGAACCTGATCGACGCCTGCCGGTCGGCCGGTTTCACTCCGCCGTTCCGGGTGGAGGCGCACGACTACCCGACCGCCCTGGCCTTCGTCGAGGCCGGCATCGGCGTCACGGTGCTGCCGCGGCTCGGCGCCGCGAACCTGCCGGCCGGTCTGGTCGCGGTGCCGGTCACCGCGCCGGCGGTGCACCGCTCGATCCACGCCGTGGTCCAGACGTCGGTCGAGGCGACCCCGCCGGCCGAGTGCGTGCTCGAGGAGCTGCGCCGCTGCGCCCGCTCGGCGGCGGACTGACCTCATCTTCCGGAAGCCACCGGGACACCTTGACGCCGCACTTGTTACCGATCACACTGCCCAACGGCATCGACGGATGTCATTGGCAATGTCTGCAAACAACCTGCAAACACCTATCCCTTCACATTGACAGCCGTCTGTGTTGTTCTGGTACGGGTAAGCGCTTGCTTCGGGCAAAGCGGGCGCGGGAGCCAGTAACAGCCGCAGCAGCGTGACGCCCCCGGCGATCCGGCCGGCGACCGCTGGTGCCGTTCCGGACGGCACCTCATCCGTTCCTCCCCGGCCGCGTTCCATCGCGCGGCATCTCACCGACCGTCAAGGAGAAACCATGCGCAGAAACGTGCGCCAGGTCGTGCTGGGCTCCACCGCCGGCGCAGCCGCTCTCGCCCTCGTCACCGCCGGTGTCACCATGACCGGCGCCGCCTCCGCCGCGGAGAATACGGCCGCCGCCCCGCCGAGCACGCTGGCCGCCATCACCGACCTGGTCGGCTGGGCCACCCAGAACGGCGGGACCACCGGCGGCGGCAGCGCCGCGACCACCACGGTGACCAGCGCCTCGGCGCTGACCACGGCGCTGGGCTCCAGCGCGGCGGCGGTCATCCGCGTCTCCGGGACGATCTCCTGCTCCGGCATGCTGCGGGTGCGGTCCAACAAGACCATCATCGGCAACGCCGGGGCCACGATCGCCGGCTGCGGCCTCAACATCAACGGCGACCGCAACGTGATCATCCGCAACATCACGTTCCGCGACTGGGGCGACGACGCGATCAACGTGCAGACCTCGGCCACCAACATCTGGGTCGACCACAACACGTTCACCAACGGCAAGGACGGCGCGGTGGACATCAAGCGCGGCTCCGACTTCGTCACGGTGTCCTGGAACCGCGTCCACAACCACGACAAGTCGATGCTGCTGGGCCACAGCGACGACAACGCCTCGCAGGACACCGGCCATCTGCGGGTGACCTACCACCACAACTGGTTCGACGCGTCGACCCAGCGCCACCCTCGGGTGCGTTTCGGCAACCCGGTGCACGTCTACAACAACTACTACCGCAACAACAGCGGCTACGGCGTGGCCTCCACCGAGGGCGCGGGCGTGCTGGTCGAGAACAACTCCTTCGAGGGTGTCTCGGACCCGTTCCACCTGGGTGAGGGCGACTCCGGGCCGGGCACGCTGGTCGCCCGGGGCAACCTGCTGGTCTCGTCGGGCGCCGGCCAGACCGGCGGCAGCGTCAAGGCCATCCCGTACGGCTACACGGCGGACGCCGCCGGCAACGTCAAGTCCATCGTGACCGGCAACGCCGGCGCGGGCCGCATCTCGCTCTGATCCGGTGAGTGCCCGGCCTCCCGATCGCGGGAGGCCGGGCACTGCCCGCTGAGTCGCCGCATTCATCGACAGCAGTGGCCGACGACAGATCTTCTCGGCACCGCACAATAAGGCCGGACAACGACGGTATCGCCGCGCGGATATCGGCCGGTCCATATTCGGTCACGGCCGGCCTCGGGCGGGCGGATCCGTCATTCGAACCCCGGCACGCACGAAGGCCCACGACGGCGGGAACGCCGGTGCGGGCCTTCGTCGTGCGTGCCCGGCACCAGGGAAATCCCTGGTGCGGCAACGCGAAACGGGGGATGAGGAGGGCGCCTCATCCCCCGTCCATTTCGCTTTCGGACGGTTCATGTTCAGTGCGGGAGCCGGGCCGGTGAATGGTCTTGCCGGGTCACCTCCAGGGGGACGGGAGGATGGTGGTTGGGAGCGCTCCCAACCATGACTGTAACTGTCCTTCGGGCCGGGTGGAAGACGCTTAAGGAATTGCTCAGACTGTGGCGTTACACGTCGCCACAGGGACGGCGCTCGCCCCCGAGGCGATGAATCCGAACGTCGTACTCGCGCCCGCCGCCAATGCGCCGTTGTAACCGGCATTGGTCGCCGTCACCGTGCTGCCGCTGGCCGCGACGGTGGCATTCCAGCCCTGCTGGATCGTCTGGCTACCGGGATAGGCCAGCGAGACCGTCCAGCCCTTGACGGCCGCCGAGCCGGCGGTCACCTTGACCTCACCCTGGTAACCGCCCTGCCACGACGAGCTCACGGCGTAGGTGGCCGAGCAGGCGCCGGTCGCCGGCGGGGCCGGGGTGGTGGGCGACGCCGTGGGCGAGGTGCTGACCGGCGGGGTGACCGGCGGGGTGGTCACCGGCGGCGTGCTCGTGCCGCCGAAGGCCACGTCACTGCAGAAGTAGTAGGACTGGTCCGCGTGACTGGCCTGCCAGATGGTGTAGACCATGGCCCGCCCGGTGCGCCCGGACAGCGCCACCGGCAGGTCGATCTGCACGCCACCGGTGACCGCGTCCCACCGTGCGGCGGGCGTGTCGCCGATCTGGCTCACCAGCTCCAGGTCGGACCACTTCAGTGCCGTAGTGACCGGGTCGAAGCCGGGCTTGGTGACGTACACCCGGATGTAGTCGGCACCGTGGCTGGCCCCGTCGAACAGCCGGACGTTGAAGGTGTTGCCGACCGGCGCGGGTGTCCAGTTGCCCACGGCGTCCAGCGAGTTGTAGCGGCCGCCCTGGGTGCGCCCGCCGCTGCACAGCTGGCCGTCGGGGATGGCGGCCTGGTGGTTGCCGGCGACGCCCTCGCGGAAGAGGCCGTTCCAGTTCCACATGGTGTTCGGGTCGGCCTGCCAGGCCTGCCAGCACATCGGGTCGGCGGTGGCCATCGCCGGGTCCTGGAACTTGCTGCCCCAGCGTTCGTAACAGCCGTAGTTGCGCGATGCCGGCCCGGTGACGTTGCCGTGCGCGGCGGCGGGCCCGGCCGGGAGGACGACCGCGGCCAGGGTGGCCACGACGATCCCGACGAGACCGCTGATCAGGATGCGGATTCGTAGCGAAGAGGACATGAGGGCTCAGCACTCCGTGACAAAAGGGGCCCGGGGAAAGGGCATGGGTCTTGCAGGGGTACGGCGAAAGCTGCCCACGGCTCCCGCCCGCCACCGGCCCGGTGGGGTGCGCGCCCAGCGTCGCCGACCGATCGCGACGTGTCAATGCATCCGTTCGCTGAAGAAAGTTGGCCGAACGCGGCAACCTTGCGGGCCCGCTCCGCCACTGTGCAGATGGGCGCGGCGACCGCCGCCGTCCGGGGCTGTCGAATGGATGGGTGATGACTCGACCTAGTGCGCCGTATGCCGGCCGGCCGTCCCGGCGGACCCGGGACACGTCGGTGGTCGGGCGGCGGCCCGTCGGTGGCCGGGTCCATCCGTGCCGGCCGCGGCGCCTCCCCGTGCTGCGGCAGTGCAGCGTGCAGGTGGTCTCCGATCTGTGCGGGCCCGCGTCCCGGCTGGACCGGCCCTGGACCGCGGTGCAGGCCGCGATGATCGCCGCCGCGGCCACCGCCGACACGATGCGGGCCGTGCGCGCGATGCCGGGCTGGCCGATCGAGATCGGACCGCTCGCCTACGCCTTCGCGCCCCGGGCCGATCAGCCCGGTACCGGAGCGCTGCTCGTGGCGCCCCAGGTGCCCCAGCTCAGCGCCGCCCTGCTGGCCGACGCCGCCGAGTTGCTGGGCGAGTTCGACGCCGTGCTCGGTCCCACCACCGGCGCCGGCTGGTGGGCGTTCGGGCTGCGCGACCCCGCCCACGGCGCCGCCCTGCGGACCATGCCCGGCGCCCTGAGCAGCGCGGGCGCTCTGACCGTCGCGGCCCTGCGCCTCGGCCTGCGCGTCGCCATGCTGCCCACGCTGCGGGAGCTGGCCAACGGCGCCGACGTGCCGGTGGTGGCCGGGCACTGCCCGCCCGGCAGCGAGTTCGCCGTGACGGTGGCCCACCTGAGCCGGGGACGCGGCTGAGCCGCCGCTCAAGATCCGGTACGTTGCCGGTATGAGCGTGCGTTTCGGAGTGTTCGTCCCGCAGGGCTGGAAGATGGATCTGGTCGAGATCGCCGACCCGGTCGAGCAGTACGAGGCGATGACCGCGGTGGCCAAGGCCGCGGACGCCGGCCCGTGGGACTCGGTCTGGGTCTACGACCACTTCCACACCACCCCCGAGCCGACGATCAACACCACCTTCGAGTGCTGGACCGTCACCTCGACGCTGGCCCGCGACACCAGCCGGGTCAACATCGGCCAGATGGTCGGCTGCAACGGCTACCGCCAGCCCTCCCTGTACGCCAAGATCGCCTCCACCGTGGACGTGGCCAGCCACGGCCGCCTCTACGCCGGCCTCGGCGCGGGCTGGTACGAGCACGAGTGGAAGGCGTACGGCTACGAGTGGCGCGAGGTGCCGCAGCGGATGGGTGAGTTCCGCGAGGCCGTCGAGATCGTGCACAAGATGTGGACCGAGGAGCGGCCCGTCTTCACCGGCCGGCACTACTCGATCGACCAGCCGATCAACGAGCCGAAGGGGGTCCGCAAGCCGCACCCGTCGTTCTGGCTCGGCGGCGGTGGCGAGAAGGTCACCCTCAAGCTGGTCGCCCAGTACGCCGACGCCTGCAACGTGGGCGGCGGTGACCCCGAGCTCATCCGCCACAAGCTCGGGGTGCTGCGCCGGCACTGCGACAACCTGGGCCGCGACTACGACCGGATCATCAAGTCCACGAGCCTGGAGCTCGACCTGACCGAGTCGATGGCCGAGACGATCGGCCGGGTCGAGCGGATGGCCGAGGCCGGCGCCGACTACGTGATCGTCTACGTGCCCCGGGTGGCGTACGACCACGAGCCGATGCTGCGGTTCGCCAGTGAGGTCGTTCCGCAGTTCAGCTGAGTACGCGTACGGATCTCCCGGGCGGCCGCATCCGGAAAGAGTGAGGGGCATGCGAAAGACACTGACCGTCGTGCTGCTCGCCACCACCCTGTCGGCCGGGGGCTGCACGTTCGCGGACGCGATCTGCGGCTCCGGCGACTATCCCGTCAAGGCCGTGGGCACGACCACCGGCCAGGACTGCGTCCCCGAGGGCCAGGAGCCGCCGGCGGGCTACGTGCGCTACCCGGAAGGCAAGGTGCCCGAGCACGTCGGCGACAAGTGGGACGAGTACTGGAGCGGGGTCGTGGTCGACGAGCAGGGCAACGTCGTGCCCGGCTGAGGGTGCGGCCGGTCACCGTACGGTGTCGGCCAGGAACTGCTCCCACGTCCGCAGGCCGACCGCCCGGTCCGGTGCCAGATTGGCTCCGGCCCGGATCGCCCGGTACGCCCGGCCCACGGCCGGCACCGCCACGATCGGCCGCCGCCGGCCGGTCGCCCGCAGGTAGCCGCGGACGAGCTCGGCCATCGGGTGGATCCGTGGCCCGGCCAGGTCCGGCACCAGCCCGGCCGGCTCGCCCAGAGCCAGTTCGACCAGCCGGGCCGCCACCTCGCCGGCGTCCACCGGCTGGAAGCGGACCCCGGCCGGCACCGGGACCAGCGGGAGCCGGGCCAGTTGCCGGGCCGCCAGCAGCGTCAGGTCGTGGAACTGCGTCGCCCGCAGTGTGGTCCACGGCAGTCCGGAACCGGCCACCACCTCCTCGGCGGCCCGCTTGGCCGCGAAGTAGCCGAACATCGCCCGGTCGGCCGCGCTGACCACCGGCACGCGCTCGGCGCCGACCACGGAGATGAAGACCAGGTGCGGCCGGCCGGTGCGGCGGGCCGCCCGTACCAGGGTGCGGGTCTTCTCCTCGTCGCCCTTGGCGCTGCCCGCGCAGTGCACGATCGTGGAGACGCCTTCCACGGCGGCGTCGACGCCCGCGCCGGTGTCCAGGTCGCCGACGAGGTACTCGGTGCCTTCGGCGGCTTCCCGTTGGTGGCGGCTCAGCACCCGCACGGTGTGCTCGGCGTGCAGCAGCGGAACGACCAGGCGGCCGAGCGTGCCGGTGCCGCCGGTGAGCAGGATGGGTGCGGACATGGTTTCTCCCCGAGATCGTCGGTCACATCTGTCGGCCCTGGCGGGTCTGATGGGATGACACCCGGCGCGGAAGGAATGTGACACGTGGCGGAGAACGCAGCGGCGGCGGAGCTCTTCGAGACCCATCGGGGCCGGCTGCGCGCGGTGGCGTACCGGATGCTCGGCTCCCTCGCCGAGGCCGACGACGCGGTGCAGGACGCGTGGCTGCGCCTGGACCGGGCCGGGACGCAGGGGGTGGAGAACCCCGGCGCCTGGCTGACCACGGTGGTTGCCCGCATCTGCCTGAACAAGCTGCGCGAGCGGGCACATCGGCGGGAGGAAGCCCTCGACGTGCACGTGAGCGACCCGATCCTCAGCCGCGCCGACGGGACCGACCCCGAGCAGCAGGCGTTACTGGCCGACGCGGTCGGGCTGGCGCTGCTGGTGGTGCTGGAGACGCTCACCCCGGCCGAGCGGCTCGCGTACGTCCTGCACGACATGTTCGCCGTGCCGTTCGAGGACGTCGCCACCGTCATCGACCGGTCGCCGGCGGCCGCCCGGCAGCTCGCCAGCCGCGCCCGGCGCCGGCTGCGCAGCGAGGCCCCGGCCCCGGATCCGGACCTGGCCCGGCAGCGACAGGTGGTGGACGCGTTCTTCGCCGCGTCGCGGGCCGGCGACTTCGAGGCGCTGGTGGCGGTGCTCGATCCGGACGTCATCCTGCGCTCCGACGCCGGTCCCGGCCGGCCCCGGCTCAACGTGGTGCTGCGGGGCGCGTCCACGGTGGCCGGTCAGGCGTTCACCGCCCGCCGCCTCTCGCCGTTCGTGCACCCGGCCCTGGTCAACGGGGCCGCCGGCGTGGTGGTCGTGGTGAACGGCCGGCTGTTCTCCGTCATGGCCTTCACGGTCGTGGCCGGCCGGGTGGTGGCCATCGACGTCCTGGCCGACGCCGACCGCCTGGCTAAGCTCGATCTGACCGCCCTCGACCTGCCACCGGAGCCGTCATGAAGCCACCGGAAGCCACCGACCGCCTCGAGTTCCACCCGATGACGCTCGACGACCTCGATGACATGGCCGCTCTGCTCGGCGACCCGGTCGTCATGCAGTACTACCCACGGACCCGCGACCGCGACGGCGCCCGGGACTGGATCACCTGGACCCACGGTCTCTACGAGTCCGGGGGCTTCGGCATGTGGGTGGTCCGGCTGCGCGCCACGGGCGAGTTCGTCGGCGACTGCGGCCTGACCCCGCAGGAGATCGACGGGGTGACGGACGTCGAGGTCGGCTACCACGTGCGGGCGGAGCTGCAGGGGCACGGGTACGCGACCGAGGCGGCGGCCGCCTGCCACGCGTACGCCCGCGACGTGCTCGGCGTCGAGCGGCTGATCGCGATCATCCACCCCGACAACGTGCCGTCGCAGCGCGTCGCCGAGAAGATCGGCCTCGCCTTCGAGCGGGACACACTGTCCCGCGACGGCGACCCGGTCCGCGTCTACGCCACGGCGTTCTGACCCCGGGGCGCACGTCCGGGCCCGCCGTCCCCGGCGGGGGAGCGGCGGGCACCACGGACCGGTCAGCCCGCGACCGCCAGGTCGGCGTCCTTGGTCGGCATCACGTCCACCGGGGTGACCAGCTCACGGTCGGCGCCGACCACGCGCAGCGGGCCGGTCAGCCGGACGGTGCCGCGGCACGGCAGGTCGTTCGCGGACGTGCCGACCATGACCTCGATGTCGCCCGGCTCCACGATGCGCCGCAGGTCGCGGCCCGTGAACGCGGTCCGGTCGGCGTGCACCTGGAAGCGGACCAGGGCGTCGGTGTGCGGTTCCAGCGACACCCGGGCGAAGCCGGTGAGCTGCTTGACCGGCCGGGTCACCTGGGCCACCGTGTCGTGCAGGTAGAGCTGCACGACCTCCTCGCCGGTGCGCTCGCCGGTGTTGCAGACCCGGACCGTCACGGTGAACTCGCCGTCGGTCGGCACCTCGGCTGCGCTGATCTGCAGGTCGTCCAGCTCGAAGGTGGTGTAGGACGAGCCGTAGCCGAACGGGAACAGCGGCGTCGGGTCGAGGTTGCTGATGTTGGTCACCTCCGCGCCCAGCGGCGGCTGCAGGTAGGTGCTGGGCTGGCTGCCCGGGAGCCGCGGGATCTGCACCGGCAGCTTGCCGCCGGGCTGCAACCGGCCACTGAGGATCCCGGCGATCGCCCCGCCGCCCTCCTGGCCGGGCATGAACGCCTGCACCAGCCCGGCCGCGCGACCGTGCACGCCACCCAGCGCGTACGGGCGTCCCGAGACCACGACCACGACCACCGGCGTACCGGTCTCCAGCAGCTCGGCCAGCAGGTCCGCCTGCACGCCCGGCAGGCTCAGGTCCTCGGCGTCGCAGCCCTCGCCCGACGAGCCGTGGCCGAACAGGCCGGCCAGGTCGCCGACGACGGCCACGCACAGGTCCGAGTCGCGGGCCGCGGCGACGGCGGCGGCGAAGCCGGAACGGTCCGTGCCCTGGACCTCGCTGCCGCGCTCGTGGACGATCTCGGTGCCGGGCAGTTCGGCGCGCAGCGCGTCCACCACCGACGGGACGTCGATGCCCAGGCCCAGGTCGGGGTGGCGGGGGAGCACGTGGTTGGGGAACGCGTAGCAGCCCATGAACGTGCGCGGGTCGTCGGCGCAGGGACCGATCACGGCGATCCGGTCCGGGGCCGGGCGGCTGCCGTCCAGCAGCGGCAGGGCGGTGCCCGCGTCCAGCAGCACGATCGAGCGCTCGGCCAGCTCGCGGGCCAGGGCGCGGTTCTCCGCCGAGTCCAGGTCGGTGCCGGCCGCCCGGGCCACCGAGCCCTCGGGCGTCCAGTCCGGGTCGAGCAGACCGAGCTCGACCTTGTGGGTCAGCAGGCGCCGGGCGGCCCGGTCCACCAGTTCCTCGGGCACCTCGCCGTTGCGGACCCGCTCGACCAGGCCGGCGCCGAAGCCGAGGGTGTCGGGCAGTTCGACGTCGATGCCCGCGGCGATGGCCTGCGCGCCGGCGTCGCCGGTGTCCGCGGCGACCTTGTGCATGGTGGCGAGGAAGGGTACGGCCCAGTAGTCGGACACCACCGTGCCGGTGAAGCCCCACTGGTCCCGCAGCAGGTCGGTGAGCAGCCAGGAGTCCGCGGCCGCCGGTACGCCGTCCAGGTCGCAGTACGAGTTCATCACCGAGCCGGCCCGGCCCACCCGGATCGCGGTCTCGAAGCTGGGCAGGATCACGTCCATCAGCTCGCGCCGGCCCATCGGCACCGGCCCGTGGTTGCGCGCGGCGCGGGCGGCCGAGTAGCCGGCGAAGTGCTTGAGGGTGGCGATGATCCCGGCGCTCTGCAGCCCGCGGACATATCCGGCGCCGAGCATCGAGACCAGGTACGGGTCCTCGCCCATGGTCTCCTCGACGCGCCCCCAGCGGTAGTCGCGGACGACGTCGAGCACGGGGGACAGTCCCTGGTGCACGCCGACGGCGGCCATGTCCCGGCCGATCGCCGCGGCCATCCGCTCCACCAGGTCCGGGTCGAAGGTCGCGCCCCAGGCGATCGCGGCGGGGTAGACCGTCGCGCCGTAGGTGGTGAAGCCGGTCAGGCATTCCTCGTGCACGATCGCGGGGATGCCCAGGCGGTTGCCCTCGAGCACGATACGCTGTTGACGGACCACCTCGGCGGCGCCCTCGGTCACCGTCAGCGGGATACCGCCGTAGACGCGGGTCAGGTGGCCGAGGCCGTGCTTGCTGGCCTCCTGCAGCGACACGGTGCCGGACGCGGCGAAGACGTCCTGCATGGGCGCGACGTTATGGGTGGTATCGGGGTCGTTGTCCGGCTCCTCGTGCTCCATGTCGTTGCTGACCCACCGGCTGCCCAGTTGCGCGACCTTCTCCTCCAGGGTCATCTCGGCCAGCAGCGAACTGACCCGCTCAGCCACGCTGCGGGTCGGGTCGTGCCAGTCAGGTGTCGTCACGATGGTTCTCCTTACGAGCCGGACGGGGTGCAGAGGCTCCGAAACTTTCGGACTGTCGACGAGACCTTGCCGCGACCTTACCGTGACCTTTGACGGGGGCAGATCGCGCCTGACAGCGCTGCAGTGGGTCCACTCTCGCGCCTTAAGCACGAGTCTTTCAAGGGCCTTGACACGCCAATCATGAAATCCTACGTTAACGAAATCTCTCGGTAACTTGCGGTTGTCGATCGAAAGTTCCAGAACCTGGAGCCGGGATCGGTGACCTTTCCATCAGAAGTTCGACCCCGCCGCGAGCCTGCGGCTCACGAGTACGGAGACCAGCGTGGAACGCAGTCCGATATCCCGTCGTACTTTCCTCAGCTTGACGGCCGCCGCCGGTGCCGGTGCCGCCCTGGCCGCCTGCGGCAGTTCGGGACCGGGCACCAGCTCCGGGACCAAGGCCGGTTCGGCCAGCTACTGGTTCCTCACCGGTCAGCCCGGCGAAGGGATCCGGCAGGCTGCTGCTGAGCGGTTCAACAAGGCCAACCCGGACACCCAGATCCAGTTCACCGCGTTCGAGAACGACGCCTACAAGCAGAAGATCAAGACGGCCATCGGCGCCGGCCAGGCGCCCACGCTGATCTGGGGCTGGGGCGGTGGCGGCCTGAAGAGCTACGTGGACGCCGGCCAGGTCGAGGACCTGACCCCCTGGTTCGAGCAGAACGCCGCGATCAAGGACAAGCTGTTCCCGTCCTCGTTCGGCCCGGCCACGGTCAACGGCAAGATCTACGCCATGCCGTGCGAGACCGTCGCGCCGATCATCCTGTTCTACAACAAGAAGGTCTTCAACGACGTCGGCGTGCAGCCGCCGAAGACCTGGGACGACGTCATGGCCCTGGTGCCGAAGTTCAACGAGAAGAAGATCGCGCCCTTCTCGCTGGCCGGCAAGTCCCGCTGGACCAACATGATGTGGCTGGAGTTCATGCTCGACCGCATCGGCGGCTCGCAGGTCTTCCAGAATGTCTTCGACGGCAAGAAGGACGCCTGGTCCGACCCGGCGGTGACGGAGATGCTGACCAAGCTGCTGGACCTGGTGAAGGCCAACGGCTTCAACAAGGGCTTCTCCTCGGTCGACGCCGGCGCCAACGCCGACCAGGCCCTGCTCTACACCGGCAAGGCCGCGATGATGCTGCACGGTGCGTGGACCTACGGCAGCATGAAGAACGACGGCGGCGACTTCGTCTCCAAGGGCAACCTGGGCTGGATCCCGTTCCCGACCTTCGCGGGCGGCAAGGGCGACCCGAGCGACACGGTCGGCAACCCGGGCCAGTACCTCTCGATCTCCAGCAAGGCCACCGCCGAGCAGAAGGACATCGCCAAGAAGTACTTCACCAGCGGCGTGCTCGACGAGGCCGAGACCAAGGCGTGGATCAACGACGGCGGCTCGGTGCCGGTGGTCAAGGGCACGGAGGCCACCCTGGCCGCGTCCCCCGACGCCGAGTTCCTCAAGTTCGTCTACGACACCTCGGTCAACGCCAAGGTCTTCGCCCAGTCCTGGGACCAGGCGCTGAGCCCGACCGCGGCCGAGGCACTGCTGGACAACATCGCCAAGCTGTTCCAGCAGCAGGTCACCCCCGCGCAGTGGGTCGCCAACATGAACGGGGTCATCGGTAAATGACCGCTCTTGCTCCGCCCCCGGTGGCGGTACCTTCCTCCAAGACCGGCGGGCGGAGCAGGTCCGTCTCCTGGATGGTGTGGCCGGCGCTGCTGATGTTCACGGCGTTCGGTGTGGTGCCGCTGCTCGGTGTGCTCATCCTCAGCTTCACCCAGTGGGACGGCATCGGTGCGATCAACCCGGCCGGCCTGGACAACTGGCAGTCGGTGCTCACTGGTCCCGGCCTGCTGCACTCGATCTGGGTGACGTTCCTCGTGATGGCGCTGTCCTGGGCCTTCCAGACGCCGATGAGCTTGCTGCTCGGCGTCTTCCTGGCCGCCCGCAAGCGCTACCGCGGGTTCCTCGCCGTGCTGTACTTCATCCCGTTGCTGCTCAGCTCGGCGGCCATCGCGATCACCTTCAGCGCACTGCTGAACCCGAACTTCGGCCTCGGCACGGGCCTGGGCTTCGAGTGGCTCAACCAGGACTGGCTGGGTCAGGGCAACCTCGCCCTGGGCGTGCTGGTCTTCGTCGTGTCCTGGCAGTTCATCCCGTTCCACTCGCTGATCTACCAGGGCGCCGTGCGGCAGATCCCGACCGCCATGTACGAGGCGGCCGAGATCGACGGCGCCGGCCGGGTGCGCAAGTTCTTCAGCATCACCCTGCCCCAGCTCAAGTACACGATCATCACCTCGTCGACGCTGATGGTGGTGGGATCGCTGACGTTCTTCGATCTGATCTTCGTCCTCACCGCCGGCGGGCCCGGTGACGCCACCAACGTGCTCGCGCTCGAGATGTACAAGACCGGCTTCATGGCCAACCTCATGGGCCCGGCCAGCGTGATCGCGGTCATCTTGGTGCTGTTCGGTCTCGGCTTGGCGCTGCTGCTGCGCAAGCTCGGTGGCGGCGGCGCGTCCGACAGCCAACTGGAAGGTGCCTGATGGCTATCTCGACCCGGCCGGCACCGCCGCGACACGGCGTGTCGGTGACTTCGTCCGGCGGCGGCGGACGGCGCCGTTCCTCGCTGCGATTGAACTGGTTCGGCGGCAGTTTCAGCTGGCTCTGGCTGATCGTGGTGATGCTGCCGATCTACTGGATCGTCATCACCAGCTTCAAGACCCGGGCCAACTACTACGCCCAGAACCCGCTCGTCCCGCCGTCGGCGCCGACACTGGACAACTACCGTCTGGTGATCGAGGCCGAGTTCACGCGGTACTTCGTCAACAGCGTCATCGTGACGGCCGGGGCGGTGCTGCCGGCGACCTTGATCTCGTTCATGGCGGCCTACGGGATCGTCCGCGGCAGTGCGGGCAGCCGCTTCCTGCGCTCGGTCAACGGCCTGTTCCTGATGGGCCTGGCGATCCCGCTGCAGGCGGTGATCATCCCGATCTACCTGATCATCATCCGGCTGCAGATGTACGACACGCTGCTGGCGATCATCCTGCCGTCGATCGCCTTCGCCATCCCGTTGTCGGTGCTGGTGCTGGCCAACTTCATCCGGGACGTGCCCAAGGAGTTGTTCGAGTCGATGCGCCTGGACGGCGCGACCGAATGGGGCACGTTGTGGCGGCTGGCGTTCCCGCTGGTCCGTCCGGCCCTGGTGACCGTGGTGATCTACCAGGGGCTCGGCGTCTGGAACGGCTTCATCCTGCCGCTGATCCTCACCCAGAGCCCCGATCAGCGGACCCTGCCGCTGGGGCTGTGGAGCTTCCAGGGCCAGTACGGCGTCAACGTGCCGGCCGTGCTCGCCTCGGTCGTGCTGACCACGCTGCCGATCCTGATCCTGTACGCGATCGGCCGGCGGCAGCTGCTCAGCGGACTGACCGCGGGCTTCGGGAAGTAGTAGCAACCGGGGATCGTCCGTTCGGTGTTACCGGATTCTTCCCCGCGGTGGCGCAGAGCTGTCCCGCACCACGAGCTCGGTCGCGAGCTCGACCCGGGGAGCCTGAAGGGTCTCGCCGCGCGCCAGTCGCAGGACTGTGTGCGCGGCGAGCCCGCCCATCTCGGCCAGCGGCTGGCGCACGGTGGTCAGCGGCGGTGAGGACCAGCGCGCCTCGGGCAGGTCGTCGAAGCCGGTCACGCTGAGGTCCGCGGGCACCCGCAGGCCGCGGCGGCGGGCGGCTTCGTAGACACCCAGCGCCATCTGGTCACTGGTGGCGAACACGGCGGTCGGCGGCTCGGCGAGATCGAGCAGCCGGCCGCCGGCGGCGTATCCGGACTCGTGCCGGAAGTCGCCCTGCACGACCAGGGCCGGGTCCGTGCCGATCCCCGCGGCGGCCAGGGCGGCCCGGTAGCCGTCGAGCCGGGCGCGGCTGCACGACAGCCCGCGCGGGCCCGCGATCAGCCCGATCCGCCGGTGGCCCAGGGCGAGCAGGTGCTCGGTGGCGCTGAGCCCACCGGCCCAGTTGGTCGCGCCCACCGTGGCCACCTCCGAGGCCGAGCCGCCGGCGGGGTCGACGACGACCACCGGGATGTGCAGGCGGCGCAGCTGGATCTGGACCGGCGCGGCCACCTGGGAGAGCACGAAGACGACCCCGTCGCAGGTGCGGCTGCGCAGGTTGCGCAGCCACTGCCGGGTCGCAGTCTCGTCCTGGTGCACGGCCGAGACCACCGTGCCGGCGCCGGCCGCGTGCGCCACGTCGGCGACACCGCGAATGAGCTCGACAGCCCAGGGGCTGTCGAGCTCGTCGAAGACCACGTCGAGCACCTGCGCGCGGCCCGGCTGGCGCGAGTTGCGCCGCCGGTAGCCGCGGTCGCGCAGCAACTGCTCGACCCGTTCCCGGGTGGCCGCGGAGACGTCCGCGCGGCCGTTGAGCACACGCGAGACGGTCGGCACGGAAACCCCGGCCGCGTCCGCGATGGCGGAGATGGTCACCCGGCGGCCGTCCGCGGTCATCGCGGTCCTCCTCGTTCTCCGAGCCCCGGCAGGCCCGCCCCGGGTGGGGCGGGCCCCGATCCACGCCGGGTCAGCGCCCGGCGAGCGCCAAGGTGTCGCGCAGGGCGGCGTACGCCGGCTTGGGGCTGAGGTTCTCGTCGTACGGGGTGGCGGACCCCTCGCCGTCGAAGACGCCGGGCACCCACGAGTAGCGGTCGGTGAAGCCCCACAGCGTGTACGAGACGCACCGGTCGGCCAGCAGGCACGCCTGCAGCAGGGCGGTGAAGCCCTGCGCCTGGGCCTGGATCTTGATCGGATCGGCCGGCAGCGGCATCCGCACGTCGACCTCGGTGAACGCGGTCTGCAGGCCGAGCTTCTCGAAGCGGCGCAGGTTGGTCAGTGTGTCGGCGGGTACGCCGTACTGCACCGCGAGGTGGCCCTGGACGCCGTACCCGTGCACCGGCACGCCCTGGGCCTTGAGCTGCTTGACCAGCTCGTAGTACGCGTCGCTCTTGGCGTTGACGCCCTCGTTGTTGTAGTCGTTGAGGAACAGCTTGACCTTGGGGTCGGCCTGGTGCGCCCAGCGGAACGCGTCGGCGACGTAGCCGGGTCCGAGGTTGCGCAGCCAGATGCTGTCCCGCCAGGTGCCGTCGTCGTTGAAGATCTCGTTGACCACGTCCCAGTGCCAGATCTTGCCGCGGAAGTGCGTCACCTCGTCGATGATGTGCCGGCGCAGCACCGCGCGCAGCTGCGCCGGGGTGAAGGCCTCCTCGGTGACCCAGGCCGGGTTCTGGTTGTGCCAGACCAGGGTGTGCCCGCGGACCTTCTGCCGGTTGGCCCGGGCGAAGTCGACCAGCCGGTCGGCCGCGGCCCAGTCGTGCACGCCCTGTTGCGGCTCGGTAGCTTCCCACTTCATGACGTTCTCGGCCGTCACCGTGTTGAACTCGCGGGCCACAGCGGCGCGGTAGGCGTCGTCGTCGGCCAGGGCGGCCATGTCGACGGCGGTGCCGATCCGCAGGTCGGCGCGGTCGGCCAGGGCTCGCAGCCCGGTGGGGGCCGGGGGAGCGGGCCGGGCCGGGGACGCGGTGGCGGGATTGCCGGTCAGAGTCAGGGTCGTCAGTAGAACGACGCCGGCGAGCGCGCGAACTCTCATCGTCTGTCCATTCTGTTCCGGCCTCCGGTACCGGCCGAGAGGTTCCGAGAACTTCCGTTATGTGTCCGGAACATATGCCGATCCTGGTCACCGGTCAACAGGTAACAACCTGGGCAGAAAGCGGTGAAGATCAATGAGCTGAGCGCGTGATCTGGGGCGCAGCACCTCCTTGACGCGACTTCGACCGGGTTCTATGTTACGGACGTTCGGCCGCGCGGTTTCCGAAAGTTTCGGAGCACCGAGTCCCGGAATCGATCGTGAGGAAGTCATGTCTCATCGTCCGAAGTGGTGGCGCCGGCTGGCGGTGCCGATGTCCGCCCTGCTGCTGACCGGCGGTCTCGCCGGTCCCGCGCACGCGGGTGGCCCGACCGCCGTGGTGGTCGACACTGCGCGCGGGCACGGCGACGTCGTCAGCTTCACGTTCGACGACGGCCCCAACCCGAGCGACACCCTGCGCCTGCTCGACGTGCTGCGCCGGCAGCACGTGCGGGCCGTGTTCTGCCTGTGGGGCGACCACGTCGCCGAGCATCCCGAGGTGGCCCGCCGGATCGCCGCCGCCGGGCACGTGCTCTGCAACCACTCGATGCACCACGACGACTTCGGTCCCTGGACCACGGAGCAGATCAGGGCGGATCTGGTCGAGACCAGCGCGGCGATCCGCCGCGCGGTCCCGCACGCCCGCATCCCGTACTTCCGGGCGCCCTACGGCAGCTGGGGGCAGAGCCCGCAGGTCGCCGCGGAGCTGGGCATGCAGCCGCTGGGCTGGCGCGTCGACATCGCCGACTGGGAGCCGCCGGGCACCGACGTCCTGGTGCAGCGCCTGCGCGACCGCATCACCCCGGGTGCTGTGGTGCTCATGCACGACGGCGGCGGCGACCGCAGCCAGACCGTCGAGGCCGTCGCCCGCATCATCCCCGAACTGCGCGCCGACGGCTGGCGGTTCACCCTGCCGCGGCGTCGTGGCTGAGCGGGGGGCACCGGTGTCCACCAGACGCGAACTGCTGGCGCTCGCCTCGGGCGCCGCCGTGGCGGCCACGCTGCCCGGCACGCCCGCGCAGGCGGCCGGCCGCGGCGGCGACGGTCCACGCTGGACCGGAACGTGGGCCGCAGCACCCACCACCGTCCCGCCCACCCCGCCGACGGTGCTGGAGAACCAGACCGTGCGCCACGTGGTGCACGTCAGCACCGGCGGCGACCGGCTGCGGATCCGGCTGACCAACGAGTTCGGCGAGCAGCCGCTGGTCGTCGGCGAGGTGCGGGTCGCCCGCCGGGCCGGCACCGGCACCAGCACCGCCAACCGGCCCGGCACCGACCGCCCGGTCACCTTCGGCGGGCGTACGACGGCGACGATCCCGGCGGGCGCGCCGCTGGTCAGTGACCCGGTGCACCTGCGCGTCCCGGCCGGCACCGAGCTGACCGTCAGCGTGTACCTGCCGCGGCGTACCCCGGTCACCACGCTGGCCGCCTTCGCGTACCAGGACAACGTGATCGCCGCCGGTAACGTCACCGCGGCCCGGACCGTCACGCCGACCGCGGTGGTCGGGCAGAACCTCTTCCTCTCGGGAGTCAGCGTCGCCTCCGACGCCGGCGCGATCGTCACCCTGGGTGACTCCATCACCAACGGCGCCAACGCGGCGGCGAACCTCAACCACCGCTGGCCCGACCTGCTCGCCGCCCGGCTGCGGGCCGCGCGCATCGACCGCGGCGTGGTCAACGTCGGGGTCTCCGGCAACCGGCTGCTGCACGACCCGAACCCACCGGCCGGCAGCGACGCGGTGGCGTACGCCGCGTACTTCGCGCAGAGCGCGCTGCGCCGCTTCGACCGCGACGTGGTCGCCCAGCCCGGTGCGGAGTTCCTGATCGTGCTGCTCGGGGTGAACGACCTCGGCCACCCCGGCACCACCGCCCCGGCGTCCGAGGTGGTCTCGGCCGACGACCTCATCGCCGGGCACCGCCAGCTCATCGCCCGGGCCCACCAGGCCGGGCTGCGGGCCTACGGCGCCACCGTGCTGCCGTTCAAGGACGACACCCTCGGCTTCTACTCGGCGGAGAACGAGCGCAAGCGCGCCGCGTTGAACCGTTGGATCCGCACCGGCGGGGACTACGACGCGGTCATCGACTTCGACGCCGCCGTCCGGGACCGTACCGATCCGCTCCGGCTGGCCCCGGCCTACGACAGCGGCGACCACCTGCACCCCAACGACGCCGGGATGGCCGCGCTCGCGGCGGCCGTACCCCTGCGACTCTTCCGGTAGGGAAGGCGTACCCATGAGGATCCTGCTCGCACTCGCGGCTCTGGCCGCGCCCTTCTTCGTCGCCGCGCCGGCAACCGCCGCGGCCGTACCACGTGACGCGCTGGCCACGGGGCAGCGCGACTCGTACGTCTCGGCGCTGCCCGGCCGCGGCCGGTTCCCGCTCGTGGCCGCCGGCCGCGCCGCGCCGCTGGTGGTCAGCGCCGGTGACCACGCCGGTGTGATCCGGGTGGTCGACGACCTGAGCGCCGACATCGCCGCGGTCACCGGGGTGAAGCCGGTCGTCGCCCACGACCGGGTGCCCGGTGGGCGCGACCCGGTGCTGGTCGGCACCATCGGCAAGAGCCCGCTGATCGACCGGCTGGTCGCCGCGGGCAAGCTCGACGTGCGCGGCATCGCCGGCAAGTGGGAGACCACCGTCGAGCAGATCGTGGAGAACCCGCTGCCGGGCGTCCGGCGCGCGTTCGTGATCGCGGGCAGCGACCAGCGCGGCAGCATCTACGGCGCCTACGACCTGTCCAAGCGCATCGGCGTCTCGCCCTGGCGCTTCTTCGACGACGTCCCGGTGCGCCACCAGGACGCGGTGTACCTGCTGCCCGGGCGCCACACCCAGGGCACGCCCGCGGTGAAGTACCGCGGCTTCTTCATCAACGACGAGAACCCGGCCACCGGCACCTGGGCCCCGCGCTACTTCGGGCCCGGCAAGGCGCCCGGCTTCCCGAACGGGCTCAACGCGGCCTACTACGCCAAGGTCTTCGAGACGATGCTGCGGCTGAAGGCCAACTACCTGTGGCCGGCCGTCTGGGGTCGCGCGTTCGCCGAGGACGACCCGCAGAACCACGCCACCGCCTCGTTCTACGGCGTGGTGATGGGCACCTCGCACGAGGCGCCGATGATGCGCGGCATCGAGGAGTGGAACCGGCACGCGGTGAACGGCACGGACCCGTACGGCGGCAACGGCGAGTGGAGCTTCCGGCGCAACGCGGACGCGATCAAGGCGTACTGGCGCGACGGGGCCGAGCGGATGGCCCGCGACAAGATCGAGGGCGTCGTCACCCTCGGCATGCGGGGCAACGGCGACGTCAGCCTGCCCGACGGTGACGGCATCGAGCTGATGAGCTCCATCATCGACACCCAGCGGGAGATCCTGCGGGAGAACGGGCTGATCGGCGCTCCCCAGGTGCAGACCCTCTACAAGGAGGTCCAGCGCTACTGGGACCGCGGCTACCGGCCCCCGGACGACGTCACCGTGGTCTTCTGCGACGACAACTGGGGCAACATGCGCAAGCTGCCGGACGCCTCGCTGCCGGCCCGCAGCGGCGGCTACGGCATGTACTACCACTTCGACTACGTCGGCGGCGGCCGCAACTACAAGTGGGTCGACACGGTCAACCTGACCAACACCTGGGAGCAGCTGGATCTCTCGTACCGCAAGGGGGTCGACCGCCTGTGGATGGTCAACGTCGGTGACCTGAAGAACGAGGAGCAGCCGACGCAGATGTTCCTCGACTACGCCTGGAAGCCCTTCCCGCTGAGCGGGCTGGCGGAGTGGGAGCGGGGCTACGCCGCGCAGAACTTCGGCCCGGCCCTGGCCGGCGAGATCGCCGGTGTGCTCGGCGACTACGGCCATCTGCAGTCGCGCCGCAAGCCCGAGCTGCTCAACCGGCGCATCACGTTCGACCCCGAGACCAAGGTCGTCACGTACGACGACGAGGCGAGCCCGTTCAGCCTCACCGACTACCGCGAGATGGACCGGGTCACCGCCGAGTGGCAGGCGCTGGGGGCCCGGGCCGACCGGATCAAGGCCAGGGTGCCGGCGGCCTGGCAGGACGCCTACTTCCAGCTGGTCTACTACCAGGTCAAGGCGACCGCGAACCTGTACGCGCTGCGGCACGCCGAATTCACCAACATCCGGTACGCCGGGCAGGGCCGCGCCGCCACCAACGCCCTGGCCGACCTGGCCGAGGCCCGGTTCGCCGACGACCAGGCGCTGAACGCGTACTACAACAACGAGCTGGCCGGCGGGAAGTGGAAGGACTGGCAGCTCCAGCCCAAGATCGGTTACGGCAACGTGGCCCGGTACGGCCCCAACGCCCCCTGGCAGCAGCCGGAGAAGGACCATGTGGCGCTGCCCGACGAGATCTACCCGTACCTCAAGCGCATCGAGGTGCCGGCGAAGGCCGAGATGGGGGTCGACCTCGACGGCGCCGACCCGGTGACGCTGCCCGCGTTCAGCCCGTACCAGGCGCAGCCGCAGCAGTTCATCGAGGTCTACAACAAGGGCACGACGCCGTTCACGTACCGGATCCGCCCGTCCGTGCCGTGGGTGCACGTCACGCCGAGCGCCGGCCGGGTCGACCAGCAGGTCCGGGCCACCGTCCGGGTCGACTGGCGGCGCGCGCCCAAGGGCACCACGACCGTGCCGATCACCGTGACCGGGGCCGGCGTCACCACCGTCGTGCAGGCGCCGATCGACAACCCGGTGCTGCGCCCGCGCGGCTTCGTGGAGGCCAACGGCTACGTCGCGATGGAGGCCGACCACTACTCCCGCAAGGTGGGCGACTGGCGGCTGCTGCCGGAGATCGGCAAGACCGGTAACGGCCTGACCCCGCTCGGCGGCACCGGCGCCCGCCTGGAGTACACGACGACCCTGAAGACGACCGGTCCGGTCAAGGTGACCGCCGTGCTGTCGCCGCGCAACAACGTCCTCCCGACCGACGGCCTCAAGTACGCGATCTCGCTGGACGACCAGCCGCCGCAGACGGTGAACATCACCACGGCCACCGGTGCCGACGACACCACCATGAACAAGCAGTGGGAACGCAACACTTCCGACAACGTCAACCGCACCACCACGACGCACACGGTGGCCAAGGCGGGCGTGCACACCCTCAAGTTCTGGATGGTGGATCCGACCGTGATCGTGCAGCGCCTCGAGATCGACACCGGTGGCGTCAAGTACAGCTACCTGGGCCCGCCCGAGAGTAAGCGGGTGAGCCGATGAACCGCCGGTCACTGCTGGGCCTCGGTGGGGCCGCGGCGGTCTCCGTGGCCACGGCCGTCCAGGGTCGCCGGCCCCGGCCGCGGCGGGACTGGCTGCACACCTGGGTGTCGATGCCGCAGCTCACCGAGCCGCACAATTTGCCACCGGCCCCGTTCACCGGCACCGACTCGGTGCTCGTGGACACCACCCTGCGCCAGACCGTGCACACGTCGATCGCCGGGAGCTCCGTACGGCTGCGGTTCTCCAACGCCTTCGGCGGCGCGGTCCTGCCGATCACGGCCGTCTCGATCGCCCGGCCCGCCGGGGGCCGGGCGGGCTCGGCCGCGATCGAGCCGGGCACCCTGCGACCGGTCACCTTCTCCGGGCGGACGCACACGTCCGTCCCGGTGGGCGCCCAGGTCGTCTCCGATCCCATCGATCTCGACGTGCCCGCCCGCAGCGAGCTCACCGTCACGCTCTACCTGGCCACCGGCCAGGCGAGCACCGCGGTGACCTCGCACCCCGGCTCCCGCACCACCTCGCACCTGCTGCGCGGCGACCACCATGACGCCGTGGACCTGCCCGGCGCCACACCCGTGGTGCACTGGTACTTCCTCAGCGGGGTCGAGGTGCTCGCACCCGGGGACAGCACGGCCACCGTCGTGCTCGGCGACTCGCTGACCGACGGGCGGGGTTCCACCACCGACGGCAACGACCGGTGGCCGGACCAGCTCTCGGCCCGGCTGCGCGGCTCCCACGCGGTGCTCAACCAGGCCGCCGGGGGCAACCGGGTGCTGCAGGACGGCCTCGGGCCGAGCGCCCTCGCCCGCCTGGACCGCGACGTGCTCGCGCTGGGCGGGGTCGCCTCGCTGATCGTCTTCGAGGGCGTCAACGACATCGGTACGGCGGGAGCCATGCCCGAGGCGCAACAACTGGTGGGCGACGACCTGCTGGCCGCGTACGACCAGATCGTCACCCGGGCCCACGCCCGCGACATCCGGGTGTACGGGGCCACCATCACGCCGTTCGGCGGCAACGAGGGCTACGACGACCCGGGCGGGTTGCGCGAGCAGACCCGTACCCGGGTCAACGAGTGGATCCGGCGCAGCGGGCGCTTCGACGCTCTGCTCGACTTCGACGCGGTGGCCCGGGACCCGGCCGCCCCGCGCCGGCTCCTGCCCGCCTACGACACCGGTGACCACCTGCACTTCAATCCGGTCGGCTACCGGGCGCTGGCCGAGGCCGTCCCGCTGCGGTGGCTGCGATGAGCAACATGACCAACGTGGCGGTGCTGCTGCCGCCACCGGAGGCGTTGCCGGCCCGGCTGTCCACGTACCGGGAGGTCTTCGCCGGTCCGGTCTTCGACCTGGCCTTCGCCGCGGCCGGCACCTTCGACCTGCTGGCCGGGGCGGACATCCTGGCCATCGCGCCGCCGGTGCGGCGGGGGCCGGACACGATCACCGCCGCGGAGGCCGCCGCCCTGCGCGAGGCGGTGCGGCGCAACTGCCGGATCCTGGCGATCGGCGAGGCGGTCTTCACCGTGGCGGCTGCCGGGCTGCTCGACGGCCGGGCGGTGTCCACCTGCCCGGCCCACGCCGAGGAACTGCGGCGGCGATATCCGCGGGTCCGGCTGGCGCCGGGCGTGCGGTACGTCGACGACGACCCGATCTTCACAGCCGCCGCCGGGGCCCCCGGCGTGGAGCTGTGCCTGCATCTGGTCCGCAAGTACCACGGCGCGGCCACCGCTGCCGGCATCGCCCGTTCGCTGCCGCGGCGCCGCGCGACCTGAAAAATGCTCCGGTCTCTTCCCTCGGGAGTAAGACCGGCTCAAGATGGGAGCGCTCCCAAAGTGTCATCCCCCTCCCCGAACCGGAAGGCATCCACTGTGTCCGACCGACCTGTCCCCCGCAGACCCCGACTCCGCGCCGCCCTGACCCTGCTGGCCGCGAGCATCACCGCGGGCGGCGTCGCCCTGGTGGTGGCGCCCTCGGCCGACGCCGCGACCACCCTCGGCGCCTCGGCCGCCGCCACCGGCCGCTACTTCGGCACCGCCGTCGCGGCCAACAAACTGAGCGACAGCACCTACGTCGGGATCCTCAACCGCGAGTTCAACTCGGTCACCGCCGAGAACGAGATGAAGATCGACGCGACCGAGCCGCAGCAGAACCAGTTCTCCTTCGCCAACGCGGACCGCATCGTCAACCACGCCATCGCCCAGGGCATGAAGGTCCGCGGGCACACCCTGGCCTGGCACTCGCAGCAGCCCGGCTGGATGCAGAGCATGGAGGGCACCGCGCTGCGCTCCGCCATGCTCAACCACGTCACCCGGGTCGCCACGTACTACCGCGGCAAGATCGACTCCTGGGACGTGGTGAACGAGGCGTACGCGGACAGCGGCGGCGGCCGGCGCGACTCCAACCTGCAGCGCACCGGCAACGACTGGATCGAGGCCGCGTTCCGCGCCGCGCGCGCCGCCGACCCGGGCGCCAAGCTCTGCTACAACGACTACAACATCGACAACTGGACCTGGGCCAAGACCCAGGGCGTCTACACCATGGTCCGCGACTTCAAGGCCCGCGGCGTGCCGATCGACTGCGTCGGCCTGCAGTCGCACTTCAACAGCGGGTCGCCGTACCCGAGCAACTACCGCACCACGCTGGAGAGCTTCGCCGCGCTCGGCGTGGACGTGCAGATCACCGAGCTCGACATCGAGGGCTCCGGACAGAGCCAGGCCACCACGTACGCCAACGTCGTCCGCGACTGCCTGGCCGTGGCCCGGTGCAACGGCATCACCGTGTGGGGCATCCGGGACACCGACTCCTGGCGGGCCAGCGGCACCCCGCTGCTGTTCGACGGCAGCGGCAACAAGAAGGCCGCGTACACCGCCACTCTGGACGCGCTCAACGCCGGCGGTACCACCAACCCGACGACGCCCCCGCCGGTCTCCCCGACCGTCTCGCCGACGCCGCCGACCAGCACCACACCGCCGCCGTCCGGGGCGGGCTGCACGGCCAGCTTCACCGTGAACGCGTGGACCGGCGGCTTCACCGCGACGGTCAAGGTCGCCGCGGGCGCCGCCGGGGTCAACGGCTGGGCGGCCACGCTGACCCTGCCGTCGGGTTCCTCGGTCACGAACGCCTGGAACGCGCAGGCGACCGGTAGCACCGGCGCGGTCCGGTTCGCCAACGTGTCGTACAACGGCCGGATCGCGGCCGGCGCCAGCACCGAGTTCGGCTTCCAGGGCACCGGTACCCCGCCCACCGGGACCCCGGCCTGCGCCGCGTCCTGATCGATCGCGACGTCCGGCGCGGCGTGGACCACCCTTCCGCGCCGCGCCGGACCCATCCCCGGAGCGAGCATCCATGAGACGACTGACCCGGGCCCTGCTGGCCCTCACCGCCGCGGTGAGCGCCGCCGGCGCGTCCGTCCTGCTGCCGGCCGCACCCGCGGCCGCCGCGACCCTGCAGGAGGTCACCGGCTTCGGCGCCAACCCGACCAACCTGCGCATGCACCTGTACGTCCCGGACCGGCTCCCGCCGAACCCGGCGCTGCTCGTGGCCGTGCACTACTGCACCGGCTCCGGACCGGCGTTCCACTCCGGCACCTCGTTCGCCGCACTGGCCGACCGGCACGGCTACATCGTGATCTACCCGTCGGCGACCCGCTCCGGTAACTGCTTCGACGTCTCGTCACCGGGCGCGCTGCGTCACGACGGCAACAGCGACCCGGCCGGCATCGTCTCGATGGTCCGCTACGTCCAGCAGCGGTACAGCACCGACCCGGCCCGTACGGTCGTCACCGGTGCCTCCTCCGGCGCCATGATGACCAACGTGCTGCTCGGCACCTACCCGGACGTGTTCCGCGCCGGTGCGGCGTTCGCGGGTGTGCCGTTCGGCTGCTTCGCCACCACCGACGGCTCGAGCTGGAACAGCGCCTGTGCCAACGGCCAGGTCACCCGGACCCCGCAGGCGTGGGGGGACCTGGTGCGTGGCGCGTACCCCGGATACACCGGGCCGCGGCCACGGATGCAGATCTGGCACGGGGTCAACGACGACACGTTGCGCTACCCGAACTTCGCCGAACAGATCAAGCAGTGGACCAACGTGCACGGCGTCTCGCAGACCCCGGTGCTGACGGACTCGCCGCAGGCCAACTGGACCCGTACCCGGTACGGCTCGGCCTCCGCGCAGCCGCCGGTCGAGGCGATCAGCGTGGCCAACACCGGGCACAACCTGCCGCAGGCCGGGATGGCGGAGCGGGCCGTGACGTTCCTCGGGCTGGACAGCACCACGGTCCCGCCCTCCAGCAGCCCGCCGACGAGCGTCCCCCCGACCAGTACGCCGCCGACCAGCACGCCTCCCGAGCCGGGTAGTGGCTGCCGGGTGGGTTACGTGGTCAACGCCTGGAACAGCGGACTGACCGCCTCCATCACGATCACCAACTCCGGACCGGCCGTAACCGGCTGGACGCTCGGTTTCACCCTGCCGGCGGGCCAGAGCGTCACCTCCGGCTGGAACGCCACCTGGACGGGCTCCAGCGGAGCGATCACCGCCCGCAACGTCTCCTACAACGGCACCCTGGCGACCGGCGCCTCGACCGGCATCGGGCTGCAGGCCACCCACACCGGCGACAGCAGCCGGCCGGCGGCCTTCACGCTCAACGGCGTCGCCTGCACGGTCGCCTGACAAAGACCGCCTGCTGCCCCGGAAGGGTGAGCCGGGGCAGCAGGTGCACCTCTGCTGTTCGTGCAGCCGGCCTAAGCGCCGGTGCGGGTCGCGATCGCCTGCAGGAAGATCTCGTTGATCTTCGCCGGGTCCTCCGCGATGAAGACGCCGCTGGACGGGCCGCTGGCGTCCGAGATCGCCTTGAGCTCGGCCCGGTCGACCTCGGGCCCGATACCGATGATCACCATGCGCACGGGCTTGTTCGGGTCCCGCGCCCTCTTCAGGTCGGCGACCAGCTTGTCGCGGGTCAGGCCGTCGGGATTCTCGTTCACCCCGTCGGTGAACAGGATGACCGAGTTGACCCGGCCCTGCTGCCACCCCTTCTGCACGTTCTTGTACGCCGCCAGCGCGGTGTCGTACAGCCCGGTGTCGCCGGTCTTCTTCGGCTTCAGGTCGTTGAGGGCGTCGTTGAGCTTGTTGCGGGCGGTGGACAGCGGGCTGATCGGCACCTTGGGCTGCCACGCCTGCTTGCCCACCAGTTCCGTGGAGAAGAACCACGTACCGACGGCCCACCGGTCGTCGAACAGCTGCAGGCCCTGCGCCGCGGCCCGCTTGGTGACCTCGGCGCGGGTCAGGCCGCCCGCCGTGGGCACCTCGGTCAGCATCGAACCCGAGATGTCGAAGACGGCCAGCACCCGGCCCGGCTGCGTGATCGCGGCCCAGCTGCCCAGCACCTGGCTGATGGCCGTGGAGGCCTGGGCCGAGGCGGCGGCACCCTGGCTGCTGCCGGCGCCGGGGGCGATGACCGGAGTGGCCACCGGGGGTGCGCCGGTGGGAGCGACGAAGCCCGCGCCCGCCTTGCCGTCGGGACCCCGCAGGCCGGCTGCCGCCAGCGCGTCCCGGAAGGTCGTGCCGCGCAGCTCCTCGTGCAGTGCCGCGGCGGCGGACGCCTTCTGCGGGTCGACCTCCGGCATGACCGCGAACGGGTAGTTCAGCGCGGTCGGCGCCGGATCGAGGTAGAGCGCGGCCAGCTGGATGGGCGGCTTGCCCGCGTTGAACGACACCACGTCCTCCTCGGACAGCGGTGCGGCGCTCAGCCCGGTGGTGACCTCGGCGGCCGTACGCGGGAACTTCTCCAGCAGGTCCTGGCGGATGCTCGAGGTGTTCGCGGCCAGCTTGCGCAGCGCGGCCACCCGGCGTTGCGCACCCGAGATGTCGTTGCCGGCGGCCGCGCCCAGGGCGAGCAGCCCGGTCAGCCCGGCCGCGTCGCGGGTCGGGTCGACGATGCCCGGCAGCAGGGTCTTGCCGGTGGTCAGCTGGCCGAGCAGCTCCTGCCACTTGAGCTTGCGCTCCGGCCAGCCGAGCTTCTGGGCCATCGGGGCCGGCATGGCCAGCACCACGGGGCTCTCGGCCACCGGGATGTTGTCGGTCGGCACGAAGCCGGGGGCCTCGCCGCCGACCCGCAGCAGCCAGCTCGAGGAGTCCGGGACCCACACGTCCGGCACGACGGGCCTGCCCGCCGCCGGCTTCAGGCCGGGAAGCGCGACGCCGTGCTTGGCCGCGATGGTGGCGGCCGCGGTCGCGGGATCGGTGGCGGCGACGGCGACCTTGATGCAGACGCCGCCGACCTGGGCCTTCTCGCCCTGCATCCACTTGTCCGCGGTGGTCTGGATCGCGCCGGCGATCTCGGCGGCGGCGGCGACCGCGAGCTTCACCTCCCCGGCACAGTCTCCGGCGGAGAGGCGCTGGTAACCCAGCCAGGATCCGGCACCGATGACGACGAGCGAGGCCGTGGCCGCGCTGACGACGATGCCGGTGAGACTGAAGGTTCTTCGATGGCGTCCGGGCACGCGGTCCATGCTCCGCAAGCAAAGATCGGAATGCCATGGACGTTCGGACGGAATTCTCACATCAACTGCAAAATGCGGCTCACATCGACCCCAGCCAACTGCTTTCCGTGTACGGGGTGATGACACGCAGTGAGCTTCGGCGTTTCTGTCGCACCGGTGCGGTATCAAGACACCGTCTCCCGCACACAGGAAGCGAGCACCGCATGTCGAGCACGGGACCGTCCGCCGGCCTGACCACAGCCGACCACGAGGTGGCCCCGGTGGTCGACGCGGCCTGGGCCGCCGCGTTCGGCACCCGGGAGGAATACCGGGCCGCGATCGAGCGGATGCGCGCGGCAGCCACCGCCTACTACGCCGGCGGCGACCTCGTCATCGACGACGCCACCTACGACGCGCTGCTGGCCCGCACCGCGGCGACCGAGCAGGCCCGGCCGGACTGGGCCGAGAGCGACTCGCCGACCGTGACGGTGGGCGCGGGCGTGGCGGCCGGTGACGTCGAGCACAGCACCCCGATGCTCAGCCTCGATAACGTGTTCGACGCCGACGAGCTGCGCGCCTGGGCGGCCCGGCTGGAAAGGATCCTGGGCCGGCCCGCCCTCGGCTACACGGTCGAGCCCAAGATCGACGGCATGGCCATCGCCGCCCGCTACGTCGACGGCCGGCTGCGCCAGGTCGCCACCCGCGGCGACGGCCGGGCCGGCGAGGACGTCACCACCCAGGCCCGGCTCGTGGCCGGACTGCCCGCCGAGCTGCGCCGGCCGGTGACGGTCGAGGTCCGCGGCGAGGTGTTCATGACCGACGCCGACTTCGCCCGGGCCAACGAGCTGCGGACCGCCCACGGCGGGCAGGCGTTCGCAAATCCGCGCAGTGCGGCCGCCGGCACCCTGCGCGCCCAGGACCGGGCCTACGACGCGCCGCTGTCGTTCCTGGCGTACGCGGTGCACGACCTGCCCGGCGGCGAGGGCCTGACGCACAGCGCCGCGATGGCCGCCATCGCCGACCTCGGCGTGGCCACCACGGCGGGTTCGCCCGCCGGCATGCCCCGCTGCGCCACCATCGACGAGCTGTCCGAGGCCATCGCCGCGATGGGCGCGGCCCGCGGCACGCTCGGCTTCGACATCGACGGCGCCGTGGTCAAGGCCGACGACCCCGGCGACCGCGACCTGGCCGGCTCGTCGAGCCGCGCCCCCCGCTGGGCGATCGCGCACAAGTTCCCGGCCGACACCCGCACCAGCAAGCTGGCCGCGATCGAGGTGCAGGTCGGCCGGACCGGCGTGATCACCCCGGTCGCCGTCCTGGAGCCGGTCCAGGTCGGCGGTGTCGTGGTCACCTCGGCGACCCTGCACAACTTCGGTGACCTGGTCCGCCGGGACGTCCGCGTCGGCGACACCGTGTTCGTGCGCCGGGCGGGCGAGGTGATCCCCGAGATCACCGGGGCCAAGCTCGACGAACGCCCGGCGGACGCGCAGCCGTTCACCCCGCCGGAGGTCTGCCCCCGCTGCGGCGGCGAGATCGACCGCACCCAGAAGCGCTGGCGCTGCACCCAGGGCCGGGCCTGCGGCGCGGGGGAGTCCCTGTCGTACTTCGCCGCCCGCGACTCGATGGACATCGAAGGACTGGGCGACAAGGTCATCGCGGGCGTGGTGGCGGCGGGCCTGGTGACCGACCCCGCCGACCTGTACGACCTGACCCCGGAGGCCCTGTCGGAACTGGACCGCCTCGGCCGCACGTCGGCGACCAAGCTGGTGGCGGCGATCCAGGCGTCCAAGGCCCAGCCGCTGTCCCGCGTGCTGACCGGCCTCGGTGTCCGCATGACGGGCCGCTCGATGTCCCGTCGCCTGGCGCGCCACTTCGGCACCATGGAGGCCCTGCGCGCGGCCACGGTCGAGCAGTTGCAGGAGGTGGAGGCGGTCGGCCCGGAACGCGCGGCCACGATCGCGGCGGAGCTGGTCGAGCTGGGCCCGGTCATCGACAAACTCACGGCCCGCGGCGTGACGATGACCGAGCCGGGCGTCCCGGGCCGCGAGGCGGCCCAGGCCGACGCCGCCCTCCCGGTCCCGCTGCCGCTGCGCAAGCCGGACGGCAAGCCGATGACCGTGGTGGTCACCGGCTCGGTCCCCGGCCTGAGCCGCAACGAGGGCAACGAAGCGGTGGAACACCTGGGCGGAAAGTCCTCCGGCTCGGTCTCGGCCCGGACCGACCTGGTCGTGGTGGGGGCGGGCGCCGGCTCGAAGGCGGCCAAGGCGGAGGAGCTGGGGGTTCCGATCATGCCGGCGGAACGCTTCGCGGAGCTGCTGGCCGCTCACAACGGGGGTGAGGAGCCGGTCCTCCAGACCTACCTCGACTGACCGCGCCGCCCGGGGCGCCGGCCGTGGGTTTTCTGCGCCGGGCGCGGTGGCCCTGGGCCTGCACACCGCGGTGGCCACCGCCGGCGCGCAGCCGTCAGTGCTCTCGCGCCGGCTACGTCCGCGGTCACCGCCCGGCGCAGTCCGGGTGTGGCCGGCAGGGTCTGTGCTGGGCGCCGGGCCGGGTGCGTCCGTGCGCTTTGTGCCCGGCGGCGGGCCGCGGTGTGGTCCGCGCGGTTGTCGCCGGGCGGCGGGCCGGATGTGACCGGCACGGTCTGTGCCCGGCGGCGGGCCGGGCTGGCCCCGCGCGGTCAGGCGCCGAGCGGGACCCGCCAGGTGACCACCGTGCCGCCCTCGTCGGCCGGGGTCACCGTGCAGGTGCCGCCCAGGTCGCCGGCGCGTTCGCCCATGTTGACCAGGCCGCCGCGGGCCAGGGCCGGGTCGGCGCCGACGCCGTTGTCCTCGATCTGGATGATCACCTCGCCGTCGGCCGCGCGTACCGAGACCCGGGCCGTGCTGGCCTGGGCGTGCCGGGCCACGTTCGACAGGGCCTCGCGCAGCACGGCGAGCAGTTCGGGCACCACGTCGTCGGGCACCGCGCTGTCCACCGGTCCCGACACGTCCAGCGTCGGCCGGAAGCCCAGCGACGCGGTGGCGGCCTCGACCGCGTCGCGCAGTTCCGCGCGCAGCGAGCTGCCCACCGGGGCGCGCAGTTCGAAGATCGACCGGCGGATGTCGCGGATCGTGGCGTCCAGGTCGTCGACGGCCGCGTTGATCCGCTTGGCCGCCTCCGGGCGCAGCGCGTGCGGGGCGACGCCCTGCAGCTGCATGCCGGTGGCGAACAGCCGCTGGATGACGACGTCGTGCAGGTCGCGGGCGATGCGCTCGCGGTCCTCCAGCACCACCAGCAGCTCGCGTTCCTCCTGCGCCCGGGCCCGTTCCAGGGCCAGCGCGGCCTGGCCCGCGAAGCTGGCCAGCAGCGCGGCGTCGTCCTCGCCGCCGCCTTCGGCCCCGGCGACGATCAGCACACCCTGCGGCATGTCGGCGCCGGCCAGCGGCGCGGCCAGCACCGCTCCCGGCGGTACGGGCGCCGGCCAGTCCGCGACGCCGCCCAGCTCGGCCCCGTCGGCGCGCAGCGCGGCCACGTCCACCGACAGCACCTTGCCGACCATCTCGTCCGCGCCGTCGGCGACCTCGATGGTGTAGCGCGACTCGTCGTCGCCGCCCAGCAGCACCAGCACCAGCCCGGCCCCGGTGATCTCCCGGGCCCGGCGGGCGATGAGCCGCAGCGCCTCGGTACGGCGGACCGTGCCGAGCAGCACGCCGGTGATCTCGGCGGCGGCCGACAGCCAGCGCTCACGCCGCTGGGCCAGGGTGAACAGCCGGGCGTTGTCGATGGCGACCCCGGCCGCGGCGGCCAGCGCGACCATGATCTCCTCGTCGTCGTCGGTGAACTCGTCGGCACCCTGCTTCTCGGCGAGATACAGGTTGCCGAAGATCTGGCCACGGGTGCGCACGGGGACGCCGAGGAAGCTGTGCATCGGCGGGTGGTTCGGCGGGAAGCCGTACGAGCGGGGGTGCTTGGTGATGTCCGGCAGGCGTACCGGCTGGGGGTCGGTGATCAGCAGGCCGAGGACGCCCCGGCCGTGCGGGAGGTCACCGATCTTGGCGTGTGCCTCGGGGTCGATGCCGTGCGTGATGAAGTCGGAGAGCTGCCGGTCGGTGCCGATGACGCCCAGGGCGCCGTAGCGGGCGCCGGCCAGGGCGCAGGCCGACTGGACGATGCGCTGCAGGGTGCTGCGCAGATCCAGGTCGGTGCCGATCCCGACGACCGCGTCCAGCAGGGCGCGCAGCCGTTCCCGGCTGGTGACCACCTCGGCGACCCGGACCAGCATCTCCTGGAGCAGCTCGTCGAGGCGGACCCGGGACAGCGGGCTCAGCCCCAGCGACGGCTGCTCGTTACCTCTGGGCGCGACCATTCGCTGATGCTACCGAGGCGACCGCCGCCCGCGGTGCGACCAGGACCGGGCAACCGGCGTGGTGCAGCAGGTGCAGGCCGGTCGATCCGATCAGGGTGTTGACCACCGCGCTGTGGCTCGGGCGTCCGACCACCAGCAGGCGGGCGGTGTGCGACACCGCGACCAGGACGGCGCCCGCGTCGTCCGGTGACACCACCGCTTCGGCGTCCACCTGCGGGTAGGCCGCCCGCCAGGGGGCCAGCTGCTGGTGCAGGCGCTCGCGGGCGGCGCCGTTGAGGGTGGCGACGCCGTCGTCGGGCGCCGGGATGTCACCCACCCACAGCGGGGTCGGCGGGGCGTAGGTGCGCAGCACGGCGAGCGGGCAGGCGTGCCGGGCCGCGGCGGCGAAGGCCGCGTCCAGGACCGTCTCGTCAGTGGCCGAGCCGCAGACGCCGGCCACGATCGGCCCGCGGGCCGCGTCAGCCCGGCCCCGGACGACCGCCACGGGCACCCGCGCGTGCGTGGCGACCTGCTGCCCGACCGAGCCGAGCAGCAGGCTGGTGAAGCCGCCGCGTCCCCGGTGCCCGAGCACCACGAGGTCCACGTCGAGGCCGAGCAGCATCTGCGCCGGTTCGCCACCCAGCACCTCGGCACCGACGACGACATCGGCCGCGGCTGACTGAGCCTGCCGGACGGCGGCGTCGAGCACAGCGCCGGCCAGCAACTGCTCGGCGGCGTCCTCGGTGCGGCCGCACGCGTACACGATGCGCAGCGGCACGCCCCGGCGCGATGCCTCCGCCGCGGCCCACCGCACGGCGGCCTCGCTCGTCGAGGTGCCGTCGGTGCCGACGGCGATCGTCGATGTCGTCATGGCGGGTCTCCCTTCACCCGCCCTGATCGTGCGCGCGGTGGGCACCGGGCCGGCAGGGCGTGAGGTCCCGGCCGGCCCGGGACTTTCGGCCCGGCCGGCCCGCGCCACGCCGGGCCCCCGGGCGAGATGACCGCGCGGCCGTCTCGCCGGACGAGAGAATGACGTGTGGCTAGACTGCCCGGTGGGTGCGCCGGGAAGTCTGGTCGGCAACGTCCGACCCGACCCCGGAAACAGGAGCGCTCATGACGCAGGCACCTCACCGCGGCCCGCATCTTTTCAGCCGGGGGTCCTGGCCCGAGGCCCGCCGCATCGCCGACATCCTGCGCAAGGAGACCATCGGCGGGATGCTGCTGCTGGTCGGGGCCGTGGTCGCGCTGATCTGGGCGAACTCGCCGTGGAACGACAGCTACGAAGCGCTGCGCGGCTTCACCGTCGGCCCCGCGGCGCTGCATCTGGACCTGTCACTGGCGACGTGGGCCGCCGACGGCCTGCTGGCGATCTTCTTCTTCGTCGCCGGTCTGGAACTCAAACGCGAGTTCGTCGCCGGGGACCTGCGCGACCCCCGGCGCGCGGCGGTGCCGATCGCCGCCGCCGTCGGCGGGGTGGTCGTGCCCGCTGTGATCTACGTCCTGTTCAACCTCTCCTCGGGCCAGGGGAAGGGCTGGGCCATCCCGACCGCGACCGACATCGCCTTCGCGCTTGCGGTCCTGGCGGTGATCGGTCGCTGTCTGCCGCACGCGATGCGGACGTTCCTGCTCACCCTGGCGGTGGTCGACGACCTGCTCGCCATCGTCATCATTGCTGTCTTCTACACCGCGAGCCTGTCCGTGCTGCCGTTGCTCGCCATGCTGGTGCCGCTGGGCGCGTTCACCGTGCTGGTGCAGCGGCGGGTGCAATCGTGGTGGCTCCTGCTGCCCCTGGCCTTCGCCACGTGGACGCTGATGCACGCCTCCGGGGTGCACGCCACCGTCGCGGGAGTGCTGCTCGGGTTCGCCGTACCGGTGCTGCGGAGCCGCGCGGCCGGCGGTCCGGAGGCCGGGCCCGGGCTGGCCGAGCACTTCGAGCACCGGTTCCGGCCGTTGTCCGCGGGTGTCGCCGTCCCGGTCTTCGCGCTGATGTCAGCCGGGGTCGCGGTCGGCGGGCTCAGCGGCTTCGGCAGTGCCCTCAGCGATCCCGTCGCCCTCGGCATCGTGGTCGGGCTGGTGCTGGGCAAGCCGATCGGCATCACCGGGGCCACCTGGCTGGTGACGCGCTTCACCCGGGCCCGGCTGGACACCAGTTTCGCCTGGGTGGACGTGCTGGGACTGGCCGTGCTGGCCGGTATCGGCTTCACCGTGTCGCTGCTCATCGGGGAACTGGCGTTCGGCCTCGGCAGTGACCGCGACGAGCACGTGAAGGTCGCCGTGCTGACCGGCTCACTGATCGCCGCCCTGCTCGCCACGGTGATCCTGCGCCTGCGCAACCGCACCTACCGGCGCATCCACGAGGAGGAGAACCTCGACGCCGACCGCGACGACATCCCCGACGTCTACCAGCGCGACGGCGAGGAGCGGCCGGCGTGACACACTCCTGCAGTTGTGGTTCTGATCAAGCGGCGGCGGCCGGGCGGTACGGGTGCGTGAGGTCGTCACCGGCTTCGCGGTCGTCTGGGCGCTCGTCCTCGTCGGCTATCTGATCGGCCGGTCCGGGCTGCTCGGTGCGGCCGGGCTGGACACCCTGACCCGGCTCGCCTTCTTCGTCACCGCGCCGGCTCTGCTGTTCGTCACCCTCGCCACGTCCACCATCGGGCGGATCTTCACCGGGGCCCTGGCCGCGTTCGTGCTCAGCACGCTCATCGTCGCCGCCCTCTACGTCACGCTGGCCCGGCTGCTGTGGCGGCGCAGCGTCGCCGAGCTGACCGTCGGCGCGCTCGCCGCCGGCTACGTGAACGCCGGCAACCTGGGCATCCCGATCGCCGCGTACGTGCTGGGCGACGTGGCCTTCATCGCCCCGGTGCTGATGTTCCAGGTGCTGCTGGCCAGCCCGGCGGCGCTGGCGGTGCTGGAGGTGGCGACCGGGGAGCAGCGGCCGTCGCTGCGGCAGCTTGCGGCGATGCCCGCGCGCAACCCGCTGATGATCGCGTCCGGGGCCGGCATCGCGGTGGCGCTGTCCGGGTGGGACATGCCGGAACCGGTGCTGCAGCCGTTCGTGCTGCTGGGCGGGGCGGCCGTGCCGATGACGCTACTGGCGCTCGGCCTGTCACTGCGGGGCAGCCGGCCGTTGCGCCCGGGGCCGGACGCGCCGGACCGGCTGGTGGCAGTCGTGCTCAAGGCGCTGGTCCATCCGCTGCTGGCGTACCTCATCGGTCATTTCGCTCTCGGGCTGACCGGTCCCGCGCTGCTCGCGGCCGTCGTGACCGCGGCCCTGCCGACCGCGCAGAACGTCTTCGTCTTCGCCAGCCGTTACGGCCGCGGCGAGGGTTTCGCCCGGGACACCATCGTGCTGTCCACGGCGGCCGCGGCGGTGACGCTCGTCGCGGTGGTCGCCTGGCTCGGGTGAGCCCGCCGGTCAGTTCCGCGGCGCACGGACCAGGAAGGAGCTGTCGGCGCGGAACCCCGCGCTGTCGTCGGACTGGTCGACCCACAGCTCGTCGCCCACGTGGCGCACGAACCAGCGGGGGTAGTTGGCCGACTCCAGCGTCACCGAACCGGCGGTCTGACCGGCCCGCGCGCAGAACGTGGCGTCCTTGCGGAACAGCGCGGTGCCGTCGTCCCGGCTCGCCACCAGCCGCCACGACGAATGGCGCAGGTGCCGTCCGTCAGAGGTACGCAGCGAGAAGCACTCCCGGTCGCCCAGCCCGGGGACGATCTCCAACGTGGTGCCGGCGGGCGTGAGAATTCCGCGGTCGACCGAGAGGGAGACGTACCGGCCGCCGGCGTTCGCCGCCTCCAGCGACACCTTGCCGGGCCGCAGGACCGGGCCGGGGGAGGCCGCGGGGGGCGGGGAATCGGCCAGCACAGCGCGGGCCGCCGGGGGCAGGGTCGACCACCCCGCCAGGGCGACGACCAGCCCGGCGGCCAGCGCGCCGGCCGTCACGGCGGCGCCGACCGGATGAGCCCGCAGCGCCGCAGCGCAGCGGCCGATCAGCGAGGACCGGGCGAACGCCTCGACCGGCACATGATCGCCGGTGAGCGTCGCGGGGACGGGCAGCAGAGCCAGGCCCCCGAGCAGCCGCTCGGTGGGCACCATGCCCTCGCCGGCGCCCGGGCAGGCCGGGCACGAGCGGATGTGCCGGATGATGCGCTTGCGCCAGAACGGGGCCGGCACCCCGTCCCAGCCGGCCACGACGGCGCTGAGCCGGCCGCAGCCGGGCACGGCGTCGAGGGCGGCGGTGATCAACCGGCCGGTTTCGAGGTGGTCGCGCATGCGCTGCACCCGTACGCCGGCATGCGCGATCTTGACGTCCAGGGCCGCGGCCACGTCGGCGCGGGTCAGCTCACCCACCGTCTCCAGCCACCACAGGGCGAGCACCGTCCGCTCCTCGGCGGACAACCACCGCCCGGCCCGCAGCACCTGCCGCCGCTGGGCCGACAGCTCCACCCGCAGCAGGGTGGCTCCCTCCACCTCCGCGCCGGCGTCCGGCAGCCCGGCCAGCTCGTCGAGGTCGGTGGTGCGGGCCGCGGCGACCCGGCCGCGGGTCTGGTGGGTGCCGATCTGGTGGACCGCGATGGCCGTCAGCCAGGGCCGGAAGCTCCCGGGGGACCGCAGGGCCGGTAGCTGCCGCACCATGCGCAGCATGACCTCCTGTACGACGTCGTCGACGTCGGGATGCCCGCCCAGCGCCCGCCGGGTGAGGTTGTAGACCAGCGGCAGGTGCGTCCGGACCAGCTCGTCCAGGGCGCCGCGGTCACCCGCGCGCGCCGCGACGACGAGCGCGGTGCCCTCCGTGCGGGCCGGCGGCAGTCGCATCGGTCCCTCCCATGCGGCGGCGGAGTCCCAGCATCTGACCGGGACCGGCACAAGTCAATGACCTTGCGGGCCGGCGGGGTTCAGGCCCGCAGGAAGGTCAGCACGGCCAGGACGCGCCGGTGCTCGCGATCGTCGGGGATCAGGCCCAGCTTGGTGAAGATGGCGGTCACGTGGGCCTCGACCGTCTTGACGGCCAGGTGCAGGTCACCGGCCACCGCGGCGTTGGACAGCCCCTGGGCCATCAGCGCCAGCACGGCGCGTTCACGGGCGGTCAGGGCCCGCAGCGGGTCCCGTTCCCGGCGGCGGGCCACCAGGCGGGTCACCAGCTCCGGGTCGATGACCGTCTCGCCCCGGGCCACCTTGCGCACGTCGGCGCCGAACGCACCGAGGTCGGAGACCCGGTCCTTGAGCAGGTAACCGACGCCGCCGTCGAAGTCGGTCATCAGCCTGAGCGCGTGGTGCACCTCGACGTACTGCGACAGGAGCATCAGGCCGACCCCGGGCGCCGCGGCGCGGACCGCCGCCGCTGTGTCGATGCCCTCGGCGGCGTACCCCGGTGGCATCCGCAGGTCGATCACCGCGACGTCGGGCGGATCGGCGCGGACCAGATCGAGCAGTTCCGCGCCGTCGCCGGCCCGGCCGGTGACGGTGAACCCGACGTCGGTCAGGATCCGGGCCAGGCCCTCGCGGAACAGGACCGCGTCGTCGGCCAGCATCACCCGCACGGGATCACCGTCGCCAGCCGGGTGCCGACCGGACCGCTGTCGACCGTCAGCCGGGCGCCGAGGGTCGCCAGCCGGTCCGCCAGCCCTTCCAGACCGCTGCCGGCAACCATGGTGGCGCCACCGGACCCGTCGTCAGCCACTTCGACGATGAGTCCGGCCCCGGTGAGCTCGGCGCGCACCGAGGCGAGGGCGGCGCCGGCGTGCTTGGCGGTGTTGGTCAGGCCCTCGCTGACCATGAAGTACGCCGTCGCCTCGACCTCCGGGCGCAGCCGGCGGTCGACCGCCACGCCGAGCCGGACCGGCACCGCGGACCGGTCGGCCAGGAACCCCAGCGCCGCCTCGAGCCCGTCCTGGGTGAGCACGGCCGGGTGCAGGCCCCGGGCCATCTCGCGCAGCTCCGCGGTGGCTTCCAGCAGCCGGGCCCGGACCGCCGCGGCCCGCTCGGCGACCTCGGCCGACCCGGCGGCCGAGGCGAGCCGGACGACGGTGCCCAGCTCCATCGCCACGGTGACCAGCCGCTGCTGCACCCCGTCGTGCAGGTCGCGTTCGAGCCGGCGACGGGCGGCGTCCCCGGCCGTGACCAGACGCTGGGCTGTCGCCCGCAGCTCCAGCACCAGCCCGGCCTGCGCGGCCAGGTCGCCGACCAGCTGCTTCTCGGCAGCCGACAGGGGGTCACCCTTGCGGACGGCGATCACACCCCGGAAGCGCCCGTCGTGCATCACCGGCACTGTCACCGTCGCGCCGAGGGCCGCGCCGCTGTGCTGATCGGGCCATGTCCGTACCCCCGGCGGCAGCGGCCCGGTGTCCGGCCAGACGGACACCGCCCGCAGCTCGCCGGGCGGACCGGTGAAGAGCAGCACCTCCTGCGCGCCGACGCCGTCGGCTACGGTCCGGCAGATGCCGTCGAGCAGACCGCCGGCCGGTGCGGCCAGGTGGGCGGACAGCCGGGCGAGCGACTCGTACGGCCCGACCCGGTGACCGTGCACGAGCCGGTCGGCCAGCCGCTGGACCCGCCGGCGCAACGGCTCGAAGGCGACGGCCACCACCGCCGTGGCCACCAGGGAGAGGACCGTACGGTTGCCGTCGACGAGGCGGCCGGCGCCGGCGACCACGGCCACGTACCCGAGCGTCACGATCGTGGCCATCGCGCCGAACACCAGCGACTTGTTGATCACCGGGTCGATGTCGTAGAGCCGGTACTTGAGGATCGCCGCTCCGGCGGCGACGGCGACCACGGGCATCGTCAGGGTGCCGGGCACGGGGGAGCGCCACACCGCCAGCCCGAGCACCATCACGGCGGCGGAGACCGTGACGGCGTACACGAACCAGCGCAGCTGCCGCGCCTCGTCACCCCGCGCCTGCCGCAGCCGGATCACCACGCAGGCCACCCAGGTCAGCTGGAACAGCAGGTAACCGGCGGGCCGGGCGATCCGGTAGAACGCGTCGGCGGCGGCGAAACCCGGCAGGCTGAGCGGATGGGCGGCGACCAGCGCGGTACGGGTGTACTCGACCGGCCACAGCGCCGACACCACGGCGAGAAGGACGCCGACGCCGGCCAGGACACCGGTGACCGGCCGCCATCCGCGCGACGGCAGCCGTCCGGTGGGGAAGCTCATGATGGTGACGCCGGCGATGACCAGCACGATCGGCAGCGGCCAGACCCCGAGCCAGCCGGCCCACGACGCTCCCGGCAGCGGCCCGGTGTGCAGGGCGTACTGCCGTCCGGCGAACATCACCGCGTGGGCGGCGCCGGTCGCGACGAACAGCCACCCCTCCCGGTTGCCCGGGCGCCGCAGCACCACGAACAGCCCGACCGCGGTGAACGACGCCGCGATGAGGCCGTTGTGCAGGTTGGCGACGTGCAGTCCGAGCGCGAAGCCTCCGGTGACCAGTACGGCCACGGCGGCACCGGCCGCCGAGCTGAGCTTCGCGGTACGGGTCACCGCATCATCGTGCCAGCGCGAACCCCGGCCGGGATCAGGGCTGACCCGGTGATTTCGCAGGGCTGACCCGGTGACATCGCAGGGCCGGCCCCGATGCCGCCGGCCGGCGCACGGACGACGGTGAGCAGTGTTCCCGCCGCCCGAGCTCGAAGGAGCCGCCATGAGATCCCTGCCCGGATCGCCGATCGACCGCTTGCTCACCGCCTCTCTGCTGCTGGGCCCGGTGCTCTATCTGGTCGCCGACGCGCTGTACGCGACCCGCGGCTGGGACGACCCGGCCGCCGCCGTCGTGCACGTGCTGGGTGCCGTCGGTTACGCGTTCGTCCTGCTCCGGGTGGTGACCTGGAGCAGCGGGGTGACGGCGGCGGTGCTGCTGGCCGTCGGGGTACTCGGGGTGGCCGGAAACGTCGCCTACGGATTCAACACGATCCACGTGTCGCTGGGGGACACGGACCTGGTCGACGCGACGGGCGCGGCGGCGCTGATCAAGCCGCTCGGGTTGTGCTTCCCGCTGACGCTGCTCCTGGCGGCGTTCGCCCTGCGGCACGTGCAGCCGCTCTGGGTGGTGGCGGTGCTGGCCGTGGCGGGGATGGCGTGGCCGGTCGCCCACATCGCGAACGTCGCCTGGCTGGCGGTGCTGGTGAACGCCGCCCTGGTCGGGGCCTTCGGCGCGATGGCCTGGGCGGCCACCCGGCGGACCCCGGCCGCCGCCCACCCGGTCACCCGGCCGGCCTGATCCGGTCCGGCCCGCGCCGGGTGCGGCCTGCACAGGGTCCGGCTTGCGCAGGGGCGGGGTCGCTCCGAGTGCGGCCCGCGCCGGGGTGCGGGGACACCGCGGGCCGGCAGCTCGAGGGGGAGCATGCCGGCCCGCTGCGTCTCACGTCAGGTCCGGTGTCACTTCACGTCGACGTAGTCCGCCGAGCTGGACGACGTCCAGGACGTCGCGTCACCGGCGTAGTTGTACCGGTACGAGCCGTCCGATCCCGCCTTGGCGGTGGCCTTGAGCTTGCCGCTCGCGTCCGAGGTGACCGTCTTGACCGTGGTCCACGTGGTCGTGCCGGCCTTGCGCCACTGCAGGTTCACCTTCTGCGCCGGGAAGGCCCGGTACGTCCAGTTGGAGTAGAAGTCGAGCCGGGTCAGCGCGCCCGTCACGGTGATCGTGCGACCCTTCGACACCGGCTCCGGAGTGGCGTCCGCCGTCACCCGTGTCGACCGCTTGATGGTCAGGGTGCCCGCCTTCTTGCGGTTGATGAAGCCGGTGCCGTCCTCGGCCGACGCCCACACCTCGGCGTTCCAGGCCCCGGCCAGCCCGTTGATGCCCAGCGAGTACCGCACGTCGTACATGTGGGCCAGCGCCGTGCAGTTCACGGTGGTCGCGTTGACCGGGGTGCACTCCGTGCCTGCCATCAGCAGTCCGTCCGGTGCGTTGTAGCTGCCGTGCCAGAGGTAGAGACCGGCGTCGGCGATGCCGGACGGGTCGCTCGCCGTGAAGGTCGACGAGATCTCGATCTGGCCGCTGTCCACGCCGGGCAGCAGCGCCTTTCCGCCGTTGATCTTCACGTTGGAGATCGTCGTGGTGCCGGCGGACTCGTCGCCCGGGGTGGCCGGCCCGGCCAGCGCCCGCAGGACGGTGCGGCGCAGCGTGCCGCCCTGCTCGTTGCCGGCGGTCACCCGCAGCGATGCGAACGCGGCGCCGGCCGGTATGTCCCCCGTCGCCTCGACCCCGCCGCCGGAGGTGGTCGACGGCAGCTCCGTCCAGGTGGCGCCGTCGTCGAGCGACCACTCGACCTTGTCGACGGTGGTCCGGGCCGAGCCCGCGCGGGTCGACGCCTCGATGGCCAGCGGCACCGGCCCGGCCGCGGCCCGGTTGCGCTGGTCCAGCCCGGAGGCGGACAGGCGGAGGTCGATCAGCGGGACGTCGGTGGACCCCGGGTTCCACTGCGAGGCGAACGTCCACTCGCTTCGGATCTTCGTGGACAGCTGGGACCACGGCACCTTGCGGGTCATCGTGTGATCCAGCTGGTACGTCTGCTCGCCCTGCGGCACGGCAGCGGTCAGGCTGGTCGTCGTCGACGCCTTCAGCACCGCGCCGCCGCTGCTCAGGGTCATCGAGTGGGTGCCGGAGCTGTCGCCGCCCCGGTGGCCCGCCGCGTCACCGAGGGTGGAGTTCTCATTGATCGCCAGCCGGCTGCCCTCACGCCGCGAGTCGTGGTCGCCGGACCGCCGGACCGGGCTCAGCGGGCCTGCACCCACCGTCTCGCCGGGCGCGGTGCCCGCGGACAGGGTGCGGTAGCCCAGGTCGAGCGACTGGCCGCCGCCGTAGTCGACCAGGCGGCCCATGTTCACCCCCGGCGTCACGTATTCGGTGAGGTTCGCCGGGAGTCGCATCGAGGTCGGCACGTACGCGCCGGTCCACTCGCCGGTCATCGGCACCGTCGCGTACGACCCGTCGGTGCTGGTGCCCTGCCCGCGGATCGCCAGGCTGGTCTTGGCCAGTGTTGCGGTCTTGACCGCCTTGACCGGGGACGCCGGGAACGGGTGCGGCCAGTAGCGGACGAGGTCGTACCGGTAGGGGCTCGGCCGCAGGGCGGTGGAGCCGGCCTTGGTCAGCACGTCGTGCACCCGCAGCGTCGTGCCGGGCAGCGAGGCCGTCGTCACGTAGTTGCGGGTCTTCGGCCCGCCCGCGAAGCCCACGAGGTCGCCGTTGGGCAGCGTGATCCAGACCGTGCTGGAGTCGGACTGCGCGGTGGTGTCGTCGACGGTGAAGCCCACCCGCTTGGCCGACTTCTCCTCCAGCTTCACGGTCTGCGCCGCGCTCTTCACGGTGAAGGACCTGGTCAGCAGGTAGCTGTCCACGTTGTAGATGCCGTACATCACCGCGACGAAGTAGTTGCCCGGGGGCAGGCTGGCCGTCGCGCTCAGCGAATTCTGCGGGTTGGTCACCGGGACCCACGTCCAGGTGTCGCGGTTCCAGAGGCTGATGAACTTGTTCCAGGCTGTCCAGTTCTGCGAGTCCACGGTCAGCGTGGTCTTGTAGGCGGCGGCGGCTGCGGCGGCTTGGGCCGGGCGCTGCGGGGCACCGGTCCTGGCCTGCGCGACCGGGGTGACGCTGCCGCCGAGCTGCTGGGCTCGCACGGTGCCGCCGGTGGAGACGAAGGCGTACGGCGCCCGGGTGTCGCCGGAGCCGGGCTCGAACTGGAACGCCGAGCGGCCCTCGGCGCCGGGCAGCATGGTGATCCGGTCGGGCTCCGACGCGGGCGCCTGGGCCGTCGCCGGCCGCCGGGGCGGCTCCTCGCCGGCCTGTGACACCGCCGGGATGATGAGCAGCGAACCGCCGAGCAGCGCGACCGCGGCGACACCGATATTGCGCAGCCTCGACCGAGACCACCGAGCCATGTTGAGGTCCTTCCACCGGCACGACCGCGTCCGGCGCGGTCGAGGGAGCCACACCATACGGCTTGATCAGGAGCCGCCGCGACCCCGCTTTCCGGGGCCTGTGGACAACTGCGGACAAGCGGCTCAGTCGTCTGCCGCGATGGCCCGCTCGATCAGGTCCGCCCGCTGCTCAGGCGGGCCGGCCGGCACGTCGGCCAGCTCGAAACCGTGGTCGCGGTACGCCTGCTCGTGGAAGCGCTCGAACCGCACCGAGTGCGCGTAGCTGATCCGCCGGGCCGCCGTCGGCGTGATGAAGCCGAGCAGCCGGACGAAGAACACGCGGGGCCGGTAGATCCCCTCCGCGACGATCCGGGCGACCTCGCTCTCCAGCAGCGGCGGCACCGGCCGTTCGCCGTAGTGGGCCAGCGCGAGCGTGCACAGCGGCGACCGGTCGAACACCTGGACCGTGGCGCCGGTGGGCACCGGTCGCTGTCGGCGTTCCTGCTGCAGTCGGGTCACCGCCTCGACGAAGGTCTCCGCGCGCCACGGCTCGGAGTCGCCCCTCGCCTGTTCGCGGGCGATGACATCGGTGGCCGCTTCGTCGACCACGGCGTAACCGCGCTCGCGCAGGACGGCCAGGATCGTCGACTTGCCGGCGCCCGGCGCGCCGGTGATCACGTACCGCCGGGGGCTCGGAGGGGCCATGCCACCGAACGTTACGACATAGCTAGTACCGGAAGACGGCGACCATGGTGTTCAGCCGGCCGGAGATGTCGGCGAGCTCGGCCGCCGTCGTCTCGGTGGCCTGGGCGGCGTCCCGTGTCGCGGTGGTCACCTGGACGACCTCGGCGAGCTGTCCGCTGATCTCGGACGTGCCGCCGGCGGCACGGTTGAGGTCGCCGGTCATGCCGTTGGTCGTGGCGCTCTGCTCCTCGACGGCCGAGGCGATGGTGTTCTGGTAGTCGTTGATCTTCTCGATCACCGCCCCGATGCCGGCGATCGCCTCCACCGCCGCGCGGGTGTCGGCCTGGATGACCTCGGTACGCCGGCTGATCTCCTCGGTCGCCTTCGCCGTCTCCTGGGCCAGATCCTTGACCTCGCCCGCGACCACCGCGAAACCCTTGCCGGTCTCCCCGGCCCGGGCCGCCTCGATGGTCGCGTTGAGGGCGAGCAGGTTGGTCTGCTCGGCGATGGCGGTGATGGCCTTGACCACGCTGTCGATCTCGGCCGAGGAGGCGTCCAGTTTGGACATGAGCTGCCCGGCGTGCGAGGCGGTCGCGACCGCCCCGGCCGCCACCTGGGCCGCTTCGGTGGCGCTCATGGCGATCTCGCGGATGGCGGCGCCCATCTCCTCGGCGCCGCTCGCCACGGCCTGTACGCCGGCGCTGACCTCGCCGGCCGCCGTGTCGATCGCGCCGACCCGTACGGAGGCCCGGTCGGTGCTGCCGCTGAGGCTGCGGCTGGCCTGCTGCAGCTCGGTGGAGCGCTGGGACAGCCCGGAGCTCATGCCCGCGAGGGTCTGCATCGTGGTGCGCAGCTGGCCGGCCGCGCGGTGCACCGAACGCGACATCTCCCCGATCTCGTTCGCGCCGGTGTCGGGTTGCCGTTCGGTGAGGTCACCGTCGGCCATCGCCGACACCACCTCGCGCAGCGCGTGCAGGCGCCGGTTCAGGACCCGGGCCACCAGCAGCGCGAACGCGGCGGCGAGCAGGACGCCGACGGCCAGCACGACGCCGATCGTGATCCGGGCCTGGTCGGCCGCGGACCGGGCGGCGGCCGCGCTCGCGGTGGCCTGTCGCTGGGAGAGGGCCACCAGGGCGTCGAGGTCCTCGAGGGCCTGAGCGGTGGCGGGGTTGAGCGTGGTGCTGCGGAACTGCTCCCACTCCTGGACCTTGCCGGCGTTCTTCAGCGCGCTGGACTGCTTGCGCAGGTCGAGGTAGGTCGACCAGGTGGCCTGGAAGGTCGCCATCGCGGCGCGTTCCTCGCCCGAGACGGTCAGCCTCTCGTACTCCTGGAGCCTGGTCGTGACCAGGTCGTAGTGGGCCGTGGCCTCCTGCCCGTACGCGGTGGCCTTGGCCGCGTCCGTGGCCGTCAGGTTCGACAGGCTCGCCCACCGCGCATGCCAGATGATCTGCTGGATGTCCTTGACCGTGGCCAGGGGCAGCAGGGCCTCGGTGTAGATGGCCTCGGCCCGGTCGGCGGTGCTGGTGGTCCGCAGGATCCCGACGGCCCCGACGATCAGGGCCACCAGCAGAGCGACTGCCGCGGCGGCCAGCAGGCTGGTCCGCATGCTCAGAGAACGCACGTCTGTCTCCTCGTGGCGATGTCCTCCCATGGAATCACCCGGAAGCGGACGAGGGGGGCGCTTGGGGCAAGTCGCCGCTCGTGCCGGAAGCGCGAGCAATCTCGCCGAGTCCCGGCCGGGCGCCGGGGCGGGGAGTAATGTCCCTTTCGTCATTCGGTGGTGGTGCCGCCGTCGCGGGCCGGGAAGTCGAGGCAGCGGTGCCCCGGATGCTGACGAGAAGCCCGATGCCGCTGCGGTCGTACCTCGGCGCGCTGCTCGCGCTGTTCGTGCTGGCCGCCACCGTCGCCCTGGGCTTCGGCTGGGAGAGCGCCGAGCGGGACAGCCTGGCCGCCGCCCGGGCCGACGCGGCGTTCGGCGCCGGTAAGGCCGCCGAGCAGCTCGGGCGCAGGCTGGCTTCGGTCCGCTCGAGCGTGGACGCGGTCGCGTCGAGCCCGGGAGCCGCCGCGGTGTTCACGGAACCCGCGGCCTGCCGGCTGTCGTTCTCGCTGGGCGGCCCGCAGGACGGCCACCTCGATGTGCTGCGCCGCGACGGCACGGTGGTGTGCTCCTCGCAACCGCCGGGCGAGGACGAGGCGGTCGCGTACCAGGGCGCCTCGTGGATCGCCGCCGCGTCCCGTACCCCCGGCACCGCCGGCCCGGTGACCGACGGACGCACCGGCCGGCCGGCGATGCTGCTGTCCACGCCCATGGCCGGACAGGGCATGGTGGTGGCCTTCGTCGACCTGATCGGGCTGGCCGCGGCGACCGGTGGCACCTTCGGCGGGGCCCGGGGCCTCGAGTTCCTGCTGACCTCCGGCGACGGCGCCACCATCGTCACCCGGTGGCCCGACGCCGCCCGCTGGGCGGGCACCGCCGTCAGCGCCAGCCGTTTCACCGGCGCCGGCCGGTCCGGCGCCGGCTCCGACGTGGCCGGTCTGCCCCGGGTGTACGGGTCCGGCACCGTGCCCGGCCCCGGCTGGCGGGTGTACGCGGGCGCCGACCGGTCCGCCGCCCTGGCCGCCGCGCACCGGCTCGCCCGCCGCCAGGCCGGGATCACCGCGGTGGGGCTGCTCGCCGGACTGCTGGCGACCCTGCTGGTGTACCGGCGGATCACCCGGCCGATCGGCCGCCTGCGCACCGCGGTCCGCGCCGCCGCGACCAGCGGGCACCTGGAGCCGGCGGTCACCGTCAACGGTCCGCGTGAGGTCAGCGACCTCGGGGCCGAGTTCGCCGGCCTGCTCGCCGCGGTCGACCGGGAGCTGGGGGAGCGGCGCCGGGCCGAGGAACTGACCCGCGAACACGAACGCAACTACCGGCAGCTGTTCGACGCGAACCCGTATCCGATCTACCTCTTCGACGTCGAGACGCTGGCCGTCGTGGCGGTGAACGACGCCGCGGTGCACTACTTCGGCCAGGACCGGGAGGCCCTGCTCGAGACCGTGGTCACCGACCTCTGCCCGGCTGATGACGCTGCGACCGTACGGGAAGAACTGGCCGCGGCCCCGCCGGTCGAACGCTGCCGGGCCCGGCGGCACCGCAAGCACGACGGCAGGGTGACCGACGTCGAGGTGACCTCGCACCTGACCACCTTCGCCGGGCGCACCGTGCGGTGCGCCGTGATCGACGACGTCACCGAACGGCACCAGCTGCGCCAGCGGCTGCGCCAGTCGGAACGGCTGGAGAGCCTCGGGCAGCTGGCCGGCGGCATCGCCCACGACTTCAACAACCTGCTGGGCATCATCAACGGCTACGCGGGCATGTCCGCCACCGACGTCGAGGACCTGGCGGACCGCGACCCCATGTGGGCGCGGCTGCACGACGACCTGCTGCAGATCGTCGCGGCCGGCGACCGGGCCGCCGGCCTCACCCGTCAGCTGCTGGCCTTCGCCCGGGCGGACACGGTCGCCGAGCTGACCGCGCTGGACCTCAACAGCGTGGTGGCGGATGTGGAGAAGCTGCTGCGCCGCACGCTCGGCGAGGACATCACGCTGGTCACCCGGCTCACCGAGGACTCCTCGCCGGTGCTGGCCGACGTGGGCCGGCTGGAACAGGTGCTGGTCAACGTGGCCGTCAACGCCCGCGACGCGATGCCCGGCGGCGGCACCCTGACCATCGACACCGACGCCGTCACGGTGGACGAGCACTACGCGGCGCAGCATCCGGGCGTCAGGACCGGGCAGTACATGCGCCTGGCGGTGAGCGACACCGGCACCGGCATGGACAAGGAGACCCTCGACCGGGCCTTCGAACCGTTCTTCACCACCAAGCCCAAGGGCCAGGGCACCGGCCTGGGCCTGGCCACGATCTACGGCATCATCGCCCAGGCGGGCGGGCACGCCCAGCTCTACTCGGAACTGGGCCACGGCACGACCATCGCCGCGTTGCTGCCGGTCACTGAGCAGACCGCGGTGACGGCGGCGCGCACCTCCCTGACGGTACGGCCGGGAGCCGGCGAGACGATCCTGCTGGTCGAGGACGACGAGGGACTGCGCGCCCTGACCGAACGGGTGCTGGACCGCAACGGGTACCGGGTCCGGTCGGCCCGTACCGCCGCCGACGCGCTCGCGCTCGCCACCACGGCCGACGTCCCGGACCTGCTGCTGACCGACGTGGTGCTGCCCGACATGCACGGGCCGGACATGGTCGCCGCCGTGCACCGGGAGCTGCCGGGCCTGCGGGTGGTCTACATGTCGGGATACGCGGAGAGCATCCTGGCGGCGCGGGGCACGCTGCCGACCGGGGCGGTTCTGTTGCAGAAGCCGGTCAGCGCGCAGCATCTGCTGTCGGTCATCGCCCGCGAGCTGAGGACCGGCCGGACGGCGCCCGCTGCGGTCGCCGACGGGCGTTAGTACTGCAACGGCACCTGGCGTGTCGGAGGTCTATCCGCGTGCCGGCAAGTCGATCATGCTGAGTCGGGCCGGCCGGCCGGATCCGGCACCGCGCGGGACAGCTGTCCGGCGGCGAACGGCAACGGGTCGCGATCGCCCGTGCCGTCGTGGGCCGGCCGGCGGTGCCGTCGGCCGACGAACCGACCGGCAACCTCGACCCGGATCGACCAGCTCGGCGAGCAGGGCAACCTGCTGACCGTGGCGTCCGGGCAGTCGATCAACGGCCGCGAGGTGCCGCTGCCGGTCACGGCCGCGCCGATGATCGCGCGCATCCCGCCGGTCCGGACGGTCACGGCCGTGGGCAGTGTCCGCAACGTGACCGTACGGCGCAGCCGAGCCATCCCGGCGGTGCAGACCGGCGGCATGAACGTGCTCGCCGCCCAGCCCTCGCTGCCGGCGGCCGTCTCGGCACGGCTGCTGCTCGGCCGCTACCTCGACCGCCGGGCTCTATCCGGCGGCCCGGCTGTCCCCGGTGGAGGCTCTCCGCACCCTGTGACACTCAGGGCTTGCGGCCGACCCCGCACAGCACGTCGAGGGGCCGGGCTTCATCGGCGTCCGGCCGCCACAGCGGCGCGGAGGTCACTCCGGGCTCGACCAGCTCCAGCCCGGCGAAGAACCGGGCGAACTGGTCCCGGCCGCGTAACACGTACGGCGGGTTGGCCTGTTCGTTCCAGATCTTCTCCGCCGCGCCGTGCTGCTCGCTGCGGGATCCGTCGAGGGCGATGAGGTAGCTGCCCGGGGCCAGGGCGGCGAGGTAGTCGCCGACCATCGTGACCGCCTCGTCGTCGTCCACGACGTGGCCCAGGATGCCGGACATGATCAGCGCGACCGGCCGGTCCAGGTCCACTGTGCCGGCCGCCTCGGCCAGCACCGTCGCTGATTGCCGGCCGTCGGCGTGGACGTAGCGGGTGGCGCCCTGCGGTGTGCTGGTGAGCAGTGCCCGGGCGCGCGCCTGCACCAGCGGGTCGACGTCGACGTAGACGACCCGGGACTCCGGCGCCAGCCGTTGGGCCACCTGGTGGACGTTGTCGGCGGCCGGCAGGCCGGAGCCGACGTCCAGGAATTGCCGGATCCCGGCTTCGGTGGTCACATGGCTGACCGCGCGCACCAGGAAGGCGCGCGACGCGCGGGCGTTCTCGACGATCTGCGGGAACGCCTGGCGGATCTGGTCGCCCACCTGCCGGTCGACGGCGAAGTTCTCCGTCCCGCCCAGCCAGTAGTTCCAGATTCGCGCGGTCTGAGGTTCGTCCGGTTCATCGGCCATCGTCAGTGATTCTCGCGGCCGGCGCCAGGCCGGACAACCCCGTTCCGTGACGGATTCCAAGCGCTTTTGTGGGATTCCCACAAAAGCCGGGCTCCGGCATGCGCGATCCCGGCATTGTTGTACCCGCCGGTAATCAAGGAAGGTAGAGATCAGGTGGAGGCGGCGCTCCGGGACCCGGACGTCGCCTTCTGTGCGTTGTGCTTGGGAGGCTCAGCCGGTGTTCAGTCGTGTCGCCATCGTCAACCGTGGAGAGGCCGCGATGCGGCTCATCCATGCTGTCCGGGACCTTTCGGCGGAAACCGGGACGCGGATCGAGACGATCGCCCTGTACACCGATTCGGACCGCACCGCGACGTTCGTCCGGGAGGCCGACGAGGCCTACCTGCTCGGGCCGGCCGCCGCGCGCCCGTACCTCGACCTCGCCGTGCTGGAGCGGGCGCTGGTGGAGACCCGGGCCGACGCGGCGTGGGTCGGCTGGGGCTTCGTCGCCGAGGACCCGGCGTTCGCCGAGCTCTGCGAGAAGGTCGGGGTCACCTTCGTCGGGCCCAGCGCGGAGGCGATGCGCAAGCTCGGCGACAAGATCGGCGCGAAGCTGATCGCCGAGGAGGTCGGCGTCCCGGTCGCGCCGTGGAGCCGCGGCGAGGTCGCCACGCTCGAGGACGCGCTGCGCGCCGGTGACCGGATCGGTTACCCGCTGATGCTCAAGGCCACCGCGGGTGGCGGCGGGCGCGGCATCCGGATGGTCGCCTCGGGTGAGGATCTGGCTGAGGCGTACGAGCGCACGAGCCAGGAAGCCCTGCGCGCGTTCGGCTCCGGTGTCGTCTTCCTGGAACGCCTGGTCACCGGGGCCCGCCACGTCGAGGTGCAGGTCATCGCCGACGGGCAGGGCACCGCGTGGGCGCTGGGCGTCCGTGACTGCTCCGTGCAGCGGCGCAACCAGAAGGTCATCGAGGAGTCGGCCTCCCCGGTGCTCTCGCCGGACCAGACCGCCGAGCTGAAGGCGTCGGCCGAGCGGCTCGCCGTGGCCGTCGGTTACCGCGGCGCCTGCACGGTCGAGTTCCTCTACCACCCGGGCGAGAAGCTGTTCGCCTTCCTCGAGGTCAACACCCGGCTCCAGGTCGAGCACCCGATCACCGAGATCACCACCGGCACCGACCTGGTCCGGCTGCAGCTGCACGTGGCCGGGGGCGGCCGGCTGACCGGTCCGCAGCCGGCCGAGTCGGGCCACGCCGTCGAGGCCCGGCTGAACGCCGAGGACCCGGACCGCGACTTCGCCCCGTCCCCGGGCCGCATCGCCCGGCTGGTGCTGCCGGCCGGTCCCGGCATCCGGGTGGACACCGGGGTCAGCGAGGGCGACACCATCCCGGCCGACTTCGACTCGATGATTGCCAAGATCATCGCGTACGGCCGTGACCGCGACGAGGCGCTGGGCCGGCTGCGCCGCGCGATGGCCGAGACCACCGTGATCATCGACGGCGGCACCACCAACAAGAGCTTCGTGCTGGACCTGCTGGACCAGCCCGAGGTGATCGACGCCAGCGCCGACACCGGCTGGATCGACCGGGTCCGCGCCGAGGGCCGCCTGGTCAGCCACCGGCACTCCGCGATCGCCCTGGCGGTGGCCGCGATCGAGGCCTACCAGGACGAGGAGGAGGTCAGCCGGCAGCGCCTGCTGGCCACCGCGCACGGCGGCCGGCCGCAGGTGCAGCACGAGATCGCCCGTCCGCTGGACCTCAAGCTGCGCGGCGCCTCGTACCGGGTGAGTGTCGCCCGGGTGGGCCGGCAGCGTTTCCGGGTCGGCGTCTCCGGCGGCGGCGACATGCGCCCGGCCGACGTCGAGGTGGAACGCTTCGACGCGCACAGCGGCCGGGTCGTGGTCAACGGGCACCGGTTCCGGCTGGTGTCGGCCACCCACGGCCCGATCCACCTGGTCGAGGTCGACGGGGTCACCCACCGGGTCAGCCGCGACGAGGGCGGCGTCGTGCGTTCGCCCGCGCCCGCGCTGGTGGTCGCCACGCCGCTGGCGGTCGGGGACGAGGTCGAGGCCGGCGCGCCGATCCTGGTGCTGGAGAGCATGAAGATGGAGACGGTGCTGCGGGCGCCGTTCCGGGCCCGGGTCCGCGAGTGCCCGGTGTCGGTCGGCAGCCAGGTCGAGACCGGTACCCCGCTGATGCGCCTGGAGCCGCTGGCCGAGGAAGGCGCCGAGGAGCAGGCCGCGGGGGCCGGCGACACCGTCGAGGTGGACCTGCCGGGCGAGCCCGCGCACGTGTCCGCCGCCGACCGCGTCGAGCGTGGCCTGCAGGATCTGCGCAGCCTGCTGCTCGGCTTCGACGCCGACCCGCAGAACCGCAAGCGCCTGCTGACCGGCTATCTGGCCGCCCGGGCCGAGCTCGGCGACCAGCCGCTGGCGGGCGAGCTCACCGTGCTCGGCGTCTTCGCCGACCTGTCCGAGCTGAGCCGCAACAAGCCGGCCGGTGACGTGGAGGTCGAGCCGGGCAGCCCGGTGCACAGCCCCCGCGAGTACTTCCACAGCTACCTGCAGAGCCTCGACGTCGAGCGCGCCGGTGTCCCGGAGACGTTCCAGGTCAGGCTCCGGCAGATGCTCGGGCACTACGGCGTCGGCGACCTGGACCGTACGCCCGAGCTGGAGGCCGCGGTCTTCCGCATCTTCCTGGCCCAGCAGCGCATGTCGACCGACGTCGCCGTGGTCTCGGAGCTGCTGCGTCAGTGGCTGACCGGGCCGCCGCCGGCCGAGTCGCTGAGCGAGCGGGCCGGGCTCACCCTGGAGCACATCGTCGAGGCCACCCAGGTGCGCTTCCCCGCGGTGGCCGACCTGGCCCGCGGGGTGGTGTTCCGCTGGTTCGTCCAGCCGCTGCTGCGCCGCAACCGCGCCAAGGTCTACGCCGCGGTCCGCGGGGATCTGCGCTATCTGGACGACCACCCGGACGCAGCCGACCGTGCCGAGCGCATCCAGGCCATGGTGGCCAGCGCGGAACCGCTGGTGCGGCTGATCGGCCAGCGGATGGGCCGGTCCGGCCGCGACCACGCCGTGCTGCTGGAGGTGCTGACCCGCCGCTACTACGGCAACCGCGGCCTCTCCGAGGTGACCGCCCGGGACATCGCGGGCTGCCGGTTCGTCACGGCCGTGCACACCGGCTCCGAGCGCGTGACCCGCGTGGTCACCACCGCCGTGGACATCTCCGCGCTGCCCGACGCCCTCGGCGCGGTCGGCACACTGGCCGCCGATGTCGCGGAGCGCGGCCTGGTCGCCGACCTCTACGTCACCTGGGAGGGCCAGCCCGACGCCGACGCGATGGCGGTGCGGCTGGGTGAGCTGCTCACCGACCGTCCCCTGCCGGCCGGTGTCCGCCGGATCACCACCACCGTCGCCGGCACCAGCGGCGCGGTGATGCACCACCACTTCACCTTCCGGCCCGACGGTGCCGGCTTCGCCGAGGACAGGCTGATCCGCGGCCTGCACCCGCAGATCGCGCGGCGCCTGCAACTGCAGCGGCTGCGCGAGTTCGACCTCACCCGGCTGCCCTCGGCCGACGAGGAGATCTACCTGTTCAAGGCGGTCGCCAAGAGCAATCCGGCCGACGAGCGGCTGTTCGCGATGGGTCAGGTCCGCGACCTGACGCCGCTGCGCGAGTCCGACGGCCGGCTGGTCGCGCTGCCCGCGGTGGAGGACGCGATCACGGCCGGACTGGACGCGATCCGCAACATCCAGGCGCAGCGCCCGGCGAACAAGCGGTTCGACACCAACCGGATCATGATGTACGTCTGGCCGGCCACCGAGCTCACCAGCGACGAGCTGAACGCCCTGGTCCAGCGCATACTGCCGACCTCGGCGGGGGCGGGGCTGGAGGAGGTCCAGTTCGTGGCCCGGCAGAGCAACGCCGCCGGCGAGCTGGCCGAGGTCGCCGTACGGATCACGCTGGACCCCGGCCACGGCGCGCAGCTGCACGTGGACAAGCCGTCGACCGAGCCGGTGCAGCCGCTGGACGACTACCGCCAGAAGGTGCTGCGCGCGGCCCGGCGCGGCAACGTCTACCCGTACGAGCTGACCGGCCTGCTCGCCGGGCCGCAGGGCAGCTTCGTCGAGCACGACCTCGACGCGAGCGGCGCGCTCGTGCCGGTGGAGCGGCCCAAGGGCCGTAACTCCGCGGCGATCGTCGCGGGCGTCGTGACCACCCCGACCGAGCGGTACGCCGAAGGCGTCACCCGGGTCGTGCTGCTCGGCGACCCGACCAAGGCCCTGGGCGCGCTGTCGGAGCCGGAGTGCTCGCGGGTGATCGCCGCGCTGGACCTGGCCGAGCGGATGCGGGTGCCGCTGGAGTGGTTCGCGCTGTCGGCCGGCGCGCGCATCTCGATGACCTCGGGCACCGAGAACATGGACTGGGTCGCCGCCGCGCTCAAGCGGATCGTCACGTTCACCCAGCAGGGCGGCGAGATCAACATCGTCGTCGCGGGCATCAACGTCGGCGCCCAGCCGTACTGGAACGCCGAGGCGACGATGCTCATGCACACCAAGGGCATCCTGGTGATGACGCCGGACTCGGCGATGGTGCTCACCGGAAAGCAGTCGCTGGACTTCTCCGGCGGCGTGTCGGCCGAGGACAACTTCGGCATCGGCGGCTACGACCGGGTGATGGGCCCGAACGGTCAGGCCCAGTACTGGGCACCCAGCCTGCCGGCGGCCCGCGACGTGCTGATGACGCACTACGACCACACCTACGTCGTGCCCGGCGAGAGCGGGCCCCGCAAGGCGCGCACCGACGACCCGGTCGACCGCGACGTGTCCTCGTTCCCGCACACCTACCCCGGCAGCGACTTCGCCACCGTCGGGCAGATCTTCTCCACCGAGCACAACCCGGACCGCAAGAAGCCGTTCGACATCCGTACGGTGATGCGCGCCCTGGCCGACCAGGACCACCTGGTGCTGGAACGCTGGGCCGGCATGGCCGACGCGGAGACCTCGGCGGTGCAGGACGTGCACCTCGGCGGGTGGCCGGTCTGCCTGATCGGCATCGAGTCCCGCTCGGTGCCGCGGCGCGGTTTCCCGCCCACCGACGGCCCGGACACCTACACGGCGGGCACGCTGTTCCCGCGCTCGTCGAAGAAGACGGCCCGGGCGATCAACGCGGCGTCCGGCAACCGGCCGGTGGTGGTGCTGGCCAACCTGTCCGGCTTCGACGGCTCCCCGGAGTCGATGCGCAAGCTGCAGCTGGAGTACGGCGCCGAGATCGGCCGGGCGATCGTCAACTTCGACGGCCCCATCGTGTTCTGCGTGATCTCCCGCTACCACGGCGGCGCGTTCGTGGTGTTCTCCAAGGCCCTGAACCCGACCATGACGGTGCTGGCGCTGGAGGGCTCGTTCGCCTCGGTGCTCGGCGGCGCCCCGGCGGCGGCCGTGGTGTTCTCCGGTGAGGTGAACACCCGTACCGCGAACGACCCGCGGGTGACCGAGCTGCAGGCCCGGATCGCGGCGGCCACCGGTGCCGAGCGGGCGGCGCTGAACGCGCAGCTGGGCGAGGTGCAGTCGGCGGTGCGCTCGGAGAAGCTGGGCCAGGTGGCGGCGGAGTTCGACCGGGTACACAGCATCCAGCGCGCGGTCGAGGTCGGCTCGGTCGACGCGATCATCAAGGCGGCCGAGCTGCGGCCCCGCATCATCGAGGCCATCGAGCACGGCATGAAGCGCTGAGGCAGGTGAACCGGCCGCGGACCTCTCGGTCCGCGGCCGGTTCGTCAGGCCCTGGGCCGGCGGCTCAGCGCTTGAGCGTGAAGGTGAAGTCGCCGGAGAGCCTGCCGCTCAGCCGGACCGCCGAGACGAGACTGCCCTCGGCGATCAGTCCGGCCACCTCGGCCCGGGTGAAACCGAAGCCCTCGGCGATCAGGCGCACCGGCCGGACCGGGATCGGCGCCGTGAAACGGACCGCGACCTCGATCGCTTCGCCGTCGGGCTGATCCGGCCCGCCGGTGTCGAGGCGCCAGGCGCCGTCCCAGTCGAGGGCGATGCGATTGCGGCGCCACACGAGCGGATCCAGCAGCAGCTCGGCTGTCAGACCCGCATCGTTGTCGTGCAGCCGGTCCAGGATCTCCGGGCGTACGGAACGCACGGTTGCCCGTTCCAGCACGGTGAGCTTGGTGGTGTCCCCGCAGCCGGTGCACAGCGCGAGGAGCCAGACGTCGATGAGCTTGTGGTTGGCGTTGACGCGGAATCTGCCGCTGGCCCGAAAGCGCCCGGAGGCACACCTGTGGCAACGGCGGATGACGAGGGGCAGACGGGTGGGCATGACCACCCAGTTTCTGGACATGGAGATACACCGGTCCCAGTGAGAAGTCCGCAGCGAAAAGGCGCACGTCGCACAGCGGCGACGCGCGATGTATCAGCGCTCAGGAGGTCTCACAGGACGTACAACGGCATGTCCTCACCGGGGAGACAGGGGCGGGAGCACGGTATCGGCGTACGGGAGCGCGCCTCCACCGGTTTTCCGCAAGCTCACAAGGACTGTGCTCCGTGCAAGGCGTTGATGCTGTCCGCCTCGGTATAGCGGCCCGCGGTGCGGAAGAACACGTGCGTACCGGCCGCCCAGCCCGCGGTGGCGCGCATCTGGCGCCGCAGCGGGCTGAAACCGGGCTCGGTACGCTCCACTTCCTCGACGAGGGAGTGGAGCCGGTACGCATAGGCCTCGACGACGGTAACGGCTGATCGGAGAGCCGCAGTCAGGGGAATCTCATGGTGGGCGGCCAGCACGAAGACGAAATTGCAGAGGTCGAACTGATTGGCGCAGGCCAGATCTTTCGGCGCGCCGAGGATGTCGTTGTCCAGGCCGCTGATGAGAGAGACCAGAGATGCTGTCTCACGCAGGAGCAGGTCGACCGGACCTCCCGTCACCCACTGGTGCAGCGCGATCATCGGTCCGATGCTGTTTCCGTCCTGGCGCAGGGCCAGATAGGCGGAGGGGTCCGGTAGCCGATCCTCACGCAGGTACCGCTGCTGGCGCGCCATGCTTCGCAAACTGGCGGCGACCTGGTCCGCGACCAGGGGGAGGCAGCCGGTGGCGTCCAGTTTCTCGATCTGCTCCCGCACGACGTCGAAGCATCGGGCCGTCGCGGACTGGTCCGGCCGGGGGCCCTGCTGCCGGCGCAGGATCCGGTCGGCGGTGAGCCCTATCTCGTGGAGCGAGGATCCCTGTTCCGCGACGCCGTCGTCGGCCGCGGTCACGAAGGCGAAGAGCATGGCCAGCGGAAGCCACAGTTCCGGGTCGCCGTCGGGCGCGCACAGCCGGACACCCCGGCCGCACTCGAGCGCGGCGAGTTCCTGTCGAGTACTCCCGTCGAAGAGGCCCACCTTCAGCACCCGATCGAAGACTTCCATATCGAACGGGTGATGCCGTGGGACGTCAGGGACGGGGAAGAGCGCATCCAGCCGGGCCCGCGCCCACGGCATGAGCGCATGCAATTCCTCGGATTCGCGTTGCCACCGAGAATGGAGATCGCTGGTTCGAGGCACGGGTACTCCTCTGTCGGTGAGCCGGTCTCGATACATTCGCGACATTAGGGCACGCACTGCGGGAGCAGCGGACGGTCTGCGGGCCGGGGTCTCGAACGGGCACCACATCGAGCCTTTCCGGCCATCCGCGGGCGGACGCTAGGACGCCGCCGGCAGGGTCACCGTCACGACGAGGCCGCCCTCGTCGCGGGGCACCGCCCGCACGTCCCCGTCGTGCGCCCGGGCCACCGCGCGCACGATCGACAGGCCCAGCCCGACGCCGGGCCCGGCGAGCCGGTCGGTGCCGAGCCGGCGGAACGGCTCGAACAGACCTTCCACCTCGTAGCGCGGCACCACCGGCCCGGTGTTGCTGACCTCCAGGGTCGCCAGCCCGTTCCTGGCGTACGTGGCCACCCGCACCCAGCCGCCGGGCACGTTGTGCCGGACCCCGTTCTCGACGAGGTTCTGCACCAGCCGTTCCAGCAGCACCGGGTCGCCGACCGTGGCCGCCTCGGCCAGCTCGGCCTTGATGTCGGGCCCGCTGACGTGCGAGGCGATGTCGGCGAGGTCCACGTACGCGCGCTCGGTCAGCTCGCGCTCCGAGCGGGCCAGCAGGAGCAGCCCGTCGATGAGCCGGCCGTGCCGGTCGTTGATCGCCAGCAGGGTGGTGCCGAGCTGCCGTACCTCCGGTGACGCCGGCTCCTGGTGCAGGGCCACCTCCAGCAGGGTCCGGTTGAGGGTGAGCGGGGTGCGCAGCTCGTGCGACGCGTTGGCGATGAACCGCCGCTGGCCGTCGAACGAGCGGTCCAGCCGGGTCAGCATCAGGTCGAAGGTGTCGGCCAGCTGCTTGATCTCGTCGTCCGGGCCGGCCAGGGCGATGCGCTCGTGCAGGCCGCGGTCGGCTGCCGGGGACTCGGCGATGCGCCGCGCGGCGTCGGTGATCCGGTGCAGCGGCTGCAGCATCCGCCCGGCGATGAGCCAGCCCAGCGCGATCGCGGCCGCCCCGACCACCAGCAGCGCGATGCCGCCCTGGGTGATCAGCGCGGACAGCGCGTCGTCGCGGGTGTCCTCGACGACCCGCTGGAAGATCACGTCCGGTCGGGCCAGCTCCGGCGGTGGTGGCTGCCCGGCCATGCTGCCGCCGGTGATGAGGGCCTTGGCCGGTAGCTGCTGCTTCACCAGGACGTAGGTGAAGCCCAGCAGGACGACGCCGGCGGCCAGGAACAGGCCGCCGTACACCAGGGTCAGCCGGCCCCGCACGGTGAGCTTCATCCGATCCGATACCCCACTCCCGGCTCGGTGAGCAGCACCGGCGGATTGCCGAGCTTGCGGCGCAACTTCAGGATCGTCATCCGTACGGCGTGGGTGAACGGATCCGCGTTCTCGTCCCAGGCCTTCTCCAGCAACTGCTCGGCCGAGACCGCCGTACCGTCGGCACGCAGCAGCTCGGCCAGCACGGCGAACTCCTTGCGGGACAGCGGCACGTACCGTCCGTCGCGGAAGACCTCGCGCCGGTGCGGGTCCAGGCTGATCCCGGCCCGGCGCAGCACCGGCGGCGCGGCCGGCCGCGACCGGCGGCCCAGCGCCGCGACCCGGGCGGCCAGCTCGCGGAAGGCGAACGGCTTGGGCAGGTAGTCGTCGGCGCCCAGGGCCAGCCCCTCGACGCGGTCGTCGATGTCGGCCGCCGCGGTCAGCATGATGATCCGCGGGGTGGCGTCACGCCCGGCGAGCTGCCGGCAGACCTCGTCGCCGTGCACGCCCGGCAGGTCCCGGTCGAGGATCACCACGTCGTAGTCGTTGACCCCGGCTCGTTCCAGCGCGGCGGCGCCGTCGTAGACCACGTCGACCGCGTGGGTGTCGTGGCGCAGACCCGCCGCGACGGTGTCGGCCAGCAGCGGCTCGTCCTCGACCACCAGGATGCGCATGCCTCCATGGTGACGCAAGGTCACGTCACCTGGGCGTCACGGTTCGGCGTGACGGCCGGGAAACCCGCCGGGGACTTCACTGCTTCCCGTGGCGGCCGCCCGGCCGCCGACGAGGAGACGACGATGCGGACCACCAGGATCCTGGCTCTCGGCCTGCTGCTGACCATGGCGGCGGCCGGGTGCGGGAAGGCGACAGACGGCGACCAGGTCGCCTCGGCGGGCGGTGCGCCGAAGGCGAGCGCCGGCGCCACGGCCACCGGGGACGAGGACGCGCCCCTGAAGTTCTCCCAGTGCATGCGCGAGCAGGGCATGAGCTGGTTCCCCGACCCGAATCCGGGCGGCGGGCTCCAGATCAAGATTCCCAAGGGTACGGACAAAGCGAAGGTCGACGCGGCGATGGCGGCCTGCAAGCAGTGGGCGCCCGACGGCGGCGACCGGGGCAAGGCGGATCCGGAGCGGCTCGAGCAGGGCCGGCAGCTGGCGCAGTGCATGCGCGACAACGGGGTGCCGAACTTCCCCGACCCGCAGGCCGACGGCAGCATCCGGCTCGACGGGGACAAGATCGGCTCGGGACCCGGCGACCCGGCCTTCGACAAGGCCGACGAGGCGTGCTCGAAGTTCCGGCCGAGCGGTCCCGGTGGTCCCCGGACCGAGGAAAGGAGCGCGGGATGAGCCGGCGGACGGTCTACGCCGCCGCGGCTGTGGCGCTGACGGCGGGTGCCGCGGCCGCCGTCGTGGTCGCCCTGCCGGACGCGCAGGAGCAGGCCGAGGCGTCCGCGCCGGCGGCCACGGCGGTGGTGAAGAAGGAGACGCTGGTCGACACCGAGACCACGGACGGCGAGCTGGGGTACGGCGACCCGACCGCGCACGCCTGCCGGGTCTCGGGCACCGTCACCGCACTCGCTGCCGAGGGCGCGACGGTGACCCGCGGCAAAGCTCTGTACCGGATCGACGACGACCCGGTCGTGCTGCTGTACGGATCCCTGCCCGCGTATCGGACGTTGTCATCGGGGGACACGGGCAGGGACGTCAAGCAGTTCGAGCAGAACCTGTGGGCCCTGGGCTACCGCGGCTTCACAGTGGACCGGACGTACTCGTCGGCGACCGCCTCGGCCGTACGGGACTGGCAGGAGGACCTCGGGCTGGCCGAGACCGGGACGGTCGACCCGGCCCGGATCGTCTATGCGAGCGGCGCGGTCCGGGTCGACAGCCGCGCGGCCGAGCCGGGTGACGTCGTACAGCCCGGCACCGATCTGCTGGAGACGACCGGCACCGGCCGGGTCGCCACTGTGGAGCTCGACATCTCGGATCAGCGGCTCGCCCGCAAGGGCGCGGCCGTGCGGGTGACCCTGCCGGACGGCAAGGAGGTCGCCGGCACGATCAAGGGTGTCGAGACCGTGGTGACGCCGGCGGAGGGCCAGCAGGAGGCGTCGACGAGCCTGTCGGTGACCATCGGTTTCGCCCGGGCTCCGGCCGGTCTGGACCAGGCGTCGGTCAGCGTCGAGTTCACCGCCGCGAAGCGGCCCGGCGTGCTGACGGTCCCGGTCGCGGCGCTGCTCGCGCTGGCCGAGGGCGGGTACGGGCTGGAGGTCGTCGACGGCGGCGCCGGCAGCATCACCGCGGCGGAGACCGGCCTGTTCGCCGCCGGCCGGGTCGAGGTCTCCGGCGGCGGCATCGCGGCCGGCACGACGGTGGGCATGCCGTCATGACGGTGATCGAACTGTCCGGCGCGACGAAGTCCTACCCCGGCGGCGTCACCGCGCTGGACGGGGTTGACCTGAGCGTCGAGTACGGCGAACTGGCCGCGGTGGTCGGCCCGTCCGGCTCCGGCAAGTCGACGATGCTGCACCTCATCGGCACCCTCGACCGGCCGTCGGCGGGCACGGTACGGATCGACGGGCACGACGTGTCCCGGCTCTCCGACCGGCAACTGTCGGCGTTGCGGGCGCGCCGGATCGGCTTCGTGTTCCAGCAGTTCCACCTGGCTCCCGGCCGTACCGCGGTGGCGAACGTGGCCGACGGCCTGCTGTATGCGGGCGTACCCCGCAAGGAGCGGGAGCGGCGCGCCGAGGCCGCGCTGCACCGGGTCGGTCTCGGTGCCCGGCTCGGGCACCGCCCGCACCAGCTCTCGGGCGGGGAGCGGCAGCGGGTCGCGATGGCCCGGGCCGTGGCCGGGGATCCGGCCCTGCTGCTGGCGGACGAGCCGACCGGCAATCTGGACTCGGTCGCCGGGGCCGGGGTGGTGGAGCTGCTGCGCGAGTTGCACGCGGCGGGCACGACCGTCGTGGTGATCACCCACGACCGGGAACTGGCCGCCGGTCTGCCCCGGCAGATCTCGATGCGCGACGGGCGGGTGAGCTGACCGTGGGCGCCCTGCTGACACCGGCCCGGCTGCGGCTCTCCGACCTGATGCGGGTCGGCCTGTCGGGCCTGCGGGCCCGGCCGCTGCGCGCGGTGCTCTCCTCGCTGGGCATCGCGATCGGCATCGCGGCGATGACCGCGGTGGTCGGCATCTCGTCGTCCAGCCGCGCCGACCTGGACCGGGCCCTGGCCGCCCTGGGCACCAACCTGCTCACGGTCGGCCCGGGCAACACCATGTTCGGCGACGACGCGACGCTGCCGGACGAGTCCGTGTCGATGATCGAGCGCATCGGGCCGGTGCACGCGGTGGCCGCGACGGGCACGGTCCCGGACACGGCGGTGTACCGGACCGACCGGATCCCGGCGGCCCAGACCGGCGGCATCTCGGTGGCCGCGGCCCAGCTCGACCTGCCCTCGACCGTGGGCGCCAGGCTCACCTCGGGGTCGTGGCTCAACGCGGCGACCGCGCGGTATCCGGCTGTCGTGCTGGGGGCCACGGCGGCGCGGCGGCTGGGATCCGTGCCGTCGGTCTACCTGGGCGGACGGTGGTTCACCGTCACCGGGGTGCTGGCGCCGGTGCCGCTGGCGCCGGAGCTCGACTCGGCGGTCCTGCTCGGCTGGCCGGCGGCGGCGTCGTACCTGGGCTTCGACGGGCACCCCACGACCGTCTACACCCGGTCCGACGACGCCCAGGTCACCGCCGTGCGGGACGTGCTGGCGGCGACGGCGAACCCGGAGAACCCGGACGAGGTCAAGGTCTCCCGGCCCTCGGACGCGCTGCAGGCCCGGCAGGCCACCAATCGGACCTTCACCCAGCTGCTGCTGGGGCTGGGCGCGGTGGCGCTGCTGGTCGGGGGGATCGGGGTGGCCAACACGATGGTGATCTCGGTGCTGGAACGCCGCGCGGAGATCGGGCTGCGCCGCTCGCTCGGGGCGACCCGGGGCCAGATCCGCGTGCAGTTCGTGGCGGAGTCGTTGCTGCTGTCGCTGGCCGGCGGGGCCGGGGGAGTGCTGCTGGGTTTCGCGGTCACAGCGCTCTACGCGACGACGCAGTCGTGGCCGACGGTGGTCCCGGTGTGGGTGCTGCTGGGCGGGGTGGCCGCGACCGTGGTGATCGGGGCGGTGGCGGGCCTGTACCCGGCGATCCGGGCTGCCCGGCTGGCGCCGACGGAGGCGCTGGCCTCCTCCTGAGGTCGGCTGCCCGCCGGCCGCGGACGCCGCGAGCGTTCGTCGTGCCGGCGGGCGGCCTAGATTGAGGTCATGTGTGACAGCCCGACCGTCGCCGTCCACCTGCTCGCCGACCGACCCGATCTGGTGGTCCCGGTCGCCCGTCTGCGCTGGCAGGAGTGGGGTACCGAACCGGGCCGGCAAGACCTGCGATGGTGGATCGACGTCACCGGTAGCGAAGCGGGCCGCACCGCACCGCACGTCGCTTTCGTGGCTGTCAGCGAGGCGGACGAAGCGGTCGGAGCCGTCAGCATCGCCCCGGCCGACCTGCCTGAGCGACCTGCTCTCAGCCCCTGGGTCGTCGGGATGATCGTGCAGGCCGATCGTCGTGGCAGCGGAATCGGCGGAGCCCTGATGTCGGCACTGCAGCAGTGGGCCGCCGTATCCGGGATCAGCCGGCTGTGGGTCGCGACCGGCGGACCGGCCGTCGAGTTCTACCGCCGGTGCGGCTGGACAGTCGCTGAGGTACTCGACCGGGACAACGGCGAGCAGGCCACCATCCTCACCGTGCGGCCCGGAGAACCGACTCGGAGCTGAGGCACCCCGGCCGGGTGACACCGGCGGCCGGTGCCGTGGTGGTCGGCGCACTTCCGGCGGATAGTCACCGGTATGGACGCAGACTCCCGGCAGGAGGCGGCCCGCGCCGCGCGCCTCGACGATCGCGAACGCCGGCTGGACCGCCTCGAGGAGCGACGCAACGCCGGCCACGAGGCCCGGGACCGCCTCGCCGACCAGCGGGAACAGCGGGCGGACCGACGGGACGTGGCGGCCATGGAGGACCTTCTGCGGTCCGGGGCCGGGCCGGCTCAGCCCCGCGCCGACCCCGGCGACTGACCCGGCGCTCACTCCGCCTGGTCGAGGAAGGCCAGGGTGACCGCGGCGAACAGCGGGGACAGGAACAGGTTGTAGTGGGTGAGTCCGGGCAGGACGGCCAGCGCGTGCCCGCCCTTGGGCCGGGACCCGCCCAGCCGGCCGCCGCGGCGTTCACCTGGCCCTGCTGCTGCAGGATCTCGGGGTAGACCGGGCCCGCGGCGCGAACTGATCGCTTGCCGGGCCGCCGGGGATGTCCGCGCGGGTGACCGTCGTGCCGACGGCGAAATGGGCGGCCATGGGGATAGGACCGGCGCCGGCCCCCGAATTCATCGCTGCCCGCGCGACGAAGATCGCCGTGCCGCACCATGGGTGGGTGAGATTCGCCTTACCGGCTCTGCGCCGGGAGATCACCGTCGTGGGTCCGCGGGCCCCCGACGACGTCTGGGACCGCTATGTCCGCCCTCAGCGCTGGCCCGAGTGGTCACCCCAGATCCGATCGGTCGACTACCCCGGTGAGCTGCTCGCGCCCGGCACCACCGGTGTCGTGCACGGGCCGGCCGGCCTCCCCGTGCCCTTCCAGATCATCGGCGTGGACGCCGCGGGTCCGGTGCGGACCTGGTCGTGGACCGCGTCGGCCGCCGGCGTGAAACTGACCCTGCTGCACACCGTCGAGGCCGCACCCGCCGGTACGCGGACCGGCCTGACGGTCGTCGGGTTCGCGCCGGCCGTAGCCGGATACCTCCCGATGGCCTGGTGGGCGTTGCGCCGTCTGGTGCGCTGAACGCGGGGCGAACGTCTGCGCGTCTATGCTCCGTCCCGTGACCATGGGTATGGGCGGTATGGATCTCGACGACGTGCTGCTCGACGCCGAGCGGGCGGCCCCGGTCGACGCCGTACGGGCGGTGACCCGCAAGATCGGGATGAGCCTCGGCGCGGTGTGGGTTTCGTTCCTGGTGGCCGACATGAGCGGCCGTGCTCTGGTCCGGCTGATCCACCTGCCGTTCGGCGCTGTGTCGGGCGAACGCCGGCAGGACGAGGACGTCGCCCTGGTGCAGCCGTTCGACGGTGGCCCGCAGGAGCAGGCGCTGCGCACCCAGCGGGTGCTCGTCGAGCAGACCGGTGACCGGTTCGTCGTGCGGGCGCCCGTGACCCAGCGCGGGGAGGCGATCGGCCTGCTGGAGATCGCCTTGACCGCCGCGCCGGGCGAGGACGCCGTGCGGCGGGTGTCGCAGGTGGCGCACACCCTGGCCTTCGTGGTGATCGCCAACCGCCGGCACACCGACCTGTTCGAGTGGGGCCAGCGGACCACGCCGTTCACCCTGGCTGCCGAGATCCAGCGGCGTCTGCTGCCGTCGTCGTTCACCTGCGAGGCCGACTCGTTCACCCTGGCGGCCTGGCTGGAGCCGGCCGCGAGCATCGGCGGTGACACGTTCGACTACAGCCTCGCTCGTGACCTGCTGCACCTCAGCATCTCCGACGCCGTCGGGCACGGCGTGCACAGCGCGCTCACCGCCACCCTCTGCGTCGCGGGGCTGCGCAACGCCCGCCGGCGCGGGCACTCCCTGATCGAGCAGGCGGAGGCCGCACACCAGGCGCTGCTCGACAACGCCCCGGACGGGGCCGCCTTCGTCACCGGCATCCTCGGCCGGCTGGACCTGCGTACCGGATCGCTCGCGGTCGTCAACGCCGGGCATCCCGCCCCGCTGCTGGTGCGCGGCGGTGTCGCGCAGGCCGTCGCGCTGCCGGTGAACCGGCCGTTCGGCGTCCGGAGCGCCCGGGCCTACCAGGACACCGAGCTCGAGCTGCAGGAGGGGGACCGGCTGGTCATGCTCACCGACGGCATGCTGGAACGCGGCGCTGCGGCGCTGGACCTGCACAGCCGCCTGCAGGACCTGAGCGAGCTGCACCCCCGGGAGCTCGTCCGGGTGCTCGGCGACCTGGTCCTGGAGGTCGCCGGCCCGCACGGCACCCTGCCCGACGACGCCTGCATGCTGGTCCTCGACTGGCACGGCGGCCACGGCGACACCCGCAGCACCGACGCCGGTGCCGACTTGCGGCGGGCCAGCGACTCCGCGGCCTGACCCACCCTCAGGGTGACGCGGCAGAAAATCTATGTGGTGGCGGCTAGACTTTCTGGCAGGGTCCCGTTAACGTTTCTCGGGTCAAGAGCGGGCAACGACGAAGACGCAGACGCAACCGCCCGTCACCGGGCGCAGAAACAAGGCAACGAGCAGGGCCGATGCACCTTCAGGGCTCCGCTCGGCAAGAGCAGGACGCAGGCTGTACGTGGCCGGGGCCAGGAAGTCGCGTGGGGTTCCGCCACCAGCCGGCGACAGCAACAGGGAAGTGCACGGCAAGCAGAGGAAAGGGAGGGTCGCACACCGTTGGATCGCCCGCCGGCGGCCGCAGTCACGGGCCCGACGCGGACACCGCAGTATCCATCGCACGAGAGGTGGTCTCCGGTCACGCTGACGCGATCCTCGCACCCGTTGCTCTCACTGAGCGCCGGTGCGGAAAAGACAAGCCGGCGTCACCGCCGGTAGATGGTGTTTCTGGTCCATAGCCCCGGGCCCCGGCGCGCGAGCGCCGGGGCCCTCGTCATCGCCGCAAGGGCGGTGATCAGCCGGTGGGCAGCCGCAGGGGCTCGCGCACGGTGACAGCAAACCGGACGACAGTGGCGGCATCGCGCCGGACGATCGACAGCGCGTCGCACAACTGCTGGGCGATCCACACGCCACGGCCGCCGGCCAGGTCCTGCGCGGGCGGGCGATAGCCGATGAGCGGGTCGGCCATGCCGTGGCCGTCGTCGGTGACCTCGCAGGTCACGGTGCCGTCGTGGGTCCACACCCGCAGCTCCCGCCGCCCATGGCCGTGGCGGATGCTGTTGGTGACGATCTCGCACATCGCCAGGATCAGATCGTCGCCGCGATCCAGGCCGGCCCAGCCCGCCGCCGCGAGCAGGGTGGACACGGCAGTGCGGGCGGACGCGACGCCGCCGGTGACGTCCATGCTCAGGGCCGGCGGCCCGCTGACCGGCGGCATCGGCTCGGGCACGCTGCGGAGGAACTGCTCGGGGGTCAGGTAACCGGCGCTGGGCGACCGCCACGGAAAGGTCGCCGGATGGGTACGCCGGGCATCGTCCAGCAGTGCCGGCGGGAGTTTCCGGGTGTCGTACGGGCAGACGATCCAGGCCGGCGCCTGCGCGAACACGTCGTTGAGCGCGGCCTCGTACCGGGTCCAGGTGGGGTGGTGGGGGCGGGCGCCGAAAGCGACCTCACCGATCAGGCGCATCCTCTTGTGCCCGCGGGCCAGGGCCTCGGTGAGCAGGCGTTGCCACCCGGCCACCGTCGTCGCGGGCCGGCGGTACCACTCGTCGCGGTCGATGAACGTCACTGCGGTGGCGTCCGCGCCGAGCGCGTCCCGCAGGAGGGCTATGTTGCCCGGGGTCACCGCTGCGACCAGCGCTTCGTCCCGCTCCAGCCCTTCGCGGGCGAACGGTGCGAGCGCCGCGGCGAACTCGTCGTCACTGCCGTAGAACATGGCGTCATGGGTCAGCGTGGCGGGGAGGGGCATCGGTCACTTCACCATGATCAACTGGGCATCCGGGAGCGGGTGGTACCAGGACGCAACGGTACACCCGTACGCGAAGAGTTTTCCTGCCGTCCATCGGGCCGCGAGCGCTTCGGTGTAGGCGTCCATCCGAGCCTGGTAACGGTCTGGCAACTAGCTGGGAAGTCACTGATTGGCCGGCCGAGCGGCGGGTACTCCGGCGCTTGCCGCCATCCGGCGGCCCGACATATGACCCCCTGGAGTGATATTTCATGGCTACCACGACCCACGCGCACGACGGTCTCGACGTCAAGCACGTCCGGACCCGCGGCGAGGAGACCAAGCCGTCGTACAAGACCACCGAGCTGTTCGTCTACCTCGCCGCTGTCGCCGGCGTGCTGATCGCCTCCTACACGGTGGGTGACGGAGCAGCCAACGACGGCAGCGACTACTTCGCCGCGGACAAGGCGTGGTGGTACATCACCCTGCTGACCATCGGTTACCTCGTCAGCCGGGGCCTGGCCAAGGCCGGCAGCCGCAGCAACGACGTGGACCCGCGCACCCACTGATCCGGCACGCAGCGGGCGGCGGGCGCGGTGTTCGTGCCCGCCGCCGCGGCGAGCGTTGACGGCGCCGCACCGCAGTTCGAGAGTCCCGTGGTGGTCGAGGGCGCCGTGCCCGTCTTCGTCGAGCAGCTCAAGGCCGGACTCGATTTCCCGCCGGCCTGGTGCAACCACCGCAAGCTGGGCTTCCGGGCCTGGCAGCGCCGGGCCGCCGGGAGTCGGCGCGGGCCCGGCTGTCCGACGACATCTCGGCGACCGTGTCGGCCTGGCCGGGCACCGCCTGAGCACCAAGGTGTGGCCGGGTCTGGGTCACGTCTTCGTCCGCGAGATGCAGGACGAGGCGTTCGCCTGGCTGGACCGCTGGCTTCAGCGCGGCTGACGTCGCCGGCGTCAGGCCCGGCCGAGGGGACGCTCGGCCTCGCGCGCCATCGAGCGCAGGACCCGGGCGAAACCGGCCTTGCCGACGACGGACAGCAGGGGAGCGGTCAGCCGGGTCAGCCGGTGCGGGCTGACCGTGATGTCCTCGCTCCACACCACCCGGCTGCGGCCGCCCGGCAGCGGGGTGACCACGAACCAGGCCCGGCCGTGCACGACCCGGCCGTGCTTCTCCACGTCGCATCGCCCGGGTGCGTCGTCCGGGGCGTCACCGGCGGGTGGCTCCCAGCGGACCACCGTCATCGGGTCGTCGAAGCTGAGCGGGCCGATCCCGGTGCGGGCCACGAAGACGGCGCCCACCCCGTCGGGACGGGCACTGGTGATGCGGACGCTCGTCAGCGGCGCCCAGTCGGCGTGCTTGCGCCAGTCCACCAGCTCGGCCCAGACCCGCGATGCCGGAGCGTGGACGTCGAGGGACACGTCGAAGCGGGCCATGAGGAAGACCTCTCTGCGTCGCCGGCCGGGCCGTCGCACGCTCTTTCACGGTACGCCGGCGCCCGGCCGCAGTTCGCGGATTCATGAGGCATGATGTACGGACTAGTTCGTATACAAGGAGTGTGATGAGCCGGGGAGCGGCACCAGAACCCGATGTCGACCGCCGGCGTGATGCCGGGCGTACCCGTACGGACATCCTCGACGTCGCCACCCGCGAGTTCGCCGACCAGGGCTACAGCGGTGCCCGGGTGGACGAGATCGCGGCGCGGACGCGCACCACTAAACGGATGATCTACTACTACTTCGGCGGCAAGGAGCAGCTCTACCTGGCCGTGCTGGAGCGCGCGTACGCCGAGATCCGGGCGGCCGAGCGCACCGTCGACGTCGAGCACCTGGCGCCGGTGGCGGCGATCCGCCGCATCGCCGAGGTCACCTTCGACCACCACGAGGCCCACCCCACGTTCATCAAGCTGGTCGGGGTCGAGAACTCCCAGCAGGCCAGGAACATGTCCCAGGTCGCGCGGCTGGTCGACCTGAACAGCTCGGCGATCGGCGTCCTGCAGGACGCGCTCTCCCGCGGCCAGCGCGACGGGACGTTCCGCGCGGACGTCGACGCGCTGGACGTGCACATGATGATCAGCGCCTTCTGCTTCTTCCGGGTGGCCAACCGGCACACCTTCGGCGCCCTGTTCGGCCGCGACCTGCTCGATCCGGCGGCCCGCGACCGGTACCGGACCATGCTGGCCGACATGGTCGTCGGCTACCTCGGCCGGGCCGGGAGCTGAGCCGTGACCGCGGGCCGCCTGCGCCGCTCGATCGCGACGGTGTGTGTCTCCGGGACGCTCGACGACAAGATCGCCGCGGCCGCCGCGGCCGGCTTCGACGGCATCGAGCTGTTCGAGAACGACCTGGTGGTGGCGCCCTGGTCGCCGGCCGAGGTACGGGCGCGGTGCGCCGACCTCGGGCTGGGCATCGAGCTGTACCAGCCGTTGCGCGACTTCGAGGCCGTCCCGGCACCGCTGCTGGCGGCCAACCTGGCCCGCGCCGAGCACAAGTTCGACGTCATGGCCGAGCTGGGCGCCGACACCGTCCTGGTGTGCTCGTCGGTCTCCCCGGCCGCGATCGACGACGACGGTCTCGCCGCCGAGCAGCTGGCTCTGCTGGCCGACCGGGCCCAGGCCCGGGGGATGCGGATCGCCTACGAGGCGCTGGCCTGGGGACGGCACGTGTCCACCTGGGACCACTCGTGGCGGATCGTGCGGCAGGCCGACCACCCCGCGCTCGGACTGTGCCTGGATTCCTTCCACGTCCTGTCGCGTGAGGCCGGCACTGACGACATCGCGCGCATCACCCCGGGCAAGATCTTCTTCCTGCAGCTGGCCGACGCGCCGTATCTGCGCATGGACGTCCTGCAGTGGAGCCGGCACCACCGGCTCTTCCCCGGCCAGGGCACGTTCGACCTCACCGGCTTCGTCGCCGGGGTGCTCGCCGCCGGCTACACCGGTCCGCTGTCGCTGGAGGTGTTCAACGACGTCTTCCGGCAGGCCGACCCGCGGCGGACGGCGATCGACGCCATGCGGTCGCTGATCAGCCTGGAGGACGGCCTCCCGGCGCAGCCGGCGATCGAGCTGCGCCGGCTGCCGGCCGCGCCGCCGCTGTCCGTGCACGCCTTCAGCGAGTTCACGGTGGACGGCCGGTCCGGACCGGTCCTGCAGGACGCGCTGCGCGGGCTCGGGTTCGCCCACACCGGCCAGCACCGGTCCAAGCCGGTCGAGCTGTGGGAGCAGGGCGCCTGCCGGGTCGTGCTCAACAGCGCGGTCACCCGGCCCCAGACTCCCGGCACCGCTGCCCTCAGCACCTTCGCGCTCACCAGCGCCGACCCGCGACGGTCGCGGGCGCGAGCCGAGGCGCTGCTCGCGCCGGCCCTTCCGCGTACCCGGGGGTCGCGGGAGGCGGACCTCGCCGCCGTGGCCGCCCCGGACGGCACCTCGGTGTTCTTCAGCGCCGACGACAACGACTGGCGGGCGGACTTCCTGGCCACCGGTGAGCAGCCAGCGGGCGACACCGGGCTGCTCGGCACCGATCACCTCGGACTGGCCCAGCCCTTCGACCACTTCGACGAGGCCGGGCTTTTCTACCACTCGGTGCTCGGCCTGACCCAGCTGACCACCGAGGAGTACGCGGCACCGTTCGGGCTCATGCGCTCGCGGGCGTTCAGCACCCCGCAGCGTACGGTCCGGCTGGCCCTGACCGTGGCGCTGCTGCGCCGCGGCGAGTGGGCGCCCGCCGTGGTGGATCCGCAGCACGTCGCCTTCGCCACCGCCGACATCTTCGCCACCGCCGCGGCCGTCGACCGGCTGGGCGGCCCGGCGATGCAGGTGCCGGACAACTACTACGCCGACCTGGTCGCGCGGTTCGCTCTGCCCGGGGACCTCGTCGAGCGGCTGCGCCGCCACGGCATCCTCTACGACCGGGACCAGCACGGCGGTGAGCTGTTCCACCTGTACACCCCGGTCTACGGCGGGCGGGTCTTCTTCGAGATCCTGCAGCGCCGGGGTGGTTACGACGGCTTCGGCGAAGCCAACGCACCCGTACGGATGGCCGCCCACCGCCACCTGCGGCTGTCGGCGAGCTGATCGGTCCTCAGAGTTTCTGCAGCTGGGTCACCACCATGGCCACGGCGAAGAAGCCGTAGAAGCCGATCGCCGCCAGCAGCCCACCCAGCCGCCAGCCGCCGATCCGGATGGCCGCCGGCAGGTCCTTGCGGTTGAGCCGCACGAGCAGCACCGAGTACAGCAGGGTCACGACCGAGGCGGCGCAGGTGGACACGATCAGCAGGCCCAGCGGCTGGGTGAAGCCGGCCAGCAGGATCAGCGAGCCCAGGACGATCTCGCCCCACACGACGGCCAGGTAGAGCCGGGCCTCGGTCCAGCGGGCGGAGCCGGCGAGGTAGTTGCGGCGGACGAAGTCGCTGGCCACCCGGCCGATGACGTCGAGCAGTCCCATCGCGGCGGCCCACAGCGAGACCGCGGCGACCGCGAAGAACAGCAGCTTCAGCCAGCCGCCGACCTCGCTCGCGAGCACGTCACCTTCGATCCGCAGGAACGACGGGTCGGACTTGAGGTCGTCGCGGCCGAACAGCGTCTCGTAGGCGAGCAGACTCATGATCGTGATGGTCAGGAAGCAGACCAGCAGGAACGCGAAGAAGTGCTCGATGTTGGCGCGCTTCCACCAGACCCGCCAGCGGGCCAGGTTCTCGTCGTCCTGGGGGAACGTGTACCGGTCGCTGCCGGCGGCTTCCTCCTGGCCGGTGATGGGCGAGATCAGGCGGGGGACGTGCGCGCCCATGCCGTACCGCTTGTCGCGGATCCAGTTGCTGAGCACCAGGTTGTGCACGCCACCGGCGCCCGCCGCACCGATGGCGCTGAGCAGCAGGGTGAAGGTGATGCCCTCGGGGATCTGCCCGAAGCCGGTGACGCTCTCCCGGGCACCCTCACCCCACGTGGCCAGGGAGATCACGAAGACCACGACCACGGCGAGGAAGAACAGCGTCAGGCCGACCTTGACGATCTCGACCCGCTCCACGGTCTTGTAGATGACCTTCGAGACCGACAGCAGGACACCGATGGCGGCCAGCACGGCCACGGTGATCCAGACCGGGTCGCCGCCGCCGACGAGATAGGTGAACACGGTGGAGCCGCTGGTGGCCCAGCCCGGCCAGACGTACTGGAAGGCGCCCGCCAGGCAGATGACGATGCCCCAGCCCTTCCACCACCGGGAGAATCCGGCGACCGCGGTCTGCCCGGTGGCCAGCGTGTAGCGCTCGATCTCCATGTTGATGACGAACTGGACGGCCAGAGTGGCGAAGGCCAGCCAGAGCAGGCCCAGCCCGCCGATCGCGGTGAGGTACGGCCACAGGATGATCTCCCCGGCCGCCATGCCGATGCCGACCGCCACCACGCCGGGGCCGACCATCCGGCGCAACGACATCGGCTCGGGAAGGTTCCTGGTGGTGAGGTGCCCGTCGGGTGGCACGGCTCGGTCTGCTCGCTTCGTCGGTCTGCTCATCGGTGACTCCAGCGGTGTGGGGGCGGGGACGGATCAGGCGTGGATGTGGCGCCCGCTGCCTTGCAGCAGCCGGTTGAGGTGGGCGAGCATCCGGCCGGTGTCGGGGGTACGGCCGGTGAACAACTCGAACGCGGCGGCGGCCTGGAACACGCACATCGCGGCGCCCCCGATGGCGCGCAGGCCCTTGGCCCGCGCCGCGCGCAGCAGCCGGGTCTCGACGGGCAGGTAGATGATGTCCACCACCCACATGTCCGGGTGCAGCAGCGCGACCGGCAGCGGCAGCCCGGGACTGGCGTGCATGCCGACCGGGCTGGCGTTGACCAGGCCGTCGGCGGTCGCCGTGGCCTCGGGTAGTTCGTCGGGTGCGGCCACCGCGATGCGCTCGACCTCGAACCGCATGCTCAGCGCCTCGGCCAGCAGCCCCCGCTGGTCGGCGTCCGGATCGACCACGGTGAGGTGCTCGACACCCGCGCCGAGCTGGGCGAACGCGCAGGCCGCCCCGGCGCCGCCGGCGCCGAGCTGCACCACCCGGCCGACCGCCGCGCCGGGCAAGCCGCGGCGGAACGACTCGTCGAAGCCGTACGCGTCCGTGTTGAAACCCAGCCGCCGGCCGTGCCGGAAGACCACCGTGTTGACCGCGCCGATGTCGCGCGCCTGCGGGGAGAGCTCGTCGAGCAGGCCGACCACCCGCTGCTTGAACGGGTGGGTGATGTTGACGCCGGCGAAGCCGCCGGCCTGGGCGCGGGCCAGCAGGTGGCCGAGGTCGTCCGGGGTACCGGGCTCGGCGATGTCGATCAGCTGGTACGACAGGTCGAGCCCGTGTCGCCGGCCCTCGGTCTCGTGCAGCGACGGTGACAGCGAAGCCCCGATCCCCGCACCGATCAGGCCGTACCGGCAAGGTTTCATGGGCGTGAAGCTCCCGTCGTCGCGCGCACGCTGATCTGCGAATCTCGATGTACGAACTGGTACGTTAGTAAGCGACGAGGGTGCGGGCCTGTCAAGGGAGCTGCGATGGAACGTGCCGCTGAGCGGAACATCCCCGACGTGGCCGTCGCCCGCGTGTCGGCGGTGCTCGGCGCGTTCGACGCGGACCATCGGGAGCTGCGGCTCAGCGAGATCAGCCGCCGGTGCGGGCTGCCCAAGTCGACGACGTCCCGGCTGGTGGCCGGGCTGGTGGTCTACGGCTTCCTGGAGCGCAGCGGCACGCTCCTGCACCTGGGCCGGCGGCTGTCCGAGCTCGGGCGGCTGGGCATGGGCCGCCGTGATCTGCGGGCGGTCGCGCTGCCGTACCTGGTCGACCTGCGGGAGGCGACGAGGCAGTCGGTGCAGCTGGCGGTTCTGGACGGGACTGACGTCGTACTCCTGGAGATCCTGCGCGGCCCGAACACCCCGGAGCCGCTTGCGGCCGGCGGCCGGTTGCCCGCGCACGCGTGCGCGCCCGGCAAAGCTCTGCTGGCATGCAGCGACGAGGCGGCCGTCGCGCTGGTGTGTGCCCGGCCGCTGACCGCGATCGGTCCGCGCACGGTGCTGACCCCGGCGTCGCTGCGCCGGCAGCTGAACCTGGTGCGCGAATCCGGCCTGGCCTACGAGAGCGAGGAGTCCGGCCCGGGAGTCGGCGGCGTCGCCTGCGCGATCCTGCACGCCGACGGGCGCCCGGTCGCGGCCGTCGCGGTCACGGGCTGGTCGGGCCGGCTCAACCCGCGCGCGCTCGGCCCGGCCGTACGCACCGTGGCCCTGGCCGTCGGCCGCGAATTCTGCCCGTCGACGAGCGCCCACTGCCGCCGGTGCCGATGACCGGCTGCGGTACCGTGCCGGCATGGCCCTGACCGCCGACGACCGGTTCGCCATCACCGACCTGATCAACCAGCACGGTCACCTGATCGACCGCGGCGACTTCGCCGGCCTGGCCGCCGTGTTCACCGAGGACGCCCCCTACGACGTGACCGCCCTGGGCGGCGGCGTGCTGGCCGGCCCGGCGGCGATCCACGAGGCCGCCCTTGCCCTGGGCGACGGCAACCCGGTCGCACACCACGTCACCAACATCGTGCTCCACGAGGTGACCGACGGAACCGTCCACGCCACCTCCAAGGGCCTCGGCATCATGGCGGACGGGTCGGCCGGCAGCGTCACCTACGACGACACCGTCGAGCGCACGGCCGCCGGCTGGCGGATCTCCCACCGGGTGGTCCGTCCCCGCCGCCGGCCCCTGCACCCCTGAACGTCGGCGAGGACCGTTCAGCGGCTCAGCAGGTGCAGGCTCCGGTCGGCCTGGCGGTCCGCCGCAGCACCGAGCACTCCCGCAGATGCTCGCCCCGCGCCCACGATGTGTACCGCTTCGTCAGCCGGCCCCGGGCAGACACCAGCTCATGGGTGTGGACCATGGCCGGCAGCCTACGGCGACGGGCGGTGCGCGGTTAATCGTTTGGCGGCTCTGCCCGGTGTCGTTAACTTGCCGCCATGTCCCTTCGTAGTGAGCAGCCGCGTGACCATGCCGCGGTGGCGTCCGTCCATCGCAGTGCGTTCGGCGCGGACCACGGGGACACGGTGGTCCGGCTGGTCGAAGCCCTGCGCCGCGATGACCCCTCGGCGCTCTCCCTGGTCGCCGACGAAGAGGCCGGCGACGTCGTGGGACACGTCATGGTCAGCCGGGCCTGGCTCGACGCCCCGCGGCGGCTGGTCGACGTGCAGTCGCTGAGCCCGCTCGCCGTCCGGCCGCAGTTCCAGCGCCGCGGCCTCGGCGCCGCGCTGATCCGCGCCGCTTTGCTGCACCTCAACGAGCGCGGCGTCCCGCTGGTGTTCCTGGAGGGCGATCCCCGCTACTACTCGCGTCACGGCTTCCGCCCGGCCGGGGAACACGGCTTCGGCAAGCCCTCGCTGCGCATCCCCGACGCGGCTTTCCAGGTCGTGCGGTTGTCGGCCTACGAGCCCTGGATGACCGGCACGTTCGTCTACCCCTCTACGTTCTGGGAGTACGACTGCGTCGGGCTCCGCGAAGCGGCGCACGACCAGGCCGAGAGTGCGTCAGGGGCGGGGTAGCCGCCGGCGGGCTTCCATCAGGCGGGCGAAGAGGTCCGGAGTGGCCCGCATCCGTTCCCGGACCGACGGTGTGGCCAGGCGCTCGTCGATCGCGGCCACCGTACCCAGCGACGGCTCGAACCGGGCGCCCGACAAGGCGATCAGCAGGCGTAGGCAGTCCTCCGGCGCCATTTCGTCGACCTGGGCGTCGAGGACGTGCACCATCTCGGCGATCAGCGCCTCGCGCTCGTCGTCGATTGGTGTCGGGTCCGCGAGCAGGCACTCCACCAACGGCAGCAGGTGCTCGGTGTAGTCGAACCATTCACTCGACCGCAGCTGCAGCGCCAGACGGACCACGTCGGCGGAGGGGAGCCGGTGCGCGTCCGCGGCGAGAGAGCGCAACACCATGCGGATGGCGCGACCCGGCGAGCTGTTGGCAGTGCCGGCCGGCCCCAGCCCGTAGCAGCCAGCGCGGAGGCGACGCGGTCGTACACGGGCAGCAGGCGTGCCGGTTCTTCGCTCAGGGCCGAGGTCACCCACACCTGGACGAGCATGCGGGCGAACGAATCCGTGTCGTCGCGTCCGTGCAGTGCGAAGGTCACCACCGCCTCCGGAAGGTGGTCGAGCAGGGGCTCGAGGGCGTGCCGGAAGGTGTCGTCGCTGATCGCGTTGCTGAGCTGCATCGACTTGAGTGCGGCACGCAGGGGGAAGCCGTCGTGGAAGCTGCTGCCAGGTTCCGAGTCGCGGAGGAACCAGTCCGGGCCGAAGCCGTGCGACCAGAACGGATCGACGTCGTCGACGCCGGCTCCGGGTGAGTGCTCCAGGATCAGGTCGCGGCGCCCGTCGGCCGCCCAGCCCCGGGTGACCGCCAGCGGCTCCAGCGCGTCGAGGAACATGCTCGCCGGGACGGCGGCCCGCCACTGCAGGGCCGAGTCGCGCAGCCAGTCCGCCGGGTCCTTGGCCCGCCGGAAGAGCTCGGACGCCCGCACGGTCCCACCGCAGGCCAGCGTGAGCAGCATCAGGTTGAACGAGTACGTCGCCATCCAGTGGTCGACGCGCTTGTCCACCGGCTGGTAACGGCGCGGGACGTACTGCGGGCGGGTGACCGCCGTGCGTAGGCGTTCCACCAGCCACTCCCGGATCTGCGCGCTGTCCGGGCCGCGCAGCAGGTCGGTGGCGAACGGCAGGACGGTGGTGCGGGCGCTCAGCGGCGTGAAACCGAGCAGCGACTGCAGCAGATCGTCCTCGTCGGACGGGCCGAGCTGCAGGGTACGGGCCCGGGCCCGGGCGGCGGCGTCGCGCAGTGCCTGCACGACGAGCCGGGCCACGAGGTACTCGCCGAAGGTGGCGTGCAGGAACTCGTACGTCTGGCGGGTCCGGTCGTCCTGGTGGGCCTGGGCCCGCTGGATGAAGAAGAACCGCCCGACCATCTCCTGCCCGGCCGTGATCGGTGCCCGGAAGCCCTCGCTGCCGGCCTCCCGTGACGCCCGTAGGCCCAGCCCGGCCAGGTCGGCATCGAGCTCCTCGGTGGTGGCCCACAACCGCAGGCGGTGGAACATCGCGAAGGCGACGACGGACAGCCGCAGCAGCTCCGCCTCGACCAGCTCGGGCATCGCGGTCTCCGGGCGCCCGGCGTGCACCCGGCGGACCTCCCGGTCGGCGAACTCGCTGAGCAGCCGCTCGTAGAGCTGGCCGGTGTCGAAGGTCTCCTCGTCGCTCTGCAGGGCGTTGCCCGTGGCGTCGTACAGCGCCAGCATCAGCAGCAGCAACGGCTGGGAGGCCAGGTCGGGGAAGCGGCGCAGCACCGCCAGCGGCAGCGGTCGCCGGCCCGCCGCGGCCAGCCGGTCGGCGTTCGTGCCGTTCCAGACCGCCAGCCACCGTTCGAGCTGCGGCTCCGCGAACGGCTCCAGCCGCACCACCAGGCCACCGGCGGGCAACCGGGCCCGGTCGGCCACCGCCTCCCGGGTCGTCACCAGCACCGCCACCGGCCGGCCGAGCACGGCCTCGCGCTGCTGGAAGGCCGCCACCCGCTGCAGGTAGTCGGACTGGTGGATGCCGGTCGCCTGGAGCAGCTCGTCGAAGCCGTCGAGCAGGATGACCGGCATCGCGCCGCCGGCCGCGCGGGTCAGCTCGGCCCACGCCACGGTCTCGCCGACGGTGTCGCGCAGCGCCTGCTCCACCTGGTCCTGGATCTCGGCCTCGGCGCGCACGTCGCGCAGCGCGACCCGGACGACGAGGAAGTCCGCGGCCGGCAGCCGGGCGGCCAGGACCCGGGTCAGCGACGACTTGCCGGCACCGGGCTGGCCGAGCAGCAGCATCGGCACGTCCGCCGCCTGCGGGGTGGTCACATAGGTGGCCAGGAAGCCGGCCAGGTCCTCGCGCGGTTCGGCCTGCCACCAGTCCTGCTCGGCCGGGCGCGACCCGAGGCCGGCGGCCTGCACCCGGAAGCGCGGATCGACGTAGGCGGCGCCCAGGGCCGGCATGGTCAGGTCGCCGGCGTCACCGCCGAGGATCGGCCGGTCCAGCTCCGCCCGGTACGCGGCGGCGAGAGCGGCCCGCAGCCGTACGGGATCGTGGCCGGAGGTGACCCGCAGCAGTGCCTCTTCCAGGGCCTGCAGCCCCCGGGCCGTCGCCCGGTCCTCCAGCCGCCGCATCCAGATCGCGAACTCCGGCAGCTCCCCGGACAGCCGCCGGGCCGCCTCCTCGTAGCGATCGAGAGCCCGGTCCGGCAGCTCGCTGGGCAGCAGCATGTCGACCTGGCGCTGGGTGCGCACGTCGGAGTTGTCCCAGACCGCAAGACGGCCGAGGTGGTCGACCATCTTCAGGGCCAGCGTTTCGTACCAGTCCTGGAGGTCGCTCAGCAGGTCGTCATAGGTACGGTCCGGCGACGGCACCGGGATGGTCCCGGCGAGCAGCCGGCCGGGCCAGTCACCGGTCACTTTGGTGCCGGCGGCCAGCATGATCTGCTCGTCGCGGGTGAAGCCGGGTGACGGCATGCCGGCCGTGCCGAGGCAGTCGTCGAGCGCTTCAAAGAACGCCGTGACCACCAGGACGCCGTGCGCCGCCTGGAGCCGCAGGTTGCGGTCGTAGCGGCTCAGGCCCCGTACCGTCTCGGTCAGCTTGCCGGCCACCAGATGGCCGAGCCGGATCGCCTCGGCCTTGGCGTCGAACAGGCTGAGCGCGACCTCGCTGCCGCCGGCCGTGGCCAGGCTCAGCGCCCCGCCGAGCAGGTTGTCGGCCACGGTGACCAGCGGGCTCGACCCGCCCAGCAGCTTGACCGCGCTGGCATACGTCAGACCCTGCGGCACCCGCCCACTATGGACCATCGCGCAGGGCCGCGGCCAGGTCCCGGCGGGAGCCGATGCCCAGCTTGGCGAACACCTTGCGCAGGTGCCACTCGACGGTGCGCGGGCTGAGGAACAGCACGGTGCCGATCTCCGGATTGGTGCGCCCGGCCGCGACCAGGCGGGCGATCTGGGCCTCCTGCGCGGTGAGCTCGGCGGGGACGCCGGGGCTGCGCTTGCGGACGGTCTCGCCGGTGGCGACCAGCTCACGCCCGGCCCGCTCGGCGAAGCCCTCCGCCCCCATCGCGGTGAAGGACTCGTGGGCCGTGCGCAGCTGGGTGCGGGCGTCGGTACGCCGGTTCGCCCGGCGCAGCCATTCGCCGTACAGCAGGCGGGCGCGGGACAGGTGCAGCTCCTGCCCGGCGGCGGTCAGGCGTTCGATCGCCTCGTGGTAGCAGTCCTCGGCCTTGCCCGCGGGTCCCGCGAGCGCGTCGGCGACGGCCTGGGAGCCGAGGGCCCAGGGCGTGGCGGCGACCCCGGTCCGTTCGGCCAGGCGCTCGCGGGCCTCGGCGGCGACCGCGGGCTCGCCGGCCCGGGTGGCCGCCTCGACGAGCTCGGCCAGGGCCCAGGCGAACACGCCCGGATCCTCGTACGCGATCACCTGGCGCGCCGCCCGCATCGCCTCCTGGTACCGGCCGGATCCGTTGCGAAGCACCGCGGTGGCGAAGTGGGCCAGGCCGTGCAGCTGGCCCTCGCCGCGCGCGTCGGCGTCCCGGACGGTGGCGGCGATCAGGTCCGACGCCGGGGCTTCGCGGCCCCGGTAGGCCGCCAGGGTGAGCGCGGCGGAGGGCGGCGTGGGCAGCCCGGTGGCCTGGCCGATGGCGGCGGCCTCGTCGAGCAGGTCCGACGCGTCGGTGAACCGGCCCGCCGGCAGCAGCGCACCGGCGCGCAGGACCAGCGCCGTGGGGAGCAGCGCCAGCGCGCCGGTCGCCCGGGCGGCCCGGATCGCCTGCTCGGTGAGCCGCTGCCAGGCCGCGTCGTCCCAGAGCAGCTGCGCGGCCGGTACGGCCAGCCACAGCAGGCGCGGGTCCTCCTCGGTGGTCAGCGCGGCCAGGGCCCGGCGCAGCTGCGGTACGGCCGTCGCGTACCCCTGCAGGCTCCAGGTCGTGAGGCCGGTCAGCAGCAGACCGGCCGCGTCCTCCCCGGCCGGGACACCGCGGGCGGCCTCGGCCGCGTGCCGCAGATCGTCGCCGCCGAGCCGTCCCGCGTGCACGGCGGCGCCCAGCGCCGACAGGTAGGTCTCACGCGCCGCGGCGAGGTCCAGCTCCTCGAGGCGGCGGGCGGCGGCCAGCAGCGGTGGCCCGGCGGCCCGTCCCTGGCTGAGGGCGAACGCGACCTGGGCCCGCAGCCGCTCGACCCGGGCCCGCTGCAGCGGGCCGAGCGGGCCCAGCTCGGCCGCGGCCAGCAGGTCGGGCACCCGGGCCGGCGCTCCGGCGTCGAAGCGCGCCTGGGCCGCGGCCAGCGCCCGCTCGGCGCGGGGCTTGGGGTCCGGGCTGAGCTCGGCGGCGCGTTCGAGGAACGTCGCGGCCGCGGACCGGCCGCCGCGCGACAGGGCCCGGCCGGCCGACCGTTCCAGCTCGCCGGCGACCTCCTCGTCCGGTCCGGCGGCGGCGTGTGCGCGGTGCCAGGCCCGGCGATCGGGCTCCTGCGCCGGATCGGTCACCTCGGCCAGGGCCCGGTGCACGTCGCGCAGGTCGGCGGCGTCGGCGGACCGCCAGCAGGCCGAGCGGACCAGCGGGTGCCGGAAGCGGGTGCGGGCGGCGAACTCGACCAGTCCGGCGGCCTGTGCGGGGGCGGCGGCCTCGGGGCCGACGCCCAGCCGCTGCAGGGCGCGCCACAGCAGCGTCACGTCGCCGACCGGCTCGACCGCGGCGGCCAGCAGCAGCCGGCGGGTGTCCGGCGGCAACGCGGCGATGCGGCGCTGGAAGCCTTCCTCCATCCGGCTGGCCAGCGGCATCGCCGTCTGCGCACCGAAGCCGAAGGCCAGCTCGGCCGGCGTGAGACCGCGCGGCAGTTCCAGCAGGGCGAGCGGGTTGCCGTGCGTCTCGGCGACGATCCGCTCGCGGACACGGGCGTCGACCGGTCCCGGCAGTACGGAGTCCAGCAGCGCCCGGGCCTCCGCGTCGGGCAGCCCCTCGACGCTCAGCTCGGGCAGGCCCCGGAGCAGCTGTTCGTCACCGGGCCGGCGGGCGGCGAAGATCAGCGCCACGGACTCGGCCTCCAGCCGGCGGGCGACGAAGGTGAGCACCACCTCGGACATCCGGTCCAGCCACTGCACGTCGTCCACCACGCAGACCAGCGGTTGCTCGGCGGCGGCCTCCGCGAACAGCCCCAGCACGGCCAGTCCGACCAGCAGAGCCTGCGGCGGTTGGCCGGCGCTGAGCCCGAAGGCGGTGGCCAGCGCGGCCCGTTGCGGCTCGGCGAGCCGGTCGAGGTGCCCCAGCAGGGGAGCGCACAGCTGCTGCAACGTGGAGTACGCGATCTCGGACTCGGGCTCCACTCCGGCCGCCCGGACGACCCGCCCACCGCCGGGGTGTTCGCTCAGGTAGTCCAGCAGGGCGGTCTTGCCGGCCCCGGCCTCCCCGCGCAGCACCAGCACTCGGCTGTGTCCCGCCCGGACGTCGCGCAGCAGCCCGTCGAGCTGGTCCCGCTCACGCAGGCGGCCCAGCAGCGCGGGGTTCTCGGCGTTCCTCGGCACGTTTGTCCTCCCGGCCGGAGGCTACACCGGGCCGGCCCGCCGGTCCGGCCGCGACGGGCCGTGGGGCCGGATCGGAAACGCGCATTGATTTCGCGCTTGCTGTCGCCCGGCGGCGCCCTTTCCGGCGTCCCATGCAATAGCGGCGCGAACACCGATGGCGGGCCGTGGAATGCGGTCGCGGACAACGCGCGACCGCTGATCATCATGCTCAATCACGGGGATCGGGTGCACACGTGGAAACCGCATTCACTGATCGCGCCGCGGCACGTCCACCGGCGTCCCGCGCCGGCCGCCGCCGGACCGAGACGGCCTGGCTGCTGCTCGTCGTCGTCCTCGCCACCCTGCTGTTCCTCACGCGTTACGAGGACCCCCGGCGCGTCGCCTCCGGAGACAGTTTCTGGTACATGCGCCAGGCTCTGATCTTCACCGGGGTGGACCCGGAGGAGGCCCGGCTCCGGGCCGGTGAGCAGGTGTGCCGCGACCAGAACCGCGCGGCGCGGGCGAAGAACCAGCGTGCGGGCTGCCGGACATACACGACTGCCGGATTCTCCCCGCGCTACGCCGCGATCTTCCACAGCCGTCCGGGTTATCCGTTGTTCGCCGCGCCTTTCGTCGTGACGCTGGGATTGTGGCCCGGCATGATGGCGGCCACGTTGATATTGGCATTGCTGGCGGCGGTACTGGCGTATCTGGCCGTGTGGCTCGCCAGTGGATTGCGCCTGGCCGGAGTGCTGGCCGCCGCCGCGCTCTTCGTGCTCCCGACGGGGTTCGCCATGACCAGGATGCTCACCGAGAGTGGCGTCTTCGCGGGCTACCTCGCGGTTCTGCTCGGTGCCACCTTGCTGGTCCGGGGCCGCCGTTCCGGACTGATCATCATCGTCGTCGCGCTGGCCTGGCTGTTCACGGTCCGGTCGGCCAGCGGGATGGCGATGGCCCTGACACTGTTCGCCGCGGGCCTGCTCAGCGCCCTCGGGCGGCAGCACCGGCGGACCGGCCTGGTGACCGGCGCCGTAGGGATGCTGGCCGTGCTGGTCTGGCAGGTGATCAGCCGGGTGCTGCACCTGCCGGGCCTGTACGAGACGATCCAGGACTTCGCGACTTCCCACTTCAAGGCCCGCCCGGACGTGGCTGATCCGATCGGCTGGCTGATCGAGCGCAACCTCGGCTTCTGGCCGGACCGGCTCGCCCTGGAGCTGGCCCAGCCGGTGACCTTCGCCGCCTTCCTGTTCGCCGGCACCGTGCTCGTGCTGCGGATGCGTGCCGTGGCAGCATTGTGGATCTTCACCGGCCTGACCGGGGTGATGATGCTGCTGGCTCATCCGGCCGGCACCGAGTACGACCGGCTGATGGCGCCGATCTGGTTGCCCGTCGCGGCTGCGCTCGGCTACGCGGCGGCCCTGGCCGTCAGTCGCCGGCCGGAGCCGCCGGTTGTGCCGGAGCCGGTCGGCACACCCGCCGCGCTGATTCCCCGCCGACGTGAGCCGGAGCCGGTGACGGCCGGCGGATGACGGTGCGGGTGACCGAAGATCGCCCCGGTGCCGTGATCCGACAGAACAACCGCCGGGCGGCGGGTCACTACGGGTGGCCTGCACCAGAGAGGATGCGTATGTGCACACTCGCGAGATACCCGAGCACATCCTCGATCAGTTGCTGATCGGGGTCGTGTTCCACGAGGCGGAGCTGACCCTGGAGCACTCCGAGCCCGGCACCGCGGCAGTGCTCAGCGACTCGTTCGGCTCCGTGTTCGCCTGGCTGTGGCGCGAGAACCCGGCCAAGGCCACCGTGCTGATGGCCGACTTCCTGGCCGAGCTGCGCTTCTACCACCACAACGCCAACCGGGGGCTGGGGCTGGAGGAGGTGCTGCGCGGCCTGCCGGCCTGCCTGCGCGGGGTGTCCGCCGACGAGGCACGGGCGATTCACGAGCAGCTCCGCAACGACGTGCCCCAGTACGTCAGCCTCAACGAGAGTGCCTGAAACTTTCGGAGTTTCCGGCCCCTGTTGATGGGTGCTTCCGGTGCTGGTCGATGCGCTCTGGCCTCCGAAGTGAAGGGCGCTGAACTGCGGATCTGCGTCGTGGCCGGTATTGAATCGCCGAGCGTAATTCCGGGGTGTTTCCGGAAGTTGTTGACTTCGGCAATGACAGCCATCGATACTCGTGCCATCGATCGACCGATCCGCACGGGCGTCGGCGCGCCATCACCCGCGGACGTCCGCCGGGCCGGAGGCCCACCGTCCCGAGAGGGAGGCACGTCGTATGCGAACCCCATCACGCCGGTGGAGGAAGCCACTGACCGGCCTGGCCGTCGCGGCTCTGGCCACGGCGGGCGCCGTCGCCATCACTGTCCAGGCCACACCGTCGCAGGCGGCTGCCTGCAACGGCTATGTCGGACTGACCTTCGACGACGGGCCGTCGGGCAACACCCAGGCTCTGCTGAACGCGCTGCGTCAGAACGGTCTGCGCGCCACGATGTTCAACGAGGGCCAGAAGGTCGCGCAGAACCCGGGACTGGTCCGCGCCCAGGTCGACGCCGGTATGTGGGTCGGCAACCACAGCTACACCCATGCGCACCTGACGCAGGGCAGCCAGGCGAGCATGGATTCGGAGATCAGCCGTACGCAGACGGCGATCGCGAACGCCGGCGGCGGCACGCCCAAGCTGTTCCGCCCGCCGTACGGCGAGACCAACGCGACCCTGCGGGCGGTCGAGCAGAAGTACGGCCTGACCGAGATCATCTGGGATGTCGACTCGCAGGACTGGAACAACGCGAGCGCCGACGCCATCGTGGCGGCCAACGCGCGGCTGACCAACGGCCAGGTGATCCTCATGCACGACTGGCCGGCCAACACCTTGGCGGCCATCCCGCGCATCGCCCAGAACCTGGCCAGCCGCAACCTGTGTGCCGGGATGATCTCACCGTCGACCGGCCGGGCCGTGGCCCCGACCGGTGGCACCGACCCGGGCCCGACGGCCACCGCGACACCGCCACCGGCCGGCGGCGGCAACTGCACCGCCACCCTGTCGGCCGGTCAGAACTGGAATGACCGGTACAACCTGAACGTCGCCGTCAGCGGGTCGAGCACCTGGACCGTGACGATGGACATCCCGGCCCCGGAGAAGGTCCTCTCCACCTGGAACGTCACCGCGAGTTTCCCGACTGCCCAGCAGCTCGTCGCCAGGCCGAACGGCAGCGGCAACTCCTTCGGCGTGACGATCCAGAAGAACGGCAGCGCCACCTGGCCGACAGTTTCCTGTCGAGTGGCGTGACCCCGGTGGCGGCGCGGCGGCTCACCAGCCGCTGCGTCGCCATTGGCTTGCGTGGCCCGCAGCCCACGCTGTCCGCCCGGCGCGCAGGCGGCCTCAGAAGGGTGCGGGCCCGCGTCCGACCAGTGACATCAGCACCTGGGTGGCCAGCAGCTTGCGGACGCCGGTGACGGCGACCTCGCCGATCTGGTCGTAGGGCAGCTCCAGCTGCAGCCCTTCGGTCGCGTTGCGGATGTCCGTGCTGACCTCGTTGGGACGGAACGTGCCGCTCCAGCCGTTGAGGTTCCCCCGGTTGTTGGTACCGAGTGAGGCCATGCCGGTGACGCGTGCGCCGTCGGCGAGGATCAGCGTTGCCGGACCCGAGTAGGTCGTCATGTCGTAAACCGTAGCGGCTCGCCGCATTTGCGGTACCCACGGGATGGTGGGTGAACGATGGTTAAAGGTGGGTGCCGGGCCGTCACGGTCTCAGGCCGCTGGCCGGGCGCGGAGCAGGTGCTCGCGTTCGGAGTGGTCGGCCACCAGCGGCCCGACGTCCAGGATCAGGGCGATCTCGCCGCTGCCCAGGATGGTCGACCCGCTGATGCACTTGAGCCTGCTGAACAGCACACCCAGCGGTTTGATCACCGTCTGCAGCTCGCCGAGCAGGGCGTCCACCACCAGCCCGGTCCGCTGCCCGGACTGCTCCACGATCACCACGTTCTGCCGCCGGGCCGGCTCGCCGGGGATGTCGAACAGCTCCCGCAGCCGGATGAACGGCAGGACCTCGCCGCGCAGGTTCATGCAGTCGCGCCCGAGCGGGCCGGGTGGTAGTTCCACGCACTCGGTCACCCGGTCGAGCGGCACGATGAACGACGCGGAGCCGACGCCGACCAGGAAGCCGTCGATGATGGCCAGGGTGAGCGGCAGCCGGATCCGGATGGTGGTGCCCACCCCGCGGGCGGTGTCCACCTCGATGCTGCCGCGCAGGGCGGTGACGTTGCGGCGTACCACGTCCATGCCCACGCCGCGGCCGGACAGGTTGGAGACGGTCTCCGCGGTGGAGAACCCCGGCTCGAAGATCAGGTCGTAGACCTCCTGGTCGCTCAGGACGGCCCCGGCGGCGACCACGCCCCGCTCGACCGCCTTGGCCAGGATGCGCTCGCGGTCCAGGCCGCGGCCGTCGTCGCTCACCTCGATCACGATGCTGCCGGCGTCGTGGTACGCGTTCAGCCGCAGCGTGCCCTGCCCCGACTTGCCGTGCCGCTGCCGCTCGGCCGGCGCCTCGATACCGTGGTCCAGCGAGTTGCGGACCAGGTGCAGCAGCGGGTCGCTGATCCTCTCCACCAGCGCCTTGTCCATCTCGGCGTCGCCGCCGGTGATCACCAGCGACACCTCCTTGTGCAGCTCCACGCCCACGTCGCGGACCACCCGCTCGAAGCGGCGCAGGGTGGTCCCGATCGGCACCATGCGCAGCGCGAGGGCGCTGTGGCGGACCTCGTCGACCAGGCGCATCACCTCGCCCTGGGCCTCGCCGGCGCCCGCGCGCAGCCCGGTGCTGGACTGGGCGATGACCAGCTCGCCGACCAGGTCGATGAGCCGGTCCAGGCGGGCCGCGTCGATCCGGATGGTGGTGGTGTCCTGAGAGCGCGACTCGGTGGTCTTGCGCTGGCGGTTGAGTGCCGCGTCCACGATCGGGCGGGGCACGATGCCGTGCTCGACCAGGATCTCGCCGATCGGCACCGGCTGGGTCCCGCTGCGTGCCGCCTGCTCCTGCTGGATCCGCAGCGCCTCGGTCATCTCCAGCTCGGTCACCACGCCGCTGCCGATGAGCACGTCACCGACCCGGTCGCTCTCCGGCATGGCCCGGATCGCCCACACGTACGCGTCGAGCTGATGGTCGGCCGGCACGATCCGGATGTCGCTGTCCTCGCGCACGAACTCGAAGACGGCCTCGATCTCCTCCTTCGGCGCGCCGCTGAGCAGCTCCACCTCGAAGGCCAGGTAACAGGTCTCGGGATCCATCTCCTCGGCGGCCGGCAGCGCCGCCGCGTCGGTGCTCACCCGCGAGACGGTGCCGATGCTGGCCAGGTAGCGCAGGAACGACAGCGGGTCCATGCCGTTGCGCAGGCTGTCGGGTCCGAACCGCAGGCTCAGCCGCCAGGCCCGCTCCGGCGCCGGGTCACCGCCGGCCGGGTCGGCGCCGTCGGTGGCGAGCGCACCCTGCCCGTCCGGCAGGTACGGCTCCAGCGCGGCGAGCAGCCGGGCGCCCTCGGCGGCCTGGGCGGCGTCGGGCTCCAGCCGTCCGGCGGCCAGGCCCTCGATCATCGCGCCGATGTGGTCGGCGCACGGCAGCAGGCTGCTGACCAGCCCGGGCGACACCCCCAGATCCCCTTCCCGTACGGAGCCCAGCACCGTCTCCACCACGTGGGTGAACTGGACCAGGTGCCGCAGACCGAAGAGGCCGGACGAGCCCTTGAGCGTGTGCGCGGCGCGGAACACGGTGTTGACCGTCTCGGCCGCCGACGGGTGCGCCTCCAGTTCGAGCAGGCCGTCCTCGAGCTGCTGCACCAGGTCACGGGCCTCGGTCACGAACGTGTCGAGGGCTTCACGCATGTCGTCGTCGGCGGACATCACTGCTCCTCGGCGGTGGTCAGCCCGGCCAGCGCCAGCACCGCGGCGACGCCCGGGGCGGGCGCGGTGAGCTCGAAGGGCAGGCTCATCGATTCGGCCTCCCGCCGGGTCAGCAGCAGCACCTGCAGCCCCGCGGTGTCGATCTCCTCCACGCCGGCCAGGTCCACCCGCAGCCCGCCGCTGCCCGGCAGGGCCGTGAGCAGCCGTTCCTTGCTCTCGGCGGCCGTCATGATGGTCAGCTCCCCGTCGAGGGCGACCCGGCGCAGCTCACGCGTGGTCACGGCGCGATCAGCTTCGCCACCGCGCTGAGCATCTGCTCGGGCTGGAACGGCTTGGTCACCCAGGCCCGGGCCCCCGCGGCCTGCGCCTGGCGCTTCTTCTCCTCCTGCGACTCGGTGGTCAGCATGATGATCGGCGTGAACTTGTACGCCGGCAGCTTGCGGGCCTCCGCGACGAACGTGATCCCGTCCATGTTGGGCATGTTGACGTCGGAGATGATCAGGTGGATGCGCTGGCCGTTGAGTTTGGCCAGGGCGTCCTTGCCGTCGACGCCCGCGATCACGTCGTAGCCCGCGCCCTTGAGCGCGATGCTGACGACCTGCCGGACCGAGGCCGAGTCGTCGACGATCAGAATGGTCTTGGCCATCGTCTCCCCTAGAAGAACGTGATTTCGGATGCGGACGGCGCCGCGAGCGCCCCGGACTTGTGGGCCTCGCGTTCCTCGGCCATCGTGTAGTTCGCCGCGAGCGTGTCCAGCAGCGCCTGCGGGTCCAGCGGCCGGCCCTGCCCGGCCTGTTCGCCGGCCTCGGCCACGACGCCGGGGAACTGGTCGATGCTGTCCCGCAGGTGCTCCAGGATCTGCCCGACCCGGTCCTGGAACTGCAGGTTGACCAGCGACTGGCCGATGTCCGTGCGGATGCCGACCGCGGCCTGCTCCAGCTCGGCCGAGGAGTCCTGCAGGCCCGAGAGCACCGTGCGCAGATCCTCCAGGACCGCCTGCACTTCCTCGTTGGCGTAGGTCACCGCCTGGTCCTCGCGTCCGGCGCTGTCCCGGGCGCTGGCCAGCACCGAGCCGATCGCCGAGGCGACCCCCTCGACCTTGGCCGAGATGCGTTCGCTGGTGCTGTGCGAGCGTTCGGCCAGCTCGCGGACCTCCAGGGCCACCACGCCGAAGGCGGCGCCCGCCGTGCCGACCCGGGCGGCCTCGATGGCCGCGTTGAGCGCCAGCAGGTTGGTCTGCGCGGCGATCCGGGTGACCTCGCCGGACATCTGCCGCAGCTCGTCGTTGAGCTCCAGCAGGGTCTGCAGCTCCTCCAGCGCCGCCCGTTTGGCGGTGAGGGCGTGGTTGAGCGTGCCGACGACCTCGCCGAGGCGCCGGCGGCTGCGGTCGAAGGCCACCGCGTTCTCGTCGTGCAGCGCACCGGACGAGGTGGCCAGCACCGAGTCCAGGTTGTCGACGATGCCGGCGAACTTCTCGGCCAGCTGGCCGACCGCCGACTCCATCTGCACGCGGGAGGAGTCGATCTGGGCCGACCAGACCGGTGCCACCGCCCCGGCGAACTCGGTCATGCCCCGCAGCGGGTCGTCCGGCGTCAGCTCCGGTGACCCGCCACCGGCCGGGGGCTGCGCGCCGCGGCTGCGGGCGTACCCGTAACCGCCTGCGGCCCCGGCGAGCAGCGCCACGACGATGCCGATGAGTTCAACCATGATGGTGGATCACCTCCGCGATCGAGCCCAGCGGGCTCTCCCGGTCGACGGCCCCGAGCCGGACGGCCTCGCGCGGCATGCCGTGCACGACGCAGGTGGCCTCGTCCTGCGCGACGGTGTAGGCCCCGGCCCGGTGCATCTCCAGCAGGCCCCGGGCGCCGTCGTCGCCCATCCCGGTCATGATGACGCCGACGGCGTTGCGCCCGGCCACCTTGGCCACCGACCGGAACAGCACGTCCACCGAGGGGATGTGCCGGTTGACCGGCGGCCCGTCGAAGACCCGTACGCGGTAGCCCGGGTCCTGGCGGCGCAGCTCCATGTGCCGCCCGCCGGGTGCCACCAGCACCTGGCCGGGGAGCACCGGATCGCCGTCCTGGGCCTCGCGGATCCGGACCCGGCACATGGCGTCGAGCCGCTCGGCGAAGGCGGCGGTGAACTTGGGCGGCATGTGCTGCACGAGCACGATGCCGGGGCAGCCGGCCGGCAGGGCGGGCAGCACCACCTCGAGCGCCTGGGTGCCGCCGGTGGACGTACCCACCGCCACCACCCGCTCGGTGCCGGTCACGGGGGTTCCCGCGGCGACGCCGGAGCCCACAGCCGGCGGCGGAGCCGTGTAGGCCGGGACGCGCGCCACCGGCCGCAGCCGGCTCGCGTTGCTGGCCGCGGCGGCCCGGATCGCGGCCACGAGGGCGCCGGAGTCGTCCTCCATGAACTTCTTCAGCCCGGTGGCCGGTTTGGCGATCACCGCGGCGGCGCCGGCGGCGAGCGCCTCCATGGTGGTCTCGGCACCCCGGCGGGTCAGGGTCGAGCAGATCACCACCGGCGTGGGCCGCACCGACATGATCTTGTGGAGGAAGGTGAGCCCGTCCATCCGGGGCATCTCGATGTCCAGCACCACGACGTCCGGCCAGGACCGGTTCATGTGTTCCATCGCGAAGATCGGGTCCGGCACCGCGCCGATGACCTCGATCCCGGGGCTGTCGCGCAACCGGGCGGCCAGCACCTGGCGCACCACGGCCGAGTCGTCGACGATCAGCACCCGGGTCCGGGCGGCCGCGGCACCGTGCGCGCCGGTCATGACCGCACCGCCGGCCGTGGGCCCGCGTGCGCGCCGGCCCGCTCGTCCAGGGCGTGCAGGGTACGCAGCCACACGTGGCCGGTGGCGAGCTCGAAGATGAGCCGCCGGGAGCCCTGGCCGCCGAGCTGGCGGGTGGTCACCGTGAAACCGTGCGCGGCCAGCAGCGCCAGGCACGCGCGGGCGTTCTGGTCCGCGATGCTGGGCTGCGGGCCGGCGAGGCCCGGGAACTGGTCCGCGCCGCCGAAGACCTTGACCACGTATTCGCCCGGGTGGGTGCGGTGCCGGTCCGTCTCCCGGCGGAACATGACCACGGCGTCCTCGGCGTACCGTCCGTCCAGGCCGGGCCCGGCGCCGGCGGGGTCCCGGCCCGGCAGCAGGTAGTGGCACATCCCGCCGATCCGCCGGTCCGGATGCCATACGGTGATCGCCACGCACGAGCCGAGCAGGGTGTGCATGCGGATGCCGTTACCGGCGAAGCGGAAGTCGCCGGGATGCAGGTGCACGTCGGCGGGCTCACGCACGGCCCACCGCCGCCGGGCCGGCGAGCCGGTAGATCGACGGTTCGACCATCCGCAGCTCCGACGGGATCGCGTTGAGCGACTCGGAGCTGCCGATGACCAGGAAGCCGCCGGGCAGGAGCACATCCTGCATCCGGCGCACGAGGTCGCGCTTGGTCGCGAGGTCGAAGTAGATCATCACGTTGCGCAGGAAGATGACGTCGAAGCGGCCGAGCCGGCGGAAGTCCTCCATGAGGTTGAGGCAGTGGAACTCCACGCGGGCCCGCAGCTCCCGGCAGATCGTCAGCAGGCCCTGGTACTCCTCGCGGCCCCGCAGGCAGTACCGCCGCAGCAGCGGCGGCGGGATCCGCTCGGCGGCGTCGATCGGGTAGAGCGCCTTGCGGGCCGTCTCCACCACCTCGGTGGAGATGTCGCTGCCGACGATCTCCCACTGCGCCGGTGGCAGCGCGTCGCCCAGCACCATCGCGGCGGTGTACGCCTCCTCGCCGGTGGAGCTGGCCGCACTCCACATCCGCAGCGCCCGGCCGGAGTTGCGGGCCGGTACGACGGTCCGGCTCAGGAACTCGAAGTGCCGTGGCTCCCGGAAGAAGAACGTCTCGTTCGTGGTGAGCAGGTTGATCATCCGGTGCAGCTCGACCTCGTCGCGGCCGTCGCGCAGCAGGGCGACGTACTCGCCGTAGCCGCCCAGCCCCAGCTGCCGGATCCGCTTGTCGAGCCGGCCGGCCACCAGTGCCTCCTTGCCCGGCGTCAGCGCGATCCCGGTGTGCTCGTGCAAGAGGCCGGTGAGCTGGCGGAACTGTTCGCCGGTGAGCTTGCGGACGGCCGCGAGCGGCAGCATCAGCGCGGCTCCGGCACGGTGCCGGCATCGACGTCGGCGGGCGTCTCACCTCGGGCCAGGTCGCCCAGGCTGACCATGTCGCTGATGGACAGGACCCGGCTGACGTCCAGCACGATGAGGAAGTCGTCGTCGCGGCGGGCCATGCCGCTGATGTAGTCGGCGCGGATGCCGGCGCCGAACGCGGGGGCGGGTTCCATCGCCCCCTCGTCGAGGGTGACCACCTTGTTGACCGCGTCGACCAGGATGCCGATGTCCTGGCCGCCGCCGGACTCGGTGAGCGCGGGGGTGCCGTCCTCGTTGTCGGGCAGCGCCGTCTCGCGGATGTGCACGATGATGATGGTGGTGCGGCGCTTGACGGTGGTGGTGCCGCGCGCGAAGCGGATCGCCAGGTCGATGACGGGCACGGCGCGCCCGCGCAGGTTGATCACGCCGCGGATGAAGTCGGGCATCATCGGTACCACGGTCAGGCTGCGGTACTCGAGGATCTCCTTGACGTGGAAGATGTCGAGCGCGTACGACTCGCCGTTGAGCGTGAAGGTCAGGTAGCGGGCCGTTTCGGCGGCCACGGCGGCACCGCGCGTTCCGGCCGCAGACGTCGCGGAATTGCTGGCCACCGCCGGTCCTCCCACCTGAGCGAACTGTCTGACGGGTGCTATTCGACCAGATCGCACCTCGCCCGCGCAGCAGCTCAGGCACTTGCGCCCGACTGCTCCCAGCATCCCTTTCCCGGCCCGTTGTCCGCATTAGGCGAACCATTTCCGGCGGGCTTCGCATTCCGCGTTCTCCCTCGTCAGGCGCCGATAGGCTGGCCCCGTCATGGGGCTGTGGGCGGCGAGTTCCGCACGCGGCGAGGCGGGGGACAAAGGGAGCCTGGAAATGGCCGAGACGGAAACGCGGCGGCATCGCAGCGGATTCTCGTTCCGCGATATCTCGATCGGCTGGAAACTGCGCATCCTCGCGCTGGTCTCCGGGGTCCTGCTGCTCACCGTCGGGCTGGTCGGCATCGTGGGGCTCGGCAACACCCAGGAACGGCTCAACCAGCTGTACCACAGCAACCTGCACGACGTGCGGCTCCTCGGCGACGTGAGCGCCGGCTTCAAGCAGGTACGGATCGACATGCGCAAGCTGGCGATGGCGCAGAACGCCGCCGAGACCACGGACGCGAACCGGTCGCTGGACACCGCCGTCGCGGCCCTCGACGACGTCTGGACCACCTTCTCCCAGGGCCGGCCCAGCGCCGCCGGCGGCTTCGGGCAGACCTTCCTGACCTCGTGGAACTCGTACAAGTCCGTCGCGACGGAGAAGCTGAAGCCGGCCGCCGCGGCGCGCGACCTCGCCGGGTTCAACCGGGTCAGCAGAACCGAGGTGGAGCCGGTCTCGGCGGCCATCGACACGGCTATCAACGGGCTGGCCGACGAAGAGGACAGCCAGGCCAAGGCGTCTCTGGACGCCTCGAGGTCGGCGTACGACACGTCCCGGATGCTGCTGATCGCCCTCATCGTGATCGCGATCCTGGTGACCTTCGTCGTGGTGCAGCTGATCACCGCGGCGATCGCCCGGCCGTTGCGGGACACCGTGAACGTCCTCACCGGTCTGGCTGACGGGCGGCTGGACCAGCGGCTCACGGTCCGGGGTCGCGACGAGGTCGGACGGATGGGCACCGCGCTCAACAGCGCGATGAACCGGCTGGGGGAGACGGTCAGCACGGTGGTCGACTCGGCCGCGCAGCTGAACTCGGCGTCCAACCAGATCAGCGGTGCCTCGCAGAGCCTGTCGCAGGCGGCGACCGAGCAGGCCGCCAGCGTGGAGGAGACCACCAGCAGCATGCAGGAGATGACCGCCGGCATCTCGCAGAACAGTGAGAACGCGGTCGCCACCGAGGGCATCGCGGCCAAGGCCGCGGCCGAGGCCCAGGAGGGCGGCGAGGCCGTTCAGCGCACGGTGGCCGCGATGAAGGAGATCACCAGTAAGATCGGCATCATCGACGACATCGCCTTCCAGACCAACATGCTGGCGCTCAACGCCACCATCGAGGCGGCCCGGGCCGGCGAGCACGGCAAGGGCTTCGCGGTGGTGGCGACCGAGGTCGGCAAGCTCGCCGAGCGCAGCCAGGTCGCGGCCCAGGAGATCAGCGAGCTCGCCACGGGCAGCGTGCACACCGCCGAGCGGGCCGGCGAGCTGCTCAACACCATCATCCCGAGCATCATCCGCACGTCCGACCTGGTGCAGGAGATCGCCGCGGCCAGCGGGGAGCAGTCCACCGGGGTACGCCAGATCAACGTCGCGATGACGCAGATCGGCAAGGTGACCGAGCAGACCGCCTCGTCCAGTGAGGAGCTGGCCGCCACCGCCGAGCAGATGTCCGCGCAGACCGCCCAGCTCAAGCAGCTGATGGACTTCTTCGTCACGGACTCCGCCCGGCGGCCGGTGATGACCGGGACCGTGCAGGCGCCGGCGCGCGGCGGTGGGTGGACCAATGACAGCTACGCGCGGGGCGTGCACAACGAGAACAAGCTGCCCGCGGTCAGCCACCACCGGGGCGAGGTCGGCGTCCCCGACCTGGAGAGCAAGTTCGAGCGGTTCTGAGCCGGGCGGCGGTCAGGAGCCGGAGGCGAGCAGGTCCGGCGTCAGCGCCTGCTCGGACAGGCCGCCGGCACCGTCGATGAGCTGCGCCGTGCTGCGCGCCCAGGCGGTCAGCGCCGCCACGGGTACGCCGTACGGCGGTGCCGCGGCGTAGGGCTCGATCCGGTCCGCCGATCGCCGCAGCAGCCGGGCCGCGCCCCCGGTGTTGCCGCGCCGGGCGTGCGTCAGACCCACGGCGAGCTGCGCCATGCCCCGCCAGAACTCCCGCTCGGCCGGGCCGGACGCCTTCCAGGCCCCCTCGAGCACCTCGTGGGCGTGGAACGGCCGCCCGGCGTCGAGCAGGCGCTGGGCCTCGCGCAGCGCCTCGTCGGGCGGCAGGATCAGGTCGTCGGGCGTGGTCGGCACGCCGGGCATCCCCTTGGGCAGCGGCCGGCCCAGCCCGTCGCGGGGCCGGGCGTTGCGGGGCCGACCGGCGGCGTCCCGATCACGTGCGTGCGGCTCGGTGGCCGGTTCGCTCGGTTCCATGCTGCGATTGTTCCCCAACCGCCCGCCCGGCGCGGCGCTGGTCGAGGCCGGAGAGCCGGTACGCCAGCCGGCGGCGGAACGCCGGGACGCGGGCGAGCGTGGACAGCAGCGCGTTGCGCACCGGGCGCAGCGGTGCCGGCACGGTGGCCAGCCGGGTCAGCTGCGAGGCGAAACCGACCACGGCCCTGGCCACGGGACGGCGCTCGGCCGCGTACCGGTCCAGGGGTGCCTCGGAGCCGGAGCGCAACGCCTCGGTGAGGGCGTCGGCCAGCGCGAGGCCGTCCTTGAGCCCTAGGTTCATGCCCTGGCCGCCGGCCGGGCTGTGCACGTGGCCGGCGTCGCCGGCGAGCAGCACGGCGCCGGCGCGGAAGCTGTCCGCGACGCGGTGATGGACGCGGAACCGTGAGCCCCAGACCACCTCGGTGACGTGCGCGGGGGAGCGGGCCGGCCCGCGCTGGTCCAGCAGCGACTGCGCGTAGGCGATGTCGGGATGCTCGGGGGCGTCGTCGACGGCGGCCACGATCCGCACGGTGCCGTCGGGCAGCGGCGCCCAGACGAGCATGCCGGAGCCGGAGAAGTACAGGACTACCTCGTCGCGGGCCGGTCCGCCGTCGACCCGTACGTCGGCGAGGGTGAACGACTCGCCGCCGGTGGACGGATCGCCGAAGCCGATGCCGGCCAGCCGGCGGATCGTGCTGTGCATGCCGTCGGCGGCGACCACGTAGCGGGCGGTCACGCTCTCGCCGTTGGCGAAGGTCACCGTGCCGCCGGTGAGGCCGACCGCCTCGTAACCGCGCAGGACCCGGCCGCCGGCGGCCACCAGCCGGTCGTGGAGCACGGCCTCGGTGGTGGACTGCGGCACCATCAGCGCGTACGGGAAGCGGGTGGGCAGGCCGTCGAACGCGATCGGGACGAGGGTGCGGTCGCGGTCGCGGATGGTGAAGCGCGGCGCCGGGATACCGGCGGCGGCCAGCGGTGCCGCGGCGCCGATGCGGTCGAGCACCTCGAGAGTGTGGGCGTGCACGACGGCGGCCCGGCTGGTGTGCGCGGCGGTCGCGGCGCGGTCGACGACCGTGACGCCGACCCCGGCTCCGGTGAGAGCGGCGGCCGTGGCCAGGCCCACGGGTCCAGCGCCGACGATCAGGACATCGGTGGTAGCGGGGAGCATCGGAGTCACCTGCCAACGTTCGTTTGCCAACATCTGTTGACCTGAAGGTAGCCCTCGGGGCCGTGCGGGTCAACATGTGTTGGCCTACACTTGTTGGCATGAGCGAAGAACGGCCACGGCGGTCCGACGGCACCCGGGCGGCGATCCTGCGGGCGGCCCGGGAGCGGTTCGCCGCCGACGGGTACGAGCGGGCCACCATCCGGGCGATCGCGGCGGACGCGGAGATCGATCCGTCGATGGTGATGCGCTACTACGGCAACAAGGAACGCCTGTTCGCCGCGGCAGCGGAGTTCGACCTGCGGCTGCCGGCGCTGTCCGGCGTACCGGAGGAAGAGATCCCGGCCGTGCTGGTGGGGCACTTCCTCGACCGCTGGGAGGGCGACGAGACGCTGATGGCTTTGCTGCGCGCCGGCGTGACCAACCCGGCGGCCGCCGAGCGCATGCGGCAGATCTTCGCGACCCAGCTGGGGCCGCTGGCCGAGCGGCTGGCCCCGGACGAGCCGCACACCCGGGCGGGACTGGTGGCGAGCCAGGTGCTCGGGCTGGCGCTGTGCCGGTACGTGCTGGAGCTTCCGCCCGTGGTCGCGATGGACCGGGCCGACCTCATCTCCTGGCTCGCCCCGACCGTGCGGCAGTACCTGCTCGGCCCGCGACCCGGGGGGCCGAAGGTCCCGTGAGGTACGGCTGGGCGGCACTG
>NZ_BOQL01000043.1 GCF_018332655.1 Actinoplanes auranticolor | reverse complement strand
GATGCACGTCAGCCGCCTGCTCACCAAGGCCCTGACGAAGCTGCGCACGCAGCTCGCCAGCGAGACCATCTGAGCAACCGCAGACTGAACGCCGGCCCGGTTCGGGCCGGCGTTTCTGCGTATCCTCGACCCGTGAGGGAGTGACGTCGTGAGCGAGCCGGACTGGGTTGAACACGCGGTGTGGTGGCAGGTCTATCCGCTGGGCTTCGTCGGTGCCCATCCCGAGGGCCGCGAGAACGGCCGACTGCAACGACTCACCGCCTGGCTGGACTACGCCGTCGAGCTCGGCGCCTCCGGCCTCCTGCTCGGGCCGGTCTTCGCCTCCGAGTCCCACGGCTACGACACGCTCGACCACTTCCGGATCGATCCGCGCCTCGGCACCGACGCCGACTTCGACGCGCTGATCGCCGCCGCGCACGACCGCGGTCTGCGGGTGCTGCTCGACGGGGTGTTCAACCACGTCGGGCGCGGGCACGCCGCGTTCCAGGCCGTGCTGGAGCAGGGCCGCGACGCGCCGACCGCCTCCTGGTTCCGGCTCACCTGGCCGGCGGGCGGGAGCGGGCCCGGCTACGACAACTTCGAGGGCCACGATGCCCTCGTCGCCCTGAACCACGCCGAACCGGCCGTCGCCGACTACGTGACCGAGGTCATGACCCATTGGCTGCGGCGTGGTGCCGACGGCTGGCGGCTCGACGTGGCGTACGGCGTGCCGGCCGAATTCTGGGCGACGGTGCTGCCCCGGGTGCGCGCCGAGTTCCCCGCCGCGTACGTGGTGGGCGAGGTCATCCACGGCGACTACGCGGAGTTCGTACAGAAGTCCACGATGGACTCGGTGACCCAGTACGAGCTGTGGAAGGCCATCTGGAGCGCGCTGAACGCCGCCAACTTCTTCGAGCTGAGCTGGACCCTGGAACGGCACAACACGTTCCTGGACAGCTTCGTGCCGCAGACCTTCGTCGGCAACCACGACGTGACCCGGCTGGCCAGCAAGCTCACCGACGAGCGGCACGTGCCGCTCGCCCTCGCGCTGCTGTGCACCGTGGGCGGCACGCCGTCGATCTACGCCGGGGACGAGCAGGGCTTCCAGGGCGTCAAGGAGGACCGCGAGCACGGCGACGACGCGGTCCGGCCCGCCTTCCCCGCCGAGCCGGCCGGCCTGGCGCCGTACGGGTGGCCGCTCTACCACCTGCACCAGGAGCTGATCGGGTTGCGCCGCCGGCACCCCTGGCTGCATCACGCCCGGACCAGGGCGGTGCACCTGACCAACGAGCAGTTCGCCTACGAGGCCGCCGACGGGAGCCGGAAAGTCATCGTGGCCCTGAGTGTCGGTGCGGCGGCTGCGGAGCTGCCGGTGCCGTACGGGAAATCGATTTTGAATGGCACCGCCGAATTGCGCCGGGCCGGGTCGGCCGACGCCGCGGTGATCCTGCCCGCCAACGGCTGGGCCGTGCTGGAGGCATGAAAGAGCGCCCGCCTTCCGGCGGGCGCTCTTGTCAATGCTGCGGAGGGATCAGAACCAGACCTTGCGTCCACCGACCGGCCGGCCGACGGCGCCCAGGATCCACAGGACGGCGCCCACGACCAGCAGAACAGCGCCGATCGTGTACAGGATCGAAACGTTCAGGAAGATGCCCAGCAGGAGCAGGATGAGACCGAGGATCAACATGGGGGGACTCCGTTCATCGGCGGCCTTTCCGCCGACCCCTAGATACCCAGGGCGCTCGATTTCCAATCACACCCCAAAACCGGTTCAGCGCTGCGGCGGCGCGAGCCCCCGGTTGACCTCCCCCGAGGGGCCGAAGGTGGTCAGGAACCGGTCGCGGAATTCGTCCATCCGCCAGACCGGGGCCTTCGGGTCCGGCTTGACGCCGTCGGTCCAGCCCCAGTCCGCCGTCCTGGCCATGACAGCCCGGTCCTTGGCCAGGATGGTGATCGGCACGTCCCGGCTGGCACCGTCGCCGACGATCATGGCCGACGGTTGGTGGTCGCCGAGGAAGACCATCACGGTGTCCTCGTCGCCGTAGACCTCGAGCCAGGAGACCAGGGTGGTGAGGGTGTACTGAATCGAACGGGAGTACTCGCGCTTCAACTTCACCGGGTCCCGCCAGACCTGCTTGACCTTCTTGCCCTCTTGATGGATCTGCTTGTAGACCGAGCCGTCGCCGACGTCGTCCCAGTCGATGAACTGCGGCAGCGGCGCCCAGGGCGTGTGGCTGGAGACCAGCGGCATCTCGACGAACAGCGGATCGTGGTCCGGGCCGTGCACGTTCTTCTCGAACCACGACAGGGTGTACTGGTCCGGCTGGGGCGCCCAGCTGAAGGCCGGCCCCTGGTAGCCGGTGTTGCGGGAGTCGTAGACCTTGTTGTAGCCGTAGAAGTTGCCCTCGGGCCAGGCCCGCGTGGCGCCCGGCATGACGCTCATGGTGTCGAAGCCGGCCTTCTTGAAAGCGCTGGTCAGGGTCAACCGGTTGCTCGACGTGAGGTTGCGGTAACGGTTCTGCTTGTCGATCCACAGCCCGGACAGCAGGGTGGAGTGCGCCAGCCAGCTGCCGCCGCCGGCCGTGGGTGAGCCGAGCCAGCCGCTCCTGGAGACATAGCCGGCCTTCTTCAGGGTGTCGGTGCTCTCGGCCAGCAGTTCCGTCGTGCCCGGGTTGAGCGCCGGATCCTCGATGGCCGAGCGCCCGTAGCTCTCCACGAAGAAGACCATGACGTCCTTGCCCCGCAGGCCGGTGAGGAGCTGATCAGTGGGCGTTCCGGCGAACGCGTCGGTGGCGGCGAGCCGGTTGAACTCCTTCTCGTTGTTCAGGCCACCCTTGACCATGTGGGCGCGGTCCCAGACGTACATCGCCGAGCTGCGGGCGGCGATCGGGATGTCGTCGAAGATCTGGACGCCGAGGGCGAGCAGGACCACCCAGACGGCCGTACCGGTCAGGGCGGTGCCGAAGGTGGCCCGGCGGTGCCGGGCGGCGACTCGGGTGATCCGCATGGCGGCCAGGCTCATCAGGGCGACGATCGCGATGATCAGCACGATCACGCCGATCAGCGCGCCGGTCGCGCCGGCCTCGCCGGCCGAGTCCGCGAGGAACGCCTTGGCGTCGTCGAAGAGCACCCAGTCGAGCACCGGGTCGAAGGGCCGGGACAGGATCGCGTAGAACCCCATGTCGGTGATCTTCTCGATGGTGATCACGGCGAGGCCCGCACCCAGGACAGCCGCGGCGATCCGCTTCCATCGCCCGGGCAGCAGGATGACCAGGCCGACGGCGACGAAACCCTCGATGGGCAGGCGCAGGTAGGTGCCGGGCCGCTCGAACCGGCTGAGGATGTTCGGCATGATCAGCGCGCCGAAGATCAGGACGATGGCCGACACGGTCAGGACGTGCCCCGCGATCGTGCGCAGCCGGCCACGCTGGGCCGCGGCCGGGGTCTCGCCGTCGGTCACCGCGGCCGCTTCCGGATCCGCGGTCGCTTCGGGAGCCGCGGTCGCTTCCGGTTCTGCGGTCGCTTCCGGTTCTGCGGTCGCTTCCGGGCCTGCGGTCGCTTCCGGATCTGCGGTCACCACGGGCTCCGCGGTCACCACGGGATCCGCGGATGCCGTGACCTCCGGCTCCCGAGCCGGGCGACCAAAACGGGAAGCGAGTGCTTCGCGTACCGAACCAGACAAGACTTGGCCCTCCTCCGGGACATCCCGAAGAGGGGAACGGATCTCGGCGGGATGTAGTTCAATCGCCAGGAGATGAACGAGCCCCCGGCCGTGACCGAACCGGCCTTCGTCCTGCACGACCACCGCAAGCCGCGGCCGCACTTCGACCTGCGCCTGGAGCAGGACGGGGTGCTGCGATCCTGGGCCCTGCCGCGCGGGCTGCCGACCGACCCGGCGCGCAACCGGCTCGCCATCGCCGTGCCGGACCACGCCCTGGACCACCTCACCTACACCGACGAGCACAAGTTCATCGCGGATATCGGCTGGTGGCAGCCGGAGGACAGCAACGACCGCCGGCTGCTCTTCACGCTGCACGGCCGCGGCCCGGCCCGGCGCTACGCGCTGATCCACACGGGTGGCACGAGCTGGCTGGCCCACCTCACCAAAGACCAGCCGGCGGCCTGAATCCACAGTTGTCCACAAGTTGTCCACAGGCCGGACAGCACGGTGCGACCATCGTCCGGGGCACCCTCGGGTTTGTGATCCCCCCGGGTGGATACGGTTGAGCCGGGGGCCGCAAGCCCCGACGCCGACGACGGGAGACCGCTCAACCCATGCCCCCCGCCGACGATCTGCCCAGTTTCCTGCACAGCGTGGCTCCCATTCTGGACCGGTGGGGCTATCTGGCCATTGCTGGTGTGATCGGCGTCGAGAGCTTCGGGGTCCCCGCTCCCGGGCAGACGATCATGGTCGCCGCGGCGATCTACTCCAGCTGGGGCCGGCTGGACATCTTCGCCGTCGCCGCCATCTCCTTCGTCGCCGCCGTGCTCGGTGACAACGTCGGCTACTGGATCGGAGTCCGCGGTGGGCGCAAGGCCGTGCACCGCTTCGGCAAGTACATCTTCATCACCCCGGCCCGCCTGGAACGCGCGGAGAGGTTCTTCGCCCGCCGGGGCAACCGGATCGTCGTGGTGGCCCGCTTCATCGACGGCCTGCGCCAGCTCAACGGCGTCATCGCGGGCATCACGGCGATGCCCTGGCGCACGTTCCTGATCTACAACGCGATCGGTGCGGCGCTCTGGGTGGGCTTCTGGTGCACGGTGTCGTACCTGCTCGGCACCCACCTGGTCGAGATCATCAATCATCTGCACAAATACCTGTACTGGGCGATCGGGGTGGGGGTGATCGCGGTCGGCACGTACGTCTGGCTGCACATGCGGCGCATCCGCCGGCGCCGCGCCCGCGAGGCCGACGCGCCGGTCACCGTCGAGGACGCCCCGGCCTGATGGTTGCCGGACACCCGTTCGGGTACGTCGAAGGGTGACACCGGATGGGAGTGATGGATGTGACCACGACCGCCCAACCACTGGACCGCCGCCGCGACAAGGCCGGCACCGCGAGTGCCGCCGCCACCGCGGCCGAGGCCGCGGTGACCGACATCGATCGGCAGCTCGAGACCCTGACGAGCCTGGCCGAGCAACAGCAGCAAGCACTGCGCCGGGCTACCGAGGAGGCGAAAAGGCTCAAGCGGAGCCTGAAGGCCGCCGAGCAGCGCCGCGCCGAGCTGGCCAAGGACCGCCGGAGGGCCGTTGCGAAGGCCGGACGGGCACGGGCCAAGGCCGACCTCGCCGAAGCCAGGTACGACAAGGAAGTGCTGGCCGAGCTGGTCCGCCGGGAGAAGGAGAAGGACCGGTCCGCGTCCCGGCCGGCTGCCGGCAAGGAGCTCGAGCCCGCCCCCGAACGTGCGCCCGCCGTGCCGTCGTCCCGTCCGGTCGAGACCAGGACCACGGACAGCAAGGCAGCCGACGGCGCCGCGCCCGCCCGATCGTCACGGCGGTCGCCGGTGGCGGATCCGCCACCGGAGAAGCCGGACGAGGCCACGCAGACCGCGCGGCGCACAGCAGCCCGCAAGACCGCGAAGGCCGCCCGGCTGATCCGCTAGCCCGGTACGCCCGGGGCGGGCGGCAGGTCGTCGAGGAAATCGCCGGTCGGCGCGAAGAACAGCGAGCCGGTCCGGGCCGTCGAGAAGTCCAGGATGCGGTCGTGGCTGCCGTACGGGTCACCGAGGAACATCCGGCGCAGCATCAGCTCGGGCACGTCCGGGGTGGCCGCGTACGCGATGTAGTAGGTGCCGAACTCACCGGCCGCGACCGACCCGAACGGCATGTTGTCCCGCAGGATCTTCAGCTCGTTGCCGTCCGGGTCCTCGACGGTGTTGAGCGCGACGTGCGAGTTCGCCGGCTTGTCGGCCAGCTCGATGTTGTCGAGCTTGGTCCGCCCGATCACCGCCTCCTGCTGCTCGACGCTCAGCTCGTTCCAGGCCGCCATGTCGTGCACGTACTTCTGCACCATGACGTAGCTGCCGCCGGCGAACGCCGGATCCTCGTCGCCGACCAGGACCGCGGCGGAGGCGGCCGGGCCGACCGGATTCTCCGTGCCGTCCACGAAGCCCAGCAGGTCCCGCTCGTCGAAGTACTTGAAGCCGTGGGTCTCGTCGACGATGTCAGCGGCGCCGCGCAGCCGCTCACCGATCTTGGCGGCCAGCTCGAAGCAGACGTCGACCTGCCCGGCCCGCAGGTGGAAGAGCAGGTCACCGGGGGTGGCCGGGGCGGTGTGCCGGGGGCCCTTCCACTGCCGGAACGGGTGCAGCTGCGCCGGCCGGGGACCGGCGAAGAGCCGGTCCCACAACTGCGAGCCGATCCCGGCGACGCAGGACAGCTGCGCTGCGGGCACCCGGAAGCCGACCGCCCGCTGCAGGGCGCTCAGATCCTCGAGCAGGTCGCGGACCGCCGGGACACCCTCCGCACGCACAGTTGCGACGAGAAAGATCGCCGCGTCCGTCAGCGGGCTGAGTACCGCCTGGTGGTTGACGGTGGGTCCAACTGATCGAGGCGCAGTCACAGAGCGCAGCCTAGGGCCTGCACACCGATAATCGACAGATGAGTGAGCACAGGGAGGTCCTCGTCATAGGCGCGGGGCTGTCCGGTATCGGAGCGGCCTACCGGCTGCAGACCCGGTGCCCGGGCCGCAGCTACGCGATCCTCGAGGCCCGGGAGGCCAGCGGCGGGACCTGGGACCTGTTCCGCTATCCGGGGGTACGGTCCGACTCCGACATGTTCACCCTCGGCTATCCGTTCCGACCCTGGCGGGAGCCCAAGACCATCGCGGCCGGCGCCACCATCCTCGAGTACCTCCGCGACACCGCCGCCGAGTACGGCATCGACAAGCACATCCACTACGGGCGGCGGGTGGTCGGCGCGTCCTGGTCGACCGCGGAAGCCCGCTGGACCGTCCGGACCGACACCGGTGAGGAATGGACCTGTTCCTTCCTGTACGTCTGCACCGGTTACTACCGTTACGACAGCGGCTACGAGGCCGACTTCCCCGGCCGGGAGAGCTTCACCGGTGCGATCGTGCACCCGCAGCACTGGCCCGAAGACCTCGACTACGCCGGCCGGCGGGTGGTGATCATCGGCAGCGGGGCGACCGCGGTGACGCTGGTGCCGGCGATGGCCGAGCAGGCCGCGCACGTCACGATGCTGCAGCGCTCTCCCAGCTATCTGCTCTCCCTGCCGGCCCGGGAGGGCGGCGCGCGGCTGGTCGGTCCGCGGGTGGTCCGCGCCCGCAACGTCCTGCTGACCTGGGCGCTCTTCCAGGCGTCGCGGCGCTGGCCCGCCCGGGTGGCCAACGTGTTGCGCGACGGCGTGGCCCGGCAGCTGCCGGCGGACGTACCCGTGGATCCGCATTTCGTCCCCCGCTACGACCCCTGGGACCAGCGGCTCTGCGTCGTGCCGGACGGCGACCTGTTCGCCGCGATGCGGGCCGGGCGGGCCTCGGTGGTGACCGCGACGATCGACGCGTTCACCCCGCACGGCATCCGGCTGACCGGCGGTGAGCATCTGGATGCCGACGTGATCGTCACCGCCACCGGGCTGACCATGGTGGCCTTCGGCGAGATCGCGCTGACCGTCGACGGGCGCCCGATCGACGCCCACGACCTGCACGTCTACAAGGGAATGATGTTCGACGGCGTACCCAATCTGGCCTGGTGCGTCGGCTACACCAACGCCTCCTGGACGCTGCGCGCCGACCTGACCTCCACCTACGTGTGCCGGCTGCTCAACTACCTGGACCGGCACCGGATCGACATCGCCACCCCGCGGTTGCCCGCCGCCGCCCACGACATCGGCGAGCCGCTGATGAACCTCTCCTCCGGCTACGTCCGGCGCGCCGCCGCCGTGCTGCCCCGGCAGAGCGACCGCCGCGCCTGGCGGATGCTCAACAACTATCTGCTCGATATGCCGCGGATGCGACTGAGCCGGATCGACGACGGTGACATGATGTTCGTCCGGACCAGGACGGGAGAATGACCGTGGAACGCTTCGCCTTCGCCGGGCGCACGTGTGTCATCACAGGCGCGGCCAGCGGCATCGGTGCCGCGCTCACCCTCGACCTGGCCCGGCGCCGGGCCGTGCTGGCCCTGGTCGACCGGGACGCCGAGGGCCTCGACCGGGTGGCCGCGCTGGCCCGCCAGGCCGGCGCGCAGGAGGTCAGCACGCACGTGGTGGACCTGTCCGACGGTGGCGACCGCCTCGATCTGGCCGCCGCGGTCGCCGAGCGCCACGGCGGCGCCGACCTGCTGGTCAACAACGCCGGAGTGGCCCTTAACGGCACGTTCGAGCAGGTCAGCATGAAGGACTTCGACTGGTTGATGGAGATCAACCTGCACGCCGTGATCCGCACGACCAAGGCGTTCCTGCCGCAGCTGCTCAGCCGGCCGGGCGCACACGTGGTGAACATCTCCAGCCTCTTCGGCCTGATCGCGCCCCCGACCCAGGTCGCCTACGTGACCAGCAAGTACGGCGTGCGCGGCTTCTCCGAGGCGCTGCGGCACGAGCTGGCCGGCCAGGTCGGCGTCACGGTGGTGCACCCCGGCGGCATCCGGACCAACATCGCCACCAGCGCCCGGCTCAGCGGCCCGGACGTGGACGGCAGGCAGGCCGAACAGGCCGCCGAGTTCACCCGCAAGGCGCTCACCCTGCCGCCCGAGGAGGCGGCCAAGCTGATCGTGGCCGCCGTCCAGGCCCGCAAGCCGCGCCTGGTGATCACCAGGGTGGCCAAGCTGGCCGACGTGCTGGCCCGGGTCGCCCCGGGCCGGTACTGGAACGTCATCCAGCGCCAGCTCGACAAGCGCGGCCTCATGTAGGCGCCGTGTCGGTGCCGTGTCAGCGGGCACGCGCACCCTGGCTGCATGACTGTCTCCTCCGCCGGCAAAGCAAAGAACCAAAGCACAGCTGATCTCGTGATCGAGGCCGAAGGTCTCGTCAAGCACTTCGGGCCGACGAAAGCCCTGCAGGGCGTCGATCTCGCCGTGCCCCGGGGGACCGTGCTCGGTGTCCTGGGCCCCAACGGCGCGGGCAAGACGACCGCCGTCCGCATCCTCTCCACCCTGCTCACGCCCGACGCCGGCAGCGCCCGGATCAGCGGCTTCGACGTCGTCCGCGAGGCGGAGCGGGTCCGCCAGGTGATCGGCCTGACCGGCCAGTACGCCTCGGTCGACGAGGACCTGACCGGCCGGCAGAACCTCGAGCTCTTCGGCACGCTCCTCGATCTGGGCCGGGCCGGTGCCCGCCGGCGCGCCGCCGAGCTGCTCGACTGGTTCGACCTGGCCGACGCCGCCGGCCGGCAGGCCAAGACGTACTCCGGCGGCATGCGGCGGCGCCTCGACCTGGCCGCGAGCCTGGTCGGCTCCCCCGACGTGATCTTCCTGGACGAGCCCACCACCGGCCTGGACCCGGCCAAGCGCGAGGACATGTGGGACGTGGTCCGCTCGCTGGTGGCCGCGGGCTCGACGGTGCTGCTCACCACGCAGTACCTGGAGGAGGCCGACGCGCTCGCCGACGCCATCACGGTGATCGACCACGGCCGGGTCATCGCGCACGACACCCCCGAAGGGCTCAAGCGGGTGGTCGGCGGCCAGACCCTGGAGGTACGCCCGTCCGACGCCACCCAGCTCGACCTGACCGCCGCGATCCTCTCCGAGGTGTCCTCGGGGGCCACCGCCGACGAGATCCGCAAGGGCATGCTCGCCGTGCCGGTCACCGACGACAGCGCGCTGACCGAGGCGGTCGCCCGGCTCGCCGCCGCGGGCGTCGCGGTCACCGAGCTCTCGCTGCACCTGCCGAGCCTCGACGAGGTCTTCTTCACCCTCACCGGGCGCACCGCCTCCGACGACGACACCACGACCACCACGATCAAGGAAGAGGTGGCGGCATGACCACGACGCTCACCGCACCCCGCACCAGCCGGCCGGTCATGCCCGCGGCGGTGCAGCCGCACCCCCGGCCGTTCCGGCTCGCGCGGCACTCCTTCGCGCTCGCCAAACGCAGCCTGATCAAGACGGCCCGGACCCCGGAGGCGCTCATCGACGTGACGCTGCAGCCGGTGCTGTTCCTGGTCATCTTCGTGTACGTCTTCGGCGGCGCGGTCGCCGGTTCCACCCACGACTACCTGCAGTTCCTGCTGCCCGGCATCCTGGCGCAGACGATCGCGACGGGCTGCATCGCGATCGGGGTCAACCTCAACACCGACATCGCCAAGGGCATCTTCGACCGCTTCCGGTCGCTGCCCGTGCCACGCTCGGCGCCGCTGCTGGGCGCGGTGCTCGGCGACATCGTCCGGTACGTGATCGTCACGCTCTCCACGCTGGCGATCGGCTACGTGATGGGCTTCCGGATCACCACCGACCCGCTGAGCGCCGTCGCGGGCTGCGCGCTGGCGGTGCTCTTCGCGCTGTGCCTGAGCTGGCTGCCGGTCTTCGTGTCGATGAAGGTCCGTACCCCGGGGGCGGTCCAGGGCCTGATGTTCGCGTTCATCATGCCGCTGAGCTTCGCGTCCAACGTGTTCGTCTCGGCCGGCACGCTGCCGGGCTGGATGCAGGGTTTCGTCGAGGTCAACCCGCTGACCCACCTGGTCGGGGCGATGCGGGGACTGTTCCTCGGCGCACCGGTCGGCAACCACGTGTGGTGGACCCTCGCGTGGTGCGCCGGCTTCGTGGTGGTGTTCATGCCGCTGGCGCTGCGGGCGTACCGGAAGAAGGTCTAGGTGTGATGTCCGGGGACGTTGGTCGAGGGGTTGTGACCACTCGATCTGAGGATCTTGGATCGATCTGGTGAACAGATGAAGGCCTCCAGCAGTGCAGTGGAGCTGCTAAGACAGCACCGCACGAGGCTGGAGGCCTTCATGTCCCACGCTAACGCCGCGCTGACCGTCCGGGCGAGATTGCGGCTGGCGCGTCTGATCGTCGAAGACCGCTGGTCACCCGCACGAGCAGCCGAACGCTACGACGTGTCCTGGCGCACCGCGAAAAAGTGGGCCGATCGCTACCGCGCCGAAGGCGAAGCCGGCCTGCACGACCGCTCGTCACGACCGCACCGCCAGCCCCACCGCACCCCCACGCCCTTGGTCCGCAAGATCCTGCATCTGCGCCGCAAGCGCCGCCTCGGTCCGGTCCCGATCGCCGACCAGCTCGGCTTGGCCGCCTCGACCGTGCACGCCGTGCTGACCCGCCACCAGGCCAACCGGCTCAGTCACCTCGACCGCACCACCGGCGAGGCGATCCGCCGCTACGAACACGCCCAACCCGGCGACATGCTGCACGTCGACGTCAAGAAGCTCGGCAACGTGCCCGACGGCGGCGGCTGGCGCTACCTCGGCCGGCAACAAGGCCGTAAGAACCGAGCCGCGACCGCCGGCGCCGAGCGCAGCAAGTACCGCAACCCCGTACTCGGCACCGCGTTCGTGCACACCGTGATCGACGATCATTCCCGCGTGGCCTACGCCGAGATCCACGACGACGAAACCGCTATCACCGCAACCGGTGTGCTGCGTCGCGCGGTTGCCTGGTTCGCCGACCGCGGCGTCAGCACCCGGCGGGTGCTGACGGACAACGGATCGGCCTACAAATCACACCTGTGGCGTGACACCTGCACCGAGCTGGGCATCGTCGTGAAGAAGACCCGCCCCTACCGCCCGCAGACCAACGGCAAAATCGAACGGTTCCACCGCACCCTGGCCGACGGTTGGGCCTTCGCCAAGCTCTACACCAGCGAAAAAGCCCGCCGCGCTGCCCTACCAGCGTTCCTGCACGACTACAACCACCACCGGCCGCACACCGCCATCGGCAAGATCCCACCGATCACCCGGTTGAACAACCTGGCTGGACATCACATCTAGGCCAGCAGGGTGTCCATCAGCTCCCGGATCCGGGAGCTGATGGTCGTCGCCTGCCGCGCCGGCATTGCGGCCAGCATCTTCTGGCGCTCGTCCTCCCCGCCGAGGACCGCACGGAGCCGACCGCCCTCGCCGGGCGGGGACAGGTTGCCGATGTTGGCGCCGATCCGCATCCCGAGGACCCACAGTTCACGCGCGGTCTCGTCGGCGCCACGGCCGGCGGCGAGCTCAGCCCCGCCCAACGCCCAGGTCCCCAGCAGCGGATTGTCGTTGTTGGTCAGGGCCTCGTCCCGGGCGAGCCGCAACAGTGTCACCGCGTACGCATCCGCCTCCGGCGCCGGCTGGGCCTCGGCCACCCGCAGGTGCAGCACCGCCACCGCGACCCGGCAGATGACCCGCGGCTGCGGCGCGGGATCGGCGGAGGCAGCCACGGTCCGGGTGACCGCGTCACCGTAGGCGAGCGCCTCGTCGTAGCGTTGCCGCTGCCAGGCGAGGTGTGCCAGGCCCAGGTAGGCCTGCGCGGCGTCGTTGTCGTCGGCCTGCCTGGAGGTCGCCAGCGCCCGCAGGCGGTGCTCGGCATCCGGGTCACCGGCCAGCGCCTGCTGGACGTCCAGCAGCACCCGGATGGACCGGGCGTCCTGCGTCGCGCCCAGCAGCTCCATGTGCCGCACGCTGCGGGCCAGCCAGACGGCGGCTCGCGCGTCATCGCGGGAGCTGACCCAGTGGCCGGCGGCCTGGGCCGCCAGCGCCATCCCCCAGTGGTCACCGGCCAGCTCGAACCGCCGGTACGCCAGCTCGGCGTCCTCGACCGAGCCCGAGAACATCCCCCCGTTCTCCCGCATCGCCGCCCGGCCGAAGTAGCCGATCGCCTGCACGTACGGGTCGGGGTGGTCGATCAGCGCGACGGCACCGGCCAGGCTCTCCTCCGGATCGAAGGAGTCGAACGCGGGCAACGCCGCCGCCAGCGCGCGCTGCCGTGCGGAGACCTCGGCGGGGCGTTCCGCCAGCAGGAGCCGCAGGGCCCGGCGGGCCAGCACGATGAGGCGGGGCGGACCGGTGATGCCGCCGTTGACCCCGATCAGCAGGCACAGCCAGGCCAGCCGGTCGGCGTCGGGCAGCGGCGGACCGGCCGACCGGCCGTGCAGCAGCGGCGAGTGGCGGCGGCCGACCGGGTCGTCGGCCTGCAGCAGCTCGCGCCCCCAGGCGCTGACCTCGACGTGGAGTCCGCGCACGGTCCAGAGGTGGACCAGGGCGGCGGCGATGTCGACGGCCGCGGCCTGATCGGGGCGTGTCATCGCGAAACGCAGGCCGGCCAGCAGGTTCTCCTGCTCGGCCGCGCACTCCGCGAACGCGTCGAGCTGCCCCGGGCCCAGATAGTGCGCGTTCAGCCGGACCGCGTGCGCCCGGGCCCAGCCGGTCAGCCCGGCGGCGGCCTCCTGCCGGTCGGCGCCGAGCCGGGCCTCGCCGTACTCGCGGACGGTCTCGAGCATCCGGTAGTGCGGGGTGCCGCCTTCCCCGTCCAGCAGCACCAGGGACTGCTCGACGAGATCGGCCAGCCCGCGCCGTACGTCCGGGCGGCCGGCGACCGCGGCGGCGAGCTCGGCGGTGAACGCGGCCGGGATGACCGCGAGGCGTTGCAGCAGTTCGCGGGCGTCAGGGCGGAGCAGCTCCCGGCTCCAGTCGACCATCGCCCACAGGCTGGCGTGCCGTTCCGGCAGACCGCGCAGGGCGTCGTCGAGCAGCGCGAACCGGTCGGACAGCCCGGCCAGGACGTCGTCGATCGGCATGTGCCGCAACCGGGCCGCGGCCAGCTCCAGAGCCAGCGGCAGATTGTCCAGCCGGTGGCAGAGCGCGAGTGCGCGGTCCTCGTCCCAGGTCGGCACGGCCCCACCGGCCCGCGCCCGGGTCTGCAGCAGCCGGAGCGCCTCGGGGTCCGGCAGCACCGGCAGCCGGTGCACGACCTCGCCGGCCAGCGCCAGCGGGGCCCGGCTGGTGGCCAGCACCGCCAGCTCCGGTCCGGCCGCCGCCAGCAGATCGGCGACGACCGCCGCGGCGGCGTCGAGCAGGTGTTCGCAGTTGTCGAACACGAGCAGCCCGTCGAGATCCGTGGCCACCGCCCGCCATCGTTCCTCCGGGCTCAGCACCCGCCGTTCCAGCGTGAGCCGGGGACCGGTGGCAGCCGTCTCCGCCCCGCCGAGCACGGCCAGCACCGCCGCCAGCACCTCCTCCGGTGCGCGCAGACCGGCCAGCTCGATCACCCGTACCGGCCCGGCGGAGCGCCGCGCGATCTCGGCGGCCAGCCGGGTCTTGCCCGCCCCACCGGTCGCGACGATCGTCACCAGCGGCGCCTCGGCCAGCGCGGTGGTCACCGTGAGCACGTCGTCTTCCCGCCCGACCAGCGCGGTCGCCGGTCGTCGCCAGCCGCGCGGCAGGGTGCCGGCCGGCCGGTGCGGTGCCGCCGTCAGCTCACCGCGTAACAGGGCGAGGTGGGCCTCGGCGAGCACCGGGGAGGGGTCGGCGCCGTACCGGTCGGCCAGCTCCGCGCGGAGCCGCTCGAACACCTCCAGCGCCTCGGCGTCCCGGCCCTGGGCAGCCAGGACCCTGATCAGCAGGGCGGCGGCCGGCTCGTCGGGCGGGGTGTGCCCCACCAGCCGGCGCAGATCCGCCTCGTCGAACGCACCGGCCCCGGCCAGCGCGGCCTCGGCCCGCAGCGCGGCCAGCTCGGCGAAGAGCCGGAGGTCCGCGGCCGAGGCCAGCTCGGGAACCTCGGGAAACCGCGCCCGGGCCTCATCGGCCGCGGCCCGCGCGACCGTCGGATCGGTCGCGGCGCGCGCCTTGTCGATCAGCATCCGTACGGCGACCGCGTCGACGTCCACCCGCTCGGCAGGCACCCGGTAACCGCCGGCCACCGCGTCGACCGGCACACCCAGCCGGCGCACCCGGGACACCAGGGCCTGCAACGCACCGGCTACATCGTCCGGCGGATCCCCCTGCCACACGGCCTCGACCAGAGCCACAGTGGAAACGACCCGTCCCCGAGCCCCGATCAACTCCCGCAGCAGCGCAGCCAGCCGCTCCCCCCGCACCGGCTTCCCATCAACAGCCAGCACCCCCAGAGTGGTGATCGCCGGCACCGCCACCACCCCCGACTGTCCCGACCGCAACCCACCCCGGATTGCGCCCGTCGTTGTCGAGGGCGCCAAAACAGACTAGGCGCCTTCTGCCGTGGTCTGTTTTGGTGTCCTCGACAACGACCTCCCGGGGCGCAATCCCCGCCGAGCGAAGCGAGGCCATCAAACACAGCCATCAAACACAGCCATCAAACCCAACCTCTAAAAGAACGTCAGGCGTTTGCGGTTCTGGCCGTTGATGGTCGTGAAGTCGCCGCCGGCCGCGATCCGGCTCTGCGGCCGGTCCACCGCCAGCGCACGGACGCCGATCACCCCGTTCGCCTGCGGGGCCCACGGGGTCAGGCCGCCCCGGCTGTCGATCGCCGCCAGCTTGACCCGGTTCACCGCGCCATCGCTGCACGCCCCCTGGCTGCCGTTGCGGTTGGTCAGGCACGCCCGGTCGAAGTGCCCGCCCACGTAGACGACGCCGCCCAGCGCCGCGACGGCCACGGTGTCGCCGTCGAACGTGCGGGCCCAGCGGACCGCGCCGCCGGCGGAATACGCGAGCACCTTGCCACCCTGGCCGCCGGTGGCCGCGTAGACGCCGTTCGCGTCCGTGGCGAGCGCGTTGACCTGGGCCGGCGCGCTGGGCCGGAAGGCGCTGAACACGCCGCCGCTGGTGGCCGACAGGGCGGCGATGCGCAGCGTGCCGCTCACCCCGTTGACCTTGTGGAACGCGCCACCGGCGTAGAGCCGCGAGCCGGCCAGAGTCAGGGCGTGCACCGAGTCGTCGGCGCCGGCCCGCCAGCCGCGGTCCAGGCCACCGCCGGTCAGCGAGAACGCGGCCAGGTTGTGCCGGGCCGTGCCGTCGACGGAGGTGAAGCTGCCGCCGACGTACAGCCGGCCGTTGCCGGCCGCGAGGGCGTACGGCGCCCCGGCCACCGAGTGCGAGAACGTGCCCACCTCGCCCGAGGTCGCGTCGATCCGGGCCAGCGCGTCGCGCCGCACGCCGGAGACCCGGTGGAAGTCGCCGCCGGCGTACACCGAGGAGCCGGTGACCGCCAGCGCCCGGACGGTGGCGTCGGCGGCCGGTGACCAGCTCAGCAGCGCGCCGGAGGACGCGTCGAAGGCCGCGAGCCGCTGCCGTTCGTAGGTCCGCCCGCCCCAGCCGACGCTGGTGAAGGATCCGCCGACGTACACGGTGCTGCCGCGATAGGCGATCGCGTACACGGAGCCGTTGAACAGCGGGGCTTTGCCCGGGCTGGCGCTGACCGCTCGCGCCGGGGCCGCCCCGGAGGCGATGACGACGGCGGTAGCCGCGCCGACGGTCAGTAGACGACGGGAGGTGGTACGCAGCGAACTGCGTACGAACTGGAAGAAACGCACAAAGGCTTAACCGTCGCGGCTGGGTGAAAGTCGCGCCGCCGCGCCGTCGCGCTGCACGCCACGCGGGGCCAGGTCGGCCAGTTCGAGCGCGGCACCGGCGACGAGCTCGTCCTGGGCCGCCGTCCGGGTGCGCAGGCCGAGCATCGCCAGCCACTCGACCAGCTGCCGGTGCACCGCGTCCGGGCCCACCAGATCGGCCTGGGTGATCTGCCACTCGGCCGGGTGCACGAGCATCGCGTCGGTCTGCCAGCCACCCAGCCCGCCGTGCGAGCCGACGAGCTCCTCGAAGGCCGCCACCTCGTCGGTGACCGGGTCGACCGAGCTGATCAGCACCAGGTCGCCGATGTGCTCGGCCTCCTGGTGCCGCAGCAGGTCCTCGCGGGCGTGCGGCCCGTACGGCAGCAGCGGGTCCACCCCCTGCACCGTGCCGTCGGCGAGCCGGTGACTGCCGGCGGCGCCGATCACGACCGGCCCACCGTCGTCCACAATCACCAGCCCGATCCCCGGGTGCCCGGCCAGACCGGGAATGAGCTGCGGATATTCCTGGTCGATGGCGGCCCGGTCGACCCGGCGGGGATACCGGGTGAGGTAGACCAGGGCCAGGTTGCCGGACGAGACGACGAGCAGCGGCGCGATCGGCGACGGCGGGAAGCCGGGCTCCGCGGTGGCCTCGGACTCGGCCGGGGTCGAGGGCGCGTCGGCCGGGCACGCCGAGAAGCGGGCGACCGTCTGCTCCAGCGTCTCGCCGTGCCGCTGGCGGAAGGTGGCGCCCTGGCTCTGGCCGTGGTCGGAGAGCACGACGATCTGATACTCGCGGGCCGCTTCGGGCTCCAGCCGCTCGATCACGCCGAGCATCCGGTCCAGGCTCTCCAGCTGCCGCATCGACTCGGGGCGGGCCGGGCCGGCGTGGTGGGCCACCTCGTCGTAGTCGACCAGGTCGCAGTAGACGGCCGGGGCGCCACGGGCCATCTGCTCGGCGATCAGCGACACGTTGACGTCGCGCAGCAGCATCGAAGCCGGTCGCAGCGCCAGGAACGCGCCGGACCGGCTCACCCGGGGCTGCAGGTTACGGCGGCGCTGCAGCCGGGCCTGGTGCAGCTCGGTGAAGACCTCGCCGACGCCGAGGACCAAGGCCCGGGTGAAGCCGAACGGGCTGGCCATGAACGCCGCCCAGCCCCGGGCCGAGCGGCCGGGCAGCGCGGCGTGGCTGACCGTGAGCAGGCTGATCGCCGCGTCGCCGGAGAACGCGTTGCCGATGCTGACGCCGCCGTCGCGCAGCAGCCCCCGGCCGTCGGAGAGCCGCGGCTCGATGATCGCCGCGTCGCGCGGACGGTTCGACACCATCAACCGGCCGGTTGCCTTCTCGTACCAGCGGAACGCCGGGATCTGCCGGGAGGCGCCGTGCAGGATGCCGGCCTGCGCCGCGGGGGTGGTCGACGGCAGGCCGGTGTGCCAGCCGCGCATGGCGTGCGTGCCGCTGCGCAGCCAGCGCCCGATGGTCGGCAGGTTGCCGGCGCGGACGGCCCAGCGCAGCACGGGCTCGCTCACCCCGTCGAGCTGCACTATCAGCAGGCCCGGTTCGGTGCCCGGCGCGGGCCGCCGCAGGGTGAGCAGCCGGCCGCCGTTCTGCCGGGCCTGCCGCCGCCGGATGCCGCGCATGAGCCGGCGGGCCTCCTTGACGAAGGTGTCCTCGGTGCCGCTGTCGGCCATCCAGTCCAGGATCGCCGCGCAGACCACCGCCAGCAGCGCCGCGACGCCCACTGTGGGCCAGCCGCTGAGCCGCTTGGACGGGTCCAGCTCCAGGGCCACCGCCATCACGATGACCTGGGCGGTGACCCCGAGCAGCATCGCTCCCCAGCCGCCCAGCGCGACGACGCCGGCCAGCAGCAACGGGCGCAGCACCGCGCCGACGGCCGCGACCAGCAGCACCAGGCCGAGGGTGTCGACGACGTCGGTGCTGCGTACCCCGGGCATCAGCCACAGGGTGAAGGTGAGCACGACGAAGGTGGTGAGTGCGCTGCGGAAGACCGCGCGGGCCCGGTCGATGACCCGGGGCCAGGCGAACAGGGCACGCAGTTCCGCCCGGCGGTTGCGGGCAGCGGGAACCGGCACGGGATCCCGTGGGCTGCTCCCTGTGCTTACGGCCACCCGAAAACGATCGCACAACGGGTGCGGATCCGGCCGCCCGCGTAGCGAACGCCACTCGCCCGAACGGGCGGAACCGGGCGCCCGGCCCGCCCGTCGGACCGGATAGCGTCGACTTCCGTGGAGGACCCTGTGCGCGTCAAGACGGTTCTGCCCGCCCTCGTGGTGCTCGCCCTGACCGGCGGGTGTGCCGGTCAGCAGGCCGGCGTCACGCCGGATCCGACCGCCACCGCCTGGACCCCACCGGCCAAGTACGGCTTCGTCCTCAGCTCCCAGTGCGGCGAGCGGGCGCTCATCGGCCGGTTCCGGGTGACCGTGCAGGACGACAAGGTGGTCCGCGCCGAGGGTCTCGACGACAGCGCCCGCCGCGCGCTCATGCTGCGGATGGCCGACCTGGTCCCGACGCTGCGGCAGCTGGAGGCCGAGGCGGAGACGGCCCGCCGGGAGGGCGCCGACGTGGTCGAGGTCGAGCGGGACAGCCGCGACGCCCACCCCACCCGAATCACGATCGACCCGTCCCGCGACTCCGAGGACGACGAGGCCTGTTACACGATCGAGGAGTACACGATCGGGTTAACGGGTGGCTCTTCGCCGTCGCCGTCGCGATAGGTTCGGGGCTCGGCGAGGGACTGGGGAGGCCCGCATGCGGGTCGTACCCGTCGTCCTGGCGGCAGCACTGCTGCTGACCGGGGCCTGCGACGCACCTGCGCCGGAGAAGCCCGCGCCGGCTGCGGGTGGGCAGCGTGTCGTCGGCTACTTCACCGACTGGGGCGTCTACGGCCGCAACTTCCAGGTGCGCAAGGTGGAGGCCAGCGGCGCGGCCGCCCGGCTCACCCATCTGGTGTACGCGTTCGGCAAGGTCACCGACGGCGGCTGCCGCACCGGCGACAAGTGGGCGGACTACGAGAAGCCCTTCGCCGCGGCGGACAGCGTCGACGGTGTGGCCGACGCGCCGGGCCAGGGGTTGCGCGGCAACTTCGGTCAGCTCCGCAAGCTCAAGGCCCGCCATCCCGAGCTCAAAGTGATCTGGTCGTTCGGCGGCTGGACCGGCTCCAAGGGCTTCGGCGAGGCGGCCCGCGACCCGGCGGCCTTCGCCGAGTCCTGCCGCGAGCTGCTCACCGATCCCCGCTGGGCCGGCGTCTTCGACGGCATCGACATCGACTGGGAGTATCCGAACGCGTGCGGCCTGGTCTGTGACACGAGCGGGCCCGGAGCCCTGGCCGCGCTGATCACAGCGCTACGCGCCGAGCTGGGTCCGGCGTCGCTGATCACCGCCGCGGTGCCGGGTGACCTCGGCAAGCTGGCGGCCACCGACTATGCCGCCGCGGCGCGCGGTGCCGACTGGCTCAGTGCCATGACCTACGACTTCTTCGGCACCGGGGCCGGCCCGGGACCGACGGCGCCGCATTCGCCGCTGACGGCGTACCCGGGCATCCCGCGCGCCACCGCGACCACCGACGCCACGATCAGCAAGCTGGTCGAGATCGGTGTCCCGGCCGCGAAGGTGCTGCTGGGCGTGGGTTTCTACGGCCGGGGGTGGGCAGGGGTCAGCGTCGCGGCGCCGGGCGGCCGGGCGACCGGACCGGCCCCGGGCAGCACCACGAAGGGCATGGAGGACTACGCGGTGCTGCGCGAGACCTGCCCGCCGACCGGGACGGTCGGCGGGACGGCCTACGCGCTCTGCCGCGGCCAGTGGTGGGGCTACGACACCCCGGAGACCGTCAGGGCCAAGATGGGGTACGCCCGCAGCCGGGGCCTCGGTGGCGCGTTCGCCTGGGAACTCTCCGGCGACACCGAGGACGCCCAGCTGGTCGGCGCGATGGCCGCCGGCCTGCGGGACGGCTAGCCGATCCGCACCCAGACGTCGTCCAGAGTGCCCTGGAACTGGTCGTTGTCGGAGTAGGCGCCCTTGCCGCCGATGCTCAGCGGGCGGTCGTTGGCGACCGACAGCCCGGCGGCGATCGCCCGGTTGCCCCGCACCGCACCGTCCACGAGCACCGTCAGCGCGGTCGCCGTGCGCCGGCACTCGACCGCGTGCCAGGTGCCGTCGGCGACCGAGACGGTGCTGGTGACCAGCTTGATCCCGGGCCGGGAGCCGACGAGCACACAGCTGGCCCGGCCGGCGGCCCCGTCCACCTGCAGCTTGTACTGGCTGCTGGTGGCGGAGTAGCCCTTCTGCACGACGTTCTGGCCCTTGCTGGTCTGGCTGCGCGACAACAGCACCTTGGCGCCGTACGAGATGGGTCTGGTGCCCGGGTTGAGCCTGGCGGCGCTGGAGCTCTGCAGCGCGGCGTGCGGGCAGCGCTTCTGGCCGGTGCACTTGGCCGGGAAGCGCAGGGCGTGGCCCTGGCCGTGCCGGACGATGCTGACCGTGCCGCCGTTGCCGGTGATCAGCCGCAGCGTGTGGCCGTGGCCCGATTCGTCGGTGATCGAGGTGGCGCGGCCGCCGTTGAAGCCGTACCGCGCGACCAGGGTCCCCCCGGTGGCCGCCCTGGTCACCGTCGCCGCGACTGCCGCGGTACGGGCCGCCGCCACTGCGACGGAGGGCGTGCCGACCTGCTCATGGGCCGAGGCCGCGTCCGGCACGGAGCCGGCGAGCAGGCCGGCGAGAACCGCGGGGACGACGAGAGAACGAGATCGCATGTCCGAATTATTACTTGTGAACCATTTGACCGGTCACCCAACCGCCTACAACGGTCGGCCGGTCATGGTGACTTTTCGGACTAATTTCCCCCCGTAACCACGATCGCCCCGGCCGTGAGCGGGCCGGGGCGGGTGGTGCCGGACGACGATCAGCCGACGTGGACCGCGGCCTCGCCGGACGGCAGGTCCTCCTTGCCGACCTTGATGAGGAGTGCGGTGATGACGCCGGCGAGCAGGATCAGCCCGGCGGCCCAGGTGAACGCGTCGGCGTAGCCGTCCACCTGCGCTTCGAGCAGCACCCGCTGCGAGGGCGGCTGGCCCGGGGTGAGCTGACCGGCCACGTACGCCGAGATGGCACTGGTGGCGATCGTGTTCAGCAGGGCAGTGCCGAGCGACCCGCCGACCTGCTGGGTCGCGTTCAGCGCCGCGCTGGCCGCACCGGCGTCGTGGCTCGGCACCCCCACCAGCGCGAGGCTCGACAACGGCACGAACGTGAAACCCAGACCCAGGCCGAGCAGCAGCTGCGCCGGCATCAGGTGGGCCCAGAAGGACGTGTCCAGGTCGATGAAGCGCAGCGAGATCATGCCGGCCGCGGCGAGCACCGGGCCGACCAGCATCAGGATCTTCGGACCGATCCGGGGCAGCAGGTTCGACGCCAAGGTGGCCGAGATCAGCACACCCACCGTCGTCGGCAGCGAGGCGAAGCCCGCCTCCAGCGGGGTGTAGGCGAGCACGTTCTGCAGGTAGAGCGTCAGGAACAGGAACGCGCCGAACAGGCCCGCGCCGACCAGCATCGAGGTCAGATAGGCGCCACCGCGGTTGCGGTCGAGCACGATGCGCAGCGGGAGCAGCGGATTCCGGCTGGACCGCTCGATCAGCACGAAGATCACCAGCAGCAGCAGGCCGGCGCCGATGAACGCCAAGGTGGTGCCCGAGTCCCAGCCCTTGTCCGGCTTGGCCGCCTCGGTGAAGCCGTAGACCAGCGAGGCCAGGCCCAGCGTGACGACGATCGTCCCGGGCACGTCGTAGGACGTGTCGCCGTCGGCCTTGCTCTCCGGCACCAGGGGGATCGCCAGCGCCAGGGCCAGCAGCGCGATCGGGATGTTGACCAGCAGGCACCAGCGCCAGCTCGCGTACTCGGTGAGCACACCGCCCAGCAGCAGGCCGACCGCGGAGCCACCGCCGGCGATGGCGCCGTAGACCGCGAAGGCCTTGGCCCGCTCCCGGGCCTCGGTGAAGAGCACCGTGAGCAGGGCCAGGGAGGCCGGGGCGAGCAGGGCGCCGAAGACGCCCTGCAGGGCCCGCGCGCCGAACAGGAGCGGACCGGTGGTGGCGAGACCGCCGATGGCGGACGCGGCCGCGAAGCCGACGGCACCGACCATGAAGGTGCGCTTGCGGCCCCAGTAGTCGGCGATCCGGCCGCCCAGCAGCAGCAGGCCGCCGAAGGCCAGCGTGTACGCCGTGACGACCCACTGCTGGTCCGCCTCGGTGATGCCCAGGTCCACCCGGGCACTGGGCAGGGCGATGTTCACGATGGTGGCGTCGAGCACCACCATGAGCTGGGAGATGGCGATCACGCCGAGCGCGGCCCAGCGCCGCGGATGCAGCTGGGGAGCGTGCTCCGGCCGCACGCCTGACGCTTCTGCGGCAGCGGACATCGTTCGGTCCTCTCATCGGTACGCGGAGTCGGCAGGAACGCCGTCACGCACCGACCCGGGAGCCGAAAGCCTACTGAGATCAACCCCGCCACATGCCCGTTGAGCTGGGAAATGAGACGCGACTCGCACCCCGGTCAGGACGGTGCCGGCCCCGCGGTGACCCCCGTCTCCGGCATCGCCTGCGGGAGGGCGCTGTCCAGCGGCACCGCGCCCGCCGCCACCAGTCCGAGCTGGACGCCCTGCCTGGGCAGCACGGCGTCGAGCAGCCAGTCCGCGGCGACGCGCACCCGGTTGCCCGGCATCGACAGCAGGTGGTAGCCGCGGGTGACGACCTTGGCGGGGAAGCCGGACAGCGGCACGCCGAGCGGGTTGGCCGCCGAGTCCAGCCCACCGAGGTCCACCACGAAGCCGAGGTCGTGGTGCTTGTACGCCCGGCGCCGGCCCCGACCGTACGAGGCGGCGATGTTCTTCGCGACCGTGGCGCCCTGCCGGGTGGCGTGCTGGGCGGTCATCCCGGTGATCTCGCCCGGCCGGGTCAGGTCGGGCACGGCCGCGGCGTCCCCGCAGGCGTAGACGTCCGGATGCCCCGGCACGTTGAGGAACTCGTCGACCACCAGGCGGCCGTGCGCGGTCGGCAGACCGATGTCGGCGACCAGCGGGTCCGGGCGTACGCCGACACACCAGATCAGTGAGCGGGTGGGCACGAAGGAGCCGTCACTGAGGTGCACGCCGTTCCCCGTCGCCTGGTGGACCGAGCTGTTGAGCAGCACCTCGACGCCGCGCTCGCGCAGCACCCGGTCCGCGGCGGTGGCGAGCCGGGTGTCCAGGCTGGGCAGCACCCGGTCGGCCGTGTCGATCAGCAACCAGCGGGGCCGTCCCCTGAGGCTGTCGCGGCGCCTGGTCAGCGCCTCGGTGAACAGCACGCCCTGGGCCGCCACCTCCGTACCGGTGTAGCCGGCGCCGACCACGACGAAGGTGGACCGGGCCGCGCGCTCGGCCTCGTCGGTGGTGGTGTCGGCCATCTCGATCTGCCGGGTGATGTGGTCGCGCAGGTACAGCGCCTCCGGGATGCCGCGGAAGCCGTGCGCGTACTCGGTGACCCCGGGCACCGGGAGCAGCTTGTTGACGCTGCCGGCCGCGATGACCAGCCGGTGGTAGCCGAGGCTGCCCTTGCCGCCCTCGGGGTCGGCGTAGGAGACGGTACGGGCGTCGAAGTCGAAGCCGTCGACCTCGCCCAGGACGACCTCGACCCCGGGCAGGGTGGCGGCCAGCGAGACGGAGACCCGCCGCGGCTCGAGGATCCCGGCGGCCACCTCGGGCAGCAACGGCAGGTAGAGGAAGTAGTCGGTGGGGTTGACGATGACGATCTCGGCGGCGCCCCGGGACAGCTTGGACAGCGTGCGGGCGGCCTGGAAACCGGCGAAGCCGGCTCCCACGATGACGATCCTGGGTCGAGCCATGACGAGTCCTTCCGTGGGGACCGGTACCCGATCCACGCTAGGCGACCTGGCCGGGACGAGAAACGCCCGAGACGCGGGGACGGGGGGCGGCGCTCGATCAGGCGGCGGTCCGGACCGGAGCTGTCGACCGCCACGGGGCGACGGTGGTGCGGCCGGCGTGGCGCAGCATCGCCCTGACCACCAGCGGGTGCACCAGCCGTACGACGGCGAGGTAGGCCCGGCCGGTGCGGGACCGGGTCGCGGCCAGGGTGGCCACGGTGATCGTCGTGCCGTCGGTGTCCGGCTCGACCAGGACTCCCGCCCGGAAGTTCAGGTGGCCGGCGTCGGTGCCGAGCAGGACCTCGCGCTCGTTGCGGGCGATCGTGTCGAAGGCTGACGCGTCGCCCTGCTCGATGCCGAGCGGGCCGACCAACCGGTTGCGCAGGCGCAGCAGCGCGACCACGATCCGGGGCGGGTTGCGGAAGACCGCGTCCGCCCAGTCCTGCGGGTCGGTGGTGGTGCCGGGTGGCACCCGCAGCGCGAAGGCGTCGGCCAGATCGGGACGGTCGACCGAGCCGTGCAGCAGGGTCGCGGCGGCCGGAACCGGCACGCCGCGGACCCGGGCACTCTCCATGCTGACGGCGAGCCGGGCCCGCCACGGGTAGCGCACCGGGTGGACGACCGTGCCGGTCACGGCGCGTTCCGCGTTGTCGAGCAGGTGCTCGATGACGGTGTCGTGGCAGACCCGGACCAGAGCCGGCCAGAGCAGGCGCATGCGGCCGACCGGCCGGGCGCTCAGTCGGTGCCGCAGCACGCAGGCGTGCGGGCCGCGCTCCTCCACCTCCAGGGTGTGGGCGCCGATCAGGCCGGTCCGCGGGTGGAAGGTGAGCTCGACCCGCCGGCCCGGCTCATAGCCGGTGACGTGGTAGCGGATGGGACCGTGCCCACCGTCGGCGCCGACGGCGAGCGGCCGGTCGAACCGCACCGGAACCCAGGCCGGTACGGGCCAGAGCGGGTCGTCGGCAGCGCCGATCCGGTCCACCAGCCGACCCACCTCGGTTGCTCCGACCGGAAGTTCCCGTTCGTGGATGTTGTGCACCAGGGCCGCCATCGTCGCCTCCATACGGGACCGTATGTTTCCGTACGCTACCGTACAGTGGTGAGTGAGCGACGCGTCAAGGGCAGTGGCGGAAAGCGGACGGCACCCCGGCTGACGGCCGACGACTGGACAGCGGCGGCCCTGGAAGCGATGGCCGACGGTGGCCTGGCGGCGGTCGCGGTCGAGCCCCTCGCGGCCCGGCTCGGCGCCACCAAAGGCAGCTTCTACTGGCACTTCGCCAACCGGGACGCGTTGATCGAGGCGGCCGTGCTGCGGTGGGAGCGTGATCACACCGAGGCCGTCATCGGCCTCGTCGACGCCGAGCCCGACCCGCTGGCCCGGCTCCGGCTGCTCATCGGCCTCGTCCTGCACTCCACCGCGCGGCCGGTGGACGGTTCCATCGAGCTGGCGATGCTGGCCACGGCCGATCACCCGCACGTCGCCCCGGTGCTCGCCCGGGTCACCGAGCGGCGGGTGGCGTACACCGCAGGCTTGTTCGCCGCGCTCGGCTGGCCGGCCGCGGAGGCTCGGCACCGGGGACTGCTCGCGGTCACCGCGTACCTGGGTCACGCGCAGATGGCGCACGTCGCGGCCGGGTCCCTGCCCACCGCCGAGGCGGACCGGCAACGCTACGTCGACCAGGTCATCCTCCTGCTCACCGCCGCATCGGCACCGGATCGGGCCTGAGCCGCGAGCTGGCCCCCGCCGTCGGCGGTGCTCAGTCAGTCGATGCCGGCGTGTCCGCGCCCATGCCGCGGACGGGCAGCGGTTCGGCGTTCCGGCTACTGAGGCCGTCGAGGGAGATGCGCAGCAGGCGGCGCCACTGCCCTGGGTGGCTCTCGGCGGTGGTCAGGACGGCCTGGCTCAGGGAGCCGCTGAGCAGGAACAGGTCCTCAGTGGTGACGCCGGGGCGCAGAACGCCGGCGTCCACGCAGCGGGTGCGTAGCTGGTCGATGAGGGCGTAGCAGCGCTGGATGCAGGAGGCGCTGGGGCCACCGGTGCTGGCGTAGCTCTCGACGACGGCGCGATTGCCGGCCTGGGTGCCGAGCAGCTGTTCGAAGAAGCCGGCAAGTGCCTGCCAAGGATCCTCAGTGGCCACCGCCCGCTGGTAGGCATCGGTGAGCCACGCGTTGAACTGCCGTTCCAGGACGGTGGCGAGCAACTCGTCCTTGGTCGGGAAGTGGCGGTAGAGCGTGCCCATGCCGACACCGCTGCGCCGGGCGATCTCCCGGACGTCCACGCCACCGCCGCACTCCGCGAAGACCGCACCGGCCGCCTCGATGATGGCGGCACGGTTGCGCTCGGCGTCGGCGCGGCGGCCGGGCCTGGGCGCGGGAGTGGCGTGCTCGGCGAGCGTCACGACGTCCAGCGTACGACACGACTCGAGTTCCGGAGCATGCGCTCCGTTTGTGACTCGTACAACAGGAGCGGCCGCTCCGCTTGATGCTAACTTGAAGCGGAGCGCCTGCTCCGATTCGTCGGCTCGGGAGCCACGACACCATCCGCGAAACGAGGAGACCCTCCATGCCCACCCTCGGCATCATCGGCGCCGGCGCCATCGGCACCAGACTCGCCCACCAGGCAACCGCAGCGGGTATCGACGTCGTCCTGGCCAACTCCCGCGGCCCGGAAACTCTCGCCGCCACAGTGGCGCAACTCGGCGCACGGGCCCGTGCCGAAACCCCCCGGGTAGCCGCCCGAGCCGGCGACTGGGTGGTGGTGAGCATCCCGCTCGCCGCATACAAGCTGCTCCCCGCCGCTGAATTGGCCGGCAAGGTGGTGCTCGACACGAGCAACTACTACGCGGCCCGCGACGGTCACCTCCCCGCCCTCGACACGGGTGAGATCACCACCAGCGAACTCGTCCAACAGCACCTGGCCGGCGCCCATCTCGTCAAGGCCTTCAACAGCATCAGCGACCACCACATCCCCGCATTGGCGCGCCCGGCCGGCGCGGCCGACCGCACCGCGCTACCCATCGCCGGCGACCACCCGCAGGCCAAGGCCGGCGCCGCCGAGCTGATCAGCCGGCTCGGCTTCGACACCGTCGACGCCGGCCCCCTGGCCGAAAGCTGGCGCTTCGAACCCGAGACCGACCCCTACGTCACGCCGTACTCCTCCGACCCCGACGCCATCAGGGCCGCTTGGGCACGGCTCGCAGAAGCCCTGCGCACCGGCAATCCCCCGCAACTGGCCGCCCCCGATCCGGGCGCCCCGCTGTCCGCTGCCCGGCTGCGCACCCTGCTCGCCGGCACGTCCCGCAAGCTCACCGCCGACCGCGTGATCGCCTGACCGACGGACAGTCCCGCTGGGTAGAGACACCGTCACTTCGGGTATGGACAGGAGATGGCCCTGCCGATCGAGGACTACGCGATCATCGCCGACACGCAGACCGCCGCGCTGGTCGGGCGCAACGGCTCGATCGACTGGCTGTGCGTGCCCCGGTTCGACTCCGGCGCCATCTTCGCCGCGCTGCTCGGCACCGAGGACAACGGGCACTGGACGATCGCCCCGGCCGGCGAGGTGCGCGCGGTACGGCGCCGCTACCGCAGCGAGACGCTGGTGCTGGAGACCGAGTTCGAGACCGACGAGGGTGTGGTCCGGCTCGTCGACTTCATGCCGCCGCGCGGCGAGGCACCGGACGTGATCCGCATCGTCGAGGGGGTCCGCGGCCGGGTACCGATGACCATGCGGCTGCGGCTGCGCTTCGACTACGGGCACGTGGTGCCCTGGGTCTACCGGGAGCAGGGTGACCTGGTCGCGGTGGCCGGGCCGGACGCGGTCTGGTTGCGTACGCCGGTCGAGACCCACGGTGAGAACCTCGCCACCCGCGCGGACTTCACCGTGGCGGCCGGAGACCGGACCCCGTTCGTGCTCACCTGGCGGCCCTCGCACCTGCCGCCGCCCGAGCCGGTCGATCCGGTCGAGGAGCTGGGCGCCACCGAGGGCTACTGGCGCGGCTGGGTCTCCGCGTGCACCTACGAGGGCGAGTGGCGCGACGCGGTGGTCCGCTCGCTGCTCACCCTCAAGGCGCTGACCTACGCGCCGACCGGCGGCATCGTCGCCGCGGCGACCACCTCCCTGCCCGAGAAGCTCGGCGGCGTGCGCAACTGGGACTACCGCTTCTGCTGGCTGCGCGACGCGACCATCACCCTCCAGTCGCTGCTCTACTCGGGCTTCCAGAGCGAGGCCAAGGCCTGGCGCAAATGGCTGCTGCGGGCGATCGCCGGCGATCCGGCCGAGCTGCAGATCATGTACGGCGTGGCCGGCGAGCGCCGCCTGGACGAGTACCGCGCCGACTGGCTGACCGGCTACGACGGCAACCCGGTACGGATCGGCAACGCGGCCGCCGAGCAGTTCCAGCTCGACGTGTACGGCGAGGTCATGGACGCCCTGCACCAGGGCCGGCGGGCCGGGCTCAAGGCCGACGACCCGGCCTGGGGACTGCAGGTGAAGCTGATGAACTTCGTACGGGAGCACTGGACCGAGCCGGACGAGGGCATCTGGGAGGTACGCGGCGGGCCCAAGCAGTTCGTCCACTCCAAGCTGATGGCCTGGGTGGCCGCCGACCGCGCGGTCAAGGCGGTCGAGGAGTTCGATCTGGACGGTCCGGTGGACGAGTGGTCCGCGCTGCGCGACGCCATCCGCGCCGACATCCTGCAGAAAGGCTACGACCCCGAGCGCCGCACCTTCACCCAGTTCTACGGCTCCGAGGAACTGGACGCCGCCCTGCTCATGGTGCCGCTGGTCGGCTTCCTGCCGCCGGACGACGAGCGGGTCGCCGGCACGGTCGCGGCGATCGAGCAGCACCTGCTCAAGGACGGCTTCGTGCAGCGTTACACCCAGCACCCGGACACCGATGTGGACGGCCTGCCGCCCGGTGAGGGCGCGTTCCTGGCCTGCACGTTCTGGCTGGCCGACAACTACGCGCTGATGGGCCGGCACGACGAGGCGCGGGAGGTCTTCGAACGGCTGCTCGCCCTGCGCAACGACGTCGGGCTGCTCTCCGAGGAGTACGACACCGAGGCCGGGCGGCTGGTCGGCAACTTCCCGCAGGCGTTCAGCCACGTGCCGCTGATCGACACCGCCCGGACCCTCACGGACGCGGTCGCGGCGACCGAGGCCCGCGCCCGCGAGGGTCGCCGGTAGGACTACTACTCCTCGCCGCCGCCGTCGTCCTCGAAGACCTCTTCCATGACCTCGCCGGCCACGTAGCCCGCGGCCATGCCACCCGCGACGCCGGCGACCATGCCGCCCATCCCGGGACCGTGACCGCGCCCGTGGCCGCCGTGGCCGTAGCCACCGCCGTACGCCGGAGCGCCGTAGCTCTGGCGCTGGGAGACGGCCTCGCGGACCCAGCCGTCGACGACCTGCACCCAGTCGGCGGTCTCCGCGTCGGTGTGCGGGACGGTGTAACGGCCGTACGAGTCGTGCCCGCCGCTGAACATGCCGCCGCGCTTGTCGAACTCCAGCACCACCTCGACGGTGTGCGGGTTGGTCACGAAGGTGAGCTCGACCTCGTTGACGCCGTGCGCGTACTGGGCCGGCGGGTAGTACTCGATCTCCTGGTAGAACGGCAGGGTCTGGTGCACGCCGGCGATCCGGCCGTACTCCAGGTCGGCGTTCTTGAACTGGAAGCCGAGCCGGGCGAACGCGTCGAGGATGCGCTCCTGCAGCGGCAGCGGGTGGACCGCGATCGGGTCCAGGTCGCCCTTGTCGACGGCCCGGGCGATGGCCACCTCGGTGCGCACGCCCATCGTCATGCCCCGCAGGTGCTGACCGTAGGCGGCGGTGATCGGCGTCTCCCACGGCAGCACGAGCTGGAACGGCAGCGCCAGCTCCTGCTTCTCCGCCAGGCGCATCGGTCCGCTGACACCGACGCGGTGGAACTCGCCGGTGGCGCCGTACTCGCCCTGGCCGCCCTCGACCTCGACCCGGGTGACCAGTCCCAGGGTGATGTGCTCGATCTCGACGTCATGGCTGCCACCGACCAGGTTGACCGTTCCGGTCAGCGTGCCGCCGGGGCGCCCGGACGGTTCGGCCAGCACGGTGTCGACACTCGGCCCGCCCACACCGAAGGCACCCAGCATCTTCTTGAAGCCCACGAACACCCCTTAACCAGGACTGACAGGTCGGGCAGAAGCTAACAAGTCAGGCTGAACGCTTGCTGAGAAGGCGCCGGCACCGGAACGCGCCGGCCATTCGGTCAGAACGAACCAACCGAACGGCCTGTCACCCGGAGATCGACTCGAACGCGTCTTCCTGGCGTACGCGCATGAGCCGATGCCGGTGGTACGGGGGGCATCGGCCGGCGCGCATCCATGACCTACGCGGAGAAACCGGGTTCGGAGACGAGACGTGAGCACTGACGCGGCGCTTGACCAGCCGCTGTACGCTCACCAATCCCTCCGGACCGCGATCGGACAGCTGGGGATGGATGACGCTCGCGACTGCGCCTATGCGGATTTCGTCCGTGAGCGTTCCCATGCCCTGTTGCGCTCGGCCTTCCTGCTGACCGGCGACCAGCACCTCGCCGAGGATCTCGTGCAGGAGGCACTGGCCCGCACCCACCGCGCCTGGTCCCGGCTGGAGAAACCGAGCAACGCCGAGGCGTACGCCCGCAAGGTCATGTATCACGCCCAGGTCTCCCTGTGGCGGCGGCCGAAGGTCGCCGAGTCCCTGCCCGGCGACGACCTGGAGCGGCACGGTGGCAGCACCGACGACCCCGCCGAGGCCGCGGTCCGCCGGATCACCCTGCAACGGGCGTTGCTCTCGCTGAGCCCGAAGCAGCGCGCGGTGATCGTGCTCCGCTACTTCGAGGACCACACCGAGGTCGAGGCGGCCCAGATGCTCGGGGTGTCGGTCAGCACGGTGAAGACCCAGTGCGGCCGGGCCCTGGACCGGCTCCGGACGCTCGTGCCCGACCTGCGCGTCCTGGCCGACGTGCACGAGGCCGGCCGATGACCGGACCCGATCCCGATCCGTTGCGCGCAGAGCTGCGCGAGCTGGCCGACTCCGTCGCGGCGACCGATCTGTACGAGCGCTCGCTGGCCCGCTCGCGCCGGCTCGGCCGCCGGGAGGCCGCGGTGGGCACGGCGGCGGCGGTGGTCGCCCTGGCCCTGCTGGGCAGCGGCCTGTGGCAGCTGCCGCGCTCGGGTCCCCAGCCGGTCGCCCCGGTCGCCGGTGCCCCGCCGGCGCCTTCCGCCCCGGCCCCCGCCGTGAGCCAGCGGATGAACAGCTCGGCCACGACCAAGCCGGTGACGCCCCCGCGGGCGAGCCGGCCGGACCGGCCGCGCCCGGCCGGCTCCACGTCCACCCCGCGCTCGACGTCCATCGCGGACCTGCCGGGACACATCTTCTACGCCGACACCGGTGACGACGGGCGGCTGGTCCGGCTGACCCCGGGAGACCAGCCGGAGACGGTGCTCTCGAAGCCGTACGCGACGGTCGGCGTCTCGCCCGACGGCACCCGGGTGGCCTACGTGGCGGACGGCAGCCTCATGGTGACGGACACCGGTGGCGGCGAGCCCCAGCAGGCGTACGCGGGGACTGCCTCGGCGGCCCAGGCCCCGGCCTGGTCCCCGGACGGCACCCGGCTGCTGATCGACGCCACCGAGCCGGGCGTGCTGGACGTGGCCACGGGCGCCCTGACCCCGCTGCCCAGCGGCCTGGACGGGCAGCACTTCCGCTGGTCCGGTGACGGTTCCACGCTGGTCTACGCGACCGCCGGCTGCGGACTGGGGGTGGCGGAGACGAACGCGCAGACCGGCACCCCGGTGCCGGACAGCGGTGACCCGGCCGGGCGCGCCGCCTGCCGCCCGGTCAGCGTCGACGCCACCGGGGACCTGGTGACCGTGCATCTCGCGCCGGGCACCTCGGACCCGGCCGGAGCGACGGACTCGGCCGCGGCACCCGCGGACGCGGTGCTGGACACGGTGACCGGCGACATCGTCGACCTGCCGGTCTCCGGCCGGATCATCGGCGCCGTCTTCGACCCGGCCGGCAACCTGCTGGTCCGCTCGGTCAAGGACGGCAAGCGCCGGCTCTCCCTGTTCGCCCCCGACTTCACCCTGCTGTTGCGGGCCCGCGAGCCGGCCGCGCTCGAGGGCCTCTCGCTGGTGGCCTACACCCGCTGAACGCCCTGCCCACCGGCACCGACGGTGCGACGATGAGCGGCGATGGCCGTTGCGCAGGAGACCGCACCGCCGGCCTGGTGGCGCCGCCCACCGGCCGTCGTGGCGGTCGTCGTCCTCATCCTCGGCACCGAGCTGGTGATCGGCTGGCCGGCGCTGGCCGGCGCCCTCCAGCAGCTGCGCACCCCGGCCTGGAACTGGGTCGCCGGCGCGGTCATCGCCGAGATCGCCTCGATGGGCAGCTACGCCCGGATGCAGCAGGCCCTGTTACGCGGGGCCGGCACCAGCATCCCGGTCCGCCGGCACGTGGCGCTCGCGTACGCGGCCCACTCGCTGAGCGCGACGCTGCCCGGCGGCCCGGTCTTCTCCACCGCCTTCAACTTCCGGACTCTGCGCCGCTACGGCGCCTCCTCGGCGGTGGCCTCCTGGAGCATCGCGCTCAGCGGGGTGCTGTCGGCGGGCGCGCTGGTGCTGATCGGCGCGGTCTTCGGCATCCTGACCCGGAGCACGGGCAGCTGGCGGACGCTGCTGTGCTACATGGCCGGGGCCCTGATCGTCGCGTTCCTGGTGCGGCTGGTGGCGCGGCATCCGCAGTGGCTGATGGGCCCGGCCCGCCGGCTGCTGAGCGGGGTCAACCGGGCCCGGCGGCGCCCCGCGGAGAGCGGGCACACCCGGCTGACGACCTTCGTGGACCAGTTGCGTTCGGTGCGGGTGCGCCCGGCCGACCTCACCCTCGCGGTGCTGCTGGCCGTGGCGAACTGGCTGCTGGACGCGCTGTGCCTGTGGATGTGCTGCATCGCCGTCGGGGCCACCGGCATCCATCCGGCACCGCTGGTGATCGCGTACTGCGCCGGGATGGCCGCGGCCAGCGTGCCGATCGTGCCCGGCGGGCTCGGCGTGGTCGACGCCGCGCTGGTGCTGGGCCTGGTGGCGGGCGGCCTGACCAGCGCCTCGGCGCTGGCCGCGGTGGTGCTCTACCGGCTGATCAGCTTCGGCTTCATCATCGGTACGGGCTGGCTGGTCTGGCTGATCATGCGGGCTAGGGCAGGTACTCCTCGGGGCGTACCGGCGTAGCGGCGGCTCCCGCGCGCTTGCCGAAGAGCTTCCAGCCCCGCTTCTTCTTCTCCGGCGCGCGGACGTTCTCGCCGTTGAGCACCGCGAGCCGGTGCTGGGCGACGGGGTTCTCCGGCTCCAGCTTCAGCGAGATCAGGAACGCCTGGCGGGCCTGGTCGGCATGCCCGAGCGCGTCCAGCGTCACGCCGTGGGTGAAGTAGTAGTGCGCCTCGTCGGGGGCCAGTCCGATGGCTGTGCGGGCGGCCTGCTCGGCGTCGGCGTACTGCCGGTCGGCGGCCAGCAGGGACCAGGCGACCCGGTCGTGCCAGAGCGGGTTCTTCGGCTCGACGATGACGGCCCGGTAGGCCATGGTCACCGCCTCCTCGTGCCGGCCGAGCAGGGTGAGGGCACGGCTGGCGATGGCCAGCGGCCGGGGATCCTCCGGGGCCAGCGTGATCGCCCGGTTCGCCGCCTCCAGGGCCTTGTCCACCTCGTCCAGCACGAGCCGCACCCGGGCCAGCAGGATCCAGCCGGCCGCGGACTGCGGGTCGGCGGCCAGCACCGGCTCGAGGTGGGCCGCCGCGGCCGCCGGGTCCACCCGCTCGAAGAGGGCGGCGGCCCGCGCGACCCCGATCTCCGTGGGCGTGCTCAGCCCCGGCCCGCCGGGCTGCTGCACCCTTGCCCGCGCCGCGTCCAGGTCGGTCATCGCCTTGCTCCGGAGTTAAGGCTCACACCGCCATCATCGGCACCCTCAGCGCTGTTCTGAGCGGTTTCCGGGAAAGCCACCCAGCAGGAGCACTGCCGCTAGCACCAGGCAGGTCACCGCCGCCGCGGCCGCCTGGCGCAGCAGCAGCAACACGGTTCCGATCAGCACCATAACCAGCGCGGGGACCACCATGGCGCGGTTGCCGGAACTGCGCCGGGCCCCGCGCCGGACGGGTGCCTCCAGCCCGGCCAGCTGCTGGGCCGCCACGCCGTGCCGGGGATCCTGTTCGAGCACCGCGAGCAGCGTGCGGCGGGCCTGGTCGCGGCGACCCTGCCCGGCCTGGACAGCGGCGAGGGTGAGCAGCCGCTCCGGGCCGCCGGGCGCCAGCAGAGCGGCGGTACGGACAGCCTCCTCGGCCTCCGCGAACCGCCCGGCGCCGAGCAGGGCCCGGGCCAGCCGGTCGTAGCCCGCGGCGCGGCGGGGAGCGGCCCGCACCGTCTGCCCGGCGAGGTGCACCGCATCGTCGTGCCGGCCGGCCGTGGTGAGGCCGGCACAGCGGGTGTCGGCGTCGTCGTCCGCGCCGATGGGGTCGTCCGGATCGGGGGTCACCCGCCTGACGTCGGCAGCCACCCTCCGGACCTGAGGTGGTCGTGCGGCTCGACAGCGGGCACCGACGCGTACGCCCGGACCGGGAACGTGCCGAAGGCGGACACCCGGGGCGGCGCGGCCGTGAACCGGGCACCGGTCGGCGGTAGCTCTGCCAGCCCGGTGAGGTGCTCGACGATCGGGATGCCCGCGGCCAGCAGGAGCGTGTGGGCAGGCCGCTCCCCGGCCGAGGTCATGGCGTCGATGTTCGCCGCGTCGATGCCGACCAGCGCGGCACCGTGGTCGACCAGCCACTGGGCTCCGGCCCCGCTGAGGTGGGGTGCGTCCACCACGTACTGCGGGGTGGCCCAGTGGACGTCACCGCCGGTGTGCAGCAGCACCGCCCGGCCCGCGACCTCCAGGCCCTCCAGAGCGTCGACGTCGACGGTCCGGACTCCGCTGCCCGCGGTGCGCACGACGACGGCGGGCAGGTCAGCCAGCCGTTCCAGGGGCAGCCCGGCCAGGTCGGTGCCGTCCGGGTAGCGGTGGAACGGGCTGTCCAGGTAGGTGCCGGTGTTGCCGACCATGGTGATCAGGTCGATGGCGAACTCGGTGCCCGGCGCGTACACCGCGCGGGAGGCCTCCCGGGTCAGGTGCGGGGCGAACTCCGGGGCCGGCAGCCCGGGCAGAGTGATCAGCCCCTCGGTGATGACGTGGCTGAGCTCGACCCAGCGCCGCGGAGCCGCCTCCACCGCCGGGATCCCCAGGTGCGGCTCGGCGAGGACCCGGACGTGGCGCAGCTCGACCCGTTCCACGTCGCTCAGCCGGCACGCCGCGACGAAGAGCGCCGCGATCTGCGCCTCGGTCGGGTCGGCATGCGGCACGTCGACCTTGAAGCCCTGGGCGTGCAGGCCGCCGCCGGTGCTGAACATGACGGTGGCGTCGAACTCGGCCCGGTACTGCAGCACCGCGTCTCCTTCGGTCAGTTGAGCTCGATGAGGGCTTCCACGAGCAGCCAGATGCCGAAGATAGCGAAGAGCGCCGCGGCGCCGTACTTGATGGCCTTCTCCGGCAGGTGCCGGCCGAGCATGCGGCCGACCAGGATGGCGAGCGCGTCGGCGGCCACCATGCCGAGCGTGGAGCCGAGCCAGGTGCCGAACCAGCCGTGCTGGGTGGCCAGCGTGATGGTGGCCAGCATCGTCTTGTCGCCCAGCTCGGCCAGGAAGAACGCGCCACCCACGGCCAGGATCGCCGAGCCGGTCGACCGCTCGGCCTTGGTCTTCTCCTCGTCGGTGAGCTTGTCGCCGCGCAGCGTCCAGGCGCCGAACGCCAGGAAGGCGATGCCCGCGACCAGCGAGATCCAGCCGGTCGGCAGGGTGGCGCCGAGACCGTAGCCGATGCCGACGGACACCGCGTGCACCACGGCGGTGGCCACGGTGATGCCGATCAGCACCGGCACGGGCTTGAAGCGGGTGGCGAACGTGAGCGCCATGAGCTGCGATTTGTCGCCCAGCTCGGCAACGAAGATCACCGCGAAACTGAGCGCGGTGGCGACGAGGAACCCGTCCATGAGAACTCCCGGTGAGCAGCGGACCGGGGTTCGGGCGCAGGGCGACCTCGACCCGGCCGACAGAGGTACGCGGCCAAGTCGAAGGTCTCGCTCGCCTCAGGATCCGAAACTGCCGATCCGAGGCCGCGTGGCCGGGCTCTCGAACCGCAGAGCCAGTATGTCGACCACGACGTTGGGAGCTACTCCCCTTCGCGCCCCGAAGCCTACCGGGCCGGCCGGTGGATCTGGTTAGGGTTGGCCTGTGAGCCTGGAAACAGCGGTGGACACGGTCGGTCTGGTCCTGCACCCCACCAAGCCGGTCGCCGATTCGGTGGCCACCCTGGCCGCCTGGGCGCGGGACCACCGGGGCCGGGTGCTGGCCCGCACGGTCGACGCACCGCGGGTGCCCGCGGACGTCGAGATCGTTCCGGAGCAGGAGTTCCTCGAGCGGGTCGGCGGGCTGGTGGCGCTGGGCGGCGACGGCACGATGCTGGGCGCGATGCGGCTGGTGGCCGACCGGCCGGTGCCCGTGCTCGGCGTCAACCACGGCAACCTGGGGTTCCTGGTCGAGGTGACACCCGGGACGCTGGGCGAGGCGCTGGAGCAGCTGCACCGCGGGGACTTCACGGTCGAGTCGTACGGCTGCCTCGTGGCCGACGCCGGCCCGGTCGCGCTGACCACCCGCTACGGCTTCAACGACGTGGTGCTGGCCCGGCTCGGGCGCACCGGCGCGGTCTCGGTGGACCTGACGGTCAACGGCCGGCAGTACGGCTACTACAAGTGCGACGCCGTGGTCATCTCGACGCCGAACGGCTCGACGGCGTACAACTACGCGGCCGGCGGTCCGGTGCTGTCCCCCTCGGCCGCCGCCATCGTGATCACCCCGGTGGCACCGATGGCGGGCATCGGGCGGTCGGTGGTGCTCGGCGCGGGTGACCGGGTGGCGCTGACCGTGGCCGCCGACAGCGCACCGGTCGCGGTGGACGTCGACGGTACGGCGGCCGGCGAGCTCACCAGCGGCAACGTCCTGTCGGCCGGGCTGCGGGAGAAGGCCGCCGAGGTGGTCCGGCTGTTCCCCGACCGGCACCAGAACCGCAGCCAGGTCAAGCTGAGCCTGCTGGACCTGCCGTTGCGCCGGGACCAGCTGCTGGAGCTGATCCCGGCGGAGCTGCGGCACAAGGTCGTGCCGGACGACTAACGGATGAGCTTCTGCAGTTCCCTCCGGGTCTGCGCGGCCGGGCTCCCGGTGCGCTCCGTCGTGGTCGTGGTCGCGGCCGGCGTCGGGTCCGGGGGCGCGATGGGCTTGCACTGCTTGTCCGACCGGTCGGCCTTCACCCGCCGGGGCAGCGCGCCCGTCGCGAGGTAGTCGGCGATCGTGTTGTCCACGCACCTGTTGCCGAACAGTGAGCCGGCGTGGGTCGTGCCGCCGACCCCCTCGATCAGCGCCGAACGCGGGAAGCGCTTGCGGACCTCGAGGCTGCCCGAGAACGGGGTGGCCGCGTCCAGGGTCTCACTGAGCAGCAGCAGCGGCGGGGCCTTGCTCCCGTCCACCGCGACCGGCTTGCCGGGCTCACCGGCCCAGTGCCGGCAGGGCGCGTTGTACCAGGCGTTGCCCCAGGTCTCGAAGGGCGCGATCCGGTGCACCCGCCAGTTGTCGGTCTGCCAGCGCCGCCACGACGCCGGCCACGGCGCGTCGGTGCACTGCACCCCGAGATAGATCGCGTAGTTGTTGTCGGAGCCCGGCTCCTGCGAGTTGTTGTCGTCGTAGAGCTTGCGCAGCGCCGCCGGATCCTTGTCGTTGACCCAGCTCGCGAACGCCGACGCCACCGTCTCCCAGCCGAAGACGTAGTACCCGGCCTGCAGGAAGACGTCGGTCAGCTCATCCGGGCCGATGACCCCACCGGCCGGCTTGCGGGCCAGCTTCGCCTGCTCGGCGTAGAAGAGCTTCTCGACCTTCCGGGCGGACCGGCCGAGGTGGTAGACGTCGTCGTGGTCGGCCAGCCAGCGGAAGTAGATCTTGATGTTGCGGTCGAACGCGATGTCCTGGTCGAGGTTGGCGTCGTACCAGACCCGGCCGGGGTTCACGTTGCCGTCGAGCACCATGCGCCGGACCCGGTCGGGGTAGCGGGTGGCGTACACCTGGCCGAGGTACGTGCCGTACGAGAAGCCGTAGAAGTTGATCTGCTCCACGCCGAGCGCGACCCGCAGCCGCTCCAGATCCCGCACGGTGTCGGTGGTCCGCAGGTGGTCGAGCAGCGCGCCGCCGTTCCGGGCGCAGGCCGCGGCGTAGCCCTTGGCCCGGGCCAGCCAGGCCTTCTCGATCGCCCGGGTGCTGGGCACATACGGCGGCCGGTTGTAACCGGCGTACTTGGCGTCGCAGGTCAGAGCCGGCTTGCTGGACCCGACGCCGCGCGGGTCGAAGCCGATCCAGTCGTAGGCCGCCCCGGCCCGCTCCGGCACGAGGTCGCCGAGCACCGCCAGGGGCAGTCCCGAGCCGCCGGGCCCACCCGGGTTCACCAGCATGACGCCCTGGTACTCCCGGTCCGGGACGGTGTGCCTGATCCGGGAGACGGCGAGCTGGATCTTGCGACCGGCGGGCGCCGCGTGGTCCAGCGGGACGGTGAGGAAGCCGCACTCGGCCTTGCGGGCCTTGAGGGTGGCGTTCTCGCACTCGCCCCAGGAGATCGTGGGGTATCCGGGAGCGCCACGCGGCGGCTCCGCGTGCGCGCCGGAGGCGACGGCCGCCCCGCCCAGCGCCAGCGCGAACGTGGCGGCAGTCGCCAGAAGTCTTGTCATGCCCAGCCCTTCGTTGGGATTCGCCCCATATGCTCCGGCGCGAACGACTGCTTAACAGCCGTCCACGCCGGGGGGTTACCACGAAAGAGCCGGTCGGTCAGGCCCGGCGCAGCCGCTGAGCGGCCAGCGCGACGATCCCGAGCACCACCACGACCAGCGCGTACACGACCGTGGTGGGGTGCAGGCCGACCGAGGTGGCGGCGAGCCCGCGGCGTCGGCCAGGCCCGCAGCGCGAACACCCGTACGCGCGGGGCCGGAATGCACCGTGCACTATGACCGTAATGTAACGATGCGGTATGGACTGGCTCCATCCCCTCATGGGGACCACCACCGTGGACGGCCGGGCATCCCAGGCGTACATGGTCGCGTTGCAGCATGTCGTGATGACTCTCGACGGCGACCCGGCCTGGCAACGCTGGTGGGACGCGGCGGGCGTACCGGAGTGCGAGCTCGGGATCGTCGCCGAGGGCCCGTTCGACCACCTGCGTCCCAGCGCCGACATCTGCAAGGTCAGCGGCAAGCTGCGGGCCAACTTCACGTGTGCCGCACCGGCACCCGGCGCCCGGCGCCCGGCGGAGTTGTTCCCGCTGGCGGTGCACGAGGTGACCGGCATGTTCGAGGTGATCCGCGAGGCGATGGGCCTCGGTGCCCTGCCCCCGGTGCCGCCGCTGCCGGACCTGCCGGACCACGCCCGCGAGCTCGAGGTCACCTGCAAGGCCGTGGTGCCGGAGACCGGCGAGGTGGACGCGCAGGGCTATCTGACGCTCACCCAGATCCGGGAGTTCTTCGGCGACGAGGATCCACAGTCGCTCAGCCGGTGAGTTCCTCGCTGTGCACCCGTTCCGGCCGGTGGGCGCCGGGGATCCGCTGCCGGGGCAGTGCGGGCACCGACGGGGTCACCACCACCGCGGTACCGCCCAGGCCGATGCCGGCGTAGCGCACGGGGTCGGCCCGGCGCAGCGCGAGACCGTACCCGGCGCCGAGCAGGATCGCGGCGGCGGCGGGTGCGAGGACGGCCCGCAGGTCGGCCACCGCCAGGTGAGCGAGTACACCCAGCGCGATCGTGGACAGTCCCGGGGCGAGGAACCGGCGCCCGAGCCCTTCGCCGGCCGGGCTGCGGCCGAGGAACAGCAGCGCCGCCAGCGAGGTCATCGCCACCAGCACCAGGATGCCCGTGGCGCCCGCGACCCCCGCCCACCGGCTGATCCCGGCCCCCGCGTACGCGTGTCCGCCGATCACCGCCCCCGCGACCACCGTCAGCACCGCTGACGCCGGGACGCGACGGCCCAGCGCCGCGGGCAGCACCCGCTCGCGGCCCAGCGCGACCAGGTGGCGGACGATCACCTGATGCAGGGCGATCAGCGCCGCGAGCAGCCCGGTGACCATCCAGGGCGCCCACCGCTCCGCCAGCGCCCCCTCCGGCGTGGTGCCCCCGATCGCCCAGCTCGCCGCCGCGAACAGCAACGCGAGCAGCATGACGCAGACGTGCATCACCCGGCGCGGATGCCGGGCCTGTCCGGCGTGGACCGCCGTGATCTCGAAGCCGGCAAAGGCCAGCGCCGCGGCGACCAGCAGTCCGCCCAGCACCGGGCGCGGCACGTCCGCGAGGGACTCCGGCGACAACGCCGCCCAGTCAGCTCCGCCGCCGTCCGGCGCGAGCACGTTCGCCGTGCCGTAGCCACCGATCACCACGAGCTCCGCCAGCACCAGCGTCCCGATCAGCCAGGAGACGAACCGGGCCGGGAGCACTCCGCAGATCGCGACGATCGCCCAGCACGACAGGGCGACGACCCACCACGCCACCGTGATCCCGGGCCCGTCGGCCAGCAGCGGTGCGGCGGCCGGTCCCACCGTCGCGTAGAGAGCGAGCTGCATCGCGGTGTAGCTGAGCAGCGTCAGAGCGGCCGCACCGAGACCGAGCGGGCGGCCGAGGCCCCGGGCGACGAGGCCGTACAGCGGTCCCGGGTGCGGCATCCGCCGGGCCATCGCGACCCAGTCGGTGGCGAAGACGAGCAGCACCAGTCCCACCCCGAGAAAGACCGCGGGCTGGGCCGACACCTCCACGGCCGCCGGGGCCGCGACGGCGACGGCGAGCAGGACGACGGACACGCCGCCGAGGCGCCCGGCGGCCGGTGGGTGAGGCGGGGGCACCGCTTCATTCAGGCCCGCACCGGCCGCCGTTGACAACCACTAGTGATTGAGCACTAACCAAAAGTGACAAGATTGGCACGTCACGGCTCGATGAGGATCTTCCGTCCCACCCCGGCCCGGAACTGGTCCAGCGCCTGCGCGTAACTGTCCAGCGGGAACCGGTGACTGACGAAGACCTCGGGCGCCAGCACGCCGGCCGCCATCAGCTCTCCGGCCCGGTCGAAGCTGTGCAGCACCGCCATCGAGCCGGTGATGGTGATCTCGCGACGGTAGATCTCGTACGGCTCGATCTCCACCCGGGCGTCGTACCCGGACACCCCGAACTGCAGGAACGTGCCGCCCCGGCCGACCCGGGCCAGCCCGTCGCGGATCGCCGGCGCCGCGCCGGTGCAGTCGATCACGACGTCCCAGCCGCGGGGCGCGTCCAGCTCGTCGGCGCTGGTCACGGCCGCGCTGCAGCCGAGCTGCTTGGCCGTCTCCAGACGCTCGGGGTTGAGGTCCACCACGGACACCGTGGCCGCGCCGGCCCGCTTGGCCAGCTCCAGCATCATCAGCCCCATGGTGCCGGAGCCGTAGATCAGGAACGTGTCGGCCATCCGGCGGGGCAGCACGTCGAAGCCGCGGACCGCGCAGGACAGCGGCTCGATCAGCGCAGCGTCCCGGGCGGCCAGGTGCGACGGCAGCTTGAACAGGTTCGCCATCGGGGCGGCCACGAACTCGGCCGCTCCCCCGCTGCGGGTCACCCCGATCGCGTTCCAGTTCTCGCACTGGTTGCCCCGCGCCCGCTTGCAGTAGTAGCAGTAGCCGCAGTACAGCGACGGGTCCACCGCGACCTGGTCACCGACCGCGTAGCCGGTGACCTGCGTACCGATCTCCACGATCTCGCCGGCGAACTCGTGGCCCGGCACGATCGGGAAGGCCGGCGCGAATTCGCCGTCCATGATGTGCAGGTCGGTGCCGCAGATACCGACCGCGGCCGGCCGGACCACCACCTCGTACGGGCCCGGGGCAGGATCCGGCACGGTCTGCACCGCGATCGTGCCGGGGGTGACGACGACGGCTGCCTTCACTTGACCGCTCCCATCGAGAGTCCACGGACCAGCTTGTTCTGGGCCACCCAGCCGGCCAGCAGCACCGGCAGCGAGAGCAGGACGGCGGCGGCGGACAGGTCGGCGAGGAACGGGCCGCGGCCGGAGATGAAGCCCAGCAGGAAGATCGGCGCCGTGCTGGCATTCGTGTCGGTCAGGTTCACCGCCAGGAAGAACTCGTTCCAGGTGAAGATGAAGCAGATCAACGCGGTGGCGGCCAGGCCGGGCGACACCATCGGCAGGATGATCCGCCGGATCGAGGTGATCAGGCCCGCACCGTCGACCTCGCCCGCCTCCAGGACCTCCCGCGGCACCTCCAGCAGGAACGACCGCATCATCCAGATCGCCAGCGGCAGGTTCATCGAGGTGTAGAGGATGACCATCGTCCAGATGTTGTCCTTCATGCCGATCTTCACCGTCAGCAGGTACACCGGCAGCACGGCGGCGACCACCGGCATCATCTTGGTGGAGATGAAGAAGAACAACGCGTCGCTCCACCTGGCCACCGGCCGCAGCGAGAGCGCGTACGCCGCCGGGGTCGCCAGCATCACCACGATCAGCGTGGAGAACACGCTGGCCATCAGCGAGTTCAGCAGGAAGGGCGTGATGTTGCTGTCGAACACGGTGGAGAAGTGCTCGAAGGTGGGCGTGAAGAACCAGACGGGTGGGTTGGTGGTGACGTCCTTGGACTGCTTGAGGCTGGTCAGCAGCATCCAGATGACCGGGAAGACGAAGATGATCCCGGCGATCCAGGCCACCACGCCCCAGGCCGCGTTCTGCAGCCGGCGCCCGCCGGCGGTAGCGGTGCTCATCGACCCTCCTCCACCTTGAACAGACCCGAGATGACCCGCAGGGCGAAGGTCGCCACGATGATCGTCAGGATCACCACGACCACGCCGGCCGCGGAGGCCTCGCCGTACTCGAACTTGCTGAAGATGGTCTGGTAGATCTCATAGGGCAGGTTGGTCGTCGCCGTGCCGGGACCGCCCTGGGTGATCGTGTAGATCGCGTCGAACGTGTTCACCAGGTAGATCGAGCCGAGCAGCGCGCCCAGTTCGAGATACTGGCGCAGGTGCGGCAGGGTCATCCGGGTGAAGATGCGCCAGGCGTTGGCGCCGTCCATCCGGGCCGCCTCCAGCACGTCGTTGCTCTGCGACTGCAGGCCGGCCAGCAGGATCAGCATCATGAACGGCGTCCACTGCCACACCAGGGTGGTGATGATGGCGGTCTTGGGATACGACGTCGCCCAGGCGGTGCTGCCCCCGAAGATGCCGTTGATCAGGCCGTAGTCCGGGTTGTAGATGCCGTGCTTCCACAGCAGCGCGGCCGCCACCGGCATGATCAGGAACGGCGTGATCAGCATGGTCCGCACGATGGACCGGCCGAAGAACTTGCGGTCCAGCAGGATGGCCAGGGCCAGCCCCAGGATCATCGAGAAGATGACCGCCCCGGCGGTCAGGACGACCGTGTTGAGCAGCGCGGCCCGCAGCCGGTTGTCGGTGAGCACGGTGACGTAGTTGTCGATGCCGACGAACTTCTTCGAACCCGGGCGCAGCGCGTTCCAGCTCAGCGTGGAGAAGTAGATGGTGACCAGGAACGGCACCTGGGTCACGACGATGGCGAAGATCAGTGCGGGCAGCAGGGGCGCCCGGCGTACCCAGCGTTCCCGGGCGCCGCCGCGGGGGACGGGCGGCGGGGCCTCGGTGTGCGCTTCCGCCCGGGTGATGACGTCGGTCATTGCTAACCTTCCGGTCGGTGCGGGGGTGCCGTCAGGACGGCACCCCCGCGGGCACTACTTGTAGTTCTTCGCCACTTCTTCGGCGAGTTTCTGTCCGTCGTTGAGGGCCGCGTCGACCGTCTTGCTCCCGGCCAGGGAGGCGCTGAGCTCCTGCGAGAGCTTGGTGCCGAGGTCGGCGAACTCGGGGATGCCGACGAACTGCACGCCCAGGGCCGGCCGGGGCTGCAGGCCCGGGTTGGTCGGGTCGGCGTTCTCGATCGAACCGAGGGTGATGTCGGCGAAGGCCTTGGCCGACTCCTTGTACTCCGGGATCGAGTACGTCGAGGTGCGCTTGCCCGAGGGCAGCCGGGACCAGCCGAGCTTCTCGCCGACCAGCTTCTCGTAGTCCTTGCTGGTCGCCCACGAGATGAACTTCCAGGCGTTGTCGGCCTTCTTGGTGGTCTTGGGCATCGCGAACGCCCAGGTCCACAGCCAGCCGGAGTACTCGGTCTTGTTGACCGGCGCGTACGCGTAACCGACCTTGCCGGCGACCTTGGACGAGTTCGGGTCCTCGAGCGTGCCGGCCGCGGAGGTGGCGTCGTACCACATGGCCGCCTTGCCCTGACCGAACGTGTTCAGGCACTCGGTGAAGCCGGCCTGCGGGGCACCGGGCTCGCCGTGCTTCCTGACCAGGTTGACGTAGAAGTTGGCGGCTTCCTTGAACTCGGGCGCGTTGACCTTGGGCGTCCAGTCCTTCTCGAACCAGGTGCCGCCGTAGGTGTTGACGACCGTGGTCAGCGGGGCGAACATCTCGCCCCAGCCGGGCAGGCCACGCAGGCAGATACCGGCGACACCCTTGCTCTTGTCGTCCAGCTTCGCGGCGAAGTCGGCGACCTGCGCCCAGGTCGGCTTCTCCGGCATCGTGAGGCCCTTGGCCTCGAACATGTCCTTGTTGTACATCAGGAACGACGACTCGCCGTAGAACGGTGCCGCGTACATCTTGCCGTCGTCGCCGGTCAGCGACTGCACCATCGGCTTGATCAGGTCGGCCTGGTCGTACGCCGCGTCGGCCGCCGCCTTCGTCGAGACCTCGTTCAGCCAGCCGTTCTTGGCCCAGATCGGCACCTCGTACGCGCCGACCGTGACGGCGTCGTACTGCCCGCCCTGGTTGGCGACGTCCTGGGTGACCTTGTCGCGCAGTTCGTTCTCGGGAAGGATCGTGAACTTCACCGTGACGCCGGACTGCTTGGTGAAGTTGTCGGCGGTGAGCTTCTGGATGTCCTCCATCTGCGGGTTGCCGACCATGAGCACGGTGATGGTGTTGTCGGCGGTGTCGCCGCCGCCGGTGGAGCCGGCGCCGGAACACCCGGAGAGCACGAGGGCGCCCGTGGTGGCCCCCGCAATCAGCAGAGAGAGCTTCTTACCTGGTTTCTGCACAGCAGATCCTCCGTTTGCAGACATGCACGAACCGAGCCGGCGATGGGAAAATGGCCGGCCGACAAGAATGAAAATTGTTCCGGTCAGACCCGGATGACCTGGGGCCCGAGCCGGGAATAGCGGTGCGCCTCGGACGCCGGCAGCCCGGTGTCCGTGACCAGTGATTCGAAATCCGATATCTCGGCGAAGCGGCAGAACGTCCGCACGCCGAATTTCGTGTGAATGCCGACGAATATCCGCCGGCGGGCGGCCCGGACCGCGTGCGCCTTGACGTCGGCGACGGCCGGGTCCGGGGTGGTGAGGCCCACCTCGCGGGAGATGCCGTTGGCGCCGACGAAGGCCAGATCGATGACGAAGCCGGCCAGCATGCCGCTGGCCCAGTGGTCGACCGTGGCCAGCGTGCGGCCGCGGACCCGGCCACCGAGCAGCAGCACGGTCGCCGGAGAGGAAGTGGACAGCCAGGCCGCCGTGTTCAGCGAGGCCGTGACGATGGTGAGCGGCCGGTCCGTGGGCAGGGCTTCCGCGATGAGCTGCGGGGTGAACCCCTCGTCGATGAAGATGGTCTCCGCGTCCCCGAGCAGGCCGACCGCCGCGGCGGCGATCCGCCGTTTCTCCGGCACGCCACGGGTGGTGCGCATGGCCAGATCGGTCTCGAATTTCGCGGTCTCCACCGGATACGCGCCGCCGTGCGTACGCCGCAGCAGTCCGTGCTTTTCGAGCAGGCGCAGATCGCGCCGAATGGTCTCGGCGGAAACGGTCAGTTCGGCGGCCAGTTTGGCGACGTCGACCTCACCCTGGCGGCGGGCCAGCGCGACGATCTGATGTTGTCGTTCTTCCGCGTTCATATTCCCACCTCCGGCCGCCCACCCAGGCATTCGCTCATCCGCGGCTGCCGTGGACCATTTGTAACACCGGGGAAACGTGTGGCCCCCATCACAGACCAGGCTGATTCGGTGTGTCTCTGCCCGCTTCGGTACGGCTGCTACCCGGTGGATATCATCCCATCGGCGGGCGAAACCGGATGAAGGTCATGCCCGAATGATCGAAAAATCTGCCCGGTCTCTGCCCGTCGGTGTGAGCTCGGTAGACCGGAGCGGTCCCGAGCGGGCGATCGGACCCCGCGGAGCCCGCCGACAGGTTGTTACCGGAGCTTTATAGAGGGCCGCTGTGTGGGAACGGCAACGCGCGCGCCCGAAAACGGTCACGCTGAAGACCTCAGCTCCGCGTACGGCCAACCGACAGACTGGGTCATGGGCATGCTTGCAACTCAGCAGCTGACGGATTTCCTCTCCGTGGTCGCTGACCGGCCGGACGGACCGGCGGCGCAGCACGCAGCCGTCGAGTGCGCCGTGCGCGCCCTCGGTGCCGAGGTTGCCGTGCTGGTCATCGAGGGACACGTGGCCGCCACCATCGGCGTGCCCGCCGACCAGGTGCGCCCGGCAGTGCTCACCGAAGTGGCCGCGGGACGCCGCAGCCTGCTGCACCTCGGCGGCACCGCGTACGCGGTCACCGGCGCGGCCCTCGGTGGCCAGGCGCCCGGCGCGCTGGTCGTCGGCCGCACCGGCGCCGACTTCACCGACGAGGACGTCTGCCTGCTCCGCGGCATGGCCCTGGTGCTCGAGCTCAGCCTGCAGGCCCTGCACGTCATCGAGTCGGAACGCCGGCAGGCCCGGGAGAACGGCCGGCTGGCCGACTCCCTGCAGGAACGCCAGCGCCTCTTCGAGCACCTGACCCGCATCCAGCGGCTGATCGCCCGCCGCGCCCCGCTGCAGCAGATCCTGGACGCCATCACCGCGGGCGCCGCCGAGCTGCTCGACCTGGAGATGGCCTCACTCAACCTGCTGGAGAAGGACGACCCGTCGGTCGGCTCCATGGTCTCCAGCGTCGGCTTCGCCCCCGAGGTGCTGGCCAAGATGAAGCGCATCCCGCTGCCCTCGGCGGGCGTCGCGGGCCTGGCCGTGCTGGGCGACGAGCTGATCATGGTGGAGGACTACGCCAACTCGCCGATCGCCATCCCCGAGGTGGTGCGCTCCCGCCTCAAGGCCGTGATGGCCATCCCCGTGCACGAGAACGGCACGGTGGTCGGCTGCCTGACCGTCGGCACGTACACCGGGCCCCGGGAATGGGACAAGCCGGCGCAGGAAATACTGCGTGCGTTCGCCGAGCACGTCAGCCTGGCGCTGACCGACGCCCGCACCCTCGAAGCGATGAACGAGGCGTTCCACGACTCGCTGACCGGCCTGGCCAGCCGGGCGCTGTTCCAGGCCCGGATGGACCGCGCGTTCGCCACGGCCGAGCAGGAGGACGCGGGCGTGGCCATGCTCTTCGTCGACCTGGACCGCTTCAAGGTCGTCAACGACTCCCTGGGACACGCGGCCGGCGACAAGCTGCTCGTGCTGACCGCCGAGCGGATCAAGAAGTGCCTGCGCTCGGCCGACATGGCCGCCCGCCTCGGCGGCGACGAGTTCGCGGTGCTGTTGCCGCTGGTGCAGGGCCTGGAGGAGGCCGTACCGGTGGCGCGACGCATCCTCGAGGCCATGCGTGAGCCGTTCGACCTCAACGGCAAGGAGGCCTTCATCAGCTGTAGCGTCGGCGTGGCGCACAGCGTGGCCCGCGGGCACGACGGCCAGGAGCTGATGGTCAGCGCCGACCTGGCGATGTACCAGGCCAAGAAGCAGGGCAAGGACCGCTACGAGATCTTCGAGCCGGCCATGCAGGCGGTGTTCCAGGCCGGTCTGCAGATGGAGGCCGACCTGCGCCGGGCCGTGGTACGGCACGAGTTCGAGCTGCGCTACCAGCCGATCGTGCACTTGAAGACCGGGGAGATCACCGGCCTGGAGGCGCTGGTCCGCTGGCAGCACCCGGAGCGCGGGATCATCCCGCCGCTGGACTTCATCCCGCTCGCCGAGGAGACCGGGATGATCGTCCCGATCGGCGAATGGGTGCTGCGCGAGGCGTGCCGGCAGGCGGCCCGGTGGAACGAGCGCCGGGACGGCAAGCCGCTGAGCGTGAGCGTCAACATGTCGGCGGTCCAGCTCGAGCAGGCGGACCTGCCGGAGGTGGTGGCGTCGGCGCTGAGCAACAGCGGCCTGCCGGCCACCAGCCTGGTGATCGAGCTGACCGAGTCGCTGCTGGTGGACCACCGGCCCTCGACCCTGCGCCAGCTGGAACAGATCAAGAGCCTGGGCGTACGCCTGGCGATCGACGACTTCGGCACCGGCTATTCCAGCCTGGCGTACCTGCGCCGGTTCCCGATCGACATCATCAAGATCGACAAGTCGTTCGTCGACGACGTCGGTGACGTGCCCGCGGCGGCGGCGCTCACGCTGGGCATCATCCAGCTGGGCCAGGCCCTGCACCTGTCCACGATCGCCGAAGGCATCGAGGACGCCGAGCAGCTGAGTGAGCTGACCGACGGCAACTGCGAGCTGGGGCAGGGCTACTACTTCGCCGAGCCGCTCAACGACGTGGACATGGGCGAGCTGTTGTTCCCGCCGTCCTGAACCGAGCGCAGCAGCCGCTCGACGGCCGACATGTCGCCCACGACGGCCGCACTGCCGTCGGCGCAAGCGGAGGCGAGCCTGGCGGGGTCGTTCAGCAGGGCACTGAGCGTCGTGGGCTCCGTACGGATCGAGACGGCCGCCGTGGCGGGCTCACCGGCCTGCACCTCGACCCGCCCGGAGGCCATGCGCACCGTCCAGACCCGGCCGCCGAGCTCCAGGCGGCAGGTCGTCGGCGGCGCCGCGGGATCCGGCCGGGCGGCACCACGCAGAAAGATGAGCACGGAGGTCGCGCTGAGCGCGGCCGGCCCCGGCGGCTGCGGTACGTCGATCCCCCAGTCGCCCAGGGCCACCAGGATCGGTTCCAGCCCGCGGCCCCGCTCGGTCAGCTCGTAGACCCGTGAGCCCGCGGGGCTCCGGCGGATCACCCCGTTGTGCTCGAGCTCCCGCAGCCGGTCCGCGAGCAGGTTCGAGCTGACGTGGGGCAGGGCGTGCCGCAGCTCCGAGAAGCGTTGCGGCGTCAGGAGCAGCTCGCGGACGACCAGCAGGGCCCAGCGTTCCCCGACGACGTCGAGGGCACGGGCGATCCCGCACGAGTCGCGGTAGCTGCGGCTGGTCGGCATGGCCTGAAACTACCACGGCTTTCAGTCCTTTTTAACAACCTTTACTAGTTGCTTTTAACAACCGCACGGCGTTACGGTGTGGCCCGGACCGCTACGGGAGGACCCACGTGACCGAACTGCTGCCGGGAAAGAACGCCGTGATCTATGGAGGCGGAGGCGCCATCGGCGGCGCCGTCGCGCGGGTGTTCGCCCGCGAGGGCGCGAGAGTCTTCATCGCCGGGCGGACGCAGCCGACGCTGGACGCCGTGGCGCGCGACATCACCGCCACCGGCGGAACGGTCGAGACCGCGCAGGTCGACGTCTTCGATCAGGAGGCGGTCGAGAAACACGCCGCCGCGGTCGCGGCCACGGCCGGCGGGATCGACATCGCCCTCAACGCGGTGAGCATCATGCACGACCAGGGAACTCCGCTGGCGGACCTCTCCCTGGAGGAATTCCTGCGGCCGATCGACGGCTTCCTGCGCACCCTGTTCATCACCAGCAAAGCCGTGGCCCGGCACATGGGCCAGGAGCGCCCCGGCGTCATCCTGACCCTGTCCGAGCCCGGCGCCAAACTCGCCGTGGGCGGCATCCTCGGGCACGGCGTGAGCGCCGCCGGCAAGGAGGCCTTCTCCCGGCTGCTCGCCGCGGAGCTCGCGCCCCGCGTCCGGGTCGTCGACATCCGCCCGCACGCGGTCGTGGACGCGCCGGCCGCGGGCTCCTACACCAGGGACCTCTTCACCCGGTCCGCCGCTGCGTCCGGGCAGTCGGTCCAGCAGTTCCTCGAACAGGGCCTGGCGCAGGGCACGCTCCTGAAAAGGCTGCCGACGCTCGCCCAGATCGCGGAGACGGCCGCGTTCCTGGCCTCCGATCGCGCCGCGGCCATGACCGGAACGGTCGCCAACCTGTCCGGCGGTGCCCTGGTCGACTGAAGTGCGACAGCAAAGGGGGCACACCCGTTCCGGTGTGCCCCCTTTCGTACCGTCCCGCTAGTCGCGCACCGAACCGGTGGTCGTGCCCCGCTCGTCGGTGGCCACGCAGGTCACTCCCCGGTCCCGGGACCAGGACTGCTGCAGCGGGTGCAGGTAGAGCACCTCGACGGTGGCGGCCGGGCTCGGCGCGTAGACCTTGAGCTCGGCGTCGCAGAGCTTCTCGGCCTGCTTCTGCACCGCGCTGTCGCCCGGCCACGGTCCGGCCGGCAGGTTGAAGGTGGCGTACACCTCGCCCTCGTGCGGCAGGGCGCAGGAGATCACCGGCAGGTCCTCGACGCTGCCGACGGTCTGGATGCCGTTGATGCAGTCGCCCGGCTTGAGCTGGGTGACCGAGACCGAGCCGCCGTTGCTGCCGGCGGCGGTGTTGCTGGAGGAGTCGCCCGAGTCGCTGAGGATGGCCGCCGTCACGCCGATGATGATCAGCAGCACCCAGCAGCCGGACAGGGTCAGGCCGGCGATCGCCATGCCGCGGCCGGTCTGCCCGCGCTTGCGGATCTGCACCAGCGCGACGATGCCGAAGATGACGCTGAGCAGGATGCCGCCCAGGATACCGAAGATCAGCGAAGCGATCGCGAAACCGCTGGTGCCGCCGCTGCCGGGCGGCGGGTAGGGCGATGCGCCGGGGGGCGGGAAGCCCGGGTAGCCGTCGGGCTGCGGAGCCCCGTAGGCCGGACCGGACTGGGCACCGTAAGGCGCACCCGGCTGAGCACCGTAGGGCGCACCGGGCTGAGCACCGTAGGACGCGTCCGACTGGGCGCCGTAAGGGGTGGCGGGTGGGGCGCCCCAGGCCGGCGCCGGCTCGGCCGGCCATTCCGCGTTGCCCTGCGGGGTCACCGGCGGCTGGACCGCGGTGGGCTCCGCACTCCCGGTCGGCACGGCGGCGGGCTGGGCCGCGGTCGGGTCCCAGCCCGCGGGAGCCGGGGCAGCGGGGGCCGGAGCCGGCGCTGCGGTGGGGTCGGCCACGGGATTCGGCGCGGCCGGCGAGGTGGGGCGCGAGGGCTGGTCGTTCACCTGTCGGACGCTAACAACAAGCAAGATCGTTTGCTGTCCCGAGACGGTTTCAACTCCGTATCAGCGGAAATTCAGTTCGCGGTCTGCGCCAGCAGCAGGCCGGCGTAGGCGGCGCCCAGACCGGCGAGCACACTGCCGATCGCGTACGCCGCAGCCAGCACCCGCTCCCCCTGGAGAACCAGCCGCAACGTCTCGTAGCTGAACGTCGAGTACGTGGTCAGCGCCCCGCAGAAGCCCGTGCCCAGCAGCGCGGACAGCCACGCCGCCACGGGCAGCCCGATCAGGTAGCCCAGCAGCAGCGAACCGGCCACGTTGACGGTGAACGTGCCCCACGGGAACGTGGACGTCTGCCGGGCCTGGATCGCCCGGTCGGTGAGGTAGCGCAGCGGTGCGCCGATCGCCGCGCCCAGGGCCACGAGCAACATCGTCATCGCCGCAGCACCGCTTCCGTCGCCGCCGTGCCGGCCCAGACCGCGAGCAGCGCGCCGATCAGCGTCACGCCCAGGTAGAGCAGCGCGGTGCCCGGGGCCGCACGCAGGACGTCGACGCTCGCGGTGGAGAAGGTCGTGTAGCCGCCGAGCACTCCCACACCCCAGAACGGGCGGACCAGGCGCTGTTCCGGGCGCAGCCGGGTGACCAGGACCATCAGGATCCCGATCAGCAGGCAGCCGCTCACGTTGACGATCCAGGTGGACCAGCCGAAGCCGCGCGGGTCGTGCGGCCAGGCCACGCCGATGCCGTAGCGGGACAGCGCACCCAGGACGCCGCCCGCCGAGATCGCTGCCAGGACCGGCAGCGGCGGTCGCGAAGCGGGGTCCTGCGGCACACGTTCACGCTAGCCCAGAGGTCCGGGAGGCCGGGAGCGGACGTGGCGGCGTCCACCCCCGGCCTCGTTCCGGGGGGAGCGTCACGCGGCGACGCTCCCTCGCAAGCATTCGGGCTGTCAGCGATCCACTGTAGGTGATGATCTTGAGAAGGGCAGGGCGACCCTGGCCTGCTGTCCGCTTTGTCGGCTTTGCTGGACACAGCGACCCAATCGCTCACGAACCTGGCGGGACAACCGATCAGGACGATAGGCGGGCGAGGTGAGGGAGCTGACGCATGGGCGGGTCTGAGGGGACAGCCACGCCTCGTGACCGGCTCGTGCCGGCCTCGGGCGCCATCGCCGCCGTGGCCGTGCTGGGCGTCATGGCCGACTATGCGCACCCGTTCGAACCCAAGGCCCTGCTGTGGCTGCCGGCGGTTCTGGGGCCGATCGTCACGTTCCTGGCGTTCCTGCGTACGGCCCGCACCCCGACGCTGCCCGAGCCGACCCGGCGCTTCTGGCGGCACCTGAGCTTCGCGCTGGTCTTCGTCAGCATCGGCGTCACGACCCAGGCCTTCGACGTCGTGACCAGCGACGATCCGGTCGGCCACCACACCGGGCCGGTCATGCTGGCCTTCTGCACGGCCGGCGTCGGCGCGATCATGTACGCCCTCTTCCGCCTCCCGCTGGGCCGCCAGTCACCGGGCGAGCTGCTGCGGGTCTTCCTGGACGCCGGCACGGTCGTGCTCGCGGCCGCGGTGTTCATCTGGCACTACGCCACCCGCGACGCGCTCGGCGGAGGCGACCGCACCGCCGTCTACACCTCGCTGTTCGTCACCGTGATCGCCCTGGTCGCGGTGTTCGCCGTGGCCAAGTTCGTGCTCTCCAGCCACCTCTACGTCAACAACGGCGCCCTGCGGCTGATCGCCGCCGCCATGCTGATCGGCGCGGTCGGGCCCATGTTCCGGGCACCGTTCGAGGCGGTCGATCCGTACCTGTTCCCGGACATGGCCTGCACGCCGATCGTCTACTTCTTCGCCACCATGGCCGCCATGCGCCAGCGGGACGCCGGCCTCGGCGCCCGCCGCGAGATCGTCGCCCCGCCGCGGCGGTCGTTCAGCCTGCTGCCGTACGTGGCGGTCGCCGCCGTCGACGGCCTGCTGCTCGCGGTCACCGTGCACCAGGACGCCGACCAGCTGGCCGTGGTCGTCGCCGCGGTGCTGACCACCGCCCTCGTGGTGCTGCGCCAGCTCATCGCGTTCCGGGACAACAACCGGCTGCTGCGCCGGCTGGACCACGGCGCCACCCATGACGCGCTGACCCAGCTGCCGAACCGGGTGCTGTTCCACACCCGGCTGCAGCAGGCCCTGACCGGCGCGACCGACCACCCGGTGGCGGTGGCGCTGATCGATCTGGACGACTTCAAGGAGGTCAACGACACGCTCGGGCACGAGGTCGGGGACCAGCTGCTGATCGGCGTGGCGCGCCGGCTCGCGGACTGCATGCGGGCCGGCGACACCGTGGCGCGTCTGGGCGGCGACGAGTTCGTGGTGGTCCTGGTCGACGCCGATCCGGCCACCGCCGACCTGGCCGCCGAGCGGATGATGAACGCGCTGCGCCAGCCGGTCTACGCCGACGGCCATGAGCTGGGAATCCGGGCCAGCATCGGGATCGCCGACGGCCGCACCGGCGACGAGCCCTCGGTGCTGCTGCGGCACGCCGACATCGCGATGTACGCGGCGAAGAAGCTGGCCGGCACGGCGTACCTGCACTACGAGGCCAGCATGGCGGCGCACGGCACGGAGCACGCCCATCTCGGCGCCGAACTGCGCGAAGCGATCACCGGCGGCCGGCTCTTCCTGCTCTACCAGCCGATCGTCTCGCTCGACGACGGCCGGATCCTGGGCTGCGAGGCGCTGGTCCGCTGGGCCCATCCGACCCGCGGCACGCTGGCGCCGGACGCGTTCATCCCGGTGGCCGAGCGCACCGGACTGATCGTGCCGCTCGGGCGCTGGGTCCTGCGCACGGCGCTGGCCCAGCTCGCGGAGTGGATCGCCGAGTACGGCGAGCCGGCCCCGGGCGTGCTGAACGTCAACGTGTCGGCCCGTGACCTGCGCGAACCCGGCTTCGCGGAGGACGTGGGGGCGCTGCTGCGCGGTTACGGCCTGGCCGCCGACCGGGTGGTGCTGGAGATCACCGAGACCATGGCCCTGGAACCGGGCCAGTCCATCACCAACCTGCACCGGCTGCGGGCGCTCGGCGTGCGGGTGTCGCTGGACGACTTCGGCACCGGCCACTCGACGCTGACGCTGCTGCACGACTGCCCGATCGACGAGATCAAGCTGGACCGTTCCTTCACCCAGGCGCAGGTCGACGGCCGCCCGCCGGTCGCCGCGGCGGTCATCCACCTGGCCCAGGCGCTGGGGCTGCACGCGGTGGCCGAGGGCGTGGAGACGGCCGAGCAGGCGGAACAGCTGCTGGCGCTGGGTTACACCGCGGCGCAGGGCTACTACTTCGCCCGGCCGATGCCGGCGGAGAAGTTCGGCGAACTGCTCCGCGAGCCGGCCTCGCTGATGCCGGTCCCGCAGTGGCAGATGAGCGGCTGAGCGGCTTTCCTCCGGTGATGAGGATTGCGAGCCCGGCGGGCGGGTACCTGAGTGTGCGTAGGCCACACACCTGGAGGTCACCATGGCTGCTGACGACAAGATTGACAACAAGTCCGAAGAGCTGGGCGGCAAGGTCAAGGAAGGCCTCGGCAAGGCGACCGACGACAAGTCCCTCGAGGCCGACGGCAAGGCCGACCAGTCCAGCTCGAAGCTCAAGCAGGCCGGCGAGAACATCAAGGACGCCTTCAAGAAGTAATTTGGTACGCCCACAGCAACCTCCTGTGACGCCAGCCCGATGAGGCTGCTGGTCGAGGCCGTTGCGGGTGCGCCGGGCTGAAGATGTCGCACGAACGGAAAGGGCGAGCGCCATTCGGCGCTCGCCCTTTCTGCCGTCCGTCAGAGGGCCGGGGTGAGTTCGCGGTCCTCGCGGGGTTGGGGGGTCGTGGGCGGGGCCGGGGGGAGGTCGTGGGATACCGCGGGGAGCCAGTTCAGCCAGCGGGGTAGCCACCAGTTCTTGTCGCCCAGCAGGGCCATCACCGCGGGGAGCAGGACCGCGCGGATGATGGTCGCGTCCAGCAGGACCGCGGCGGCCAGGCCCACTCCCAGTTCCTTGGTCGAGATCAGCGGCAGGGTGGCGAACAGGGCGAAGACCGCCACCATCACCATCGCCGCGCTGGTGATCACGCCGGCCGTACGGCCGATGCCCTCGCTCACCGCCTGCTTGGTCGCCAGGCCACGGTCGTGGCCCTCGCGGATCCGGCTCAGCACGAAGACGTGGTAGTCCATGGACAGGCCGAACAGGATGATGAACAGGAACAGCGGCATCCAGTTGGTGATCCCGCCGCCGGACTTGAAGTCCAGCACCGACTCGAAGTTGCCGTACTGGAAGACGAACACCAGCATGCCGTAGGCCGCCGCGACCGACAGCAGGTTGAGCACCACGCCGGTCACCGCCACCACCACGGACCGGAACGACACCAGCAGCAGCAGGAACGCCAGGCCCAGGACGAATCCGAACACCCAGGGCAGCGAGTCGGTCAGCCGCTGGTTGAAGTCCATGCCCTGGGCGGTGTCACCGGTGACCGCCACGGTCGAACCCGCGAGCTTGCCGAAGGCGCCCGGTGCCACCGTCGTCCGCAGGGTCTCGACGGCGCGTTCCGACGTACGGTCGCTGCCGTTGCCCGCCAGACCGACCGAGACGACCGCGACCGTACCGGCCGGATTGACCCGAACCTCGATCGGCTCGCGCAGCTGCTTGCTCGCCGCCGCGGCGCGGCGGAAATCGGCCAGCGCGGCCTCGAACTGCGGCCCCCGCACGGTCTGCGCCTTGACCACCACCTCGGCCGGGACCACCTCGGCGGGGAACGCCCGGCTGATCGCCACCATGGTCTGCACGATCGGCTGCTTGGGCGACAGGTCCTCGATGCTCTCGCCCTTGGTACGCAGGTCCAGCGCCGGTGCGGCCAGCGCGGCCAGCACCCCGACGGCGACGACCGTCGAGATCAACGGCTTGGCCAGGACGACCCGCAGCACCCAGCGCCAGGCCCGGCCCTCGCTGTGCCGGCGGTACAGCCCGGGGATCTTGATCGCGTCGACCCGGTCGCCCAGCGCCGAGAGCAGCGCGGGGAGCACGGTCAGCGAACCCAGGACCGCGGTCGCCACCACCAGGATCGTGGCCATCCCGAAGCTGGTGAACGTGGCGTCCATGGTGAAGAACATCCCGGCCATGGCCACGATGACGGTCAGGCCGGAGATCCAGATCGACCGGCCGGAGGTCTGCGCGGCGATCAGCAGTGCCCGGTGCGGATCGGCGCCGTTACGCCGCTCGTCGCGCTCCCGGCGGATGTAGAAGAGGCAGTAGTCGACGCCGACCGCGAGGCCGACGAGCAGCATGACGTGGGCGGTGGTGTCGACGGTCGGCGCGAGCCGGCTCGCCCCCGCGAGCAAGCCGATCGCGGCGACGATGGCCGTGAGGGCCAGGCCGACGGGCAGCAGGGCGGCGACGACCGCGCCGAACGCCACCAGCAGGATGCCGAGGGTGACCGGGATGGACAGCATCGACAGCCTGCTCAGCCCCTCGTCGAGGGAGTCCCCGATGAGCTTGCTGCCGCTGGCGTCACCGGCCTGGGCGACGTAGACACCCGGATGCCGGCCCTGCACCCCGGCGACCGTGTCGAGCAGCGGCCCCACCCGCTCCTTGGCGGTGTCCGGGTCCCCGGTCATGGTGAAGGTGACGAGCGACGCCTGCCCGTCCGGTGAGGTGAGCGGCTCGGCGACGGCTCCGACCTCCGGCCGCCCGGTGAGCGACCGCGTGACGTCGGCGACGGCGGCGTCCCGGTCGGCGCCCTGGACGATGACCATCTCCCCGGCCGGCTGGACCGGGAAGCCGGCCTGCTCGACGAGGACCGTGGCCCGACCGGACTCCCCGTGTCCCTGGTCGGAATCGGTGGCCTCACGGGTCCCGATCTGTCCGCTGAGGACGGTCACGCCGACGACGAACGCTATCCAGCCGATGATGGCGAGAGTGCGGTGCCGCGCACTCCACATCGCGGCCCGGGCCGCGAATCCGGTGACATTCTCCCTGTGCTTCATGGGTGTTGACGCTAGGGAGCGCGGAGCGGCCGATCGATCCGGTGAGCAGGCCGGTCGGGGGTAGGGCTAGCCCTACGGTCAGGACTGCAGGTAGGTCAGCACGGCCAGGACCCGGCGGTGCTGTTCCTCGTCCGGCGGCAGGTCCAGCTTGGTGAAGATGTTGCGCACGTGCTTCTCCACCGCGCCCTCGGTCACCACCATCTTGCGGGCGATCGCCGTGTTCGAACGGCCCTCGGCCATCAGGCCCAGCACTTCGCGCTCGCGGGGGGTGAGATTGCGCAGCGGGTCGTCGCGGCGGCGGCGGACCAGCAGCTGGCCGACCACCTCCGGGTCCAGCACCGTGCCGCCGCCGGCCACCCGGCGCAGCGCGTCGAGGAACTCGGCGACCTCGGAGACGCGGTCCTTGAGCAGATAGCCGATCGCCCCGGTCCGGTCGGCGAGCAGGTCGTCGGCGTACTCGACCTCGACGTACTGGGACAGCACCAGCACCGGGCTGCCCGGCACCTTCTTGCGGGCCTCGACCGCCGCCCGCAGACCCTCGTCGGTGTGCGACGGCGGCATCCGTACATCCACGATGGACACCTCGGGCCGGTGCTCGACGATCGCCTCGACCAGCGACGGACCGTCGCCGACAGCCGCGACGACGGTATGCCCGTTCTCCTCCACCAGCCGGACCAGACCCTCGCGCAACAGCACGGCGTCGTCGGCAATCACCACCCGCATGCCGACGAGCCTATGCGCTGCGCCCCCGTCAGAGGGGGAGGGCGACCGTCAGGGTCGTGCCACCACCGGCCGGACTCTCCAGGCTCATCACGCCGCCGGCCGCCTCGACCCGGTCCGACAGGCCCGCCAGCCCGTGCCCCTTGGCCAGGCTCGCTCCCCCGACCCCGTCGTCCGCGACCGTGATCAGCAGCCCGGTCGGCGCCCGCCGGACGCTGACCTGCACCTCACCGGCGTAGCTGTGCTTGGCGACGTTGGTGAGCGCCTCGGCCACGACGAAGTACGCGGTCGTCTCCACCGCCGGGTCGAGCCGCGAGATCGGGGGCGCGTCCAGGTCGACCGGGATGGTGCTGCGCCCGGCCAGCGCGGTCAGCGCCGCCTGCAGGCCGCGGTCGACCAGGATCGGCGGGGCGATGCCGCGGGAGAGCGCCCGCAGCTCGTCCAGGGTCTCCCGGGTCTGGGCCAGCGCCTCGGCGACGGTGGCTCTGGCGGCCTCCGGGTCGGAGCTGAACTGCTGCTGGGCCCGGCCCAGATCCATGGCCAGCCGGACCAGCCGCTGCTGGGGACCGTCGTGGATGTCGCGCTCGAGCCGGCGCAGCGCGGTCGCCTCGGCGGAGACGGCCGCCGCCTTCTGGGCCTGAGCGGTGTCGCGGGCCGCCTCGGCCGAGGCCACCTGCTCGCGCAGCTCGTTGACCCCGCTGAGCAGCCCTCGGGCAAAACCGGCCTCCAGCATCGCCAGGCCGCGGATCACCGGCACCAGGGTGCCGGCGAAGAAGAAGCCGATCGCCATGTGGAAGACGACCCGGGTGGAGTAGTCGGCCCCGAGGCCGAGCAGCTCCGGCAGATCCTGGTTGTCCGGCCCGCGCGGGATCGACCAGTCCCACAACGGGAAGGTCAGCCCACCGAGCGCGCCGGCCCACCAGGCCACCGCGAAGGCGAAGGCGAGGGTGCTGGGGATGAACCGGAACATGCCGTGCAGCAGATCGAGCCACGACTGCCCGTCGCTGAGCGGGGTGAGGGCCCGGCGGGCGATGCCGGCGTCCGGCGCCGCGCGCTTGTAGGTCGGGTGCGGCAGCCGGCGGCCGAGGACCGGGGCGAGGCGGGCGCGCTCCAAGGTGGCGAAGCCGCGGGCCAGCATGATGGTGCCGACCAGCGCGGGCACCCCGATCCAGATGATCGCCGCCCCGAGGCCGAAGAAGAAGCCGACCATGCAGAGGACCAGCGTGATGAGGCCCAGCGGAAAGCCGACCGCGATGTAGAGGGTGTCCTGGCCCAGCCGGCGCAGCACGCGCTGAGCCAGACCCGGTTCGAACTCGGCGGGGGCGGAGGTGGTGGTCATACCGTTGACGCTAGGCACTCGAGGCCTCCCGTCCGATCCCGCTGACTGCCCAGTCGACAGTAGGGTTAACCCGACCCTCCCTCAACCCCTTGCGCGACAGCCCAGCCGCTCGCTCCCGGCTGCCGTCAGCGTCATTGTGCCCCACCCCCGGTCGGCGAGCTGCTGCTCCGCTCATACTGCTTGATACCGTATCCTTCCCTGAGACAGCGATTTTGGGGAGCGATGGGTAATGACATGTACTCGGTCGAGCAGGTGGCCGAGCGACTGGGACTGCACGTGCGCACGGTCCGCAACTACGTCCGCGACGGCCGGCTCAAGGCCGTCAAGATCGGCAAGCAGTACCGGATCGCCCGCGCGGACCTCGAGGCCCTGACCGGTGCGCCGGTCGCCGCCGCTGCGGGCGGGCACGTCGAGGTGTCCAGCATCGTGCAGATCGACGGCCTGGCGCCGGGAGCGGCCGACCGGCTCAGCACCCTGCTCACGGCCGGCGCCCAGGCCCCCCGGGCCTCCCCCGAGCCGCTGCGCCTACAGACCATCTACGACAAGGGACGATCCCGGATGAAAATCGTGATCCTGGGCGGGCCGGCCGAGACCGCCGACATCCTCCAGCTGCTTGACGGACTGCTCAGCGCGGAGAACGGCCTGTTCGGCGCGGAGGTGCCGCGATGACCGACCGGCTGGAGCAGCGGGGCGGCGTACCGGTGCTGGTCTGCGCCCCGGACGGCCCGCCGGTGGCCACCGAGCAGGACGCCCTCGACCTGATCGGCGCGACCTACGCCGGCGCCGACGTCGTCGCGTTGCCGGCCACCCGGCTGCCGGCGGAGTTCTTCACGCTCGGCACCGGGCTGGCCGGCGCAATCATGCAGAAGTTCGTCAACTACCGGGTCCGGCTGGCCGTCGTCGGCGACCTCTCGGCGCACCTGGCGCAGAGCTCGGCGTTGCGGGCCCTCGTGCACGAGTCGAACCGGGGCGGGCAGATCTGGTTCGTCGCCGACCTCGACGAGCTGGACACCCGCCTGTCCCCGGCCGGCCGCCCACCCGGCCAGTAGGTTGGCCGGATGGACCTGCGCCGGCTCTCCGACGACCTCGAGACGGTGTCCCAGCGGTACGCCGAGCGGTTCGGCATCCGCCGGGACGCCACCTGGTTCCTGCTGAAGCTGCAGGAGGAGGTCGGTGAGCTCACCCAGGCCTATCTCATGCACTCCGGCCAGGCCCGCACCAAGGACCTGACCCCGGACGAACTGGCCGCCAACTTCCGCGCCGAGCTGGCCGACGTGCTCTGCCAGGTGGTGCTGCTGGCCCGCCATCACGAGGTCGACCTGCCGGCCGAGATCGACCGCAAATGGCTCTCCCGCCTGCGCTGAGCCCTCCCCGAGCGGCCGCTACAGCGGACGGGCCGAGTGGCAAATTCCCCTAACGCCTCAGTGACCGTGACGGGTGTGCCGAACAGTCCAGCAGATTCTCCTGAATGGCTGGAGGTGCCGCCCGTGCCCACCGTTCTCATCGCCGATGATGACGCCGACCACCGTGAGCTGATCTCGCTCGCGCTGGCCCGGCTCGGTCACGAGGTCGTGGAGGCCGTCGACGCCGACTCCGCGCAGCGGGCGCTCGCCGCCGGCGGGATCGACGCCGTGCTGCTCGACGTGCGGATGCCCGGCTCCTCCGGCATCGAGTTGTGCCGCCGGCTGCGGGCCGAGCCGGTCACCGCCGAGCTGCCGATCATGCTGATCAGCGCGGACGTCAACAACCACCGCATCCTGGCCGCGATGGACGCGGGCGCCGACGACTACCTGACGAAGCCGTACGTGCGCGCCGAGCTGCTGAGCCGGGTGGAGCTGCTGCTGGTCCGGCGCGGCACGACGGCGACCAGGCCGGCCACCGCCGCCACCGCCGCCCTGCTGGCGGCCCGGGCGGCCGTGCCCCGCAGCGTGCAGGTCCCGCTGCCCCGCCCGGTCCGCCGCACGGCCTGACCGTCACCCGGCCGATGCTGCCCGCCCCCGGCCGAGCGTAGGGTCCGGAACATGGATCTCCGGCCGGCAGGGGCCCCCGCCCCGCTCATCAGCTATCGCAGCGCCGCCGGGCGGTGGGTGCTGCTGGCCACCGTGCTCGGGTCCAGCCTGGCGTTCATCGACGCCACGGTGGTCAACATCGCGCTCCCGGCGATCAGCGAGGACCTCGGCGGCGGCGCGGCCGACCTGCAATGGACCGTCAACGGGTACGCCCTCAGCCTCGCATCCCTGGTCCTGCTCGGCGGCTCCCTCGGCGACCGGTTCGGGCGCAAACGGGTGTTCCTGATCGGCGTCGGCTGGTTCGCCCTGGCCTCCCTGCTGTGCGGGCTGGCGCAGAGCATGGAGATGCTCATCGCGGCCCGCGTGCTGCAGGGCATCGGCGGCGCCCTGCTGACCCCCGGCGCGCTGGCCATCCTCGAGGCGTCGTTCGCCCGTGAGGACCGGGCCCGGGCGATCGGGGCCTGGTCCGGGCTGGGCGGCATCGGCGGCGCGCTGGGCCCGTTCCTCGGCGGCTGGCTGGTCGAGGTGGGCGACTGGCGGCTGATCTTCCTGATCAACGTACCGATCGCGGCGCTGGTCATGCTGGTGGCCGCCCGGCACGTGCCCGAGTCGCGCAACCCGGCCGCGCCGCGTGAGCTCGACGTGGCCGGGGTGCTGACCGGCGCCGCCGGGCTGGGCGGCCTGACCTACGGCTTCACGGCCTGGCCGGCCAACGGTCCCGGCAGCCCGGAGGTGCTGATCGCCCTGCTGATCGGCGTGGCCGGCCTGGCCGCGTTCGTGGTGACCCAGCGCCGCTCCCGGCACCCGATGCTGCCCCTGGGGATCTTCAGCGCCCGCGCCTTCACCGGCGCCAACCTGGTGACCTTCCTGGTGTACGCGGCCAACGGCGGCGTCTTCTTCCTGGTGGTGCTGAACCTGCAGGTGGTCGCCGGGTTCAGCCCGCTGGCCAGTGGCCTGGCGTTGCTGCCGGTGACGGTGCTGATGCTGCTGCTGTCGGCCCGCGCGGGCGCCCTGGGTCAGCGCATCGGTCCGCGCATCCCGATGACGGCCGGTCCGCTGATCGCGGCGGCGGGCCTGCTCTGGATGAGCCGCATCGGCCCGGGCGCGTCGTACTGGACGGACGTCCTGCCCCCGGTGATCGTCTTCGGCCTGGGCCTGTGCCTGCTGGTGGCCCCGCTGACCGCGACCGCGCTGGGTTCCCTGGACGACATGTACGCCGGCGTCGCCAGCGGCGTGAACAACGCGGTCGCCCGGGCCGCCGGCCTGCTGTCCGTGGCGGTCCTGCCCCTGGCGGCGGGCATCGGCACGGGCAACCTGACCGACCCGGCCGACCTGCACCCGACCTACCGCAACGCCCTGATGATCTGCGCCGCCCTCATGCTGGCCGGCGCAGCCCTCGCCGCAGCCCTGATCCCCACCCACCTCGCCGCCCACACCCCCACCGACACCCCAACCCCTACCGACGCCACTCGGGCGCACGCCACAACAGCGGCCCGGTCAGCGGACACACCGGTCCGCACCTACTGCGACGTGGCAGCCCCACCGGTCCACCCCCGCCACGACGCGTGACCGGCGCCCGGTCTTGCGAGCACGCAGCCGGCAGGGTGAGGGCGGCCGCTCATGAGCCGCCAGGCGAATGGCCGCCCTCGCCCGGTCTCGGCGGGAGTGCCCTGTGTCAACCAGCCGGCTGTGGATCTTGCTGGAGGAGGGTTTGCAGGGCGTGGTGCCGGGCGGGTTGGTACGGGGTGTGGTTGGTCCAGCATCGGTAGATGATGGCCAGCCAGGCGCGGGCCAGGATCCTGACGGCGTGGTGGTGGTTCTTGCCCCGAGCGCGGGCTTGTTGGTAGAGGTGGTTGGCCCAGGGGTTGTCGCGGCGGCTGTCGCCGGCGAAATCACAGACCGCGTCGCGTAGCTGTTTGTCGACGGCCCACCGGAACGCCACGATCCGGGTATGACCCGACTGCCGCGTCGACGGGGTGACTCCGGCCAGCCCGGCCAGGGCCGCCGCGGTCGGGAACCGGGCCCGGCAGTCACCGATCTCGGCCAGCAGCCGAGCCGCGCGCACGGTCCCGGCCCGCGGCAGACTCGTAAAGATCACCGCATCCGGATGGGCGCGCAGCGCGGTCTCGATCTGCTGTTCGAGGGCGTTGATCTGGACCATGACCGCATCCAGGGCGGCCAGATACGCCCGGGTGATCCCGGCCAGGGCCTGCCCGGCGGGGCCGGTGACACCGGGGACGGCATCGCGGAGCCGTTGCCGGAGTACGGCTGCGGGTTTACGGGTGTAACGCCGCCCGCGCAACCACGCCGCCAACTCGTCTTCGGTGAGCGCGTCCACAGCGTCCTGGGTGCCGAAGTCGGCCAGGAACGCCCGCGACACCGGCGCATCGAGCTCGGCGAACAACCCGACCACACCGGGCAGCACGGTGAGCAGGTGCGCCCGCAGCTGGTTCGCCACCGCGATGCGATGCCCCACCAGGTCTTTGCGGGCCCGCACCAACGCCCGCAACGTGCGGGTATCGGCGCGGTCAGGGATCAGGGGTGTCAGGCGGCGCCGGTCGGTGCGCACCACATCAGCCAACACGAACGCATCGAACCGGTCGTCTTTGTTGCCGGCCGAGCCGTAACGACTGCGCAAGGCTTTGACCTGCGACGGCGCGATCACCAACACCGTCATGCCGGCCGCCTGCAGCGCCGTGACCAGGGGCCCGTCGCCGCGTTCGATACCGACACCGGCCAGCCGATACTGCTGCAACGTCGCGATCAGCCGGCCGACACCGGCCTTGTCATGGGTGATCGTCACCCGCTCGATGACCTCACCGTCGGCGTCGATCAGACACCCGACGTGGTTGTTTTCGGCCCAGTCGACACCGGCGAACACCACTCGCGCCGCCGGCGGCTGCTCAGGCACACTCATAGTTGCTTCTCCTGCTGCTCAACCAGTCAGACGAAGCATCTGGTGGTCCCGGGGACCGTCACTGCCGGACGCTCAATTGAGGGCGCTCAACGGCGCAGTAACCCTGTCGCCAGTCGGGACGTCCCCGGACCGCCAGACCCCGCAGACACTCCCGCAAGCCCTCAACCAGGGGGCAGCAACGATGGGCGATGGCCTGACAATCCCAGATGCCGCCCGGCCCTGACGGGCCGGACGACATCCATGGTCCAGCAATGAGCGACGGTCAGTTATCTGCAACCAGGCACGACATGGCCTTGATCTTGAAGCCCTTGATCTTGAGGACGCCTAACTCGCTTGCCGGACGTACTTGAATATCCGTATGCGTCCTGAGTTCAGCGTTCCGCCCAAACTGTCGACCGGCGACCGGGTCGCCGTCGTCTCGCCGGCCCACGCCGCGCCCGCCGTGTTTCCCGCCGTGCACGAGCAGGGGCTGCGGCGCCTGCGCGAGACCTTCGGTCTGGAGCCGGTCGAATACCCGACCACCCGGCGCCTCGCGTCCGCCCGGGAGCGGGCCGCCGATCTGATGGCCGCCTACGCCGATCCGGCCATCCGCGCCGTCTTCGCCACCATCGGCGGCGATGACCAGATCACCGTGCTGCGGCATCTCGACCCGGCGCCGTTCCGGGCCGATCCCAAACCCTTCTTCGGCTTCTCCGACAACACCAACCTGCTGAACTGGCTCTGGTTCCACGGCGTCGCCGGCTATCACGGGATGTCCACCATGATCCAGCTCGGCCGGGGCGGAGGCGTGCAGCCGGCCACCGTGGAGTCCCTGCGGGCGGCCCTGTTCACCGGTGGTGACCTCGAGATCAGCCCGGTCGAGACGTTCACCGACGAGGAGGTTCCGTGGACCGCGGCCGCCGCGCCGACCGAGTCACCGGTCCCCTACCCGAGTCCGGGCCGGGTGTGGCACCGGGCCGACCGGGTGGTGAGCGCGCCCAGCTGGGGCGGCAACCTGGAGATTCTGCATTGGACGCTGGCCGCCGACCGCTGGGTGCGGCCGGTCGGGGACTACGCCGGGTGTGTCCTGCTGCTGGAGACCTCCGAGGAGATGCCGCCGGACGAGGAGGTGTTCCGGATGCTGCGCAACTTCGGCGAGCGGGGGCTGCTGGAGCAGTTCCCGGTGATCGTCATGGGCACCGCCAAGGGCACCGTGTTCACCGACCCTCGGCCCGTGGCGGAACGGACCCGGTATCGCGAGGCCCAGCGGGCTGCCGTGCTGCGGGCGGTCGAGACCTACAACCCGGAGGCGATGGTCGTCTTCGGGGTGGACTTCGGCCACACCGATCCCCAGTGGGTACTGCCGTACGGCGGGCGGATCACCGTCGACGGACCGGCGCAGCGCATCATCGCGCACTTCTGAGGGCTTCGACCTCGGCCGTGAAGACGTGGTCGGGGTCGAGCCCCAGCGCGCGGAAGTTGTCCTCGATCTCCAGGCTGACGAGGCCGTGCAGCCGGCTCCAGACGGTGACCGCGCGCAGTGCCACCGTGGGGTCGGCGTGGTCCGCGCCCCGCCTGCGCGCCCAGCCGCGCAGGTCGTCGGCCAGCGCCGGCGTCGGCTGCGGGCCCGGCCCGACGCCGGCGAGCAGCACGTCCAGCGCCCGCTGGGCGGCGTCGGCCAGCCGCTCGTCGTGTGCGTCGTAGCCGGGCAGGGGCGCACCGAACAGCAGCCGGTAGCGGTGCGGGTGGGCCACCGCCCAACTCCGGTAGGCCGCCGCGAGGTCGGGCAGCCGGTGGCCGGCGGCGGCGAGCGCCGCGGTCAGATCCGCGTACGCGTCCAGGATCAGCGCGGTCAGCAGCGCGTCCCGGCCGGCGAAGTACCTGTACAGCGCCGGTCCGGAGACGCCGAGCTCCTTGGCGATCGCGTTGAGCGACAGCGCACCGGGGCCGCCCTCCGCGAGCTGGCGCAGCGCCGCGTCCTTGACCTCCTGGCGCATCTGAGCCCGGAACCGGTCCCTGATCCCGCCCGCGGTCATGCCGACACGTTACAACCGTGGCTCGAGGTGAGAGCCCCTAACGCGAGCTCGTCCTAGTGCCCGAACTCGCGCCGGCTCTGCTCGGTCATCTCGATGTCGTAGTGCGCGGCCGCGGCCTTGATGTTCTCGAAGGCCTGGTCCCGCTCGGCGTCGGTGACGCCTCTACCCCGCCGGCGCCGCGGGAGAAACGCTCAGATCATTCCGCTGCGCAGGGCGTACGCGACGGCGTGCGACCGGTTGCGCAGCTTCAGCCGGTGGGTCAGCCCGTAGATCACGTTCTTCACGGTGCGCTCCGAGTAGCACAGCTCGCCGGCGATCTCGCTGGTGTCGAGGCCGTCGGCCATCAGGCGCAGCACGTCGATCTCGCGCGGGGTCAGCCCCGAGGCGTTCAGGCCGTGCGGGGTCAGCACGTCGCGCTGCAGGCGTTCGATGTGCTTGAGCAGCTCGCCGACCAGGTTGGGCGGCATCACGCCACCGCCGGAGGCCGCCGCCAGCACGCTGTGGGCCAGGCGCTCGGCCGTCACCGCCGCCCGGGGCAGGACCGCCACCACCCGGCACTCGACCGCGGTGAGCAGTTCCGTCTCGTTGATCTCATTGGTGATCAGCACGACCGGCACCCCGGTCTCGGTCGCCGAACGGCGCAGCATGGCGACCACGTCGGTGCTCAGCCGGTCGGTGGACACGACCAGCACCGTGGCGTCGGCGCGTTCGGCGGCGCGAAGCAGGGTGAGCTCCGGCCGGGACTGAAGAAAACTGGCGAGTCCCGCATGGCTGAGCGGGTCCATCGCCTGCAGGGCGACCCGAACCTGGTCCACTGCTACCTCCGGTTGATCGGTACGGCCGGGGGCCAGTCTCCGGAAGCGGTCTTCAGAAAATCTTCACGCGACCTTCATCGCCGCCGATCCGGCGTGAAGGTGACGAGATCGACGCAGCTCATTGCCCATCTCCGGACCGGGCCCGCGCTTCCGCCGGGTTAATCGCGCGGGCTGCTGGCCCGGCGCAGAGCCTCGATGTAGATGGGCAGTTCGATTGCCGCGCGCTCCAATTGACCGGGCGCCAATTGGTCCACGAATACCGCGTCGACCACATCCTGCACGAGTTCGTCCGGCAGTTCGTCCACGCGCTGGGCGGGCAGTTGCTGCCAGATCCGGATCACCCGCAGGCGCGCCCGGATCTGGGCCAGGGTGCACTCCAGGCCGGCGATGGCCGCGTCCGCGCGGACCGCGTCGAGGACCAGCCGGCCCTCCGCGGCGAGGTGCAGAAACAGCTCCCCGGCGAAGGGAAGGGGAGGTACGTTCCCGCTCATCTGGCCTCCTCGCCCGGGTCGCCGGCCGGTTCGCGGATGCTGCCGCCGGCCCGCACGTCGCCAGCGAGTCCATCAGCACCGCGCCCCGAACGGAACCTCACGCACCTGGAAGTGCCCTGACCCACCAGTAACGTTGCCCAGCCGCCCGGTACCGATTACGGACCGTCAACAAGTGGACGCGGGCCCGCCGAAATGCGTAATGATTCGGTCACGCAAAGGCGACGAGTAGCGAATATCACTTTCGGAGATATGCTGCCCCTGCGCGCGGCGGATCTGCGCACTTGCGTGCATTCGCTAAAAATGGTGGCACACAGCGGTATCAGAACCCCGATGAGGGACATCGGTTTGCGGTGAACGAAAGCTTGCATGTTCAACTGACTACCTGTTGGCAGCGATCCCACGACGACGAGGTTGGGCAGCCATGACGGCAGAGCACGAGGGCCTGGACCTTCGCCTGCTGGGACCGGTGCGCGCGTGGCGGGACGGGACCGAGCTCCCGCTGGGTTCGGCGCGCCGGGCCGCAGTGCTGGCCGTGCTGGCTCTGCATGCCGGTCACGCGGTCTCCCGACAGCAGCTCATCACCGCGATGTGGGGTGAGGAGCCGCCCGCGAGCGCGATCGGCAACGTCTACACGTACGTCTCGACGCTGCGCCAGGTGCTGGAGCCGGGACGCGACCGCTGGGCCGCCGGGCAGTTGCTCACCTCCGGCGGCGGCACGTACTGCCTGCACGTCCGCAAGCAGGACGTGGACGTGTTCCGCTTCGAGGCGCTGCGCGAGGAGAGCCGGCGCCACCGCACCGCCGGCGACCGGTCCGCCGAGCTGGCCGCCCTGGAGGCGGCGATGCGGCTGTGGCAGGGCGAGGCGCTGTCCGGCGTGCCCGGCCCGTACGCCGCCGCCCAGCGCCTGCGCCTGACCGAGTTGCGGCTGGCCAGCGCCGAGCGCCACGCCGCCCTGCTGCTGGACCTGGGCCGCCACGAGGAGGCCATCGCGGCGCTCCGGCTGCTGGTGCAGGCGTACCCGTTCCAGGAAGCGCTGCACGGGATGCTGATGACCGCCCTGCACGCCGGCGGCCGCCGGGCCGAGGCCCTGGAGGTGCACGACCACCTCAGCCAGGTGCTGCTGGAGGAGACCGGCACCGAGCCCAGCGCCGCGCTGCGGGCCATGCGGCTGCGCATCCTCACCGGCACCAACGAGCTGTCGGCGCCGGCCCGGAGCTCCGCCGCCCCGGCCACCCCCACCGAGCCGCTCGCCCCGATCGGCCGGGACGCCGAGATCCGCCTGCTCCGCCGGGCCTGCGCCGACGTGGCCACCGGCCGGGGCCGCAGCATCCGGATCGAGGGCACTCCCGGCATGGGTAAGACGACGCTGCTCGGCGCGGCTCTGCGCAGCGACCTGCCGGCCGGTTGCCGGGCCGGCTGGGGGATCGGCGACGAGCTGGCCCAGCGGATGCCGCTGGGGGTCCTGCTCGAGTGCGTGGAGTCCGCGATGTCCGGCGACGCGACCCGCGACCTGGTGCGGCAGCTCTTCACGGTCGCCGCCGACGCGCTCGACGGGCCGGGACCGCAGACTGTGGACCGGGCGGTGGCCCTGGTCCGGCAGGCCGCCTCCGAGACTCCGCTGATCCTCGTCGCCGACGACCTGCAGCGGGCGGATGCCACCACCCTGCGGGTCTGGGCGGCCCTGCACGAGCTGACCCGGCAGCTGCCGCTGCTGCTGGTCGCCTCCGCCCGGCCCGGCAACGGTGAGCTGGCCGGCGTGCCCGCCGACGAGATCATCACCCTGGCTCCGCTGACCGCCGCGGAGGCCACCGCGCTGATCCGCGCCGTCGCGCCCGAGCCGTTCGACCCGCGGGCGCTGAGCCGGCTGCTCAGCGATGCCGGCGGCAACCCGTACTACCTGCGGCACCTGGCCGCGACCCGGCGCGACGAGGCCGGTTACCGGGGCGCCCCGCCGGCCGAGCTGGTGGCCGCGGTGGACGCGCACCTGGCCACGTTCAGCGAGGAGACCCGGCACCTGCTGCGGGCGGTCGCCTTCCTCGGTGACCACTGCACCGTCGCCGAGGTGGCTGCCGTCACCGATCACCCGGTGCCCGAGCTGCAGCGTGTGCTGCGGCCCGCCCGGGCCGCGGGTGTGCTGACCGACGAGGAGGAGACGCTGGTCTTCCGGCACCGGATCGTGGCCCGGGTGCTGCACGAGAGCACCCCGGCGGCGTTGCGGATCATGTTGCACCGGTCCTTCGCCGAGAAGATCGCCCAGGTCGGCGGGGCGCCGGAGCGGGTGGTGGGTCAGCTGCTGGCCGGCCCGGTGCCGCTGGACAGCACCGCGAGCCGCTGGCTCGCCCAGCACATCGAGCAGCTCTCGGCGCGGGCTCCGCAGGTCGCGATCAGCATGCTGAAACGGGTACGCACCGAGTACGCCCTGGACGAGGAGACCCGGCTGGGGCTGACCGCCTGGCTGGCCCGGCTGCTCGACCGCCAGCGCGAGAACGCGGTCGCCGAGGCGGGCTGGGTCGCCGCCCGCACCACCGATGTGCGGCTCGAGGCCGAGATGCAGTGGATCATGGCGTGCAGCCACGACCGGCAGGGTGAGCACGTCGCCGCGGCCGACGTGGCCCGGGCCGTGCTCAGCGCGCGCCGGCTGCCGGAGCCCTGGCTGCACCGGTTCCGCTCGCTCATCACCCGGCTCCGGCCGCACCTGCCGGGCGAGCCGACCGCGCCTCATCTGAGCCGCACGGCCCTGCTGGGTGACAGAGTTTCTGTTATCCGTTGAGCGGCCCGTGGTCTCCTCGGAGTGAGGCACGCTCCCGCGGCGGAAACGGAGGACAGATGCCGGAATCTGCGCACGAGCAGCTCCGGGTCTCGGTCCTGGGCCCGCTGCGCGCCTGGTACGGCGAGCACGAGCTCAACCTCGGGCCGGCCCGCCAGCGCTCGCTGTTCGCCGTGCTGGTGGCGGACGCCAACCGCCTGGTCAGCCGGGCCGAGATCATCGAAGCGGTGTGGGGAGCCGCCGCGCCCGCGACCGCACCCGGCAGCGTCTACACCTACATCTCCGGACTGCGGCGGGCGCTCGCCGCGGGACCGGGCAGCCGGCCGGCCGCCGAGGTGCTCACCTCGGGCCCGGCCGGATACTCCCTGCTGATCCCGGCGGGCAACCTCGACAGCGACCGGTTCGCCGAGCTCTGCACCCGGGCCGAGGAGCTGCAGGCGGGCGGCGATCCGGGGGCGGCGGCGTCCGTGCTCGACGAGGCCCTGCAGATCTGGCACGGCGACGCGTACGCGGGCATCTCCGGCGACCGGATCGAGCTGGAGCGCACCCGCCTGGCCGAGCAGCGTCTGGCGGCCGTCGAGCGGCGGGCCCGCATCGCGATGGAGCTGGGTGACGACGGCCTGATCGCCGAGCTCGCCGGGCTGGTCCGCGCCCATCCCCTGCACGAGCCGCTGCACGAGTTGCTGATCCAGGCGCTGTACCGGGCCGGCCGCAGCGCGGAGGCCCTGGAGGCGTTCCAGGCCGCCCGCCGGGTGCTGGTGGCCGAACTGGGCGTCGAGCCCGGGCCCGCGCTGCGCGAGCTGCAACGCCGCGTGCTGGACGGCTCGATGGCCGCGACCGAGCCGCCGGCGTTGCCGGCCGCGGTGCTGCCCACCCAGGTCGCCCGAGCGATCCGGGACGGGGTGGCCGACCGGCCGCTGGTGGGACGCGGCGACGAGGTGGCGATGCTGCGCGGGCTGGTCCGCTCGGCGGCCGGCGGCACCGGGGCGGCGGTGTGGATCGAGGGCGAGCCCGGCATCGGCAAGACCGAGCTCCTGACCCGGGCCCTGTCCGACGCGGACGCCGCCGGCTGCGGGCTCTTCTGGGGTGTGGCCGGCGAGCTGGATCAGCACACGCCGTTGCAGGTCCTCACGCGTGCGCTGGGTCTCGCCCCCACGTCGAACGATCCCCGCCGCGCCACCATCGCCACCGAGTTGCACGCGCCCGGCTCCGACGGCAACGACGACGCCGGACCGGCGCTCGCGGCCGAACGGGTGCTCGCCTACCTGCGTGCGGCCTGCGCGATCACGCCGATCGTGCTGGTCGTCGACGACATGCAGTGGGCGGACGAGGCCAGCGTGCTGCTGTGGGACCGGCTGGTCGCGGCGACCCGGCACATGCCGCTGCTGCTGGTCGCGGCGGCACGACCGGAGCCCAACGGGCGCGAGCTGGCCCAGTTGCGCCGCAGCGTACGGCTGCGCGACGGTCACGTCCTGAGCCTGGGGCCGCTGCCCGCCGAGGCGACCGAGGAGCTGGTCGCCGGGGTGATCGGCGCTCCGGTCGGCCCGCACCTGCGGGCGGTGGCCGGTCACTCCGGCGGCAACCCGCTCTTCGCCCGGGAGCTGACGGCGGCGCTGGTCCGCCGGGGCGCCGTACGGGTCGTGGACGGCCGCGCCGACATCGACGAGTCGGTGCCGGTGGAGATGCCGGGGTCGCTGCTCGCCGTGGTCCGGGCCACGCTGGAGTTCCTCAGCGACGACACCCGGGAGGTGTTGCGGCTGGCCGCGCTGCTGGGCACCGAGTTCGCCGTCGACGACGTGATCGCGGTGACCGGGCGGCCGCCGTTCGGCCTGATGGCCAACCTCGAGGAGGCCCTGGCCGCCACGGTGGTGGTGGACGCGGGCACGGAGCTGGCGTTCCGGCATCCGTTCCTGCGCGAGGCGCTGTACGACAGCATCCCGCGAGCCACCCGTTCTCTGCTGCACCGCCAGACGGCCGAGATCCTGGCCCGGGGCGGCAGCCCGGTGACCCGGGTCGCCGAGCAGCTCGCCGCGCAGACGCCGGTGCTCGACGCCTGGGTGGTCGGCTGGCTCACCGAGCACCACGCCGAGGTGGTCAAGCGGGTCCCGCGAACCGCACGCGAGCTGATCAGGCAGGTGCTCGCCACCGGTCTGCCCAGTGCCACCCAGCGCGAGACCCTGCTGATCGCCCTGGTCAAGCTGGAGTTCCGGGAGGGGCGCTACCCGATCGACGAGGCCCGCGCGGCGCTGGCGACCGCCACCGATCCGGGCGACCGGGCGGAGATGCGGCAGCTGCTGGCGGCGATGCGGTTCCGGCAGGACGCCCCGGCCGAGGCGATCGAGCTGCTCACCGGCGCGGTCGACGACCCGGCGACCCCGGAGATCTGGCGGACCCGGCACCGGGTGCTGCTGGCCAACTTCCGCCGCGGCGGCCTGGACGACCTGGACCGGGCGGACCGGACCGCCCGGCAGGTGCACGACGAGGCGGTGGCGGCGGGGCAGCCGTACGAGGCCGCCTTCGCCCTGCAGACGACGTGGCTGACCAACTCGATCCGCCGCGACCACGAACGGGCGCTGGAGTACGTGGACCGCGCGCTGGAGATCATGCGGGACCACCCGACCTTCGCCGGCATGTACTTCGACCTGCTGGACAACCGGATGTTCACGCTGCAGAACCTGGACCGCCTGGACGAGGCGGAGCGGACCCTGCGCGAGGCCGCCCTGTTCGCCATCCGGCACCGGCTGCCGGCCACGCTGCAGGTCGCCTCCGCGGTGCAGTACTACTGGCTGGGCCGGTGGGACGACGCGACGGCCGAGGTCGGTGCGGTCACCGACGACGCACCCGGCATCACCTTCCTCGGCATGCGCGAGCCGGGCGCGGTCGGGATGCTGCTGCACGGTGTGGCGGCCCTGATCGCCGGTCACCGGGAGGACCGCAGCCTGGCCGTGGCGCATCTGGACGCGGCGAACGCGCTGCCGGTCACGGACGCCGAGCGGGAGAGCTGCGACTTCCTGCTGGTCGCCCGTTCCCTGGTGGCGGAGCAGCAGGACCGGCCCGACGACGCCCTGCGGGAGCTGGCGCCCCTGCTGACCCCCGAGTACGCGCCGATGATGCTGCGCCACCAGTGGCTACCCGACGCTCTGCGCCTGGCCCTGACCGTCGGCCGCCGCGACATCGCCGAACAGGCGGCCGCGATCTGTGCCGCCGAGGCCGCCAAGGAGGTACGCCCGGCGCGCGCCTTCGCGGCAGCCGCGCGTTGCCGGGCGTTGCTGACCGAGGACCCGGAGCCGGCGCTGGCGGCCGCGGCGCACTACCGGGCGGTCGGGCGGGTGCCGGAGCTCGCCGCGGCTCTGGAGGACGCGGCGGTGCTGCTGGCCGCGAACCGCCGGCCGCACGAGGCCGCCGCCACCGGTGGCGAGGCGGTCGAGTTCTACACGGTGCTGGGCGCGCGCTGGGACCTGCGCCGGACCCGGGCCCGGCTGTTGGAGTACGGCGTGGAGCCGGCCCGCGGCACGTCCCGCACGTCCACTGTCCGCTGAGGATCCCGCGCTGCGGTCGATCGGCGAGCGCCTATGTCCAAATGTGAGCGGTAACAAATCCGCAATGGCACGCTACACAAGGTAGCAATAGGCTTCTGAGCTGCACTTTAGCGGAAGTCCGGGCCAATCTCGACGGTGCGCTGCGTTCGGTTCTGGGCGTTTGTGGCGATGACCTTGACAGGAAAAGTTTGATAGTGCGTGAATGTGTTTCCAGATAGTAAATCCTCGATGCCACCTTGAAGGAGTTCCCATGACCGGTATGTCCGGACACTGGAGACCGGCGCTTCTTTCGCTCAGCACAGCCCTGCTCGTGCTCGCCGGCACGGGCGCGTGCGCGAAGTCCGAGGACGGCGACACCCCGGCCGCCGGTGGCGCCGCGAACTCCGCCGGCGCCCAGGTCGCGCAGTCCGCGGCGCCCGGCGTGCCGACCTGCACGCTGGAGCAGTTCGGTGGGTCGAAGGTGGACCTGAAGACCGCCAAGATCGGCTTCTCCCAGTCGGAGAAGGAGGCGAACCCCTTCCGGATCGCCGAGACGAAGTCCATCCGCGACGAGGCCGCCAAGCTGGGCATCCCGTCGGCCAACCTGCAGACCACCAACGCCAACTCGCAGTTCAACAAGCAGATCAGCGACGTCGAGCAGATGCTCGACTCGGGCGTGCAGCTGCTGGTGATCGCCCCGCTGAACTCCGACGGCTGGGACTCGGTCTTCGCCAAGGCCTCGGCCAAGAAGGTCCCGATCATCACCATCGACCGCAAGATCAACGCCACTCCGTGCAAGGACTACCTGACGTTCATCGGGTCGGACTTCGAGGAGCAGGGCAAGCGCGCGGCCGACAAGATGGCCGCCGCCCTGGGCAACAAGGGCTCGGTGGCGATCCTGCTCGGCGCGCCCGGCAACAACGTCACCACGTTGCGCACCAAGGGTTTCAAGGACCAGATCGCCAAGATCGCACCGGACGTCAAGATCGTGTTCGAGCAGACCGGTCAGTTCTCCCGCGAGGAGGGCCAGAAGGTCACCGAGCAGCTGCTGCAGTCCAAGTCGGACATCAACGGCATCTACGCGGAGAACGACGAGATGGGCCTCGGCGCCCAGGTGGCGCTCACGGGTGCCGGCAAGAAGGCCGGCGACGTGAAGATCGTCTCGATCGACGGCACCAAGGGCGCGGTCAAGGCCATCAGCGACGGATGGTTCTCCTCCGTCATCGAGTCGAACCCCCGCTTCGGCCCGCTGGCCTTCGAGACGGCCACCAAGTTCTTCAACGGTGAGCCGATCCCCGCGGACATCATCATCTCCGACCGTGAGTACGACGAGAGCAACGCCAAGACGGACCTCGCCAGCGCCTACTGAGTCACCCTCTCCCCCAGGAGTGCTCACATGACCGTTCCCCGTACCCGGACCTGGCGACGCCTCCTCGCCATGACCACCGCAACCCTGGCCGCCTCCGCCGGTGCACTGATCGCCACCACCGCCCCGGCAGCGGCCTTCGTCCCCAAGACTCCCCCGCTCACGACCCCGTGGACCAACCAGGTCTCGACCACCAACCCGCTGCCGGAATACCCCCGTCCGCAGCTGACCCGGCCGGACTGGCAGAGCCTGAACGGCATCTGGCAGTTCGCCGGAGCCTCCAACATCAACACACCACCGGTGAACACGACGCTGGCCGAAGAGGTGCTTGTTCCGTACCCCATCGAGAGCGCTCTCTCGGGGATCATGCGCCATGAGAACTACATGTACTACCGCAGAACGTTCACCGTTCCGGCCGGCTGGTCCGGCCGGAACGTGAACCTCAACTTCGGTGCCGTGGACTGGCAGTCCAAGGTCTGGGTGAACGGCACGCTGCTCGGCACGCACGAGGGCGGCTACGACAAGTTCTCCTACGACGTCACGAGCACCCTGCGGGCCGGCGCCAACGAGGTCATCGTCGGCGTCTACGACCCCACCGACGGCCAGGACATCCCGGTCGGCAAGCAACGCACCAACCGCGGCGGCATCTGGTACACGCCGTCGTCGGGCATCTGGCAGACCGTCTGGCTCGAACCGACCAACCCGGCCCGGATCACCCGGCTGGACACCACCCCGAACGTCGCCGCCGGCGCGCTCGACCTGGTGGTGCAGGCGGCGAACGCCAACGGCCAGGCGGTCACCGCGCAGGTGCTGACCGGCGGCACGGTGGTCGGCACGGCAACCGGCACGGTCGGTGCGTCCCTGCGGATCCCGGTCCCCAACGCGCGCCTGTGGACCCCGGACGATCCCTTCCTGTACGACCTGCGGGTCACGCTCGCGTCCGGTGACGTGGTGGGTGGCTACTTCGGCATGCGTTCGCTGGGCAAGGCCATGCTCGGCGGCACCCTGCGCCCGACGCTCAACGGCAAGTTCGTCTTCCAGCTCGGCACCCTGGACCAGGGCTACTGGCCGGACGGGCTCTACACCGCGCCCACCGACGCCGCGCTGCGCTTCGACCTGGAACAGCAGAAGTCGCTCGGCTTCAACATGGTCCGCAAGCACATCAAGGTCGAGAACGACCGCTGGTTCTACCACGCGGACCGGCTCGGCCTGATGGTCTGGCAGGACATGCCGTCGCTGGCCAGCGGCCGGGAGCCCTCGGCGGCCGGGCGCACCCGGTTCGAGAAGGAACTCAAGGAGATGATCGACGAGCACAAGGGCATCACGTCGATCGTCCAGTGGGTGCCGTTCAACGAGGGCTGGGGCGAGTACGACGCCGGCCGTATCGCCGACCTGGTCAAGAGCTGGGACGCGACCCGGCTGGTCAACCACAACTCCGGTTCCAACTGCTGCGACTCCGACCCGGACCCGGGCAACGGGGACGTGATCGACGACCACATGTACGTCGGCCCGGGCATCACCCGGCCCCCGACAGCGACCCGGATCGCGGTCAACGGCGAGTACGGCGGCCTCGGCCTGCGCGTGCCGAACCACGAGTGGCCGACCGCGGGCAAGTTCGCGTACGAGTGGCTGCCCGACACCAACGCCCTGACCAACCGGTACGTGCAGATCACCGGCAAGCTGGCCGACCTGATCTCCACCAACGGCCTCTCCGGGTCCGTCTACACCGAGCCGACCGACGTGGAGGAGGAGCTCAACGGCTTCTTCACCTACGACCGGCAGATCCAGAAGATGAACTTCGCCGCGGTCCGGGCGGTCCATCAGCGGGTCCTCGGCGCGGCGACCGGCACCACCCTGCCGACCGGCCGGCTCGCCTCGCTGCGGGTCACCACCCCGGGCCTCACCGACCGCTATCTGCGGCACGCCGCCGGCGCCGCCGTCACCGCGGTGATCAACGCCGGTAGCTCCACCGTGGACAAGCAGGACGCGACGTTCTGGGTCCGGCCCGGTCTGTCGAACAGCGCCTGCTACTCCTTCGAATCCCGCAACTTCCCGGGTCAGTACCTGCGGCACCGGGGATACCGGGTCTACCGGGAGGCGAGCAACGGCGGCACGTTCAACGCCGACGCCACGTTCTGCGCCCGGCCCGGGCTGTCCGGGGGCGGCACGTCGCTGGAGTCGGCCAACCTGGCCGGCTACTTCCTGAGGCACCGCAACTCCGAGGTCTGGATGGACCAGAACACCGGCGGATCCTTCACCAACGACGCCACCTGGACCGTGAGCAACCCGCTGTGGCGCAGCGGCGCGGACCTGGCCGTCGGGCAGAACCGGTCGTTCCGGGTCACCACCGCCGGCTACGACAACCGCTACCTGCGGCACCGGGACTCGCTGGCGCGGACCGACGTGATCAGCGCGACCAGCGTGCTCGCCGACCGGCGCGACGCCACCTTCACCGTGCGCGCCGGGCTGGCCGACGGCACCTGCTACACGTTCGAGTCGGTCAACTTCCCGGGCCGCTACCTGCGGCACGCCGGCTACCGGGTGCAGACGGCGACGAACGACAACACGGTCACGTTCGCCCAGGACGCCACCTTCTGTGCCCAGCCGGGCCTGGGCGGGGGCAGCGGGAACGTGTCGCTGGAGTCGTACAACTACGTCGGCTACCACTGGCGGCACTACGGGGAGGCCGTCTACATCGCCACCAACGGCGGCGGCAACACCTGGGACAACCCGGGCAGTTACGCCGCCGACGCCACCTGGAACAACGCCGCCCCGCTGGGGTAGCGCGAAAGTGAGTGGATCCATGGCACTGCTGGAAGTCGTCGATGTCGCCAAGGAGTTCCCGGGCGTACGCGCCCTGGACGGGGTCTCCTTCGCTCTCCGGCCGGGCGAGGTGCACGCCCTGGTCGGGGAGAACGGCGCCGGTAAGTCCACCTTGATCAAGGTGCTGACCGGCGTCTACCAACCGGACGGGGGCGAGCTTCGCTACCGCGACGAGCCGGTCCGGTTCGGCACACCGATGGACGCCCAGCGGGCCGGGATCTCCACGATCTACCAGGAGGTCAACCTCATCCCGCTGATGAGCGTGGCGCACAACCTCTTCCTCGGCCGCGAGCCCCGCACCAGGCTCGGGCTGCTGGACGAGGGCCGGATGTACCGGGAGGCCGGCGAGATCCTGCGCCGGTACGGCGTCACCACCGACGTACGCCGTCAGCTCGGCACGCTCGCCCTGGGCGCACAGCAGATGGTCGCCCTGGCCCGGGCCGTGATGATCGACGCCAAGGTCGTCATCATGGACGAACCCACCTCGTCGCTGGAACCGCGCGAGGTGGAGACCCTGTTCGGGGTGATCCGCGACCTGCACGCCCAGGGCATCGGGATCGTCTACGTCAGCCACCGGCTCGACGAGCTCTACCGGATCTGCGACACCGTCACCATCCTGCGCGACGGCCGGGTGGTGCACACCGGCAAGCTGGCCGAGCTGGAACGCATCCGGCTGGTCTCGCTCATGCTGGGCCGGGACATGTCCGCCGTCCGCCGCGAGGGCTTCACCGGGTTCACCGGCGAGCACGCCACCGCGGCGGACGCGGCCCCGGTGCTCGAGGTCACCGGCCTGACCAGCCGGCACAAACTGCACGACATCGGCTTCGCCGTCCGGCCCGGCGAGGTGGTCGGGCTGGGCGGCCTGCTGGGCGCCGGGCGCAGCGAGACGATCAAGGCGATCGGCGGGGCGTACCCGGTGGACAGCGGCACTGTCGCGGTCGGCGGCAAGGAGCTGAAACGGCCGACCACCGTACGGGCGGTACGGGCCGGGATCGCGACACAGCCCGAGGACCGCAAGGCCGAGGGCATCGTGCCCGGTCTGTCGGTCCGGGAGAACATCGCGCTCGCGGTCCTGCCCCGGCTGTCGCGGTTCGGCCTGGTCTCCGACCGCAAGATCGACGAGATCGTCCGCACCTACATGGACCGCCTGCAGATCAAGGCGTCCGGCCCGGACCAGCGGGTCGGCGACCTGTCCGGCGGCAACCAGCAGAAGGTGCTGCTCGCCCGGCTGCTGGCCACCCGGCCGCGGGTGCTGCTGCTGGACGAGCCGACCCGCGGCATCGACGTCGGCGCCAAGGCCGAGGTGCAGTCGCTCATCGACGAGCTGGCCGGCGAGGGCCTCGGCGTCGTGCTGGTCTCCTCCGACGCGGAGGAGCTGATCGAAGGGGCCGACCGGGTGGTGGTACTGCGGGACGGCGCGGTCGTGGGTGAGCTGCGCGGAGCCGACGTCACCACCGAAGCCCTGCTGGAGACGATCGCCGCCGCGGCGGTAGTGGAGGATTCCGGTGACCAGTGAGTCGGTGGCCACCCGGCCCGGTGTCGACCTCGCCAGGATCAAGGCCTGGCTGCCCGCGTACGGCGTGTACGCGGCGATCGTGCTGCTGGTGCTCTACAACGTGGCGTTCACGCCGAACTTCCTGGCCTGGGGCAACCTGCGCATCCAGCTGATCCAGGTGGCCCCGGTGGTGATCGTGGCGCTCGGCATGGCGCTGGTCATCGGCACCGAGGGCATCGACCTGTCGGTCGGCTCGGTGATGGCGCTGGCCGCCGCGCTCATCCCGCTCTACCTCGGCTACGGCGTGATCGCGGCGATTCTGATCTCGCTGATCGCGGGCGTGCTGGTGGGCCTGGTCAACGGCACGCTGGTCGCCCGGGTCGGGCTGCAACCGATCGTGGCCACGCTGGCCCTGTTCGTCGGCGGCCGGGGTCTCGCCCTGGTCATCTCCGGCGGCCAGCTCAAGGACATCGGCAACGACGACCTGATCTTCCTCGGCTCCGGTGACTTCCTCGGCCTGCCGATGCTGGTCTGGATCGCCGCGCTGCTGGTGCTGGTCGTCGCGTTCATCGTGCGGCGCACGGTCTTCGGCCGGCGGCTGCTGGCCATCGGCGGCAACCGGCCGGCCACCGAACTGGCCGGCGTGCCGGTCAAACGGGTCCTGATCACCGTGTACGTGATCTGCTCGGTGCTCGCCTCGATCGCCGGCCTGCTCGCCGTGGCCCGGATCCAGTCCAGCGATGCCTCGGCGGTCGGCCTGCTCATCGAGCTCTCCGCGATCACCGCGGTGGTCGTCGGCGGCACCCCGCTGACCGGCGGCCGGGTGCGGGTCCTCGGCACCGTGGCGGGCGCGCTGCTCATGCAGCTCGTGGTGGCCACGATGATCAAGCACAACCTGCCGTCGTCCAGCACCGAGATGGTCCAGGCGGCCATCATCCTCATCGCCGTGTACGCCGCCCGAGAGAGGAAGTCCCGGTGACTCCCATGGTGTCGGATCCCGAGGCCCCCGCGGCCGCCGTCGCCGCCGACGTGCGCCGGGCGGAACGCACCGACCGCGTCGTCAGCCTGGTCCAGCGCCAGGGCGCCCTCGCGGTGCTCGTCGTGGTCGTCCTGGTCGCCACGGCCTCGTTCCCGAACTTCCGCAGTTTCGACAACGCCGCCACCGTCCTGGTCGCGGCCGCGCCGCTCGCGCTGATCGCGCTCGGCATGACCTTCGTGATCATCACCGGCGGCATCGACCTGTCGGTCGGCTCGCTGTACGTGCTGGGCGGGGTCGTCTCGGCGTACGCGTCGCAGTGGGGCGTGCTCCCGGCGTTCCTGGCGCCGCTGGTGATCTGCGGGCTCGTCGGCGTGCTGAACGGGATCCTGATCGCGTACACCAGGATGGCGCCGTTCATCGTCACCCTGGCCGCCCTGCTCGGCGCCCGTGGGCTGATGCGGGCGATCAGCGACGAGGGCTCGACGACGTACCTGGTGCAGAGCGACGCCTTCCGCAGCTTCGGCACCGGCTCGTTCCTCGGCATCGGCTACCCGGTCTGGCTGGTCGTGGTGGTCTTCGCGCTCGGCATGGTCCTGCTGGCACGCACCCGCTTCGGCCATTCGGTCTACGCGGTCGGCGGCAGCGAGGACGCGGCCGCGCTGATGGGCGTCGCGGTACGCCGTACCAAGGTCTGGGTGTACGTCATGTCCGGCCTGCTCGCCGGCCTGGCCGGGGCGATCAACGCGGCCAAGCTGGGCTCCGGCGTCACGGTGCTGGGCATCGGCCTGGAACTGGACGCGATCGCCGCAGTGGTCATCGGTGGCACCCTGCTGACCGGCGGCGCGGGCACGATCACCGGCACGATCGCGGGCGTCCTGCTGCTCGGCGTGATCCAGAACATGATCAACCAGGTCGGCAACGTGCCGAGCAGCTACCAGCAGCTGATCAGCGGAGGGTTCCTCGCGGTCGTGGTGGTCGCCCAGACCTATCTGGCCAAGCTGCGCCGGGTGACCTGAGACAATGGGATCATGAAGCCCACGTTCGTGTACGACGGCGACTGCTCGTTCTGCACCACCTGCGCGCAGTTCATCGAACGCCGCATCCCGTCGCACGCCACGGTGGTGCCGTGGCAGTTCGCGGACCTCGACCGGCTGGGCCTGACCCTCGAGCAGGTCGAGGAGGCGGTGCAGTGGGTCGGCACCGACGGCACGGTCGCCTCGGGCCCGGACGCGATCGCCCTGCTGCTGCGGGACGCGGGCCGCTTGTGGGAGGTGCCGGGGCGCGCCCTGCAGCTCAAGCCGGTCGGACTGCTGGCGTGGCCGGCGTACCGGTGGATCGCCGGCCACCGCCATCTGCTGCCCGGCGGCACCGCGGCCTGCTCCCTCCCCCAGGCCCAGCGCGACAAGCTCTACGGCACGGCCGCGGGTCAGTAGGCGTAGCGGCGCACGGTCTCCGGGTGGATGACGATGCGCAGCTGGTCACCGGCGAGCAGCGCGGCGAGATCGGCGGCCCGGGTGGGGTCGTCGAGGTCCCAGTAGCGGGCGGCGAGGCGGGAGGCCAGGTCGTGAGCGCCGTCGGTCTCCACCGTGGTGCGACCGGCGACCGACACCCAGCGCTCGCGCTCACCCACCGGAGCGGCGACCACGATCGAGGCGCGGGGGTCACGGCGCAGGCGCCGCACCTTCAGCGACTCCGGCTCCGTGAAGAACTGGACCGTCCCGTCCGCGGTCGCCTCGAACCAGATCGGCCGGGGCTCCGGCGGCTGGTTCCCCGCGGCCACGGACAGGAACCCGTGCAGGGGGCGGGCGAGGAACTCGAGGTCTTCGGCGGTCAGGCTCGATGAAGTGGTCATGACCCCGATTCAACAGCATCCGGCTCCGGTGCGGCGGCTCAGTTCAGGTGGGCCGTACCGAGCACCTGGCCGTCGTGGTCGGCCACCGCGACCGCGCTCACGTTGCGCAGCTGGATCGAGCTGGCCCCGGTGACCTTCGCCCTGCCGCTCGGAGTCGGGCCCCAGATCGCCGCCTGCTCGACCGTGCCGTCGGCCTTGCTGACCCGGCACACGAACGGTCCCTGACCGCGGAGCTTCTCCACGGTCAGGTCGATCGACACGCCCCAGGTCTTACCGGTCAGCACCGCCTGCCCGGCGAGCCCGCTGCCGTCGGCCGCCTCGAAGACGGCGGTGACCGCGGGCTGGCTCTGGGCCGGGCCCGGGCTCGGCGCGGCGACCGGCGGCCCGGCCGGCGGGTCCTGGTCCCGGGTGGCGATCACACCGACACCGGCCGCGACGACCAGCACGGCCGCGGCCACGGCCACCAGCCGCCGGCCGGTGCCGCGGCGGCGTTCGCGCGACCGCTCGGTCCGCATCCGGACCAGCAGACTCTCGATCCGCGCCGGGCTCGGTCGGCTGCCCGCCGGGACCGTGACGGGCAGCGCGTTCTCCAGGGACCGGAGCAGTTCCGGTACGGGCGCCAGCCGGTCCAGCTCGGCCCGGCACTCGTCGCAGCCCAGCAGGTGCGCGTCGAGCCGATCGGTGTCGGCGTCGTCGAGCCCGCCCAGCAGGTAACCGCCGAGCAACCGCCGCAGCTCGTCATGATCGTGGCCGGCGCTCATGCCATCGCCTCCGCTGGCGCTCCGCCGATGACATTCGTCGGGCGCAGAGTTGATGATTCGCTCGCAAGCTCGCTCATCGCAGCACCCCCATCTCTTCGAACGCCTGCCGCAGCGCCCGCACCGCGTAGTAGGCGCGCGACTTGACCGTGCCCTCGGGCACCGACAGCTGCCGGGCGGCGTCCGCCACGGTCTGCCCCTCGTAGTACATGGCCTGGACCACCGCGCGGTGGTCGGCCGAGAGCCGTTCCAGCGCCTCGGCCACCAGCCAGCCCTCGACGAGTTGATCGACGTTGTCGGCCGACGGCACCGACTGGACGGCGGCGTCGTCGGCGACCAGGTGCGGGCGGCGCTGCTCGGCCCGCCAGGCGTTGGTGACCACGTTGCGCGCGATGGTGAGCAGGTAGGAGCGGGTCCGGCCGGGGTCCGGGTCGAGGTGGTCGATGTGCCGCCAGGCCCGCAGCAGCGTCTCCTGGACCAGGTCCTCCGCCTTGTGGCGGTCGCGCACGTACCGCGAGATGAAGCTGAGCAGCACCGCGTAGTGCTCGGTGTAGAGCGCGGTCATCAGCTCCTCGTCGGGACTCACCCGTCGCCTCATCCGCTGCTCCCTCGTCGGCCCGCCACCCCGTTGTACCCCGCGCGCACGAGGCCGGTTCGATCGGCACCGACAAAAGCGCCCGGCCCTCCCACCTGGGGAGGACCGGGCGCCTCGGCGCTACGGTGTCAGCACTGCACGAGCGGCTTGGGCGGTGCCTTGGAGTCGTTCGGGTCCTTCACCAACGGGTAGTCCGGGCCGCCGTAGCGGAAGGTCGTCGTGGTGCGCTGGTGTCCCGACCACGGGGTCCAGTACGGCTCGTCGTGCTTCTCGATCTGCACGGGCGGCAGCGTGATGGCGGGCTCCACCTTGAATTTGGGCCGCATGTCCAGCTCGAACCCGACCGTCGGGCCCTTGGTCATGTTGATGCTGCCGATCCGCGCCGCGTCGCCGTCGCTGGCCGGCTTGCCGTTGCCCATCTGGGTGCAGGGGGTGAGGCTGGGCGAAGCCACCTCACCGAACCACTGGCTCAGGCCGGCCCGGGTGAACCGGCCTTCCCAGTTGCTGTCGTGGAAGTAGCCGAGGTACTCGGTGTTGTACGCGATCCACCAGGCGTTGCCGTCGTGCACGATGCCGAACCGCTTCTGGGTGCCGACCGGCAGAGTGGCGCCCGGCTTGATGGTCTTGTGGATCTGGGTCCATCCGCAGGCGTTGTAGCACTGGGGAACCCCGTCCTTCCAGAAGAAGACGAAGAGGTGCGGGTCGTCGTCGCCGTTGACCGAGCGGTCCACGGTCCAGCCGACCTCCACGGTCTGCTGGCTGTCGGCGGAGCGCACCGCCAGCTCGGCCAGCGTGTGGTAGTCACCCTCGACCAGCTTGGGCTTCTCGATGGTCAGGCTCGCCCAGGTGCCGTCGGTCTCGCCCACCTGGGCGCCGACCGCATAGTGGAAGTTGACCACGCGGTCCGCGGCCGCCGCGGCCTCGACCGTCCCCGCGGTCGGCGGGGTGGGCGGCACGACGGTCGTGCGCGCCGACTTCAGGAACTTGCCGTTGGCACCCTGCCCGCCCTTGGGTGCGTACTCGGGCGTCGGCGTGGCCGAACCGCTGGTGTCCGCGGGGGCCGCGTCCGCACCGGCGGCGGCGACGGCTTTACTGCTGGCGCCGGCCTTCCCCCGCTTGAGCCGCTGCGGCTTGGTGCCCCAGGGCAGCAGCTTCGGCGGTTCGAGTTTGGTCTCCTCGGCCGCGGGTGCGCCTCCGGCCGGGGGCGCGCTTTCCGCCGCGGACGCAACGACGGCTGCGGGAGCCTCAGCCTCGGGCGTCTCCTCCGCGCTGGCGTTCAGGGTCCAGACCGTACCCATCGTGCCGACAACGGCTACGGCTAGGCCGGCGGCGAGCAAACCGCGGCGTGAGTTCGACACGTGACCGTCCTCGTTCTTCGGGGGGCTCGGAGGCGGTGGGCGAAGAACCTCCGCACCGGCTCTCAGCGGCGGAGCTGACCATATAACGTTCTGAATACCGTCCGCCCCCGTCGAGCAACCTTTCCGCCTGAACGGCTGAGTACGCCCGCCGATCCGGTGAAACATCGGCCGACTTCATCCACTGTGTGTGGTCACGCGGTTGCTGAGGGGCAGATTTCCGGCAGCCGTTTTGAAAGAACCAAAGCACCGCGAGGCTCTTTCGGGTATCACGCCGCCGGGCCGCGTTCCCGCAGCACCGGAGCGGAACGGCAAAATACACCCTCTGTCCGGAGTCGCGTTCGGCGAAGGTGAATAGCGGTTCTCAAGATCGCTTTTCCGGCGCGGCCGACGGCGAGAAAATGACCATTGCCACCGGCTCCGGCATTCACGGCATGAACACCATCTGCCCGGATTGCTACTGGTGCTGGCGATCATGTCCAATTTGCTGGGCGGCCGGACCGGGCACCGCCGAGCCGCGGCTCGCCGCCAGCTCGGTGAAGAGCCGTTCCCAGATCTCACGCACGGTGCTGATCGAATACCGGCTGCTGTCCGCGCGGGCGGCGGCGCCCATGGCCCGGCGCCCGGCCGGATCCTCGATCAGCCGCATCATGCCCTCGGCCAGCGCGCCGACGTCCTCCGGCGGCACCAGCAGCCCGTTGCGGCCGTGGTCGATGATCTCGCGGGGACCGGTCGGGCAGTCGAACGCGACGGCCGGCACGCCGGCGGTGGCCGCCTCGAGCAGCACCATCGGCAGCCCCTCGAAGCGGGAACTGAGCACGTACCCCGACGCGGCCGCGAGCTCCTCGTCCAGGCGCCGGCTGGGGCCTTCGAGGCGTACCCGGCCGGTCAGGCCCAGCTCCTCGATCTGCGCGGCGAGCTCGGCCCGCTTGGCGCCCCAGCCGAAAATCCGTAACTGCCAGTCCGGGTGCCGGGCCGCGACCGGGGCGTACGCCGGGATCAGCAGGTCGAAGCCCTTCTGCCGGACCAGCCGGCCGGCCGCGACGAGCACCTTGCTCTCCAGCGCGGCCGGCGGCAGCGGCCACGGCGGGATGCCGTTGGGGATCCGCACCACCCGCACCACGCTGTCGCCCAGCGCCGCCCGGTAGGTGTCGCGGTCGTGCTCGGTGAGCACGGCCACGGCGTCGAGTCGCGGATACGCCCGCAGGATCGCCGCCCGCAGCCGCGGCTTGTAGGTCTCCAGGTTCATGTGGTCCTGGGCGATCCGCAGGAGTCGGCGCGGCCCGAACCAGGCCGACAGCAGATTGTGCGCGGGACGCGTCGTGATCAGCACACCGTCCCGGGAGGACCGCAGGTACCGCATGATCGTGAGGTCGACCTGCGGGTCCCACCGGCGGTAGCGGGAGTCGTACCGGTGCGGAAGCGGGTTGCGGAAGCGCCGGGCCTTGTTGAGCAGCCGGCTCTTCTGTCCCGGCCGGTCGCTGCGGCGGTCGCCGGACTCCCGCAGCTCGGTCAGGGGTACCAGCCGGACCCGGGGGTCGAGCGCGAAGACCGTCTCGTCCCCGGTGCGGTACACGCTGGCGATCTCGACCTCGTGCGTGTCGCACAGCGCGTTGGCCTGATTGAAGACGCTGCGGATCGTGCCGCCGCCACCGTAGGCGTTGTGCAGCAGGTACCGGATTTTCACGTCAGCAACGTAGCAACGGTCGCAAAAAGAAGCTGACCCGTCCGCGCGGGGCTCCGTACCGAATCACCGGTATGAACGCTGCGCGGGAGCTGATCGGCGGCCGGTACCGGCTCCTCGAGGTCATCGGCACCGGCGGCATGGGCCGCGTGTGGCTGGCCGACGACGAGCTGCTGCACCGGCCGGTCGCCGTCAAGGAGATCACCACGCCGGCCGGCGGGAGCTCGTCGCAGATGCTCGACGCCCAGCTCACCACGATGCGCGAGGCGCGGGCAGCGGCCCGCCTGGAGCATCCCGGCGTGGTCGGCGTCTACGACGTGGTGTGGCGCCCGGACCGCTCGTGGATCGTCATGGAGTACGTCGAATCCCGGTCCCTGGCCGCCGTGCTGCGCGAGGGCCCGCTACCGCACCGCGAGGCCGCCCGGATCGGCCTCGGAGTGCTGGCCGCCCTGCGGGCCGCGCACGGGGCCGGGGTCCTGCACCGCGACGTCAAGCCGCACAACGTCCTGCTCGCCACCGACGGCCGGGTCGTGCTCACCGATTTCGGCCTGGCCACGATCAGGGGGGCCGAGCCGGGCTCGGAGCCGCTGCTGGGCTCGCCGCACTTCGTCGCTCCCGAGCGGCTGAGCGGCGGCGACGCCGGCGAGGCCGCCGACCTGTGGTCGCTGGGCGCCACGCTCTACGCCGCGGTGGAGGGTCAGGCGCCGTTCCAGCGCTCGACCACGACAGCCTCGCTCACCGCGCTGATGACCGGGCCGCCCGATCCCGCCCGCCGTCCCGGACCGCTGACCCCGATCATCGATCAGCTGCTGGTCAAGGATCCGGCGCTGCGGTTGCCGGCGGCCGAAGCCCAGGCCCTGATGCAGCGGGTGGTGGACCGCGCGGTCGGGGTCTTCCCGATGCGGGTGCCGCGGCAACGCACGCCGGCTCCGGCCGGCACGTCCGCGGTGGGCATGTCCATGCTGCTGGACCGGATGGGCGCCGACCGGCCGGGCCGCGAACGCATCGCCCGCAGCACCAAGGTCGCTCTCGTGGCGGCCGCGGTACTGCTGGTGGGCACCACGGGCACAGCGCTGGCCCTCGACTACCGGCCGGGCGCCGCTCCCGGTGCCGGCCCGGCCACCACCACGGTGGCCGGACCCGTCGCCGTCTGCGCCCCGGGAGGACCGGCTGTCGCCGGCCGCACCCAGGCCCGGGGGTACGCGGTCCCGGCCGGCTGGCTCTGGCACACCGACCCGACGGGTTTCGACGTGGCGGTGCCGCGCGGCTGGACCCGGTCCCAGGACGGCACCGCCGCCTGTTTCCGCGATCCGGGCGGCAGCCGCTCGTTCCGGGTGGACGCCTCGGCCCGGCTGGCCGGCCGGGCCCTCTCCTACTGGCAGACGCAGGAGCAGCACGCGCTGGCCGCCGGGAATCTGCCCGGCTATCAGCGCGTGACGGTGAGCGCGATGCCGCAGCAGCAGGGCGGCGCGTGGGAGTTCAGCTGGCAGCCCGACGGCGAGCCGGTACGCCGGCACGAGCGGCGGGTGCTGCTGGCGATGGGTGACGGGCGCGCGTACCTGGTGGAGTGGACGACGCCCGAGGCCGACTGGGCGGGCACTGAGCCGTACCTGCGGCTGGTCCTCGCCAGCCTCTCCTGAGCCTCGTTCCCGCATGGTGGTACAGGTTTGATCTGTGCCCGGGTGGCCGACCACGATGGGCGCATGCAGCGGCAGGGCATTCCCCTCACGGCCCGCCGGGTGATCGACCTGGCGCGGTGCGCCAGCGCGCGCTGTCCCCGCTGATCTGCGCTTTTCGCGCCCCCTGAGCATCACCTTCCCGGCCTGAGCGCCGGATTCCCGGTTCTTTCCGCGCGTCGTCCGCTCCCGGCCGTACCGTGGCGGTAAACCTATAGAACTGATAGGCAATATATGCAAACCGAGGAGCTGCAGTGACCGTCGTCGACATCGGCCTCGACCATCTCGCCACCGCCACCCGGTACGCCGCCGATCCGGACTCCTGGCCCGTCGCGCCCCGTTTCAACGCGGCCGACCGGTGGTACCACCGGCTGGCCCAGGAACCGGACCATGAGGTGTGGCTGCTGACCTGGCTGCCCGGACAGGGCACCGATCTGCACGACCACGGCGGCTCGGCCGGCGCGTTCTACGTCTGGTCCGGCGCTCTCACCGAGGACACGGTCGCCACCGGTCCGGACGGCTCGCCCCGGATCACCGCCCGCGAGCTGGGCGAAGGCGTCGGCCGCCGGTTCGGCACCCGGCACATCCACCGGATCACCAACCGCTCCGACCGGCCCGCGATCAGCATCCACGCGTACGGCCCGGCCCTGACCACCATGACGCGTTACCGGATCGGTGCTGCCGGGCTGGACATCGTCACCGTCGAGCGGGCCGGAGCCCAGTGGTGAGCACTTCCCTGCTGCGCAGCGCACCGGCCTTCGCCACCGCCCCCGAGGGCGCCCGGAGCATCGACGAGTTGCTGGCCGGCGCCCGGGCCCGGCTGGTCCGGCTCGGGCCGCACGAGACGTACCGGGCCGTGGGCCGCGGCGCCGTGCTCGTGGACATCCGCCCGGCCGCCCAGCGCGCCGAGCACGGCGAGATCCCCGGCGCGGTCGTCATCGAACGCAACGTGCTCGAATGGCGCCTCGACCCCCGCAGCGACGCCCGGCTGTCCTTCACCCGCTACGACCTCGAGGTGATCGTGACCTGCCAGGAGGGCTACACGAGCAGCCTGGCCGCGGCGGCGCTGCACGACCTGGGCCTGCTGCGGGCGACCGACCTCGACGGCGGCTTCAAGGCCTGGCAGGCGGCCGGGCTTCCGACGATCTGAGGACCAGAGGTACGGCTAGCACGGTGTCCCGCCACTGCCCGCCCTCCTAGCGTCGAAGGCATGAAGCGCATCGGCGTCGTACTCCTGTGGATCATCGGGCTCTTCTTCGTGGCCCGGGCGGTGGCGGAACCGTTCGTCATCGACATGACCGACCCGGCGACGTACCGGCTCGACTGGGGCGGCCCGCACCTGGCCGGGGTGCTGGCCGTCCACTGCGGGCCGGGCATCGTGGCGGCGGCGCTGATGGTGCGGTCACTCACCCGGCGGCGCCCCGTGGCCGACCGTACTGTTGGATCATGACCTCACTGCCCGCCGGATTGCTCGACCTGCTCGGCAAGCCCAGCCCGTGCTTCATCGCCACCACCATGCCGGACGGCTCGCCGCAGCTCACCCAGACCTGGGTCGGCACCGACGGCGAGCACATCGTGATCAACACCGTCGAGGGCTACCAGAAGGTCAAAAACATCGAGCGTGATCCCCGGGTCGCCGTGACCGTGGCCGACCCGGACGACGTGTCGAACTACTTCTCCGTCCGCGGCCGGGTCGTCGGCGTCACGCCCCAGGGCGGAGCCGAGCACATCGAGGAGCTGGCCCAGAAGTACGTCGGCGGGCCGTACCCGTGGTTCGGCGGCCGGGACCAGGTGCGGGTCATCCTCACCATCGAGGTCGAGAAGATCGTCCACGCGCCCTGGGGCTGACATCGAGCCGGGGCGGTCCCGCAGGACCACCCCGGCTCGCCCCCGTACGCCAACTCAGACAGTGGCACTCGTGTACTGCTTGCCCTTCTCCGTGACCACCCGGACCGAGGCCACGTCGGCCGGTGCGACCAGCGCGCTGCCGTCGAGCGTGGTGCCCTCGTCCGCGCCCTTCTCGGAGACCACCCAGCTGCCCGCCAGCACCACCGTGCCGTTCCTGGCGACCACCTCGAGCCGGCACCGTTCCCCGGCCGGGATCCCGGCGACCGCCGCCTTGATCCGCACCCAGCCCGGCGCCGGTGCCACCGCGACGGTGATCCGTGCGCCGGTGCCGGCGTCGACCGCGGTCGCGGTCTTCGTCCCGGGAATCGTCGTCTGCTCCGCCTGCGACGGCGTCGGCAACGCCACCGGAGCGCCCGGATCAGCGGTGCCTCGGCCGACCACCACCCCGGATCCGATCGCGGCGGCGACGACCACGGCCGCGGCGGCACTCACCAGCGCCGTCCGCCGATGACGCCTCCCGGCCGACTCGTCCCGGATCTGCCTCAGCGTGCGCTGCAGCAGCAGGTCACCGCCCTCGGGCGGCCCGTCCAGCAGCATCGCCTCGGGCACGGCCTCGAGTGCCATCGTCCACTCCCGCAGTGATTCCACCTCGGCGCGGCATTCGGCGCAGCCGGCGAGATGGTCCTCGACCAGGCGTTCCTGCTCCGCGTCGAGCGACTTCGTCAGATAGCCGGCGAGGTCCACGTGATTCGTCTTCATGAGGCAGACCGTTCCGTTCCGGCTGCGCTCAGCGACCGGAGCTCGCGTAGTGCCCGCAGGGCATAGAAGGAGCGCGACTTGACCGTGCCGGGCGGGATGCCCAGCGCCTTCGCCGCTTCCGCGACCGTGCTGCCGAGCAGGTAGACCTGCTCCAGCACCTCGCGGTGCTCGGCCGAGAGCCGGCTGAGCGCATCGATGACCACCACCGAGTTGACCACCTGCTCCGCGTGGTCGCCGGACACCGCGACCTCGACCGGCGACTCGCGCACCTCGGGAGCGCGGGCGTTACGGGCGCGGATCTGATCGGTGACGATGTTGCGGACCACGGTGAGCAGCCAGCCGCGTACCGAGCCCTTGCCGTTGACCAGGCTGTCCGGATGTCGCCAGGCGCGGACCAGGGCCTCCTGGACCACGTCCTCGGCGGCGGCCCGGTCCCGGGTCAGCTGCGTCGCGTACGCGAGCATCGCCGCCCCGTGTTCCGAGAACAACGATCTGACCAGTGCTTCATCGGCCACCTCCCGGCGACGTTGGAGCCTCAACCCCGGCATCTCTTCCCTCCGGTGACGGCGGTGACCACGCCGAGGCCGGCCGGACGGAGCGCGTGTCCGGCCACCCTCGACCCCCGTTTCGTCGGTCTGACTCCCCTCACACGTACCGGCGGGCCGATCTGGTTCAGCTGAATTTCCGGCTGAACCGGATCGGCGTCGCAGTCGTGTGGATGGCGTACCGGCTCACCCACAGGGGGAATCATGAAGCGCAGCCGTTCCACCATCGCCATCCTGGCGCTGACCAGTGCCTTCGGCCTCGCCGCCTGCGCGCCGGCCGGCACCACCCCGACGGAGGTGCGATTCGTCGCCGCGGAGGGCGAGACGCCGGCCGCGCCGGCCGTGCCGCCCGAGCCGAGCACGCCGCCGGAGCAGGCCGAGCTGGCCGCCGAGGAGACCCCGGACCGGAAGGCGGAGCCGATCCCCGAGCCGACCGTCGCGAAGACCCAGAAGTGGGTCAAGATCTTCAGCGGCGCGTCCGACAAGGACATCACCCCGCCCAGGAGCATCCGTAAGGGCAGCAAGACCGTCGAGCTCAACACGGCGGAGAACCCGGTCATCGGCACCTACGTCACCGACGGCGCCGGGCGCACGCTCTACCGCTTCGACGAGGACAGCAACAAGCCGCCGAAGGCGACCTGCAACGGCGACTGCGCCAAGGCCTGGCCGCCGCTGCTGATCAAGTCGCCCGGCAAGATCTTCCCCAAGGGCATCAACCCCAAGATCCTGGGGTACGTCGAGCGCGCCGACGGCACCTGCCAGGTCACCATCAACGGCTGGCCGGTGTACTACTTCGCCAAGGACGCCGAGCCGGGCGACATCCTGGGTCAGGGCGTCAACGGCACGTGGTTCGCGGTCGACCCCAAGGGCGGCAAGACCGGAGCGCTGCCCGAGTCGGCCGGCGGGACCGGTGGCACGGACGGTTCGACGGAGCGGGGTTCCGGTGGCGACGCTCCCGCCGATCCGGGCTACTGACAGCTGCGACCGGCGTTGAGGCACCGTACGACCTCGTTCATCAGGGCATCCGGCATCAGATTGACGAAGAACGCGTGATCGGTGAGCGGGCTGTGCCGCTGCGCGTCGAACGAGTCGATCCGGTACCGGGTGCCCGGTGCGATGTCGTAGGCGACGACGATCCGCAGCCGCGGCACGGCGAAGGTCGAGATCGGACAGCCGCCGCCGGGGGCGATGAACACGAGCTGCTGGCGGTGGTCGTTGCTGTCCACCCGCCGGCCGTCCCAGCAGCTCGGGAAGTCGAAGACCCGCAGCACCTGCTCACCGCGGGGACAGACCACGTACCGCAGACTGCGGCGCTCGGGACTGCCGGAACAGCTCCAGACCGGGGCGGCCCGGGCGCCGCCGTTCGTCATCGCGTACGCGTCCCCGACGGCCCCGCGCAGCAGCCACGGCATCGCCACCACCGGCCCCCGCGGGTTGCCGAGGAAGGTGAAGCTGACCCGGACCGGCACCTGCACCGCCCCGCCGTGCGGCCCGTCCTCGCGGCCGAAGGTGCGCAGCACCGGCCAGTAGTAGGTCGACTCGTCGCGGTTGGCGCAGGTGGTGCCGCCACCGGCGAGGCTCTTGACCGTACTGCCGACGTCGACGGACCGGTTGCCGAAGAAGTCGTGCAGATGGTGCACCGGTCCGGCCTTGCCGGGGGTCACGACGATGTTGCTGCTGTTGCGGTGCCCGTGCTCGTTGCGCCCGCAGTCCCAGGTGTACGAGCCGGTGCCCGCCTCCACGGGTAGGGCGGCGACCTCGTTGATCTCCACATAGTCCGCACCCAGCGAGGGCTGGCGCAGCGTGCCGGCGGTGACGGCGCCCGCGGCGAGCAGCAGCTCGACGGCCAGGGCCCACATGGCAGCCCTGCGCCGACCTCTCGCGGCGTACGCCATACCGTCACCTTACGCAAACATCCCGCCACCGCCGCTGGCACAAACAGGACAGTGCAGGCAAAGTGCTCGACTTCGGCCGACATCGGCGTACCCGAATGCAGGCCTATCGGTCCGGTGGATTTACTAACGCCCGGAACGGCTGATACTGGGCAGATGGCCGACTGGATCTCGGGGGACCGGCGGTTGCCGGTGCCGGTGACCGTGTACGGGCCGCTCCACCTGCTCGCCCTGCAGGTGCACCGGATGGCGAACGAGGGCCGGGCCCACGAAGCGGTCACCGCGGCCGACGCCTTCCTGATGGTCGCCCGGGAGGTCCGCGACGACCGAACGGCCCGGTTCCTGATCCAGGGCAAGATGTACGCCCTGCTCGCCATGGGCCGGCTCGTCGAGGGCACGGCCCTGGGCGAGGAGCTCCTGCGTACGGCCGGATCCCTGCTCAGCGAGGCGAAGGCGCGCTGCGACCTGGCCCAGCTGCACCTGCTGCGCGGCCACTACGTCGACTGCATGCAGCACCTGGCCCGCGCCGGCGCCCTGCTGAACGCGGGACCCGCGGGCACGGACCGGCACCGCTCGGCGATGTGCTCGTTCGCCGAGGCAGCCACCGCCGCGGAGATGTACGAGACGGCGGCCATGGCGTACGACCAGCTGTGCGCCTCCGACGCGCCGAACCGCTCGACGTCGTTCGACCTGGTGCACGCCGTGACGCTGCTCTACTGGGGACTGCGGCTGTCCCACGTCGGCCGGGCCGAGGAGGCCCGCAGCCGGCTGCGCCGCAGCGCCGAGATCACCCGGCTCCGCCTGGACACCCAGCCGGACGTGCACACGACAGCCGTGCACGCGCTGGCCCTGGCCAAACTCGGCGAGACCACTGTGGCCGAGAAGCTGGCCCGCGAGGCGATCATGCCGCTGCGCGGCGGCGGCACCTACCAGTACGCCCGGATGGCCCACCTGGCGCTGGGCATCAGCCTGCGGGCGCACGGATTCCCGCACGAGGCCCGCCGCGAGTTCATCGCGGCCCGCGAGCTCAGCGAACACGGCTCTCGCCCCGACGAACGACCGATCATCCGCTTCGAGCTGGCCCTGACCGCCCTGGAGATCGAGGACTGCCAGTCCAGCCGGGACCTGTTCGAGACGGTCGAGGGCCAGATGCGCGAGCTGTGGCGGCTGCGGCTGCAACGCCTGGCGATGCTGCGGCAGGCCGGCCAGCGCGAAGAGGCCGAGACAGCCCGGGCCCGGGCGGAACGCGAGATCCTGCTCGACCCGCTGACCGGGCTGGGCAACCGGCGCCAGTTCGACCTGCTGATCGAGGACGTGGACCGGGTGGCGGGGGCGCGGCCGCTGACGGTGCTGCTCATCGACCTGGACCATTTCAAGGCGGTGAACGACGCGTACTCGCACAGCGCGGGCGACCGCGCCCTGCGCGAGGTGGCGACGATCCTGCGCGCCCACTGCCGCACCGGCGACGAAGCGGTCCGGTACGCGGGCGACGAGTTCGTGGTCTTCCTGCAGGGCGACGGCACGACGGGCCGCGAGGTGGCGGAACGCATCCGCACAGCGGTGGCCGCGGCGACGATCCTGCCGGAGGTCCGCCTGACGGTGAGCGTGGGCGTGGCGACCTGGTCCCCGGGCATGACGGGCGACGCCCTCTTCCGAGCAGCCGACGACCGCCTGTACGCAGCCAAATGGAGCGGCCGCAACACCACCGCCGCCTGACCGGATGCCAAGATTCGTGGGTGCAGCCCAAGGGACAGCAGGTTCGGATCGTTCATCTTTCGGGGCCGGTTTTCGCGGCGCTGGCCGCCGGTGATCTCGAGGCGGCGGAGGCCGTCAGTCCTGTGCCGCTCTCGGAGTATCTGGCCGGGCCGGAGAACCGCAGCGTGTGGGAGCGGCGCCGGGCCCAGGTCGAGCAGGATCCCGCCGAGGCCGGGTGGGTCACCGGCGTCGTCTGGGACGAGCGGCGGCAGGTCGCGGTCGGGCGGGCCGGTTTCCACTCCCGGCCCGATGCCGCCGGCCTGGTCGAGATCGGTTACGCCGTTGATCCCGCGTACCGGCGGCAGGGTTACGCCCGCGCCGCGTTCGAGGCGCTGCTGGCCCGGGCCGCCGCCGACCCCGGCGTCCGGACCGTGCGGGTGACGATCAGCCCGGACAACGTCGCTTCGGCCGGTCTCGTCGCGCAGTACGGCTTCACCGAGGTCGGCGAGCAGTGGGACGACGAGGACGGCCTCGAGATCATCTACGAGAAGGCCGCCCGCTGAGCGTTCGCGCCCTACGCGGGGGTGTACGTGAGGTGGTAGCCGAAAGCCAGCAGAGCGCCGAACAGCGGCAGGCTCGCCCCCCAGCTCAGCAGGGCCGCCAACCGTGCCTCGCGGAACCGGTGCAGCATGGCCGCCAGCAGTGCCAGCAGGAGCGGGACAGCCAGCAGCGCGGTCGCGATCACGGCTCCCGTCCCGTTGTCGGCCAGGCCGTCGATCCAGTCGCTTTCCACGGCGGCGGCCATCCAGAAGAACCATGCCACGACGACCAGGATTGCTGTCGCCCACCGGAAGACGGAGGCTCCTACGCGCAGCGGGCTGGAACTCTCGGCCATGTCGGGATCGTGCCACATCGGGGCCGGAGCTACGCGCTCAGATGTTGACGCCGTCGGCGGGCAGGCCGGCCGGGATCGCCGCTGCCGGGTGTAGCGGTTGGTCTCGAGCGCGTTCATCGGGTTGCCGTGGCCGATGAACGCGGCCGGCATCGTGGTCATCGTTGCAGCTTAAACCTTTACCGCGGGTAGACGACCCCGGAGCGGCCGCTGTACGGGTGCCGGGCGCCGTCCAGCTCGTGCCCGGTGTTGGGCGCGTCCAGCCACACGATGTAGGGCACGCCCTTCTGGAGTCCGGTGATCGTGGCCGTGACTGTGCAGCCCGTGCCCGCGGGCACCTGCTGCCAGGTGTAGGCCGGTTGGTTGCCGGTGATCAGCGGCTGCTTGACCGCGGTGATCCGGTAGTCGGAGTCGTACTGGCGGGGCCAGGTCACGGTGAGCCGCCCGGCGCCCGGCACGACCTCGATCGGGATCAGCGGCGGGTTGACGGTCCAGTCCTCGGCGCAGCCCGGGTGGACCGGCAGGAAGGACACCGGCGGCAGGACCGGCGGCCGGGAAGCGGCCGGCGACGCCACCGGGCTGGGCGTGGCGCTGCCGGTGGCCACCACCAGCCAGTCGCCACCGCCGGCGATCGGGGTGGCGCTCGCGGCCGCGCCGGGGGTGCCCGCCGACGAGCCGAGCATGCCGCAGCCGCCGAGGGCGATCGGCAGGGCCAGCAGCGGGAGCACGAGTTTTCTGAGCCGCATGCACTTTGCTTCGGCCCCGATCAGGAATGGCTTAGCGGAGGAGCAAAAGACCACCCGGCCGCCAGCAGGTCGTCGCAGGCGGCGACCGCGGCCCGCAGCCGGGCGGCATGACATCCGGTCAACACCCGTGACGGTACGCCGCGAGCAGCCAGTTCACGCTCGAAGCGGGCGGTCATCCACGCCCGTACCGCCTCGCCGTCGCGGAGCCCGTCGTCGACGAACGGCACGCCCTCGTGGTGGGTGAGCAGGTACAGGTCGGGTGCCCGTACGCGTTCCGCCACGCCCGGTGAGGTCGTCCAGGCCCCGCCGTCCCCGCCCAGATAGCGCTCCTCCCAGATCGTCGTGGCCAGGGCGTCGGTGTCGCCGAAGAGGATCGGCGCGCCGTCGCGGGCCGCGCTGTCCTCGGCGGCGTTCTGCTCGGTGGCGACCGTCACGAAGTCGTCCCGGTCCCAGGTCACGTCCTCCACGACCGCGCCGGGCCGGGTCCGGCGCAGGGCGTCGAGCTTGCGGGCGGTCAGCTCGCGGCCGAACTCGGGCACCCAGCGGGTCCGCGCCCACACCCCGCCGCGGGTGCGGTAGTGCCGGGCCAGGGCCCGGGCCATCGTCGTGGTCCCGGTGGACTCGGCGCCGACGACGATCACCCGGCGGGTCAGCCAGGCACGCACCCCGGGACCGAGCAGGTCCCAGAACGCGACCGGATCGGCCCGCACCGCCGTTCCGGACACCGGTGTCTTGATCCGCTCGGGGTCGACCGTGACCGCCTGGGCGCCGAACCGCCGGGCCAGCTCCTCGCCGTACGCCTCGGAGGAGAAGACGGCATCCACTCTGTCCGGGCCGGCGGCCGCCCGGAAGACGGCCGTGTGCAGCTCCCAGGCCCGAGGATCGGCGTAGTCGACCGGGTGGTCGTCGTGGACGCCGACGAAGCGGACGTGCGCCGGGTGGGCCTCGCGCAGCCAGGCCAGACGGAGCTCCAGCGGTACGGACTCCCGCGAGCTGGGCGCGACCACGACGGTGACCCGGTCGCAGGCGGCTGCGGCGGCGTCGATCAGCTCGTGGTGCCCGGCGTGCGGCGGGTAGAACTTGCCCACGATGAGGCCGTGTCCCCACCTCATGCGGCCACCGTGTGCTGGGTGCGCAGCGCCGCCCGCCACGCGCGCAGGCCCAGGACGCACAGGACCAGGAACGCCACGTACAGCAGAGCCGTCAGCCAGAGGTCCTTGTAGCCGTACAGCGGGATGTAGATCAGGTCGGCCGCGATCCAGAGCCACCAGCTCTCCACCAGCTTGCGGGTCTGGCCGTAGGTGGCCAGCAGCGACAGCGCCGTGGTGAGCGCGTCGGCCAGCGGCACGGTCGAGCTGGTCAGGCGGTCGAGGAAGAGCCAGAGACCGCCGGTGAGCAGCACACCGGCGACCGCGAGAGCGGCCCACTCGGCCCGGGTGGTGGTGCGTACGGTCAGCGGCGTGCGGCGGGCCCCGCCGTAGAGCCAGGCCCACCAGCCGTACGCGCCGAGCACCACGTAGACGATCTGCAGGCCGGCGTCGGCGTAGAGACCGGCGGACCAGAAGACCAGCATGAGCAGCAACACGTTCAGGATGCCCACCGGCCAGTTGAGGATGTGCCGGCGCACCAGCAGCCCCACGTTCACCAGGCCGGTGCCGAAGCCGAGCACCTCGGCCCAGGTCGTGCCGACCCCGAAGGCGGTGAACGCGACGCCGGAGAGCCAATCGATCATCGGGTCAGCATCGCACCCGGCATCGGTGGTGTCAGGCCCGGAACAGCTGGTGCCCGGCCATCTCCAGGGCGTCCTCGGCCACCGTCACCGGCGTCCGCAGGCCCGTGTCGTCGCGCAGCACCAGTCCCGCCCCCTCGGGTCGGTAGGTGCCCTTGGCGGGCCGCCGCCGGCCCGCGACCTGACCCAGGTACGACCAGTCGGCACCGAGCCGCAGCCGTACCGCCTTGTCGGCGCTGAGCCAAAACCCGGCCAGTACCTCCGCATCGCCGGCGGCGGCCGGGACGGGCGTTGCCAGCTGCTCGGGGGCGACGCCGCCGAGCGCCAGCGTGAGCAGCGACGTCGCACCGAAAATGGTCGTGTCTACGCGGGGATTTCGCATGGCTGCTCCGGGGGGACGGCGCGGGGTGGGCCCCTAGCATCGGCACGACCCGCGTCCCGGTTGAGCGTTTCAGGGCGTGATCGCGTCCACCCGGTTGGTCCACAGCCAGCCGGACCAGCCCGCGGGCACCTCGGCCAGGTCGGCCGGCCGGTCGAAGCCCGCCGACCAGGGTCCCTCCCCGGCCACCAGCACCACCCGGGTGTCGGCGGCCCGCATCCGGTCGACGAACAGGTTCGGCCAGCCCCACAGCAGGCGCCCGTAGCGTTGCGGCAGGTGCAGCTCGGTGTGCCGGCAGGCGGCGGGAACGTGGCCGGTCCAGCCGGTGGCGAGGTAGCGCACCAGGCAGTCCTTCATGATCTTCTTCGAGGTGGCACGGATCCCGGGCAGCCGGTCGGCGACCGCGGCGACCGAGGCGTCACCGCCGTACACGCCGATGGTCTTCAGCCGTTCGGCGGGCAGAGTGGCCAGGTACGCGGCCAGTCGTCCGCCCTCGGCCGGGTCGTCGTTCTTGAGGTCGACGAGCAACTCCCGCTCCGGAAAGGCGGCGACGACCTGCTCCAGCGTGGGCAGCAAACCGCGTCCCCGGCCGCGCAGCGGGTACGTGGCGCCGCCGTCGGCCGTGTAGCCGTACCCGAGGTCGAGCCGGCGCAGCTCGGCCAGCGTGCGCTCGCGCACCCGGCCGGTGCCGTCGGTGCGGCACTCGAGTGTCGCGTCGTGGAACACGGCGAGCTGGTCGTCGGCGGTGACCTGGACGTCGACCTCCAGCATGCCGGCGCCCGCGGCGAAGGCGGCCCGCATCGACGGCAACGTGTTCTCCAGGTAGCTGTGGTCCGGCGGATGGACGCGGCTCGCGGTGCAGGTGTCGTTCTCCACCCCGTCCAGCGGGAAGGTCTGGGCGATGCCCCGGTGCGCCAGCAACAGCGGACGTCCGTCGCCGCCACCCCACAGCGCCGAGCTGTTGCCCACCCAGAGCCCGGCGGCGATCAGCCGGACGACACCGAGGGTGAGCCAGAGCCGGCGGAACCGGCGCACGCGTTTGTCGTGGGACATCCGGGCAGCCTCGCAGCCGGCCACGCGTGCCGGAACCGGCGAAGGACGTAGCCGGACTACGTCCTTAGGACAGGTCCCGGGCGAGCAGGGCGGCCTGGGTGCGGCTGGTCACGGACAGCTTGGCCAGCAGGTTGCTCACGTGGGCCTTGACCGTGCGTTCGGCCAGGGCCAGGTCCCGGGCGATGTCCTGATTGGTCAGTCCCCGTCCGAGCAGCGTGAGCACCTCCCGCTCACGCCCGGTCAGGGTCCGCAGCCGCTGCTCGGTGTCGGCCGGCCGCGCACCGGTGGCCGCGGGCCAGAGCAGCTCGGCGGCGGAGGCGCTCAGCGCGGTCACCCCGGCGTGCGCGCCGCGGACGGCGGCGGCGAGCTCGCTGCCACTGGCGTCCTTGAGCACGAAGCCGTCGGCCCCGGCGGCCAGCGCCCGCTGGATGTCCGACGCCCGGCCGACCGTGGTGAGCATCAGCACCTTCGCCGGCACCTCGGGCCGACGCGAGCGCAGGTGGCTAAGCACCCGCACCCCGTCGGCACCGGGCAGATAGAGATCCAGCAGGACGACGTCGGCGGCGAGCGGGTCGCGGGCCAGCAGCTCCAGCAGGGCGGCGCCGTCCGGCAGCTCGGCCACCACCTCCAGGTCCGGCTGCGCCCCCAGGATCAGGCTGAGCCCTTCCCGGACCAGCGCCTGGTCGTCGACGACGGCAAGCCGGATCATCCGGCCATGGTATGCAGTGGCATGGTGTTCACGGCCACGACCGGCACGCTGCGCTCAGCGGCGGTCCGCCGGCTGCGGGGTCACTGGCAGCCGCTGGTGGATCTCGGGCTGGCCGCCGCGACCGCCCTGCTCTTCGTCCTGTCCGGCACCATCGTCGCCACGCCGCTCGCGGTGGCCCAGCTCGTGCCGCTGGTCTGGCGGCGTCGCTTCCCGGCCGCGGTACTCATCGTCGTCGGCTGCGCGACCGCCGCGCACACCACCCTCGGCATGGCCCGCGCGGTCGGTTTCTTCCCCGCGACGATCGCGCTCTACACCGCGGCCACGCACCGGTCACCGCGGATCCGGTGGGTGCTGTGCCCGGCGGTCGGCCTGATCATGGCGGCGGCCAGCGCGGTCCGGCACGGTCCGGTCGAGGGCCTGCTGATGGCCGTCGTCACGGTGACGGTGGCCTGGCTGGCCGGGGTGGAACGCAGCCAGCACCTCCGCCAGCGCGCCGAGGCGGAACGGCAGCGGGCGGAGGCGACACACCTGCGGCTGGAACGCCGGATCGCCGACCAGGCGACCGCGGCCGCCGAGGACAGGGAACGCCTGGCCCGCCGGGTGCACGACACGCTGGCCCACACGGTGACCGTGATGCTGCTGCAGACCGAGGCGCTGAAGGCCACCACGTCACTCGGCCCCGCGGCCGGGGACCGCCTGGACGTGGTGCTGCGCGCGGGCCGGGAGGCGCTCGCCGAGGTGCGGGCCGCGCTGGCCGACGCCGACGAGCCGGACTCCGCGGTCCTGCTGGCGACCCGGCTGCAGACACTGCAGGCGGCCGGCCTGCGACTGGCGGGCGACCCGCCGGATCTGCGCAGGGAGCTGGCGGCCCCGGTGCGGGCGGTCGCCGACCGGCTGATCGGGGAGGCGGCGACGAACGCACTTCGTCACGACGGACCCGGCGCCCTGCTCACGATCACGACCGGGCGCGGCGAGCACACGCTGATCCTGCGGATCACCAGTGAGCCCGCGGACCCGTCGCGGGACGGTCGCGGGCCGGACGGCGGCGGCTTCGGGCTGCTCAGCCTGGCCGAGGACCTCACCGGGTACGGCGGGAAGCTGGTGCACGGCCCGCTCGCCCCGGCCGGCTGGCGGATCGAGGCGTCGTTCCCGCTGCCGGCGCGGGCTGCTGTTGCCGTACCGCCCGGCCGCTGAGCCTCAGTGGGCCGGCCGGGGCTCCCGCAGCGCGCCCAGCACAGCGGTGCTGAGGTTCTCGAGGTAGTCGTCGTCGATCGGGGTGCGCGAGACCGCCAGCCGCCAGTACAGCGGGCCGAGCATCAGGTCGACGGCGAGATCGGCGTTCGTGCCGGCCGGCAGCTCGCCGCGCTCGACGGCCTGGCCCACGATCTTCTCCCCGACGGCCTGCTGGTGGGTGCGCAGCGCCCGTTGCAGGGTCTCGGCGATCTTCGGGTTCCGGGCCGCCTCGGCCATCAGGTCGGGGATGATCTGCGACGCGATCTGGTGCTGCAGGGCCTTGCTGACGATGAACATGAGCAGTTGCAGATCGCCGGCGAAGCTTCCGGTGTCGGGCATCGGCACGCTACGCTCCGCCACAGCGGAGACGATCTCCAGGACCATCTCCAGTTTGTTGCTCCACCGGCGATAGATGGCGGTCTTCCCGACGCCGGCCCGGCGCGCCACCGCCTCGATGGACAGGCGTCCGTAGCCGACCTCGGCCAGCTCGTTCATGACCGCGTTGCGGATGGCCGCGGTGATGTCCCCGCGGAGCACCGCCGCTCCGGCGGGTGCACGTTTCGCTGTAACCACGGGTGCACTATATACGCCAGGACGCAACGGTTGCGTTCCGGCGCTCATTCGGCTACTTTCGGGCCTAACGTCGATACGACGCCGTACCATCGCGGCACACTGTTTAGTGTGTTCCCGCGCAAGTCATCCAGGTCCCCCGACCCCAGCGGACCGACCAGATCGGAGCGCCACCCCATGCCCCAGACGGCGGTCATCGATTCGGAGACCGGCCTGACGCTCAAGGAGCTGGCCCGCAGGCACGGTCTCAGTGCAGCCGGCAAATTGCCCAGCCTGCGGGACTACACCCGCCAGCTGTGGAGCTACCGGCACTTCATCTCGTCGTACGCCAACGCCAAGGTCACGTCGTCGCTCGGCCGGACCCGGCTCGGCGTCTTCTGGCAGGTGCTGACGCCGCTGATCAACGCGGCTGTGTACTACGTGATCTTCGGTGTCGTGCTGAAGCAGAAGAGCGGCGTCGAGAACTTCGTCGCGTACCTGTGCACCGGTGTCTTCATCTTCGGCTTCACCCAGTCCGTGGTGCAGGCCGGCATCCAGGCCGTGAGCGGCAACCTGGGCCTGATCCGGGCGCTGCACTTCCCCCGGGCCAGCCTGCCGCTCGCCATCACCATGGTCGAGATCCGCAACATGATCGCCTCGATGGCCGTGCTGATCGTCATCGTGCTGGCCTTCGGAGAGCCGATCACCCTCGAGTGGCTGCTGATCGTGCCGATCTTCCTGATGCAGTGCGTCTTCAACGCCGGCCTGGCGCTGGCCGCGGCCCGGCTGGGCAGCAAGGTCGCCGACGTCAAGCAACTGGTCCCGTTCGCCATGCGGATCTGGCTCTACGGCTCCGCGGTGCTCTACCCGGTGACCCGGTTCACCGACCACCTCAGCGGCTGGAAGCTGTACCTGGTCGAGGCCAACCCATTGCTCGTCTTCATCGACCTGATGCGGCACGCACTGATGGAGGACGTGCCGCTCGCGGCCTCGCCCGTGGTGCTCTGGCTCGAGGCGATCGCCTGGACCCTGCTGGTCGGCATCGGTGGTTATGTCTACTTCTGGCGCGGAGAGAAGGGGTACGGCCGTGGCTGACACCATGACCGGCAGCGACCGGCGCGAGCCGACGGTCATCGTCGACGACGCCCACGTCGTCTACCGGGTGCAGCAGTCCGCCACCCCCGGCACGGGCAGCCCGCTGGCGAGCTTCAAGCGGATCATCACCGGCACCAAGCCGGCCACCCTGCGCGAGGTGCACGCCATCAAGGGAGTGAGCTTCGTCGCACACAAGGGCGAGGCGATCGGCCTGATCGGCACCAACGGCTCGGGCAAGTCCACCCTGCTGCGGGCCATCGCCGGGCTGCTGCCGACGGACAAGGGGGCGATCTACGCCGCCGGCCAGCCCTCGCTGCTCGGCGTCAACGCGGCACTGATGAGCGACCTGCCCGGCGAGCGCAACGTGGTGCTCGGCTGCCTGGCCATGGGCATGTCCCCGGCCGAGGTGAAGTCCCAGGTGAAGGACATCATCGAGTTCTCCGGGATCAACGAGCGCGGCGACTTCAGCTCGCTGCCGATGCGCACGTACTCCTCGGGCATGGGGGCGCGGCTGCGCTTCGCCATCGCCGCGGCGAAGAAGCACGACGTGCTGCTGATCGACGAGGCGCTGGCCACCGGTGACGCGAAGTTCCGCCGCCGCAGCGAACAGCGGGTCCGCGACCTGCGCAAGGACGCCGGCACGGTGTTCCTGGTGAGCCACAGCGAGCAGTCGATCCGGGACACGTGCGAGCGGGCGATCTGGCTCGAGTCCGGCCTGATCCGCGCCGACGGTCCCACCGCTGATGTGCTGAAGGAGTACGAGGCCTACGTCAAGCGGTAGGCCCCGCACTCCCCCGGTCAGCGCATCGACAGGTGCACGTGGTTGGTGTGGTCGCTGGACGGGTCCCCGCCGGCGCCGGAGTACGACTTCCAGCCACTGCTGGGCAGCCAGATCCGCCGGAACCAGATGACGTAGAGCACACCCAGCCGGCTGGCGTTCTTGATGAAGTAGTTCGCCAGCCGGTTGCCGTAGTCCCGGCTGGCTCCGGTGGCATCGCCGCCGAAGCCGCCCTTGTCGGCGGCGAAGTCGCAGGCCCGGCCCTTCGGGTGCTCACCGCTGTTCTGCTGGCGGAAGCAGGCGACGAAGCGGGTGAAACCGTCCTTCTTCGCCTCCTGCATCGCGTGCAGGGTGCGCGGGGTGAGGCAGCCCGAGGTGGTCGGGTCATTGGCGCTGCAGGACTCGTTCGGCAGCGAGCCGTCCGAGGTCCGGGGCGCGGCTGCGGCCAGGGCGCTGCTGCCACCGTCGCCGGAGGAACCACCGCCGGATGACGAACCGGTGGAACCACCGCTGGCCGCACTGGCGGCGTTGGCCACCTTGAGGGCGCTCTCGGCCTGGTTCTTACGCTTGGCCATGACGGTGAGCTGTCGCTGCTGCTCGCGGACGGCGGCGTCGATCGCCACCTTCGCCTGCGCCTGCTGAGCCCGGCTGTCCTTCAGGTCGCGCACCGCACGGTCCTGCTTGACGGCGATGGTCTCCAGGGTCTGCGCCCGGTCCAGCATGCTGCCGGTGGAGTCGGCGGTGATCATGGCCGTCATCGGCCCGAGCCGCCCGGTGCGGTACGCCCGCTGGACGATCTCGTCCAGGGCCGCCTGCTTGGGGCCGAGCTGGGCGTCGAGCTCCTTGACCTTGGCGGTGAGCTGCTGCTGGCGCTTCTTGGAGCGGTCCAGCGCCTCCTTGGCCTCGACGAAGCCCTTGGACGCCGCCTCGAGCTGCTTGATGAGGGACTTCGAACCGCCCTCACCGTCGTCGCCCGAGTCGCCCGGCGCGGCGAACGGGCGGGGTGCGGCGGAGGCGGAGGTCGGGGCGGCGAGCGCCAGCCCCGAGGTGGCGACCAGGACCGCGAGCACGGTCGCTAATCGCCGGCGGACAGGGTTGAGCCTCACGAACATTCCTTCCGTCGGCCGCCGACCGAGTTAGCTGACGGGTTCGGGACGGAAGCGATCCCTACCGATCGCGCGGGGGTGCGCGGATCGGATTCACCCCATTACTCGAGTGGTTCCTCGGCTCGCCCTGCGGCGATTAGGCGGCGGTCTGCGCTGAGACCGTGACGAACACTACCCATCAATGCTAGGAATCGACAGTCGTCGCACCCTGAGCAATCGATCGTGCACTGAAGGTGAGCAACTACGGAAAGAATGCAACGACTCACATTAATGCGTCGTTACGGGCTATGACCTGCGTCATTCCATCGAGCGGTGACGGAAAGTCGTTGCCCGGTAACCGTTTTGCCGTTCCGGGCGGCACTGTCACTTCGGCCGTTGTCAGGTAAGCTGACCGCCGGTCACTGCCAGAAGGTGCTGCCCCCAAGGCACCGGCAGCCCACCATCTAATCGTCGCAAGATGAGCCGGGGAACCACAGAAGTACCGGGGTGAATCCACGAGTCAGTGGTAGGGATCGCTTCCGTCCCGAACCCGTCAGCTAACCCGGCCGGTGGTCACGCGGAAGGATTCTGAATGACGGCAAGACCCCGCCGGTGGCTGATCCTCGCCCTGGCACCGCTCGCCGCGGTCACGATGATGCTCGCGCCCGCATCCCCGGCGAACGCCGCACCGGACGGCTCCAGCGCCACCGCCGACGACGGCGACGACAACCCGCTGCTGAACGATGTGCTCGACTCCACCGGCCGGCGCTATCTGACGGCGAAGGCGGCAGTTGCCAAGTCGACCAAGACCCAGCTCGGTCTCGCGCTGAAGGTCAAGAACGCCGAGGCGAAGCGCGACCTGCTGCTGCCCGAGGTGGGCGCGGTCGCCGCTCAGCAGTACCGCACCGGCGGCATCTCGACCATGGGCTTCCTGCTCAACACCTCCAGCCCGGACGGCTTCCTCAAGAAGGCGGTCTCCCTGGAGGAGATCAACGCCCTCAACGACGGCAAGCTCCGCGAGCTGGACCAGGCCATCGACGAGGTCACCGCGAACAAGACGCGCCTCGACCAGGAGGTCAAGGCGCAGAAGCAGAACCTCGCGCTGATGGAGAAGCAGAAGGAGTCGGCGGAGAAGGCGCTGGCCCAGGTCGGCGGCAAGTCGGTGACGGGCGGCTTCGTGGTCGCCAAGTCCCGGGTCGCCGCGCCCGCCCCCCGCAACTCCGACGGCGAGTTCGGCCCGGAGTCCTGCAACGTCGACGACCCGACGACGGGCGGCTGCATCACCGCGCGGACCCACCACATGTACAAGGAGACGCGGAAGGCCGGCTTCAAGCGCTTCGTCGGCTGTCACCGCAACGGCGGACCGTTCGAGCATCCCAAGGGCCGGGCCTGCGACTGGTCCCTGCAGAACAGCGGCTTCGCCCCCTGGCACAACCAGGACACCCGCAAGTACGGCAACAACCTGATGGCCTTCCTGGTGCGTAACGCCGACCGGCTCGGCATCCTCTACGTCATCTGGAACAGACAGATCTGGTTCCCGGCCACCGGCTGGAAGTCGTACAGCGGTCCCAGTGCACATACGGACCACGTACACGTCTCGATGCTTTAGCGCGGCAAGCGCACAGAAGCCCCCGTCCTCCTCGCGGAGGACGGGGGCTTCTTCGTGGCTGGATCAGCCGCCGGTGGCCCGGCGCACCGGGGCGCGACCGGCCGGCTGGCTGGGCGCGGGACCCGTCGGCGGGGCCGGCGGGATCGGCAGCACGACCGGCTTCACCTGGGTGATGGTGACCTCCTTGCCGTGGTGCAGCAGGTCCAGGCGGGCCGAACCGCCGCCGTTGCGCAGCGAGTAGGTCACCTCGTCCGCCGTCACCTCCACCCGCAGCCGCAGGCCGCGCCAGAGCAGCGAGAACTCCAGCGCGTTGATCCGGCTCGGCAGCCGGGGCGCGAAGGAGAGCTGCCCGTTGAAGTCGCGCATGCCGCCCAGGCCCGCCACCAGGGCGATCCAGGAACCGGCCAGCGACGCCACGTGCACGCCGTCACGCGCGTTCTGGTGCAGGTCGTGCAGGTCCATCAGGGCGGCCTCGCCCAGGTAGTCGTGGGCCAGCTCCAGGAAGCCCACCTCGGCGGCCATGACGGCCTGGATGCAGGCCGACAGCGACGAGTCCCGCACGGTACGGGCGTCGTAGTACGCGAAGTTGCGGGCCTTCTCCTCGGGGGTGAAGGCGTCACCCCGCAGGTACATGGCCATGACCAGGTCGGCCTGCTTCACCACCTGCTTACGGTACAGGTCGAAGTACGGGTAGTTCAGCAGCAACGGGTACGCCTCCGGCGGGGTGTTCTCGAAGTCCCACTCGGCCAGCCGGGTGAAGCCCTCCGACTGCTGGTGCACGCCCAGCTCCCGGTCGTAAGGGATGTGCACCGACGCCGCCGCGTCCCGCCACGACGCCGACTCCTCGTCGTCCACGCCCAGCTTGCGGGCGAGCTCCGGGTGCCGCTTGGCCGCGTCCGCCGCGGCGAACATGTTCTGCTGCGCCATCAGATTGGTGTAGACGTTGTCGTCCACCACGGCCGTGTACTCGTCCGGGCCGGTGACGCCGTCGATGTGGAAGCGCCCGTGCCGGTCGTGGTGGCCCAGCGAGCGCCACAGCCGGGCCGTCTCCACGAGGAGCTCGAGGCCGTAGTCGCGCTCGAAATCGAAGTCACCGGTCGCCGAGACGTAGCGCCGCACGGCATCGGCGATGTCGGCTCCGATGTGGAACCCGGCGGTGCCGGCCGGCCAGTACGCCGAGCACTCCTGCCCGCGGATGGTGCGCCACGGGAAGGCCGCGCCCTGCAGGCCGAGGGTCTGCGCGCGCTCCCGGGCAAGATCCAGAGTGGAGTGCCGCCAGCGCAGCACGTCCGCCGCCGCGGCCGGCTGCGTGTACGTCAGGGCGGGCAGCACGAAGGTCTCGGCGTCCCAGAACGTGTGACCGTCGTATCCGGGGCCGCTGAGGCCCTTGGAGCCGATCGGCCGCTGCTCGGCCCGGGCGCCGGCCTGCAGCGTGTGGAACAGGCCGAAGCGGACGGCCTGCTGCACCTCCGGGTCGCCCTCGACCTTGACGTCGGAGTGGTCCCAGAACGCGTCCAGGTACTCCCGCTGCGCCTCGACCAGGCCCTCCCAGCCGTCCAGCCGGGCGCTGGCCAGGGCCGCGCCGACCTGGTCACGCACCGCGGGCAGCGAGCGGTTGCTCGACCAGCCGTACGCGGCGATCTTGACGACCCGCAGCTTCTGGCCCGGCTCCAGCTTGCAGGCCACCGTGGTGCGCAGCCAGTCCGGGTGGCCCTCGGTGGTCACCGCGTGCTTGCCCGGCGTCTCCACCACGTGCTCCATCGCCGCGGCCATCCGCAGGTCACTGGCCTTGGTGCGGTGCACCAGCAGGCCGCCGGTGCGCTGCTCCAGCATCTCCTCGGCCTGCAGCGGGTGGTCCAGCACCGCCGCCACCCGGGGGTCCTTGCTGGTCGCCGGGAGCTGCTCGTTGGCCACCAGCTCCGACTGCAGGATCAGCCGGGCCGAGGCGTCGAGCGGCTCGACCTCGTACAGGAAGGCGACGATGGCCCGGTGGGTGAAGGACACCATCCGCACGGTGCGCACGCGGATCGCCTGGCCGGACGGGGAGACCCACTCCACGATCCGCTCGAGCGTGCCCGCGCGCAGGTCCAGCGTGCGCTCGTGGGAGCGCAGCTCGCCGTAGCGCACGTCGAACGGCTCGTCGTCGACGAGCAGGCGCATGAGTTTGGCGTTGGTGACGTTGACCATCGTCTGGCCCGACTCGGGGAACCCGTAGCCCGCCTCGGCGTACGGCAGCGGCCGCAGCTCGTAGAACGAGTTGAGGTAGGTGCCGGGCAGGCCGTGCGGCTCGCCCTCGTCCAGGTTTCCCCGGAGGCCGATGTGGCCGTTGGCCAGGGCGAAGACCGACTCGGACTGAGCCAGCACATCCAGGTCCAGCCGGGTCTCCCTGATGTGCCAGGGATCGACGGGGTAGGCCCGTTCACGGATCACGGTGGTGCCTCTCGCAACTGAGAAAGGAGAAAGTCTGTAAGGGGAATTACTTGAGGAGCTCGGCGAGATCCTGCACGACGATGTCGGCGCCGTGCTCGCGCAGCGCGTCGGCCTGACCGACCCGGTCCACGCCGATCACGATGCCGAAACCGCCGGCCTTGCCGGCGGCCACGCCGGCCAGAGCGTCCTCGAACACCGCACACTGCTCCGGGGCCACCCCGAGCAGTTTCGCGCCGACCAGGAACGTGTCCGGGGCCGGCTTGCCCGGCAAGTGTTGCTCGCGGGCGGTGACGCCGTCCACGCGCACCTCGAGCAGCTCCGTGATGCCGGCCGCCCGCAGGACGTCGGCGCAGTTGGCACTGGCCGACACGACGGCGCGGCGCAGCCCGGCGGCCACGGCCGCGTGCAGGTAGTCGACCGAGCCGGGGTAGACCTGTACCGCGCCTTCCTGGATCTTCTGCAGGACCAGGATGTTCTTGCGGTTGCCGATGCCGTTGACGGTCTCCGCGTCGGGACCGTCGCCGGGCGTGCCTTCGGGCAGGGTGATGCCCCGCGAGGCGAGGAACGTGCGAACCCCGTCCGCCCGCTGCCGGCCGTCGACGTACTGGTGGTAGTCGGCGCCCGTGTCGAACGGTACGAACGGTTGTCCATGGTGCCGGGACCAGGTCAGGAGAAACGCGTCGAAGGTCTGTTTCCACGCCGCGTTATGCACCAGGGCGGTCTGCGTGAGCACGCCGTCGAGGTCGAAGAGGCACGCCGTCACATGAGGAGGTAGTCCGAGCACTGGCCCAATGTAGTCGCCTCGGATGGCCGACACGCCTCAATGCCCTCGATCACATTTCCACGGCGTTTCATTCTTCGTTCAGCCGGCGGCCGCACTCTCGTTGACCAGGCCAGACAGGGTATTGCGGCCGGGCAGGTTCATGCACAGTTCGATAGTTGTCCCGATCGGGCCGGTCGCCATCGTCACGTCGTCGCACAGTTGGTGCGCCAGCCAGATGCCCCGGCCGCCCACCTCGAACGCCTCCGGCACGTTCGGCGGCCGGCGGAACTGCTCCGGAATGCCCGGCCCCGAGTCGGTCACCGTGCAGCACACGGTCGTCCCCGTGAGCGACAGCACGATGCGACCCTGGCCACCGGCGTGCAGCACGGCGTTGGTGATCACTTCGTTGATCGCGAGCACGAAGCCGTGCAGGCGGTCGGCGAGCAGGCCGACGTCCAGCCGCGCCGTGATCTCGTGGCGGACCACGGTGATCTCGTCGCGGCCGAACCGGCGATCGAGAAGGGTCGACCTACCGGCCGGAGAGTGCACGGGGGTGGCGTCCGGCGACTCCTTGCCCGGAGCCGGACGCAGCATGTGCTGGTCGACAGTCTCTTCCACCGCCGCTCAGCCTACGCTGCGTACCGCCTCCGTGGCAGTCATGGAACCGGTAACAGATCAGAACAGATCCGCCAACGTCCGGAGGATCTCGGCGTAGAAGTTGCCGTCGATGTCCCGGTACAGGCTGAACTTCATCCCCGGGCTGCCGAAGAACGGCCGCAGGGTCCACGCCAGCTGGGTGCCGACGAAGCCGAAGAGCAGGATCCAGACGTACAGCAGGGTCATGCTCGGCGGCGTCGGCTGGCTCTCCTTCGGCGGCCGGACCGGGCGCGGGTGGTGCCCGATCGGCGTCAGCATGTAGCCCGGCGGCACCACCGGAGCCGCCTGCACGGGCGCCGGCGCCGGCGCGGGGGCGGGCGCGGTAAGGGTAGTGGTCCCACCGCTGCCGTTGGCCGGCGTGGCGGCCGGGGTGAGCGCGGGGGTGGCCGGTGCCTCGGCCGGGGTCGCCGGCGCCACGGCGGGCTTCTCCGGGGCCAGCAGGCCGTTCTCGTTGAGCACCCGCATGCCTCCGGTGAGGAAGCGCAGGCCGACCAGCGCCGACAGCGCCAGGATGGCCACGTTGAGCAGCTTGAAGAATCCGTAGTCGGGCGCGGTGATCAGGAAGAACAGCGCGATCGGGGCGAACGCCACGGCCAGCATCGCGGTGACCGTCAGCGCCACCATGACCAGCGCCAGCGACTGCCGCACCGACAGCCGGGCCCCGAAGACCAGGTTGAACAGGTACAGGGTGGGCAGGCAGATGGCCAGGGTGACCAGGAAGAGCAACGGCAGCTTCACTGCCGAGGTCAGCGCCATCAGCACGCTGTGGAAAGAGCCGAGAACCGCGCCGTAACAGGCCAGCGCCACCACCGAGCTGACCAGCATCTGACCGGTCAGGCGGTTGAGGGCTCGGTCCTCCACCACCTGCTGCCAGATGCCCTGTCTGTCCCGCAGGATGCGCTCGATCACCAGAAGCCCGGATGCGTTGGCCACGTCCGTCCCCTCCTCACCTCAACGACGTCGATACGCCATCGCACCGACGTAGGCGGGACGATAGGCCATACCGTCAAGAGAAGCGAGAGGTGATTTTCAACGCCATCCGACGTCGATACGGTCGCCGCGCTCGTCGAAGAAGTGCAGGGCGTCCATCCGTACGTTGATGGCCAGCGGATGCCCCGGCGAGACCGCCGGGTACGGCGCCAGCCGCACAGCCAGCTCGGCGGGCCGCCGGTGGTGCCGGCCCGGGTCGCTGAGCACCGACGCCTTCTCGGCCTCCTCGCGCTCCAGCACGGTTTTGTCCGTACGCCCGGTGAGCCGCTGCAGCGCTCCCCCGATCCGCCGCACCACGCCGGTCTCGGCGTCGGTCTCGGTGACCGCCTTGCCCAGCTCGTCGACGACGACCGCGGTCGCCCCGATGTCCAGGAAGGCCAGCGACTCGTGACCGTGGTGCTCGAGGTAGCGGATGCGGCCCTGCAGCACGTCGCCCGGGGTGTCCGGGGCGACCGGGGTCAGCGCCTCGGCCCGCATGCCGACGACGATCCGCTCACCGTGGTAGTGCGAGATCGCCCGGGCCCGGATGTCGTTCCACGGCAGGTAGAGGGCCTGCTCACCGAGGTTCAGGGCGATGTAGCGGTCCAGGTGCACGTAGACCGAGGCCTCGAGCAGGTTCATCCGCGGCGCGCCCAGGAAGGCCGCGACGTAGAGGGTGGCCGGGCGGCCGTACACCTCGGTCGGGGTGCCCAGGTCCTGCAGCACACCCTTGCGCATGATCGCGACCCGGTCGGCCATGGTCAGCGCCTCGGCCTGGTCGTGGGTGACGTACATGGTGGTGACGCCGAGCTCTCGGGTGAGCCCGGTGATCTCGGCGCGCAGCTCCGCGCGCAGGCCGCTGTCGAGGTTGGACAGGGGCTCGTCCATCAGGAACAGCCCGGGGCGGCGCACGATGGCCCGGCCCATCGCGACCCGCTGGCGCTGGCCGCCGGAGAGTTGGCCGGGCTTGCGGGCAAGCACGTCGCCGATGCCCAGCGCGCTGGCCACGTCGCCGATCCGCTCGCCGCGCGGCCCGGGCTCGATGCCGGAGAGCTTGAGCGGGAACCCGATGTTGTCCCCGACGGTCATGTGCGGATAGAGCGCGAAGTCCTGGAAGACCATGGCGATCCGCCGGTCGCGCGGGGCCAGGTCCATGACCGGTTCGCCGTTGAGCAGGATGGCGCCGGCGGAGGGATCCTCCAGGCCGGCGATCATGCGCAGGACCGTCGACTTACCGCACCCGGACGGCCCCAGCAGGACCATGAACTCACCGTCCTCGACGTCGAGGCTGACGCGGTCGACCGCGACCGTACCGTCCGGCCAGACCTTGGTGACGTCCTTGAGCGCGACGGTGGACACCGTCAACCTCCTGCGTTTGAGCTGCGACGATGGCTTAGCGTGACTACACCCATCAATGCCTGCCATCGGGTGAACGTGCCATTTGCCGACAGTCACCACATCGTCACCCATTCGGGGACTTGGCAAGGCTCCGCCGATGACCTCGTCTGTGCAGGTCGCAGCGTTCAGGAGGCCGTCGCGGCCGGAGATCCGGGCCGTACCGGACCGGAAGATTTACTTTCCGGTACCGGCCAGTAACACCCGGCGCACGACCCGTTCGGCCGCTCCGCCGTCGTCGAGCGAGCAGAACCGCTCCCGGAAACGGGCCCGCTGCCCGGCCGCCGCGGCGTCCGCGTAGGTGCCGCTGCGGAAGATGTCGACCAGTTCCGCGAAGGTGGTCGCGACCGCACCCGGCGGCAGCTCCATCAGGTCGAAATAGGTCCCGCGCAACTCGCGGTAGGCCGGCCAGTCGGGCGCGAAGATCACCAGCGGCCGGTCCAGCACGGCGAAGTCGAACATCGCCGACGAGTAGTCGGTGATCATCACGTCGGCGGCCAGATAGAGATCCTCGACCACCGGGTACGCGGACACGTCGAGGATCCGCCCCCGGCGCGCCCCGGTCCGCTGAGCCGCGGTCACGTGGAAGTAGTGGGCGCGCACGAGCAGGACGGTGTCCGGCCCCAGCCGGTCGGCGAACGCGTCGATGTCGAGCACCTGCTGACCGGGTGGCAACCACTCGCGGTGCGTCGGCGTGTAGAGCACGACCCGCTCGCCGGGGGCGATGCCGAGCTGCTCGCGCACCGCGGCCGAGTCCGCCGGCGTCGCCACCGCCAGCCGGTCGTTGCGCGGGTAGCCGACCTCGAGCGTCTCGTACCGGCAGGGGTACGCCCGCTCCCAGGCGACCGTGGTGTGCGCGTTCGCCGTGATGCTGAAGTCCCAGCGGTCCGCCCGGCGCATCTGGGCCCGGAAGTCCTGGTCCTTGGCGGCGGCCGGATGGTCGGCCTGGTCCATGCCCATCATCTTCAGCGGGGTGCCGTGATGGGTCATCACGTGGGTGGTGCCCGCTCGCTTGACCACCCAGTTCGGCCAGTTGACGTTGTTGACCAGCCAGCGGGCCCGGGCCAGCAGGCGGTAGTACTCCCGGGAGCCGGCGACCACGTAGTCGGTGCCCGGCGGCACGGACCCGGCCCGGGACGCGCCGACCACCCAGACGTTGCGCACGTCCGGGACCAGTTCGGCGGACTTGGCCGCGATCGCCGCGGGGTTGCAGCTCACGCCGCGATACCAGTACGCCGCGTACAGCGCGAGCTTGTCGTCCACCGGCCGCCGCAGCTGCAGCTGGTAGTAGCCGCGGTATACGCCCTCCCGGGCCTTGCGGACGAGCTTGCGGGCCCGGCGGGTCCAGACCCGCTTGGACCGCTTCGCCTTCTTGAGCTTGCGGGCGGCGGCCTCCGCGGCCCGGAACGGCAGGAAGGCGTCCTTCTCCACGAACCGGTACGGCAGTCCCTCCAGGCCGTCCGGCGCTTCGTAACCCGCGGCGGGCCGGTACCGGCGGGCGTGCTCGACGATCCGCTCGAAGAAGCGCCGGCGGGAGCCCCGCGGCACCCGCTCGGCGTTGCGCAGCACGCTCAGGTAGTGCCAGAGCATCCGCTTGTAGAGCGCCGGCCGCAGCACCTCGGCGTGCTTCGCGCCGGTGTCCACCAGAGCGAACGCGTGCTCCCAGTGGTCGAAGATCTCGAAGTGCCGGTCGTCCAGGGTCCGGGTGATCGCTCCGGTCCGCCGCTGCCGGTAGTGCACGCAGGTGCGGGGCAGACCGCTGATCCGCTCGGCCGCGGCCAGCACCGGGTACGTGAACGAGACGTCCTCGTACCAGCCCTGCTCGAAACGGAAGTCGAGCTTGACCAGCAGGTCCCGGCGGACGACCTTGTTCCACGCGACGTGCAGCACGTTGACGATCCGTGGCCACTGCGCCACGGTGAAGGTGTCCGGCGCGTCGGCCAGCACCTTCGCGGCGCCGGCGACCACCACTCGGCCGTCCCAGTGCACCCGGTCGAAACCGAAGATCAGCACGTCGGGATCGGTGTCGGCGAGCCGGTCGGCGATCGCGGTGAGCGCGCCCTGGGCCAGCCAGTCGTCGCTGTCGACGAACCAGACGTACTCGCCGGTCGCATGATCGAGGCCGAGGTTGCGGGCCCGGCCCAGGCCGAGGTTCTCCGGCGCGGTGACGACCTTGACCCGGGCGTCACGAGCGGCGTACTCGGCCAGGATCTCGCCGCTGTAGTCCGGCGAGCAGTCGTCGACGGCCACGATCTCGAAATCGGTGAACGGCTGCTCGAGCAGGGAGTCCAGGCACTGGCGCAGATAACCCTGCACCTTGTACACGGGCAGGACCACGCTGAGCAGGGTCATCGCTTACCTCCGGAGCGCCAGTCACGAACCGCGCCGGCGAGGAACGAGCCGCCCACGACGACGGCGAGCAGCAGCTCCGCGACCGTGGCGACCCCGCCCAGTGCACTCAGCACCAGCACCACGACCCGGCCGTCCCAGCCGAGCCGCGCCCTCGCCGCGGCAGCGTCGGGCGCACCCTTCTCCATCCGGGCGGTCAGGTCGTAGTGATCCAGTGCCACCACGAACAACAGCAGGTAAACAACGGGTGGTGGGACGGCACAGGTCAGCGCGACCGCGACGATCATGAGGTACTCGGCGGCGCGCAGCCCCGCCGGGACCAGCCAGTCCAGCGGGCCGCCGTGCCGGGCGCGGGCCGCCAGCCCGGCGCCGAGCACCAGCAGGGCGGCCACGATCAGCCAGATCGAGGCGTCTCCCGCCCGGATCTGCTGCACCCGGAGGTCACCGGAGACCCACATGCCAACGTCGCTGCCGTCCGGCACCGCGCCGGTCAGCGACCCGATCACCAGACCCAGCGCGGCCAGCGCCGCGATCACGGCGGTGATCAGCGGGGCGCCGGCCTTCACCGCGCTCAGGACCGTACGGACGAGCAGGCCGTCGTCGCGGTGCCGCGAGGTGTCGACCGTGTCCAGCACACCGACGCGCATCGAGAGCGAACGCAACGATCGCAGACCCAAGGTGTACGCCGCGGCGAGCAGTCCCCAGCCCACCACGGCGGCCAGCGCCACCCGCCCGTTGCTCACAGCGGCCAGCACAGCGATCAGTGCCCAGCGTTCCCCGATCGGGAAGACCACGATCCGCTTCAGCCAGTACGCCGCCGACCCGGTGTCCGCCTGGACCCGGTTCGAGGCCCGGCTCAGCCGCGCTCCCACCCCACCGCCGGCGTCACTGTTGCCCGCGGTGCCGACGGACTGCCGGGCGGCGGCCTCGTCGTGCAGGGCGCCGTACCAGGTGTCGGTCATGTGGCGGACCGTCTGCAGCACGATGGCGGTGATCGCGAGCGGCCACGCGTACGGCAGGCCGGCCCGCTCCGCACCGGCGGCGAGACCGGCGTAGACCGCATACTCCTTCGCCCGGTCGGCCATCGTGTCGAGCCAGCCGCCGAACGCGCCGAACGTGCGGGTGTAGCGGGCCAGCTGGCCGTCCACACAGTCCAGCACGAAGCCGAGGTAGAGCAGGACGGCCCCGGCGATCAGCGCGGGCCGCGAGCCCTCCCAGAAGGCGAGGGCGGCGGCCACGGCGAAGGCGACGGACACCGCGGTGACGCCGCTGGGGTTCAGGCCGAGCCGGGCGCACAGCTTGGTGACGATCGGGGACCAGGTGCTCACCGCGTACGTGGTGAAGAAGTCGTCCTTCTCCTTGACGGCCAGCCGCAGCAACGCGGAGTCCTCGTCCACGGCGGCGACGGCGGCCCGGGCGGTGACGAGCTCAGCCTCGGTGTGCACCCGTTCGGCGTGCAGCAGCCGTACCCGGGTGGCGATGGGCACCAGCCCGGCCTCCAGCAGCGCGCGCAGCAACACGTCGATGGCGTCGCGCTGCGCGGTCGCGGTGGCCGGGCCCTCGGCCGAGGTGGCGGTGGGCGACGAATGAACCGCCTGGTCGGCCGCCTGCGCGGCCGCTGCCGCGAGGGTGGGCAGGTCGGCGGCGGCGATGCTGATCGCGCCCAGGAAGCGGGTCGTCCCGTCGGCGGCGAAAACCAGGCGACCGCGTTCCTCGCGCAGGTCGCCGCCGTCCTCAGCGACCACCAGCGCGGTACTGCGGCCGGCCGGTTCGGTCGCCAGGGTGCGCAGCAGGCTCGGATGCGCGACCAGGTTGTCGGCGCAGAGCAGCAGCGGCTCGTCGGCCCCGGCGGCGACCCGGGCGATCTCCCGCAGCTGGCCCGCGACGTCGAGACCGTCGACCGGGACAACCGTGGTGGACCCGGCCGCGGCCAGCGCCGCGGTCAGCTCGTCGGCGAGCCGGCGGGCCGCGCCCGGGCCGAGGTCGTTGCCGGTGCTCCCGCACAGCACGGCGAGCGTCACCGAGACATCCCTCCCACCATCGGACGCCCGTGCACGAGTGTGTGTGGGGGCGAGATTGCCCAGATGTTAACAGCGGCTCCGCACTGGGTACGGGTAGCCCTTACGGGAATGTGAGCGCCCTTCTCCACCTCGGGACCGAGGGCGGAGGGGCGGCTGGTCCATACCGTTGAACGTGGTTGCGGCGCCCGGCCGCGACCAGCACCGATGAGGAGTGAGTGACGTGACCCGCCGACTTGCCCGGCCCCGCGACGACCGAAGGATCGCCGGCGTGTGTTCCGCGCTGGCCCGTCGGTTCGGCATCTCCTCTTCAGTGATGCGGCTGATCTTCGTCGTGTCCTGCCTGCTACCCGGCCCGCAGTTCCTGATCTATCTGATCCTCTGGGTTCTGCTGCCGAACGAGTGACCCCGGACGAAACGCGGCGCCCCTCCCTCAGCCGGGAAGGGGCGCCGCCTCTTTGGGTCAGGGAGCCGCGAAGGTGACGGTCACCGTGGTGTAGCCCAGGCTGGTGAGCAGACCGGAGAGCATCTTCTCGGTGTTGTCCCGGGCCCGCTGATCCAGCCCGCTGCTCCGGGCCGCCTCGGTGATCCGCTGCTGGGCGAGCTGATAGACGCGCTGCTGCTGATTGGGGTCGTTGCTGAACGCGCCGCCGATGCGGTTGAGCAGCCCGCGCTCCTCCGCGACGACGTAACTGCGCTCCATGTCGAGGGCGGCCTGACCCTGCTGCGGGGCGGGCAGCTCGATCTGGACCGACTTGTCGGCGTTGTTGACCTTCAACGCGCCCTCGGAGAGCGTGCTGAAGTCGACGTACTCCTCGACCGTGCCCGAGCCCACGAAGAGCGTGCGCTTGTTGAGCAGGAACTCGGGGATGTTCTCCTTGTTCTCCTGCAGGTCGACGATGACCTGGAAGGTGCCGTCGGCCGCGACGTAGCGGCTCAGGTCACGCATCGACTGCAGCAGCACCGGCTGGCTGCGGTCGGTGGTCTTGTCGGAGAACGGGTTGTCGAAGCTGGGCAGGACGTTGATCGCGCGCAGGCCGAGGCACATGGCCACGATCAGCGCGAAGACCACGCCGGTGAAGATGACGACGCGGGCGAACCCGCCGAGACCCGGCCGGGCATCCCCGGCCGGAGCCGCCACCGGGTCCTGCGGCTCGGATGGTGCGGGGCGGGTCGCTACCTGGTCGTCGACCTCGGGATACTCCCGGGTCGGATCGTCGACGTCACGCGAACTGGCCATCGGTGCTCACCCCCTCCTTCTGCCACCCACGGTACGGACCGGGTACGACACTCGCACCCGGTCAGCCGCCGAACGCGCTCAGCCCCGTCAATTTCTGCCCGATGACCAGCTGGTGGATCTCCGAGGTTCCCTCGTACGTGAGCACACTCTCGAGGTTGTTGGCGTGCCGGAGCACCGGATACTCGCCGCTGATGCCGTTGGCGCCGAGGATCGTGCGGCACTGCCGGGCGATCTTGATGGCTTCCCGGACGTTGTTCAGCTTGCCCACGCTGACCTGCTCCGGACGCAGCCCGACCGTGTCGTGCCGGCGGCCCAGGTGCAGCGCCAGCAGATAGCCCTTCTGCAGCTCGAGGGTCATGTCGGCCAGCTTCGCCTGGGTGAGCTGGAAACCCGCGATCGGGCGGCCGAACTGCTCGCGGCTGCCGGCGTACGCGATGGCGGTCTCCAGGCAGTCGCGGGCCGCACCCAGCGCGCCCCAGACGATGCCGAACCGGGCCTCGGTGAGGCAGGACAGCGGGGCTTTGAGGCCACGCGCGGTGGGCAGCCGGGCCGACTCGGGCACCCGCACGTCGTCGAGGGTGATCTCGCCGGTGGCCGAGGCGCGCAGCGACAGCTTGAGCTTGACCTCGCGGGCCGTGAAGCCGGCGGTCGAGGTGGGCACGGCGAACCCGGCCACTCCCTCGTCGGTGCGGGCCCAGATCACGGCCACGTCGGCGACCGGGGCGTTCGTGATCCACATCTTGCCGCCGGTCAGCACCCAGTCGTCGCCGTCGCGCCGGGCCCGGGTCGCCATGTTCGCCGGGTCGGAGCCGTGGTCCGGCTCGGTGAGCCCGAAGCAGCCGATCAGCTCACCCGCGGCCATGCCCGGCAGCCAGCGCTGTTTCTGCTCCTCGCTGCCGTACTTCCAGATGGCGTACATCGCCAGCGAGCCCTGCACGGAGACGAGCGAGCGCACGCCCGAGTCGGCGGCCTCCAGCTCCATGCAGGCCAGCCCGTACGCCACGGCGGACGCGCCGGCGCAGCCGTAGCCGGTCAGGTGCATGCCGAGCAGGCCCAGCTTGCCGAATTCGAGGGACAGATCGCGGACGGGGACCTCGCCGCGCTCGTACCAGTCGGCGACGTAGGGACGGACCCGGTCGTCGACGACCCGGCGGGCGAGCGCGCGGACGTCGCGCTCCTCGTCGGTCAGCAGAGCGTCCAGGTCGAGCAGATCGAGCGGGGAGACGACGGCCATACCCCATAAACTAGCGGTGTTAGTTGTCGATGACGAGCACTCTCGCGTGGATCTGGTTGCGCTGCTGCAGCGCCGCTCGCAGCGCGCGGTGCAGGCCGTCCTCCAGATAGAGGCCGCCGTGCCACTCGACCACGTGCGGGAACAGGTCGCCGTAGAACGTCGAGTCCTCGGCGAGCAGCTTGTCCAGGGCCAGCTCACGCTTGGTGGTGATGAGATCGGCCAGCCTGATCGGGCGGGGCGGGATCTCGGCCCATCTCTTGAGTGTCGTGTGATGGTCGGGGTACGGCGCTCCGTCCCGTACCGCTTTGAAGATCACGACGGCACGCTCCCCTCCGGTCCCTCGCGCACGTCCGGCCCGCCCCGGTGGGCAGCTTCGCCTGCCAGCCTAGCGAGCCGCCAGCCTAGCGGCCGGTCCGCGTCCCGGCGTCGTCACCGGTTGTCAGGTTCCGCTCGCGGACGGCCCACCGATCGCGGTCCATCGGCCATGATGCACCACCTCGTCCACCGGGCGGTGCCCGCGGCGTAGTGACGGTGACCTCTTGTCGGGTGCCGGATAGCCGATCGTCAGCGCACCCACCGGCACGAACTCGTCCGGAACGCCGAATGCGTCCCGGAATGCCCCGACCCGGTCGGCCGGTACCCCGAAGAACAGCGAGCCCAGCTCCTCGTTCACCGCGGTCAGGTGGATGAGCAGGGCGGCGAAGCCGGTGTCGATGTCCCAGTACGGCACCGGCCAGCGGTTCTCGTCCCGATCGGTCCAGCCCTTGTCGGGCTGCGCGTAACGCTCCAGGTAGACCGACTTGTTGGAGAGCGCCACAATGATCAGCGGCGCCGAGCGCATCCGGTCGAGCCAGGAGCCGGCCGCGGCCTGCTCCGCCGGGGTGTCGCCGCGCGGCGCGGTCACCGACCAGTAGAGCTCACGGTCCGCCGGCTCGCTCAGCACCAGGAAGCCCCAGCCCTGGGAGAAACCGGCCGACGGCGCCCGCAGCGCGTGCCGGATCAGCTTGTCGACGATCTCCGGCGGCACCGGGCGGTCCTTGTCGTACGTGCGGACCATCCGGCGCCGGCGCAGGACCTCGTCGAACTCCATGCTCAGGCCGCCGAGGGCCGCACACCCCAGCTGGCCCGCCAGGTCTGCTCCGGGGCCAGCACGATCAGGTCGCGGCCGGAGCGGAACGCGTCCGGCGGGCAGGTCATCGGCTCGATCGCCAGCGACCGGCGGAACCGCTCACCGGTCAGCGTGTCCCCGGTGAAGACCTGCCACCAGTGGAAGTTCTCGTCGCCCCAGACCGTGACGGACTGCGAGCCGTCGGGCGCGGCGATGGTCACCGCGGAACCACCGTCCGGCCGCCGGTCCAGATCGCCCCAGGTGGTGTCCAGCACGGCCGCCCCCACCCGGCGGGGCTCGGTGTAGTCGTACTCGGTGCCGGCCACCTTGACCGCGCCGATCGGCAGCAGCCGGGCGTCGGCCAGGACCCGGCTGCGGCCGGGCACGTGCAGCAGGATGTCGTCGACCGCGACGCCGGGCAGCTGCAGGTACGGGTGCACGGAGAAGCCCCAGGGCGCGTTCTGGTCGCTGGTGTTGACGACCTCCTGCTCCGAGCGCAGCCCGTCGGCCGAGACGCTCCACCGGGTACGCAGGGTCAGCGCCCACGGGTAGCCGATCTGCGGCGGCAGGTCGAACTCCACCGTCACCGAGTCACCCGTCTGATCGGCGAGCTTCCACCGGGACCAGTTGGTCAGCCCGTGGATGGCGTTGTGCCGATCCGGCTCGGTCAGCGACAGCTGGTAGGCGGTGTCCTCGAAGGTGTAGTGCCCGTCGCGGATCCGGTTGGGCCAGGGGGCCAGGATCTGCCCGGCCGATGCCGGTGAGATCTCGTCCGGGCCGAAGCCGTCCAGGACCTCCCGCCCGCCCGCGGAGTAATGGCGCAGCACGCCACCGACCTCCACGATCACGGCTCGGTGGCCATCGGCCTCGATGGCCCACTGCAATCCAGATTTCGCCGCCACGACGTCAGTCATGCCGCTGACATTATCGGTTGTCCTCGGCGGGGGCGGGGGGACGGTAGCGAAGCAGGGCGGGGAACGACAGCGCCAGCACGACGGCCAGCCCCGCGGCGGCGAATCCGCCACCCGCCCAGGACGCGGTCGGCCCGGCCACGTCGGCGGTGGCGCCGGCCCGCAGATCGCCCAGCCGGGGACCACCGGCCACCACCACGGTGAAGACGCCCTGCAGCCGGCCCCGCAGCCGGTCAGGGGCGAACGTCTGCAGGATCGACTGCCGGTAGACCGCACTGACCAGGTCGGCCGCGCCCCCGACGGCCAGCAGCAGCACCATGAGCCAGAGCGAGTGCGCCAGGCCGGCCAGCCCGACCGCGATCCCCCAGCCCACGACGGCGAGGACCAGGGCGACGCCCTGCCGCTTGATCCGCCCGATCCAGCCCGAGGTCAGGCCGCCGAGCACCGAGCCGATGGCGATGGCGGCGAAGAGCCAGCCCACGGCCGAGCCACCGCCGAAGCGGTCCTCGGCGATCTCCGGGAACAGCGCCCGCGGCATGGCCAGCACCATCGCGACGATGTCCACGGCGAAGGAGAGCAGCAGGACCGGCTGGGACACCAGGAAGCGCAGGCCGTCGGCGATGCCGCGCAGACCGGCGGTTGGTTTGGCGGTGACGCCGTCGTCGTGCACCGGCGGGATGGGCGGCAGCCGGTAGGTGGCCCAGAACGAGATGGTGAACAGCAGCGCGTCGACCGCGTACGCGATGGTCACGCCGGCGTCGGTGGACCAGACGCCGAAGATCAGGCCCGCGGCCAGCGGGCCGAGCACGCCGCCGGCGGTCGTGGTCGTGTAGGCCAGGGTGTTCGCGGCCGGCACCAGGCCGGCCGGCACGATCCGCGGGATGATCGCCTGCCGGGCCGGCGAGCTCACCGCGAAGCCGGCCGACTGCACGGCCGTCAGCGCGAGCAGCACCCAGGGGTTGTGCAGGGCGAGCAGCGCCTGGGCCAGCAGGCCGGCCGTGGCCACCCAGGCCAGCGTGGAACTGGCCAGCAGCAGCTTGCGCCGGTCCACCACGTCGGCCGCGGCGCCACCCCACAGCCCGAAGACCAGCAGCGGGACCAGCGCGGCGATCCCCAGCAGGCCCACCCAGGCCGACGAGCGGGTGATCGAGAACATCTCCACCGGTACGGCCACCGCGGTGAACTGGAAGCCGAAGTAAGCGACGCCGTTGCCGACCCACATCCGCCGGTACGCGGTCCCGCGCAGCGGCCGGACGTCGATGACCCAGCTCCTGCGGTGCTCCTGGACCGCTTCCCCGGTGACCTGGCCCGCCGCCTCGACCGGATCCTGGCTCACGGAGCCAGCCGCTCGACGACCCACCCCGCCGCCGTACGGCGGAAGCGCAGCCTGTCATGCAGCCGGTTGCTGCGGCCCTGCCAGAACTCGACGGTCTCGGGGATCACCCGTAGCCCGCCCCAGTGCGGTGGCGGCGGCACCGGGCCCTCGGTGCCGAAGCGCTCGGCGGCGGCGGCCAGCCCGGCCTCCACCGCGGCCCGGTCGGGCAGCACCTGACTCTGCGGGCTGGCCCACGCGCCGAGCTGCGAGCCGCGGGGACGGGTCGCGAAGTACTCCTCGGTCTCGGCCCGGTCCACCTGCTCGACCGCCCCGGCCACCAGCACCTGCCGGTGCATCGCGAACCACGGGAAGACCAGGCTCGCCGCCGGGTTGGCCAGCGCCTCCGTGCCCTTGCGCGAGGTGTAGTTGGTGAAGAAGACGAAACCGCGCTCGTCGAAGCCCTTGAGCAGGACCGTCCGGGCGCTGGGCCGGGCCGCCGGGTCGGCCGTGGCCACGATCATGGCGTTGGGCTCGGGCAGGCCGGCCGCGCCCGCCTCGGCGAACCAGCGGGCGAACTGGCTGGTCCAGTCCGCGGCCAGGTCGGATTCGAGCAGCGCGCCCCGCTCGGCGTAGTCGCGCCGCATGCCGGCGGGCGACAAGGATTCCGGGGTCACACGCTCTCCTTATCCGAGATCGACCAATCGAACCTAAGTCCCGGACGGGGGACCGTCCCCTCGGCGAGGATAGGTGTCGCCGACAGCACATTTCCGCGGGTCGACCACCGGTCGGCCAGCGGGCAAGATGAAGCACCCACGGCTTTGTCCGGCCGGGACCCCAGGAGGCGCATCGTGTCCGATTTCAAGCCAGGCCTGGAAGGCGTGGTCGCCTTCGAGACGGAGATCGCCGAGCCGGACAAGGCGGGCGGCGCGCTGCGTTACCGGGGCGTCGACATCGAGGATCTCATCGGTCACGTCTCGTTCGGCAACGTCTGGGCCCTGCTGGTCGACGGGCGCTTCGGTCCCGGGCTGCCGCCGGCCGAGCCGTTCCCGGTCCCGGTGCACTCCGGCGACATCCGCGTCGACGTGCAGTCCGCCGTGGCCATGCTCGCGCCGTACTGGGGGCTCGGCCAGCTGCTGGACATCGACGACGAGCAGGTCCGCACCGACCTGGCCCGGGTCTCGGTGACCGCGCTGTCGTTCGTCGCGCAGGCCGCCCGTGGGCTGGGCCTGCCGGCCGTGCCGCAGAAGGACATCGACAAGGCGCAGACCATCGTCGAGCGGTTCATGAAGCGCTGGCGCGGCGAGCCCGACCCCCGGCACGTCAAGGCGGTCGACGCGTATTTCATCTCGGCGGCCGAGCACGGCCTGAACGCCTCGACCTTCACCGCCCGGATCGTCGCCTCCACCGGCGCGGACGCCGCGGCCTGCATCTCCTCCGGCATCGGCGCGCTCTCCGGCCCGCTGCACGGCGGCGCCCCGTCGCGGGTGCTGCACATGATCGAGGCCGTCGAGCGCAGCGGCGACGCGGAGGGTTACGTCAAGGGCGTGCTCGACCGCGGCGAGCGGCTGATGGGCTTCGGTCACCGCGTCTACCGCGCCGAGGATCCGCGGGCCCGCGTGCTGCGGCGCACGGCCAAGGAGCTGGGCGCCCCCCGCTTCGAGGTCGCCGAGGCGCTGGAGAAGGCGGCCCTGGCCGAGCTGCACGCCCGCAAGCCCGACCGGGTGCTGGCCACCAACGTCGAGTTCTGGTCGGCGGTCGTGCTCGACTTCGCCGAGGTGCCCTCGCACATGTTCACCTCGATGTTCACCTGCGCCCGGGTGGCGGGCTGGAGTGCCCACATCCTCGAGCAGAAGAGGCTGGGCCGCATCGTACGCCCGAGCGCCCTCTACGTGGGACCGGAGCCGCGCAAGCCCCAGGACGTCGAGGGCTGGGACGCGGTGCCGCATAATCTGTAACGGCTGACTGACCCTCTGGAAGGACCCCCCGTGGCTGACCCGATCCGGATTCCCGACGACCTCAAGCCCGTCGACGGGCGGTTCGGCTCCGGGCCGAGCAAGGTCCGTCCGGAGGGCGTCGCTGCGCTGTCCCGGGTGGCCACGACCTTCATGGGCACGTCGCACCGGCAGCGCACGGTCAAGGACCAGGTGGCCCGGCTGCGGGCCGGCATCGCCCAGTTCTTCTCCGCCCCGGACGGCTACGAGGTGATCATCTCCAACGGTGGCACCAGCGCGTTCTGGGAGACGGCGGCGTTCGGACTGATCCGCGACAAGGCGCAGTTCGCCGAGTTCGGTGAGTTCGGTGCCAAGTTCGCCAAGGCGGTCCGTGACGCGCCGTTCCTGGCCGAGCCGACCGTGCACAAGGCACCCGCCGGCAGCGCGGCCTACCTGACCGCCGAGGCCGGGGTGGACACCTACGCCAGCGTGCAGAACGAGACCTCCACCGGTGTCGCCGTGCCGGTGCAGCGGGTGGCCGGCGCCGACCCCGGTGCGCTGGTCCTGACCGACGCCACCTCGGGCGGCGGCAGCATCGACGTCGATCTGACCCAGACGGACGTGTATTACCTGGCCCCGCAGAAGGCGTTCGGTTCGGACGGCGGCCTGTGGATCGCCCTGATGTCACCGGCGGCGATCGCCCGGGCCCACGAGATCAAGGAGTCGGGCCGCTACATCCCGCAGTTCCTGGATCTGGTCACGGCCGTCGAGCAGTCCCGGCTGGAGCAGACCTACAACACCCCGGCCCTGGCCACGGTCTTCCTGGCGGCCGAGCAGGTCGACTGGATGAACGCGCAGGGTGGCCTCGGCTGGGCGGCCAAGCGCAGCGCCGAGAGCGCGGCGGCGATCTACGGCTGGGCGGACCGCTCGGAGGTGGCGAGCCCGTTCGTCACCGACCCGGCGCTGCGGTCCCACGCGGTCGCCACGATCGACTTCGCCGACAGTGTGGACGCGGCGCAGCTCGCCAAGGTGCTCCGGGCCAACGGCATCGTGGACACCGAGCCGTACCGCAAGCTGGGCCGCAACCAGCTGCGCATCGCGCTGTACCCGACGGTGGACCCGGCGGACGTCGAGGCGCTGACCCGCTGCATCGATTACGTCATCCATAAGTCCTGAACGATCCCGCGGCATCCCCCGTACTGACGGGCGGCAATGTCGCCGGACTCGGGAGGGCACGATGGCACGGACGGGTATCGATACCTCGATCCTGCACAAGGGTGCACACAGCGCCTCTTATTTCGATCTCTCTCGCAGCATGAACGACGGCGCCGAGATCGTGGACTTCTGCATCCCGTGCAACCCGTACTTCCCCACCCCGGAGATGTTCGACGAGCTGTCCCGCGACCTGAAGAACATCCTGAAGTACTACCCCAGCGACGCGGCCAGCATCACCAACAAGCTGGCCAGCGTGCTGGGTCTGCACCCGCAGACCGTGGCCATGGCGAACGGGTCCACCGAGCTGATCACCTGGATCGACCACCTCCTGATCAAGGAGAGCGTCGCGATCCCGATCCCGACGTTCGGCCGGTGGACCGACCAGCCCCTGGAGACCGGCAAGAGGGTCGACATGTTCCCGCTGCAGGAACGCGACGGCTTCCGGCTCAACCTGGAGGACTACGTACGGTTCATCCGCGACCGCGGTTCCCGGGTCGCGGTCGTCTGCAACGTCAACAACCCGGACGGCTGCTACCTGGCCCGCCGTGACGTCATCCGCTTCATGGACGCGCTCGGCGACCTCGACCTGGTGGTCATCGACGAGTCGTTCATCGACTTCTCCGACGCCGAGCAGTACCCCTCGGTCGGCCCGGACGCGGTGATCCGGCCGAACACCGTCGTGCTCAAGAGCCTCGGCAAGAACTTCGGCCTGCACGGCATCCGCTTCGGCTACCTGATGGCCAACCCGGCGATCGCCGGCAAGATCGCCAAGGTGCTGCCCAAGTGGAACCTGAACTCGCTGGCCGAAAAGGTCGTCTACATGATCGAGGACCACCAGGACGAGTACGAGGACAGCCTGCGCCTGCTCAGCCGCGACCGCCGCACGATGGGTGGCGAGCTGGCCCGCATCCCGGGCCTGACCGTCTTCCCGTCACAGGGCAACTTCATCCTGGTCAAGCTCCCGACCGAGTGGTCCGGCGTGGCGCTGCGCGACTATCTGGTCGCCAACCACGGCGTCTACACCCGCGAGTGCGGCAACAAGCTGGGCATGACCAGCCAGTTCATGCGCCTGGTGGTGCGCCCGACCCGCGACGTGGACCGGCTCATCGACGGCATGCTCGACTACGGCCGGCAGTTCCGCACCCGGCCGCTGTACGAGGAGGATCCGCTGGAGCCCGCCCGCCGCTGGGCCAGCACCGTGGAGGACGAGCCGGACAACCTGATCCAGTACCCGGCCCACCGCACCACCGAGTACGCCGGACGCCGCGCGGCGAACGGCTAGACGGAGCGGACCATGACGAGCTCGCCGTCGTCGACTTCGCCGGTCTCGGCGATACCCCGGACGTTGGGCGCGACGAACGCCGACTGCTCCGGGCGTACCTCCAGCTTGATGACGTCCTGGAAGTTCTCCGCGGTGATCGGGCGCAGCTCGACGGTCATGCCGTCTTTTTAGGCCTGCCCCGCACCGGCCGCAACGCCTTATCAGCGCCGGAGATCGTTGAAGATCATCTCTGCAGGTCAATGACTTTGACGGCGTGGCATACCCCCATCGAGTGACCGGGGCGCGTACCGTGTTCCGAAACGCGCCCGGGTGGCTGACTCTCGGGAGCACAGGCCAGACAGCGGCGAGCACGGGACGGAGGCAACGCATGCGGCCGGTACGCTTCGTAGCCCTCTCCGAAGATGGTCAGGCCCTGGTGCTCGCCGACGAGGTCGGCAGGCTCCTGGCTCTCCCGATCGACGACCGGATCAGCGGTGCCCTGCAGTCCGACGGCACGCCGCACCCGGTCGGCACGGCCGTGGCGGTGGCGAACGCCGAGGTGATGGCGTCCCTGTCCCCCCGTGACATCCAGGCCCGGATCCGCTCCGGCGAGTCCGCCGAGGACGTCGCCCGGGTGGCCGGTGTCCCGGTCGACCGCGTCCTGCGTTACGCGGGCCCGGTGCTGCAGGAGCGGGCCATGCTGGCCCAGCACGCGCGCCGCACCCGCCTCAAGACCTCCGACTCCGGTGCCCCGCTGGCCGAGGTCGTGGACAGCCGGCTCGCCCAGCACGGCATCGACACGGAGAAGATCTCCTGGGACGCGTTCCGCCGCGAGGACGGCACCTGGCGCATCGTCGCCACGTGGCCGTCGGGCAAGGCGACCGCCCAGGCGATGTGGGATCTCGACAAGGGCCGCCAGGTGGTGGCTCCGCACGACGACATGGCGCAATATCTGTGTGCCGAGCGTCCGACCCAGATCCTGGGCCAGGAGCCGGTGCCGGAGCGCACCCCGCACGAGCGTGGCGGCCACGGCCTGCCGGGCCCGTCGCGCATCAACGAGCCCGCCCGCGGCGGCCGCGGCCTGCCCGCGGCTGACGCGCCCCGGCCGACCCGTGACCCGATCCGGGCCGGTCGTGACGCCCTGCTGGCCTCGCTGGACCGTCCCCTCAGTGGTCAGGGCTCGGGCCGCGGCCTGGAGCCGGCCGCGCAGGAGTCGCGCCGGCCGGTCGCCGGTGGTGCGGCGGCGCTGCTGGGCGGTGGCGCCGGTTCCGCGTTCGACGACGACGCCGACCTGCCCAAGGAGGTCCCGGCGGTGCCGAGCCTCGCGGTCCTGCGTCCCCGCCGTACGGTGGGCCAGTCCCAGGGCGGCGACTCGACCGATACCGAGGAGACCGCCAAGCCCCGCAAGCGCCTGCCGAGCTGGGACGACGTCCTGTTCGGCGGCGGCCCGGCGGCGCGCGAAAGCTCCTGATCACCAGCTCTTCAGCGTGGTGTAGCCCTCGCCCGGAACGCTGTGGACGAGGGCGATCTCACCCAGCGGCCACGACGGCCCGGCATAACCGTCGAGGGCCAGCCTGACCACTGGATCGTCCCTGTACGCCACCGTGAGATGCGGCGTGAACTCCCGCTCCACCAGCCCCAGCCGTTCCGAGACGTCCCGGTGCAGCGGCGCCAGGTCCCCCTCGACGCCGGCCCACAGCACGGTGGACCTGCCCTTGCCGAAGCGTCCTCCGCCGCGCAGCCGCAACTCGGCGCCCCGCGGCACGGTGACCTCGTCGAGCGCCCGCTCGATCTCGGGCAGCCGTTCCGCCGCGACCTCACCGAGGAACGCCAGAGTGATGTGCCAGCGGTCGATCGGCGTGAGGCGCACGGTGCGGTTGCCGCCGTCGGTCAGGCGGTGACGCAGGTCCCGGCACACGTTCCCGGGTGGATAGATCGCCACGAAGAGCCGCACGCAGCGACTGTAGCGGTCAGGCGGCGCGCAGCCGCAGACCCGCGGCGTGCAGCAGACCCTCCACCCGGACCCGTTCGATCTCGCGATCCATCCCGTCGAGCTGGGCGAGGTGCTCGGTCAGGCCGAGGGACCGGCTGGCCATGGCGAGCCGATGGTCGTAGGCCCGCAGCACGGCGGTGAGCCAGGCGGCCGAGTCGATGGTCGGCGAGCTGCGCCGCTGCCGGTCGAGCCGGCGCAGCTCGGCCACCAGTTCCTCGAGGCTCGGCTCGTGGTCGGGCGGCCGCAGCTCCAGGTTTCCGGCGGAAAACTCCCGCTCCAGGCACCGCAGAGCATGAGTTTCCTGCCGCCCTCCCCGGCTGAAGAGGCGGCGGGCGACCAGCTCGTCGGCGCAGACGACGACCGCGACGGCGCATGGCAGACACAGCAGCGCGAGCAGCGCCGTCGCGAGCACAGCCATGTGCGTGATTGCCACCGTCTGACGCTAAGGCCTGTCCTGAGCAAACAGTTAGGGCCGTTCGGATGACCCGGTCTGCCATACATATCCACAGGTTTGTCCTCAGCCGATCTGCCGGTCCCGGCCGGCCAGCACCCCGGCGACCATCTGCGGCACCATCAGCAACGCCAGCAGCGCCAGCGGAATCCGCCAGCTTCCGGTGTGGTCGTAGAGCACACCGACCACGATGGGCCCGGGAACCGACAGCAGATAACCGGTGCTCTGCGCGAACGCGGACAGCCGGGAAACCGTGGCGGCATCCCGGCCACGCAGCGCGATCATGGTCAGGACCAGAGGGAACGAGCAGTTGGCCACGCCCAGCAGCACGACCCACAGCCAGGGGGCGGCAGCCGGATCCGCCCACAGGCCGACGTAACCGGCGACGCCGAAGAGCCCGATCAGGACCGCGACACCACTCTGCCGGGGCAGCCGGCCGGCGAGGGCGGAAAGAGCAAAAGACAGCGGTACGCCGAGCAGGGCGGTGACGGCGAAGAGCAGACCAGCGGTACGCGCGGAGAGCCCGGCGTCCCGGAAGATCTGCGGCAACCAGCCCATGATCACGTACGCGGCGGTCGACTGCAGCCCGAAGTAGACGGCCAGCGCCCAGGCGATCGGCTCCCGCCGCAACTGCAGCACCGCCCCGCCCTCTGCAACCGGTGCGATCCGGCTCGGCGCGGTCCGGGACGGTGTGCGGTCACGGGCGAGCAGGATCCAGGCCGGCAGGGCCGCAGCCGCGATCACGGCCCACACGCCCAGCCCGAGCCGCCAGTCCCCGCCGAAGACCCCGGCGGTCAGCGGCACAGTGACCGCCGCCGCGGTGGATGCGCCCAGGTTCAGGGCGACCGAGTACAGCCCGGTCATCGCGCCCACCCGGTCCGGGAACCGCTGCTTGACCACCACCGGGAGCAGGACGTTGGCCAGGGCGATGCCGGCCAGCGCCAACGCGGTCAGCGCGAGGAACGAGCCGGTGCCCCCGGCGAACGGTCGCACCGCGAGGCCGAGCGCGAGCGCGGTGGTGCCGAGGGCGATCACCCCGCCGGTCCCCCACCGCCGGGCCAGCAACGGCGCGGTCGACCCGACCACGGCGAAACAGACCGCCGGCACCGACGTGAGCAGGCCGGCAACGGCAGCGCTCATGCCGAGACTCGCCCGCACCTCTGCCAGCACCGGCCCCAGGCTGGTGACGGCCGGCCGCAAGTTGATGGCGACCAGCACCAGCCCGACCACCGCGAGCGGACGGATCTTCACCGCGGTACGCGGCTCGGCGCTGGTGGTCGTCATGGCCCTATCATAGAATCATGGGATGAATCTGGATCCAGTGTCGCGGGGCACATCTCTCTCCGACCAGGTGATCGCCCGGCTCCGGATGCAGATCACCTCCGGCGCCTGGCCGGTCGGCTCGCGCATCCCGACCGAACCGGAGCTGGTCGCCCAGCTCGGGGTCGCCCGCAACACCGTCCGCGAGGCGGTCCGGGCGCTGGCCCACAACGGCCTGCTCGACATCCGGCAGGGCTCGGGCACCTGGGTGATCGCCACCAGTGAGCTGGCCGGCGTCATGCAACGCCGCTTCGCGGGCGCGGACCCGGCGCACGTGACCGAGCTGCGCGGCACGCTGGAGGCCGCGGCGGCCGGCTTCGCGGCCCGGCGCCGCACCGCCGAGGACCTGCGCCGGCTCGACGACCTGCTGGCCCAGCGCGAGCGGGCCTGGGCGTCCGGTGACCGCGACGCCTTCGTCGACGCCGACACGGCCTTCCACCAGGCGGTGGTCGCGGCCTCGCACAACGAGGTGCTGATGGAGCTGTACGCCGACCTGGGCCAGGTCATCCGCGACTCCCTCCGGGACCACTTCGGCGCCCGGCTGAGCCCGGAGGAGTACATGGACCACACCCGCCTGCTGGCCGCGATCCGCGCCGAGGATCCCGCGCAGGCCACCGCCGAGGCGGCCGCCCACACCGCAAGCTGCGAAGCCGTCCGCTGATCCCACCCGGCAGCCGCGCGGCAGGCTCGACGTCCGCCGACGGCAAAGCCGCTCGGAGCCCGCGGGCGGCAACCGTGCAGCCCGCTCGACCCACCCCCGACGGCGAAGCCGCCCCGACCGCAAAGCCGCTCGAAGACCTCAGGCGGCGACCGTGCGGGCCGGCTCAGCCGGCGCCGGCTGCTGCACCGGCTCTTCGTCGATCTCCTCGTTCTCGTCCGGCGTCGTGCGGACCAGCGTCAGCCCCGGCCGCGAGCCCCCGTGCAACGAAAGCCGGTCGCCACTCGTGCGCAGCTGCCAGACGAGCGCCGCGACCGCGGCGATCAGGCAGATGATCCCGGCGGCCCAGATGCTCGACGGGACGCCGAAGTGCTCGCCCCACCAGCCGGCCAGCGACGCCCCGATCGGGGTCGTGCCCAGGAAGACCAGCACGTACAGGGCCATCACCCGGCCGCGGTAGGCCGAGTGCACGCCCATCTGGACCCGGTGGTTCGCCGCTTGGGCCAGGTAGATCGAGAAGAACCCGGTCGGCACCAGCAGGATCATCGCGACGATGAAGTTGGGGGCGAAGCCGACCGCCACCTCGAAGACCGCGAACGCCAGTGCCGCGCCCAGGACGACGTACACCCCGGGCCGACTGCGGCGGCCGCTGCCCGCCAGCGCGCCGCCGAGCGCGCCCACCGCCAGGGCCGTGGTCAGCAGGCCGAAGGTCGACGGGCCGGCGTTGAAGTTGATTTTGGCCAGCGCGGCCAGGGTGACGGGGAAGTTGAAGCCGATCATGCCGACGGCGGCCATCAGGGCGATCGGGAGCAGCAGGTCGTGGCGCTTCCACACGTAGCGCAGGCCGTCGGCGATGCGGGTGTCGTCCGCCGACGGGCGCGCCATGGACCGGTGCAGTTCCTGGACCCGCATGGCCAGGTAGCTGAAGATCGGCGCGACGGCCAGGGCGGTGGCGATCAGGAAGACCGGGCCGGTGTCCAGCAGGGCCAGGGCCACGCCGGCCAGGGCCGGGCCGCCGATGCGGGCGGTGTTGAACGTCGCCGCCGACAGGGCGAGGGCATTCGGCAGCAACGGCAGCTCGACCAGCTCGGAGACGAAGGACTGGCGCACCGGGGTCTCGATGGCGTTCGCCACGCCGAGCAGGGTGGCGAAGAGGAACACGTGCCAGAGCACCACGACGCCGCTGGCCACCAGGATCGCGAAGACGATGGCGGTGACCGCGAACGCCGCGTTCGCGCTGATCAGGAGCTTGCGCTTGTCGAAGCGGTCGGCGAGCTTGCCGGCCCACAGGGTCAGCAGCAGGACCGGCAGGAACTGCAGGGCGGTCACTATGCCGAGCGCGCCGGGCGAGTTGTTGGACAGATTGAGCACCAGCCAGTCCTGCGCGGTGAACATCATCCACACGCCGACGAGCTTGACCAGCTGCCCGATCGAGAACAGCCGGTAGTTGCGGACCTGCAGGGACCGGAATGTCGTGCTCAGCACTGCCCGCACTCGGGTTGCGCCTCCTCATCAGCCGTACGCGTCATCGCGGTGTGACGGAGGCTGGCGGGTGCGCTCGCTCAGTTGCGGGCGACCTGCCGCAGGATCTGCGCGGCCCGCTCGAGCGTGTCGCGTTCGTCCTCGGTGAGCTCGGCCAGCTGCAGCGCCAGCCACTCGTTGCGCGCCTTCTCGAACTGGGCGTAGACCGCCCGGCCCTCCTCGGTCGCCGCCAGGATCACCTGGCGGCGGTCGGTCGGATGCGGCGTCCGGGCGACCAGCCCGCGCTCCTCCAGCTTGCCGACGATCTTGGTCATCGTCGGTGGCTGCACCCGCTCGACGTCGGCCAGCTCCCGTGGGGTCAGCACACCGGCCAGTTGCAGGCTGGTCAGCGCCGAGAGCTGGCTGAACGTCAGGTCGCCGACCGCGCGGGCCTGCCGCAACCGCCGGTTGAGCCGCATGATCGCTTCGCGCAGCGAAATGGCCAGTTGCTCGGCTGTAACCCGCTCCGCCACCGACCGCTCCATCACGTTTCTTAGCCTAGCTAATGAGCTTGGCTAACGACATGCCAACGGCTATGACCGTGGTCACCGGGCACGCTAGCGCACCCGGTGACCACGATCTCAGAGCAGCACCGACTCGAGCGGACCACGCAGGAAGTACAGGACGAAGAGCACCGCGACGCCGTACAGCAAGGGGTGGATCTCCCGGGCCTTGCCGACCGCCACCTTGATCACGACGTAGGAGACGATGCCGGCGCCGATGCCGTTGGAGATCGAGTAGGTGAACGGCATCAGCGTGATCGCCAGGAACGCCGGGATGGCGATCTCGTAGTCGGTCCAGTCGATCTGCCGGACCGCCATCATCATCAGGAATCCGACCACCACCAGCGCCGTCGACGCCGCCTCGAACGGCACCACCGTGACCAGCGGGGCCAGGAACATGGCCAGCAGGAACAGCACGCCGGTGACCAGGTTGGCCACGCCCGTGCGGGCGCCCTCGGCGACACCGGAGGCGCTCTCGATGAACGAGGTGTTGCTCGAGACGCTGGCCGCGCCACCGGCCGCCGCGGCGACCGAGTCGACGAGCAGGATCTCCCGCGTACGCGGCGGCATGCCCTCCTCGTCCAGCAGGCCACCCTCCTGGCCGACCGCGACCATCGTGCCCATCGTGTCGAAGAAGTCGGTGATCAGCAGGGTGAAGATGAACATCAGCACGACCAGCCAGCCGGCCCGGCCCCACGAGTCGAAGACGTTGAAGTTGCCCAGCAGCGACAGGTCGGGAGTGTCCACCACCTTGTCCGGCAGCGCGGGCACGTTCAGCGACCAGCCGCTCGGGTTCGGCTTGCCGTCGACGAAGGACGGGCCCACCTTGGCGATCGCCTCCACGATGATCGCCAGCACCGTGGTGACCAGGATGCCGATCAGGATCGCGCCCTTGACCTTGCGGACGAAGAGCACCAGCGTGATCAGCAGGCCGATGCAGAAGACGAACAGCGGCCAGGTCGCGAGCTTCCCGCCGAGACCCAGCTCGACCGGGACGGTGGTGCCGGCCGCGTCCGGGATGCGCCGCACGAAGCCGGCGTCGACCAGACCGATGATCATCAGGAACAGGCCGATACCGACGCCGATCGCCGTCTTCAGCTGGGTGGGCACGGCCCGGAAGACCGCGGTACGCAGACCGGTCAGCACCAGGACGGCGATGATCACACCCTCGATGAAGACCAGGCCCATCGCGTCGGCCCAGGTCATCTCGGGCGCGATCTCGTAGGCCACCAGGGCGTTCACGCCGAGGCCGGCCGCCAGCGCCAGCGGGAAGCGCGCCACGACACCCATCAGGATGGTCATCACGCCGGCCACCAGCGCCGTACCGGCCGCCAGGGCCGCGACGGGCAGCTTGCCGCCGGCCGCGTCCACGCCCGCGGCCAGGATCAGCGGGTTGAGCACCACGATGTAGGCCATCGTGAAGAAGGTGGCGAAACCACCGCGGACCTCCCGGCCGACGGTCGAGCCGCGGGCCGAGATCTCAAAAAATCGATCAAAACCGTTCTTCGGGGTACGCCCGGACGCGCCGGCGTCCGTCTCGGCAGCAGCAGTGGACATTCGCGCCTCTCCACAGGACCGACAGGGGTCGATGGGCGCATCAAATCAGAAGCCTGACCTCGGCAAAAGTCAGGAATTGTTACAACCGTCACGAGGGCACACAGCGGATCATCGCCGCCGTAGTCTGATGGTCGTGGCCGACCTGTCCCCCGCCCCGCACGAACACCCGCACGGCCTCGACGCGGTGACGGGCACCAAGCCGCGCCCGGAGCCGCTGGACCCGCCGATGGTCCCGTTCGCGCTGACCGGCATCGCCGCGTTCACCGTGGCCGGCGTGGTCCTGCTGCTGACGGGCGCGCCGGAGAGCTGGCTGTGGACGTGCCTGGCCGGCGCACTGTGCGGCATCCCGGGTCTGCTGACGATGCTGCGCCACGACGCCAACCGGCGCCGCCGCCGGGCCCTGTCGCACCCCGAGTTCAAGGTGACCGAGACGGCGTAGCGCCGTACGGGCACGGGGCCGCCCGCCTTGTTCTGGCGTCCGGCCGACGCGGCGCCCGGCAACGTGGGTGAGCTGACCGCCACGGTGACCGTCGACGCGGACGCCGAGGCCGCGAACAACAGCAAGAGCATCCCGGTGGTGACATCTCCGGTGCGCAGCCCTGTCCTGCAGGTGAGCCAGGAAACCATCACCCGGGTGGACGGCTTCAGCTCCGCCGCCACCGGCAAGAACCCGGTCGAGGCCCTGGACCGCGCCGAGGTGTACAACGGCAAGCCCATCCCGCCCGGCGGCAAGGGCACCACGCTCGCGGAGATCTCCAACTACGGCGCCGTGACCGCGGCCGGCCTCCGCACCGTCGGCAAACTGCCCGCCGGCGTCCGCTTCCTCACCGACGGCCTCGACAACTGCGACTTCTCGGCCGACAAGCGCACCGCCACGTGCGTCTGGACGCGCAGGAGGCCGGCCTGAGCCCGTGGATCTTCGACCCGGAGCTCGAGAAGTTCGCATCGTCCTACGCGGTGCGGATGCCGATCGTGGTGGACGAGGACGCGAAGGGTCCGGCCGATCTGACCGGCGGCGCATGGACGGTCGCCGCCCTCGCTGCCGCGGAGCCCGACCTGACCGGCCGGCGGCGGGTCCGGCAATGGCAGCGGGTCGGGAGACGACAGCGGTACGGGCGGCGGCTCCGACGATCCGGGCCTGCCCATCACCGGACCGGCGGCGTCCACGGTGGTCGGACTGGGCGCTGCCCTCGTGGCGTTCGGCGTGGTCCTCGCGTACGCCGGACGCCGTCGGCGGGCGCCGGAAGGCCGGTCCTGACCGCTCCTCCGCAGCGGAGCCGGCGGCACAGCCTCAGCTGTGGCCGTACGGCTCCGCGGGCTCGCCGGCCTCGACCGAGCCGGGCGCGCGGCTGACCGCCACCGCCTCGACCTCACTGTCGTCGTAGACCGTGGGCAGCTCTTCGACCGGCTGCTCCGTCGCGCCCAGCAGTGCCTCGGAGTGGGCGCCGCAGCCGTGGTCCGCGCTGACGGCCTTGGCGTCGTCGGGGGCGTACAGGTTGCCGCAGACGCCGAACATGCTGCGCAGGGAACCTGCCAAGGGCAGGTAGAAGCCGCAGGTGCCGCAGCGGGCGTTCCGCGGGGCGGCGGTGGAGATGGGTGCCTCGGGGCCGGCCTCGCCGTCGTACCAGCGCTGCGCGGTCTCGATCCGGCCCTCGCGGGACATCACGCGGGAGCGGCCCAGGCCGAGCTCCCAGGAGACCTCCTCGACGGCCGCGTCGTCGCTGAGCACGTAGCCCGGCGCGAGCCGCTCGTCGTCCGGCGCGGTCGGCATGAGGTCGCCGACGCCCAGGTCACCGGCCTGCACCCGCTCGTTCCAGGGCACCCAGGCCGGGGCGAGCATGGCCTCGGGACCGGGCAGCAGCACGGTCTCGCAGACGGTGACGTGCCGCGAGCGCGGCACGCGGGTCACGGTGACGGCCCAGCGCCAGCCCTGGTAACCGGCCAGGTGGCTCTCGAAGAAGTGGGTCACGACCCGGTCGCCCTCGGCCACCGCCTCGAGATGGTCACCGATGTCACTCGGCTCCACTTCGGTGATGGCACCCCGCGCAACCCCGACAGCATCGGCACAGACCTGGTCGAGTCGGGCAGCACGCACTGAGGTCCTGGTCGTCACGTCTCCATTGTCCCCTACTCGTGGACGGCCCACGCAGCGACTCCCCCAGATCTCCGCGTCCGGAAGGGGACGGAAGTCGCCTCGATGCGACAGGATGGGGCGATGCCGCTGCTTCCCACCATCGGACGCACCGTCGGCACCGGCGTCAGGGCCCTGCGGATGCTGGTGCGCGGATCGCTGCGCGGCAGCGTCTGGGCCACCCGCCGGGTCGGTGACGCCCGGGCCCGCGGCGCGGCCAACGAGGTCGGCATGGTCCGGCTCTTCGACCTGCACGCCGTGTCCTGCGCGGGCGACACCCTGATCGCGATCGGCCTGGCCGGCACGATCTTCTTCAACGTGCCGCTGGGCGAGGCCCGCAGCAAGGTGGCGCTCTACCTGCTGATCACGATGGTCCCGTTCGCCCTGCTGGCCCCGGTGGTGGGCCCGCTGCTGGACCACTTCCGGCACGGCCGCCGGTACGCCCTGGCGGTGACGATGCTGGGCCGGGCGTTCCTGGCCTACGTGATCTCGGACAACCTGCTGGGCTGGGGCCTGTATCCGGCGGCGTTCGGGGTGCTGGCGCTGTCCCGGGCGTACGGGGTGGCCCGCTCGGCCGCCGTGCCCCGGCTGCTGCCCAAGGACATCGGTCTGTCCCAGGCAGGTGCCCGGGCCAGCGTGTACGGCACCTTCGCGGGCGCGGTGGTCGCCCCGATCGGCCTGGCCGCGTTCTGGTTCGGTCCGCAGTGGCCGCTCCGGGTGGCGTTCCTGATCTTCCTGGTGGGCGTGGTGATCTCTCTCCGCCTGCCCCCACGCGCCGACTCCGACCCACCGGAGGCGGTGCCCAGGCCGTTCCGCACGATGCTGCGGCTGCGCCGGGGCGAGGACCGGCCGCTGTCGGGCAAGCTGGTGGTCGCCACCCTGATCGGCAGCGCAAGCTTCCGCTGCCTGTACGGCTTCCTGCTGCTCTACTTCGCCTTCGCGGTGAAGGCCGGCTCACTGGGCACGACATTCTTCGGCCGCGACATCGGCAGCCAGGGCGCGGTGGCCGTGGTCGGCGGCGCACTGGCGGTCGGCACCTTCCTGGCGACAGCGGTAGGAACCCGCCTGCGCATCCGCCGCCCGACAGCCCTCCAATCAAGCGGCCTGACCATCACGGCCGGCGTGGCGGTGCTCACAGCGATCTTCTTCACACTGCCGATGGTGGCTCTGCTGTCCCTGGTGGCCTCGATCTTCAGCGGCATCTCGAAGTTGACGGTCGACGCCAGCATTCAGGAAAGGGTGCCGGAAAGACTCCGGGCCAGCGCATTCGCCCACTCCGAAACGGTGCTGATGATCGCCTGGGTGGTGGGCGGTGCGGTCGGCATCATCCCGCTGAACGGCAGGCTGGGCGTATCGATCATGGCGGCGTTCGCGGTGGCGGCAGCGGTACGCGGAACGATCGTGGCGGGGCGCCTGCACAAGGAACGCCTGCATGGTCGGCCGGACGTCGCGATGGAGGAGCCGGGGGGCGGGGACGGGACGCCTACCGAGGTGATCCCGACGTCGCCGGCTCCGGCTGGGGCCTCGACAGCGCCGAAGTCTGGTGGGCCGGCTGCGGGTGGCCGACCGGCTTCCGGCCCGGGGTCCGCCGCGCCGGTGGCACCTTCCTCGGCCGCACCGGGGCAATCGCCAGGCCATACCGCGTCTCGGCGGCGGGCGGCGGATGACGTGACGTCGGGCAGCCAGGCGGACGACGAGCAGGCGGCTGAGGCCGGTCCGCGTAAGCGCCGCCTCTTCTCACGGTCCGGTTCGCGGAAGGGATCGGGAGCGCAGCCGGCGGCCGCGGCGGATCCGGCCACGAACGCGGGGACCGGGTCGATGCCCTCGCCGTCGAGCCGATTGGATTCACCCGGTAGGGCCGACAAGGCCGACAAGGCCGACAGGGCTGGCAGGGCCGACAGGGCTGGCAGGGCTGGCAGGGTCGGCGGAGGTCGCGGCCCGGACGAGCCCAAGGACGACTCGGCCCCACCCGGATTCCACATCTACCGCCCGTCATCCGCCACGAACGGCAACGGCTCCCGCGACGAGCCCAACCCGTGAGCCAAGACCACCCCGTGCGGCCGGTCGTGCAACCCGGCCAGACCGCGCAGCCGGGCCAGGCCGCGCGACCAGGCCGAGCCGTGCAGCCGGAGCGGCTGCTCATCGTCACCGCGGTGGAAGCTGAGGCCGCAGCAGTCCGGGCCGGTGTCCAAGCCTCCGGAGTCCACCCCGACACAGTCGTAGTCGCCCCCGTAGGCGTCGGCCCCGCTGCCGCAGCCGCCGGCACAGCACGCCTGCTCACCCTGGCTGAAGCCGCCGGCACCCCGTACCGTGCCGTCCTCAGCGCCGGCATCGCCGGGGGTTTCCCGGGCCGGGCCGTGGTCGGAGCGACCGTCCTCGGTGCCCGGACGATCGCCGCCGATCTGGGCGCGGAAGCGCCCGACGGTTTCCTCCCGGTCGATCAGCTCGGCTTCGGCAGCAACCTCCTCGAAGCCGACCCGGCACTCCGCAAAACCCTGACCGCCGCCCTGCCGGCCGCCATCGTCGGCGACATCCTCACGCTCGCCACCGTGACCGGCACCGCCCAGACCGCCGACATCCTGCAGACCCGCCACCCCCGCGCTGTGGCCGAGGCCATGGAGGGCTACGGCGTCGCCTGTGCCGCGCAGCTCGCCGGTGTCCCGTTCGCCGAGATACGCACCATCTCCAATCCGATCGGCCCGCGGGATCGGGCTGCCTGGCGCCTTCCCGAAGCATTCTCCGCCCTCACCGAGGCCGTCGCCGCAGCCTGTGGATAACTCTGTGGAAAACGTCCCGGGCACGGCGGTGTGGGCGAAACTACGTGTGGCAATGCAGACACCGTTCGTTGCGGGTGTCGGCGGGTTCGCGTCGTTACCGTGAGGGGCGTGGCGCTTTCCCTGGCGGTTTCACCCTGTCCCAACGACACGTTCGTCTTTCACGCCCTCGTGCACGGTCTAATCCCCGGTGCCGAGCCGGTGGAGTTGACCTTCGCCGACGTGGACGTCACGAACACCGCGGCCGAGCGCGGCGCGTACGACCTGGTCAAGGTCAGTTTCGCGGCGCTGCCGTGGCTGCTCGACGACTACGATCTGCTGCCCTGCGGCGGTGCGCTGGGCCGGGGTTGTGGCCCGCTGGTGCTGACCCGCGACGCCGGTCGGTTCGCGGACGGTGACCTGTCCGGCGCGACGGTGGCCGTGCCCGGCGACCGCACCACGGCGTACCTGTTGTTCCGCCTCTGGTCGAAGGAGCACCCGCCCGCCCGCATCGAGGTCGTCCCGTTCCACCAGATCATGCCCGGGGTCGCCGAGGGCCGGTTCGACGCCGGCCTGGTCATCCACGAGGCCCGCTTCACCTACCCGCGGCACGGGCTGACCGCGCTGGTCGACCTGGGTGAGTGGTGGGAGGGTGACACCGGCCTGCCGATCCCGCTGGGCGCGATCCTGGCCCGCAAGGGCGCCGTCGACCCGGCCGAGGCCGCGGAATGGATCCGCAAGTCGGTCAGCATGGCCTGGGCCAACCCCGACGCGAGCCGCGACTTCGTGCTGAGCAACGCGCAGGAGATGGAGCCGGACGTGGTACGGCAGCACATCGGCCTCTACGTCAACGAATTCACGCTCGATCTCGGTGAGGAAGGCTTCGCGGCGGCCGACGCCCTACTGGGGCGCGGGGCAGCGGCCGGCATCACTCCGGCGGTCAAGCCGCTGGCCGGCTGACCGACGGGCCCGGGGCCTTTCCGGGCCAAGGGCTTCCATGCCAACAGGAAGCAAAAAACCGGGCCCGGCACCCCCGCCCCACCAACGCAATCCTCGCGCCGTCGAGCGGAAGCCCCGGGCCCGGCAAAGATCTCACCGCCCCGCGAAACCCTTAGATCTCCAGCTCGCGAGCCACCGCATGCACCAGCTGCGCGATCTTTTCAGCCGTCCGCTTGTCCGGGTACTTACCCCGCCGCAGGTCAGGCTGGATCTTCGCCTCGATCACCTTGATCATGTCTTCGACCATGCCGTGCAGCTCGTCGGCGGGCCGCCGGCGCAGCTGGGCCATCGACGGTGGCGCGTCCAGCACCTTGACGCCCATCGCCTGCGCGCCCTTGCGGCTGTCCACCACACCGAATTCCAGTCGCTGACCCGCCTTCAGGTCCGCGGTCCCGGTGGGCAGAGCGCCCTTGGGCAGGAACACGTCCCCGCCCTCGTCACTGGTGACGAACCCGAAACCCTTCGCCGCGTCGTACCACTTCACTCGACCCGTGGGCACCGCTGACCTCAACTTCACTCATTGGACTCGATTGCTCACGGCAAGGTTATCCAGCCCCTGAGCCGGGCCCAACCGTTATCTTTCGCAGCAGCGCCGGAAAGGCGGTCAAGTCGGACAGCACGTACGCCGCGCCGGCCTCCCTGAGCTGCTCCGCGCTGCATGGTCCCGTCGCCACCCCGATGCCCGGAACTCCGGCCGTCCGGGCCGCCACCATGTCCCCGACGTGGTCACCCACGTACCACTGGACGCCGTGGGCCGTCAGCGCCGCCGCCTTGCCCTCGGCGAACAGGTCGCCGGCCAGCTCGTCGGCCTTCAGGCCCAGGTGCTCCAGGTGCAGGGCCGCGAGCCGGCCCAGCTTGGACGTGACAACCACCACACGAAAACCCTGATCGCGTACGGCGGCCAGCGCCCCGACGGCTCCCGGGGTCGGGACCGTCGGCGTGATCGCATAGTCCGGATACAGGGCCCGGTACGTGGTGACCGCCTGCTCGACCTCCGCGGGCGGGAACCACTCGCTCAGCTCCGTACGCAGCGGCGGGCCCAGCCGGCTGACGGCCAGGTCGGCGTCGACCCACACGCCGGTCTGCGCCGTCAGCGCCCGGTAGGCCTCACGGATCCCCGGCCGGGAGTCGATCAGGGTCATGTCCAGGTCGAACCCGACCGCGGGGATCACGGCGTGGTGGTGGGGGTGTACGTCAGCTGGTCCACCGGCAGCGGGAACTCCTGGTCGTCACCGAAGGGCGACGGCGCGGCCGGCCGGTCGGCGATCAGCTCGGAGACGGGCAGGTGCCCCTCCTTGATGGAGGACTCCCGGCCCGGCTTCTGGGTGGCGTGGCCCTCCGCGACCGACGTGCCCGGCATCTTGTTGTCTGCCCCCACAGTTACTCCCCTTGGTATCTCGCCGGGGTCCGGCCAAGCCCCGGACCCTTCACCATGCTCCCACGGCGGCTAGCGTTGAGAACGATGGCCACCGCATTCGCCGACCAGCTCCGGTCGCTCACCGATGACGCCCTGGGCGCGCTGCTCCAGCTGCGCCCGGATCTCGTCGTGCCCGTGCCGTCCGACGTCTCCGCGCTGGCCGTCCGCGCCCAGTCCCGGGGTTCGGTGGCCCGCTGCCTCGACGCGCTGGACGAGTTCACCCTCGCCGTGCTCGACGCCGCGCGGCTCAGCCGGGCCGAGGAGACCGCCCTGACCTCGGTTGCCGCCGTCGTCGAGCTGGCCGCGGCCACGGTCGCCCCCCAGGACGTACGGGTGGCGATCGACCGGCTCCGCGCCCGGTTCCTGTTGCACGGCCCCGAGGACGCGCTGCAGATCGTCGGTGCGGTCGATGAGGTCACTTCGCCGTACCCGGCCGGTCTGGGCCGTCCCGCCGATTATCTGGATCCGCAGGCCGCGGCCCTGTGCGCGGACCGCGCAAAGCTGCGCCGGGCCGTGCTCGCGGCGCCGCCGGGCGCACGGGCCGTGCTCGACCGGCTCGCGGCCGGGCCGCCGGTCGGCGCGCTGAGCTCCGGCGGCACGGTCGCCGAGCCGGTGCAGTGGCTGATCGACCAGCACATCCTCGTGCCGGTCTCGGAGGCCGGCCGGGCACCCCGCGCCGACGGTGAGCTGGTCGAGCTGCCGCGGGAGGTGGGGCTGCTGCTGCGCCGCGACTCGGGGCCGCTGGGCCCGCTGCGACCGCTGCCGCCGACCCCCGAGGGCCCGGTCCGGGAATCGAAGTCGGTGGATTCCGCCGGCGCCGGGCAGGCCATGGAGGCTGTCCGGCACGTCGAGACCCTGCTGGAGGCGCTGTCGGCCGAGCCGGCCGCCGTGCTCAAGACCGGCGGGCTGGGCGTCCGCGACCTCAAGCGGCTGGCCCGCTCCGCGAATCTGGACGAGCCCTCGGCCGCGTTGCTGATCGAGGTGGCGTACGCGGCGGGCCTGCTCGGCGAGGCCGACGCGGCCGGCACCGGCCGGGGCGTCACCGCCAGCCGGGCGTCCGGGCTGGTGGACGAGATCTTCCTGCCCACCGGCGGTTACGACCTGTGGCGGGCGCTGAGCATCGCGCAGCGCTGGGAGGCGCTGGCCAACTCGTGGCTGGCGATGACCCGCCAGCCCGGCCTGATCGGGCAGCGCGACGACCGGGACCGGCCGATCAACCCGCTGGCTCCGGACGCCGAGCGGGCGGGCGCCCCGCAGGCCCGCAAGGAGGCGCTGGCCGCCCTGGCCGCGCTCGGGCCGGGCACCGCGCCGAGGGCCGACGAGGTGCTCGAGCTGCTGGCCTGGCAGGCCCCGCGGCGGGCCCGGGGCCGGGAGGCGGCCCACCGCGACGCCCTGGCCGGGGCCGCGGCCCTGGGCGTGACCGGGCTGGGCGCGCTCACGTCGTACGGGCGGCTGCTGCGGAACGAGGACGTGCCGGGTGCCGATGCTGATCCGCTGGGTGCCGGACCGGGCGGTGGACGAGTGCCGGGCGCCTCCGACACCGTCCGTACGCTCGACGCTCTGCTGCCCGCGCCCGTCGATCATGTGCTGGTCCAGGCCGACCTGTCGGTGGTCGTGCCCGGGCCGCCCGAGCCGGAGCTGGCCGCGGAGCTCGACGTCGTGGCCGAACCCGAGTCCGCCGGCGGCGCGAGCGTGTACCGGGTCACCTCCGGGAGCGTGCGCCGCGCCCTGGACGTCGGCTACAGCGCCGCTGACCTGCACGCGCTCTTCCAGCGCCGGTCGCGGACCCCGGTGCCGCAGGCGCTGACCTATCTGATCGACGACTCCGCCCGCAAGCACGGTGGCCTGCGGGCCGGCTCGGCCGGTTCCTATCTGCGCAGCGACGACGAGGCCCTGATCGCCGAGGTGCTGGCGGACAAGCGGCTGGGCACGCTGGCGCTGCGCCGGCTGGCTCCCACGGTGCTGTGCAGCCCGGTGCAGATCGCCCGGCTGCTGGGAGCGCTGCGGGACGCCGGGTTCGCCCCGGTCGCCGAGGACGCCGGCGGGTCGGCCGTGCTGGCCCGGCCGAAGGTACGCCGCGCGGTGACCCGTACCCCGGTCTCGTCCCGGCTCGGTGAGCAGCCCGGGCCGCCGATCCTGGCCGGTCCGCGCCTGGCCGGGGTGGTCGAGCAGATCCGGCGCGGGGACGTCGCGACCCGCGCGGCCCGCCGCGCGCCGGTCACCGTGCGGGCCGCGAACGGCCAGCAGGTGCCCGGGCTGACCTCGGTGCAGGCGCACACGCAGGCGATGGCCGTGCTACAGCAGGCGGTACGCGACAAAGCCCGCGTCTGGGTCGGTTACGTGGACTCGCACGGCGCGACGCTGTCCCGGCTGGTGCGCCCGGTGTCCCTGAGCGCCGGCTACCTGCGCGCCGAGGACGAACGGACGGAGACGTTGCACACCTTCGCCCTGCACCGGATCACGGCCGCGGTCGTCGAGGACTGACGGCCGGGACCGCGCGCCCCCGTTGCCCTGCTCGCGCGCGACCCGCCCGCCGTCCGATGGTGCTGCTTGCTTAAACGCCCGGCTCGAGGGAAGCGTTGCACACGGGATCAACCTTCTTCGCTGGGTGGAACCGCGTGTCACACTGGAGGGTCTTCTCTCGCTCGTCGAAGGGCACCTGGTGACCGGCGGACCACTGATCGTCCAGTCCGACAAGACTCTGCTGCTGGAAGTCGACCACCCGGACGCGCAGGCGTGCCGGATGGCGATCGCCCCGTTCGCGGAGCTGGAGCGCTCCCCCGAGCACGTGCACACCTACCGGCTGACGCCGCTGGGCCTGTGGAACGCGCGTGCCGCCGGGCACGACGCGGAGAGCGTGGTCGACTCCCTGATCAAGTTCTCCCGCTACCCGGTGCCGCACGCGCTGCTGGTCGACGTGGCCGAGACCATGGACCGCTACGGCCGGTTGCAGCTGATCAACGACCCGTCGCACGGGCTGGTCCTGCGCGGGCTCGACAGGATCGTGCTGGTGGAGGTGGCCAAGAGCAAGAAGCTGGCCGGCATGCTCGGCGCGCGGCTCGACGACGAGACCATCGCGGTGCACGCCTCGGAGCGGGGCCGGCTCAAGCAGGCGCTGCTCAAGCTGGGCTGGCCGGCCGAGGACCTGGCCGGCTACGTGGACGGCGAGGCGCACGAGATCGACCTGGCGCAGGACGGCTGGACGCTGCGGTCGTACCAGCAGGAGGCGGTGGACGGCTTCTGGGCCGGTGGCTCCGGCGTGGTCGTGCTGCCCTGCGGCGCCGGCAAGACGCTGGTCGGTGCGGCGGCGATGGCCACCGCCAAGGCGACCACGCTGATCCTGGTGACCAACACGGTGGCCGGCCGGCAGTGGAAGCGTGAGCTGGTCGCCCGTACGTCGCTGACCGAGGACGAGATCGGCGAGTACAGCGGCGAGCGCAAGGAGATCCGCCCGGTCACCATCGCGACGTACCAGGTGCTCACCTCGCGGCGCGGCGGTGCGTTCACCCACCTCGACCTGTTCGGCGCTCGCGACTGGGGCCTGGTCATCTACGACGAGGTGCACCTGCTGCCGGCACCGATCTTCCGCTTCACCGCCGACCTGCAGGCCCGCCGCCGGCTGGGGCTGACCGCGACGCTGGTACGCGAGGACGGCCGCGAGGGCGACGTGTTCTCGTTGATCGGCCCGAAGCGCTACGACGCCCCGTGGAAGGACATCGAGGCGCAGGGCTGGATCGCCCCGGCCCAGTGCACCGAGGTCCGGGTCACGCTGACCGATGCCGAGCGCATGACGTACGCGGTGACCGAGGCCGAGGAGCGCTACCGGGTGGCGGCGACCGCCCGCACCAAGCTCCCGGTGGTCCGCGCGCTGGTCGAGAAGCATCCCACCGAGCAGGTGCTGGTGATCGGCGGCTACATCGACCAGCTGCACCAGCTCGGCGAATACCTCGACGCCCCGATCGTGCAGGGCTCGACGACCAACAAGGAGCGCGAGCGGCTGTTCGACGAGTTCCGGTCGGGTTCGCTGAAGACGCTGGTGATCTCCAAGGTCGGCAACTTCAGCATCGACCTGCCCGAGGCGGCCGTGGCGATCCAGGTCTCGGGCACGTTCGGCTCGCGGCAGGAGGAGGCCCAGCGCCTCGGCCGGGTGCTGCGCCCGAAGGCCGACGGCCGCCAGGCGCACTTCTACACGGTGGTGTCCCGCGACACGATCGACACGGAGTACGCCGCGCACCGCCAGCGCTTCCTGGCCGAGCAGGGCTACGCCTACACGATCGTGGACGCCGACGACGTGCTCGGCCCGCCGCTGCCGCAGGTCGACTGACCGGCCGGGTCAGTCGGCCGGTCGCACGATGGCCGGTCGCTCCGGCTCGACGGGTCGCTCCGGCTCGGCGGGCGGCTCCGGCACGGCGCGCTCCACCGTCGCGGCCGGGGCCTCGCTCACCGAGCTCTGAGTGATCAGGAAGCTCCCGGCCAGGCAACCGAGCAGCACGACGACCACCGTCGCGATCGCGACCCCGATCACCACCCGGAGTCCCGTGTTGCTCTCCGGCTCGCGCACGGGCGGCGGGGGCGCGAGGGGCGGCCCGGCGACCGGCGGGCCGGAGTAAGGGCGGTGCCCGAACGAGGGCGGGAACGGGCCGGAGTAGGCGGGCGGCGGCGAGTCCGGCGGCGGCGGGACGGCCGGCAGCGGCCGTCGCGCTGCGCTGGTCGCTCCGGCGTACGAGAGCACCGGCTCGGCCATGCCGGCCTCCTCGTACGCCGCTGCCGCGACGACCTCCGGGCTGCCCAGCCGTTCGAGCAGCTCCAGCAGCTCGCCCTCCGAGGTCACGCTCCGTTCCACGCGCTCGTTGCTGATGTGCGCCGCGATCTCCGCGAGCAGCTCGCGGCGCTGGAGCACCGGCAGGCCGGTGAGCCGCAGCTCCAGCTCGTGCAGATACTCCGCCACGGCGTCGTTGGTCTTGTCGCTCATGCCCCACCGGTCCCTACGAGACGGTCGACGGTCTGTCGAAAGGAAACCCACTCCGAGCGGAAGTGCTCGAGTGCCGACCGCCCGCTGTCGGTGAGCGCGTAGTAGCGCCGCGGCGGCCCGGACGGCGACTCGCTCCACTTGCTGTCCAGCCAACCCACCCGGCGCAAGCGGGACAGCAGCGGGTAGATCGTGCCCTCGGAGGCGGCGAGGTTCCGCTCCTCACCGAAGCGCCGGACGATCTCCGTGCCGTAGCGGTCCTCGTGCTCGACCATGGCGAGCACACAGAACTCGAGCGTCCCGCGCCGGAGGCTGGTGGAGAGTTGCGCGACGTCGGCCATGCGCCACACGGTACCTTGCCACGCAAGGTACCTCAACGAGCCGGTACGGCCGGCCCGGGTTCCAGCAGGTCAGCCAGCAGATCGCCGTGGGCGTCCACGCGCTCGAGCACCTCCGCGGCGCCGAACTGCCGGGCCGCCTCCGCACCCAGGGCCATCTCCGCGACCTCGTCCCAGGTCAGCGGCGTCGAGGCGGTCGGGCTGTCCTGGGCCCGCAACGAGTACGGCGCCACCGTCGTCTTGGCCGCGTTGTTCTGGCTCCAGTCGATGAACACCTTGCCCGGCCGGACCGCCTTGGCCATCTTGGCCGTGATCGACCCCGGCACCTGCGCGGACAGCTCCTCGGCCACCTGCTTGGCATAACCCGAGACCGTCTCGGCGTCCTGCGTTCCGGAGATCGGTACGCAGAGCTGCATGCCCTTCTTGCCCGAGGTCTTGGGGTAGGCGGTGAGGCCGTCGTCGGCGAGCCGGTCGCGCATCAGCATCGCGACGGCGCAGCACTCCTTGAGAGCGGCCGGCGCGCCCGGGTCGAGGTCCACCACCATCAGGTCGGGATCCCGGCCGATCCGCCACTGCGGGGTGTGCAGCTCCAGCGAGGCGAGATTGGCGACCCAGACCAGGGTGGCCAGCTCGTCGACGACCACGAAGTCGATGGTCTCGCGGGCCTTGGTCGAGCCGGGCACCGGCAGGGTCTCCAGCCGCACCCACGACGGGGTCCCGCCGGGGGCGTTCTTCTCGAAGAAGTGCATGCCGTCGACGCCGTTCGGAAAGCGGATCCGGGTCAACGCGCGGTCCTTCAGATGCGGCAGCAGCACCGGCGCGATCCGGGTGTAGTAGTCGATGACCTCGCCCTTGGTGAAACCGACCGCCGGATACATCACCTTGTCGAGGTTGGACACCTCGAGGTCGCGGCCCTCGATCTGCACCGCATATCGCTCTCGGGGTTTTCTCATGGGTTCTCCGCTGCGGGCCGGCTCAGCCATCGTCGTCCTCCTCGGCGCATTCGTCCGGAGACTTATCCGGGCGCAGCCGCAGGAAACGCGGGAAGCGCAGCCGGCCGTCCGGGGTCCGGTTGCCGTACCGCACCTCGGTGACCAGTTCCGGGCGCACCCAGTGCGCACCGCGGGAGTCCTCCCGGGGCACCGCGCCGGGCAGGAACGGCGAGTCGCGGGTCTCCAGCGGCGCCAGGACCGACAACAACTCCTGCTCGGCTGCGGCGCCGATGCCGCCACCGACCCGGCCACGGAACCGCAGCCGCCCGTCCGGACCGGGCACGCCCACGAGCAGGCCACCGAGTTTGCGCGCCCCGGCCCGCCAGCCACCGATCACGTAGTCCCCGGTCCGGTCGAACTTGATCTTTATCCAGTCCGGTGACCGGGCTCCCGGCAGGTACGCCGTGTCCAGCCGCTTGGCCACGACGCCCTCGAGATGGTTCTCCCGGGCCGCGGCCTCGGTGGCGGGCCCGTCGGTGAACGCCGGTGGCACCATCCAGCAGCCGTTGCCCAGGTCCAGGCTCTCCAGGTGGGCGCGCCGCTGCACGTACGGGACGTCGAGCAGGGACTGGTCGCCGTACCGGAGCAGGTCGAAGATCATGTAGGTGACCGGCAGGGTCACCGCCAGCCGGGCCGCCCGGCCGGGGTCACGGACGTGCATCCGCTCGGCCAGCGCGGTGAACGACGGCCGACCGGCCGCGTCCAGCACGACCATCTCGCCGTCCAGCAGCGAACCCGGCGGCAGCGACAGCCCGGCGACCTCGGGATAGGCCGGCGTCACCGCGGCACCGGAGCGCGCCCACAGCTGCGGCGGACCGCCGGTGAACGACGACAGGACGCGCACGCCGTCCCACTTGAACTCGTAGCTCCAGCCCGGCCCGTGCGGCATCGTGCCCGCGGTCGCGAGCATCGGCGAGAGCGGCGCAGCCGGCACCTGATCACCATAGGCACCAGCGAACACCTTACGCAGGCGTCTCACTAATGCCATTCTTGATCCGGGGACTGCTCACGGGTGGGTAGGAGAAGAAGATGCGAGCGATCTGGAAGGGCGCGGTCTCGTTCGGCCTGGTGTCGATCGCCGTGAAGCTCTTCTCCGCGACGGAGGAGAAGGACATCCGGTTCCACCAGGTGCACCGCACCGACGGCGGCCGGATCAAGTACAAGCGCACCTGCTCGATCGACGGCGAGGAGGTGACCTACGACGACATCGCCAAGGGTTACGACCTCGGCGGCGGCGAGATGGTCATCCTGACCGACGAGGACTTCGCCGACCTCCCGCTGACCACGTCGCGGGCGATCGACGTGCTGCAGTTCGTGCCGGCTGAGCAGATCGATCCGCTGCTGTTCGCCAAGGCCTACTACCTCGAGCCCGAGGGCCAGGCGGCGAAGCCGTACGTGCTGCTCAGGGACGCGCTGACCGAGTCCGACCGGGTCGCGATCGTCAAGGTCGCGCTGCGCCAGCGCGAGCAGCTGGCCACCCTGCGGGTGCACGACGACGTCCTGGTGCTCAACACCATGCTCTGGCCCGACGAGGTCCGCACGCCCGACTTCGGCTTCCTCGACGAGGACATCGAGACCCGCCCGGCCGAGCTGGCCATGGCCAGCTCGCTGATCGACTCGATGGCCGGCAGCTTCAAGGCCGACGAGTTCACCGACAACTACCGGGCCGCGCTCCAGGAGGTCATCGACGCCAAGGTCGAGGGCCGCGAGATCGTCGCGCCGGAGGAGACCGAGGAGGCTCCCGCGGCCGCCGTCGACCTGATGGCCGCGCTCAAGGCCAGCGTCGAACGCGCCAAGAAGGCCCGCGGCGAGGCCCCGGAGGAACGGGCCCGGGAGATCGGGGCCACCCCGATCGGCGCGGCCAAGTCGGCCGCCAAGAAAACCTCATCCGGTACGGCTACCAAGTCGGCAACCGCAAAGAAGGCCGCCCCGGCGAAGAAGTCGGCAGCGGCCAAGAAAACTCCAGCCGCGAAGGCGACTGCCGCGCCGTCCAAGACCACAGCCGCGAAGAAGGCTCCCGCGAAGAAGACCACGGCCACCAAGGCGGCGAAGAAGTCCGCCTGACCACGCCCTACGCTGGTCCCGTGGCATTGACGTGGGATGAGTCGTATCTGGGCCGGGTCCGCACCAGGGTCGGCGACACCGACACGATCCTGTTCGTGGGCGCGCGCGGCGTGATCTTCGACGAGCAGAACCGGCTCCTGCTGATCCAGCGTTCCGACAACCTCCGCTGGGCGATCCCGGCGGGAGCGATGGAGCTGGGCGAGAGCATGGAGCAGTGCGCGATCCGCGAGGTGTGGGAGGAGACCGGGCTGCGCGCGACCTCGCTGACACCGTTCGCCTTCCACACGTCGTACACGTACACCAACGAGTGGGGCCACACCTACCAGCAGATCCTGATGTCGTTCCGGATCCACACCTGGGAGGGCGAGCTGCAGAAGGTCACGGAGGAGTCGGTGGACGCCGGTTTCTTCCCGCTGGACGCCCTGCCCGGCGCGCCGTCGCCGATCATCGACGAGGTGCTGGCCGACCTGGCGTCCTTCGAGGCCACCGGCCGGATTGTCCTGAAGTAGGCGGACCCCGACGGGTCAGCCCGGCGGCCGCCCGGCAAGGCTGTGGCGCACAGACCTCCGTCTGTGCGCCACGAGTGCTTTCCGGGCCCGTACCGCTGGGTTATCTGGCGTGGGCGATCTCTTCCAGGATCTTGTCGCAGAAGGCCGGGATGTCGTCGGGTTTGCGGCTCGTGACCAGGCCGTCGTCGACGAAGACCGGCTCGTCGACCCAGGTCGCGCCGGCGTTGGCCAGGTCCGTGCGCAGGCTCGGCCAGCTGGTGAGGGTGCGGCCGTCCACGACGCCGGCCTCGATGAGGGTCCACGGGCCGTGGCAGATCGCCGCCACCGGCTTGCCCGCGCTGAAGAAGTCCCGCACGAAGCGCACCGCGTCCGGGTCGGTCCGCAGGAAATCGGGGTTGGCCACGCCGCCGGGCAGCACCAACGCGTCGTAGTCCGTCGCCGCCGCGTCCCTGACCTGCTTGTCCACCGGGTACGTGCCGGCCTTGTCCATGTGGTTGACGGCCTGGATCTCGCCGTCCTTGATCGAGACGAGCTCCGCCGTCCCGCCGGCCTCCTCGACCGCCTGGCGGGGTTGCGTGTACTCGACTTCCTCCACGCCGTCGGTCGCGAGGAACGCGACGCGCTTGCCGCTGATCGATGTCGCCATCGTTCGTGCCTCTCTGCGTCTCCGCTCTGTCAGAACAAGCGGTTCCCGGCCTCCGCACGGGCAAACGCGGGAGTGCGCCGGCGGTTGACCAGCTCGCCGCCGTACCAGGCGCCGAAGACGGCACCGGCCAGGGCGAGCAGCTCGATCGCGACCAGCCCGCCGCCGGCGACCCGGTCGGGAGTGCGCATCCGCACCATGAGGATGACCGCGAAGACCAGCAGAACACCCATGTTGACCAGGCCCTGCAGCACGCCGCGCCGCTTCGCTGAGGTGTCGCGGACGAACATCAGGTCGATGGCGGAGGCGGCCGCGGCCAGCACGCCGCCGATCATCCCGGCGACGAGGTTCCAGTACGCGAGCGCGCCGAGGATGTCGGGCCCGCCGAAGACGTTGCCGAGGTCGAACAGCACGGCCATCGCGAACAGGCCGAGCGGGAACATCACCAGGACCGGCTGGACGGCCTGATTGGCGATCCGGAGTCTGCTGTCCATGCGGGCTGTACCCTCCCCTACCTGCTCGTTCGCCAACGTCGACAGTTCGGCTACCCGGCGGCCGCGGCGGCGAAACGCACCGTGCCGATGGTTACATCCATCGATGAACGGCCATGTCCTACCGTTTGCCGGATCCGCCCGCGCCCCGCTCGCCGGCGGCGGAAGGGGTAGCCATGCATGGGCCGCAGGAATTCTGGTCGGCCTGGTGGCCGCGATCCACTTCTCCATCCTCGTCCTGGAGATGTTCCTGTGGCGGACAGATCGGGTGCGTGCCACGTTCGGTACCTCGGAAGAGTTCGCCGAACAGACGGCGACCATGGCGGCGAACCAGGGCCTCTACAACGGCTTCCTGGCGACCGGCCTGGTCTATGGTCTCATCTCCGACGACCTGACGTTCCAGGTATTTCTCCTGTTCTGCGTGATCGTCGCGGGGATTTACGGCGCCCTCACGGTCACCAGCCGGATCCTGTTCGTGCAGGTCATCCCGGCTGCGGCGGCCCTGCCGGCGGTCCTGCTGGCCGGCTGAGATCCTGGTCGGCTTGTACGCAATCTGCAACATGGCAGATTGAGTGGTAGCGGTCAGCGCTATAGCCATGCTGTACTGAGGGCAGGCATTGACAGGGCGGATCCGGAGGAGAACAAGAAACGGCACCCGGCGGCAACCGGGTGCCGTTGTCGCCTCCAGGGCGTCGATCAATGCGACGCGCGAGGCGGGGATGACTCTCTACGCCAATGGTGGCCCCGCACTTCCCCTCCTCGCAAGGAGTCGAGGAGAGGAGTTCGCCATGCGCATCTACTACCGTGGACCCGACGCAGTGGTGACCGACGGACATTTCGCCTGGCTCGGCGACCCCGTGAGAATGGTGCTGATCCGGGACCTGCACAACGTCCGCCGGGCCCACACCGACGCACGACGGGCCAACCCCCGGGCGTTGCAGGTGGCCTTCGGCGCGCTGATCGTGACGGCAGCCGGATGGACCACGCTCGGCACCCCGGCGGTCTACGTGTCGGCCCCGCTCTGCGCCGCCATCGCCGGCCTGTGCACAGCGGCGTACTGGCGGCTGCGGCCGCAGCGTTGGGAACTACTGGCCAACTACCGCGGCAGCGACGTGACTCTCTACGCGACCTCCGACCCGCGGGTCTTCAACCAGGTGACCCGGGCCCTGCGGCGGGCAGTCGAGGACTCCCGGCCGGCCACCGACGGATACGACCTGGTGGCTGCCGCATGACGGACAAACCATGTCACGCAGTGCTCCTAACGGGTGACAACTAACAGTTTGATCAATACCAGAGACGTGGTCATTCGTTCTCAGTACGATTTGGTCGCAACCTCGCTGTCTGCAAGATAGCCACCAGCGAGGTTGCGATCGCCTCGTCCGACGCACTCCTCGCTGATGAAGGACTCATGACTGAAGGTGATTCGCCGACA
>NZ_BOQL01000042.1 GCF_018332655.1 Actinoplanes auranticolor | reverse complement strand
AAGGCGCCGGGAGCCGATCAGCGTGGGTGAAGCGGTGGGGCGAGGAGTCGCCGGGAATGCCAGGCAGCGTGGTCCGGCCGGGCGTGAAGGCCACCGGGATGCCGTGCCGATCCTCGTGGGTGGGGCGGCCCGCGGCCGGATGCCGGACGGTGCCCGGAATGACGAACGGCCCCGGCCGGGTGATGGGCGGGACCGCGTGCCGGGGGCGGCGAGTGGTCATTCTGCGTTGCTGTTCTCGTTACTGCGCAGGGATTCGTTGACCCGGAGCGCTTCTTCGAGCTGGTCCTGCAGGATGATGATCCGGCACGCCGCCTCCAGGGCCGTGCCTTCGTCCACCATCTCCTTGGCGCGGGCCGCCAGCCGCAGCTGGTAGCGGGAGTAGCGCCGGTGTCCGCCGGGGGAGCGGAACGGGTCGATCAGTTTCGCGTCGCCGAGCCGGCGCAGAAAGTCCTGCGATACGCCGACGATCTCTGCGGCGCGGCCCATGGTGTAGGCGGGGTAGTCCTCGTCACCGAACATGTCGTCGGGTTGGGCCATGTCACCTCCGTGTCGAGGGCCCCGGCGCTGATCGCGCCGGGGCCCAGGGTTATCGGGTTTTAGAACACCATCTGCCGACAGTCGCGTCGGTTTGTCTAATCCGCACCAGCCGTGTGTAACGGTTTCGGGTGCGAGGATCGCGTAAGCGTGACCGGAGACCACCTCTCGTTCGATGGAAACTGCGGTGTCCACTCGACCCGGTAGAGCAGTCGAAGCGGGCGATCCAACGGTGCGTCAACCCTCCCTTTCCTCTGCGTTCCACTTGCTCTGACGTGATGCGTACTGCGCACTTCCCCGCCGGTGGTGGAGCCCCACGCATACTTCTCGGCCCTGCCACGTGCGGCGGATCTGCAGAACCCCGCCGCTTAGGCGTGGGTGCTGCCTACTTCCTGGTGCTGCGCCCGTCGTGACCTCACGGCCGGGCGGGTACGTCCGCGTCTTGACGTTCTCAGTTCGACAAGAGATACGTTAGTCGCCATCGCCCAAGAAATCTAGTTTTTCAGGGACAGATTTTCTGGCGTGTCTTTCCGGGGTCGATGAGCGGCCGGTCAGCGGGCAGTCAGCAGCGCTGTCACCGCGCGGGTCAGCACCAGCCGGGCCGCGTCCGGCTCCAGGCCCATCGCGTCGCGCAGCGTGCCCCACGTCGGCCACATGCTGGTCGCCGTCAGGGCGGCCAGCAGGGTCTCGTCGCCGTTGAGCTCGCGGGCGAACAGGATCTTCAGCTCGGTCCGGATCCGGTCCACGTGGCTGCGGCGGTAGCTCTGCAACGCCGGGGAGAACGGCTCCTTCAGCGCGGACGCCTTGGCCGCCGGCGCGATGTGCTCCAGCATCCGGGCCCGCTGGTGGCAGTACGCGTCGATGCGCGCCGCCAGCGGCAGGTCCGCCGGGATCGCCTCGTGGGCCTCGTCGCGCTGCTCCAGGATCCGCTCGCCGCTGGCCGCGAACAGCGCCTCCATGTCGGCGAAGTGGCTCCACAGCGCGCGCAGCGACACTCCCGCCTGCTTGGCGATGCGGTCCGCGGTCGGGCGCAGGTCACCCTCGAGGATCAGCGCCACGTGCGCCTCGACGATGGCGTTGCGGGTGCGCTCCGAGCGGGCCGTACGGCCGTCGATGCGCTGGGGTGGACGGGGTGAGGCAGCCGGCATCAGGCGCTCCGATAGCGGTTGAGCTCGCGGCGCGCCAGCGAGCGCTTGTGCACCTCGTCGGGGCCGTCGGCGAGCCGCAGCGTGCGCGACTGCGCCCACAGGCGGGCCAGCGGGGTGTCCTGACCGACGCCGGCGGCGCCGTGGGCCTGGATGGCCTTGTCGATGATCCATTCGGCGGTGCCCGGCACGATGATCTTGATGGCCTGGATCTCGGTGTGCGCGCCCTTGTTGCCGACCGTGTCCATCAGCCAGGCCGCCTTGAGGACCAGCAGCCGGGCCTGCTCGATGCGGACCCGCGACTCCGCGATCCACTCCTGCACGACACCCTGCTCGGCCAGCGGCTTGCCGAACGGTGTCCGGGTCAGCGCCCGCCGGCACATGAGCTCCAGCGCCCGCTCGGCCATCCCGATCAGCCGCATGCAGTGGTGGATCCGGCCGGGGCCCAGCCGGGCCTGCGAGATGGCGAAGCCGGAGCCCTCCTCGCCGATCAGGTTCGCCGCCGGCACCCGGACGTCGTCGAAGAGCATCTCGGCGTGGCCGCCGTGGTCGCCGTCGTCGTAGCCGAAGACGGTCATGCCGCGCTGCACGGTCAGGCCGGGGGTGTCCCGGGGGACCAGGATCATGCTCTGCTGCACGTGCCGGGCGGCCCCGGGGTCGGTCTTGCCCATCACGATGAAGATCCGGCAGTTCGGGTTCATCGCGCCGGAGATGTAGAACTTGCGGCCGTTGATCACGTACTCGTCGCCGTCGCGGGTGATCCGGGTGCCGATGTTCGTCGCGTCCGAGGACGCCACCTGCGGCTCGGTCATCGCGAAGGCCGAGCGGATCTCGCCGTTCAGCAGGGGGCGCAGCCACTGCTCGCGCTGGGCCGGGCTGCCGAACTGGGCCAGCACCTCCATGTTGCCGGTGTCCGGGGCGGCGCAGTTGAGCGCGGGCGGGGCGATCGCCGGGCTGCGGCCGGTCAGCTCGGCCAGTGGCGCGTACTGCAGGTTGGTCAGGCCGGCGCCGTGCTCACCGGGCAGGAAGAGGTTCCACAGGCCGGCCTCGCGGGCCTTGGCCTGCAGGCGGGCGATGACCGGGGGTGGGGACCAGTCGCCGGCGTACTCCTCGTCGAAGGTGACCTCAGCGGGGTAGACGTACTCGTCGAGGAAGGCGAGCAGGCGCTTGCGGTAATCCTCGGTGCGGGCATCGAACGCGAAGTCCATCAGTTCCCCTCCAGCGTTCCGTCGAGTGACTCATGACCTTGTGCGACCAGCGGCGCCACGAGCGCGCCGACCGTGTCGAAGCCCTCGCCCACCGTCTGGCCCTGAACGTAGCGGTAGTGCACGCCCTCGAGGATGACGGCGAGCTTGAAAGCCGCGAAACCGACGTACCAGTGCAGGTCGGAGACGTCGCGGCCGGAGCGTTTCGCATAGTGGCCGGCCATCTCCGCGAGGCTCGGATGCCCGGGTACGGAGATGGACGAGCGGCCACCGACAAGCAGCGGACGGCCCGCGTAGACCAGCATCAGAGCCACGTCGCTGAGCGGGTCACCCAGCGTGGACATCTCCCAGTCCAGCACCGCGTTGATCTCCAGCCGCGGGCCGATCAGCACGTTGTCCAGCCGGTAGTCGCCGTGCACCACGGCGCCGGCGCCGGCCGGGATGTCCGCGGCCAGCCGGGCGTGCAGCTCCTCGATGCCCGGCACCTCGCGGCTGCGCGACGCGTCGAGCTGCTTCTTCCACCGGCGGACCTGGCGCTCGTTGAAGCCCTCGGGGCGGCCGAAGTCGGCCAGCCCGATCGCCGCCGGGTCCAGCGCGTGCAGGTCGGCCAGCGTGTCCACCAGCGACAGCACCAGCGTGTGCATCGCCGCCGGGCCCATCGTCTCCAGGTCGGCCACGTCGCGGTAGATCGTGCCGTCGACGTGCTCCATCAGGTAGAACGGCGCGCCGATGCCGTCTGTGTCTGCGCACAGCAGCACCGGGCGGGGCGCCGGGAAGCCGGCCGCCGACAACGCCTGCAGCACCCGGTGCTCGCGGACCATGTCGTGCGCGGTCGGCAGGACGTGCCCGAGCGGCGGGCGGCGCAGGACCCAGCGCTCGGTGCCGTCGGTGACCGCGTACGTGAGGTTGGACCGGCCGCCGGCGAACATCGTGGCGGTCAGCGGGCCGGAGCCGAGGTGCGCCTGGAGCCTGTCCAGGTCGAGTCCGCGGAGGCCGGTCATGCGGTGGCCGCCGTGTCGAAGCCGCGCTGGATCTTGTTCATCCCGCCCAGCCAGCGGTCGGTGTCGGTGGCGCGGCGCCGGTAGTACTCGGCGACCTCGGGGTGCGGCAGCACCAGAAAGCTGTCGCCCTCCAGGGCCTTGGCGACCACGGCGGCGACCTCGGCCGGATCCATCGCGGTCGCGGCGAGCTGGGCCCGGCTGGCGCTGTCCGAGCCGCTGCCGAGCATGTCGGTGCGGACGCCCTGCGGGCACAGCGCCTGGACGGTGATGCCGCGGTGGGCGTACGTGGCGCGCAGCCACTCGGCGAAGCCCAGCGCGGCGTGCTTGGTGACCGAGTACGGCGCACTGCCGAGCAGGGTCAGCAGCCCGGCCGCGGAGACGGTGAACAGCAGCCGCCCGCCACCGTTCTCCAGCCAGCGGGGAAGCACCGCGCGGGCCACGTACACGTGCGACATGACGTTGATCTGCCAGGCCCGTTGCCAGGCGGCGTCGGGTGCCTCGGCCGACCCGGCGGTCAGGATGCCGGCGTTGGCGCAGAACAGGTCCACGCCGCCGAGCTCGGACCACGCCGTGTCGACGAGCCGGCGCACGTCGTCCTCGCTGCCCGCGTCGCCCGGGACGGCCACGCCACCGATCTCGGCGGCCACGGCTTCGGCGGCGGCCGGGTCCAGGTCGTTCACGACCACCCGGGCGCCGTCGGCCGCGAACCGGCGGGCCAGGGCCGCGCCGATGCCGCTGCCGGCGCCGGTGACCACCACTCGCCGCAGGCTCACTGCACCGCACCCGTCAGGGTGACGCCGCCGTCGATGACCACGGTCTGGCCGGTGATCCAGGCGGCGTCGGCGGAGCAGAGGAACGCGACCGTGCCGGCCACGTCCTCGGGCACGCCGAGCCGGCCCAGCGGATACGTGGCGGCGACCTGTTCCTCGCGGCCCTCGTACAGCGCGGTGGCGAAGCGGGTCTTGATCACGGCGGGAGCGACCGCATTGACCCGGATCTTCGGGGCCAGCTCGACGGCGAGCTCCTCGGTGAGGTGGATCAGGGCGGCCTTGGTCACGCCGTAGAACGCGATGCCGGGGGCCGGGCGTACGCCGGAGACCGAGGAGATGTTGACGATCGAGCCGCCCTGCTCGGCCAGCCCGCCGCGCAGCGCCTCCTGCACCCAGCCCAGCGTGCCGAGCACGTTGACGTCGATCATCTTGCGGGCCGCCCCCAGGTCGAGGGAGCCCAGCGGCCCGTACGCCGGATTGATGCCGATGTTGTTCACCAGCAGGGTGACCGGCCCGAACGCGCCGAGCACGGTGTCGATGACGGCGGCCCGGTGGCCGGCGTCGTCGCCCTTGCCCGCGACGCCGATCGCGACGTCGGGCCCGCCCAGGTCCTTCACCGCGTTCTCCAGGGCGCCGGCGTCGCGTCCGGTGATGCACACCTTGGCACCCTCGGCGACGAAACGCTGGGCGATGGCGAACCCGATTCCCCGGCTGGCCCCGGTCACGACGGCCACGGCGCCGTTGAGCTTCGTCATCCGGCAGAACCTCCTACTAGTGAGTAACTTTCTCGCCGCCAACCCTGCCCGGGCCGGCGGCGAGTCGCAACCGCTCCGACACAGGCAGGCTAGGAGGCCGCCGGGATCCCGTTCGCGGGCGGGGCTGCCGGCGGTGTCGTGTACGCCGACACCGGGCCGTCCCCCTCGTCCGTCTCGAACGGCTGGCCGAAGTAGGTCTGCTTGCCACCTTCGACCCTGGAGAGCTGCATGCCGCCGTACCCGGAATGGTCGTCGGCCGAGAAGCGCAGCGGCGCGAGGCCCGGTCCCTGGAAGCCGTTCTTCTCGATCGCCGAGATCAGCCCTTCGCGGGTCAGGTCCTTGCCCGCGGCCTGCAGGCTCTGCACGAAGAGATAGCCGACGGACATGCCGTAGACGATGTTGTTGTCGAACTCGGCGTTGCCGTTGTGCGCCGCGTTGACCTTCTTGTAGAGCTGGATCCACGGGTTGGCTTCGTCGTTGCTCAGCGGCAGGTAGTTGTCCGAGATCAGGCCCTCGGTCAGCGGTGCCGCCGCGCCCAGCTGCTTGGTCAGGGTGCCGAGGTCGGCGCCGACCTGGGAGACCACGAACTGCGGCTTGAAGGCGATCTTGGCCGCGGTGCCCAGGCTGAGCGCGGTGAAGCCCGGCACGGTCGCCAGCATGACGACCTGGCAGCCGGCCTGCTTGAGCGCGCCCATCTGCGGGCCGACGTTCGGGTTGCTGGTGACGTACGACTGCTTGGCGGCCACCGGGCCGAGGATCTTCTCGATGCCGGCCAGGGCGTCCCGGCCGAAGTCGTCGTCCTGGCCGAGGAAGCAGACCTTCTTGCCGGCCATGGTGGTCTTGACGTGGGTGGCCAGGATCTTGCCCTCGACGGTGTAGTCGACGTTGAAGCCGAAGGTGCCCGGATACTTGTCGGGCTGGTCCCAGCTGCGGCTGCCGGACGCCACGAACAGGTCGGGGACCCGGTTGGTCTTGAGGAAGTCCAGCACGCCGGTGTGCGTCGGGGTGCCCAGCCCGTTCAGGATCGCGAAGACCTTGTCCTGCAGCACCAGCTCGCGGACCACCTGCTGGGTCGTCGCCGGGTTGTAGGTGTCGTCCATGATCTTGTAGGTGATCTTGCGGCCGTGCACGCCGCCGCTCGCGTTGACGTAGTCGAAGTAGGCCTTGGTGGCCGGGGCGATCTTCGAGTAGCCGGCCGCGGCCGGGCCGGTCAGCGGCATGTGCGTGCCGACCAGGATGTCGGTGGCGGTCACGCCGGGAACGCTGCCGCCCCCGCCGCTGCCTCCGCCCCCGTCGTCACCGCTGCAACCGGCGGCGGCAGCGACCAGGGCCGTCACGGCGAGCGCGGACCATATGCGTCTCATGCCTTTCTCCTTCTGAGTCGTAGTGAGGCGATACCGCCGGGTGCGGCGAGCATGACGACGATCAACGTGATGCCGAACAGGGCCAGCGGCAGGTTTCCCTCCAGCCGCTGGGCGACCGCGGGCGACACGTCGATCAGTTCGGTGAGCGAGTGGGTCAGGGCGGGCAGGGCCACCAGCAGGACCGCGCCCCAGACCGCGCCGGCCAGGCTGCCCAGGCCGCCGATCACGATGGCCATCACCAGGAACAGCGACAGCGAGATCGGGAAGGCGCCGGGGGAGACGCTCTGGGCGAGCACGGCGAACAGCGCGCCGCCGAGGCCGGCGCAGGCCGCGCTGACCACGAAAGCCAGGACCTGGGTACGGGCGACGTTCACCCCGGCGATGCGGGCGGCGGCCTCGTCATCGCGTACGGCCCGCAGCGCCCGGCCGAACCGCCCCCGGACCAGCGTCGCCAGCAGGAACACGGTGAGCAGCGCGCCGGCCCAGGCCAGCCACGCCTGCCAGCGCTCGTACGGGAACGTCGCGCCCAGCGCCAGCGGCGGCGGATCGACGTACACGGACAGGCCCTGGTCGCTGTTGAAGGTCTTGTCGAAGGTGCTCGCGATCGCCGGCACCACCACGGCGACCGCGAGCGTGAGGCCGGCCAGGTACGGTCCGCGCAACCGGGCCGCCGCCAGCCCGACGATCCCGCCGGCCACCGTGGCCACGGCGATCCCGGCCAGCACGGCGACCAGCAGCGTCCACTGGCCCCGCCCGGCCAGCTTCTCCTGGACCATCGCGACCGTGTAGGCGCCGGTGGCCATCAGCGCGCCGTGCCCGAGCGACAGCTGCCCGTTGAGCCCGGTGAGGACGGTGAGCCCGGCCGTGACGCACAGGTACGCCCCCACGGTCGCGAGCTGATAGTTGCGGAACGGCGGCAGCGCATAGGTCAGCGCCACGATGAGCACGGCCGCGACGACCGCCCACACCAGGTAGCGGTGCTTGCGGGGCGCGGCGGGGACCCGGGTGCCCGCGTCCACCTTCGGAGCCAGCGTGACGCTCATACGGCTCTCGCCGCCGATCGGGAGAACAGCCCGCCGGGCCGGCCCAGCAGCACCACGACCAACAGGAGCAGGACGGCGATCGGGGCCACCGTGGCACCCAGGTAGCCGCTGACGTAGGAGAGCAGCAGCCCGACGATCAGGCCGCCGGCGACCGCGCCGACCGCGCTGTCCAGGCCGCCGACCACCGCCGCGGTGAACGACGACACGAACACGATGTCCATGGCGTTGGGGTGCAGCCCCAGTTCCGTCGGCAGGACCAGCATGCCGGCCAGCGAGCCGACCGCGGCCGCCAGCGCCCAGCCGAGCGTCAGCATCCCGCCGACGTTCACCCCGAGCAGCCGGGACACGTCGGGCGCGAACGCCGAGGCCCGCATCCGCAGCCCCACCGACGTCCGGGTGAACAGCACCACCAGCAGCGCCACCACCAGGAAGACCGCGCCGAAGACGAACAGGTCGAAGCGGGACAGCAGCGCGATCCCGCCGACGGTGAACGCCTCGCGGCTGAACGGCGCCTCGGCCGGACGGAACTCGTTGCCGTAGATCATGCCGAGCACGCCCTGGATGACGAGCACCAGGCCGAGTGCCACGACCACGCCGTTGAGGTGCGACGAGTGGTCGACTAAACGCATCACCACCCGCTCGGTCACGGCGCCCAGCAGCAGCCCGCCGAGCACCGCCACGGCGAACCCCAGCCAGTACGAGCCGGTCGCCGCCGACACCGAGTAGCCGACGTAGGCGGTCGCGACCGCCATCGCGCCCTGGGCGAAGTTGACGATCCGGGTGGCTCGCCAGATCAGGACCAGGGCCAGGGCGAACGCGGCGTACACCGCACCCCGGCTCAGGCCGTCGAACGTCAGGAACACGAACCGGTCCATCGCCCTCCTTCCGCTAGAAACCGAGGTATGCGTGCCGCATGTCCTCGTCGTCGCGCAGGGTGGCGGCGTCCGCGTTGGCGACCACCCGGCCCAGCGACATCACGATTCCCGTGTCGGCGACCGACAGGGCACTGCGCACGTTCTGCTCGACGAGCAGCACGGTCAGCCCGGTGCGGTCCCGCAGGGTGCGCAGCAGGCCCATGATCTGGGCGGTCACCTTGGGCGCCAGGCCCAGCGACGGCTCGTCCAGCAGCAGCAGGCGCGGCCGGCCGACCAGGGCCCGGCCGAGCGCGAGCATCTGCCGCTCCCCGCCGGAGAGCTGGTGGCCGGGGAAGCGGCGACGACGGGCGAGCGGCTCGAACAGGTCGTACACCTCGTCCAGGGCGCGCTTGGCGTCCACCCGGTCGCGGCGCCACAGGCCGCCGAGCCGCAGGTTCTCGTCCACGGTCAGCTCGGTGACCACGCCGCGGCCCTCGGGCACGTGGGCCACGCCCCGGCGCACCATCTGCTCGACCTTCACCCCGCGCAGGTCCTGCCCGTCGAGCACGACCCGGCCGGTGGCCGGACGGAGCAGACCCGAGAGGGTACGCAGCAGCGTCGTCTTGCCGGCACCGTTGGCCCCGAGAACGGCGGTGATCGAACCCTGGGCCACCGTCAGATCCACGCTGTGCAGCACGGGCGCGGCGCCGTACCCGACGGTGAGCTGCTCGGCCTCGAGCAGCGCGGTCATGCCGCAGCCCCGAGGTAGGCGTCCACGACTGCCTGGTCCGTGCGGATCTCAGCCGGGGTCCCGTGCGCGACCGGCTTGCCGAAGTCCAGCACCAGGATCTCGTCGCAGACCGCCATGACCAGGTCCATGTGGTGCTCGACCAGCAGCACCGCGCAGGGCAGGCCGGTGATCAGCTCGCCCAGCTCGGCGATCTCGTCGGCACCGAGGCCGCCGGCCGGCTCGTCCAGCAGCAGCAGGCGGGGCTGGGCGACGAGGGCGCGGGCCAGGGCGACCCGTTTGCGGACCGCGTACGGCAGGCCGCCGGGCAGTGCGTGCGCCTGCGGGGTCACCCCGCAGCGCTCCAGCGCTTCCCACGCGCTCTCGGGTCGCCGGCCCGCGTGCTCGGCGCCGACCATGACGTTCTCCAGGACCGTCAGGCCGCCGAAGAGGCCGACACCCTGCAGCGTGCGGGCGATGCCGAGCCGCGCCAGCCGGTGCGGGCGGGGCCGCAGCGCCCGGCCGTCCAGCGTGATGGTGCCGGTGGTCGGGGTGACAAAACCGCAGACCACGTTGAAGAGGGTGGTCTTGCCCGCGCCGTTGGGGCCGATGACACCGACCGTACGGCCGGGTGGCACCCGCAGTGAGACGTCGTCGAGAGCGACCAGGCCGCCGAACCGGACGCCGATCCGGTGCAGAGAGAGGCCATCGGAATCGGGGTCGGTGGCGGGCGCGGGTCGGGTCATCGTCACCTCGGCACTGAGGAGCGCCGCACCGTCCTCGATGGAGGATCATGCGGTCGGCAGTTATTACACTTGGAGTGTAAGTTCTTGAGACGCCATGTCAATGCCCGGGAAACATTACCGAAGGTCGATGGTTTGGCAACTATCCGTGGCCGGTCTGCAACTAAGCCACGTTGATCGGGCGGAACTGGACACTGATCCGGGGACCGACCGGCTTGGCCGTCTTCGGGATCGCGTGCTCCCAGGTGCGCTGGCAGGAGCCACCCATCACGATCAGGTCGCCGTGGCCCAGCGGGAACCGCCGCGACTCCGCCCCGCCTGCCCGGGGGCGCAGCATCAGATTGCGCGGGGACCCGAAGGACACGATCGCCACCATCGTGTCCTCCCGCGACGAGCGGCCCAGGGTGTCGCCGTGCCAGGCGACGCTGTCGCGGCCGTCGCGGTAGAGGCACATGCCCGCCGTCACGAAACCCTCACCGAGCTCCGGCTCGTAGTGCGCGGAGAGCTGGTCGCGGGCCTGCGTCAACAGCGGATGCGGGAGGGCCTCGCCGCGGCCGTACCAGCGCAGCAGGCGGGGGACGTCGACCACGCCGTCGTACATCGCGCGGCGCTCGGCCCGCCAGTCGACCTCGGTCAGCAGGGTCTCGAAGACCGGGTCGGAGCCCCGCACCCAGCCGGGGAACACGTCGACCCAGGCGCCCGCGGTCAGCGTGTGCCGGACCAGGCGGCCGGGCAGCGGCTGCAGGGAGGCGGACGGGCCGGCCATGAGGTCGAGCATCGACGGCTGGTAAGCACTCACCCCGGCCACTCTACGCCGACTTCGTACGTGCGTACTAAATCGCTTCCGGGTGGTCGGTGGCGCTGTCAGGCTGCGCGTCATGCCCACCTTCTCAGCGCCGGACGGCACCAGGCTCGCGTACCGCACAGCCGGGGAGGGTGACCCGCTGGTCTGCCTGCCGGGGCCGATGGAGGACTCCGCGTACCTCGGGGATCTCGGCGGCCTGGCCCGGCACCACCGGCTGGTGCTGCTCGATCCGCGCGGCACCGGGGAGTCCGCGACCCCCGCGGACACCGGGTCGTACCGCTGCGACCGCCAGGTCGGCGACGTGGCGGCTCTGCGCGAGCACCTCGGCCTGGACCGGATGGACCTGCTCGGCCACTCCGCCGGCGGCAACGTGGCGGTGCAGTACGCGACCCGTCACCCGGACGCGGTCAGCAAGCTGGTCCTGATCACCCCCAGCCTGGTCGGCGTCGGCATCCCGGTCCCCGCCGAGATGCGCCGCGCGACCGCTCAGCTCCGCAAGAACGAGCCCTGGTATCCGGCTGCCGCCGCGGCTCTGGCCGCGATCGGGGCGGGCAGGGGCACGGACGCCGATTGGGAGGCCCTCGCCCCGCTGCGGTACGGCCGCTGGGACGCGGCGGCGCAGCGGCAGCACGCCGAGTCGAGCAAACGGATGAACCCGGCCATCGCCGAGGCTTTCGCGGCGGACGGCGCGTTCACGCCGGAGGCGACCCGGGCCGCCCTGGCCACCTTCGCGGCCCCGGTGCTGCTGCTGGCCGGCGAGGTCGACCTGAACAGCCCGCCGCCCGCGGTCACCGACTACGCCGCGCTCTTCCCGGACGCCACCCTGGTCGTGCAGCCGGGAGCGGGCCACCAGCCGTGGCTCGACGACCCCGAGCGTTTCGTGGCCGCCGTCGCGACGTTCCTGCAATAGCAGGAACGGCCCGCCGCGGCGGGCCGTTCCCGGTGTTGCTCAGTCCTTGCCCGGCTCCGGATGCCGGTAGCTGATCCCGTCCTGGCGCAGCGGGAACTCCTGGTCGTCGCCGAACGGCGACGGCCCGCCGGCCTGGTGCGACAGCAGCTCGGCCACGTCCAGCCGGCCCTCGGCGTTGACGGCCGGCCCTTCCGGCAGCCGCGAGCCGGAGCTGCCGAGCCCGGACGCCACCCCGGTGACACCCTCGGTGTTGCTGGGTGCCATCGAGTCCCCGCTGGAGCTGCCGGAGCTGCGGCTACCACCGGCGTGGGCCGGGGTGCTCTCCAGCTGGTCCCGGCGGAAGATCTTGCGGCCCAGCCAGACCAGCGGGTCGTAGCGGTTGTCCACGACCCGTTCCTTCATCGGGATGATCGCGTTGTCCGTGATCTTGATGTGCTCGGGGCAGACCTCGGTGCAGCACTTGGTGATGTTGCAGTAGCCCAGGCCCTGGTGCTCCTGGGAGTAGTTCTTGCGGTCCGTCCGGTCGTCGAGCGGGTGCATGTCCAGCTCGGCGGCGCGGATGAAGTAGCGCGGACCGGAGAACGCGGGCTTGTTCTCCTCGTGGTCGCGGACCACGTGGCAGGTGTTCTGGCACAGGAAGCACTCGATGCACTTGCGGAACTCCTGCGAGCGTTCCACGTCGATCTGCTTCATCCGGTAGTCGCCCGGCTTGACCCCGGGCGGCGGCGCGAACGCCGGCGTCTCGCGGGCCTTCTCGTAGTTGAACGAGACGTCGGTGACCAGGTCCCGGATGATCGGGAAGGCCCGCAGCGGCGTGATCGTGACGGTCTCGTCCTCGGTGAAGGTGGACATCCGCGTCATGCAGCCCAGCCGGGGCTTGCCGTTGATCTCCATCGAGCAGGACCCGCACTTGCCGGCCTTGCAGTTCCAGCGGCAGGCCAGGTCCGGGGTCTCGGTGGCCTGCAGCCGGTGGATGACGTCGAGGACGACCTCGCCCTCGTTCACCTCGACGTCGAACTCCTGGAGGTCACCGCCCGAAGCGTCGCCCCGCCACACCCGAAAGTGACGCTTCATCACTCCACCTCCGTGAGCTCTTCGTCGGTCATGTACTTGCTCAGCTCGGTGCGCTCGAAGAGCTGGATCAGCTCCGTGCGCATCGCCGGCACCGGTTTGCGTTCCAGGTGCACGTCGCCCGCCTCGTCCAGCGAGCAGACCAGGTTGACCAGGCGCCACTGCGGACTCATCTTCGGGAAGTCCTCCCGGGTGTGCCCGCCACGCGACTCCTCACGCTCCAGCGCCGCCTTCGCGGTGCACTCGGAGACGATGAGCATGTTGCGCAGGTCCAGCGCGAGGTGCCAGCCCGGGTTGTACCGGCGCCCGCCGGCCGCGCCGACGTTGGCCACCCGCAGCTTCAGCTCCTGGAGCCGCTTGAGCGCGTCGGTCAGCTCACCCTCGCGGCGGATGATGCCGACCAGGTCGCCCATCACGGCCTGCAGATCCTGCTGCAACGTGTACGGGTTCTCGCCGTTCTCCCGGCTCAGCGGGGCCAGCGCGGCGTCCACGGCCCTCTCCACGTCACCGGTGGTGACCTTGGGCCGCTTGCCGAGCGCGTCGGCGTACGCGGCCGCGTGCTCGCCGGCCCGCTTGCCGAACACCAGCAGGTCGGAGAGCGAGTTGCCGCCGAGCCGGTTGGAGCCGTGCATGCCGCCGGAGACCTCACCAGCCGCGAACAGGCCCTCGACCCGGCCGAACGCCGCCGCCGAGTCGGGGTCCACCTCGACGCCGCCCATCACGTAGTGACAGGTCGGGCCGACCTCCATCGGCTCCTTGGTGATGTCGACGTCCGCCAGCTCCTTGAACTGGTGGTACATCGAGGGCGGCCGCCGCTGGACCTCCTCGGCCGGGAGCCGGCTGGCGATGTCGAGCAGGACGCCGCCGGCCTTCGTACCCCGGCCGGCCTTGACCTCGCTGTTGATCGCCCGGGCGACCTCGTCGCGGGGCAGCAGCTCGGGCGGGCGCCGGTTGTTGTCCGGGTCCTTGTACCAGCGGTCCGCCTCCTCCTCGGTCTCCGCGTACTGCTTGCGGAAGACGTCGGGGACGTAGTTGAACATGAACCGCTTGCCGTCGGTGTTCTTGAGCACGCCGCCGTCACCGCGGACCGACTCGGTGACCAGGATGCCCTTGACGCTGGGCGGCCACACCATGCCGGTCGGGTGGAACTGCAGGAACTCCATGTTGATCAGCGTGGCGCCGGACCGCAGGGCCAGGGCGTGCCCGTCACCGGTGTACTCCCACGAGTTCGAGGTCACCTTGTACGAGCGGCCGACGCCGCCGGTGGCCAGCACGACCGCGGGCGCCTCGAGCAGGATGAACTCACCCGACTCGCGGTAGTAGCCGAACGCCCCGGCGATCCGGTCGCCCTCGAGCAGCAGCTCGGTGATCGTGGTCTCGGAGAAGACCCGGATCTTGGCGTCGTAGTTGCCGGTCTCGGCGAAGTCCTCCTGCTGCAGCGAGACGATCTTCTGCTGCAGGGTGCGGATCAGTTCCAGGCCGGTCCGGTCGCCGACGTGCGCGAGCCGCGGGTACTCGTGGCCGCCGAAGTTGCGCTGGGAGATCTTGCCGTCCTTGGTGCGGTCGAACAGCGCACCGTAGGTCTCCAGCTCCCAGATCCGCTCCGGCGCCTCCTTGGCGTGCAGCTCGGCCATCCGGAAGTTGTTCAGGAACTTGCCGCCGCGCATGGTGTCGCGGAAGTGCACCATCCAGTTGTCGCGGCTGTTCACGTTGCCCATGGCCGCGGCCGCGCCACCCTCGGCCATGACCGTGTGCGCCTTGCCGAACAGCGACTTGCTGATGATCGCGGTGCGCTTGCCGGCGAGCCGGGCCTCGATGGCGGCCCGCAGCCCGGCGCCGCCGGCGCCGATCACGACGACGTCGTAGTGGTGTCGTTCGATTCGGGTTGTCATGGGGGCCCTCTAGTTGATGAAGCGCAGGTCGGGCCACCAGCCGGCCGCGAGCGCCATGATGTAGAAGTCGGTCAGGGCGAGGGTGCCGAGCGTGATCCACGCCAGCTGCATGTGCTTGGCGTTGAGCTTCGACACGAAGACCCAGAAGCGGTAGCGCACCGGGTGCTTGGAGAAGTGCTTCAACCGGCCGGCGACGATGTGCCGGCAGGAGTGGCAGGACAACGTGTACGCCCACAGCATCACCACGTTGCCGACCAGGATCACGTTGCCCAGCCCGAAGCCGAACTCGTCACCGGAGCGGAACGCGATGACGGCGTCCCAGGTGTTGATGACCGAGATGATGGCGGCGGCGTAGAACGCGTACCGGTGCAGGTTCTGGAAGACCAGCGGGAACCGCGTCTCACCGGTGTACTTCTCGTGCGCGTCGGGCACGGCGCAGGCCGGCGGCGACAGCCAGAAGGCCCGGTAGTAGGCCTTGCGGTAGTAGTAACAGGTGAGGCGGAAGAGCAGCAGGAACGGCAGGGTGAGCGCCGCTTCCGGGAGGAGCCAGAAGCTCGGCAGCGGGGTGCCGAACAGGGCCGACCCCTCGACGCACCGGTCGGTCAGACACGGTGAGTAGAACGGGGTGAGGTAGTGGTACTCCTCGATGAAGTACCACTTGTGCATGAACACGCGGACGGTGGCGTAGATCACCCACGCCGACAACCCCACGAAGGTGATCAGCGGTGGAAACCACCACCGGTCCGTACGCAACGTCTTCGCCGCGATCGCAGCGCGCGAACGCCCCGGATCCGACCTCGTTGCCGTCGTCGTCATTGACGTCTCCCTGACGGTGCTGACAGTGGCCTGCATCTGCCGGCGGGCGCGCCTGTTTGGGGTGTGCGTCCGCAATGTGTGGCACACGTTACAACGAAGGTCAGCTTCCTGCCGTGTAAGGGAAGGCTTACCGCTCGCGACGAGTCGGACGCCACCCCGCTACAGGTCGGGCGCGGCCAGCCGGCGGATCGGCCCGGCGCAGGCGGCGGGCGACCATCGGGCCAGCTGATCGGCCAGCGCGACCCCGTCGCGGGGCGCGGGAGCGACAAAAAACGCGGGGGCACGGGACTTGGCCTGCGCATCGAGCGCCTCGGCGAAGGCGGTACGCGCATCGAGCAACTCCCGCCACCCGTCACTGCTCCGCTGATCGCCCAATCGGCCCACGTAGATCCGGGTGGCGGCGTTCTCGTCCCGGACGGCGACGGCCCGCGCCTGCGGCGTGGTGGTGGCCCCGGGCGGAACGAGCCGGTTGAGCCGGCCCTCGAGCTCGAGACAGGCCCCGTCCCGCAACCGCCGATCCTCCCGCGCATCGGCGGCGTCATCCTGGAAGCCGGAGACGGCACGCAGCACAGCGAGCCCACCGGCACAGAGCGCAATGACGACAAGGGCGGCGGCCACGGCGATCCCGGCGACGATCAGCCGGCGCTTGCGCCGCTTCTTGACCTCGGCCTCGGCCTCGGTGGACTGCGCGGCGCCGGGACGGGTCCCTGATGTCCGCGTCCTGGCGCGGGGCCTGACCCCGAAGCCGGGCCGGCTGTCCCGCCCGGACGAGGCAGTCCCCGGGCCGGCGTCGTCGTCCCCGCCGGGATCGGATGGTTCGGCCCCGCCCGCCCCGCTTCCGGGCCGGGTCTCAGCCCGCGCTCCTGGCCCGCTCCCGGCTCCCGTTCCTGATCCGGTCCGGGCTCGGGCCCCCGGCCCGCTCCCGGCTCTGGACCCTGCACCGCCCCCGGCCCGGGTCTCAGCCGTCGCGTCGGCGTCGAAGGCGGACGCGGACACAGCACCGGCGGGCGGGCCGGTGGTCGGCTCGTCGCCCGTCCGGTAGCCGTCGGACTCCTGGTCACGCGGCCCGTCACTCATCGATCCAGCGCTCACCGGCCCAGTGAAACACGCCGGTCAATGCCCCGCCCAGTAACGCGAGGCGTCCGTGCCCGGGAGACCCACCAGGCCGTCTGCTTCGCGCGAGGCGCATCCTCACTGGAGTTCGACAGCGAGCGGAGCGCTGCGTCTTGTCGGTCGACTCCTTCTGCGCTCGGTCCACAGGAGAGCAGGCAGGCCCAGCGTGACCGCGCCCGCCCGGCAGGTAGGCCGCCGCCTGCGTGGCCGCGCCTGCCCGCCCGGCCGGCAGGCCACCGCCCGCCCGCCCGGCCGCCGCCCGCCCGGCCGCCGCCTGCGTGCCCGGCCGCCGCGTGGCAACCCGGCCGTTGTGCCCCACCAGCCGCACCCGCCACCCACCGGGCACGGCACGGCACGGGCACGGCTCCGACCAATCCCGCCCGGCGCCGGATCAGCCAGAAGCGTTCCCGGTCAGATTCCACGACTGCAGGTGCAGGGCCGGAGCCGTGTACCGCACCCCCGTCCACCGGTCCGGCAGCGTCTCTATCTCCGTGCCCACCCCGAGCACCGCTCCCGGTCCCAGGGCCTGCGGGTACGACTGCGTGAACCGCATGTTTCCCACCGCCGCCGTCACCTCCCCGTCCTCGACCAGCCAGACGCCGTTCCGGGTCAGGCCGGTGATGACCAGGCTCTTCTGGTCGAGCACCCGGGTGTACCAGAAGTCGGTGATGAGCAGGCCCCGCCGCATGCCGCTGACCAGGGCCCGAGCCGACGCCGCCGTCGGGCCCTCGCCGGTCACCGGAGTAATGGCGTCGCGGCCCGGGGCCAGCGCCAGGTTCGAGGCGATCGGTCCCCAGGAACGGGATGCCGCGCCGGCGTGGCCGGTGGAGGTCGCGCCCGCTTCGGCGGCTGAGGTGCGGTCGTGGCTGACCGCCGTGGTGGTGCCCTGCTGGACCAGGGTCAGGGTGCCGCGGGGGGTGCCTTCCTGGTCGAACGGCAGGGTCGCGCCCAGCGGTTCGTCGCGGATGGTCACCGCCTGGTCGAACTGCTGGGCGCCCAGCTCGGCGAAGGACTGGTGCTGGGCGAAGGCCTTGCCGTTGAAGCCGAAGGTGGCCAGGTTGTCGAGGATGTCGGCGACCGCGGTGGGCTCCAGGACAACCTCGTAGCGGCCCGGGGACAGCTCGATCGGGCGGCCGCCGGCGCGCGCTTTCGCGGCCGCGCGGGTGCCCAGGGCCGTGCCGTCCAGGTCGGTCAGGCGGCTGCTCGCGCGGCGGGCCACGCCGTCCGCGCCGGCGAGGCGGGCGATGCCGTCCATCGCGGCTTCGGCGGCCCGGCCCTCGACGGCCTGGCCGGCGGTGTTCGCGAAGCCGCCCGAGGAGTACGTCGTGCGGCAGAAGCCGGCCGTCTCCAGCCCGTCGGCCGCCCGGACGAAGTCGCGGACGCGGGCGGCGCGTTCGTGCGGGCCCGCCGCGGCAGTGGCCTCGTCGAAGGCGGGGGACTCCCGCAGCGGGGTGGGTGGGGTGAGGCCCGGCCACGCCTGGTCGGGCGGGGACAGGCGGGAGGCCGCGATGGTGCGCTCGACCAGCGACTGCAGGCCCGCGGCGTCGGTCACCGTGGTCGAGCCGCCGGCCGTACGCCCGTCGAGGTGCAGGCGCAGGCGCACGGTTGTGGTGGCGTCGGCGACGTTCTGGTGGATCGCCGAGTTCGCGAAGCGGGTCAGCGCCTCGGCGGAGTGGGCCGCGACCACCTCGGCCTCGGCGCCCGGGCCGGCCAGCCGCCGGGTCAGCTCGACGACCCGGGCCGCGAGATCGAGCTCGGCGCTCATCCCCGCACCCCCACGCGCACGCCGGTGAACCGGGCCGGTGCGGCCGGGTGGCCGGTGTGCCCGATCTGGCCCGGCTGGCCCTTGCCGCAGTTCGGCGTGCCCCAGGCGACCGTCTCCGAGGACAGCATGTCCATCGACTGCCAGAACTTGGGGCCGATCCCCGTGTACGTCGGGTTGCGCAGCATCCGCCCGCGCTTGCCGTTCTTCACTTCGTACCCGATTTCGCAGCCGAACTGGAAGTTGAGCCGGCGGTCGTCGATCGACCAGGACCGGTTGATGTCCATCAGCACGCCGTCGTCGGTCGCCGCGATGATCTCGTCCAGGGTGTGCGGGCCCGGCTCCAGGCCGACGTTGGTCATCCGCACCATCGGCAGCCGCGCCCAGCCGTCGGAGCGCACGCTGCCGGCGTAGTCGAGGCCGGCCATCGCCGCGGAGTCGCGCCCGGCCAGCACGCCCACCCAGCGGCCGTTGCGGACGGCGTCGCGCTTGACCGCCGGCGAGCCCTCGTCGTCGTAGCCGAAGCTGCCCAGCGCGCCCGGGATGGTCGGGTCGATGGTGATGTTCATCAGGTCGGAGCCGTACCGCAGGGTGCCGAGCTGGTCCAGGTCGAGCCAGGAGGTGCCGGCGAAGGCCGCCTCCCAGCCGAGGATGCGGTCCAGCTCGATGGCGTGGCCCACCGACTCGTGGATCTGCAGGGCGAGCTGCTCACCGCCGAGGATCAGCGTGGTCTCGCCGGACGGGCAGAGCGGGGCGGTCAGCAGCGCCCGCGCCTCGTCGGCCATCCGGGCGGCGTTGGCCGTCAGGGCCAGCTCGTCGACCAGCTCCCAGCCGCGGGTGCCGTACTGCCCGCGGTGCGAGGGCCAGGACCGGCGCTGGATCTCGCCGTCGCCGTACGCGCTCGCGGTGATGCCCGCGCCGCACTCGCGGATGTGCTGGTCGATGCGGTGACCGTCGCTGGAGGCGAACCACTTGCGGGTGTCCCAGATCTGGTAGATCCCCTCGGCCAGGTCGGCGCCCGCGTCGCGGGCCGCCGCGGTGGCCGCGACCAGCAGGTCACCCTTGACCGACAGCGGCACCGAGAGCGGGTCGATCTCGCACCGGCTGGCCCAGCTGGCCGTGCCGGCGCCGGTCGGGACCAGGTCGATCGCCGGGCCGGGCACCAGGGCACTGGCGGCGGCGATCCCGGCGGCCCGGCGGCCGGCCGCACGGGCGGCGGCGTCGGACAGATCGGGTACGGCGTAGAAACCCCAGCTGGAGCCGACCAGAGCCCGCACCCCGATGCCCGCGCTCTCGTCGGAACTGAGGTCCTCGACCGCGCCGTCGCGGGCGCTCATGGTCTCGGTGCGCCGCAGCATCACCCGGGCGTCCGCATACCGGGCACCGGCGTCGAGAGCGGCCTGGACCGCCGTGCCGGCCTCGTCGAAGTGATCCACGCTCATGCCCGATGACCCTAGGCGAACCCACCGACATTCTCCGCCCGGAGCGGCGCGGACCCCTCACATCGGGCGGGGATCGGCCGACCATAGGGCCATGGGGAACGGGGAACGACGATGAACCGCCTGCCGGTGCCCGTTTCACCGTACGGTCCCTTCGCGGGTCTGGCCCTGCACGTGCACGACCTGACCATCCGTGGCCACCACGCGGAGACCCTGCTCGCCGCCGACGAGGCGGAGGCGGTCACGCAGCTGCTCGGCGACCGCCGCACCTACCGGGTCAGCCGGCTGGGCCGGATGTACGCCCTGAGCTCCCTGGGCCGGCTCGACGAGGCCCTGGCCATCGCCGAGGAGCTGGTCAGCGACCCGGCCGAGCTGAGTGGCCCGCGGGCCACCGACGCCAAGATCATGGCGGACACCGCGGAGGTGCTGATCCACCTGGGCCGTATCGACGACGGCCTGCACTACGTGGCCCGGGCGATGGCCGTGCTGGACGTGGTGCCGCGCAAGGGCCTGCGGTACTTCTCCGCCATGTCGTCGCTGGGTGAGGCCGCCCGGGGCGCGGAGCTCTTCGAGCTGGCCGACCACGCCATGCGCCTGTGCGTGGAGTCGTTCGATTCGCCGGACGACCTGTACCGGTCCGCCGCCGAGCTGACCCACGCGGAGACGTGGCTGGAGTGGGCCCTGCGGCTGGAGCAGGTGGGCCGGACCGAGGAGGCAGCCGCACTGGTCGACAAGAGCGGGGCAGTGCTCCAGTACTGGGTCGATCACGGCATCGACGCTCCGGTCGGGGCGGCGCTGCTCGCTGTCTGTCACGCCAAGAGCGGCCGGATCGCGGAGGCGTTCGCCCTGGTCGACGTGCTGTTGCTGGAGATGCGCGAGGCCGGTCAGCAGCACGAGGCCCGTCTGCTGCACCTCGCGCACGGGCTGGCCCTGCGGGCCACCGGTCAGTGGCGGGCCGCCCGCCGGGAGTTCCGGGCCGCCCTGGAACTGTCCGTGCTGCGCTCGCAGCGGCTGCTGTTCCAGTACGAGCTGGCGATCACGGCCGTGCAGGAGTTCCCCGGCGACGCGACGCAGGCGGCGCTGGAGTCCCTGCGCAGCCACGTCGAGGCGCTGTGGCAGCTGCGGCTGGACCGGCGCACGATGCTGCGGCAGGCGTACCGCCGGGTGGAGCTGGAGGCGGCGCGTACGACGGCCGACCTGGCCGCCACCTCGGACGCGCTCACCGGGCTGGGCAACCGCCGGATGTTCGACCGCCGGATCGACACGGTCGCGGACGGCGGCTCGCTGCTGCTGATCGACGTGGACCGCTTCAAGGACATCAACGACCGGTTCTCGCACGGCGTCGGCGACCGGGTGCTGGGAGAGATCGCGGCGGTGCTGCGCTCGCACTGCCGGCACGACGAGGTGGCCATCCGCTTCGGCGGCGACGAGTTCGCGATGTTCCTGACCACCGGTGAGGACGAGGCCCGGCAGATCGCCGAACGCATCCGCCGGGTGATCCTGGCCCGGGACTGGAGCACGATCGCGCCGGGCCTGACGGTGACCCTGAGCATGGGCCTGGCGGCCTGGCGGCGCGGCGAACGCGGCCGCGACCTCTACGACCGCGCGGACGCGCACCTGTACGTGGCCAAACGAGCCGGCCGCAACCAGCTCGCCGCCGCCTGAGCCGGCCCGGCACCCGGGTGGCCGGGGCACAATCGGTCCGTGCGTGCCGCCCGGCTGATCAACCTCGTGCTGCTGTTGCAGTCGCGCGGCATGCTGACCGCTGCCGAACTGGCCGCGGAGCTGGAGGTCTCGGAGCGGACCGTCTACCGCGACGTGCTGGCGTTGTCGGCGGCCGGCGTGCCGGTCTACGCCGAGCAGGGCCGCGCCGGCGGGTACCGCCTGGTCGGCGGCTACCGCACCCGGCTGACCGGGCTGAGCCCGGCCGAGGCCGAGGCGTTGTTCCTGGCCGGGCTCCCCGGTCCGGCGCGGGACATGGGCCTGGCCGAGCCGGTCCGGACGGTACGGCGCAAAGTGCTCGCCGCGCTGCCACCGGTCCTGCGCGACGCCTCGCAGAGCGCCGGGCAGCGGTTCCACCTGGACGCGCCGGGCTGGTTCGGTGACACCGATCCGCCGCCGCTGCTGGCCGACCTGGCCCGGGCGGTGTGGCACGACCAGGTCCTGACCGTGCGGTACCGCACCCGTGACGAGGTGACCCGTACCGTCGCGCCGTACGGTCTGGTCCTGAAGAACGGCGTCTGGTACCTCGTCGGCAAGGTCGGCGCCGACCTGCGGGTCTATCGGGCCGACCGGGTCGTCGCGGCGGAGGCGGCCGGGGACACCTTCGAGCGCGATCCGGACTTCGACCTCCCGTCGTTCTGGGCGGCCCGGGCGGCGGACTTCGTCCGGCAGATGCTGCGCGAGACCATCACGGTCCGGCTCAGCCCGCACGGCCGGCGACTGCTGCGGTACGTGGTCGAGCCCATCGCCCGTCAGGAGGCCGAGCAGGCTGCCGGCGAGCCGGATCCGGACGGCTGGGTCCGGACCCGGCTGCCGGTCGAGTCGCCGGACGTCGCGTACACGTACGTCCTGAGCCTCGGCCCGGAGGTGGAGGTGATCGACCCGCCGGAGCTGCGGTCCCGGGTCGCCGCGGCCGCTGAGCGGACGCGCTCGCTCTACCGGTAGCCGGTCACGTCGGCGGGCTTGCCGGGATCCTGCACCTCGACCAGGTACCGCCACGCGTCGGGCCGGCTGCCGTCGAGGTCGGTGAAGCCGTACACCTGGGCCAGCTCGCCGCTGGACACCGAACGGCCGTTCCACCGGGCCCGGTCCTCGTCGGCTGCCAGGGCCGCGACCGCGCGCCCGACGTAGGCCGGAGTCTCCGAGATGGCGAAGTGCGGCTCCCGCTCGGTGGCCTCCTGCCAGGTCTCCTCGGTGACGCCGTAGTGGTCCAGCATCATCTCCGAACGCAGCCAGCCCGGGGTCAGCGCCACCGCGGTCGCGCCGTGCTCCGCCAGATCCTGCGACCAGGCGAAGGCGAGCCGGTTCACCGACCACTTGGCCAGGTCGTAGAAGACCGACAGCCGGTAGTTGGCCGCGTTGTAGGCGGTGGTGCCGTCGCCCATCTCCACGACCAGGCCGCCCGGCGTACGGATCAGCAGCGGCAGCGCGAAGTGGCTGGTGATGATGTGCGTGTCGACCGCCAGCCGGAGCAGCCGCAGCCCCGGATCCAGCGGCTGCTCCCACACGGGTTTGTTCCAGGTGGTCAGCGGGTCGCCACCCCACACGTCGTTGACCAGTACGTCCAGCCGGCCCTGCTCGGTGTCGATGCGCCGCACGAGGGCCTCGACCTGCTCCGAAACCAGATGGTCGACGGGCACCGCGATGCCGGTGCCGCCGGCCGCGGTGACAAGCTCGGCGGTCTCCTCGATGGTCTCGGGGCGGTTCATCTCGGACCGCTTGGCGCGCGTGCTGCGGCCGGTGGCGTAGACCGTGGCGCCGGCCGCACCGAGCTGCACGGCGATCTGCCGCCCAGCGCCTCGCGTCGCCCCGGCCACGAGGGCGACCTTTCCGGTCAGTGGTTGCTTCGTCATACCGCCGATGCTGACGAGAAAACCTGACACATGCTGTCCGGTTTCCTGACATGCTCGGTTTTGTGTTTTTAGCGTTTACGGCTAAGCTCGAACCATGGCGATGACGAGTGGCGGGCTGTTGACCACCGGGGAGGTGGCCAAGCTCTTGGGGACGTCGCGTCAGCAGGTGGTGAACCTGTGCGGGCGGGGGGACCTGCCGTTCGTCATGGTCGGCAAGCACCGCAGGATCGACCGGAGCGCTGTTGAGGCGCTGCTGCGCCCTGAGCGGAAGCTGACGCGCGATCAACTCAAGTCGTTGTGGTTGCATCAGGCGGTCGCCGGCAGCCTGGTCACAGATCCGGAAGCAGTGCTGGGCAAGGCGGCCGAGAATCTCGACCGGCTGTTGGTGCAGCACCAGGGCACCATGGCCGAAGTTTGGCTGCTGCGCTGGCGGGACAAACTCGGTGCGGGCCCCGGTGCGGGCCCCGGCGCGGTCCTCGAGGCGCTGACTTCGCCGGATCCTGAGTCTGTGGAGCTACGGCAGAACTCTCCTTTCGCCGGAGTTCTCTCCCAGCCTCAGCGCCAGCAGGTGCTCGAAGCGTTCACGCGCAGCGGCTGGGGGCAGGCGGCGTGAGGCGCGAGCAACTCGAGCACGTCCTGCGCGCCGCAAGCCAGATCGCCGACGACCCCGACGTCGTCGTGATCGGCAGTCAGTCGATATTGGCGGCTATCCCGGAGGACCGCCTCCCGCGGGCGGCGACGGCCTCCATGGAAGTCGACGTGGCTTTCTTCGACGACCCGGACAACCGCAAGTCCGATCGCGTCGACGGAGCAATCGGCGAGCTGTCGCCCTTCCATGAGATGAACGGCTACTACGCCCAAGGGGTCAGCGTCTCGACCGCGACGCTGCCCCACGGATGGCGCGATCGTCTGGTGCTGGTCGAATCCTCGAGCACGCATCCCGGACGCGGCTACGCCCTGGACCCGCACGACTGCGTCGTCTCCAAGCTGGTAGCCGGCCGGGAGAAGGACCACGCCTTCGCTGATGCTCTGATCGAGAACGGGCTGATCGACCCAGCGATAGTCGCGGCCCGCATCGACACCCTGGAGATCGACCACCGGGTCATGGACCGCCTCCGACGCTGGATCGGCATGTACACGACATCAGACTGACGGACTCGACGACTTCCGGAGCACCGCAGGCACCTGATGACTCAGCGGATTGAGCGACGGTTCCTAATCCGGTGGAAGAAGGTCCACGGGTACGAGATCGGCGATCAGCGGCTCCTCAAGACGCAGCACCTCACCGGGCCTGGTGACGGAACGCAGGTGCCATCCGGGCGCTGCCGCACCGGCTCGCAGAGCGTCCATGATCCTGCCGATGATGAACTGATGCCGAGGGTGGCCCCGGGCGCTCAGATACAAGCTGCCGTCGAACAGCTCGATGCGTTCGTCGGTCTCACCGAGTTCGAGGTAAGCGTCCACGGACATCGGCAGGCGCATGCCGTCGATCGTGCCAGGGCGGGGGTCAGAGATCGAGGCCGGTGACGCGGACCAGTTGCATCACCGACTGTTCCACGTAGCCCTGGGCCGACAGCATGTTGCTGTGCAGCAGCCCGCGTTCCGGTTCTGCCACCAGGTAGCACGGGATCCGGGCCTGGGCGTACGCGTGCATCTTCAGCGTCCAGTCCACCGTTGCGCTCGCCGGCGAGGTGATCTCGCAGACCAGGCGCACCGATTGGGCCTCCACCAGCGGCTGGTCCAGGTCGATGGCGCCCGCGATGATCAGGTCCGGGACCGCGATCCGGCCCGGGCCCAGCCGCACCGGTACGCCGGAGACCACGTTGAGGTCCGTGCGGTTCGCCCGCAGCGCGTTGGCCAGGGCGTTGAGGATCAGCTGGTGGCGTGGCGTGTCTCTGGGACACGTCAGTACGCCGCCGTCCCACAGCTCCGTACGCGCCGACGTCTCGCCGAGCTGGAGGTAGTCGGACTCGGTCGTCGCCAGGGCTTCCATGGGCAGGCTGCGGCCGATCAGGGCTGACGTCATGCACACTCCCGGGTCACGAATGCGAGTTCTGCGGACAGGTCCCCGTCGGGGGAGATCAGGAGCGTCGCCGGTGGGGTGACGCTGTGGTGGTCGTAGACGTCGGAGTTGTCGGTGCGGCTGCCCAGGTAGCGCTCGGCGTACGCGCTCGGCAGCGCGGTCCAGTCGGTGACCGGGTCGCGGGCGACGCCGCAGCGGAACAGGTCGGGCCGGCGGGTCAGGGCCAGCGCCGCGAGCCAGCCGCCGAGGCCGGTGCCGTGCACGGCGACCCGGGTCAGGTCGAGGTCGGGGTGTTTGCCGGTGAGGGCGTGCAGCGCGTCGATCTGGTCGGTGAGGGCCACGTCGGCGAGCCGGCGGTAGACCACCTTCTCGAAGCTGGGCGCCACTCCGGGCGTACCCCGGGAGTCGACGCTGACCACGACGAAGCCGGAGTCGGCCCACCACTGCCGGTCCTGCCACGCGGCCGGATCGGCCACGACGTGCTGGTGGCCCGGCCCCGCGCCCAGGTCCAGCAGCACCGGCAGCCGGGTCCCGGTGACGTGACCGGTGGGATACAGCACCGCGGCGGGCAGCCGGCGGTCGGTCACCCGCTCCAGGAGCGGCTCCGGCCGGAACGGCAGCGGTTCGGCCAGCGAGGGCAGCGTCGCCACGTCCGCGGCGCCGCGGGAGACCGTCAGGTCGAGGACCAGGACGTCGCCGCCGACCGTCGCGGTGTGCCGGCCCGGCGTCGTGCTGAGCCGGCGGGCGCTCGCGCTGCCGCCGCCCAGCGCGGTGCGGACCGCGAAGACGTGCTGCTCGGAGGGCTCGCCGTCGGTGCCCTCGATGATCAGCTCGGGGCCGCCGGACGGGCGCGGCAGCACCCCGGCGACCCGTCGGACGTACAGGCCGGGCGGGGTGATCAGGCTGCCGTCGGCGAAGAGGCAGCGGGCATCGAAGCCGTCGTGCGCCAGCTCGCCGCCGACCAGGACCCGGCCGTCCGGCAGCTGCCGGGGAGTGCCGGGTACGGGCTCCACCCACCGCGCGTCCGCCAGCTCGGCGTGCACCTGGGTCTCGCCGGTGCGCGGGTCGACCGACAGCACCAGGCCGTGCTGCTGGGTCCGGCGCAACACGGTGATCAGGGCGTTACCCGGGCCCCGCCAGTGCACGTCGACCAGGTACGGGTACGTCTCGCGGTCCCAGTGCACGTCGACCCAGCCGCCGTACAGGTCGAGCAGGTGCAGGCTGGACGACGGGCCGGCGCCGCGTACGGCCAGGATCCGGGTCCCGTCCGGGGCCCACCACCAGCCGCGGTCGCGGCCGAACTCGGCCGCGACCGGCCCGGCCACGCCCCACGACACGCCGCTGCCCGGCTCCCCGGCCAGCAGTTCGTCGTGGCCGTCGGTGACCACCCGCAGGCAGCCGTCCGCGGTCACGTAACCGATGTGCCGCCCGGCCGGGTCGGGCCGCGGGTCGAGTACCGCGGCGGCGGTGGCGATCGGGCCCGCGGCGGAGGAGAACAGTCGTCCGTCGTGCGCCCAGGCCAGCACGTCGAGTGACGCCGACCCGGCGTACGAGTCGACCGGTCCCGGCGTCACCTCGGTGAGGGCGGCGGTGGCCACGTTGAGCACCCACAACGCCGGCGCGGGGTCGTACGGGCCGGCGGAGCGCAGGAAGGCGACCCGCGCGCCGTCGTCACCGACCGTCATGGCGTGCGGGGCGCCGAAGCGGAACCGGCCGGTGCGGTCCGCGAGTTCGGGATACTCCACGCTGACCAGCATCGCTGATCAGCGGCCCCTCGCGCCCGGCAAACCGCACACGCGAGGCTGCGGGGCGCTCGCGCGTAGAGTGGCGCGCGTGACGAACGCGCTGCCCGCACGCCGCCTGATGCTCGTGCATGCCCACCCCGACGACGAGGTCACCGGCACCGGCGCCACCATGGCCCGGTATGCCGCAGAGGGCGCCCTGGTGACCCTGGTGACCTGCACGCTGGGTGAGGAGGGCGAGATCCACGTGCCCGCGCTGGCCCAGCTGGAGGCACGCCAGGCCGACCAGCTCGGCGGCTGGCGGATCGTCGAGCTGGAGCGCGCCTGTGCCGCGCTCGGCGTCACCGACCACCGGTTCCTCGGCGGCGCGGGCCGCTACCGCGACTCCGGGATGATGGGGCTGGAGACCAACAACCATCCCCGGGCCTTCTGGCAGGCCGACCTGGAGGAGGCGGCCCGGCAGTGCCTGGAGGTCATGCGGGAGGTACGCCCGCAGGTGCTGATCACCTACGACGAGAACGGCTTCTACGGCCACCCGGACCACATCCAGGCGCACCGGGTCGCGATGCGGGCCGCCGAGCTCGCCGAGGCCGAGGGGTTCGCGCCGGAGAAGATCTACTGGACCGCCATGCCCCGCAGCGTGCTCGAGGGCGGCATGGAGGCGTTCAAGGGGATGGACGACAACCCGTTCGCCGACGTGGAGAGCGTCGAGGACTTCCCGTTCGGCCACCCGGACGACGAGATCGCCGCCCGGATCGACGGCACCGACTTCTACGAGCAGAAGGTGGCCGCGATGCGGGCGCACGCCACCCAGATCCCGGACAACTCCTGGCTGTACGGCATCGCCGGCGACTTCGGCGGCGAGTTCATGGGCGTGGAGTACTTCACCCTGGTCAAGGGCGAGCGTGGCGAGGTGAGTGGCCCGCACAAGTGGGAGGACGACCTGTTCAGCAACGTGGTGGGGCGATGACTCTCGAGGCGCCCTCGGTCTCCTCCACGGCCGAGCAGCTGCCGCCCGCCCCGCCCGGCCGGGCGCTGGAGCTGACCTTCCGGATCGCCGGAGTGCTCATCGCGGTGCTGGCCACGGTGCTCACCGCGGCGCTGGAGATCTTCCTCACCCCGTTGCGGCTCGGTGGTGTGCCGGTAGGCGTCGCCGTCGTGCTGGCTGTGCTGGCCAACGTGGCGCTCTGCTGGTTCGCCGTGACCACGGTGGGCCGGCGGTGGGCGCTGGCGGTGCCGTGGGCGGTCTGGACGCTGATCATGTTCTTCGCGGCGGGCATGCGGACCACCGAGGGGGACTATCTGATCAGTGGCGAGGACTGGGTCGCGCTGGTGATGATCCTGCTCGGCAGCCTGACCTTCGCGGGTTACACGTACCGCATGATCTTGCAGCGGCCGCCTGTCACAAAGCAGTGACGACGGCTCGTGTTGGTTGTCGGTGCCCGGTCCCGGCCTGCACACTTGCGCCGTGTTCGCCTCTGAGACCCCCACCGGCCAGGCCGCCGCGACGGTGACCCTGCCGGCCGTGCCGCCGGCGGACCGCCCGGTCAACCGCAAGCGGATCGTCGTGGTGGGCACGGTGGCCGCCGTGCTCATCGCCGGGGCCGGCGTGGCCGCCTGGGCGTACGGCGGTGACGTCCCCCGCGGCACCGAGATCCTCGGCGTCGATCTCGGCGGCAAGTCCCGCACCGAGGCCGAACGGGCGCTGACCGACGCGGTCGGTCCGCGCACCGGGGAGCCGGTCGCGGTCGACCTCGCCGGGGAGAAGTTCTCGCTCGAGGTGGCCACCATCGCCCTGCGGCTCAACGTCGACCTGAGCGTCGGCAAGGCGATCAAGGGCAGCCCGCGGCTGACGGGGAAGCGGGTGGTGCCGCCGGTGATCGAGCTGGACCGGGCGAAGCTCGAGAAGGTCCTGCGTGAGCGCCTCGACCCGAAGAAGGTCACGCTCAGGAAACCCGGCATCACCTACTCCGGGCTGACGCCCAGGCCCCGGTATCCGGCTCCCGGGCAGGGTCTGGACGTGGCGGCCGCCGCGACCGCGATCCGGCAGGCCTGGCTGGTCGGCGGCACCGCCACGATCACATTGGTGCCGCGGCCGCCGGCCACCACCCGGGAGCAGGTCGACGCGCTGGTCGCGGATCTGGCCGCCCCGGCCGTCGCCGCGCCGGTCACCGTGACGGTGGGAGACAAGTCCCTGACGCTGAGCCCCAAGGCGATCGCCAAGGGCCTGGTCTTCCGGTCCGACGACGACGGCCGGCTCACCCCGGCGATCGACGGCACGAAGCTGCACGCCGCGGCGGCGAAGGAGTTCGCGGCGGTCGAGAAGGAGCCCGAGGAGGCGACGATCACCCTGGCCGACGGCAAGCCGAAGATCGTGGCCGGGACGCCCGGCGACATGGTCGACCTGGCCAAGCTCGGCCCGGCCCTGCTCGCCGTCCTGCCGAAGCCGGCGCCCCGTACGGTCGAGGCGGTGCTCACCCGGCAGGAGGGCGCCACCACCGAGAGCGACCTGGCCGCGCTCGGGGTCAAGGAGAAGGTCTCCACCTTCACCACCTACTTCACCGGCGGCCGGAAGTCTCCGCGCAGCCAGAACATCATGACGATCGCCCGGGCCGTCGACGGCGCCGTGGTCCAGCCGGGCGAGACCTTCTCGCTGAACAAGCACACCGGCGAGCGGACGTACGCGGACGGCTACAAGGACGCACCGGTCATCGTGGGCGGCAAGCTGGAGCCCGGCGTGGGCGGCGGGGCCTCGCAGTTCACCACCACGTTGTTCAACGCCGCCTACTACGCCGGGCTCGAGGACGTCGAGCACAAGCCGCACTCGTTCTACTTCTCGCGCTATCCGGCGGTGATCGAGTCGACGATCTTCTACCCGACCCTCGATCTCAAGTTCAAGAACATCACGCCGTACGGGATCCTGATCGACACGTCGTACACCAGCAAGTCGGTGACGGTGTCGATGTGGAGCACCAAGGTCTACGACAGCGTCAAGACCGTACGCAGCCCACGCCGCAACATCACCTCGCCGCCGACCGTCTACCGCGAGCCCGGCCCGAAGTGCATCGCTACCAGCGGACTCCCAGGTTTCACCCAGGACGCATGGCGCGTCATCCGCAAGGATGGCAAAGAGGTCGAGCGCGAGAAGTTCACCTGGCGCTACGATCCCGAGCCTAGATTCATCTGCGGCGCGAAGCCGTAGCACGTCCGGGGAGGACGCAATGAGGCAGCGTTGGGTGCAGATCGCTTCGTTGGCCGCGGCTCTGTTCGCGATCAACGTGATCGCGCGACTGGTGATCCGCATCGGGTTCAACGAGGACGACACGGCCCAGAACAGGGTCTCCATCGTCATGTTCGCCGTCATCGGCCTGGTGCTGGCGACCGTCACCTTCTTCCGGTCCCAGCGGGTACCACCGAGCCGCTGGCTGCCCGAGGTGGCGGCCGCGGCGATCGGCGGCATGCTGCTGACCATCCTGGTCGGCCCGTTCGTCAGCGGCGACAGCCCGTTCTCCGGCGGCGCCGGGAACTTCTTCTCGCAGGTGTGGCTGTACAGCGGCTTCGCCGTCGTGGGCACGCTGCTCGGCTACTGGCTCGCCACGATGCTGGGCCGCGACTACCGCTCCAAGGCGCTGGCGGCCTTCGCCAAGGCGAAGCTGACCAAGCCGCGCCGGGTCGTCCGCCGCTAGGACGCCGCCCGGAGCGGAGCCTCGCGGGTCAGGTAGGTGTGGTGGGTGCTGAAGCCCAGACCCTGGTAGAGCGCGACCGCTGCGGTGTTGCGCTCTTCCACCTGGAGGTAGGCGCGAACGGCCCCGCGCTGGGTCGCCCACTGCGCCACCGCGCGCATCACGTGCCGGCCCAGGCCGCGCCGGCGGGCCGCGGGTGCCGTCTGCACCAGCGAGACGCCGAGCCAGCGGCCCGGGGCGGGGCCGGTCACCGCGCCGCGGGCGACCCCGAGCAGGCTGCCGTTCTCGTCCTGCACGGAGGCGAAGACCACATCCTCCACGGCGGTGAGAATGTGCCGGGCGGCGGCGGGTAGACGGCCTTTGTGTGCCGAGACCATCGCCAGCCAGGCGTCCGTGGGGGAGTCGGCCAGCTCCACCGGGGGCAGGTCGCGTCGCGCCTCGACGTCACTGATCAGCGACTGCACCGCGCCGGTCTGCACCAGCACCAGCGGGCGGGAGGTCCAGCCGCGGGCGTCGAGGGCGGCGTTGACCGGGGCGGCCAGGGGCATCGGTGTGTTGATCATCGGTTGCTGGCCCTTGGCCGCGTACCACTGCTCGACCGCGTCGATGGCCGCTTCCAGGGTGCGGTCCGGGTCGCCGATCGGCAGCGCCGCGTTGGCCCGTCCGGTCCAGTTCTCCGCCGCGCGCAGGATCCAGCTGCCCAGCCGGGCCTGGGTCGGCGCCGGCCAGGCGTCGTTGGCCGCCAGCTCGAGGGCGATCACGTCGGCGGCGGGCGGCCGGCGGGCGGCCGGCACCCGCTTGGCGCGGTGCACCTCCCGCAGCGGTACGCGCAGAGTGCCCTGGGCGGTGGCCAGAGTGAGTTCCGTCTCGGTCAACTCGACCAGCTCGCCGAGCGCGTCCGTGAAAAGTGGGCGATCCTGGGAAACGCCTACAATTCGGCGAACGACAACCCGGTGTCCCACATCCTGCCGTCGGAGCACGTGTCACCTCCTCCCGGCGAGATACTAGGCTCTGCCCGTAACGCCGCGGTGTCCCGCGGCGTGGCTCTGGAAGGGAAAGACCGTGACCTACATCATCGCTGAGCCCTGCGTCGATGTGCTCGACAAGGCATGCATCGAAGAGTGCCCGGTCGACTGCATCTACGAGGGCAATCGGATGCTCTACATCCACCCCGATGAGTGTGTCGACTGCGGAGCCTGTGAGCCGGTCTGCCCGGTGGAGGCCATCTTCTACGAGGATGACGTCCCGGAGCAGTGGAAGGACTACACGAACGCCAACTACGAGTTCTTCGAGGATCTCGGCTCGCCGGGTGGCGCCTCCAAGGTCGGCAAGATCGACAAGGACACCCCGTTCGTGACGGCGCAGCCGCCGCGCGGGGACGCACACTGACCGTGCTGTCGGCCGCGCTGCCCGATTTCCCCTGGGACCTGCTGCAGCCCGCCAAGCAGGTGGCGGCGGGCCACCCGGACGGCATCGTGGACCTGTCGATCGGCACCCCGGTCGACCCGGTCCCGCCGCTGATCCGGGCAGCGCTGGCCGAGGCCGCCGACGCGCCGGGCTATCCGCTCACCGCCGGCACCCCGGCGCTGCGCGCGGCCATGGCCGACTGGCTGGCCCGCACCTGCGGCGCCACCGGCCGGCTCGGCGTGCTGCCCACGATCGGCTCCAAGGAGCTGGTGGCGTGGCTGCCGACGCTGCTCGGGGTCGGCCGCGGCGACGTCGTGGTCATCCCCCAGGTGTGCTACCCGACGTACGAGGTCGGGGTGCGCCTGGCCGGCGCCGAGGTGGTCCGCTCGGACTCCACGCTCGCCCTGGGGCCCGACCCCCGGGTGAAGCTGGTCTGGATCAACTCGCCGTCGAACCCGACCGGCCGCGTGCTCCCGGCCGGCCACCTGCGCAAGGTGGTCGACTGGGCGCGCGAGCGCGGCGCTGTCGTGGTCAGCGACGAGTGCTACCTGACGCTGGGCTGGGACGAGCAGCCCGTGTCGGTGCTCTCGGACGAGGTCTGCGGCGGCGACTACACCGGCGTCATCGCCGTGCACTCGCTCTCCAAGCGGTCGAATCTGGCCGGCTACCGGGCCGGCTTCCTCGGCGGTGACCCGGCCCTGATCGCCGAGCTGCTGGCGGTCCGCAAGCACGCCGGCATGATCGTGCCCGCCCCGGTGCAGGCGGCGATGGTGGCCGCCCTCGGCGACGAGTCACACGTGACGGCCCAGCGGGCGCTCTATGCGGCCCGCCGGGAGCTGCTGCGCGAGGCCCTGCTCAAGGCCGGGTTCGAGATCGAGCACTCGACGGCCGGTCTCTACCTCTGGTCGACCCGCGGTGAGGACTGCTGGACGACAGTGGACTGGCTCGCCCAGCGCGGCATCCTGGCGGCGCCGGGCGCGTTCTACGGCCCGGCCGCGGCCCGGCACGTACGGATCGCCCTGACCGCCACCGACGAGCGCGTCGCTGCGGCGGTCACCCGCCTCACCGCGGGCTAGCAGTCAGGGCCGCGGCAGGATGCGGTCCAGGTGATAGTCCAGGGTGCGTCGTACATGCGCGCGGGTGCGGCGTCGGTGCAGCAGGTCGAGCCGAGCCCGCCGATGCCGCCGACGGCCCCCGGCTCGGGTACCCGCGTATCGCTCGTGGTCGCTACGCTCATGGCGGTGTCATGACGGGGGTATGGGGGAGGCGTCGTGGGAGATCCAGGCATCAATGTGGAGACCGGCGGGCTGAGCAAGTTCGCCACCGACGTGCGGGCCGATGTCGACAACATCGTCGAGCCCGCGGTGGGCAGGGCCACCCTCCCGCTGGACAGCGTGCCGTTCGGCGCGCAGAACGCCAGCGGTGGCGTCCACGCCGCCAAGCAGCGGTACGCCCGCAGCCTGAGCGCGTCCACCGAGAACCTCAGCAACTTCCTGGCCGCCGCCCGGCTGCTCGCGGCCGCGGCGGAGAAGGTGGCCGCCGAGTTCGAGGCCACCGACGCCCGCTCGGCCGAGGGCACCAAGCGGGTCGAGCAGGCGCTGTTCTCGGCCGCCGAGGACGCCCGGGCCACGCGGATCGCCGCCGAGCAGGCCGCCCACCCGCGGTACCAGAACGGCAAGGCGGTGGCGCTGTGAGCGAGCCGGTCCTGAGCAGCAGCTGGTGCACGGCCTGGGGGTCGTACAACACGCCCCGGCTGTGGGCGATGGTCAAGGACGAGGACGACCCGGAGGCCTGGCGCCAGGTGTCCGCCTGGGGCGAGATCTCGGGCGCCATGAAGGATCAGCGGTCCCTGCTGCTCAAGGCCCGTGAGGCCCTCGTAGCCGCGTGGCCGCCGGAGCAGAACGACTCGTCGGCGGCGTTCGTGGCCGAGGTCGACAAGCTGATCGGCCGGATGGACGCGGCCCGGACCGAGGCCGACGACACGGCCACCGGACTGGCGAACATCCTGGAAGCGCTGCGCCAGGCGAAGAGGAACATCGAGCCGCTCTGGGAGAAGTACAAGCAGAAGAGTGACGACCTGGTCCCGGCGTGGTGGGACAACGCCGAGGACGAGCTGGACCGCGAGGCCCAGGCCCACATGATCACGGCCGAGCAGGTCGTGCAGGACAACGTGGCCCGGCTGCGCGTGCCCGACCCGTACGCTCTCGAGCCGATCGATCCCCGTTACCGGCCGGAGACGCTGACCGGCGACGGCCCGGGCGCCGGATCGTCGGGCGCCGGGTCGTCAGGCGCCGGCGGGGTGACCGGATCGGCCGGGGGTCGCGGCGGCAGCGCGGTGACCGTGCCGGTGCCGCACGACCCGGTGCCGCCCCTGCCCGGTCGCGACCCGATCGTCCCGGAGGGACCCGGCGGCGGGTCCGTGGGCGGCGTCGGTGCCGGTCCGGGGCTCGCGGGCGTCATCAACCCGCCCGTGGTCAACCCACCCCCGGTGAACCCGCCCGGAGTGCTCCCGCCCGGCGGCGGTGGCGGCCCGGGCCTCGTGCCGCCGGTCGCGCCGATCGTCGGCCCCGGCGGCGTGGGTCCGCTCGGCACCGGCGGGTCGCCGGGCCGTGGCGGGGGTGGCGTGCGCGGGATCGAGCCCGGGGTGCGGGCCACCGGCACCGGCGGAGCAGGTGGCCTCGGTGCGGGTGGTCTGGGCCCCGGTGGTCTGGGCGCGGGTGGTCTCGGCCCCGGTGGAGTCGGCCGGGGGGCGCAAGCGGGAGCCGCCGGGCGCCGGGCGCTGCCCTCGGGTGCGGTGATCGGCGAGTCGGTGGCCGGCCAGGGCCGCGGCCCGGCCGGCGGTCCCGGCCGTGGTGGCGCGGGCTTCGGTGGCGCTGGTATCGGTGGAGTCGGCGGACCGGGCGGTGCTGCCCGAGGTGCGGCCGGCCGTGCTCCGGGCCAGCGGCAGGGCGCGGAGCCGGTGCGTCCGCCCCGGCCCGCCTGGCTGCCGGACGAGCCTGTCGGCGCGGCGCGTTCGGCCGGGACGGCCGGCCTGCCGGGGATGGCGGGCGGGGCGCGTGGCGGTCGCCGGGCGGGCGAGGGTGAGCAGCCGCCGTTCGACCCGGACAACCCGTGGGGCGTGGCGGAGGGTGTGAGCCCGGTGATCGCGCCGGGCGCCGACAACGCCAGGCACGACCCGGGCCCGAACGTCATCGGGCGGCACGGGTGACCTCTGCGGGTGGCTGGTCTGCCGATGGCCGGGCTGCGCGTGGCCGGGGTGCTGGAACAAGCCGGGCTGCTCGTGGGCTCCTGGCCGGTCTCTCCGCGCTCGCGGTCGTATTCGGGTCGGCGGTGCCGGCCCGAGCCGACGCGGTGCGGGACAAGCAGTGGTTCTGGAAACCGCTCGAGGTCTCCCAGGCCCAGCAGATCAGCAAGGGCGAAGGCGTCGTCGTCGCCGTGCTCGACAGCGGGGTGGACGGCAGCCACCGGGACCTCGGCGGGGCCGTCCTGCCCGGCCGGCAGGTCGTGCAGAACAAGCCGGTCGGCGACCTGGACACCAACGGGCACGGCACCGGGATGGCCGGCATCATCGCCGGTCGTGGGCACGGCGACGACGCGGGTGTGCTGGGCATCGCCCCACGGGCGAAGATCATGCCGATCGCGCCGGCCAACGACACCTTCTTCGTCGGGCAGGGCATCCGCTGGGCCGCCGACAACGGGGCCGGAATCATCGTCCTGGCCTTCGGGATCGCCGACGGGGAGAGCCTGCGGGCCGCCGTGAGCGCAGCTGCGGAGGCCGATGTGGTGCTGATCGGCACGTCCGGCAACAGCGGTGACAAGGGCAACGAGGTGGAGTTCCCGGGCGCGTACCCGGAGGTGCTCACGGTCGGCGCGGTGGACCGCGACAACAAGGTGGCCAAGTTCTCCAACCACGGGCCGCAGGTCGACCTGGTGGCTCCCGGTGTCGCCATCCCGGCGCCCGCCCCCGACGGCAAGTACGTGACCGGCACCGGTACGAGCGGTGCGGCCGCGATCGTCGCCGGTGCGGCCGCGCTGATCCGGGCGAAGTATCCCGACCTGTCGGCGGCCGAGGTCGTACAGCGTCTCACCGCCACGGCGACCGACCGCGGTGACAAGGGCCGCGACGACTACTACGGCGCCGGTCAGCTCGACCTGCTGGCCGCGCTGACCGCCCCGCAACCCGGCGCTACGGCCACGCCGCCGCCGGTGGCCGAGGCCCCCGTGGCGGTCCCGGACGCCTCATCGGCCGATGAGGACAGTGGCATCCCGCCGCTGGTGTTCGTGGCTGGGGGGCTGGTGCTGCTGCTGGGCGCGGTCGGGGTGGGAATCGCCGTGTTCGCCCGGTCCCGCCGGACCGGGTGACGACCGGCCGGCCCGGTGACCCGCTGCGCCCGAACATCGCCGGGCAGCGGGCCATGGCCGGGGAGAGTCGCCGGGCGCGGGGCTCGCGTCCGGCCGGTTGTCGGACCCGGCGGGTAGCGTCGGGGCATGGCCGAGCAACCGATGATCGTCGTCCGCGGGGAAGCGACCCGGGAGGTGCCGCCCGAGCTGGCGATCTTCTCCGTGACCGTCTCCGCGCGGGACAAGGACCGGCAGACCGCGCTGGCCCGGCTCACCGAGCGGGCCGCCGAGCTGCGCACCCACCTCGATGACTTCCCCGACGCGATCGAGCGGCGCGAGACCTCCGGCGTGCAGGTGCACCCCGAGCTCAAGCGCGGCGGCGAGCGCATCGCGGCTTACACCGGCAACGTCACCACGACCGTCACGGTGACCGACTTCACCGTGCTCGGTGAGTTGCTGCTGCGCCTGGCCGACCGGGACCAGACCTCGCTGTCCGGGCCCTGGTGGCAGCTGCGTCCGTGCAGCCGGGCCGGGGCCGAGGTGCGCCGCGCGGCCATCACCGACGCGCTCGGCCGGGCCCGGGAGTATGCCGAGGCCGTCGGCGCGCAGGTGGATCGGCTGGTCGAGATCGCCGACGAGAACGCCGGCGGGGGCGGTCAGCCGATGATGCGGATGCTCGCGTTCGATGGCGCCCCGGAGGCCGGCCTGGCGTTCGAGGTCGACCCGCAGGTACAGACCGTGCACGCCTCGGTGCTCGTCCGCGTGACGATCACCGAGCCCACCGCCCTCAAGTAGCCGCCCGGAGCATCACGAGCGGAGCCGGCACGAGGTCTACGCGTTCTGCGTAGACGCCCGTGCCCGGCCCAATCCCTGTCGGCGTACACCTGCTGCTCGTGGGTCTGGGCCCAAGGCCCGGACCGCCTCGCTCAGCTCTCCGGCACCCAGTTCATGGTGTCGGGGTTGGCGCCGGTGCGGCCGCGCTCGCCGCGATCCAGCGCCGTGATGGTGCCCATCGCGCCGCCGTCGAGCTCGAAGTCGAAGATCTCGAAGTTCTCCCGAACCCGCTCGGTGGTGTTCGACTTCGGGAAGATGATGTCGCCGCGCTGGATGTGCCAGCGCAGCACCACCTGGGCCGGGGTCTTGCCGGCCTCGTTGGCGATGGTCACGATGGCCGGGTCGTCGAGCACCGCGCCCTGCGCGATCGGCGAGTACGCCTCGTTCGCGATCTCGTGGTCGGTGTTGAAAGCGCGCAGCGCGTCGTTGTTCAGGTACGGGTGGATCTCGATCTGGTTGACCGCGGGCCGCACCGTGGTCTCGGCGAACAACCGGCCCAGGTGGTGCTGGGTGAAGTTGGAGACGCCGATCGAGCGGGCCCGCCCGTCGCGGTAGAACTCCTCCAGCGTGCGCCAGGTCTGGCTGAAGTCGCCGTCGTAGCGGCCCGGCAGCGGCCAGTGGATCAGGAAGAGGTCGACGTAGTCGCTGCCCAGCGCCTTGAGCGAGGCGTCGAACTCGCGCCGCGCGTCGTCCGGCAGGTGCGCGCCGTTGTTCAGCTTGCTGGTCACGAAGAACTCGTCGCGGCTCAGCCCGGACGCGGCGATGGCCGCGCCGACGCCGTGCTCGTTGCCGTACATCTGGGCGGTGTCGATGTGCCGGTAGCCGATCTCGATGGCGGTCTCCACCGCGGCCTGGGTCTCCGCCTGTGGCACCTGGAACACCCCGAAGCCCAGCTGCGGGATGGTACGGCCGTCGTTGAGAGTGATGTCGGGTACTGCGGAAGCCATGCTGCTCCTAGGGACGGTCCGCCGATGCTGTCGCTACCAGGTGTACCCCTGACCCGCCGCGATCCACCCGTTTCGGCCCGCGCGCCGCTGTGATGGGCGAGACTCGGCTCTATGCGTCGTCGCTTGCTGCTCCGGATCGCCAACGTGAACCCGGACAGCGTGACGACCCACTCCGACCGGGTGCTGTACAGCTCGATCGGCGTGTTCATCGTGCTCTACTTCGTGTACGCGACCGCGGGCGGTGCCGCCTTCGTCGACGCCAGCGCGAACTACACCCATCCCTGGTGGCAGTGGCTGGTCGGGCCGCTGGTGGCGACCGGGGTGGTGGCGTACGACCGGGCCGTGGTCGGCCGGGTGGCGATCAACTACGAGCGCCTGGACTCGCCCGATCCCAAGGACCTGCTGCGCCGCCCGACCTTCGGCCTGTACGCGGGCCGGATCACGCTGGCGCTGCTGTTCGCGGTGATCATCACCGAACCGCTGATGCTGGCGCGCTACAAGGGCGAGATCGACAACCGGCTCAACGACGTGCACAACGAGCAGATCAGCGCGATCGAGGTGGGCGGGGCGATCGCCGCGTACGACGCCCGGCTGCAGGAGCTGAAGAAGCAGACGGTGGCCGAGGACCGGGCGGTGCAGGCACTGAACACCCGGGCGGCGGAGAAGCGCCGCGATGCCCGCAAGCTCTACCAGCAGGCCATCGCCGACTCCGAGGGCGACGGCGTGTCCCGTAAGGCGGGCTGCCCGGTGGGCGGCTACTGCGACACCCTGGTCAAGCGTTCCCGAGGGCTGGACGACCAGGCCGCCCGGCTGGACGCGCAGGCCGCGCGGCTGCAGGACACCCAGAAGGCCGCCCGGACCGCGCGGGCCGGTGAGGAGGCCGATCTCACGGCCAAGATCGCCGAGCAGCGTACGGCCAACGCGGAGGCGATCCGGGCCGACGCCGGCTTCGGCGCCCGTACCAAGGCGATGTGGTACCTGGTCACCAGCGACTTCTGGGGCATCGGGATGTTCTACCTGGGCATCGCGATGCTGCTGGTGGCCCTGGACTGCGCGGCGGTCGGGCTCAAGTTCGTCTCGCACGGCAACGCGTACGAGCGCGAGGAAGCCCGCCAGGCCCGGGGCCACGAGCACGAGGCGGCGATCGGCTACGAGCAGGGACTCAAGGACATGCGCCGGTACGCGGAGGCGACCTCCCGGGTGATGGCCGAGGGCATCGGCAAGGCGTCCCGCGACGAGCAGCTCACCGACGTGGCGATCGAACGCGCTCGCGCGCACCTCTACGACTCGGTCACCGGCAGCTCCCTGCCGCCACTGCCCCCGGTCCCGCTGATCGAGCGGCATCCGGCCGCTCCGCGCACGCTGCGCAACGTGGACCGGCTGCGGGCGTAGTGCAAGTTGCAGATCGGCGCTATTATTTCACTCCGGCGTACCGCCTGCCCACGCTCTGTTACCGGTGGTGCGCCGACCGGGCCCCGGCCCGGGTGTCATCAGGTGCGGCGGAGGCGGCGGGTTGATCGCCGCCGCCGCCGTGACACCGTGGCGTGATGCACACGGTTGAGCTCACGGTGGATGACGCCCTCGACGCCCAGGTCCGATCGGTCTGGCAGCGCCTGCACGCAGCGGGTCTGCCCAGCCTGGCCACGCACCGGCACCCCACCAACCGGCCGCACCTGACGCTGGCCGCCGCGGACCGGCTCACTCCCGAGGTCACGGGCGCGCTCGCCGGACTGCCGGTCGAGGCAGTGCTCGACGGCCTGATCTTCTTCGAGCGCGCGGTCGTCTGGCGCGTGATGGCGACCGACGCGCTGCGTGACCTGCAGGCCGAGGTGTGGCGCGCACTGACGGGCACGGAACGTAACCCGCAGCACGCGCCGGGCTCCTGGGTGCCGCACGTCAGCCTGGCTCTGCGGGCCAGGGACCATGCCCGCTACGCGGCCGAGCTGGGGGACCTGCCGGTGGCCCGCGGACGCTTCGTGCAGGCCCGGACCTACGACAGCCAGACGCGTACGGTGACCGAGGTCAACTGACTTCCGCGACCCCGGTGACCAGGACCGGAACGGTGAAGACGGCACCCTCGCAGGCCGGATCGGACTTCGTGGCCATCGCGAGCCCGCCCGGCACGGTGAAAGCGCCGACGTGGTTGCGATCGACCTTCCACCGCACGGCGAACGCATCCTGTGCGACCGTCACGCCGTGGTTCACGCAGCCGTTCTCGCGGTGCTCGTCGTCCGCCATGATGCTGCCGGAGGCGGGCGAGACCGAGGTGATGCGGATCGGGAAGTCGTGGTCGTTGGTCAGCGTCACCGTCAGATTGCCGGTGCTGCCCGGGGTGAGCGGCTTGTTCAGATCGGACCGGCCGCGCAGGTTGAGCTCCACGACCGTGCCGGCATTGGCCCGGCCCGTCTCCGCCCCGGTGATCTGCCAGTAGGCCCAGACCGCGCCGGCATTGACCAGCACGGCAGCGGTCGCGGCGGCGGCCAGGATCGATCGGGTACGCGCGTCGAGCCGGCTCAGGAAACCCCGCGGCCGGCCGGCGCCGAGCACGTCACCGGTGGGCTCGTCGTCGAACGCCGGCATTTCCTCGACGGCCGCGCTTTCCACCCGTACCCGGTCCGGCGGCCGGATCGCGCCCGCCCGCGGGTCCTCCCGCCGGCCGTCGCCCCGTGCGTCATACCGGCCGAACACGTCGCGCCTGGTCAGCTCATCACGGATCACGGCGTCACCTCGCCGGCGCCGAACCTGCGAACAGCGGCGGTCGGAGCGGCGGCGAACCGTCTGCTGAACTTGCGCATACGGAGCATCCTCCTGCGATGGTACGAGCGGTGCATGTGCACTACCACATTCCCGCAAATACCGGCGCGCCGTGATCGGTGATTAGTCCGCCGTTCCCGGCGCATGAATCAACCATGAGGACCTGTCCGGCTTAACCCGCACGAGGGACCCCGGAACGCGAAACCGCCCACCGTGCACATTCACCTACGAGTCGATGAAGCCGCAGGTCAGCAGCGATGCCTTGCTAGCACCGGAACGGCGGCGCGCCAAACCGGCAACCGTCACTGTCCCCGCGGGGAGCCGGACCTGGAAAGCCGTTCATATCCGCCGGTCCACCATCTCGCACAAGGAAGCCGTACGGCATCGGACAACCGTCCGCGGTCGCCGAAGAATGGGCCTAACCCATCCGGGTAAGGGCAGGAGAACGCACGTAGCCCCCGACGCCATGAACGACGCCGAGGGCCACGGGAACTCATGACCTACTTCTTGTCTTCCGCTGGGCTCGATGGTGATGCCGAGGGCTCGGCGGAGGCGCTCTCCTGCGTGGAGGGCGGTGGATCTTCCTTTTTCGCCTCGGGGGCGGGGGACGCCGGAGGCTTGGTAGCCGACACAGTCGGCGCCGGTGACGTCACGACGGCGCGTCCGCCGGCCGGTGCGGTCGAGGGGGCATCCGGTGTCGCCCGCACTGCCGGGGTGGTGGCACTGACCAGCTCGGCCGCGGTAGGTGGCGACTTGGTGAAGGTGAGTGCGGCGCTGTTCGGGCTGTAGTCACCGAGCCAGCTCTTGAAGACGGGCCGCACCTTCCACGTCCAGGTGCCCTGGGGAACGCTCTTGTCCCTGCAGGCGGTGGTGGTGACATGGTCACAGACCACCACCGGGGCACCCGAGCCGAACCGGGTGACGATGTAGCTCTCCGCCTGCACCCCGGCGACGACAGTGCTGCCCTCCCAGGCGATCTCCGCGTTCTTGTTCTTCGCCTCGACGGCCGGGGCGTTCCCGGCCGGCACCTGCGCCACCGTCATCTCGAGCACGGTGGCAGGAGTGTCGATGATCCAGCCTGCGAAGGCGTAGACGCTGCCCCCGAAGGTGACGGCGGCGGCCGTGGCCGCGACCAAGGACAGTTTGGTCAGATGCTTCATCGATGAGCCTTCGTTGCCGTGCCGCGCAGCTGAATGGTGAAGGTCGCGCCCGAGCATGCCTGGGCGGCTCCGGGCGGCATGGCGAGCGGAATGGTCTTGGCGTCGGTCCGGCTGCGGGGCGGAATCAGAAGAGGGAGCTTGCCGGTGTAGCTCTGGGCCACGAGATTGGCGGGCACCGGCTTGCAACCGCGCTTGGAGGAGGACACCACCTCGGCTCGCAGCGACTTGACGCTCAACGCGAAGTCGTAGGGATTTCGCAGCGTCAGCTGCAGCTCCCGCGTGATTCCGGGATACAGGTGCTTCATCGGGCGGCCCTTCACCGTGATCGCGAAGGGTTCCGACCGTCGGTCGTGCACGCGTTCGCGGGAGGCCAGCTCGATCGTGTCGGTGGCCGGCTCAGCCGGGCCGCCGGCGATCGAAGCAGCCAGGGCGGTGGTGATCATCGCCCCGATGACTGTCCGAAGCCTGGCCACGATGCTCCTGTCGAACTCGATGGGGGTCCGCGGGTGGGCGGGGCGCGGAGCCCCGCCCACCGAGGTGGGTCAGACCGTGCTGACACCCGTGAAGGTGTAGGTGACCTTGATGCGCGATCCCGCGCAGGACTGCGGCAGGGTGTTGGCGACCGCGATGTTCGTGGTCACGCCCTGGCCGGGCGATTTCGCCACGATCTTCGGGGCTCCGGCGGGAAATGACGCGACGAGAGTGTTCGGCGCCGCTTCCAAGGCTGCCTGACAGGCCGCAGCGGTCGGGGTGCCGGTGACCACAACGCCGGTCGGCGTGAAGTTGCTGCTGTTGAGATTGACCGGGAAGTCGTTGGCGTTCTTCACCACGGTGTTGACCGTGGTGACGAGACCCGGGTAGACCTTCTTCGCGCCCAGGTCCGCCGATGCCTGCATCTCGACGATGGTCGCGGCGTCGCCCTCGGCGGTTCCGGTGCCCTTGATGTCCCAGCCGTTCGTGGCGGCCCAGGCAGCGCCTCCGCCGATTGCCACGACAGTGGCGCCGATGATGGCAGCGGAACGCTTGGTGATCTTGCGCATGGGGAGTTCCTCCTGGAACGGCTGGTCGTGCGACTTCCGCAACGTCGCGGATGAGTCGACGTCCGGTGCACTCGTTGGTATGTGTGGCGCCGAACCCGTTCCGGCGCTGCGACAAAGATGGCGGATTCGGTGCGCTGCGGCGATAGTGCTTCCGTTTGTCATATGTGAGACGGCTATACCGGCCGTTCCCGCCGTCCGGGCTAATCCCAACGGCTGACCGCAACGTGAAAGATCGAGGTGCTTCATCATTGCCTTCACCTGCGGCTATGCGGCTTACCTGGGAGTCTGCTGTGGCTATCAGCAGCCGCCGTAGATCACAACTCGGCTGGGCGGGAAACCCGCCGGGAAGGGGTCGCATCGGTAATATCCGTAGAGGTACTCAGGCGTTCCGGGCGTGCGTTTCCGGGCGCTTTTTCACCAACGGATTAGGCTGATTGACCGGGGCGTCACCTGAAAGAGGTGTCACGTGGACGCTTCTGTCGGTGGGGAGGTCGCTGCGCGGGCCGGGGTGGGACACCGGCGGGCAGGTCCGGCTCAACGATAGCGGCCGTCCGGCCGGCGGCCGGTGAACCGGCGCGGCGCGGGCGCCCCGGACGCTGCAGCGCCAGGTCGTGATGCGGCGGAGGAAAAATGTCGGCGGGGCTACGGCCGCGGTCGCCGGGCAGCCCCAAACTTCGGCTCAGGCCCAGCTCAGCGGGTGTTTACCGGGCCCGATTCCGGCCTGTTAAGGGCCGAAACACTCATTGCGCTCTGGTAAAACTCTGGCGTCGGCATTGACCACTGTGGGCCGACCCCTCAATCCTATGGCGGCGGTTCGGCGGTTGTGCCGTTTCTCAGCCGTCGATACCCGTGGATCGATGATCCACTGTGAGCGAGCGGCAGGAGCAGGGCACTGGAGACCTCGGCACCACAGGCTTTCGACGTGGTCGTTGTCGGCGGCGGCACGGCCGGCGCGGTCGTGGCGTCGCGGTTGTCCGCCGACCCGGGGATGCGGGTCTGCCTGGTCGAGGGTGGCCCGTCCGACGTCGGCGACGACCGGGTCCTGCAGCTCCGGAACTGGTTGAGCCTGCTGGAGTCGGAGTACGACTACGACTATCCGACGGTCGAGCAGCCCCGCGGCAACTCCTTCATCCGGCACTCCCGGGCGAAAGTGCTCGGCGGCTGTTCCTCGCACAACACGATGATCAGCTTTCTGCCGCCCCCCGAGGACTTCCGTGACTGGGTCGATGCCGGGGCGCAGGGCTGGTCGTACGAGGAGATGCTGCCGCTGTGGCAGCGGCTGGCCGTCCAGATCCAGCCGGTCGCGCCGAAGGACCGCAACGGGCTGACCGAGGCTTTCGTCGCTTCCTGCCACACCGCGCTGGGTGTGCCGGTCCACGACGATTTCAACGCCGAGCCCTTCGCCGACGGCACCGGTTTCTTTCCGGTGGCCTACTACCCCGAGACGGGTGTGCGGTCCTCGTCGTCGGTGGCCTATCTGCATCCGTACCTGGATCGGCCGAATCTGACCGTCCTCACCGACACCTGGGCGTACCACCTCGACACCGACGGCGGGCGGGTCACCGGCGTGCGGGTCCGGGACCGGGACGGCGTCGACAGCACGCTGACCGCCGGGCACGAGTACGTCCTGTCGGCGGGGGCGATCGACACTCCGCGGCTGCTGCTGCTCTCCGGGATCGGTCCGGCCGCCCAGCTCAGCTCGCTCGGCATCGACGTCGCCCTGGATCTGCCGGGGGTGGGCGAGCACCTGCTGGACCATCCCGAGTCGCTGATCCTCTGGGAGGCCGCCCGGCCGGTGCCGCCGGAGACCGCGATGGATTCCGACGCCGGTCTGTTCGTCCGCCGCGACGCCGGCGATCCGCGGCCGGACCTGATGTTCCACCTCTACCAGATCCCGTTCACCACCAACACCGAGCGGCTCGGCTACGACGTGCCCGCGCACGGCTTCGGGATGACGCCCAACATCCCCCGGCCGCGCAGTCACGGCCGGCTGTGGCTGACCAGTGCCGATCCGCAGGTGAAGCCGGCGCTGGACTTCGGGTACTTCACCGACCCGGACGGCTACGACGAGCAGACCATCATTGCTGGATTGCGGATCGCCCGGCAGGTCGCCGCCACCGAGCCGTTCAGGTCGTGGATCGCCCGGGAGATCGCGCCGGGGCCCGAGCTGCAGACCGACGCGGAGCTCTCGGCGTACGGGCGGGCCGCGCACCACACCGTCTACCACCCGGCCGGGACGTGCCGGATGGGCGCCGCCGACGACCCGGCGGCCGTCGTGGATCCGCAGCTGCGGGTGCGCGGCCTGGCCAACGTACGGATCGCCGACGCGTCCGTCTTTCCGACCATGACCTCGGTCAACCCGGTCGTGACCGTGCTGATGATCGGCGAACGCGCCGCCGACCTCATCGCCGAATCCTCTAGTTGAACAGCGAGGCCCGCCATGCCGCCCACCATTGCCGTCGACCACTTGTGGAAAGTCTTCGGCCCCAAGGCGGACAAGGTCGTCGGTACCCCGCTGGCGGACCTGCCCCGGGCCGAGCTGCGGGCCCAGACCGGCTGCCTGGCCGCCGTCCGGGACGTCAGCTTCGCGGTCGAGCCGGGCGAGGTCTTCGTCGTGATGGGACTGTCCGGCAGCGGCAAGTCGACGCTGGTGCGGTGCCTGACCCGGCTGATCGAGCCGACCTCCGGCGAGGTGCACATCGACGGTGAGGCGGTCCGGGCGATGAACCCCAAGCGCCTGCGCGAGCTGCGCCGGCACGGCGTGGCGATGGTGTTCCAGCACTTCGGGCTGCTGCCGCACCGGCAGGTGGTCGACAACATCGCGTACGGCCTGGAGATCCAGGGTGTCGGTAAGGCCGAACGGCACCGCCGTGCCGCCGAGGTCCTGACCCTGGTGGGCCTCGACGGTCACGAGCACCAGTACCCCGATCAGTTGTCCGGCGGCATGCAGCAGCGGGTGGGGCTCGCCCGGGCGCTGGCCACGGACCCGGCGGTGCTGCTGTTCGACGAGCCGTTCAGCGCGCTGGACCCGTTGATCCGCCGGGACATGCAGGCCGAGGTGCGGCGCCTGCACGCCGAGGTCGGCAAGACGCTGGTGTTCATCACCCACGACCTGGCCGAGGCGCTGAGTCTCGGTGACCGCATCGCGGTCATGCGCGACGGCGCCCTGGTGCAGGTCGGCACCCCGGAGGAACTGGTCGGCGCCCCCGCGGACGACTACGTGGCCGACTTCGTCCGCGAGGTGCCCCGGGCCGACGTGCTGAGCCTGCGCTGGATCACCCGGGACGCCGCACCGGACGAGGTGCTCGAGGACCAGCCGTTGCCGGCCGGGACGGTCATCCGCGACACCATCGAGCGGGTGCTGCGCGCCCGGCACCCGATCCCGGTCGTCGACGGCGACGAGCGGATCGGGGTCGTCGACGCCGAGCAGCTGTTGCCGGCGTTGACCGGGCACCGCCCGCCGGTGCCGGCATGAGCACCGCCGTCACGGACGTGACCGTTCCGGCGGAGGCGGTCGACCCGGCACCGGACCCCGCCGCCCCCGGGCCGCGCCGGAAACTGCCCGGCCGCCGGACGCTGATCCTGCTGCTCGTCCTGGCCACCGCGGCCGTGTACCTGGTCGTGCGGACCTCGGCGCCGGCCGACGACGACAATCCCTGGGCGTTCCGGTTCTTCAGCGGGGTGCGGGACTGGGTCGACGCCAACCGGGACACCAGCCCGCTGTTCCTGTACGGCTTCAACTACCTGCGCCTCGGCGTCTCCCTGCTGGTCGACACCGTGCACGGCGCGCTGTACGGGCTCGGCTGGGCCGGTCTCGTGGCGGCGGCCGGGGCGCTCGCCGCGGTGGTGGCCGGGTGGCGCATCGCGTTGCTGGCGGTGGCCGGTTTCCTCAGCTTCGGCGTGCTCGGGCTGTGGGAGGAGAGCGTCGACACGTTGGTGCTGACGCTGTCCGCTGTGCTGCTGGCGGTGCTGATCGGCGTACCGCTCGGGGTGCTCGCCGCCCGGGTGCCCGCAGTCGGCGCCGTGCTGCGGCCGGTGCTCGACGTCATGCAGATCATGCCGACGTTCGCCTACCTGGCGCCGATGACGCTGCTCTTCCTGATCGGCTCGCCCGCGGCCACCATCGCCACCCTGATCTACGCCATCCCGCCGGCCATCCGGATCACCGCGCTGGGCATCACCGAGGTGCCGAAGTCCACCGTGGAGGCGGCCACCGCGCTCGGCTCGACCCGCTGGCAGCTGCTGGGCAAGGTGCGCCTGCCGCTGGCCCGGCCGACCATCGTGCTGGCCGTCAACCAGGCGATCATGATGGCCCTGTCGATGGTCGTGATCACCGCGCTGATCGACGCGCCGGGCCTGGGGCAGACCATCGTGCAGGCCCTGGAACGGGTCAACGTGGGTGCGGCCTTCGACGCCGGGCTGGCGATCGTCGTCCTCGCCGTCGTGCTCGACCGGATCACCACCCACGCCGCGCACCGGGCCGCACCCACCACCCACCGGTCCGTCCGGCTGCGGCTGGCCGGTCCGGTCGTGGCCGTCGTCGCGGTCGTGGCGGCGACGGTGCTGGGCCGGATGTCGTCGTGGGGCGCGGAGTTCCCGGCCGCCTGGCGGGCGTCGTTCGCCGTCGGTGTCAACGAGGCGACGCGGTGGGTCGAGTTCCACTGGTACGACGCGACCGAGGCCCTGAAGAACGTGGTCAGCGCCGGGCTGCTCGATCCGATCGAGACTGTGCTGACCACGACGCCGTGGTGGCTGTTCCTGGTGGTCGTGCTGATCTTCGGCGCGCTGAGCAGCGGTCCCCGGGCTGCCGTGATCGCCGGGCTGGCCGTGGCCGGGCTGGTCGGCCTGGGGCTGTGGCAGCACGCGATGCAGACCCTGGCCACCGTCCTGGTCGCCACCGTCGCCACGATGGCCTTCGGCATCGTCTTCGGCGTACTCGGTGCCCGCCACGACCGTTTCGCCCTGGTCATGCGGCCGGTGCTGGACGCGGCGCAGACGATGCCGTCGTTCGTCTACCTGCTGCCCGCGGTCGCCTTGTTCGGGGCCAGCCGGTTCACGGCCATCGTGGCCGCGGTGATCTACGCCGTGCCGCCGGTGGTGCGGCTGGTCGAGCGCGGCGTGCGCGACGTGCCGGCGACGGTGGTCGAGGCGGCCGTGTCGTCGGGGTCGACGCCGCGGCAGCTGCTGTGGAAGGTGCAGCTGCCGATGGCCCGGCGGGGTCTGCTGCTGGCGGCGAACCAGGGCATCGTGATGGTCCTCGCGATGGTGGTGGTCGGTGGCCTGGTCGGGGCCGGCGCCCTGGGTTACGACGTGGTCGCCGGGTTCGCCCAGCGCGAGGACTTCGGCAAGGGCCTGGCCGCCGGTTTTGCGATCGTGCTGCTGGGCGTCCTGCTCGACCGGCTCACCCAGGGCGCGGGCCGGCGCGCCGACGACAACCGCCTGCGCCGGCCGGCGACCTGATTTGTGTTCTCCCCTCTGCCGCCGTCCGGCGGCAAGCACCATCCGGAAGGAAATCTCGATGAGACACGTGAAATGGATCCAGCTCACCGCGGTCGCCGCGGCATTGAGCATGGCTGTGGCCGGTTGTGGCGGCGCGAAGTCGGACGCCGGTTCCTCGGACGCGCCGGCGGCGGGTTCGAAGGGCACGGTCAAGCTCGCCATCAACCCGTGGGTGGGTTACGAGGCGAATGCGGCTGTGCTCGGCCATCTGCTGGAGTCCAAGCTCGGTTACACCGTGGACAAGAAGAACCTCAAGGAAGAGATCGCCTGGCAGGGCTTCGAGACCGGCGAGGTCGACGCGATCGTGGAGAACTGGGGCCACGACGATCTGAAGAAGACCTACATCACCGACAAGAAGGTCGCCGTCGACCTCGGGCCGACCGGTAACAAAGGCGTGATCGGCTGGTACGTGCCGCAGTGGATGGTGGAGAAGTACCCGGACATCACCGACGGCGCGAACCTGAACAAGTACGCGAACCTGTTCAAGACCTCCGAATCCGGTGACAAAGGTCAGTTCCTCGCGGGCGACCCGTCCTTCGTCACCAATGACGTAGCCCTTGTGGCGAATCTGAAGCTGAACTACAAGGTCGTCTACTCCGGCAGTGAGGCCGCCATCATCAAGGCCGCACAGCAGGCGACGGCGCAGAAGAAGCCGCTGCTGTTCTACTTCTACGAGCCGCAGTGGCTGTTCGCCAAGGAGAAGTACGCCCGGGTGAAGCTGCCCGCGTACACCGCCGGTTGTGACGCCGACCCGAAGAAGGTCGCCTGTGACTACCCGGACTACATCCTGGACAAGATCGTGAGCAAGAAGTTCGCCGACGCCAACAGCCCCGCGTTCCAGCTCATCAAGAACTTCAAGTGGACCAATGAGGACCAGAACCTGGTCTCGGACTACATCACCAATCAGGGCATGACCGCCGAAGCCGCCGGCGAGAAATGGGTCAACGAGCACGAGGCCACCTGGAAGCCGTGGATTCCGGCGACCAGCTGACAGACGCAGTGTCCGACGGGGGCCGTGAGTGTTGTGCTGTGCTCACTCGCGACCCCCGATGGGCCCCCGCCGGAGTGACGACGTCGCTTTGCTTCGTGATCGAAATCTGATTGCAACCTTCCGGCAGGACCCTGATGCCCTTCATCAATGATCCGATCTACCCACCGGACCGCGAGCTGATCTTGCGCCCCGTACATATCCGGGAATTTCGCCGTCATCAGCCGTACATAGTGGACTTACGACTCAGCTCATCGCTACGGTTCCCCCAAATCCGCGGCCGAGAGAGACCGCCGCCACCCGACGAAGGAGATATCGCGTGTCCGCACGGAGTCGTCCGGTCGTAGACCTCACTGCCGGCCGCGTTGCTCCTGGGACGGTTCTCCGATGAAGATTCCCCGTCCGCGCCAGGCACACCACGATGCCGATGTCGTCGCGCCCGCGAGCGAGGCAGTCACCGGCGTCCCGGCCGCTCAGCCGGCCCGCTCCGGCGGCACGATCCGCCGCCGCGTCGTCCGGACGCTGACCCTGCCCGTCGTCGCGGTCCTCGTGCTGCTGGGCGTCATCACCGTCACCGAGGTCGACAACTACCGCACGGCCGCCGCCTCCGCGCGCGCCGTCACCCTCGTCCTCGCCGTGCAGGACCTCGTGCAGGAACTACAGACCGAGCGTGGTCTCACCGCCGGTCTGCTCGGTGGCAACGTCGGCTTCCGCGCCGAGCTGGCCCCGGCCCGCAAGCGCGTCGACGACCAGCGGGCCGAGGTGGAGGATCTGATCTCCTCCGGCGGCGTCGCCCAGGACCGGGTCGCCACCGCCGTCCGCGGGCTCGACGGCCTCGCCGGTGTCCGCGCCGGCACCGACGCCGGAGCCGCCGACCGCGCCCCGACCTTCACCTTCTACACCGGGCGCATCGCCGAGCTGAGCAACGTCGACTACGGCCTGGACAGCTCCGCCGACCCGGCCCTGCGCCGCGGGGTCTCCGCGCTGGAGGCCCTCGGCGATGCCAAGGAGAGCACCGCGCAGGAGCGGGCGTTCCTCAACGGCGTGTTCTCGGCCAGCGGCTTCAACCGCGGCGAGTTCCTGCAGTTCGTCACCATGCGCTCGGCCAAGGACGCGGCGCTCGCCTCGTTCACCCGCTACGCCGACGACACCCAGCGCAGAGCCAAGGACTACGTGCTCAGCACCGGCGCCGCGCAGACCGCCGCCTACTTCGAGCAGGTGGCGCTCAACGCCGGCGACGGCCGCAACCTGCAGGTGAATCCCCAGTCCTGGTGGTCCTCGCAGACCACCGTGCTGGACGACATGCTCCAGTTGCAGCAGCACGTCGGCTCGGTCATCCGGGCCCGGGCGGCCACGCTGCAGGACGAGGCCACGCAGCGGATGGGCCTGCTGCTCGGTGCCGTGATCATCTGCTTCATCGGCTCGGTGTACCTGGCCACGGTCGCATCGCGCTCGATCGCCGCCCCGCTGGCCACCCTGGCCGACGAGGCCAACCGGCTGGCCGGTGAGCGGCTGCCCGAGGCGGTCCGCAAGGCGACCTCCGGTGACGACGACGTGCCGCCGCTGACCGTCGCCGTGCCCGCGGGCGCCAGTGACGAGGTCCGGCTGGTCGCCGATGCGCTGGACCGGGTGCAGGCCACCGCGTACTCGCTGGCGACCGAGCAGGCGATGCTGCGGCGCAGCACCACCGAGTCGCTGGCCAACCTCGGCCGCCGCAACCAGAACCTGCTGCGCCGCCAGCTGGGCTTCATCACCAGCCTGGAACGCGAGGAGTCCGACCCGACCGGGCTGGCCAACCTCTTCGAGCTCGACCACCTGGCCACCCGCATGCGCCGTAACGCCGAGAGCCTGCTGGTGCTGGTCGGCGCGGCCAGCCCGCGGCAGTGGTCCGAGCCGCTGCCCATCGCCGACGTCATCCGGGCCGCCGTCTCCGAGGTCGAGGAGTACCGCCGGGTCGCCCTGCGCCGCGTCGACGACGCGCTCGTGGCCGGCGCGGTCGTCAGCGGTGTCGCGCACATGCTCGCCGAGCTGGTCGAGAACGGGCTCGCCTTCTCCCCGCCGGACGCCGACGTGGAGATCCAGGGACGGCGGATCGGCGACAGCTACCTGATCGCCATCACCGACCAGGGCATCGGCATGAGCCGGGCCGACCTGGAACTGGCCAACCAGCGGCTGCGCGGCGAGGGCGACTTCATCACCGCGCCGACCCGGTTCCTGGGCCACTACGTGGTCGGCCGGCTCGCCACCGACATGGACATCGACGTGCAGCTGGCGCCGTCCCCGGTGACCGGGGTGACCGCGCGCATCGTGCTGCCGCCGTCCATCGTGGCCGGTGTCCAGGCCGTCAGTGCCCCGGCACCGCAGCCCAGGCTGGCCTCCGAGGAACGCCGGCCGCTGGAAACGCCGCGGGCGCTGGAGGCGTCGGACCCGGCGGCGACCCAGGTCCTCACCCTGCCGCCGGCCGCGCCGCCGCCGCCGCCCGCGACGGACGGCCGGATCCGGCCCGGCAAGATCGAGTACGTCACCGTCCCCGGCAGCCCGGCCGTACGGCGGCAGCCGCCGTCTCCCGCCGAGCAGCAGCAGCCGGCCGCGGCGGGCTCGCCGACCGCGCGCTACGAAGAGGCGATGACCGCCTCGACGCTCGGCATGGACATGTACTCCTTCGGGCCCCCGCCGGACCAGGCCGACCGCACCCCGAACGGCTTGAAGAAGCGAGCGCCGAAGGCCCGCAAGTCGGCACCGGCCCAGCCCGCCGGCGCGGTTCCCACCAGGACGGCCGAGCGACCCGCTCCCGTCAGCGACTCGCCGGACGAGGTGCGCGCCCGGCTCACCGCCTTCCGCAGCGGCATGCAGCGCGGCAGCAACGACGCCACCGACCGACCATGACCGCCGCCCCTCCCCAACCCCGCGACGAGGCCGAAAGAAGTTCCCATGAGCGTTGACACGTCTGCCGACCGGCACCAGTTCAACTGGCTGCTGGGCAACTTCGTGCACCAGACCGACGGGGTCCGCGACGCGGTCGCGGTGTCCTCCGACGGCCTGCTGATCGCCAGCTCCGACGGGCTGGGCCGGGCCGAGGCCGACCACCTGGCGGCGATCGTGTCCAGCCTGGCCAGCGTCGCGCGCAGCGCCTCGCGGCGCTACGACTTCGACGGTCTCAAGCTCATCATGATCGAGATGCGGCGGGGCTTCCTGCTGGTGTCGGTCATCGCCGGCGGCAGCTGCCTGGGTGTCGTCGCGGGCGGCGACAGCGACGTGGGTCTCGTCGGCTACGAGATGTCCCTGTTGGCGGAGAGGTTCGGCGCTCTGCTCACGCCGGCGCTGATCTCCGAGTCCCGGCAGTACCTACCCCGATGAGCCACCGGGGGGAGTGGGGGCCGGACCCTCGCATGATCCCGTACGCGGAGCCGGTCGTGCCCTCGCGGCGGGAGCCCCCGCCCGCGCCGGCCCACGCGGCCGCGGAACCGGGCGACGACCTGGTGGTCCGGCCCTTCATGCTGACCGGCGGGCGCACCCGCCCGCTGCATGACGGACTGCGGATCGAGACGTTGCTGCACGCGGCCCCGGCCGCGCTGTCGGCGCCGCTGCGCTTCGAGTCGCGGCGCATCGTCGAGTTGTGTCAGGCGCCGATGTCCATCGCGGACCTCTCGGTGGCCCTGCGGGTGCCGCTCGGCGTGGTCCGGGTGATCGTCGCCGACCTGGTGACGGACGGCTACCTGCGGATCGAGGAGCAGCTCGGGGAGCTCCCCATCGCATTGATCGAGAGGATCAGGGATCGTGTTCGGGCGCTCTAGTGAGCCGGCGCCGCTGCCGCCGGTGGCGGTCAAGATCGTCATCAGTGGCGGCTTCGGCGTCGGCAAGACCACCTTCGTCGGTGCCATCTCGGAGATCGAGCCGCTGGTCACCGAGGCCGAGATGACCGAGCGGTCGATCGGCATCGACGACACCTCCGCGGTGTCGGGCAAGACCACCACCACCGTGGCCCTGGACTTCGGCCGTATCACCCTCGACGACGCCCTGCTGCTCTATCTGTTCGGTACGCCCGGACAGGACCGGTTCGCCTTCCTCTGGGACGACCTGGTCGACGGCGCGCTGGGGGCGATCGTGCTGCTGGACACCCGGCGCATCGAGGACTGCTTCCCGGCGATCGACTACTTCGAGGAGCACGAGATCCCGTTCCTGATCGGGGTCAACACCTTCGACCAGTCGCAGCGTTTCGACCTCGAGGAGGTCCGCGACGCGCTGGGCATCGACCCGAGCGTGCCGGTGCTGGAGTGCGACGCGCGCTACCGGGAGTCGGTGAAGCACATCCTGGTCGCGCTGACCGAGGAGGTCCTGGCCAAGCGGCTGAGCCGGGAACGGCCGGTGCCGACGTGGTGAGGCCGCTGATGACTGTGAAACGGAGAACGATGCGTGCACGCACCGCGGCCGCCCTGGTGAGCGTGCTGGCCCTGACCGCCTGCGGTAACTCGTCCGAGGCGATCGTCGCCCCGCCCGGGGTCGAGCGCACCCCCTGCGGCACCGTGTCGATCGCGGTGAACCCCTGGGTCGGCTACGCCGCCAACGTCGCGGTGGTGAGCTACCTGCTCAAGCAGGAGCTGGGCTGCACGGTGGTGGAGAAGGACCTCACCGAGGACGCCTCGTGGGAGGGCCTGGCCAGCGGTGAGGTCGACGCCATCCTGGAGAACTGGGGTCACGACGACCTCAAGAAGACCTACATCGACGACAAGAAGGTCGCGGTCGAGCAGGGCCTCACCGGCAACAAGGGCGTCATCGGCTGGTACGTGCCACCGTGGATGGCCAAGGAGTACCCGGACATCACGAAGTGGAAGAACCTCAACAAGTACGCCGACGAGTTCAAGACCAGCAAGTCGGACGGCAAGGGTCAGCTGCTCGGTGGTGACCCGTCGTTCGTCACCAACGACGCCGCGCTGATCAAGAACCTGAAGCTGGACTTCACGGTGGTCTACGCGGGCAGCGAGGACGCGCTCATCGCCGAGTTCCAGCGGGCCGAGAAGCAGAAGAAACCGCTGATCGGCTACTTCTACACCCCGCAGTGGCTGCTGTCGGAGATCAAGCTGGTGCACATCCCGCTGCCGATCTACAAGCCCGGCTGTGACGCCGACCCCAAGACGGTGGCCTGCGACTACCAGCCGTACGACCTCGACAAGATCGCCCGCAAGGCCTTCGTCGACTCGGGCAGCCCGGCGGCCGACCTGATCAAGAACTTCCGGTGGACCAACGACGACCAGAACGAGGTCGCCCGGGACATCACCGTCCGGAAGCTGTCCCGCGACGACGCGGCGAAGCGCTGGCTGGACGCGAACCGGGCCACCTGGCAGGAGTGGCTGCCGGCCCGCTGAGCACCGATCGGCCGACGGGGCGGGATCACGTGGTGGCCCGGCCGAGGACGAGGACCGTGTGGATGTCCATCCGCAGGGTCCCGCCCCAGCTGTCGATCGCCGCGCCCAGGTTCGTCATGACGAGCTGCTGATCCTCGGGCGAGTGCTGCCGGTACGTGGAGAACGTCCGCACCAGACTCAGGTACTCCGCCTTGCTGAACACCGGGTGCCGGTGCCACTCGTGCACCTCGGTGCCGGTGAACAGGCCACTGTGCTCGAGGTCGGCCCGCGCCCAGTCCACCGGGCGGTCGTCGACGGTCTGAGCCGGGTCGACGGCTTGCATGATGCCGTCGATGACCTGCTGCTGCGGCGGTTCCGCGTACCCGTGGCGGTTGTGGAAGATCGCCAGCGTGCCGCGCGGCACCAGGGCCTCGTGCACGCGGCGGCAGCGGGTCGCCGGGTCCATCCAGTGCCAGGCCGTCGCGCTGCCGATCAGGCCGACCCCGCCCGGCGGCGGCGACCATTGCTCGAAGGCCGTGTTGACCACCTCGGCGGCGGGGAACTTCCGCGCCAGGATCTCCGCCATCCGCGCGTCCGGCTCGACCGCCGTCACCGGTACGCCCAGCCGGAGCAGCAGCTCGGTGCCCTTGCCCGTGCCGGCACCCAGATCCGCGACCGAGGCGGGGACGCCGCCGTGATAGGCCGTCAGGGCCTCGAGCAGCTCGTCCGGATAGCCGGGACGAACCTCGTCGTACAGGGCGGCGACCTCACCGAAGACTCGCGACATGCCGTCACCATAGTTGCGCGCCGGTCACCCCGGGCCGGGCTCAGGGTGAGGGGCTCGGGGCCGGCCGGGCGGAACCCGGCCGGTCGCAGGCAACGCCGACGGCGAGCAGACCGAGCAGGCTGGTGAGCAGCAGGACGGCGATGGCCAGCTCCACCTTGTCGCGCCGCCGGACGTGGTGGCGCGGCCGGACGGGCGGGGGGTCGTACCATGAGGATTCCGACACCGGTCCAGTTTGGCGGCCGGCTTCCGCCGGCGTCGATCGGTGAAAGAACCAAAAAGATCTGGCCTCTTTCGGCGCCACTCGGGTGGCGGTCCGCTCGTTGTGCTCTGGTTCCATGGCCGGATGGATCAGACGGCCCTGCTCGCGGCCGCCCGCTCGGGCGACGCCGACGCCTTCGGCAGACTCGTCGGCGGCCACCGCGCCGAGCTGCTCGCGCACTGCTACCGGATGCTCGGCTCGCTGCGCGACGCCGAGGACGCCCTGCAGGAGTCGCTGGTGCGGGCGTGGCGCGGGCTGGCCACGTTCCGGGCCGGCGCCCTGCGGCCGTGGCTCTACCGGATCGCCACCAACCGTTGTCTCACGCTGATCGAGCAGCGGGCCCGGCGCGAGCTGCCCGCCGACCTCGGCCCGGGTGCGCCGCTCACCGAGGTTGCGTGGCTCGAGCCGTACCCGGACCGGCGGCTCGGCCCGGAGGCGACCGCCGAGCAGCGCGAGAGCATCAGGCTGGCGTTCGTCGCCGCGTTGCAGCACCTCTCCGGGCCGCAGCGGGCCGCGTTGCTGCTGCGCGAGGTGCTCGGCTTCTCCGCCGCCGAGGTTGCGGCCCAGCTCGACACCACCGTGGCGGCGGTCAACAGCAGCCTGCAGCGCGCCCGCGCCGCCCTGGCCGAGCGGCGGCCCGCGCCGGGTGATCCGGTCGCGGCCGGGGCCGCCCGCCAAGACCTGGCCGACCGGTACGCGGCCGCGTGGCAAGCCGCGGACGTCGACACGATCGTGGCCCTGCTGACCGACGACGCCACGTACTCGATGCCGCCGCTGCCCGAGTGGTACCGCGGTCGGGCCGCCATCCGCGACTTCCTGCTGGCCGGCCCGCTGCGCCACCGGTGGCTGTTCCGGCCCGCGTCCGCGAACGGCCAGCTCGCGTTCGGCACCTACCTGTGGGACGAGAAGCGGCAGGCGTACGTCTGGGCCGGGCTCGACGTGCTGCGGCTCGACGGGCGCGGGATCGCCGAGGTGGTCTCGTTCCTCACCGACGGGCTGCACCGCGAATTCGATCTGCCCGATGAGTTTCCGGCCCCGCCCGGGTTGTAGAGGGGAGAGAGAAGGAGACGGCACATGATGCTCGACGGCAGAACGGCCATCATCTACGGGGGCGGCGGATCCATCGGTGGCGCGATCGCCCGGGCGTACGCGGCCCAGGGCGCCCGGGTCTTCCTGGCCGGCCGGACCCGGGCCACGCTCGCCGCGGTGGCCGGACCGATCGGTGCGGAGATCGCCGAGGTCGACGCCCTGGACGAGGGTGCGGTGGACGCGCACGCCGACGAGGTGGCCGCGGCCACCGGCGGCCTCGACATCTCGGTCAACGTGATCGCCGACAGCGACGTGCAGGGCACGGCCATGGTCGACATGCCGGTCGAGGACTACCTGAGCCCGGTCGTCACCTCCGTACGCTCGAAGTTCCTGACCGCCCGGGCCGCCGCCCGGCACATGAAGCCCCGGCGCTCCGGGGTGATCTTGACCTTCGGTGGCTCCGGCGACCGCACCGCCGCGGGCCGGTACCTGCTCGGCGGCCTGGTCACCGGCTTCGAGGCGATCGAGGCGATGCGCCGGCAGCTCGCCACCGAGCTGGGCCCGTACGGGATCCGGGTGCTCACCCTGCAGACCGGCGGCGTGCCGGAGGCGATCCCGGCGGCCTTCGAGGGCCGCGCGGCGATCGAGGCGGAGCTGACGGGGCAGACTCTGCTCGGCCGCACGGCGACCCTCACCGACGTCGGGCACGTGGCGGTCTTCGCCGCCTCGGACTGGGCCCGCACGCTCACCGGCGCCGCCCTCAACATGACGTGCGGCGCCGTCCTGGACTAGGCCCGCTCGGTCAGGCCGCCTGGATCAGGGACACCGCGAAGAGGTCCGCCGGATCGGTCCAGAAGTGCCGCAGCGCGAAGCCCGCCGCCGCCAGCTCGGCGGACAGCCCGTCCCGGCGGAACTTCGCCGAGATCTCGGTACGCAGTTCCTCCCCGGCGGCGAACTCCACGGTCAGGTCCAGGTCGCGGATGTGCACGCGCTGGGCCGAGCCCGCCCGCAGCCGCATCTCGACCCACTCCTGCTCTGCGTTCCAGAGCGCGACGTGGGCGAACGCGTCCACGTCGAAGTCGGCGCCGAGCCGGTGGTTGACCACCCGGAGCACGTTGCGGTTGAACTCGGCGGTGACCCCGGCCGCGTCGTCGTACGCCGGCACCACGACCGCCGGGTCCTTGACCAGGTCGGTGCCGAGCAGCAGCCACTCGCCGGGTTGCAGCACGGCCCGCAGCCGGGACAGGAACTCGGCGCGTTCGGCCGGGACCAGGTTGCCGATGGTGCCGCCGAGGAACGCCACCATCCGGTTGTCCCCGTCCGGGATGTGCGCCAGGTGCCGGGTCAGGTCGCCGACGACGCCGCGGACCGCCAGCCCGGGGTAGCGCACGGCGAGCCGGTCGACCGCCTCGGCCAGCGCGGACGCCGACACGTCGAGCGGGACGAAGGCGCCCAGCGTGCCGTGCGCGAGCAGCGCGTCGAGCAGCAGCACGGTCTTCTCCGAGGAACCGGAGCCCAGCTCGACCAGGGTCTTGGCCTCGGTGATGCGGGCGATGGCGGCGGCGTGCCCGGTGAGGATCGCGCGTTCGGTACGGGTCGGGTAGTACTCGGGCAGCCGGGTGATGTCCTCGAACAGCTCGCTGCCCCGGGCGTCGTAGAACCATTTCGGGGGCAGCCACTTCGGGGTCGCGGTCAGCCCGGCGGCCACGTCGCTGCGCAGCGTACGGTCGAGGTCCTGATCGTCGAGATGGATCTCCAGCGCGCTCATGATCTCCCTAAGACGGTGATGTCCAGACCGGACGGGGTGGCGACGAGCAGACTGCCGTCCGGCACGGCTCGCCAGGCCGGACCGGGATCGAGGGGTTCGGAACTGACCAGCACGGACGTGCGGTCGGTGCGCACGGACAGGGCGTGGCCGGCCGTGCTGGCGATGATCTGCCGCCCGTCGGTCAGCAGCAGGTTGAGGCGGGAGCCGGGTGCGGCCGCCGAGACCTCGACGACCGTGTCGGCCACCGCCCGCGCGGCCGGCACCCCGGACCGCAGCCGGTCGCGGACCAGCGCCCAGAGCAGCGCCGCGTCGGTCGGGGCGTCGAGGGTGAGCAGGTCGCGCACCGGCAGCCGGGCGGCCGGCCCGGCCACCGAGTCGGGCCAGCCGCGGACGACCCCGTTGTGGCTGAAGAGCCACGGCCCTTCGGCGAACGGTGCCGCCGCGGTCTCGACGACCGGCATGCCGACCGTGGCCGACCGGACCGCGGCCAGCACGCCGCCCGCCACGGTGTGCGCGGCGAGCGCCGGCAGCGCGGCGTCCGACCAGAGCGGGGCCGCGCTGCGGTAGCGCACCGGATCGGTGCCGTCGCCGGGATACCAGGCCACGCCGAAGCCGTCGGCGTTGATGGTGCCGCCGCCGCGCATGTCCTGCGGCGCCCACGCCTGCCGGGCCAGAGCGTGCGGCGCCTCGAACAGCAGGTCCGCCAGCGGTACGGGTGATCCGAGATAGGCCAGGTGCCGGCACATCAGGGGGCGCCGGGCCCGGCATCGCGGGCGCAGCGGAAGCCGCTGAAGATCTGCCGCCGGACCGGGTGGTCCCAGTTGCGGAAGGTGCCCCGGCAGGCGGCCCGGTCGGTGCCGAACGAGCCACCGCGCAGCACCTTGTAGTCACCGCCGAAGAAGACCTGCGAATACTCCTCGTACGGGAACACGGCGAAGCCCGGGTACGGGTGGAAGCCGGAACTGGTCCACTCCCACACGTCGCCGATGAGCTGGTGCACGCCCAGCGGCGAGGCACCGTCCGGATAGGCGCCGACGGGAGCCGGCGACAGGTGGCGCTGGCCGAGGTTGGCGTGCCGGGCCTCCGGAGCCTCGTCACCCCACGGGAACCGCCGGGACCGGCCGGTCGCCGGGTCGAAGCGGGCCGCCTTCTCCCACTCCGCCTCGGTGGGCAGCCGGCGCCCGGCCCACGCCGCGTACGCCTCGGCCTCGAAGAAGCACACGTGCACCACCGGCTCGTCCGGCCGGATCCGCTCGGTACGCCCGAACGCCGTGGCCGCCCAGCCGTCCCCGTCACGCTGCCAGTGCAGCGGCGCGGTCAGCCCGGCCGTCTGCCGGTGCGCCCAGCCCCGCTCACTCCACCAGCGCGGATCGTCGTAGCCGCCGGCGTCGATGAACTCCGCGTAGCGGCCGTTGGTCACCGGGGCCGCGTCGATGAAGAAGGCCGGCACGTCCACGGTGTGCGCGGGTCTTTCGTTGTCCAGCGCCCAAGGCTCGGTATCGGTGCCCATGGCGAACGGTCCGCCCGGGATCAGCACCTCGCCGGAGACGGGCACCCGGGCCGGTGGCGGCGGATCCGCGGTCAGCACCGGCGCGCCGGTCCGCAGCTGATGGGTGGCCAGCATCGTCTCGTCGTGCTGCTGCTCGTGCTGCACGATCATGCCGAACGCGAACCCGTCGGCGAGCAACGGCCGGCTCTGGTCCAGCCGGGCCCGGTCCAGCACGTCGAGGGCCTTGTCGCGCACCTGGGCGACGTAGGCGCGGGCCTCGGCCGGAGGAAGCAGCGGCAGTGCCGGCCGGTCGCTGCGCGGATGCTTGAACGCGTCGTAGAGCTCGTCGATGTCGCGGCGTACCGGCTCGCGGCCGCCGACGTCGCGGACCAGCCAGAGCTCCTCCTGGTTGCCGACGTGGGCCAGGTCCCAGACCAGCGGCGACATGATCGGTGAGTGCTGCCGGACGAGATCGGCGTCGTCCACGGCGTCGGTCAGCAGGGCCGTGCGGGCGCGGGCGCGCTCCAGCTCGGCGGCGACGGTGAGTCGCAGGTCCTGAGTCATCGGTGCGCGTCCTTCCGGGTGCCGGCGCGGTGCAGGCGCCGGTCGACGATGTCGGTGACCACGTCCCGCACCGCGGGAGGCAGGCCGGTGCTGTCGAGGGTGCGGCAGGCCAGATCCAGCAGGTCGGTGGCGGTGCGCCGGATCGCGGGGTCGGTCAGGCCGGCGCGGGCGGCGTTCACCCACTGGCCGGCGGTGGCGGCGGCGGCCGCGCGGGCCGCGTCGGTGGTGGTGTCGTCGGCGAGCAGGGCCGCCACGACCGCGGCCGGGGCGATCCACTCCGTGCCGGGCTGGGCGTCGAAGTAGCGGACCTCGAGGTAACCGCGCGGCCGGACCGGCGGGAACAGCGTGCTGAGGTGGTAGTCGAGGTCGTCCACCCGGGGCGGGCCGGGCAGCGCGCCGTCGATCCAGTCGGCGAAGGTCACCCGGGCCGGCACGTCCCACGACTGCTCACCGCGCCGGATGCACAGCAGCGGTGCCGCGAGGGCGTAGTCGGCCCAGCCGGTGGCCAGGTCGCCCGGGGTGCTGACCGGCCGGGTGCGGCGCGGGTCGATGCCGTACCAGGCGGCCATCCGGGCCGAGGCCCAGCCGGTGTCGCGGCCCGCGTGTCGGCCCGAGGTGGCGAACGCGGCCAGCAACGCCGGGCCCGCCTCGTGCAGGGCTCCCCAGCGGTGCGGTAGTTGCCGTTCGGTGCCGGCGTCGAGACAGATCTGCAGGCCGGCGGTGCTGCACATCATGGTCCGGCCGTGCCGGCCGCGGGCGTCGAAGCTGCGCTGCATGGCGGCGTACCGCGGGGTCTGCAGCATCCGCCGGGGCGCCCGCCACGGATCCAGGCCGGTGTCGCCCAGGACCAGGCCCGAGCGGGCCAGCAGGGCGGAGAGGTGCGCCTGGTCGGCGCTGAGGGATTCGTACAACTCGGTGAGGGAGCCGGCCGGTGCCGAGGAGATCTCGAGCTGGCCGCCGGGCTCGACGGTCACCGCGCCACCGCCGGGCAGAAGTGCGCCGGGGTGGGGATTGCCGAGTGCGGGTGGTGCGTGGGTGCCTAGGGCTGTGCGGAGCTCCGCGGCTTGCAGGTAGGCCGCCGGGGCGTCCGAGCGATGAACGGTCCATTCCAGTTCGACGCCGATGCGCCGGGGTGGGCCGGTCTTGAAGCAGATGCCGGAGATGTGATCGGCGGCCTGGGCCAGATGCCGCAGGACGCCCTCGGTTATCGAGTCGTCACCACTGAAGGTAGCCATGCCCCTCCCCGGAGTAGCCAATCCATCCGGACACTACCCACAACGGATCAGTCGGGATAGGTGGGCTGCGCCACTTTCACGGATTGTTCAGGGGCGGGTCGCCTGCACCAGGAACCGGTGCGCGGCGGCGGTGAAGTGGCCGTGGGTGCGGATGCGAGCGTCTATCCGGCGCAGCGCGCGCTCGTACCGCTGGGGAGTGAAATCCCGGATCTGCCACGGCACCGCGCGCAGCTGATAGACCAGCGCGCCGATGTCGTGGAAGGTCAGCGCCGGACGTTCCTCACGGACGTCCGTCACGATCAGGCCGGCCGCCTCCAGGGCCGCGACCGCATGCGTCGCCGTCCAGCTCGTCGCGTACGGCGGCGGCGCGCCCAGCTCGGCGTTCAGATCCCGCAGGTCATCGCTGCCGACCTGCTGGCTTAGCAACGTCCCGCCCGGCCGGAGCAGGCGGGCGATGTCCTCGGCGGGCAACCGGCCGTGCCGGCTCAGCACCACGTCGAACTCGTTCTCCCCGCCCGGCAGCTCGGTGACCACCGACACCCCGAACGGCGTGAGCCGGTCCCGCGCCACCGGCACGTTCGGTGCCCAGCTCTCCACCGCGACCGTGTGCCCGGGCAGCGGTGTCAGCTCCACCAGCAGCTCACCACCGCCGGTGTCGAGATCCAGCAGGCTGCTCGCGTGCCGCAGCAGGGGACGGGCCAGCTCGGGATAGGACCAGGACGGATCGGAGCCGACCGCGCGGCCGTCGAGCCAAGCGAACTCCCACCCGGTGATCGACACCCCGGCGGCCTCGCCGACGAGGTGGTCGTACTCCGCAGAAGAGCGCATGCCCGACGGTAACCGGGTGGATCCGTGCGGCGCGACCGGGATACGCCCGGTCTACGATCCGGACATGGTGCGCCTCGGCGGTCGAACGGAAGTCGCGGCGATCGATGCGCGACCTTTTCTCGCGGCCCTGCCGGAACTACTGGCCGGGTGGCGTGCGCTGACCTTCGTGGACGGTGTGGTCCGGCATCCGGTCACCGAGCGGGCGCACGCCGGGCTCCAGGTCGTCGACGGCCGGCATCCGTACCCGGGAGTGGCCTACCGGTTGGTGCTGCGCGAGGACCAGGCGCCGGCGCCGACGGCCGAGGAGGCGGCGGTCGCGGCCCGGCTGGTGCACGCCGACGCGATGGCCGCGACCGAGTGGGAGCGCGGGCGGATCGCGGCGGCCCGGGCCACCGGTCGGATGACGACGACCTGGCACACGTACGCGATCACGCTCGAAGCCGACGAGCGGGAACGGACGTGCTTCACGGTGCACCACACCGGCACGGACACCCGGGCGCGGGTCGAGCTGTCCCCGGGGCCGGTCGGCATGCTGCTCGAGGTGCCCGGCTGGCTCGGCGCCCGAGGGCTGCTCAGTGGCGTGGTGAGCGTGCGGATGTCGGTTGATCTGAGCCGGCTGCCGCCGTACGGGAACGAGGAGCCGCAGCTGGTCGCGACGGTGACCCACCCGCGGGGGCTGGCCACCGGGGAGCTGGCGGTGGCCCCGGCCGCGCCGGGCCGCTGGACGGTGACCACCCGGGCGAGTGTGCGCGGGGTGGGGTGGCTGCGGCCGGTGGTGGGTCTGCTGGGGCCGCTGGTGAAGAGCCAGGTGCAGCGGGGGCTGGACGACTTCCTGGGCGGGCTGCCGGTGCGGCTGGAGACTCTGCAGCGGGAGATCGCGGCCCGCTATCCGACGCCGCCGGACCCGCGCACGCTGGCCGGACAGGTGCTGGCCGACCTGATCTCGACCGTCCCGGCGACGGTCCCGGCGCCGGCATGACCGACCTGGTGCCGACTTGATCGGCTGTCCTGGCGCCGGCTTGACCGGCCGTCGCGGCGCCGGCTTGACCGGCGGGCTTGACCCGATCGGCCCGGTTCAGGCCAGGGCGGGCTCGATCCGCCGCAGCAGGCCGGGCCAGCCGCTGCCCATGCCCTTGAGAGAGATGCTGCCCGGCACGAAGCCGGCGTGCCGCAGGAACAGCCGGGTCCCCGCACCCTCGGGCTCGAGCCGCCACGTGATGGTGGTGTCGAGACTGCCCTCGGCGAACGTGTAGACCAGCAGGCGCTCCGGGTCGACCTCGAGCACCTCGCACGGCTGCTGCCCCCAGCTGCCCATGTCCAGGGTGAAGCGGTGGCCCACGATCGGCTTGATGTCGCCGGCGGCCCACCAGCGGGCCAGCAGCTCCGGCTCGGTCAGCGCGCGCCAGACGGCGGCGGGCTCGCGGGCGATGAACTGGTCCAGCTCGATATCGGTCCGGTCGGTCACCGGTCGTCTCCCTTTTCCTCGACGAGATCACGCAGCGCGACGAGACGGTCCCGCCAGTAGCGCTCGAACGGATGCAGCCACTCCTGGACGTCGGCGAGCGGCTCGGCCGCCAGGTGGTAGTAGCGGTGCCGGCCGCGCGGCTCCTCGCGGACGAGGCCGGCGTGCCGCAGGACGGCGAGGTGCTCCGAGACGGCGGGCCGGCTGAGCTCGAAGTCCCCGGCCAGCTCGCCCGCGGCGCGGGGGCCGTCCCGCAGGGCGACCAGCAGCCGCCGCCGCACCGGGTTGGCCAGCGCCCCGAACACATCACCGTCAGGCATGACGCCATAATGCGTCGGAGATCCCCGACATGTCAACAATCTCCGACGCGTTGGCCGCGCGGGCCCTAGTCGCTGATCGTGTCCAGGATCTTGCGGGCGTCGTCGTCGAGGTGGATCCGGCGGGTCGTCATGTTGTCGATCAGGTGGCCCAGCGACGAGGTGCCGGGGATGAGCAGCACGTTCGGGCCCAGCTCGAGCAGCCAGGCCAGCGCCACCTGGGACGGCCGGGCGTCCAGCCGCTCCGCGACCGCGATCAGGTCCGGGTGGGTGAGCAGCCGGTTGACCCCGCCGAAGGCCGAGCCGAGCGGGAAGAACGGGACGAACGCGATGCCCAGCTCCTGGCACTCCCGCAGCAGCGGCAGCGACTCGCGGGCGAGCAGATTCAGCGAGTTCTGTACGCAGACGATCTCGGTGCGCTGGACCGCGTGCACGAGCTGTTCGCGGGTCACGTTGCTCAGGCCGATGCCGGCGATCAGGCCCTCGTCGCGCAGGGCGATCATCGCCTCGAGCTGCGCGTCGAACGCATCCTCGCCGTCCGTCAGCCGCAGGTTGACCGCGTCGAGCCGGTCGACCCCGAGCGAGCGCAGATTGTCCAGCACGCCGGCCCGCAGCTGCTCGGGCTCCATCGCGGGCAACCAGCGCCCGGTCGTGTCCCGGGCCGCGCCGACCTTGCTGACCAGCACGAGATCCTCCGGGTACGGCCGCAGCGCCTCCCGGATCAGGTCGTTGACCACGTCCGGCCCGTAGTACTGGGCGGTGTCGATGTGGTTGACGCCCAGCTCCACAGCCTTGCGGAGGACGTCGATGGCGGTGTCGCGGTCACGCGGTGGCCCGAAGGCCCCGGGTCCGGCGAGCTGCATCGCGCCGAAGCCGATCCGTCGCACCGAACGGTCGCCGAGCGGAAAGGTGTCGTCAGTCACGACCCTCACTCTACGATTCCCACCCGATTCCGCCAGGGGACGCCGAAATGCCCGACCTCATTCTCAGGCGCAGAGCCCGGCGAGGATCTCCGTGATGGTTCCCGGCTTGTGCCGCAGGGTCGCCCGCCCGACGGACAGCTCGCACCGCACCACCTCCGGGTCGCCGGTCTCGACCGCGTTCGGCCACATCCACAGCCCGGTCTCCTCGGAGATCCGCCTCGCGTTCGTCCGGAAGCGCTCCGCCGTGGTCGCGAACAGCAGGTGCATCATCGGCGTCTGCGGCGGGTCGGGCACCACCCGGACCTCCGGCATCCCGGCCAGCGCCGCCGCGATGGCCCGGGCGTGGGCCAGTCGCGCCGGCATCTCGGCCAGCGTCGCGTCGAGCAGCCCGAGCGCCGACGACGCGGCCGGCCACATCGCGAACAACGTCCCGCCCAGCCGTCCCCGCCACTCACGCACCTGGGCTATGTCGTCCTCCGGCCCGGCGACGCAGCAGCCCGGCAGCGCGCCGATGCCCTTGTAGAACGACACGTAGACGGTGTCGAAGAGCGCGGCGATCTCGGCGGGCGACCGTTCGTAGCCGGCCCCGGCCTCCCAGAGCCGGGCGCCGTCCAGGTGCACGGCCGCACCCCGGTCACGGGCCCACGAGGTCTGCGCGACCAGGTCGTCCCACGGCGGCAAGGTCCCGCCGAGATCCCGCTGCGGCAGCTCCAGCAGCAGCGCCGCCACCGGCTCGGCCACGCTGTCCAGGTCGGTGCGGCGGATCAGCCGTTCGAAGTCGCCGACCGGCCGCCCGATCAGCTGGTGCAGCCGCGCGTAGCCCTGCCCCTCGTGCCGTTCGAGGTGCGAGTAGGGATGCCAGACGATCGTGCGGCTGCTGCGCTGATCGGCGTGCACCCGCAGAACCGCGCCCTGGGCCATGGTGCCACTGGGCAGGAACACGGCGGCCGGCTTGCCCAGCAGCGTGGCGACGTGCTCCTCGAGCTCGGCGACCACTCCGCCCTCGCCGTACAGGTCGGGGCGGGCGTCGCGGTCGATCGAGGCGAGCAGCTCCGGCGGCCGGACCAGGCCGTTGCCGAGCAGAGAGTCGGTGCAGGCGGCCCGCCGGGCGCTGATGTCGTCTTCCACCGGGCCAGTGTGTCGTGTTCCCGCCCTCGTGTCAGGCAGGTCAGCGGCGCACCGGCATGAGGATCGAGAAGGTGCCGTTGCCGCGTACGGCCAGGGGTTTGATCGGCCCGTCCAGCTCCAGGACGAGCTGGCCGGCGCCGCCGGCGTCGAGCGCCTGGAGCAGGAACTCGCGGTTGACGGCCACGTGCGCCTGCTCGTCGGCGGCCCACTCCGCCTCGGCCGCGACCCGCAGCGAACCGGCCGGATCCAGCGCCAGAACGGTGAGATCGAACGGCTTGCCGTCGTGCTCGCGGGACACAGCCGGCACCTCCTCGACCGCCGCGCGCAGGGCCGCCACGTCGACTGTCACCTGCCGGCTGCCGGCCGCCCCGAGGTCGACCAGGCGGTGGTGGTCGGGGAAGCCGACGTCCAGAGGCTTGCCCTCGATGCGCCGGCCGCCGACCTCCGCACCGAGCAGCTCAGGGGTCAGCATCAGCGCCACCTCGTCGTCGCGGGTGAGCAGCCGGCGCAACTCGTCGACGAAGGGCAGGGGAGCGACGAGCCTGGCCGGTGGCCCCGAGACGGCGGCGGCAGCCTCGGCGACGGCCAGCCGGTAGCGGTCCGTCGTCACCACGGTCAGCGCGGCCGCCTCGGTCTCGAACAGCACGCCGCCCAGGATCGGCAGCTCCGGGTCGGTGCAGGCGGCGAAGCGGACCGCGTCGAGCGCGGCGGCCAGGGCGGCAGCGGGCAGGGTGATCCGGGTCATGGTGGTCTCCTCGGAATCCAGCAGGGCGTGGACGCGGGAGAGCTCACGACGGGCGTCGGCGAGACCGTCCTCCAGCCGGCGCAGGTGCTCGTCGAGCAGCCTGCGGACCGCCGGGGGATCGCTCAGCCCGGCCACCGCGCGGGTGATCCCGGCGACCGGCATCCCGACCCGGCGCAGGCCGGCCACCAGGCGGGCGGCCCGCAGCTGCTCGTCGCTGTAGCGGCGGTAGCCGGTGGTGGCATCGACCTCGGCCGGCACCAGGACCCCGGCGCCGTCGTAGTAGCGCAGCGCGCTGATGCTCAGCCCGCTGGCCCGCGAGATCTCCCCGATGCCGTACATGTCGTCGCTCTCCACACCTGGAACCCTGCTGCCTCGACCTGCTCGAGGGTCAAGCGCCTGTGCGATCGTGCAGGCATGGCGCGTGACGTGGTGATGGTGAACGGTCTGCCGGGATCGGGCAAGAGCAGCCTGGCGCCCCGGCTCGCCGCCGCGCTGGGCGCCGCCTGCCTGGACCAGGACCGGATCAGGGAGGCCCTGGCCGACGCGGTGGTGACCGAGGTGCCGCAGCTCGGCGCGGTGGCGATGGACACGGTGTGGACCCTGGCCGCCGCGGTGAGCGGGATGGTGGTCGTGGACTCGTGGTGGTTCCGGCCGCGCGATCTCGAGCAGGCCCGCGCCGGCCTCGCCCGCTCGGGTGCGAAGGCGACCGCCGAGATCTGGTGCGACGTCCCCGCCGAGCTGGCCCGCTCCCGCTACATCGCGCGCAAGCGGCACGTGGTGCACGCCGACGCGGAGAAGCTCGCCACCGAGTGGACCGGCTGGGCGGCGGCCGCCGCACCCCTGGCCCTGGGCCCGGTCCTCCGGGTCGACACCGCTCGGACGGTGGACATCCGCGCCCTCGCCGACGAGGTACGGGCGGCCCTGTGGACGAGCTGAGCCTGCTGCGCCGCGCCCGCGACCGGATGGACCGTGACTTCGCCCAGCCACTCGACGTCGCCGTTCTGGCGCGCACCGCGCACATGTCACCGAGCCACTTCAGCCGCCGGTTCCGGGCCGCGTACGGCGAGTCCCCGTACGGCTATCTCATGACCCGCCGCATCGAGCGGGCCAAGGCGCTGCTGCGCCGCGGTGACGTCAGCGTCACCGACGCCTGCGTCCGGGTGGGCTGCACCTCGCTGGGCTCCTTCAGCGCCAGCTTCACCGCCCTGGTCGGCGAGACGCCGTCCGCCTACCGCGCCCGGGACCACCGGGCCGCCGCCGCCATTCCCGGCTGCGTGCTCAAGCAGCTGGGGCGACCTGGTCGGTTTCGAGAAGCGGCCGGCTCCCGGCCCTCCTAGCGTGGTCGGCATGACTGTCTCGCTGTCGCACTGCTTCCTCGTCGTGCACGACTACGACGCGGCACTCGCCTTCTATCGCGACGTCGTGGGCCTGGAGGTGCGCAACGACGTGACCTTCGAGGACAACCGCTGGCTCACGCTGGGCGCGCCCGGGCAGCCGGTGGAGATCGGGCTGGAGATCCCGGGCTACTTCCCGCACACCTCGCCGGAGGACCGGCAGGCGACGGCGGATCTGCTGGCCAAGGGGCTGCTGCCGGGCATCATCTTCCGCACGGACAACTGCGACGAGACCTTCGAGAAGGTCCGGGCGGCGGGCGCGGACGTGATCCAGGAGCCGATCGACCAGCCGTACGGGGTCCGCGACTGCGCCTTCCGCGACCCCTCGGGGAACATGGTCAGGTTCTCCGAGGGGTAGCGGAACGAGCGTCAGTCGGTGACGGTTCCGGTCACCGTGCCCAGCTCGGGCGCGTCCTCTTCGCCGCTGGCCACCCGCAGGAGCAGCTGCACGACCTCGTCCGGCTCGTCCGCGGCGTCGGCCACGGTGGGAATGCTGAGGTCGGCGGTCAGCTCACCGGCCTGCACCCCGGTATACGGCAGCAGATAGGTCTGCGACAGCGGCCGGGACGGCAACGGGTCCTCGCCCGTGTTCTCGGTGAACCAGGTCGGGTCCACGTCCGTGCTCGACAGCTCGGTCCCGGTGGCCGGGGGCTGGATGTCGCCCGTGACCCAGATCGGGGTCTCCGCCACCGTGGAGAGCCGGACCCGCCAGGTGAGCGTTCCGCCCTCGGCGACCCGGTCGGCGACCGGCTCGACGGTGATCTTCGGCGCGGGATCGTCGTTGGCCGCGATGATCCCGCCCTGGTAGTCCCCGATCACCGTGCCGCGGACGGCCTTGGCGCTCAGGATCGAGCCCTCCTCGGCGCCGAACAGCGTGTCACCGGTGACCGCGACCGGCACCCGGATCGTGCTGCTGCCCGGCCGCACCGTCACCAGCCAGGACTTCGTCTCGTACGTGGCCGCGTCGGTGAGGAACAGCTGCACCTGCCCGTTGCCGCGCCCGGTCACCTGGACCGGCACCTGGTACGTCCGGCTGCCCGAGTCGCCCTCGACGACGTTCAGCTCGCCGATGTCGATGCGGGGCAGGGCGATGGGCTTTGCCGCCGGGGTGCCCGGCCGCCAGCCCCACGCGTCGATCAGCCAGGCCTGGCCGGTGGCACTGCGCGGGATCAGCTCCAGCTTCGCCACGCCGCGGACCTGCTTGAGCGGCACCCGCACCTCCTGACCCCAGTGCGAGGTCGTGTACTCGCTGCCCGGCAGGCCGTCGAGGCTGACCTCGCCGAGTACAGTCCGACGGCCGGGGGTGTCGGTGACCGCCACGCCGAACCGGTTGCCGGTCGTGTTGGGCGGCACCACGAGCCGCATCGCCAGCTCCCGCGAGCCGGCGACGCTGACCGGCCGGGTCGGCTGCAACGTGACCGCCTGGCCCGGGGTGGACCACTTCAGGTCGACGGCGTAGCGGCCCGGCTCCCGGGCGAAGCCGAACGGGACGAAGTGCGGCGACGGGCTGGACCAGCTCTCCGTGTTCAGACACGCCTTGGTGGCGTCGTCGGTGACCTGCTCGCAGATCCGGCCGCCGGTGACCTGGACGGACTCGTCGGGGATCAGCGCCGCCGTGCGTCCGGCGCCGATGGCGTGGCTGAGCACCCGGGCCGGGTCGGCGGACGGGGCGCGTACGCCGGTGCCGTCGAGCAGCGGCCGGACCCGGTCGTCCCCGCCGACGAAGAGCCGGGCGGCAGCCGCGATGTACGTCGCCCCGACGGTCTGCTCCTGCTGCGCTGTGAGCCGCGTCGCGGCGCCCACCGAGCACACCGGGTCGGTCTCGTCGAAGAAGTCGTCGAAGGACGGCGCGACCGACTGGCCGGGCGTCCACTCGGTGTTGAAGAAGTTGTGGTTGGCGCCGATCGCGTACAGCGAGCTGTGCAGGGCCTTGCCCCGGCTGACCCCGCGAGTGGCGTCGACGAAGATCTGTCCCTGCAGGTCGGAGACGTCGCCGTCGCAGCCCGGCAGGATCGTCGCGGAGGGCACGTCCGGCACCGGGTTCTGGCCGAAGATCGTCGGGCCGATCAGCAGCAGGCCGCGGATGGTCCAGCGGACCTTGCCGCGGTAGCCGTCCTGGGCCGCGGGCGGCGGGGTGAGGCTGTCCATCGCGGCGCGGCTGACGCCCTCGCCGCCCCGGGAGTGACCCATCAGGAACACCTTGGACAGGTCGGTCCGCGGCGCGGACTTCACGACGGCGGGGGCGCTCGCGCGTCCGGCGCCGGCCCAGTCGGCCCAGCGGGCGAGGTGCTGGCGGACCAGCGAGGAGCGGGCCTGGGCGCCACCGTCGGGGGCGGCGAAGTCCTGGCCGTTGATGCCGTTCGCCGAGATCGACACGGTGACGTAGCCCTGCGAGGCCAGCAGCTGCTGGGCCTGCAGGTAACCGCGGTGGCTCGGGACCGGCTCGGTGCCGGCGCCGCACGGCCAGTCGCCGGTCAGCGCGTTCTCGTCAGCGCCCTTGAAGCAGGTGTAGTGCCGCCCGTGCAGGAACAACGCAAGCGGACGCTTGCCCGGCGCGCCCTGAGGCGCCACCACGACCCCCTGCATCTCCACGGGCTCTGGGAATTCCGGCAGCTTGACCCCGGCCAGCGAGTACTCGCCGGTGACCGTCCGGTACGGGCCCTTGACCCCGGGATCGACCTTGTTCGGGGGGAGCACCGGCGGTGCCGGGACAGCGGCCGCCCGCTTGCGGGTCGTGGCCGGAGCGTCCGCGTCGAGGCGCCGCCCACCCGCGCGGACCTCCAGGTCACGCAGGTCCTCGGCGTGTTCCAGGGGCAACCGGAACGTCCGGTCGTCGTCCACGGCCCGGGGCCGGCCCAGCAGCCGGTCGCCGGCGTAGAACTCGACGGCCGCGTCACCCATCGGGATCCGCTCGGCGGACCGCCAGGTCAGCTGGCCGTCGGTGACGGACCAGCCGTCGTCGGGAGCCGGGGCGGGCGGCGCGGCCCACGCCTGGCCCGCGCCACTCACCACTAATGCCGCGGCCAGCGCCGCCGATACGAGGAGTCTTCGCATGCCCCATGTCTACCGAATGCATGCAAATTGTTCGATTGATTGCTAAACAAGCAGGGTGATACCGACTCCGGCCATGACCACCGCGATCAGACCGTCCAGCACCCGCCAGGCCGCCGGCCGGGAGAGCACCGGAGCCAGCCGGTGCGCGCCCAGGCCCAGTGCGGCGAACCACACCCCGCTCGCCACCGCCGCCCCGATCCCGAACAACCACCGGTACGCGTGCTGCTGGGCCACCGAGCCGAGCAGCAGCACGGTGTCGAGGTACACGTGCGGATTCAGGTAGGTCAGCGCCAGGCAGGTCAACAGGGTCGCGCGCAGGGTCGCCGGGGCCCGGTCGGTCGGCTTCAGTGTGCCGGGCCGCCACGCCCGCTTCGCGGCCAGCGCGGCGTAGGTGAACAGGAAGGCGGCGCCCGCCCAGCGGATAACGGTCACGGCCGTCGGCCGCGCGGTCACCACCGCGCCGAGCCCGGCGATCCCGGCCGCGATCAGGATCAGGTCCGAGACGGCACAGGTCACGACCACCGGGAGTACGTGCTCCCGGCGCAGACCCTGGCGCAGGACGAACGCGTTCTGGGCGCCGATGGCCATGATCAGCACGAGGGAGGCAGCGAAACCGGCGACCGTGGAAGTGAGCACGACATCGACGCTAGGACGGAGGCATGATGTACTCCAGCTAAAGGTTCTTCACGAAGATAAGGAAATCTGAACGTGGACGCGGTGCAGCTCGCGACGTTCCAGGCGGTCATCGAGGGCGGCAGCTTCGAGGCCGCCGCCCGGACGCTGCACGTCACCCCGTCCGCGGTGAGCCAGCGGATCAAGGCCCTCGAGCAGGCCGTCGGTCAGGTGCTGGTCCGCCGGGCCAAGCCGTGCGAGGCCACCGAGGCGGGACAGGCGCTCGTCCGGCTGGCCGGCCAGATCGCCCTGCTCGAACGGGAGGCCCTGGCGGCGGCCCGGGGCGTACCGGGCGGCGGCGGCCGGACCCGGATCTCGGTCGTGGTCAACGCCGACTCGCTGCACACCTGGTTCCTGCCGGCGCTGGCCGCGCTGCCGGCCGAACCGGCGCTGAGCTTCGAACTGCACCAGGACGACCAGGACCACACCGCGGAACTGCTGCGCGCGGGTACGGCGATGGCCGCGGTGACCGCACAGCACGTGGCCGTACAGGGTTGCCGGGTGGAGAAGCTCGGCGCGATGCGCTACCTGGCGGTGGCCGCCCCGGGCCACTTCACCGGTTTCGCCACCACGCCGATGCTCGTCTTCAACCGCAAGGACCGCCTCCAGCACCGCTTCCTGGAGGCGCTGGGCCGCGGCGACCTGGAACCGCCGGTCACCTACGTCCCGGCGGCGCACGCCTTCGTCGAGGCGATCCGGCTGGGCCTGGGCTGGGGCATGATCCCGGAGCAGACAGCCCGCGAGGACATCGCCGCGGGCCGGAGTGTCGACCTGGCGCCGGGCCGGCACCTGGACATCCCGCTCTACTGGCAGTACTGGCGGATGGAGTCGACGGTGCTGACGGCCCTGACCACCACGGTCAAGGCCGTCGCCGCCGGGGCGTTGCGTTAGTCGTTGGCGTGCAGGGCGGCGTTGAGCTCGATGCCCGTACCCATGCGCGGCCGGGCCTCCAGGGCGCCGGTCACCGAATTGCGCCAGAACAGCAGGCCGTTGACGCCGGAGAGCTCGCGGGCCTTGACCACCCGGCCGTCCGGCAGGGTCAGCTTCGACCCCGCGGTGATGTAGCAACCGGCCTCGACCACGCAGTCGTCACCGAGCGAGATGCCGATGCCGGCGTTCGCCCCGAGCAGGCTGCGCTCACCGATCGACACCTTGTCCTTGCCGCCGCCGGAGAGCGTCCCCATGATCGACGAGCCGGCACCGACGTCGGAACTGTCACCGACGACGACACCCTGCACGATGCGGCCCTCGACCATCGAGGTGCCGAGCGTGCCGGCGTTGAAGTTGCAGAAGCCCTCGTGCATGACGGTGGTCCCGCTGGCCAGGTGCGCACCCAGCCGCACCCGGTCGGCGTCGGCGATCCGCACCCCGGAAGGCGTCACGTAGTCGGTCATCCGGGGGAACTTGTCGACCCCGTAGACGGCGAGGTGCCGGCCGGCGGCGCGCTCGATGAAGCGCAGCTCGTCCACCCGGTCCGGCGGGCACGGCCCGGCGGAGGTCCAGGCGACGTTGGCCAGCATGCCGAAGATGCCGTCGAGGTTCTGCTCGTTCGGCCGCACCAGCCGGTGCGACAACAGGTGCAACCGCAGGTACGCGTCCGAGGCGTCCTTGATCGGGTCGGCGAGGGAGCCGACCTCCACCCGTACCTCGACCGTGGCCAGGCCGGCCAGCGCCTTGGGCCCGGTGAGGCCGGCGGGCAGCGTGGGCGCCTGCTCGGGAACGGCACCGAGGCCGAGGAAGCCGCTCGGATACCAGGTGTCGAGCACCTGGCCCTCGGCGGTGACGGTGGCGAGGCCGATGCCCCAGGCAGGCGAGGTCGAAATCGCGGTACTCACGCAGCGAACCCTACTAGGAGGGGACAGCGCCCGGAGCGCCGGTTCAGTAGGGTCCGGCCGGTGAGAAGGGTGTTGTCCTGGTCGCTCGCCGTAGCGATCCTGCTGGCCGGCGGCACCTGGGCCGCCGTGGCCCTGCAGGAGCGCGCGACCTTCGGCACCAAGATCACTGAGGCCGACCTGACCGTCGAGGTGGACGAGGGCGACCGCTTCTCCCTGGCCGTCCCGGACCGCGGCGCCTCCGTCGGCGACGCGTGGTCCGCCACGGTCACCCCGGACGGTGTCGTCGCCGCCGTCGAGGACCGCAAGGTCATGAGCAACGTCCGGGATCGCGTCCTCGGTCCGCAGGCCGGCGGGGGTGCCGGGACCCGCTACTTCATCTACACCGCCGAGGCGCCGGGCACGGTTCGGATCAGGCTGGCCAACTGCTTCCAGGGCTGCCGCGACGATTACTCCCGCGGCCTCTCCCGCGAGGTGACGTGGACGGTCACGGTCGGCTGAGCCGGGCCTCGATGATCGCCGCGACGGCGTCGAGCCAGCGGGCGAAGACCTGATCGTCGCCGTGCGCGACGACCAGCCACGGCCCGACCACCCCGGTCTGCTCCGGCGTCGGCATCGGCTCCGGCAGACCGGCGGCGAAGGCGATGCCGCCGCGCCGCACGACCTCAGCCAGGAACCGCAGGGACGCCGGCTGCACGCCGGCCCGGACCGCCTGCACCGCCGCGGGGGTGGCCGCGCTGATCAGCAACTGCCGGGCCGGGTCGGCCGTGCGCAGGGCGTCGGCCACCACCTCGGCGACGTCGACGGTGAGCAGCTCGTCATCGGTCCGCAGTCCGCCGCGGCTCATCAGCGGGCCGCAGCGGGGAGGCGGACGGCCGTCGGTTCGCGCGGGATCTCCGGGTCGAGGCCGTCGATGTGGCCGTCGGTGAACTCCCGCTCGGTGATCCAGTAGGTGTAGCCCCAGGGGTTGTAGATCTGCAGCCGGTCGCCCGAGTGACCGATGACCAGCAGCTGGTGGCCCTCGCGGCCCTCGTCGACCGAGAGCGGGACCGGCCGGCCCTCGTCGACCGCGCGCTCGATCTGCGGCAGGACGCTCGCCCGCGATGCGGCATCGCGGGTCTGCACGTCCTCGTAACTCACGCCCGTGCGCGGGGCGATCTCCTCGTTGGCGATCGTCTCGGACTGCTCGTCGGTCATCCCCTCGCTGCGCAACGTCTTCTGCCACCAGCCGCGGCCATCGTCGTAGACCTGCACCTGCTCGTCGCGCAGCCGGTCCGCGAACGCGGCGGGATTGTCGAACTGTGGATCTCCGGGATGACCACCGGTGGTGAGCGCCAGCGCGTAGAGCGGGTCGACCTGGGCCCGGGCCGTGACCGTCGACGACGCCACGCACGTCGGCAGCGGACCCTGCTGCCATTCCGCGGCACCGAAGCGGCTGGGCTGCGTGCCCGGAGTCGGGTTCTCGACGTCCATCGACAGCGGGCTCAGATGCTCCCGCAGCCACTCCGGGTCGTCCCCGTGCCCGGCGATCAGCTGGTCGAACCCGGCCACCTCCTCCACCGCATACCCCGCCGCCAGCGTCTTCAGCAGATACGCCCGGTGCTCCGGCGAGTACGCCGCCGCCAGCAACCCGGTCATCCGCTCCCGGTCCCGGTCGCTCAGCGCGGCCAGGGCCTCGGCCGCCCGCTGGTCCATCGCCGGGGTCAGCACCGGCGTCCGCGGCACCATGGTCCGGGTCCAGCCGGCTCCCGCGATCACCACCTCGTCGACCGCTGACAGCGGGGAGTCGCTCAGCCGGCCGGTGCGGGCCTGCGTCCCGACCTCGTGCATGGCCGTCGCGAAGTCCTCGGCCGCGTTGCGCATGGCGATGTGCCGGCCGACCCGGCCGTCGATGTGCGTGATCGCCTGCGCGTGCTGGTCGCGCATGACCTCGCCCTCGTACTCGAGGTTGGGCACCGGGCCCCAGCTCATCGCGCCGACGGTGGCGGCGATGTCGGCCAGTGCGGCCGCGTTCCCGCGGTCGCCGGCCTCCTGCTGGACCTGCTCGGCGTGCCGGCGGACCTGGTCGCTGATCTGCCGGAACGCCGTCAGGGCCCGGAACATGTCGTCGGCGAGTGCCCGCAGGGCGTCGTTCGCGCTGACCTGGGTGTCGCCGGCCCAGACGTCGCTGATGCCGATCTCGCGCAGGGCGTCGGCGGCGTCCAGGGCCTTCTCCACCGACTGGGCCACGGTCCGGCAGTCGTCCGCGATCAGGCGCAGGGCGTCCGGGTCACCGCCGAAGCCGGGCACGGCCGCTGCGGCGGCGCAGGCTTCCGCGAGCTCGTTCGCGCCCCAGGCGCCGTGCGCTTCATGGATGTCGTCCTGAAGGTCCTGCAGCCGGTCCAGCTCGTCGTTCATCGGTTGCCGGCCAGCCGCCCGGCGCTGCGGGCGTCCGACGCGTCGTAGCCGGCGGCGGCCGCGTCGAGCGCGTCGGCCAGCTGCCGGGCCGCCTCGGCCAGGACCTCGGTCTCCTTCTCCCAGGCGGCGATCGCCGACCGGTACGGGCCCGCCGTCGTGTACGCGTCGAAGGCCCCGGCGACCCGGAAGTCCCGTTCGGGCCCGCCGGCCTGGATCCCGGCCCGGCGCAGGTGTTCGGCGACCTCGGTGCGGAGCTTCGTCGCGGCTGCCCGTAGCTGTGTCGTGTCGGCCTGCATCGTCCGTGCGCCTCCCCAGGTTCCGGACCCGAAAGCCTAGTGGGAAAACACCGCCCGTGTGCATCCGGTCTCGCTCCGCGCATCGGCGTACGGCTTCATGTCCGGGCGGTAATGTGCCGCTCATGGCGAACCCGCTTACCCCTGACGTGCTCGTCGATCCCGTCGTGCTCACCCGCACCCTGGTCGACATCGAGTCCGTCTCCCGCGACGAGAAGGTCATCGCCGACTGCGTCGAGGACGTCCTGCGGCAGGCGCCGCACCTGCACACCGAGCGGTACGGCAACACGGTCATGGCCCGCACGGGCCTCGGCCGCAAGCAGCGCGTCATCCTCGCCGGCCACCTGGACACGGTGCCGATCAACGGAAACTTCCCGTCCACCGTGGTCGACGACCTGATCTACGGCTGTGGCACCTCCGACATGAAGTCCGGTGTGGCTCTGGCCCTGCACCTCGCGGCGACCCTGCCCGAGCCCGGCTACGACGTCACCTATCTCTTCTACGAGGCGGAGGAGATCGAGTCGCAGTTCAACGGGCTGCACCTGGTCTCGCAGGAGCATCCGGAATGGCTGCGGGCCGACTTCGCGGTGCTGCTGGAGCCCACGTACGGCGTGGTCGAGGCCGGCTGCCAGGGCACGCTCCGGGCCCGGATCCGGACCCATGGGCGGCGGGCGCACACCGCGCGGGCGTGGCGCGGAGTGAACGCGATCCACGCGGCCGGTGAAGTGCTGCGCCGGCTGGGCGACTACCGGCCGCGCACGGTGACGATCGACGGATGCACGTACCGTGAGGGTTTGAATGCTGTCCGTATCGTCGGCGGCGTGGCCGGCAACGTGGTGCCGGACGAGTGTGAGGTCGAGGTCAATCTGCGCTTCGCCCCGGACCGTTCCGAGAAGCAGGCGCTCGATCATGTGCACGAGGTCTTCGCGGACTTCGACATCGAGGTGACCGACTCGGCGCCCGGGGCGCTGCCGGGACTGGGTGCGGCTCCGGCGCGGGAGTTCCTCACCGCTGTCGGCGCGGAGCCGGCCGCGAAGCTGGGCTGGACCGACGTGTCGCGGTTCGCCGCGATGGGCATCCCCGCACTGAACTACGGGCCCGGTGATCCGGCGCTGGCACACGCGCCGGACGAGCACGTCGAGATCGGCAGGATCCGCGATGGTGCCGCCACGCTGCACCGATGGCTGACCTCGTACGAGTAGGGGTCAGGCCGGGTCGGCAGCCGGCCGGGGTATCTCCACGGTGGTCTCCGGATCGAAGGCCGGGTCCGCGCCCGGTGGTGGCAGGGCGAGGGCCATCCGGCGCTCCTCGACCACCAGCCGGATGCGCCGCTGCATGCGGCGCTGCATCTTCATGCGCTCGTAACGGGTCATCACGGTGGCTCCTCTGCCCAGATGCCCGGCGGACAGCCGGGCGCCGTGCCTGCGCCGTGCGGGGTTCGGTAACTGTACAGACGCTCCAGAGCTACCGTCCGTTGCTTCAATCTGGCAAAAAGGCCGCCGCGTCGCAATCCTCTTGCCGAAACCCAACCGGTTATTCACCGGTTACGGACCGTCCGCACTACCGTGGTTGCCATGACGGACAGCACCAACGGTCGCAGGCGCGTACCCCCGGAGCGTCATCGCGGCGCCGTCACGCTCCGGCGTGAATCGATGCCCTTGAGCACGGCCGACGAGAAACTGCTGGACTCGCACCATCGCGGCGAGTGGAAGACCAAGGACGCGTGGCGGGCGCTGCGCATCCTGTCGGAGTTCGTCGAGGGCTTCGACACCCTCGCCGATCTGCCGCCGGCGGTGAGCGTCTTCGGTTCGGCCCGCAGCACCCCCGACAGTCCTGAGTGTGAGCTGGCCGCCGACCTGGGCGCGGCCCTGGCCGAGGCGGGCTATGCGGTGATCACCGGTGGCGGGCCGGGCGTGATGGAGGCGGCGAACCGCGGCGCGACCGAGGCCGGTGGCATGTCGGTCGGGCTCGGCATCGAGCTGCCGTTCGAGCAGGGCCTCAACGACTGGGTCGACATCGGCATCGACTTCCGCTACTTCTTCGTGCGCAAGACCATGTTCGTCAAGTACGCCCAGGCGTTCGTCGTGCTGCCCGGCGGCTTCGGCACGCTCGACGAGCTGTTCGAGGCGATCACGCTGGTCCAGACGAAGAAGGTCACCCGCTTCCCGGTGATCCTGATCGGCACCGAGTACTGGGGCGGTCTGCTGGACTGGATCAAGAGCCGGCTGCTCGTCGACGGCAAGGTCAGCCCGGAGGACATGGACCTGATCATGCTGACCGACGACGTGGAGGAGGCGGTGCGGTTGATCGTGGACGCCGACGTGGCGCTGGCCGAGAACGGGACCAGGTGACGTGGCGGCGATCTGCGTCTTCTGCGCCTCGTCCAGCACTCTCGACCAGCAGTGGCTCGACCTCGCGACCCAGCTCGGCAAGTCCCTCGGCCCCCGCGGCCACAGCCTGGTCTCCGGCGGTGGTTGCGTCGGCATGATGGGTGCCGTCGCTGACGGTGCCCGGGCCGGTGGCGCCCACACGCTCGGCGTGATCCCGCAGACGCTGGTCGACCTCGAGGTCGCGGACACCCGGTCGGACGAGCTCGTCGTCACCACGGACATGGGCGCCCGCAAGAACATCATGATCGAGCGGTCGGACGCGTTCATCACCCTGCCCGGTGGCCTGGGCACGCTCGACGAGCTCTTCGAGGTCTGGACCACCGCGACCCTCGACCTGCACCGCAAGCCGATCGTCCTGCTGGACCCGACCGGCTTCTATGACGGCCTGTGGGGCTGGCTGTCCGACCTGGCCGACACGGAGTTCGTCCGCCGCACGGCGCTGGCCCAGGTGACCGTGGTGAGCTCGATCGAAGCGGCGCTGGACACGATCGAGGCAGCCGCCCGGTCCTGATCGACGGATCCGGTGGGACGTCACGCCGGGGCGAGCAGACCCGCCCCGGCGTGACCAGGACCTCGGCAGCCCGCCGGGCGACTCGGGGGCACGCCGAGGCACGCCGCTCGCGCGCGGCGCGCGCGCATCGCTCCCCGGGTCCGCGCGGCGACTTCGATGCTGCCGAGGCAGGCCGGTGATCTCCGTGAATCGATTGCTAGATGGGTTTAGCGTGACGTTGCTCCTCCGTCCGCGGCTCGTCAAGAGTCCCGATTTCACCAAAGGCGCGCATCGGCGGCCGTCAGTCGGCCGGCGCGTGGAAGACTTCGGTCATGCCCCCGCAACGGGCGACCCTGCTCCAGGTCGCACAACGGGCCGGTGTGTCCCGCAGCACCGCGTCGTTCGTCCTCGCCGGACGCCACGTGGACATGCGCATCTCCGAAGACGCCCGGCAACGCGTGCTGCGCGCGGCCCAGGAGCTGGACTACCGGCCCAACCTCATGGCCCGGAGCCTGCGCACCAAGGTCACCAAGACCATCGCGCTGGTCTCCGACACGCTCGCCTCCGACCCGTACGCCGGTCGCGCCATCCACGGTGCGCTGGCCGGGGCCGTGGCCCACGGTCATCTGCTGTTCATCGGCGAGACCGAGGGCGAGTCGATGATCGAGGAGAAGCTGATCTCCGACTTCCTGGACCGGCAGGTCGACGCGTTCGTGTACGCGAGCATGTTCACCCGCTACGTGCGCGTGCCCAAGCTGCTCAAGGGCCGTCCCGTGGTGCTGCTCAACTGCCTGACCCGGGCCGCGAAGCCGGCGCACCACTCGATCATCCCGGACGAGGTCGGCGCCGGTTGGAGCGCCGCCAAGGCGGTCATCGAGGCTGGCCACCGCGAAGGCATCCACATGGTCGGCAACCTGGCCCACCACGTCTTCGCCGGCCGCGAGCGCCTGGCCGGGATCCGCGAGGGTTTCGGCGCGGCCGGCATCAAGCTGGCCGGGACCATCGACTGCGAGTGGTGGCCGGACTCGGCGTACGAGGCGGTCAGCGCGGCGCTGGCCGGGGGACCGCCGCCCAAGGTGCTGATCTGCCTCAACGACCGGGTGGCGCTGGGCGCGTACCAGGCGCTGCGCGAGGCGGGCCTGAGTATCCCCGGCGACGTCTCGGTGCTCTCCTTCGACGACTCCGACCTGGCCGCCTGGCTGCGCCCGCAACTGACCAGCATCTCGCTGCCGCACTATCAACTGGGCTGGCAGGCGGTGGAGACGCTGCTGGACGCGGCGGGCCGGACCGAGCCCGCGGTGCGCCGGGTGGAGATGCCGGTCCGGTACCGGGCCTCGCTGGGCAAGCCCTGAGCGGATCTCGTCGTACCCCCGTGGTCTCATTGGTGCCGTGACCTCGACCCCCGCGGCGGTGCGCCGGCCGGCGTACCGGCTCGTCCGCCGTGCCGCCACCCCGGCGGACACGCTGCGCGACGACCCGCTGCAGCGGTATGTCGTCGGCCACACCGACGGGCCGCTGCTGGTCGTCGGCGGGCCCGGGACCGGCAAGACGACGGTGCTGGTCGAGGCGGTCGCGGCCCGCATCGCCGAGGGCGTGGACCCGGAGCGCATCCTGGTGCTGACCTTCGGCCGCCGCGGCGCGGGCGCGCTGCGGGACCGGATCGAGGCCCGCATCGCGGGCCCGACCTTCCACGAGCCACTGGTACGCACGTTCCACGCGTACGCCTTCGGTCTGCTCCGCCGGGCCGCGGCCGAACGCGGGGAGCCCTCGCCCCGCCTGCTCACCGGCCCCGAGCAGGACCTCATCATCCGCGAGCTGCTCGCCGTGGTGGGCGACGCCGACTCCGAGGACACGGTCCGGTGGCCCGACGCGCTGCGCCCGGCCCTGCCCACCCGCGCCTTCGCCCAGCAGCTGCGCGACCTGATGCAGCGCGCGGCCGAGCGCGGCGTCGGCCCGATCGAGCTGGCCCGGCTGGGTGAACGCCTGGGCCGCGACGACTGGCCCGCGGCGGCCCGCTTCATCCGGGAGTACGTCGCGGTGCTGGCCCTGCGCGACGCGACCACCCGCGGATCGACGGCGTACGACCCGGCGGAACTGGTCCGGGCGGCATCCGGCCTGCTGACCGACGACCCGCACCTGCTGGCCGCGGAACGCCGCCGCCTGGCGTACGTGTACGTCGACGAGCTGGCCGACACCGACCCGGCCCAGATCGAGCTGCTGTCCCTGGTCGCCGGCGGCGGCACCCCCCTGGTGACATTCGGCGACCCCGACTCGTCGGTGTACGGCTTCCGCGGCGCCGACCCGCAGGCGGTGAGCTCCTTCCCGCAACGCTTCCGCACGGCCTCGGGAGCGCTGGCCGAGGTCATCACGCTGCACACGAGCTACCGGGCGGAGCCGGCGGTGCTGGCGGCCACTGCCCGCGTGTCCCGCCGCATGCGTGGCGCGTCCCGTCACCGCTTCCTGCACCCACCGGCCCCGCCCGCGGTGCCGGACGGCCCCACCTCCCCGGCCGAAGCGGGAGCGTCGGCGCTCGTTCCCGACCAGCGTGACCCCACCCGCCCGGCCGACCCGAACGTGGCCGGGGCCGAACCGGCCGGTCCAGGGCCCGCTAGCGGGCCGACCGGCCCGGGGCCGGCTGCGGTGGGGCCGACCGACTCGCGTTCGGCTGCGCTGGGAGCGAACGGCCCGGGGTCGGCTGAGACCGGGCCGACCGGCCCGGGGCCGGCTGCGATGGGGGCGACTGGTCCGGGGTCGGCTGAGATCGGGCCGACGGGCATCGAGCCGACGATCGCCGGATCGGCCGGCGGTGGGGTGGCTGGAGCCGGGCCCGTCGATGCTGCGGCGGGCGGCACCCGCGCGGCTGACGGCACGTCGCCCGGCCGCGAAGCGGTGGAAGTCGCGTTCGACGGCTCCCCGGCCGCGGGTGAGCACCCGACCGGTGCCGCCGGTGATGATCAGGCCGCCGGGCGGCTCATCGAGGGCGCTGTCGTGCGGACCTTCCGGTCGCCGACCAGCGAAACCGCCTACGTCGCTCATGCGCTGCGGGAGGCGCATCTCCTGCACGGTGTGCCCTGGTCCCGGATGGCGGTCGTGCTGCGTTCGACGACCTTGCAGCTGCCGTCCATCCAGCGGGCCCTCGCCGCCTCCGGCGTGCCGACCGTCACCCATTCCGAGGATCTTCCGCTGCATCTGCAGCCCGCCGTGGCGCCGTTCCTCCTGCTCCTGCGCTGTGCGCTCGAGCCGGACGTCCTCGACGAGGAAGCAGCCGTCGCCCTGCTGCACTCGCCGCTGGGTGGCGCCGACCCGCTCGCCGAGCGCCGGTTGCGGCAGGGGCTGCGGGCGCTGGCCCTGGCCGCCGGTGACCGCCGGCCGTCCGGTGAGCTGCTGGTCGACGCGCTGCGGGACCAGGCCGGGCTGGACGTCGTGGAACGCCGCTGGGCCGTGCCTGCGCAGACCGTGGCCCGGTTGATCGCCGTCGCCCGGGAGGCCGCCGCCGCGCCGGGTGCCACGGCCGAGCAGGTGCTCTGGTCGGTCTGGCGGGCGAGCGGCCTGGCCGAACGCTGGTACGCCCTCAGCACCCGCGGCGCCCCCACCGAACCCGGGGCCGAGGGCGGCCGGGCCCGGCAGTGGCGCGCGGAGGCAGCCGACCGGGACCTGGACGCGATCGTGGTCCTCTTCGACGCGGCGGCCCGGTTCGTCGACCGGCTGCCCGGCGCGCGCACCGAGGTCTTCCTGGACCACGTCCTCGGCCAGGACCTGCCCGCCGACTCGATCGCCCCGAGCGCCGACCGCGGCGAGGCGGTCCGGCTGCTCACCGCGCATGCGGCCAAGGGACTGGAGTGGGACGTGGTCGTGCTGGCCGGCGTCCAGGAGGGCATCTGGCCCGACCTGCGGCTGCGCGGCAGTCTGCTCGGCTCCGAACGCCTGGTCGACTTCCTGGCCGGCCGCGCCGCCGCGGGGGCGGCAGCCGTCGTCGGCCAGACCTCGGCGCTGCTGGACGAGGAACGGCGGCTGTTCTACGTGGCCGCCACCCGGGCCCGCCGGCAGCTGATCGTGACGGCGGTGGCCTCGGCCAGCGTCGGCGGCTCGGACGGCGAGGAGCAGCCCAGCCGCTTCCTGGCCGAGCTGGCCCGGCCGGACCGCCGCAGCGGCCCGGACCCCGACCAGCCCCCGGACCCCGGCCCCACCGACCCCGACGACCCAGGCCCCGACGACCCAGGCCCCGACGACGACCCAGGCCCACACGATGACGACGGTCCAGGCCCGGCCGACGCGGGCGCCGATCCGGTCGCGCCGGCCCCAGAGCCGGCTAACTGGGAGGACTCCCCGAGCGAGCCCGACGATCAAGCCCCCTGGCCGCACGGCGAGGAAGCCGCGAGCGCAGCGCCGGTGCCGCAGGTCAGCGACGACCACGATTTCGACGTCCCGGTCGGCCGTCCGCCCCGGGCCCTCACCCTCTCCGCACTGGTCGCCGAGCTGCGTACCGCTGTCGTCGCCCCGGACGCCTCGCCCGCCCGGCGGCATGCCGCCGCGGCCGAGCTGGCCCGTCTCGCCGCTGCCGGCGTTCCCGGCGCGCATCCCGACGAGTGGTGGGGTCTGCGCTCGCTCTCCGACGACCGGCCGCTGGTCGACGAGGGCGAGCCCGTCAAGGTCACCCCCTCCTCGATGGAGAGTGCCCTGCGCTGCAGCCTGCGCTGGCTGCTCGAACGCCACGGCGGCGCCGCCCCGGCCGGTCCCGCCCAGGGTGTCGGCAACCTGGTGCACGCCGCCGCGATGCTCGCCGAGGATGCCAACGCCGACCGGGAGCGGCTGGTCGAGTACGTCTCCGCCCGTTTCGACGCGATCGAGCTGGCCGCCCGCTGGCTCGCCGGGCCCGAGCAGGAACGCGCCCAGGGCATGGTCGACAAGCTGTTGCGCTGGCTGGCCCGCAACCCGCGCCGGCTGCTCGCCATCGAGCACGAGTTCACCGTGCGGCTCGACGATCCCCGGCGGCCGATCCAGCTCACCGGGCGGGTCGACCGGCTGGAGGTCGACGAGCAGGGCCGGCTGGTCGTCATCGACCTCAAGACCGGTAAGAGCACCACGGTGTCGACCGGCGATGTCGAGGAGCACGCGCAGCTCGCGGGCTATCAGGCCGCGGTCGATGCCGGCGCGTTCGACGAGTTCGGTGACGAGAGCGGGGGCGCTGCCCTGGTGCAGCTCGGCCCGACCAAGGAGGCCCGCGAGCAGATGCAGCTGCCGCTGGCCGAGGCCACCGATCCGAACTGGGCGTACGCGATGGTCCGGCGCACCGCCGACACCATGGCCGCGTCCACTTTCTCCGCCGTGGCCAACAACAAGTGCCGGGTCTGCCCGGTCAAGACCAGTTGTCCCATCTCCGGTCAGGGCCGGCAGGTCGTCGAACCGTGACCCAGCCCAGCCTCTTCACCGACACTCCCGCCCGGCCGCGCCGCCGGGCCGATTCCGGTCCCCGGTACACCCCGGTCGAGCTGGCGCGGCTGCTGCGGCTGCACGCGCCGACCCCCGAGCAGGCCGCGATCATCGCGGCGCCGGTCGAACCGGTCCTGGTGGTCGCCGGGGCCGGGTCCGGCAAGACCGAGACGATGGCCTCGCGGGTGGTCTGGCTGGTCGCCAACGGGTACGCCCACCCGGACGAGATCCTCGGCCTCACCTTCACCCGCAAGGCCGCCGGTGAGCTGGCGCACCGGGTCCGGACCCGGCTCGGCCAGCTGGTCCGCCGGCTGGGCCAGCAGGACGCCCTGGCCGGGGAGCCGACCGTCTCGACCTACCACTCGTACGCGGCCCGGGTGGTCACCGAGCACGGCCTGCGCGCCGGGTACGAGCCGTCCGCCCGGCTGCTCACCGAGGCGGCCCGCTGGCAGATCGTGGACTCGCTGGTGCGCTCGTACACCGGCGAGATGACCGGGCTGAACCGCGCACCCGGCACGGTCACCGACGACGTGCTGGCGCTCTCCGGCGAGCTGGCTGAGCACCTGGTCACCCCGGACGACCTGGCCGCGTGGACCGGCCGGTTCTTCGCCGACGTGCAGTCGCGGCCCGGCCGGGTCTACAAGGACGTCAACGACATGCTGCTGCGCCAGCGCCACCGGCTCACCCTGCTGCCCCTGGTACGCCTCTACGACCAGCGCAAACTCGACATCGAGGCGATGGACTTCGGCGACCAGATGGCCCGCGCGGCGCGGGTCGCCCGGGACCATCCCGAGGTCGGCGCGATCGAGCGCGGCCGGTTCAAGATCGTGCTGCTGGACGAGTACCAGGACACCAGCCACGCCCAGGTGGTGCTGCTCAACGCGCTCTTCGGCGGCGGCCACCCGGTCACCGCGGTCGGCGACCCGTGCCAGTCGATCTACGGCTGGCGGGGCGCGTCCGCGGGCACCCTGGACAGGTTCCCGACCGAGTTCACCGGTCCGGGCGGCCGTGAGGCGTGGGTGCTCAACCTGACCCGGAGCTGGCGCAACCGCCCCGAGATCCTGCAGGTCGCGAACGCGTTGTCCCGGCCGCTGCGGGCTGCCGGAGCCCGGGTGGCCGAGCTGATCCCGGCGCAGCGGGTGGCCGACCGGGTGGGCGGGCGCACGGTCGCGTGCGCGCTGCTGCCCACGTACGCGGACGAGGCCGCCTGGATCGCCGACTCGATGCTGGCCGCCTGGCGGGCCGCGGCCCGGTTGCCCGACGCCCTGCCCGGTGACATCCCGCTGGAGAAACGTCCGACCAGCGCGGTGCTGGTCCGCGTACGCAGCCAGATCGCCGCGATCGAGGAGGCGCTGCGCGCCCGCGGGCTGCCGGTCGAGGTGGTCGGCCTGGGCGGCCTGCTGGACACCCCGGAGGTACGCGACGTCGTCTGCACGCTGCGGGTGCTGGCCGACCCGACCGACGGCGCCGCGCTGCTGCGCCTGCTGACCGGGGCCCGCTGGCGGATCGGCCCGCGTGACCTCGTCGCGCTGCATCGCCGCGCCCGGGCGATCGCCGCTACCCGGGTGTCCGCGACGACCGGCGACGAGCCCGAGGACATCGTCGCGGACCGGCTGGACGACGCCACCCTGGTCGAGGCGATGGCTGACCTGGGCGCACCCCAGCAGTACTCGCAGGAGGGGTACGCGCGGCTGCGGGCGTACAGCAGGGAGCTGGCCGAGCTGCGGCACCGCCTGGACCAGCCGCTGCCCGACCTGGTCGCCGACATCGAACGCACGATCGGTCTCGACGTCGAGGTGGCCGTCCGCGGCTGGGGCGCGGGCGACGCCGGCCTGGCCCGCGGCCACCTCGACGCCCTGGGTGACGTGGCGGCCCGGTATGCGGGGGACACCGACGGCGGCACGCTCGCGGGTTTCCTGGCCTTCCTGGCGGCGGCCGAGGAGGAGGAGCGCGGCCTCACCCCGGGTCAGGTCGACGTGGTCGAGGGCGCGGTGCAGATCCTGACCGCGCATGCGGCGAAGGGCCTGGAGTGGGACGTCGTGTCGGTCGCGGGCCTGGCCAAGGGCGTGTGGCCGGGGATGACCCGGGGTTCCGACCACTACCTGATGGGCATCGGGGTGCTGCCGTTCCCGCTGCGGGGCGACTCCGACGGCCTGCCGGTGCTGGACCTGTCCGGGGCGGCCGATCAGAAGGACGTGGCCGCGGCGCTGACCGCCTTCAGTAAGGCGTGGCGTGAGCACGACGAGCGGGAGGAGCGCCGGCTGGCGTACGTGGCGGTGACCCGGCCCCGGCGGCTGTTGCTGTGCTCCGGCTACTGGTGGGGCGACGGGGTGAAGAAGCCGCGCGGTCCATCGGTGTTCCTGCAGGAGATCCGGGCGACCTGCCTCGACGGTGCCGGCGTGGTCGAGGAGTGGACGCCGGAGCCGGCGGCCGACGCGAGCAATCCGAGCGCCGAGCTGGTGGCCACGGCGGAGTGGCCGTCGGATCCGCTGGGGGCCCGCCGGCCGGCGATGGCAGCTGCCGCGGATCTGATCCGCCGGATGATGGTGAGCCCGGACCCGGCGGCGGCCGAGGCGTTCGTGGAGCTGGCCGGGACCGACCCCGAGATCGCCGCGCGAGCCGGGCTGGCCGCCGACCTGATCGGCCTCCCCGCCCCCAGCGGCGTCCCGCCGGAGAGCGACAGCGGCGTCCCGCCGGTGGCCGACAGCGGCGTCCCGCCGGTGGCCGACAGCGGCGGCCGGCCGGTGGCCGAGCCGTCGGCGAGCCCTCGGCCAGGCGCGCCGGCCGCGCCGACGGGCGGGGAGGGCAGCGATCAGTTCGCGGACGATCCGGACATCGCCCGCTGGCGGCGCGAGGCCCGGATCCTGCTCGCGGAACGGGACGAACGGGCCCGCCACGACGGCCCCCTCGAAGTGGCCCTGCCGCCGCACATCTCGGTCTCCCAGCTGGTCGTGCTGCGCCGCGATCCGCAGGCCCTGGCCCGGTCGCTGCGGCGGCCGCTGCCGCAGCGGCCCACTCCCTACGCGCGGCGGGGCACGGCGTTCCACGCCTGGCTGGAGCAGCGGTTCGGCTCGGCCCGCCTGCTGGACGTGGACGAGCTGCCCGGCGCGGCGGACGACGACGCGGCCGCCGACGAGGAGCTGACCGCGTTGCAGGAGGCGTTCCTGGCCGGCGAGTGGGCTGAGCGCACCCCGATCGAGGTCGAGGTGCCGTTCGCGACCACGGTCGCCGGTGTGGTGGTCCGGGGACGGATGGACGCGGTGTTCGCCGACCCGGGCGGCCGGTACGACGTCATCGACTGGAAGACCGGTCGCCGGCCCACCACCGCGGACGCTGCCGCCGCCGCGGTGCAGCTCGCGGCGTACCGGATCGCCTGGGCGGCCCTGGCCGGCGTGCCGCTGTCGCGGGTCCGGGCCGGCTTCCACTACGTCCGCGACGGGGTGACGGTCCGGCCGGCCGACCTGCTGGACGCGCAGGGCCTCGCCGCCCTGATCGAAGAGGTGCCCGAGCCGGAGAACTGAGCGGGGGTTCAGGTCGTGGCGGCCGCCAGCAGGTGCAGCAGGGCGGCCGCGTACGCCGCCTCCGGCGTGGGCGCGGTGAACGTCCGGTCCTCACCCAGCAGGGTGATGTCCACTTCCCAGCCCCGGTCCGTGCGCCGCAGGGCCCGCAGCGTCCCGCCGAGGAGCTCCCGGAGCTGGTCCTCGCGGGGCAGCCAGAGTGCCTCGTCCAGCTCCACGTCGTCCATCGCCCACTCCGTGGTGCCGTTGAAACCGATCACCCGGCCCTCCGGCAGCGAGTACACCTCGATGGTCATATTGCTGAGCACGAACACGTCTTCGTCCAGGTCACGATCGGGGATCGCGAAGCGGTCACCCGGCCCCGGCTTCCAGATCAGGCCGGCTTCCCTGAGCTCCTGTGCCACTTGCACGCCGATCACCGGTCCGCTCCCTTCGTCGTGCTAGGCTCCATCGCGTTGTCAGTTTGGTTCCCAAGTACCTAGGAGCGCCTGTGGGGATTCTGCCCCAGGCGCTCTTTGTCGTAACCCGGGTTTCTCCGGTACGGGCGATCAGTACGGCGACACGAGTCCCGCGAAGTGCGGGTCTTACTACCTCGTTCCTGGCCATAATGGACGGGAACGATCGACCGTCGAGGAGACGAGCATGGTTACCGGCGTAGTGAAGTGGTTTAACGCGGACAAGGGCTTCGGGTTCATCACCCCGGACGACGGCGGCGCCGACGTCTTCGCCCACTTCTCCGCCATCCAGACTTCCGGCTACCGCAGCCTGGACGAGAACCAGCGGGTTGAGTTCGAGGTGACCCAGGGCCAGAAGGGCCCGCAGGCCGCGAACATCCGCCCGCTCTGATCTCAGCCCCGCGCTGACCACCGGCGCCGGTCCCCTCGGGGATCGGCGCCGGTGACGTTTCCGCCCCGGCGAGGTGGCCCTCAGGCCCCCGCCGGGGTCGCGTCACCGACGCTGTCGGGCCGGGGCGCCGTGCCACCGAGGTGTGCCGGCAGCCACCAGCGGTCGTCCGGACCGGACGGCTTCTCCGGGTACTCGCGCTGGGCCGCGTCCAGCAGGGCGCTCAGCCGCTGCCGCAGGACGACCGTGGTCGCCTCCGCAGTGGCGCCGGCCGCCACCTGGATCGGCTCGCCGATCTTGATGATCACCGGTACGTGCCGCTTGGTCAGATCTTTCGGGTGCCCCTTGGTCCAGAGCCGGTGCGGTCCCCAGACCGCCATCGGGATCAGCGGCACCGCCGCCGCCTGGGCCAGCCGGGCCGCGCCCGACTTCAGCGCCTTCACCGTGAAGGACTCGCTGATCGTGGCCTCCGGGAAGACGCCGACCACCTCGCCGTTCTTCAGCGCCTTCTCGGCCTCGTTGAAGGCCGCGGTGCCCGCCCGGCGGTCCACCGGGATGTGGTGCATGCCGCGCATCAGCGGCCCGCTGACCTTGTGGGTGAAGACCGACTTCTTGGCCATGAACCGGACCAGTCGCTTGGCCGGCAGGGCGCCCAGGCCGCAGAAGATGAAATCGAGGTAACTGGCGTGGTTGCTCGCCAGCACCGCCCCGCCGGTGGCGGGGATGTGTTCCGCCCCTTCGACCTTTATCCGCAGGTCGAGGACGCGGAACATCGTCTTGGCGAGACCGACGACGGGGGGATAAACGATTTCCATCCGATTACGGTACCGGGGTGGGGTGAAGGTTGCCTGGCAGGAATGCAACCGATCCGGCCTCAGCGGCGTCTTAGAGATGACTGTGCCGGATCCCGGGAGGGGTCCGACTTCGCTGGGGAGGCTTTCGCATGCAGACCGTGTCCGCCCGTCGGGAGCTGGGCCTCGTGCTGGCGTTGGCCGTCTTCGGGCTCGCTCTGGTCCTCGTCGTCGCATTCGCCCCCTGGTACGGCCCGGTCGTGCCGGGCGATGCCGGGGCGTCGGTGGTGCAGACGCTGCCGCCGGAGGCGAGTGCCGCGCTCGGCCGGTAACCCATGACGCGTCCCGGTGGTGTTCACTGGGATGATGTCCGAGAGCACACAGCCCCCCGCCGTCTGGTCGCGGCCGGGTGGTGCTTGGGGTTCGGGCACCGTGACCGGCCCGGGCGTACCCCCGCTGGTGCCGCCGCCCGCCCCGCCGGAGTCGCCGCCCGTCGATGGCCCGCAGCGCCGCCGGCGTCAGATGTTGATCTTCGGCGGCATTGCCGGCGCGATCCTCGCGGTCGGCCTGGTGGTGATCCTCATCGTGGCGCTGAGCTCGGAGGGCAACCCGTTCGACCGCAAGGCCTCGGCCCCCACCGATCTGCGGCCGCCGCTGGCGCAGATGTGTCCCGCACCGACCGTGGCGCCCAGCGCGGACCCGACCGGGCGGCCCAGCGCCCCACCGCCGGCGGCTCCCGGGGAACGGACCACCGACCCGGACGCGGGCATCTCCTACAAGAAGTACGGCGCGCCGTGGGTCCCGTGGGACACCACCTGGCGGGCCGGCACGCTCGAGGTGCCCTACCGGGTCGGCCAGCACTTCGTGACGGAGCAGTACAGCGGCGGCTCGTACCACGCCTCGATCCTGTCGGCGGCGGTCCCGGCGGCCGACAACGACGCGGTGACGGTTGATCTCAAGTGCGTGGGCCGGCAGGTCGCGGCGGACGTCCGCGCGGAGTACTACCCGCAGCCCAACACGGTCGAGCCGGTGCGGGACGAGATGACCACGCTGGGCGGGCGGCCGGCCTGGGTCAGCGAGTTCCGGCTGCACTTCAAGGCGGCCGGGCTGACCGCCACCGACGAGCTCTCGGCGGTGGCGGTCATCGACGTCGGCAAGACGACCGCGGCGGTGCTGTACGTGTCGATCCCCGGCACGCACAAGCAGTTCGACTCCGTGATCGACGACGTGCTGGAGTCGGTGCGGCCCCTCTGATCTGTCTTTTGGCCTGGGTTTTCCGCTGCGGGTGAACTCAGCTCCCGGTCAAACCCCAGCGCCTGCGCAGCGCGTTGTCGGCGGCGTTGAAGAGCACGTCGATCAGGATGCCGATCACCAGTACCACGATGATGAACGAGATGACCAGGCTGGACTCGCTCAGGTCGCGCGCCTGCTGCATCCGTACGCCGATGGACAGCGCGCCCGGCACGATCACCAGCAGCTCACCGGCCATCAGGCTGCGCCAGGAGAACGCCCAGCCCTGCTTGAGCCCGGAGATGAACGAGGGCAGCGAGGCCGGCAGGATCAGGTGGCGGTACTTGGCGAAGCCCTTCATGCCGAGCACCTGGCCGACCCGCAGCCAGGTCCGCGGCACGTAGTCGATGCCGCTGATCAGGCCGTTGGCCACCGAGGGCGCGGCGCCGATGATGACCACGAACATGATGGCGCTCTCGCTGATCTGGAACAGCAGGATGGCCAGCGGGAACCACATGATCGACGGCATCGTCTGCAGGCCGGTGATCAGCGAGCCGATGGCCGCCCGCAGCGGTGCGAAGCGGGAGACCGCCGCGCCGACGACGGTGCCGATGAGGACGGCCAGTGCGAAGCCGGTGAGGGCCCGGATCATCGTCACCCGGACGCCGTCCCAGAAGTCCCCGGTGGTGATCAGGGTGCCCAGGTCGCCGAAGACGGTGGCCGGGCCGGGCAGCACGTACTCGGGCTTCCACTGCGCCCAGACCACGATCTGCCAGGCCAGGATGACGATCGCGATGGCCAGCAGCTTGGGCCACGCGCTGCGCCAGATGCGGCCGCCGAGGGCCGCCTTGCTGCGCCGGGGGCCGAGCTCGAGCGCGTCGAGCCCGGTGATCCGGTCCGCGGCCGCGGCGTCCGAGGCCGTGCGGTTGTCCTGAACGGGGACCTCAGCTTGCATGGCGGGCGACCTCCGCGCGGAGCCGGTCGGTGATCTCGGCTGCCTGGCCGGAGACCTCGGGGGAGTCGATGCGCCGGGGGCGCTCGTGGGTGATCGGGTAGTCCTCGATGACCCGGCCGGGGCGGCTGCTCAGCAGCACGACCCGGTCGCCGAGGCGGACGGCCTCGCGCACGTTGTGGGTCACGAAGAGCACGGTGAGCTCCTGCTCGCGCCAGATCCGCTCCAGCTCGTCGTGCAGGATGTCGCGGGTCATCGCGTCGAGGGCGCCGAACGGCTCGTCCATCAGCAGCACGTCGGCGTTCTGGGCCAGCGACCGGGCGAGGGCGACACGCTGGCGCATGCCGCCGGACAGCTCGTGCGGGCGCTTGTGCCCGAAGCCCTCGAGCCGGACCACCTCGAGCAGCTCCTCGGCCCGTTGCCGGCGTTCGGCCCGGCCGATGCCCCGCAGGCGCATGGGCAGCTCCACGTTGCCGAGGACGGACAGCCACGGGAACAGGGCTGCCTCCTGGAACATCAGGGAGACGTGCCGGCCGCCGATGTCGAGGGTGCCGCCGCTGATCTGGTCCAGCCCGGCGACGAGCGACAACAGGGTGCTCTTGCCGCAGCCGGAGGCACCCAGCAGACACACGAATTCGCCCTTCGCCACGGTCAGGGAGACCCGGTCGAGGGCGAGCAGGGTATTACTGCCGGAGCCGTACTGCTTGGAGACGCTGTCCAGGCGGACGACGGCGTCCCGCTCGGTCCGGGTCTCCGTCGCTTGCAGAATGCTCATGGGATCTCCCAGGTCGAGCCGGCCGGGCCCGCGTCGGCGGGCCCGGCCGGAGGCGGGTCAGGAGGCTGCGGCGTCACTGACCGGCGGCTGGCCGTCGGCCTTGAGCAGCTCGTTGAGCGGCCCCAGGTCGTAGATGCCCTTGAGCTCGACCGGCTTGAGCAGGCCGACACCCTGGGCGTGCCCGGCGCTGGTGTACAGCGACGAGGCGATCGGGTCGTTGGTGAACGACAGGTTCTTGAACGCCGAGGCGAGGATCTCGTCCTTGAGCGGCTTGCCGGACAGGGCGCCGAGCTGCTCGTTGGCGGCCTTCTGGGCGCCGGCGCCGTCGGTGGTGATGAACTTGACCGAGGCGAGGTGGCCCTGTAGCAGCTTCTTGACCGTCGCCGGGTACTTCTTCAGGAACTCCTGCTTGACGATCAGGTGGGTGGTGACGAACTGCCCGTTGGGCCACAGGTCCTTCTCGTTGACCAGCAGCTTGCCCTTGGACTCCAGGATCATCCGGCTCAGGTTGGGCTCCGGCACCCAGGCGCCGTCGATCGCGCCCTGGGCGAAGGCCTGCAGCGCCGTCGCGTTGTCCTGCGGCAGCACGGAGACGTCACCGCCGCCCTGCTGGTCGGCGTTGAGGCCGTTCTCCTTGAGCCAGTGGCGCAGCGCGACGTCCTGGGTGTTGCCCAGCTGCGGGGTGGCGATCTTCTTGCCCTTGAGGTCGGCCGGGGTGTTGATGCCGTCCTTGACCACCAGGCCGGCGCCGCCCGAGGTGCTGCCCGCGATGATCTTGATCGCGGTGCCCTTGGACGTGGCCCAGGCGTTGATGGCCGGGTTCGGGCCGATGTAGGTCGCGTCGACCGCCCCGGAGAACAGCGCCTCGACCGCGGCCGGACCGGCGTTGAAGGTCTTCGGCTCCAGCTTGGTGCTGCCCAGGGACTGCTGGTACAGGCCGTTCTTCACCCCGATCAGGGCCGGCGCGTGGGTGATGTTGGGGAAGTAGCCGAGCCGCAGCGCGGCGGCCTCGCCGGACGCGGAGGCGGCGTCGTCGCTCTTGCCGCAGGCGGCCAGGGCGGTGGCGGACAGCAGGGCGGTGGCGGCCAGGGCAAGCGCACGGACTGTGCGGGAGCTCATGCTCACTCCTAGTTCGTTCTCAAGTGGGAATCGCGGAAACAGTGAGTTCGGCGAGCGTGCGGTGGTTCACCACGCCCTCGATGGCTTCTTCCACGGCGAGCCAGACGTCTTTGAGCCCGGTGGCGACACCGTGGTACGTCGTGGTCGTGGTGGGCAGGCCGCGCACCGTGGTGAGGGCGCCGCCGACGGAGCGGACCACGTCCCCGACCGTGATGTCCTCGGCCGGGCGGGCCAGGGAATAGCCGCCGTCGACACCGCGGTGGCTGTGCAGCAGGCCGGCGCGGCGGAGGTCGAGCAGGATGCCCTGGAGAAAGCTGAGCGGGATGTCCTGGGCCGCGGCCAGGGCGGCCGCTTTGACCAGATGGGGGTGGTCGGCGGCGATCGCCAGCATGGCCCGGACGGCGTAGTCGGTGCGTGCCGAGACGTACACGGGGCATGTCCTCTCGGTCCGGCGGAGTCCAAACTCTGCTTTCTCTATCTGATGGATGGGAATAGTGGACGAGGTAGGTGAGGGGCGTCAAGCCCCAACCGGATGGTGAGAAGCCGCCGACCCCCCCGGTAGTGGCTCGGCGCCGCGCACACGTGACGGTGCGGCGAAACATGAACGACTACTGAGTGTGGCAATATCGCCCCGTGTTCGCCCTGTCCGAGCGCCGCCGTACGTCCACGACCGTCCGCCTGGCGCCCGGCGTACGCGTGCGGGACTCCATCGCGTACGTGCCCCGGCGCGACCACTTCTTCGCGCTCGACCCGGCCCATCTGCGCGCCCTGCGCCAGGTACGGGCCGGCCGTCCCGGTGGCGCGGCCGAGACCCGGGCCCTGGCCGAGCTGGGCATCTGCGAGACCGACCCGGACACCCCGCGCCGCGCGTTCTTCGGCCGGTCGGTCGTCGGGCAGCTGGACACCCTCCCGGAGATCACCGCGCCGCTGGTGGTGAACTGCTTCGCCACCGCCTACTGCCCGCTGCGCTGTCTCTACTGCCACGCCGACGATCTCATGGCCGGCTATCGCGAGCAGGAGAACGAAGCCTGGTTCGCGCGGGTGCTGCGGGCCGCCGCGGCCACCCCGGCAATGGTCGGAGTGGTCACCGGCGGGGAGCCGCTGGCCCGGGTCGAGCGCGCCGAACGGCTCATCGCCCGGCTGGCCGAGACCGGCAAGGCGGTGGTGCTGGACACCTCCGGCGTCGGTGACTTCAGCCGGCTGGTGCCCACCCTGCGGCGCCACCAGGTGCACGTGCGGGTGTCACTGGACAGCGCCGACCCGGCCGGCAACGACGCCCTGCGCCCGGCGAACCGGCAGCACCTGCCGCCCGGGACCAGCTCGGCCGTCTACGCCGAGGACGCGATCCGGCGCGCGGTACGGGCGGACGTGCCGTGCAGCGTCCAGACGGTCGTCACTGCCCGCAACAGCCAGCTGGCCGCACTGCTCGCCCTGCGTGATCGGCTCGTGGGTCTCGGCGTCACCACGTGGGTGTTGCACGTCGTGGTGCCGGTCGGCAAGGCGGCGCGGCCCAACCGGGCCGCCCTGCTCGCGCCGGCCGGGGTGCAGGACGTTCTCGACGACCTGGTCCGGCGGACCGCGGCCGAAGGGGTGGCGATCGACATCCGGCTGACCAGCACCCACCGGGCGCCCAACTCGACGCTGCTGATCAGCGCCAAGGGCGAACTCGCGGTGGAGAACGTGGCGGACGGCGGGAAGAGCCTCTTCGCGTTGCCCCGGATCGGGGTCCGCGGTGCCGTGCTCAAGCACTTCCGTGCGCATGTGGACCTGGCCGGGCATGCCGGCCGCTACCTCAACGGGTCGCAGGCGCCGTGGGCCGAGGCGATCGGCGCTACTCTCCCGCGGGCGTGAGGGCCCAGATGGCAGCCGCCTCGAGCAGGGACTTCATGCCGGCCTCGTCACCGGAGGCCAGGCGCAGCACCCGGGCCGGCACGTAACCGGTCGGGTTCATCTCGCGCAGCCAGGCCGCGGCCAGGGCGCTCTGGTTGGCGGCCTCGAAGACGCTGACCAGCTCGGCCGCGACAGCCAGCCGGCGCCGGACGAGCCAGCCCGGGGAACGCCCACCGGCGAACCACGACTCGAACTCCGCGACGGAAGCTGCGCCGGCGACGTACGCCGTCAGCTCCGCACCCAGAGCCGTGACGCACAGTGCGGCGTCGTCCTCGACGGACGTGGGGACGGAGGTGTGCCCGACGCGCTCCACAACTGTGGCAGTCATACCTGAGACGCTAACTCGCTCGCGCCAAGACCGCGACCTCCGAACGGGCAACCGTGCTCATGGCCGTAGAAACAGGTCGGTCACCCGGGCCGCCAGCAGGTCCAGCACCGGGCGCCCGTCCTCGATCGCCGCGACGAACGCCGCCCACGAGTCCAGCGGGAAGTCCTCGGTCTCCGGGACCGGCTCGTTGTTGAGGTAGCCGGGCAGCAGCAGCGCGTTCTGGAACAGCCACGGCACATAGCTGCCCTCCGCGTCCCAGCCCGGCAGCTCCCGGGTCCGAAGCAGGTGCCGGCGCAGCTCCTCCTCCGACGACCAGCGCAGCATGTGCGCGTCGTGCTTCAGGCTCTTGATGTACGGGTTGTAGAGATGCCCCGGCCCGAAGCCGAAGGTCTGACGCCACTGCGCCCACAGGATCGCCTCGTCGCGCCCGCCGAGCGTCATCACGTCGTTGGTCGCGCTCTCCAGCAGCATGCTGTTCAGGTACGGCCACAGCGTCAGCGGCGTCAGCAGCCTGTTGGCGTCCGTGCGCAGCACCGACTGCACGATCGGCCAGGCGTTCTTCTCCAGCTCGTCCCAGGACGTGAGGTTCGGCACCGCCTTGACCGCCGCGAGCAGGCTGTACAGCGACGGGTTGTGCTCGCCGTAGAAGGTGCGGGCCACCGACCAGGGGTCCGTCGGGCGCAGCAGGGACTCCGGTGACGTGTCCGCCGGGTGCCGCTGCACCTGGTCCAGGAACTCCGACAGGCTGACGAACTCGCGGACCGCGCCGTGCCCGGTGTGGTCGATCCAGCGTTCCAGATCGGCCCGGAACGCGGCTGCCGCGTCGATGTCCCGGGAGCCCACGTCGTCGATGCAGACCCGTACCTCGACCCCGAGGCGGGCCAGCGCACCGGCCACGAAGGCCTGCACCATGTGGATCACCGAGGCCCGCGAGCGCAGCCGGACCGGCCAGAGCAGCCGGATCGGGCCGACCGTGCCGCGCTGCTGGTTGATCCAGCCGAACCGGCGTTCCAGCTGCAGCAGCAGGCCCGGCACGTCGCGCGGCGGATGGGTGCCGGGTTGCGAGACGAGCTGGCGTTCCCAGCTGTGGTGCCGTACCCGGTGCCGCAGGCCGGTCGCCCGCGGCGGCACCGGCACCTGCGCGCGTTCGGCCAGGGCCGGGAAGAGCCGCTCGGAGTCCACGCCGGGGAAACACTCGACCGGCAGGCCGGTCGCCTCGCGCAGGCGCTCGGCGGTGCTCAGGGCGCCGGCCGCGTCCGGGTCGTTCAGGGCCCAGAGCACGCGTACGGGCCGGGTGCGGGCCGCCGCGGCGATCGCCGCGGTCAGGGCGCCCGACCAGTCGCTGCTGCCGATCACGCAGACGGTGTCGCCGCGGATCAGGTCCGCGGTCGCCGCGATGAGGAGTTTGTTCTCGGTGATCCGGGCCGGGTCGTGCAGCAGCTGCGGGCCGCGGACGTGCAGCGTCGGGCGCCAGAAACCGTGCAGGTGGAAGACCCGGACCGCGCCGTCCGTGCCGCGGGCGGTGCCGAACGTGCCGCGCGGGTCCATCGGCAGGCTCACCGCCCGGCCGCCCGCCGAACGGATCGCGATCTCCAGCAGCGGGTCGAAGTTCGTGGTCAGCACCCGGTGGTCGAACGCCTCGGGGACCTGGGTGAGCAGGTGGCCGAGCGCCTCCACGCCGCGGGGCAGCTGCCACGAGAAGCGGTCGTTCTCCACGCCTTCGCCGACACCGCGTTCGAGCCGCTGGCCCAGGCCGTGGGTGGCCAGCGGGGACTCCATCGGGTCGGGCGCCGCGTACGCCTTCAGCACGGCCTGCTGGGCGATCACGTCGAAGGCCCCGGCGGAGACCCAGTCGGTGAAGACCCGCCGGTAGCCGCGGTACACGTCGATCGGGCGGGCCCCGACCAGCTCCGAGCGCGCCTGCTCCAGCGCCCGTTCCAGGGCGCCGTCGTCGTTGCGCCCGGCCGCGAAGCTGTCCGCGATCTCCAGGACGCCCTGCACCCGCGGGATGACGCCGGCCGTCACCCCGGAGCCGAGCAGCAGGGTGATCTGGTCGACGTCACGGAGCCCGGCGGTGAGCCGGTCCAGCAGCAGCGCCTCACCCGCGCTGAGTCCTTCGCCGGGGTCGGTCATCGGGCCGCCTGCAGGGACTGCCACAGCTCGCCGGGCCGTTCGGTGAAGACCTGCCGGGCGGTGTGCCGGCTGGCGATCAGCGCGCCGCGGTCCAGGAATTCCTCCAGCTCGCCGGCGCGCCAGCCGAGATAGCCGACGAACACGCGCATCGTGTCCACCGTGGCGGCGACGTCCTCGGGCACCGCCGACAGCGCGAGAGTGCCGAGCCGCTCCCGGACCGGGGTGAACCGCAACGGCTTGGGCGCGCCGGCCCGCAGCAGCGTGACCACGATGTAGCCGTCGCGGGCCACCGGACCGCCGTGGAACAGCATCGCGGGGTGCCGCAGCAGCGGTCGCCAGGCCTCGGGGAACTCGTCGGGGATCTCGCCGGCGGGCTGGGTGATGCACACGCCCAGCGCGCCGGTCTGGTTGTGCCGCAGCACCAGGATCGCGCGCTGGCCGAGGTCCTCGTCGACGAACCAGGGCGCCGCGTAGAGCACGCTGCCGGCCAGGTTGTGCCGGGGTGCGGCCGGGTTGTACACCAGCGCGATCTCGCCGCCGGAGTCGCGGGCCCGCAGCTCCGGACGTTCGAAGCCGCGGCGCAGCATCGCCCGGCGCGCCGTGCGCCAGACGGTGTGGACGGTCAGGGTGGCCGGCGTGGGCTCCGGCGGCGGCGGTCGCAGGCCGTCGCGCAGCAGCCGGATCAGCTCGCCGGTGAACGCGGTGTGCACCTCGCCCCGCGGTGCCATGGCCGGCCGGTTGGCGGGCGCCGAGACCAGCAGGCAGGTGCCCTCGGTCTCGGCTTTGTCGGCGACGGCGTCCGTGCCGCTGCCGTCGCCGCCGAGCTCCGAGCCGGCCCGGCCGGAGTAGCAGCAGTCGAGGATCACGACCCGGCGGCGGGCCCGGGTGTCGGCGACGGCCCGGCGGATCCAGTCGTACGGAACCCCGCGCTCGTAGGGCACCTCGGGGTCGCAGCCGGGCAGCCCGAGGATCAGGTTGTCGTCGTCGGCGTCCACCAGCCCGTGCCCGGCGAAGTAGACCAGCAGCATCCCGTCGCTGCCGGCCGCCGCCGCGGCCCGCCGGATCGCCCGGCTCACCTCGGCCGGGGACTCCGGGTCGAGCAGCACGTGGCAGTTCTCCGGCGGCACTCCCCACAGGTCCTCGTGCTGAAGGAGATCGCGCAGGTCCGTCACGTTGCGCCGGGCGGCGGGCAGCTCGAAGAGCCGCCGGTAGGCCGAGACCCCGATGAGGACGACCTGGGCGGCGGCCGGATCTGTGACATCACTCATGTGGCTACTTCTGTTCGCGCTGCTCGAGCTCGGTCAGCGCGACGGCCAGCGACGTGTGGTCGGCCACGTCGATCCGGGTGACCGCGCCGTCCGCGGCGGTGTGGGTGATGGTCACCCTGGGCGGGGGCCGGCGCGAATCCCGCCAGCTGGCCACGGCGAGAGCGAGCTGACCGGCGGACAGCCCGCTGCCGATGACCAGCGTCAGCACGTCGAGCAGGGTGCCCATGTGCTCGGGATCGCCGGCGCCGCCCGGCGCCAGTTCGCCGTCCACGCGGACCGCCTGCTCCCGGCGCAACCAGCGATGCAGCGACTCCGCGTCGGCGGTCGAATCGCATTCCAGGCGCAGCCGTACCGGCACTGTGCTGTCTCCCCGTCGTGGTGGTGGATCGGACGCGACAGGATATCGAAGCATTTACCTCGCGTCACGGACTCACTACGCGAAAGCTAGCACCGCCGATCGAGGGCGCCGGACCACGGATCGGACACGCGCCGCTCCGGGGGGTTAGATTCTCTGGTGTGGCGCGCAAAATGAAGATTCCCGCGACGAAGTATCCGGTGGAACGCTTCACCCTCGACAACGGTCTGCGGGTGGTCCTCACGCCCGACCGCAGCGCCCCGGTGGTCGGTGTGGCGGTCGTCTACGACGTCGGTATCCGCTCCGAACCGGAGGGACGCACCGGCTTCGCCCATCTCTTCGAGCACCTGATGTTCCAGGGCTCGGAGAATCTGGAGAAGCTGGCGCACTTCCGGCACGTGCAGGGGGCCGGCGGCAGTTTCAACGGCTCGACCCACCTGGACTACACCGACTACTTCGAGGTGCTGCCCTCCGGCGCCCTCGAACGGGCGCTGTTCCTGGAGGCCGACCGCATGCGCGGCCCCCGCCTGACCGAGGAGAACCTGCGCAACCAGGTCGACGTGGTCAAGGAGGAGATCCGGGTCAACGTCATGAACCGGCCGTACGGCGGTTTCCCGTGGCTGCGGCTGCCCCCGGTGATGTTCGAGACCTTCGCCAACGCCCATGACGGGTACGGCTCGTTCGGCGACCTGGACCACGCGACCGTGGCCGACGCCGAGGAGTTCTTCGACAAGTACTACGCCAGCGGCAACGCGGTGCTCGCGGTCGCCGGTGACTTCGACGTGGCCCAGGCGACCACGCTCATCCAGCGGCACTTCGGCGACGTGCCGGCCCGGGGCAAGCCCGACCTGCCCGACTTCGCCGAGCCCGACATCGACGGCGAGCGCCGGGAGGCGTACACCGACCGGCTCGCCCCGCTGCCCGCGGTGGCCAGCGGCTGGCGGCTGCCGGACCCGATCGCCGAGTTCGAGGCCTACCTGCCGTACGTCGTGCTGGCCGAGGTGCTGACCGACGGCGACGCGTCCCGGCTGGTCGAGCGGCTGGTGCAGCGCGACCGTACGGTCACCAGCGTCGGCGGCTACATCGGCTTCATGGGCGACGAGTACCAGGTCCGCAACCCCACGGCGATGCTGCTGCAGGCGCACATGCCCCCGGGCGGTGACGCCGACAAGGTGCTGCGCACCATCGACGAGGAGCTGGACCGGCTGGCCACCGGCGGCATGGCACCGGGCGAGCTGGCCCGTACCCAGGCCCGGATGGCCACGCACCTGCTGCGCGACACCGACGCCGTGCTCGGCCGGGCGCTGCCGATGGCCGTCCTGGAGACGCAGCGCGGCCGCCCCCAGCTGCTCAACGAACTGCCCCGGCTGGTCGGTGAGGTCACCGAGGCGCAGATCGTCGCCGCCGCGGCCACCCTGCGGCCGGAGCGCCGTTCCACCATCGAGGTCCTCCCGGGAGCCAACCAGTGACTGCGCGCGAACTTCCGGAGCTGATTCCGGACTCCAAGCTCAAGCTGCCCAAGCAGGCCGAGCGCAAGCTCAGCAGCGGCCTGACGGTCATCGCGATCCGACGCCAGGCGGTGCCGCTGATCGAGATGCGGTTGCGGGTGCCGTTCGGTCGGGCGCCGCTGGCCCGGGCCACCCTGCTGTCCCAGGCGCTGTTCACCGGCACGGCCACCATGTCCAGCATCGACATCGCCGCCGAGCTGCAGGCCGTCGGCGGCGGGCTGTCGGCCGGGCTGGACCCGGACCGGCTGCTGGTCACCGGCAACTCGCTGGCCGCCGGCCTGGACCGGATGCTGGAGATCCTGGCCGCGGTGCTGACCGACCCCACGTACCCGGCCGAGGAGGTGGCCACCGAGCGGGACCGCCTGGTCGACCACATCCAGGTCGCGCAGAGCCAGCCGGCCCACCTGGCCCGTACGGCGCTGCTGCACCGGATGTACGGCCGGCACCCGTACGCGGTGCAGACGCCGGAGCCGGAGCAGGTCAAGGGCGTCCGCCCGGCACAGCTGCGGGCCCTGCACGCCGACCGGGTCCGCCCGGACGGCGCGGTGCTGGTGCTGGTCGGCGACCTCAACCCGGAGAAGGCGATCGACGCGGCCGAGAAGGCGCTGGGCGGCTGGATCGGCCCGAGCCGCGACGGCAACGTGCCGGCGACGCCTGAGCTGGAGCCCGGCCCGCTGCTGCTGGTCGACCGGCCCGGCGCGGTGCAGTCGTCGCTGCGGATGGCGCTGCCGGCGGTGTCGCGCACCGACCCGGAGTATGCGGCGCTGCAGCTGGCGAACATGGTCTTCGGCGGCTACTTCTCGTCGCGCTGGGTGGAGAACATCCGCGAGGACAAGGGCTACACGTACGGCCCGCACAGCTCGATCGAGCACTTCGTCGCCGGTTCCGCGCTGGTGGTGGCGGCCGAGGTGGCCACCGAGGTGACCGGCCCGGCCATGCTCGAGACCCTGTACGAGCTGGGCCGCGTGGCCAGCCTGCCGCCGGGCGAGGAAGAGCTGGAGCAGGCCCGCCGCTATGCCCTGGGCACCCTGCGGCTCGGCATGTCCACCCAGGCCGGGCTGGCCGGACTGGCCAGCATCTACGCGAGCTTCGGCCTGCGGCTGGACTACCTGAGCGAGCACTCGGCGGCGCTGGCCGCGGCCACCCGTGAGCAGGTCACCGAGGCGGCGGCCAAGTATCTGGCGCCCTCGCAGGCGGTCACGGTGGTGCTCGGCGACGCCGACAAGGTCGAGGCACCGCTGGCGGCCCTCACCGCGGTGGAACGCGGCCCCGCGTGAGCGAGTCCGTCGCAGCGTCCGGCTCCGGCGAGCAGCCCGACGTGGGCGAGCAGCCGGGGCCGGCCGTACCGCCGCTGGCCCGGACCAGCCTGGACCGGGCGGCGCACCACCGCACCGACGGCGACTGGCTGGCCGAGGCGTGGAAGACCGGCCTGGTGCTGATCATCGACATCAGCCAGGGCGGCCGGGCGCTGGTCACCGAGCGCCCGGACGGCACGCCGACGCTGGTGCTGGTCAGCGCCGACGAGGCGCCCGAAGGCGAGCGCCTGTTCCTCGGCGTCGACCCGGCCGGGGTGCCGATCTTCGCGATCGACGCCCCGCTGCCCGCGGCCGCCGCTGCCGAGGCGCGCACCCTGCGCGACATCGGTGACCGCCTCGACCCGCGGGACGCCGGCATCCTGACCACCGCCGCGGCCCTGGGCAACTGGCATGCCAGCCACCGCTTCTCGCCCCGCAACGGCCAGCCCACCACGGTCATCGAGGCGGGCTGGTCCCGGGTGGACGCCGAGGGCCGGGCCATGTGGCCGCGCACCGACCCGGCGATGATCGTGCTGGTCCACGACGGCGTAACGGGCGCGCAGGGCAGCTGCCTGCTCGGCCACAACGCCGCGTGGCCGGAGATCGGGGGCGTGCGCCGGTTCTCCTGCCTGGCCGGTTACGTCGAGCCGGGCGAGTCCGCCGAGGCCGCCGTCGTGCGCGAGGTCCAGGAGGAGGTCGGCGTCCGGCTGCGGTCCTGGCAGTACGAGGGCAGCCAGTCCTGGCCGTACCCGGGCTCGCTGATGCTCGGCTACACCGCGGTGGCGGACCGGGACCAGCCCATCTCGGTCGACCCGGACGAGATCGACGAGGCGCGCTGGTTCACCCGTACGGACGTCACGAGAATGATCGCCGGCGACTACGTGGAGCCGGAGAGCGGCGTCCGGATGAGTCTGCCGATGCGGTCGTCGATCGCCTTTTATCTCGTTGAGCGATGGTTGGGCGATTTCCCCCGTTAAGGGATTCACATCTCTCTAATCAAAGAATTCTTCACACTGACTTAGCAACGCCCGGGGCACACTCCAGCGTCTGGTAGAGCAGACACGGAGGAAGAGGTATATAGATGTCCCTGCTTGCTGAGCAGACCTGGACGCCCATGACGGCCGAGGAACGCGCGCGGTTCGACCGCGACGGTTTCCTGGTCATCCCGGCGGTGCTGACCGAGGACGAGGTCGCGATCGCGCGGACCGCCATCCTGCGGACCAAGGAGAAGGTGGCCCGCGAGGGCGGCCTCGGCGCGAACGGCGCGCTGCACCAGCTCTCCGCGGTGACCAACAACCCGGAGCTGGCGTTCCTGCTGGATCACCCCAAGGCGTTCAAGTACATCTGGTCGATCCTCGGCTGGAACGTGCACGTCTACCACTCGCACGTGGATGTGCACCCGCAGATCCACGAGCAGCAGAAGGAATGGTGGCACTGGCACCAGGACGGCGGCCGGCAGAACCGTGAGCTGGAGACCGACCCGCGCCCGCGGATGTCGGTGAAGCTGGCCTACTGGCTGTCCGACGTGAGCGAGACCGGCCGGGGCAACTTCACCGTCCTGCCGGGCAGTCACCTGACCAACTGGCTGCCGGGCCCGCCGTCGCGCGGCGTCCCGTGGCCGCAGCCCGAGGGCGCGCTGCAGATCACCGCCAACCCGGGCGACCTGGTCGTCTTCGACCGGCGGCTGTGGCACGCACGCTCGGACAACTACTCGCCGATCACCCGCGTGGGTGCCTTCTTCGGCTACACCTACCGCTGGGTGGCCGGCCGCGACGAGGTTGCCGACCTGCCCAACACGCCCGAGTGGGCGTCGTTCACGCCGGTGCAGCAGCAGCTGCTCGGCGGGGCCGGCGACGGCAGTGGCGACCACGCCTGGGGCCACTACCCCGAGACCACGCCGCTCTACGGCGAGCTCAAGCGCCAGGGCCTTCTCGACTCGAGCATTCCCGCGCTGATCCCGTGACGCGGACGGGGCCGGCCGCGACGCGACCGGCCCCGGCTCCGCTAGGCGGAGATGGCGGCCAGGCGCTCCTTGACCTGCACGATGGACGGGTTCGTCAGCGCGGACCCGTCCTCGAAGCGCAGGGTGGGCACGGTCTGGTTGCCGCCGTTGACGCCCATCACGAACTCGGCCGAGGCCGGGTCCTGCTCGATGTCGATGACGTCGTACTGGATGCCCTCCCGGTCGAGCTGCGACTTGAGCCGGTGACAGTAGCCACACCAGGACGTCGAGTACATGGTCAACATCGCGCGGGATCCTTTCGGAGACATCACATGGCGGTACGCCATCCGGTGAAACGTCGGACCGGGGTGCCATGATTCCCGGTTGTGACAGCCGAACGCGTGCTTGCCGGGCTCGACCCCGATCAGCGGCGGGCCGTGACCGCCCCCGCCGGGCCGGTCTGCATCCTCGCCGGGGCCGGCACGGGTAAGACGCGGGCCATCACCCACCGGATCGCCTACCGCACGCTCAACGGCGAGATCAGCCCGCGGCACATCCTCGCGGTCACGTTCACCGCCCGCGCGGCCGCCGAGATGCGGGCCCGCCTCACCGCGCTCGGGGCCGGCCGGGTGCAGGCCCGCACGTTCCACGCGGCAGCGCTGCGCCAGGTGCGCTACTTCGCGCCCCGGCTGCTCGAGGGCCGGGCCATGCCCGAGCTGGTCGAGAGCAAGGCCCGCCTCGTCGCGCTCGCGGCCAACCGGGTGGGCATCCGCGCCGACCGCACGGCGGCCCGGGACCTGGCGGGCGAGATCGAGTGGGCCAAGTCGTCGCTGGTCGAGCCGGGGGAGTACGTCGTCGCCGCGGCCAAGGCGCTGCGTGAGCCGCCGTACGAGGCGGCCAAGGTCGGCGAGGTCTTCGCTGCGTACGAGGCGCTCAAACGTCGTCAGGGCGTCATCGATTTCGAGGACATGCTGCGTGCCGCCGTCTGGGGCATCGAGGAGCACTCCGACGTGGCCGAGCAGGTCCGCTCCCAGTACCGGCACTTCGTCGTCGACGAGTACCAGGACGTCAACCCGCTGCAGCAGCGGCTGCTCGACGCCTGGCTGGGCGGCCGCGACGACATCACCGTGGTCGGCGACGCCAGCCAGACGATCTACTCGTTCACCGGCGCCACCTCGGCGTACCTGGTCGACTTCCCCCGCCTGCGCCGCGACGCGGTCGTCGTGCGCCTGGTCCGCGACTACCGCTCGACCCCCCAGGTCGTCGGCCTGGCCAACGCGGTCATCAAGCAGGCCCGCGGCACCGAGGCCAAGCTGCGCCTGGAGCTCGTCGGGCAGCGCCCGCCCGGCGCCGAGCCCGACCTCAAGATCTTCCCGGACGAGCCGGCCGAGGCCGTCGCGGTCGCCCGCCGGTGCCGCGACCTCATCGCCGCCGGCACCCCGGCAAGCGAGATCGCGGTGCTCTTCCGCACCAACGCCCAGTCGGAGGCGTACGAGAAGGCGCTCGCCGAGCTGGAGGTGCCCTACGTCGTGCGCGGCGCGGAGCGCTTCTTCGAACGCACCGAGGTGCGCCAGGCGATGGTCGCGCTGCGCTCGGCCGTGCGCTCGACGCCGGGCGAGACCCCGCTGGTCCAGGCCGTCGTCGAGGCGCTCTCGGCCACCGGCTGGGCTCCCGACCAGCCCCCGCCGGGCGGGGCCCAGCGGGAGCAGTGGGAGGCCCTGGCGGCGCTGGTCGCCCTGGCCGAGGAGTACGCCCGTACGCCCGACCTGCTGCCACTGGGCCAGGCGGGCGCGGTGCAGCACGACGTGTCCCTGGCGGCGTTCTGCGCGGAGCTGGCCCACCGCGCCGAGCAGCAGCACGCCCCGACGGTCGAGGGCGTGACGCTGGCCTCGCTGCATTCGGCCAAGGGTCTGGAGTGGGACGCCGTGTTCCTCGTCGGGCTGGCGGAGGGGACGTTGCCGACGACGTACGCGAAAACCCCCGAGCAGCTCGAGGAGGAACGCCGCCTGCTCTATGTCGGGGTGACCCGGGCCCGGCAGTGGCTCTGGCTGTCGTACGGCCAGAGCCGGTCGCCGGGCGGCCGCGCGCGCCGCCCGTGCCGTTTCCTGCCGCAGCTCGGCACCACCCGCACCGGGCTGGAAAAGGCAAGCGTCGCGGGCGGCAGTCGGAAAGCCGTCAATAGGCGCAGCACAGTGGTCTCGTGCCGGATCTGCGGGGCGACGCTGATGGCCGGCGCCGACCGCAAGCTGGGCCGCTGCCCGACGTGCCCGTCGGACCTCGACGAGGAGCTGTACGAGCGCCTGCTGGCCTGGCGCGCGAGCACCGCGGCAGAGCAGAAAGTTCCTGCATACGTGGTGTTCACCGATGCCACGATCGTGGCGATCGCGGAACGCAAGCCGGCCACCCCGCCGGAGCTGCTGGCCATCGCCGGAATCGGCCCCCGCAAGCTCGGCCAGTACGGCGCCGCGGTGTTCGCTCTGGTGGGTGGCGAGAGCCTCGCGGAGCCGGCGTCAGAAAACTCTGAAAACTAGTCCGTTAATTCGTTTGCCCTCGCCCCGCGGCCGGGCTTAGCCTCAGTGCACACCTTGACGAGCACGGGTTAAAACCATGCTCATCAAGGGTCTGAAGAGCACGACTCGAGCGCAAGGCGATGGAGGAGGTGGCACCGGTGAAGCTCAACTACACGATCGAGCGACCGTCGACGCTGCTTGCTGCTGTCTGCGCTCCGTCCGTCTCGTGGCTGCCGGCATCCGCCCCCGTGGCGCTGCTGACCGCTGAGCGGGCTCCCGTTTCGCAGGCGCACCAGGTCCAGATCCAGGCCGAGCTGGTCCGGATCCTGGTTGATGTCGACGGAAGCAACGGGACCACTGGGTTCGTGGGCAGCAATGGCGTCGCCAAGCGCATGACGGCTGGTGCCAGCGGTGTCCCGCCTCGAGGAAGGCCGGTCTGAAAAGACCATCCGGCTCACCTCGAGGCCGCGGAACCCGTAACCGGGATCCGCGGCCTACTTTTTTGCCGGCTCACCGGCCGGTGCACGACCTGTATCGCGATCCAGAAGATCGAGAAGAAGAGAGAGGTGACCGGGCTTTATGAGTCTGGCGCTGGCCCCACTCGACGTGAGCGTCGAGCTCGAGGCAAACCTGCCCTGTCGGAAGTTCGACCCGGACCTTTGGTTCTCGGACTCCCCGGCCCAGCTGGAACTGGCCAAGTCGCTCTGCGGGGACTGCCCGCTGCGCGTCGAGTGCCTCGCCGGCGCGGTCGAGCGGAACGAGCCCTGGGGTGTCTGGGGAGGCGAGATCTTTGAGCGTGGCGCCGTCGTGCCGCGCAAGCGGCCCCGTGGCCGTCCCCGCAAGGTCGACGTCGCTCGCGACGCCGAGCTCCAGGTCGAGGTCGAGGAGCGGCTCGCCGCGAACGGCCTCGAGTCCCGCAACTCGGTCCGCCTCGCGGCCTGAGACTTCCACCCGCCGAACCCTGACCAGAGACGGAAAAAGACAGTCGTGAACACGAATGGAACCTCGAAGGTGAAACTCATCCACGAAGCGCTCTCACGCGCACGAATGCGTCGGCCTCAGGCCGACCTTCACCCTGAGGCACACCGACCCGCCCGTCAGATCGCGATGGAGGCCCGGCACCGGGCTGCCCGTGAACTGGGTGGACGCCTCTGAGCAATGAACCCGATGGGCCCGTCCGCGCAAGCCGCGGGCGGGCCCCCTTTCTTTTGCCGGGCTTCGCCGGGCTCTTGGGCCGGGTTACGCGACCGGGGCGAAGCCGGGCAGCCATTTCTGCAGGATCGACCGGTACGGCGCCTGCGCCTCGAGCTGGCACAGCACCCCGATCGAGCCCAGCGTCACCCGGTGGATCAGCAGGTACGACGGCGGCAGGTTGAGCTTGCGGCTCAGCTGGAACGCCGGCGACTTCGGGCTGGACAGGCGGGTCGCCTCGCCGCGGATCCAGGCCCGGGTGAAGCGGAACTCGTCGACCGCCACCGGCTCGATCATCGGCCGCAGGAAGGCCAGCACCGCCTCGGCGTCCAGCTCGTCGTCCGGCTTGATGAAGCCCTCGTCCCGCAGGCCCTCGGCCACCCCGTGGGCATCGCCGTCCAGGGCCAGCCGGACCAGGCGGCCGATCGGCTCCGGGTGGCCGCCGGGCAGCCGGGCCACCGCACCGAAGTCGATGACGCCGAGCCGCCCGTCGGGCAGGATCCGGAAGTTGCCCGGGTGCGGGTCGGCGTGCAGCAGACCGGTCCGGGCCGGAGCCGAGAAGTGCAGGGTCGCCATCAGCCGGCCGGCCTCGTCGCGTTCCTCCTGGGTGCCGTCGCTGATCACCTTGGACAGCGGGATGCCCTCGACCCACTGGGTCACCAGCACCCGGGGCGCGGAGGCCACCACCCGCGGCACGAAGATCTCCGGGTCGTCGGCGAAGCCCGCGGCGAACGCCGTCTGGGCCTCCGCCTCCAGGGCGTAGTCGAGCTCCTCGGTGATCCGCTCCCGCAGCTCGTTGAGCAGCGGCTTCATGTCCATGCCGGGCTGAATGATCTTGAACATGCCGGCCAGCCGGCCGAGCTGCTTGAGATCGGCCAGCAGAGCCTCGCCGGCGCCCGGATACTGCACCTTCACCGCGACATCGAGTGTCTTGGGCTTCGCGCCCTTGCGGCTGGGCGGCAGCTTCCACACCGCCCGGTGCACCTGACCGATGCTGGCCGCGGCGGCCGGGCTGTCGTCGAACTCGGCGAACTTGTCCCGCCAGTCGGCGCCGAGCTGCTCGGCCAGCGCCTTGTGCACGCTGGCCACCGGCATCGGCGGCGCGGCCTCCTGCAGCTTGGTGAGCGCCTGCCGGTACGGCCCGGCCATCTCCTCGGGCATCGCGGCCTCGAACACCGACAGCGCCTGCCCGAACTTCATCGCCCCGCCCTTGAGCTGCCCGAGAACGCTGAACAGCTGCTCGGCGGTGCGCTGCTGGATGTCGGCGGAGATGACGTCCGTCGCGATGCCCGTCACCCGCTTGCCGAGGCCGAGCACGGTGCGCCCGGCGAAGCCGAGAGGCAGCGAGGCGAGCTTGGCGGTGCGGGACGCTGCACGACGCGGGATGTCGGTCACCAGATCATTGTGACCGACACAGCGCGGATCAACCGCTCCCGTGGCTCTTGTTCGCGCTGGGACGTGCCAAAAGTCCGATCACTGCCCATCAATGACGGTGCCGCTGTGACGCGTGCCTCCTTTCAGCGACGAGTGGGGGGTGGGCCGAGGAGGGGAGTGGGTCGGGTCAGCGGGGGCGGGTGCAGTGACAGGAGGGGTGGGGTGGCCAGGTGCGGCGGCGGGTTTGGCCGGGGGTGGAGATTGCTACTTCTGCCCCGAGGGTTTGCGGGGTGCCTTCGTCCAGGTGGGTCAGGGCTTCCGCGGTTATGTAGGCGATCGCCGCCAGGAGGGTGGTGACGCTGCAGGGCTCGAGGGTGGCCGGCGTCGGATCGGGGGCCGTTGGGGGCCAGGTGGAGTCGCGGTCGGCTCGGTGCAGGGCGATGCAGTTCGGGCATGGTGTGGCGGCCGGCAGGACCAGGGGGCCGACGATCACCGTGCCTTCGCGGATCGTTGCCGTGAGGTTGGGGCGGTTGCGGTGGATGCCGGTGTTGAGCAGGTGGGTGGACGGGTGGTCGCGGGTCAGGTGGATGACCAGGGATGCTGCTCCGCGCCGTACCGGTCGGGTCTGCGATCTGGGGGCCGAGCGTTCGACGGCGGCCGCCACCGCCTCGGCCCGGGGTCTGCCGAGGTCGGCTTCGGTGAGCGGGCTGCCCGGGAGCTCGTGGCTGGTCACCGTGCCCGACAGGTCGGGATGGACGTGGTTGACGCCGGCCGTGGCCAGGGCGACCGCGACTCCGGCAGCGAGGCGGCCAGGGCCGGTGACCACGACCCTGGCTGCGGCGCGCCGGCGCAGTGTGCGGGCCGGTGAGGTGGTCGACCCGGAGAAGGCCAGGGCGGCGGCCTCCGCGGTCAGGCGGGCCGGCATCGCGGGTGGGAACAAGCTCTGGCCGGAAACCACCAGGCCGGCCGCGTGCAGAGTGTCGAGCAGGGCAACGGCCTCGTCGGGGCGCATGCCGAGGGCTCCGGCCCGGGCCACGGCGAGGCGTTCCGAGCGGGATCCGTCGAGCAGATCGAGCAGGCGGGCCGCTCTGGGCTCCGGCAGATCGAGGAGTACGGCGCGGGCCGGATCGAGGCCCAGCTGCAGCGTGTGCGGGGTGCGCCAGATGCGGGGGAGGCCCGGTAGCAGGGTGGGCCGGGGAAGCGGCGTACGGCTCATGACATGACACGGTGTCACGGCCCTGACGCACAGCGGATTCGTTGTCCACAGGGTCCGCCCGCCTGAGCGCAGGGTTATCCACAGGATTCTGCGAGTTATCCACAGGCGGGTGGGGAGAGCGGCCAATCACTTAACGTGGTGATGCGGTCACTGGTTACCACCCGTACGGGTGACCCGAGGTCGGAAAGCCGACGGGGGCGACCGTCATGGTCGCCCCCGTCCTTGCTGGTCCGGCGCGATCAGGCCTTCGCCTTGCCCAGGATCCGGTTGACCGTCGTGCCGCAGACCGGGCACTTGCCCTTGGCCATGTTCATGCCGGTCTTCGAGACCTCGACGGTGCCCTGGAAGTCGCGCTTCTCCTTGCACTTCACGCAGTAGCCGTTGTACGTGTTGTCGGCCACGATTCCTCCTCGTCATGTTGTCAGCCGGGTCGGCCCGGCGCCTTGCTCGCGGCGTCAGGCCGCGATCTGTGTTCGGCGCTGGACCGCTCCGCGACCACGTGAATGTGGCCACCCGCTCGGGGCGGTCACTACCCAGGTCGGGCCCTTTCCATGTCAGCGCAGCGTCGACTGTGTCGTCGACGGCCTGAGTGTGCCGGGCGAGATGATCCTTTTTGGGCACATACGGGTAGACACGCCGACGATTTACTTCAGATCCCCTGAAACAGGACGTTTGGCTCGACCGGAGTATGGGCGTTTCTTCGGATACCGTGGGTGCCTGCGGCGGCCCCGGCACGCGCGGAGAAATATTTTTCGGATTTACTGGGGCGTAGGTCACATTTTGGGCGCGTGTCGTTTCTCGTACCCTTGCGCTGACCTGGCCCTGACACATTAACGTCGCAATGTGAACCCCAGTCTGGGCCGCGCGAGCCGGTAATGGCCAGGACGCGCAAGCCTGTCGTCGAAGTGCGGCGCAGCCAGCGTCGGCGTCGCACGGTGTCCGCATATCGCGAGGGCGAGCGCGTCGTCGTCCTGATTCCCGACCGGTTCTCCCGTGCCGAGGAGACCGAATGGGTGGCGCGGATGCTCGAGCGCCTGGCCGCCCGCGAGGAACGCATCCGGCGCACGGACAGCGAGCTGCTGATGCGGGCCCGCCGCCTGATCTCCCGCTATCTGCCCGACCACGCCGGCGACATCGTGCCGGCCAGCGTCCGCTGGGTGACCAACCAGAACGGCCGGTGGGGCTCGTGCACCCCGGACGACGCGACGATCCGGATCTCGCACCGGATCCAGGAGATGCCGGACTGGGTGATCGACTACGTCCTGCTGCACGAGCTGACCCACCTGGTGGTGCCCAGCCACAACGCGCAGTTCTGGGAGCTGGTCAACCGCTTCCCGAAGGCGGAACGCGCCCGCGGCTACCTGGAAGGCATCTCCGCGGCGACCGGCCTGGTCCTGGCCGACGACTGACCACCCACCGCGCCAGTTCACGGCGGGTGTCGGGTGCGCGGCTGCCGTGCCGCGGGCGTCCGGGCGGGGCGCGGATAGCCTTCGGGCGTGACCAAACGTGTGGTGGTGGCGCTGCTCACCCCGGTGACCTGGAGCCCGCCCGGAACAGAGCTGAGCGGGTGGCGTGCAGCTCTCGCCGAAGACGTCGTCGATCTGCTCGCCCGGCTGGCCCAGGCCGAGCCGGCCATCGCTGCCACCGCCGACGACCTGAAGCTGGCCCGGGACATCGCCTGGCCGGGCATGCCGATCTACGAGGTGCCCACGGCCACCGTGCTGCCCGTGCTCAGAGCGGCCGAGAAGGACGGCTTCGACCAGGCTGCGGTCCTGGCCGCGGACGCCGCCGACGTGCCGGGCATGATCCTCGGCAAACTCCTGCGCCCGCTGAGCAGCAAGCCGGTGGCAGTGGCGCCCACCGGCCAGGAGAGCGGGCTGCTCGCCCTGGCAACGCGCCTACCGGTGCCGGAATGGCTGACGGACACCGACCTGGACACGGCGACGCCGATGACGGTCCGCAGAACCGCACCCCAACCCAGCCTCGTCGAGTCGACCGCGGAGTGGCGCCGGCTACGCGGTCCCTACGACCTGGCAACCCTGGACCCGGCCCTGGAGGGCTGGGAAAACACCAGAGCCCTCCTGGGCGGCTGAAAAGACGGCCGAGGCGAGGGAGCCGCCGAGAAGGACGGCACCGATCAAGCGGGCCCCCAAGCCCCACCATGCAACCAGCCAAGCCGGATGGCAGCCATGCAACCACCCGGCAATCGGCGGGAGCGACGGTCAGTGCCATGCAACCAGGCACGACCTCATGCTTTTCCTTGTTATTCGCTCTTATCGGAACCCGGGCCGGAACCCGAGCCCGGCTCGTCCGTCCCGCCCAGGTTGTCCAGCTCGGAGATGTCCCAGTCGAGCTGAGCCCGGGCGAACTTCTGCGGGTCGGCGAAGTCCTCGTCCGTCGGCAGCAGGTCCGGGTGGTCCCACAGGGCGTCCCGCCCCGCGACCCCGCGGTGCTCGGTGACCGCGGCCCACAGCGCCCCCGCCTCGCGCAGCCGGCGCGGGCGCAGCTCCAGGCCGACCAGCGCCGCGAACGTCTGCTCGGCCGGGCCGCCCGCCGCGCGCCGGCGCCGGAACGCCTCGCCCAGCGCGGCCACCGACGGCAGCCGGTCGCCCGCCGCGCTGTCCACGACGTGACCCACCCAGCCCTCGATCAGCGCGAGCGCCGTCTCCAGCCGGGCCAGGGAGGCCTTCTGCTGCGGCGTGTCCTCGGGCGTGAAGATGCCCTCCAGCGCCATCTGCTGCATCGACTCCGGGTCGGACGGGTCGACGCGGCTCATCGCCTCTTCGATCGCCTCCCGGTTGACCGTGATGCCGTTCGCGTACGTCTCCACCGCGTTCAGCACGTGGGCGCGCAGCCACGGGACGTGCTGGAACAGGCGCTGGTGGGCTGCTTCGCGCAGCGCTACGTACAGCCGGACCTGGTCCTCCGGCAGCTCGAGGCCGTCGCCGTAGGTCTTGATGTTGGCCGGGACCAGCGCCGCGGTGCCGGCCGGGCCGAGCGGCAGGCCGATGTCGCCGGCCGAGAGCACCTCGGCCGCGAGCTGGCCGAGCGCCTGGCCGAGCTGGCCGCCGAAGAGGGCACCGCCGAGGGTGGCCACCATCGACTGCATCGGGCCGAGCTGGGCGCGGGCCTCCTCGGGCACCAGGTCACCCATGGCGCCCACCATGCGGCCCGCGATCGGGTCGCACAGCTTCTTCCACACGTCGAGTGTGTTGTAGACCCACTCGTTTCTGTTCCACGCGGTGGCGTCGCGGACGCCGGAGGGCAGCGCGGACGCGGGGTCGAGCCACAGGTCAGCGAGGCGCAGGGCCTCGGAGACGGCATTGTGCTCGTACATGTTCACCGCGGGATCGCCGGTGGCGCTCAGCTGGCTGGCCGCCACCTGGCGGGCCAGATCCCAGTTGACCGGGCCACTGCCGGGCGCGGCGAACATCTGCTGCAGCTGATTCATGAACTGCTGCATCTGCTGCGGGTCGGAGGGGTCGGGCGGCTGGGCGCCCGGCAGGCTGAAGCCGAACGGGATATCAGGCACACCCCAACCGTACGCGCGTCAGCGGCCTTCGTGACCATTGCCGGTGTCAGCTCAGAGAGAACTCAGGGTCGGTTGGTACGGTCACGCGCATGAGACGTCGCGGTGTCACGGTCATCCTCGGCGCCCTGATCACCGCACTGCTGGCAGTTGGTGTCATGGCCCTGCCCCTGCCGTATGTCGTGCTGAAGCCGGGACCGACCGTCAACACGCTCGGTTCGGACAACGGCAAAGAGGTCATCCAGGTGACGAAGGCGGACACCTCGACCTCGGCGGGGCAGCTCCGGCTGACCACCGTAGGGGTCCAGCCCAGCGTCGAGCTGGTCTGGGCGATCCGTGGCTGGTTCAGCGACGAGCAGGCCGTCGTGCCCCGTGACCTGATCTACCCGCCCGACCAGAGCGAGCAGCAGGTCGAGGAGCAGAACGCCGAGGAGTTCAAGTCTTCGCAGTACAGCGCGGTGACCGTGGCGCTGCGCGAGCTCGGCTACCCGGTGCAGACCTTCGTGACCGAGGTGACCGGGGGCGGCCCGTCGGTCGGCGTGTTGCAGAAGGACGACGTCATCACGACCGTCGACGGCACCGCGGTGACCAGCCCCGACAAGCTGACCCAGCTGGTGCAGGCCAAACCCGCCGGCACGGCGCTGACGGTCGGCTACACCCGGGCCGGCAAGGCCGCGACCGCGACCATCAAGACCAGGGCCGCCGAGGGCAGCAACACCCCGCGCATCGGCGTGGCCATCGACAAGAAGCAGCCCCACCCGTTCACCGTCGAGATCGACCTGGACGAGATCGGCGGGCCCAGCGCCGGGCTGATGTTCACCCTGGGCATCATCGACAAGCTGCGGCCGGCCGATCTGACCGGTGGCAGGATCATCGCGGGTACGGGCACCATCGACGACGAGGGCAACGTCGGCCCGATCGGCGGTATCCCGCAGAAGCTGGTCGGCGCGAAGGACGCGGGCGCCAAGCTGTTCCTGGTCCCCGCGGACAACTGCGCCGAGGCGATGCGCAACGCTGTGCCCGGCCTGACCATGGCGGGGGTGGCCACGGTGGACGACGCCCTGACCGCTCTGCAGACCTTCACCACCGGCGGCACGCCGAAACCCTGCACCGTGAAGTAACAATCGGCGCAGCTGCCCCGGACGGAACAGCGCAACAACGTAATGTGAAATACCGGTCCGATTTTGTGGGGTTCACGTTGGTCATGCGTAACAGTCCTCTACCGAGGATGAGCCGGCGCGGTCGCGTGACCGTCGGCGTCCTCGTCGGGGTCTTCCTTCTCTTCACACTGCTCGGCTGGGGCATCGACGCGTACACCGAATACCTGTGGTTCGACGAGGTCGACTACACGGGTGTGTTCTCGGGCGTACTGGTGACCCGGCTGCTGCTCTTCCTCGCCATCGGACTCCTGATGGCGCTGGTGATCGCAGCGAACCTCTACCTGGCCTACCGGCTCCGGCCGCTGCTGCGGCCGCACTCGGCCGAACAGGCCACCCTCGAGCGCTACCGGATGGTGATCCAGCCGCGGCTGGGCACCTGGATCACGGTCGTCGCGGTCGTCATCGGCTTCTTCGCCGGTCTGTCCGCGCAGAGCCGCTGGAAGGACTGGTTGCTCTTCCAGAACTCCCAGCCGTTCGGTGTCCGGGACCCCGAGCACAACGTGGACGTCGGCTTCTACATCTTCGAGTACCCGCTCTGGCGGTACGTGCTCGGCGTCGGTTTCACCACGATCGTGCTGTCGGTGCTCGGCGCGCTGGCCGTGCACTACATCTTCGGCGGCGTGCGCCTGCAGGGCGTCGGGGACCGGATGACGGCGGCCGCGCGGGCCCACCTGACCACCCTGGTGGCGTTCTTCGTGCTGCTCAAGGCGGTCGCGTACATCCTGGACCGGCGGGCGCTGCTGCTCGAGCAGCACGTCTCTCCCGGGCTGTACGGCGCCGGCTACACCGACGTCAACGCGCTGATGCCGGCCAAGGAGATCCTGGCCTACATCTCCATCGTGGTGGCGATCGCGATCGTCGTGTTCTCCAACGCGGTGATGCGCAACCTGGTGTGGCCCGGCGTCTCGCTGGCCCTGCTGGCCATCTCCGCGGTGGCCATCGGCGGCATCTACCCGCTGGCGGTGCAGAACTTCCAGGTCCAGCCGAGCCTGGCGGACAAGGAGGCGCCGTACATCGCCCGGTCGATCGAGGCCACCAGGGCGGCGTTCGGGCTCGCCGCCACGGAGATCAGGCCGTACGCGGCGTCGACCACGGTGCCACCGGCGACGATGGCGTCCGACACCAGCGCGCAGAACGTGCGGCTGATCGACCCGCAGCTGGTCTCCGAGGCGTACACCCAGCAGCAGCAGGTCCGGGGTTTCTACGACTTCGGCCCCAAGCTGGACGTGGACCGCTACACGCTGGCCAACAACAAGCCGCAGGACTACGTGGTCGGCGTCCGTGAGATCAACGACAACGCGCTGACCACCCAGCAGCAGAACTGGCTGAACCGGCACACGGTCTTCACCCACGGGTACGGCATGGTGGCGGCCCCCGCCAACCAGGTCGTCTGCGGTGGCCTGCCCTACTTCGTCTCCGGCTTCCTCGGCGACGACCAGCAGCCCGGCTGCGCCTCGGACACCGAGGAGATCAAGGTCGACCAGCCCCGGGTCTACTTCGGCGAGCAGTCCTCCGAGTACGCCATCGTCGGGCAGTCGGACCCGAACAAGAAGACCGAGTTCGACCGGCCGCAGCCGAACAACAACAACGCCGAGGAGCGCTACACCTACGAGGGCAGCGGCGGCGTGCCGATCGGCTCGTTCTTCCGCCGGCTGGTCTTCGCGATCAAGAACACCGAGAGCAACTTCCTGCTCTCCGACGCGGTCAACAACGACTCGCGCCTGATGTACGAGCGTGACCCGCGCTCCCGCGTTCAGAAGGTCGCGCCGTTCCTCACCATCGACGGCGACCCGTACCCGGCCGTGGTCGACGGGCGGATCAAGTGGATCCTCGACGGGTACACGACCGCGGCGACGTACCCGTACGCGCAGCGGATCAACCTGCAGGAGGAGACGACCGACGAGCTCACCAACCGGGGCACGGTCGCACTCGCCCGGGACAACATCAACTACATGCGCAACTCGGTGAAGGCGACCGTCGACGCGTACGACGGCACGGTCACCCTGTACGAGTTCGACGAGCAGGACCCGGTCCTCAAGGCCTGGAACAAGGCGTTCGGCGGCAAGCTGATCACGCCGAAGGGGCAGACGCCGGCCGCGCTCGCCGCGCACTTCCGCTACCCGGCGGACATGTTCAAGGTCCAGCGCAACCTGCTGGCCCGGTTCCACGTCACCGAGCCGCGGGAGTACTTCAGCGGTCAGGACTTCTGGCAGGTGCCGAACGTGCCCGACGACCCGGACAGCGGGGTCAAGCAGCCGCCGTTCTACCTGAACGTGCAACTGCCCGGCCAGGACAGCACCCGGTTCCAGCTCACGTCGGCGGTCACCCCGAACAACCGCGACAACCTCGCGGCGCTGATCTCCGGGTCGTACGTCGACAACAAGCCGGTGCTGGAGGTGCTGGAGCTACCGGACCAGACAGCGATCCAGGGCCCGGTCCAGGTGCACCAGCGCATGACGAACAACGCGACGGTGCGCTCGGAACTGACCCTGCTGTCCAACAGCAACCAGTCCCAGGTGCTCTTCGGCAACCTGATCTCGCTACCGGTCGGCAACGGCATGCTGTACGTCGAGCCGGTGTACGTCAAGAGCGGGCAACAGGACGCCGTACCCCTGCTCCAGAAGGTCCTGATGTCCTACGGCGACGGCGGCACGTACGTGGTGCTGGCCAACAACCTCAAGGACGGCCTGGACAAGCTGGTCGCCCAGGGCAAGAGCAACCAGCCACCGGCCAACACGCCACCGGCCAACCAGCCGCCCGGCACCAATCCCCCGGCCGGGGGTGACAGCCAGCCGCCGGCGGTGACCGGCCAACTGGCCCAGGCGGCGGCGGCGCTGGACAAGGCGATCGCGGACGTGAAGACGGCCCAGGCATCCGGCGACTTCGTCCGGTACGGCCAGGCCTTGCAAGCTCTGGACACGGCGATGACCAACTTCCAGAACGCGCAGAAGGCGGCGGGCACGACGGCCACCCCGACGACAGGCCCCTCGGTCCCGGCGTCGGCACCACCGTCCGGCACACCACCATCGGCGCCGGCCCCGACACCCAGCGGCTGATCGGGTGACACGAGGCGCGGCCCGCCGGGTTACCGGCGGGCCGCGCCCATGTGTGGGGCAGGTTACGGGGGGTCGTTTTGCATGCGGAGCAGCCCGCACGCTAGGGTTGAGCTACCGACGCGGGGTGGAGCAGCTCGGTAGCTCGCTGGGCTCATAACCCAGAGGTCGCAGGTTCAAATCCTGTCCCCGCTACGAGTCAGGGGTCCCCTATCCGCGGAAAGCGCGGATGGGGGACTCTTTCGCATGTCTGCCTGGGGGGCCGAGCCCCCCAGACCCCCACGGTGCGGTGGTTGCTCTTTGCGCGGCGGTGCGGGCTTTGCTGGGGCGTTGCCCCTAGGCCCCCACGGTGCGGTGGTCGCTCTTTGCGCGGCGGTGCGGGCTTTGCTGGGGCGTTGCCCCTAGGCCCCCACGGTGCGGTGGTCGTTCTTTGCGCGGCGGTGCGGGCTTAGCTGGGGCGTTGCCCCCTAGACCCCACTAGGTGCGTTTTGCGGCGGGTCCTGGCGGTGAGGCGTACTCATCAAGGCGGTCCGTGACTGGTGCGCCGGTGCGGCGTCGCCGCCACGATCCCGCGAATCGGCGATCAGGAGGCCCACGGCGACGCTGCGGCAGCCGCGGTGGGCGGCCCCCGCCTTCGGCGAGTACCCATACCGGCTGCGCAGCGTCGCGGCACGCTGCATCAACCGCCTCAGACGAGGGCGCGGCCCGGGCCTGCGGACCGACAAACGCCGTGCATTGCCGAGCCGCGCGCCTTCAGGGGAGGGTTTTGCGGATGTGGTCGACGATCGCTTCGCGGCCCTGCTCGGCTTCTGGGACGGGTAGCAGGGGGTAGACGTGGATTGCGTCGGGTTCTTCGTGGTACGTGATCGGGGTGCCGGGGGCCACGCGGTCCTTCAGGGCTCGGCAGTCCGGCAGGGTTATGTCGCGGGTGCCCACGAGGATCTGGAGCGGCGGTAGGTCGTCCAGGCGGCCGTAGAGGGGGCTCAGGCGGGGGTCCGTCAGGGGAGTCTCGCCGGCCCAGGAGGCGGCGATGGGGTGCAGGCCCGCTCGGGTCAGCCAGGGGTCGGTGCGTTCGACCGCCGGGATCTCCGGGTTGGACATGGTCAGGTCCAGCCAGGGGGCGATGGTGGTCAGGCCGGCCACCGGACGTTGCGGGTCGCCGGCGAAGGCCTGGGCGGCCAGCAGGGCCAGGCCGCCGCCGGCTGAGTCGCCGGCCAGGTAGCAGCGGCCGCCGGCTCGGGACAGGCCCTTGATCAGGTCGGTGACCAGGTCGAGGGCTTCCAGGGCGTGGTGCTGCGGGGCCAGGCCGTAGATCGGGACGTGGACGTCGTGGCCGGTCTGCTCGGCCAGGTGCGCGACCAGGGCCCAGTGTTCCTTGACGATCTCGCTGGTGTACGCCCCGCCGTGCAGGTAGATCACCGAGTGCTCGGACGGTCCGGTGGACCGGCGGGAGCGCAGCACGTACACGTCGCGGCCGTTCACCTGGCGGTGTGTCACCGTGCAGCGTTTGCGGATGCCCGGCGGCGGAGCCGATCGTCCCTTCGCCTTGGCCAGGACCGATCGGCCGGCGGCCGCGGTGGCGAATCTGCGCTTGTAGGCGAGGCGGACGAACGCCGACACGCCTTTCATCTGCCAACTCGACATGCCGACTCCCGGGGGTTCATGCGAAACGGCCCGCCAGATGATCTCTGACGGGCCGTTCTGCTTCGTAGCGGGGACAGGATTTGAACCTGCGACCTCTGGGTTATGAGCCCAGCGAGCTACCGAGCTGCTCCACCCCGCGTCGGCTGTGTAACGCTAGCACGGGGGCGGCCGTCAGCCTTTCTCGGGGCGTACCGAGCGCCAGACGTGCTGGGCCCAGGTCAGGTCGGCCGGGTCGTCGTAGACGCAGACCAGGTGCAGCACCTGACCCGGTACGGCGACGAAGCCGTGCAGGTTGTGCACGATGCGGCCGTCGCCCAGGGCGGGGCGCCAGAAGGCGTACCGGTGCACCTGGTCGTTCGTCTCGGTGAGCTCGCCGTCACGGTCGGCCGGCGCGTCCGCGGTGAGGTCGCGGATGACCGCGGCCGGCGCCGTGCCGGCGGGCGGGCCCAGCGGGTCCAGGTGGACCGTGCGGCCGGGGCCGCCGAAGGAGATCCGGTCCTCGTGCCGGCGCAGCTCCAGGCCCGCCGAGCGGTCCAGCGACCAGTGCGGGGTGATCCGCTGCCGGACCGGGGTCGGCAGGGCGTACGTGAGCCGGCTCAGCACGTCGTCGCGGTCCCACTCGTCGTGCAGGACCCGGTGCATCAGGGTGCCCTCGTCGGCGACCAGGTACGGGATCGACTCGGGATCGCGGACCTCGGCCCGGGCCGGCGCGCCCAGCATGTCCGGCCAGGGCTGTACGGCGTTCGCCACGGTGCCTTCGAGGCGCAGGTCCGCGTACTCCGGGGCCTCCCAGATCGTCCCCGCGTGCCGCAGCATCTCCGCGGGGACCCGCAGCCAGACCGAGTATTCGAGGGTGCTGCCGCCGGTCAGCCGCACCGGCATCAGGCAGCGGACGAACGCGCCGATACCCCCGGCCGCCCGCAGGTGCTCGTTGCCCCAGGTCGCCTCGCGTTCCGCCGGGGAGAGCGCGAGCATCGGGTCCGGCCAGGTCGAGCGGACCGCGAAGTCGACCGGGGACAGCGCGCCCCCGCAACAGGGGCAGTCAGGCAGATGATCAGGCACTCGGGCACCCTACCCAGCACGACGGCCCTCCGGCGGGAAGCCGGAGGGCCGTCAGCACACAGACGTCTCAGCAGGAGGTCTGGTTCTTGTTCTTGGTCCACCGGCAGGAGTCGATCGACTTGCCGGCGGGGCTGCGCAGGTACGCGGTGTCGCCGGAGTTGTTCCAGACGTAGCCGGTCCGGTTCCAGTAGCGGTGGGCGCTGTCCGGCCGGCCGTTGGTGCCCTTGCCGCTGTGCACGTAGACGCTCTTGCCGGAGCCGATCCGGTGGTCGTTCGCGATCTTGTACACGTGCCCGGCGGCGTCGCGGACCGTCCAGCCCTTCAGGTTGACCGTCTTGGCGGTCCGGTTGGTCAGCCGGACGTACTCGGCGTTGAGGCTGGTGTTGCTGCGGTTGTCGGCGCCCGGCGAGTTGTAGACGATCTTCGTGAACTGCACGTCGCCGGCCTTCGGTGCGGGCGCCGCCGGGGTGGTGGGCTTCGGAGTGGTCGGCTTCGGCGTGGGGGTGGTCGGCGTCGGGGTGGGGGTGGTCGGGGTCGGGGTGGGCGTGGTCGGGCTCGGGCTCGGGGTCGGGGTCGGGGTGGACCCGCCGCCGCTGCCGCTCCCGCTGCCGACGTTGATCGACACCGTCTCGGTGCGCCCGGCCAGCAGGTTGTTGTCCGGCTCGGCGTCGATCACCGCGCGGTACGACTTCGTCCCGGTCCCCTGACCGGGCAGGGTGGTCGTGTAGACCGAGGCGTCGCCGACGGTCTGGCCGCCCGCGACGTCCGTCCAGGTGCCGTCGTTGTTGCGCTGGATGTGCACCACCAGGCCCGGCTGGGTCGGGTTGGCCGACACCGAGACGTCGACGGTGCCGTTCGAGGCGGTCATCGTCATCGTCGGCACGATGCCCATCGCCACCGAGATGCGGTTCGACGCGACGCCGTCGGCCACCACGTAGAAGCGGAACCCGGAGTCCAGGATGCGGCTCAGCTGGTACGTGCCCGAGCCGGAGGCGATGGTCGAGATGTAGCCGCCGTGGTCGTAGTCCGGCGACTTGTAGAAGTCGTTGAAGACGTACGCCGATTCGTAGAGCTCGACCGTCGAGCCCGCGGGGGCCGTACCGGTGATGGTGATCGGACCGTAGCCGTTGCGGCTGGCCGGTGCCGAGATCGTCGGCGCCGCGTCGGCGGCGCTCGCGGGCGCGGCCAGGCCGAGGGCGGCGACGCAGCCGATCGCGGTCATGACCGCCGTCTTCCGTGCACGCATCAGCAAGTTCTCCTCGTAGCTGTGGGGATGTACGCAGCGTAGTGATAGTGACGAAGCGTAGTCACCCGTACGGACGGCCCTGCTTATCAGCTGGACGTATGAGTGGGGCGGCAACTCTGAGTTACTTCCGGGCAAGTAGCGCAGTGACGGCACGTAACCGCCATGTCGGACTCCGCGGCCCAAAGGCGGCTCGGTATACGGTCGGAGCCGTGTTGACTTCCGAGCAGCTGCGGGCGGACTGCGGGCGGTGCGCCGGCCTGTGCTGCGTCGCGCCGGCCTTCGCCAGGTCGTCCGACTTCGCCATCGACAAGCCGGCCGGCCGGCCGTGCCCGAACCTGGCCGAGGACTTCCGCTGCGGCATCCACGACCGGCTCCCCGAGCGCGGGTTCCCCGGCTGCGTCGTGTTCGACTGCTTCGGCGCCGGCCAGCAGGTCACCCAGGTGACCTTCGGCGGCCGCGAGTGGTGCGGCACGCCCGGCATCGCCGGGCAGATGTTCGCGGTGCTGCCGGTCATGCGCCAGCTGCACGAGCTGCTCTGGTACGTGACCCAGGCGCTCGAGCTGACAGCGGCGCGCCGGCTGCACCCGCAACTGCGCACGGCACTCGACGAGACCACCGCACTCGCCGCCGGCACGCCGCAGGAGCTGCTCGCGTTGGACGTCGACGCGCATCGGCGGCGGGTCAACCCGCTGCTCCAGCAGGCCAGTGAGCTGGCCCGGGCCGGGGCCGGCGGACGCCGCCGCGACCACCGCGGCGCCGATCTCACCGGCCGCCGCCTCCGGGGCGCCGATCTGCGCGGCGCGAGCCTGCGCGGAGCTCTGCTGATCGGTGCGGACCTGCGCGGCGCCGACCTGCGCCTGGCCGACGTCACCGGAGCCGACCTGCGCGGGGCGGACCTGCGCGGCGCCGACCTGACCGGGACGCTCTTCCTCACCGAGTCCCAGCTGAAAGCCGCCGTGACGGACGCCACGACCAAGATCCGGTGACGCCGCTGGTGCCCCCTAGGATGATGGGTGTCGCCGTTCGACCGAGACTCCGTGGAGCGTGGTGGCATGCAGGTGTCCGGTCTGGTCTGGACCTTGACCGTGGTGGGGATCCTCGGGCTCGTCGTCTTCGACTTCTACTTCCACGTCCGGCGCGCGCACATCCCGTCGCTGCGTGAGGCAGGGGCCTGGTCCGCGGTCTACGTCGGCCTGGCGATCGTGTTCGGCATCGGGGTGCTCATCTTCGGCGGCCGGGACATGGGCGCCGAGTACTTCGCGGGCTGGGTGACCGAGAAGGCGCTGTCGGTCGACAACCTCTTCGTCTTCCTGGTGCTGCTCAACAGCTTCAAGGTGCCGCGCGCCGACCAGCAGAAGGTGCTGCTCTTCGGCATCGTCTTCTCGCTGATCGCCCGGACCGGTTTCATCTTCCTGGGCGCGGCGCTGATCAACTCGTTCGCCTGGGTCTTCTACCTGTTCGGCCTGATCCTGCTGATCACCGCCGGCAACCTGCTCAAGGGCAACGAGAGCGAGGGCCGGTCGGCGGACAACGTCATCATCCGGCTCGCCCGGCGCTTCCTGCGCACCTCGGACGACTACGACGGCGACAAGCTGTTCACCGTCCAGGACGGCAAGCGGGTGCTGACCCCGATGCTGCTGGTCATGGTGGCGATCGGCGGCACCGACATCCTCTTCGCGCTGGACTCGATCCCGGCCATCTTCGGCCTGACCCAGAGCGTCTACCTGGTCTTCACGGCCACCGCGTTCTCCCTGCTGGGGCTGCGCCAGCTCTACTTCCTGCTGGACGGGCTGCTGGACCGGCTCATCTACCTCTCGTACGGGCTGGCCGCGATCCTGGCGTTCATCGGCGTGAAGCTGATCCTGCACGCGCTGCACGAGAACAACGTGCCGTTCATCAACGGCGGCGAGCACATCGACGTGGTCGAGATCAGCACCGGGGTCTCGCTCGGGTTCATCATCGGCGTGCTGATCATCACGGTGATCGCGTCGCTGCTCAGCCCCAAGGGTCGGGCGCAGACCCACGTCGCGGCGGCGCGGCGGCATGCGACCGAGTTCCTCGACATCGAGACCGACCCGCGCTACTGCGACGAGATCTACCACAAGCTCCTCGACGAGGAGGCCCGCATCAAGCGCCTGCCGGAGAAGTACCGGGCCCGGATCCGCCAGGAGGACGAGCTCATGAACCTCCTGCGCCGGGCCCACCGGGTGCACGACGAGCGGGTCGCCGCCGGCACCTGCTTCGTCAGAGTCTGACCAGCTCGGGTGCCTCGGCGGGCTCCGGCCGGCGCAGGGTGTCACCCTCGATGTCCACCCGCGGCGTGATCCGGTCCAGCCAGCGCGGGAAGGCCCAGGCCCGGCGGCCCAGCAGGGTGAGCACGGCGGGCACCAGCGTCATCCGGACGATGAACGCGTCGATGAGCACCCCGAGCGCCAGCCCGAAGCCGATCGCCTTGATGGTCGGGTCGTCGATCAGCACGAAGCCGCCGAAGACGGCCGCCATGATCAGCGCCGCGGCCGTCACCACCCGGGCGCCGTGCCCGACCCCGGCCACGGTGGCGGCGGTCGCGGTGGCGTCGCTCGGCGGCCCGGCGTGCACGAAGTCCTCGCGGACCCGGGAGACGATGAACACCTCGTAGTCCATGGCCAGCCCGAAGAGCACGCCGGTCATGATGATCGGCAGGAAGCTCACCAGCGGCCCCGGCCGGTCCACGCCGAACAGGTCCGCCGCCCGGCCGAGCTGGAACACCGCCACCGTGATGCCGAAGGTGGCGCCGGTGGTGAGCAGGAAGCCGGCCGCCGCCTTCAACGGCACCAGCACCGAGCGGAACGCCAGCAGCAACAGCAGGAACGACAGCCCGATGACCACACCCAGGTAGCGGGGCAGCGCCGCGGTGAGCTTCTGCGACACGTCGACGCCGACGGCGGTCGCGCCGGTGACCGCCACGCTGGTGCTGCCGCCGGCCATCAGGGTGACCGAGTCGCGCAGGTCGCGGACCAGCCGGGCGGTCTCCGCGCTGCTCGGGCCGCTGGCCGGTGTGACCAGCACGACCCGGGTGGTGCCGGCGGCGTTGGCCGGTCCCGGGCTGACCGCGGCGACGTCCGGCAGCTTGCGGACCGCGGCGGTCACCCGGCCGGCCAGCGAGGCGACGGTGTCCTTGCGCGGGCCGCGGATGACCACCAGCAGCGGACCGTTGGCGCCGGCCCCGAAGGCGGCGGTGGTCAGGTCGTACGCGACCCGCTGGTGGGACCCGGCCGGCGCGGTCCCGTTGTCCGGCAGCGCCAGCCGCATGTCCCGGACCGGCACGCTGAGCACCCCCAGCCCGCCGACGACCACGATCACGACCGGGATCCGGAACCGGGTCACCCAGCGGGCCCAGGTGAAGCCGAAGCCGTCCTCGGCCGCCCGCCGGGCGTGCGCGCCGCGGTTGCGCAGACCGCGGGGCAACACCCGGCCGCCGGCGAAGCCGAGCAGGGCGGGCAGCAGAGAGAGCGCCACGAGTACGGCGGTGAGCACCGTCCCGGCGGCGGCGAGACCCATCGCGGTGAGGAACGGGACACCGACCAGGCTGAGCCCGGCGAGCGCGATCACCACCGTGGCGCCGGCGAAGGTCACCGCCGAGCCCGCGGTCGCGGTGGCCCGGGCGACGGACTCCTCCGCGGCCATCCCCGCGGCGAGCTGCGTCCGGTGCCGCGACCCGATGAACAGGGCGTAGTCGATCCCCACGGCCAGGCCCAGCATCAATGCGAGCACCGGGGCGGTCGACGACACCTCCACCACGGCGGTCACGAGCAGCAGCCCGCACATGCCGGCGACGACCCCGACGAGAGCGGTCAGCAGGGTCATCCCGGCCGCGACCAGCGAACCGAAGGTCACGACCAGGACGAGGGCCGCGACCGCCACCCCGATGATCTCGGTTGCGCCGATCTCCGGTCCGCCGCCGCTCACCCCGCCCGGAACCACCCGCGGGCGCTGATCCGTGCCGTCGGACGCCAGCGTGTCGAAGGCTTCCCGGTCGGCGGCGCTCAGATCGTCCGCGCCCTTGGTGTACTGCACGCTGATCAAGCCGATCGTGCCGGTCCGGTCGATCCGCTTCGAAGCGTAGGGATCGACCACGGCGACGACACCGGGCAGCGCGGCCGCCTGCTCGACCACGTCGGCGACGGCGGCCCGGGTGATCGGGTCCGGCAGCCGCGTGCCGGCGGGAGCCTGGACGACCACGGTCAGGGAGGCGCCTCCGGCATCGGGCAGATCCCGCTTGAGCGCGTCCAGGGCCTCCTGGGACTCGGTGCCCGGGATGGTGAACGTGTCCACGGTCCTGCCGCCGAGCGTGAGCGCCCCGGCGGCGAGCAGGAGGAGAACCAGCGCCCACAGGCCGGCCACCAACCGCCGGCGCCGGAACGAGAAACGGCCGAGGCGGTACAACAGCTGGGCCATGGCGACGCTGTCCGATCTTCGCTGACAGGCATGTCTGTCCTGGTCAGGGTAGCGATCGGTGGGGGCCGGGGCGGCGAATCAGGTTCAGCGGGGGCGCTGGCCCCGGGTGTTCGAGCCGATCTCGGGCTCGGGCCGGCGTACCCCGGCTTTGCCCTTCGCCGCGTTGGTCGCGAAGCGGGCGGCGGCGCGGCGGACGTGGGCGGCCCGGGCCGTGAGGTCGGTGGTCGGCACCTCGGACAGGTCGACCTCCTCCACAGCTCGCACGCGCTCGGCGGCGGCTCGCTCGGCAGCGGCTTGCTCGGCTGCGGCCCGGTCCGCGACGGCCTGGTCGGCGGCCCGGTCGTCGGCGGTGGAGACCAGGCTGGCGATCCGGGCGGCGAGGTCGGCCGCGCGGGACGCGAGATCCGGCTGGTTGACGTGGGTGGCTTGCTCGGCCGCAGCCGCCCGCAGGGCCCGCGCCTCGTCGGCGGCCAGCCCTGGCCGGTTGCCCGGCAGCCGCATCCTCGTGCCACTGTCCGCTGGCGAAGAGGCGCTGTCCTGGGGCTGGGGCTCGTAGCGCGGCGGGATGTCCTGGTGCAGGGAGGCGAGGAGCAGGCTGTCGTGGTCCGCGTCGTCCATCGCCAGCCTGCGCGGCTCGTACACGGCGACGTCGAGCTCGGGTCCGGCCGCCGGTCCGGGGTCGGCCGGGCGGTGCACCGGCAGGGCGCCGAGCATGGTGACCGTCTGGCCCTCGCCGCCCTGGAAGTTGCTGAACTCCGGGCCGATCAGCAGCCGGGACAGCATCCGGGCCTGCGGGGTCGACAGGCCCAGCTGCTCCGCGTGGTCGACCCGGAACCGGGCGATCGCGTGCCGGATCAGGTTGGCCAGCTTGTCGGCGTCGCCGATCGTGCCCAGATCGCCGCCCGCGAACACCAGCGCCGGGAACGAGTCGTCGGAGGCGGCGCACACGAGCTGGATCTGCGCCGCGGCGGCCGCGCGGCCCGTGGTGCGGGCGCCGGGCTGCACCCGCAGGTGCTGCGGGTAGAGCCAGCGCAGCTCACCCGAGGTGACCTCGAGGTCGTCGGGCGACTCCGAGCGGGTGTACGCGTACAGCACCCGGTTGTCGGTGACGAGGACCTCGGTGCTCTCCGGGAGTGCCCAGCGTGGCAGGGACGCCGCCGCGGCGAAGGCGTACTCGGCGACGGCGCACCGGCCCTGCCACAGGGGGCGCTCACCGCCCGGCAGCGGGCCGAAGACGTCGGAGTGGCCGGTGGGAAGCGCAGTGGGGAGGAAATGCGAATCCGGCATGTCTCGATTAGATCGATCCAGCCGGGGCCGGACAAGTCGCGGGGACGTGAAATTGGCTCATCGTGGAACGACGGCACCCCCGGCCGGGAGCCCGTGAACCTTCGGTCGACGGCGTCCGTACTGCTGTCTAGGGCCGCGCGCTGAACAGTCCCTCCGGAGGGGCCGGAGAGGGAAGGGCGTCGATATCCGTCGCCGGGTGCTGACCGGACGTGAATCGATCGAGGTCAGTCTCGACCCGGCCCGGGAACCAGTCCCCGGCCGCGCGCCGGCTCAGCTCGGGGACCGGCGGCGGGGTCCGCCCGGCGAGCACGACGAGATTGCCGAAGCGCCGCCCGCGCAGGACCGCGGCGTCGGCGACCAGGCACGCCTGCGGCAGCGCGGCCCGGATGGTGGCGACCTGGGTACGGGCATAGCGCAGCGGCGGCCCGTCCGCCACGTTGGCGATCAGCCAGCCCGGCGCCGCCAGCACCCGCGCCACCTCGCGCATGAACTCCACCGAAGCCAGGTGCGCCGGGGTGCGCGAGCCCGCGAAGACGTCTACGACGACCACGTCGTACCCGTCGTCGCGCATGCCGGTGACGGCCTCACGGGCGTCGCCCACGCGTACCCGGATCTTGGCCTTGGCATCCCAGGGCAGTTCGCGGCGCACCAGCTCGACCAGCGGCCCGTCGATCTCCACCACCCGCTGCGGCGACCCGGGCCGGGTCGCGGCCACGTAGCGCGGCAGCGTGAGCGCGCCGCCGCCGAGGTGCAGCACGCGCAGCGGCGCACCGGCCGGCGCGATGAGGTCGATGGCGGCGGCCATCCGGCGGATGTACTCGAACTCCAGGTGCGCCGGGTCGGCCAGGTCGACGTGGGACTGCGGGGCACCGTCGAGCAACAGCGTCCAGCCCGACGCCCGGTCCGGGTCCCCGACCAGCTCGGCGACGCCCGAGCCGACGGTCTCGACCCGCCGCTCGCCCCGTCTGCGCTGCGCCATGGCAGCAGTATGTCGGTTGCGATCCGGTAGCACGGCGGCGGGAACCCTGGGAATCGGCGTTCGCGGGCCGACGTCGAGGTCGTGACGGCGACTGCGGATTTCCTCCCCGGTGACCCGTTGCTGCACCTGCTGCGCCGCGCGACGTACGGTCCGACCCCCGAGTCGACGGCCGAGATCCGCCGCCTCGGCGCGCCGGCCTGGCTGGAGCGGCAGCTCGAGCCGGCCGCGATCGCCGACCCGGTCGCCGACGACCTGGTCGCCCGGCTGCCGCTGAGCCGGCTCACCATCGACGGTGTCCGGGCCCGGGTGCGCAGCGGCGCGCTCAAGATGTACGGCTGGGACACCATGTTCGAACTGGGCTGCGCCACCATGGCCCGGGCGATCTGGAGTGAGCGGCAGCTGTTCGAGGTGATGGCCGACTTCTGGTCCAACCACCTCAACGTCACCAACCCCTCCGGCGACGTCTGGGACAGCCGGCAGGACTACGACCGCAGCGTGATCCGGCCGCACGCGCTGGGCCGGTTCGCCGACATGCTCAAGGCGTCCGCCCAGCATCCGGCGATGCTGACCTACCTCGACAACCGCTTCTCCACCAAGGCCGCGCCGAACGAGAACTACGGCCGCGAGCTGCTGGAACTGCACACGGTCGGGCTGGGCTACACCGAGTCCGACGTCAAGAACGCCGCCCGGCTGCTCACCGGCATGACGGTCAGCTGGGACAACGGGCGCTACCGGTACGACGCGGGCCGGCACGCCACCGGCGCGGTCAAGGTGCTCGGCTTCCGGCACGCCAACACGAGCGCCACCCGGGGTGAGGCCGCGGCCCTGGCCCTGCTCGACTACCTGGCTCTGCACCCGGCGACCGCCAAGCGCATCGCCACCAGACTCTGCGTCCGCTTCGTCGCCGACGAACCGCCGCCCGCGCTGGTGACCAGGCTGGCCAAGGTCTACCTGGACAACCGGACGGCGATCGCCCCGGTGCTGCGGGCGCTGTTCGGCTCGGCCGAGTTCGCCGCCTCCGTCGGCGCCAAGACCCGTACGCCGCTGGAGGACATCGTCGCGACGGTCCGCACGCTCGGCTACCAGCCCGAGAAGTCCGGCACCCAGGCGCTCAAAGCGCTGTACTGGATCACCGAGTCCGCCGGGCAGGCGCCGATGGCCTGGGCACCGCCGAACGGCTACCCCGACGTCGCCGCCGCCTGGGCGTCCCCGTCCGGGCAGATCGTGCGCTGGAACGCGCACCTGAACATCGCCGCCGGCTGGTGGCCGGGCACGTTGCAGCGGCCGGCGTCGCTGGTCACCGCCTTCGCCGGTACGGTCCCGGCCACGTACGGCGCGCTGATCGACGCGGTCGCCACCCGGCTGGTCGGCCGCACCCTGGCCCCGGCGCACACCACGGCCATCGCCGCGTACTACGGCAAGACGCCCGCCTCGGCCCTGAAGGCGAACGACGCCGCGGTCGGCTGGGCGTTCCCGTACCTGGCCGCTCTGCTGCTCAACTCTCCCTACTTCGCCCTGAGGTGACCATGTCCGTTGTCGAGGCCTGTGACTGTGTTCCGGTCACCCGTCGCAAGGTGCTCGCCGCTGGCGCCGCCGGTGCCTTCGCCGGGCTGGTCGGTGAGCAGCTCGCCACCCAGCTGGCCTTCGCGGCCGACAGCTCGTACGCCGGCGACGTGCTGGTGCTGCTGTCGCTGCGCGGCGGCTTCGACGGGCTGTCCGCCGTGGTGCCGGCCGGCGACCCCGGGTACTACGCCGCCCGGCCGGGTATCGCCGTGCCGAAGTCCCAGCTGATCGGGCGCGGCTCGTACTTCGGGCTGAACCCGGCGCTGGCGCCGCTGCTGCCGTTCTGGAGGGCGGGCACGCTCGGCGCGGTCCACGCCGTCGGCCAGCCGGCCCCGAACCGCTCGCACTTCTCCGCGATGGAGGAGCTGGAACGCGCGGCGCCCGGCACCACCCTGCGCACCGGATGGCTGGACCGGATGACGGGCCGGCTCGGCGCGGACCATCCGTTCGACGCGGTGTCGGTGGGCAGCGCGATGCCCGCCCGGGTCCTGGCCGGCCCGGCGCCGAACCTGGGGCTGACCTCGATCGACGACTTCGTGCTGTCCGGCGAGGACCCGAAGCGCCCGATGGCCGCGACCATGGCCGCCCTGTACGCCGGCGCACCGCAGGCCCTGGCGCAGACCACGGCCATGACGACCGGGGCGCTGGCCACGGCGGGACAGCTGAAGGCCGCCGGGTACCAGCCGGCCAACGGGGCCGCGTACCCGGACACCGAGCTGGGGGCCGCGCTGCGCGACGTGGCCCGGCTGATCAAGGCGGACGTCGGCCTGCTCAGCGCGACCGTCGACTCCGGCGACTGGGACATGCACGAGAACCTGGGCGCGGCGGCCCCCGGCAAGAAGATGTACGACCACCTGGCGGATCTCGCGAAGGCGCTGGCGGCGTTCGCCACGGACCTCGGCCCGGCCGGGCTGGGCCGGGTCACCCTGGTCACCATCAGCGAGTTCGGCCGGCGGGTACGCCAGAACGGCTCCGGCGGCCTCGACCACGGCTACGGCAACGCCATGCTCGTGCTCGGCGGGGGCGTCCGCGGCGGCAAGGTGCACGGCCGCTGGCCCGGCCTGGCCGCCGCCCAGCTGGTGGACGGCGACCTGGCCGTGACGACCGACTACCGCGCGGTCATCGGGGAGATCCTGCGGGCCCGGTGCGGCATCAGCGACGTGGCGAGCGTCTTCCCCGGCGTCAGGCCCAGCAGTCTGGGACTGGTCAGCGCCCGCTGAGCGGGCCGGGCGGGGCGGTGAACTCGATGCCCAGCAGCTCGGCCCAGAGCTCACCGTCCGGGCCGACCAGGGCCGCGTCGCAGCGGGCACCGCGGTCGTCGTGGTGGCCGTCGGCCACGATGCACAGCGCCGGGCCGGGCAGCCGGCCCCAGCGGTGGATGCGGCACTCGGCCACGCCCATGGGCAGCACCGGACGATGCTCGTCCATCGCCCAGACGCCGCTGAGCTGCAGCGCACCGTCCAGGGCAGCCAGGTCCACCGGCAGGTCGTCGTCCGGCCAACCCATCGCCCGGGCGCCGAGAACCGTGCCGACGACCCCCTCGGGACCGATCTCGCCCAGCGAGCGGACCACGTGCAGCCGCGGGCCGTGGAACAGCGGCCGGCCCGCGTAGACCGAGCTGCCCGGGAAGCGGGCCGGGTCGCCGGCGGGCCGCCACTCGCGGTCCGGCCCGGGCGCGCCGAAACCGGCCCGGAAGCACGGTTCGCCGGCGTCGTTGCTCAGCCACACCTCCCGGCCGAACACCGTCACCCCGATGGTCTGCGGATGCTCGGTCGCCACCGGGCGCAGCACCCGGACACCGGTCAGCACGGCGTCCTGCTCGCGGACCCGGGCAGCCGCGGCCATCCAGCCCAGCCCGGCCGCCAGCGGCAGGATCGCGACGTCCTGCGGCCGGTGATCGGCGAGCCAGGGGTGGGTGCCGGCGTCGACGGCGACGCTGGCCGGCTGGGCCCGGTCCGGGACCGTCGAGCGGGGCGTCAGCACGATGTGGGCGGGACCGTCGACGGCCAGCTCGGCGACGAACGCCGCGGCGCGCGCGTGGACCGGAACCGTCCCGGCATCACCCGGCACCGGGCCGGCCTCGCCGGCCGGATCCCAGGCCAGCGCGCGGACCAGGCAACCGGGGCGGCGGCGCTGCTCCGCCTCGGCGATCCGGTCCAGGGTGGCACCGATCAGGGCCTGGGTGCCGTCGCCGAGGTCGCCGGACCAGCCGGCCACCGAGGAGAAGAGCATCAGGGTGTCGAGCGGATCCTGCGCGGTGGCGGCGAGCAGCGCCGGCAGGCCGGCCAGGTGCGTGCTCAGCGCCCGGTCGGCGTCGGCCGCGGACTTCTCACCGGGGCGCCGGTCGGCGACGACCTCGGCGCAGTGCAGCACTCCGGTGATCGGGCCCCACTCCGAGCGGACCAGGTCGAGTTCGGCCATGAGGCGGTCGGCGTCGCGGTCGTCGGCGTGCACGTACCGGGCCTCGGCACCGGCAGCCACGCAGGCGGCGATCGTCTGCCGGATCTCGCGGGTGGCCAGCACCGCCCGGGCCCGCAGCCGCATCCCGGCCAGCCCGTCCGGCCCGCCGGTGCCGGCCGCGAACTTGCGCATCAGCGACACCTCGTCGGCCGCGCCGGCCAGGTGCTCCGGCTCGGCGGCCAGCGGGGTACGGCCGAGCAGCACCAGCCGGCACCGGGCCGAGCGGGCCAGCTCGACCAGCGCCGCACCGCAGAACCCGCGGGCCTCACCGGACGCGACGATCACCGAATCCGGCCCGATGATCCGCTCGCGCGGTGCCCCGGCCCCGGCCGACACCAGCCGGCCCACCGAGCGGGTGCCGTCCGCGGCGACCCGCACCCGCTGGGCGCCCGCGCCCCGGGTGAGCTCGTCGGCGATCAGCACGGCCACGGCCGCGGGATCACGATCGCCGCGCTCGCACTCGATGGCGATGGCGGACGCCGAAGGCCGGTCCCGGCCGACCGCGCCGACCAGCCCGACCAGACCGCCCAGCCAGGCGCCGGCCCGGCCGCTCACGGTGTCGGCGACGGTCACGAAGATCCCGCGGTCCTTGCCGTTGCGGGCCAGCCACAGGGCGGTGAGCTGCGCCTGGATCGCCTCCTCGGTGGAGGCGGGACGGGCCATGCCGCCGAGGAAGATGACGCCGCCCAGGCCCGGATGGGTGGCGACCTCGGCGGCCAGGCCGCGCGCGGTGAGCTCGGCGGCCACGGCGGTGGCCAGGCCGCTGCCGCCGTCGACGACGTGGACCGGGCCGGCGTGCAGGCCGGGCGGAGCGAGCCCGCCGAGCGGGGTCTGCGCCCACGACATGGTCAGCCGGACCACGTCGACTTCCTGTGGCCCGGTCTGGGTGAGACCGGACGGCCTGGTCCGGAGGAAGCCGGCCGGGTCGGCGTGGGTGAGGCCGGCCGGGTCGGCGTGGGTGAGGTCGGCTGGGTCGGCTTGGGTGAGGTCGGCCGGGTCGGCCGGGGCCGCGCCGAAGTCGAAGCCGGCCAGGCCCGGGAAGGTGGGCTCGATGAAGCCGGTGTCGGCCGGGTCGGGATCCATCGGGTCACGCTCGGTGGCTTCGCCGGGCCCGGTGGCGTCCGTGGCGGTTGTCCCGTCGGCCGGAGCGGTCCGGGCGGCCTCGGCGGTTTCGGCTGCCGGGGCGGCCTCACCGGGGTCTCGCTCGGTGGTCGCATCCGGCGCGACTGTCTCGGTGGCTGTTCCCTGGCGGTCCGGCTGAGCCGGGACGGCGGTGGGCGACGTCGCCGGGCCTTGCGGCTCGGCCGGCAGCCCGGTCCGGCGTTCCGTGTCCGGGGTCGGCGGGACCGGCCCGGCGCGGTGGTCCACCCCCGCGGCGGGAGGCATCGTGCCGGCCCGCTGGTCTGTCCCGGCCGCCGGGGGCAGCGCCCCGGCCCGGGGGTCTGGCCCGGCGGTCGGGCGCAGCGTGCCGGTCCGGTGCTCGGCGCCGGTCGCCGGTGGTTGCGGTCCGGCCCGGTGCTCCGCGCCCGTGACCGGCTCGGCCCGGCGGTTGGTGCCGGCCGCGGGCCAGGCCCGCCGGTTGGGGCTGGTCGCCGGCGCGGCCCAGCGGCCGGCCGGCGTGTTGGCCGGTGCGCGGGTGGGACGGTCCGGTTCGGCCGGGCGGCCGGTGAGGGCTTCGATGACCCGCAGGTACTCCAGGTGTGCCTCGGTCATCAGCCGCTGGAAGGTCGCGTGCGCTTCCGCGCTGTGCCGCGCCAGCTCCAGCGTCTCCCAGCCGGGAGGGTCGGGGGACTGCGCCGGCGCCGCCGATACGGGCGCGGCGGACTGGGGGACGTGCGGGGTAGAGGGCACGGGAAGTCTCCTCGGATAGGACGGCTTGATCCGTACTATTCGGACACAGGGCGGCGCGTCGTGCCCGGGAAACGGCGGGGGTTACCCCGGTCAGGCGGGGCTGCGGCGCAGCGCGAAGCGGGCGCGGGTCAGCCCGTCCACCGAGCGGATCGCCATCGCGTCGCAGAGCTGCTGGACCAGCCACAGGCCCATGCCGCCGATCCGGCCCGGCCGCGGGGGCAGGTAGCCCGCCAGCGGCCCGGGCGGCACCCGCCCGTCGTCGGTGACCTCGCAGACCACCGCGTCGTCGGTCAGCCAGACGCGCAGCTCCCGATGCTCACCGCCGTGCCGGATGCCATTGGTGGCGACCTCGCTCAGGGCCAGCAGGAGGTTCTCCACGCGGTCGGCCGGCAGCCAGCCCTCCGCGGCGGCCCGCGCCCGGACCTGCGCGCGCAGGCCGGCGACGGAGTCGTGCACCGGTACGGCGATGACCGGCTCCCCGGTGACCGGGTACGGCGGCTCGGGCAGCTCGGTCAGCAACCGCTCCGGCGGCTCGTAGCCCGCGCTCTCCAGCCAGCCGTCGTCGTACAGCCGGGGGTGGGTGAGCTCCGCGGTCCGTACGGTTGCCGCCGGCAGGTTGCTGCGGTCGTACGGGCACAGCAGATGCCCACGCAGCCCGGCCAGCGAGCTGTTCAGTGCGGATTCGAAGCGGACCCAGCCGCGCGCCCCGTGGGCCGGGGTGGTGTGCCCGATCAGGCGCATGGACGACCGGCCGCTCGACGCCGCGGCCCGCAGCAGCTGGGACCAGCCGGCGATCGTGCGCACCGGGCGGACGTACCACTCCTCAGCCGGCAGGAACCGCACCTCGGCGGCGTCGGCGGCGAGGGCGTCGCGCAGCAGACCGGTGCAGTGGGCGTTCGCCGCGACCGCGACGGCCTCGTCATGGGCCAGCCCGTCGCGGATGAAGGCGGCCAGCGTGCTGCCGTACGCGGTGTCGGAGTCGTAGAAGAAGGCCGAGTGGGTGAACGCCGGACGCGCGTCGGCGGCTACGCCGCTTCCCTGCACCTGGCCCACCTCCGAGCACCGCCGATCGACCACGGTAACACCGGGGACACGGGCCGGAGGAAGCTGAGCGTTCCCGGTGCACCACTGCGAGTGAACGGAGCCGCTCTTATACGTGAAACCTGTCTGCCGGCGGTGGGCCGCGGTCCACACTGGGCCCGACCAATCAACGTGGAGGTGAGTGGTGTCGGGTACGGGGACCAGCGCGCTGGCCGAGATCATCGGTAACGGGCCGACGCGGGCCGCCGGGCCGCCACCGGCCGACGACATGGCGGCCATCCTCGCCGCCGCCCAGCACCGCGCGGGACCGCCGCTCAAGATCCGGCGTCACGAGTCGGAGGACGGGCCGGCCTACTGGCGCTGGGACTGTGACAGCTGCGGCGAGTACGGCGGAGGCCGGCACCACAGCGACGCGATCACCCGCGCGATGCGGCACTGCGGGGAGCACCCGGAGCACCGCTCGTCCCTGCTGCCGCCGTCGCGCTGCCGGGAGCGGGATCACCGGCTGGCGGTGCATCCGATGCTCTTCGCGCTCGACGACGACCCGCCGCCGGAGCCACTCGCGAACTGAGCTGCGAGCGGCCCCGGAAGGCGAAGGTCACTGCTGGGACGTGTCGCCCTGACCGGTACGGGTCTGAGCCTGGTCCACGCCCTTGTCGATCTGGTCCGAGTACTTGCTGCCAGTACGGTCGTCGACCTGGTCGCCGGCCTTGTCAAGGCCCTTGTCGACCTGCTCGTCGTGCTGGTCGGCGAAGTCCTTGGCCTTGTCCATGAAGCCCATGTCAGTCCCTTCCGTTGGTACGGAGAGGTTGCCCGGGCTCGGTGGCAGCAAACCTCAGGCCCGGGTGTCTCCCTCGCCGGTGCGCTTCTGCGCCTCGTCCACGCCCTTGTCGATGTGGGTCGTGTACTTGTGACCGGTGCGCTTGTCGACCTCGTCACCGACCTTCTCCAGGACCTGGTCGACCTGCTTGTCGTGCTTGGCGGCGAACTCCTTCGCCTTGTCCAGGAAGCTCATCGGGTCCCCTTCTTCGCGCTCAGCACCTCGGCGATCCGGGCCACCCGCGGGTCGGCGAGGATCTCCTCCAGGCTAGCTGTGAGGGGGATCCGCCAGTTGGGGTACTCGTCCGTGGTGCCCGGCAGGTTGGGCTGGCGCAGCTCGCCCAGCACGTCGTAGAGCGACGCGGTGATGAGCCGGCACGGCGTGCGGGCCAGGAACTCGTGCATCGCCACGATGATGTCCTGGGCCGGGGTGTCCGGCGTGATCAGGCCCTCCTCGGTGAGCCGGACGAGCAGCTGGGCCCGGTCCTTGTCGGCGAACTCCTGCTCGTCCTCGACCGGTCCGGCCAGCTGGCCGAGCTCCGCGCGCACCCGTACCTGCTCGCCGACCAGGAAACCGGCCGCCGTCGGCAGGTCGTGGGTGGAGATGGTGGCCAGCGCGTTGCGGGGGTAGTCCGCCGCGCTCAGGTAACCCTCCGCCGGGTCGTCGTAGTCGCGGGTGAACCACAGCACCGCCGAGCCGAGCATGTTCATGCGTTCCAGCGTCTCGGTGACCACCGGCAGCACCGTGCCGAGGTCCTCGCCGACCACGACCGCGCCGGCCCGGTGCGCCTCCAGCGCCAGGATGCCCAGCATCGCCTCGGGGTCGTAGTGCACGTACGTGCCCTCGGCCGCACCCATGCCCGGCGGCACCCACCAGAGCCGCCACAACCCGGCCACATGGTCGACCCGCAGGCCGCCCGCGCGCCGGAAGATGCGCTGCAACATGTCCCGGTACGCGGCGTACCCGGTCTCGATGAGCTGGTCGGGACGCCACGCGGCCAGCCCCCAGTCCTGCCCGAGCTGGTTGAACGCGTCCGGTGGGGCGCCGGTGTGCACCCCGGCGGCGAGCACGTCCTGCAGCAGCCAGCCGTCGGCGCCGCTGGGGTCGATGCCGACGGCGAGATCGTGCACGATGCCGACCGGCATCCCGGCGTCCCGGGCGGCCTGGTTGGCCGCGCCGAGCTGGTCCTCGAGCAGCTGCTGCAGCCACACGTGGAAGGCGACCCGGTCGCCGGTGCGGGCGGCGAGCACCGCGGGGGAGTCCGGGCGCTGGAACTCGGCCGGCCACTGCTGCCAGTTCGGCCCGTGCACCTCGGCGAGCGCGCAGAAGGTCGCGAAGTCGGTCAGCCCGGGGTCGGCGGTCAGGTCAACCTCGCCGGCCAGCGGCCAGAGCAGCTCCAGGGCGGCGCTCTTGGCCTGCCAGACCGCGGTGTAGTCGATGAGCCCGTCGGCGGCCGGCGCCGGGCGCAGGGCGTCGACTTGCTCCCGCAGTGACGCGTCGGCCCGGCGGTACGCGTCGGTGTCGGCCACCCGCAGATACAGCGGGTTGGCGAACCGGCGGCTCGACGGCGAGTACGGCGACGCCGGCACCGGCACCGTCGGGGTGATCGCGTGCAGCGGGTTGAGCAGCACCATCCCGGCGCCCTGGCTGCCCCGGACGAAGCTGCGCAGGTCACCGAGGTCGCCCATGCCCCAGGAGGCCGCCGAGTGCAGGGCGTAGAGCTGGAGCATCCAGCCCCAGGTCTCCGGCGGCTCGGGCAGCTCGGTGGGGACCACGACCAGCGTCACGTCCTGGTCGCCGGTCACCAGCCGGTGCCAGCCCAGCGGCAGGTCGCGGGGGAGCTCGCCGTCGGCCTGGACCCGGGTGCCGTCCTCCAGCTGGATGGTGCCGGTGAGCGGCTGGGTGTTGCCCTGCCGGACGACCACGGTGCCCGGCAGCCTGTGCTGCTCGCGGGCGGTCCGGATCTCGGCCAGCCCGGCGGCGATCGACGCCGGGGAGGTGGCGTCGACTCCGAGCAGGCCCAGCACGCCGACCACCGACTCCGGCGACACGTCCTTGCGCTCGCGATGCCAGTCCTCGTACCAGGTGGCCACCCCGTGCGCCTCGGCCAGAGCAGTCAGATCCGCGTCCATCCCCGTCCCCTCATTCGTTTCCGCTGGGTCATACCCTGCCCTGCCGGTGGTAGTCCGGTCATGCGGGTCTTGCGGTTGTCGGCCAAGATGGAACGCATGTCTTCTGCAGTGAAGTGGTGGTCACGGCTCAGCGCCGCCGTGACAGGCGCCGTCCTGACGCTGGTCATCCCCGTGCATGCCTGGGCGGCGAGCAACGGCACGGCCGAGCTCGCGGTGGAGGCGGCCCGTTCGCGCCGGCGCCGTGGCGGCATCGGTTTCCTTCCCATCTTCGGTGGCCTGTGCTGCCTGCTCGTGGTCGCCGGCATCGTGCTGGCGTTCGTCCTGATTTCCCGGAACCGCAAACGTCGCTGAGCCCGCCCCCCTAGCTTGATGGGGTGGGTATCCGGGCGAAAGCGATCGCGCTGGGCACGGGGATCGCCGCGGTCTGCACCGTGCCCCTGGTCATCACCGTCACCGCCGACGCGGCGCCGGACGTGCTGCTCTCCAAGGGCCGGCCGGTCGTCGCGTCGACGGTTTCCGGCACTGGTCAGGACGCCACCAGAGCGGTGGACGGCTTCGGGAGCACCCGCTGGACGGCCGGGGCGGCCGGCTCGCAGTGGCTGCGCATCGACCTGGGCCAGGCCCAGGACGTCAGCCGGGTCCGGCTGCGGTGGCACGACGGGTACGCGAAGTCGTACCGGGTCCAGGTCTCGGGTGACGGCGCGAGCTGGCGGGATCTCTACCGTACGAGCAGCGGCGACGGTGGCACCGACGACCTCAAGAAGCTCAACGGCACCGGTCGATTCCTGCGGGTGCTCGCCACCCAGCCGGGCCCGGCGAGCGGCTACTCGCTGTACGAGGTGCAGGTCTTCGGGCCCGGGCCGGCCGCACCGGTCGTGGAGAACGCCTCCCCGGTGGCGGCGTCCGTGCTCGCCGCCGGACTCGCCGAGCCCCGCAAGAAAGCCATCGCGCTGCAACTGGTCTCCAGTGCGGAGAACTCGACGCTGAACTGGCGCGGCGAGTTCGGCTACCTGGAGGACATCGGGGACGGGCGCGGGTACACCGGCGGCATCGTCGGCTTCTGCTCCGGCACCTCGGACATGCTCGCCCTGGTGACCGAGTACACCCGCCGGGTGCCCGGCAACAAGCTGGCCCGGTATCTGCCGGCTCTGCGTACCGTGGACGGGTCGGACTCGCACGCCGGCCTCGACCCCGGCTTCCCGGCCGCCTGGAAGGCGGCCGCCGCCGATCCCGCCTTCCAGAAGACGCAGGAGGACGAGCGCGACCGGATGTACTTCGCGCCCGCGGTCGCCCTGGCGTCCGCGGACCGGGTACGCGCACTGGGCCAGTTCGCCTACTACGACGCCGCGGTGATGCACGGCCAGTCCGGGCTGCGCAGCATCCGCGCCGACGCCATGCGCAAGGCGAAGACGCCGAAGCAGGGCGGCGACGAGCTGGTGTGGCTCAACGCCTTCCTGGACGCCCGGGTCAGGGAGATGCGCACCGAGGAGGCGCACAGCGACGTGACCCGGGTGGAGACGGCGCAGCGGCTGTTCCTCAAGGCCGGCAACCTGGACCTGAACGGGCCGCTCAGCTGGCGCGTCTACGGCGACAGCTTCACGACCCGCTGATCAGTCGTCGCCGGGCTTGTCGTCCTTCTTCGCGTCGTCCTTGCCCGCGCTGATCTGGATGCTCACGTAGCTGCCCTTGATCGTCCGGCCCTCCGGCGAGGTGCCCGCCGCCTGGCCCTTCGGGCAGTCCGACGCGACCTCCGAGCCCGGGCCCACGAGGAAGCCCGCACCCTTGACCTTGCTGGTCGCCGCGGCGACGCTCAGGCACTTCACGTCCGGGATCCCACGCTGCTCGCCCTGCGGGATCTTGTCGCCGGAGGGCTTCTTGAACTGCTCCTTCGGCTTGCCCTTCATCAGGTCGTGCATCGTCTCCCAGACCGCCGGATTGACGATGGAGTGGCTCAGCCGGTACGGGTGGTCCTGGTAGTCCGGGTTCACCAGGTAGCCGGCCACGACCATGGACGTCGTCCCGATGATCAGTGACGCCGTCTTGTCGTCGTCCGTGGTGCCGGTCTTGCCGAAGATGGGGTGGCCCACCTCGCTGCGGGCGGAGCCGGCCGTGCGGCCCTTGCAGCTGCCCAGCTGCGCGTAGTCGCCGACCGGGCAGCGGGCCGCATCGATCGCCATCCGCGCCACATCGGGCTTGGTGACCTGCCGGCAGTTCGGCTTGCCGACGTCGAGCTTCTCGCCCTTGAGCGTGGTGATCTGCTGGACCGGGGTGGGGGAGCAGAACTTGCCGTCGGCGGCCAGGGTCGCGTACGCGTTGGCCATCTCCAGCGGGGTCGAGGCCGACACGCCCAGGGTGAACGCGCCCCAGTCCTTGGCGTGCTTGGTGGCCATGTCCTTCTCCTGCGGGGACCGGAACTGCACACCGAAGCGCTGCGCGACGTCGACCACCTTGTCCGCACCGACGCTCTCCGCCAGCGGCACGAAGTACGTGTTGACCGAGGCGCCGAACCCGGTCCACATGTTGTACGGGCCCTTCTCGCCCTTCGACGCGTTCGTGGGGCACCAGTACCCACCGCAGGAGGCCTGCCCGTTGTCCCGGTAGCCGGACCTGTACTGGTACGTGGTGTTGATCGGGTACGACGGCGGGTAGCCGTTCTCCAGCGCCGCGACCATCGTGAACATCTTGAACACCGACCCGGCCTGGTAGCCGGTGATGTCGCCACCGCCGCTGAGTAGCGGGTTGGTGGTGTTGGGGTAGGTGCCGCGGATGTTCTTGGCCGCCTTCTTCGGGTCCGAGGACATCTTGTTGTTCTCGACGTCGAGCTTGTAGCGGCGGTTGGCGGCCAGCGCGCGGACCCGCCCGGTGCCCGGCTGGACGGCGGCGAGCAGCAGGGCATCGCGGTTGTTGATGCTGATCCGGTCGCTGACGTTCTTGCGCGTCGCCGCCTGCGCCTTGATGTCCAGCGAGCTCTGGATCCGGTAGCCGCCGCTCTTGAGCCGCCGTTCGCGGTCGTACACGGTCCGGCCGAACTCGGGCCGGCTGAGCCACCACCGGTAGAAGTAGTCGCAGAAGAAGCCCCAGTGGTTGGTCTGCACGGACGCACAGCCGTTGCCGGTGCGCTGCGTGGTCCGGCCGAGCTTGACCTTGATCGCGGCGGCCGCCGCCTCGGGGGTGATGTAGCCGAGGTCGCGCATGTTGCCGATCACCCAGTTACGCCGGTCCAGCGCCTTGGGGTAGCCCTTGACCGTGGTCGGGTCGAAGCCGCTCGGCGCCTTCACCATGCTGGCCAGCAGGGCCGACTCGGCCACGGTGAGGTCCTTGGGGTGCTTCTTGAAGTACACCTGGCTGGCCGCGAAGATGCCGTACGAGCCGTTCCCGAAGGGCGCCGCGTTCAGGTAGCGCTCCAGGATCTGCTGCTTGGTCATCTCCTTCTCCACCTGCATGGCGTACTTCATCTCGGTGACCTTGCGGGTGGTGGTGTCCTCGGTGGCGTCCACGACCTCCTGCGGGGTGGTCGCGGAGTACCACAGGGACATCTTGACCATCTGCATGGTCAGGGTCGAGGCGCCCTGCTTGTCGCCACCGCGGTTGTTGTTCACCAGGGCGCGGACGGAGCCCTTCACGTCGACGCCGTTGTGCTTGTAGAACTGGTGGTCCTCGGCGGCGACGATGGCGTTCTGCATGTTGACCGAGATGTTCTTGAGCGGGACGTCGCTGCGGAGCTCGTCGTAGAAGACCGTGATCAGGGTCTTGTTGTCGGCCGCGAAGACCCGGGTCAGCTGGGGCGCGGTGGCCTGCCGGAGCTGACTGGGCAGGCTCGCGAAGGCCTCGCCGCCGGCCTTGGCCGCCAGCCCGGACATGGCCACGGCCGGGAACGCGGCCGCGGCCACGGCGACCCCGGCCAGTAAGCCGCATACCAGCAGCGAGGACACGTTCGTGACGAAGTGGTGGTCGCGTCCGCGCATCAAGGAGATCCGTTCCCGGTGAGAAGACAATCAATGCCGCCCGGGTCGCCGAAGCGGCCCGGGCGGCAGAGTAACGGTCGTACGCAAACAGGGTCAGACCTTGGTCCACTTCTGGTTCGTGGTGCCGCCGCAGTCCCACAGCTGCAGCTGGGCCCCGTTGGCGCTGTTCCAGTCCTTCACGTCGACGCATTTGTTGGACGAGACGTTCACCAGGTCACCCGCGGCCGACAGGGTGAACCGCTGCACCGGGTTGCTGTTGCAGGTGACCAGCTGGATCGGTGTGCCGTTGGTCAGCGCGCCACCGGCCGGGTCCATGCACTTGCCCAGCGCGCGCAGCGTGCCGTCGCCGTTGGGGGCCCACTTCTGCGCGCCGCTGCCGTTGCACTCCCACAGCTGCAGCCGGGCGCCGTCGACGGCGTTGCCGCCGGGGATGTCGATGCAGCGGTTGCTGAAGTTGGAGCGCAGGGCGTTGCCGCCGGTGGCCGGCGGCGGGGTGGTGCCGCCGCCGTCGGTCCACGAGGAGACGCGGACGTAGTCGACCAGCATGGTCTGCGGGAACTGCGTGGTGCCGTCCGGGTAGCCGGGCCAGTGGCCGCCGACCGCCAGGTTGAGGATCATGAAGAACGAGTGGTCGAAGACCCACCGGTCGCCGCCGAGGCTGGCCGGCGTGACCCGGAAGTACTCCGAGCCGTCGACGAACCAGACGATCAGGTTGGGCGACCACTCCACGGCGTAGGTGTGGAACGCGTCACTCAGCGGGACACCGAGATTGCGGTTGCCGCCGACGCCCTCGGCACCGGAGTAGCCGGGGCCGTGGACCGTGCCGTACACGGTGGTCGGGTCCTTGCCGACGTGCTCCATGATGTCGATCTCGCCGGTGGTCGGCCAGTTGTTGCCGCCGAGCATCCAGAAGGCGGGCCAGATGCCCTGACCCCGGGGAACCTTGATGCTGGCCTCGAACCGGCCGTAGGTCTGGCTGAACTTGTCCGCGGTCAGGATCCGGCCCGAGGTGTACTGGCAGGTGCCGTAGTGGCACTGGTAGTTGGCCGGGTTCTCCTTGCGGGCGGTGATCGCCAGGTGACCCTGCCCGTCGTGGCGGACGTTGCTGGTCGAGTTGGTGTAGTACTGCTGCTCGTTGTTGCCCCAGCCGCTGCCGCCGATGTCGAACTTCCACTTGCTGGCGTCGATCGGGCTGTTGGCCGCGCCGTTGAACTCGTCCTGCCAGGTGATGCCGCCGATGGCGGCGTCGGCGGTGTCGTTGCGGGAGCCGGCGACCAGGGCGCTGGTGAGGGTCGCGGCGACGACGGCCGCCGCGAGGAGTATGCGGGTTTTTCGCATGGGGGATGAGCCTCCGGGGGAGAGGTTGTTAACACTTTAAACAGTGTTTACAGATTGACCGGTGCCAGTCAAGGGAGACTGGTTCCGGAACCCCCGATAACGCTTTTCCCCGGCGGCTAGATCTTTTTGAACAGCGCCGGCAGCGCGGTCGGCTCCCAGCCGGGCAGCGACGTGTGCGTCTCCAGCACCTGGTATTCGACCTTCTTGAAGGTGACCAGCTGCCCGGCGACGTAGTCGGTGAACGGCGCCCACTCCGCGGCGGCCGGGGCCGGCGGGGCCGGCGCCGAGGTGGCCGGCGGTGGGGTGGTGGTGGGTGCGGTCGTCGGCTCGCTGGTGGGCGGCTCGCTGGTGGGTGCGTCCGTCGGCTCGGTGGCCGGCGGAGTCGTGGGCGGGGTGGTGGGCGCCTCGCTCGTCGGCGGCGTCGTGGCGGGCGGCTCCGCCGAGGCGTCGGCCCCGGAGAAGCTGACCGAGTCCACGACCATCCGTGCCGGGAGGTCGGCGTCGCGGCGGTTGTCGCCGACCGTGAGGCTCAGCGCCAGCCGGAAGGGCTGCCCGGTGTCCACGTTCCGCAGCGTCTCCTGCCGGACCTGCCGGCCGTCGACGGAGAAGGTGACCTCGCCCGGCTTCCAGTCCACCGCGTACGTGTGGAAACCGTCGTCGGTGACCGGCTCACCCAGCACGTCGAGCGCGCCCGTGTTCGTCCGGGTCGCGCTGACGAGCTCGAACGTGGGCCGCAGGCCTTCGCCCGCGGGCGCCTTGATCCGCGCCTCGACGTGGCCGGTGGTGCCCCGCAGCGTTCCGCGGGTGTAGAGCCGGGCCGTGGAGAAGGCGTCACGGTCCTCGCCGCGCAGCACGATCACGAGGTTGCCCCGGCCGTCCAGCCGGGCGTTGCGGACGCTCTGGCTGAACTGCACGCCGTCGCCCGCCCGGTCGGTGCGCAGCGCCCACTTGCCCGGGTCCACCGTGCTGCCGCGCCGGCCGGAGAAGTCGTCGGCGAAGGCGGGCAGCGACCGGCTCAGGCGATCGGTGCTGCGGTTGCGCTCCGCGGCGTCCGCGCTGTCGTTGCGGGTCGGCAGCCAGACGGCGGTCACCAGTCCGGCGGTCGCGACGACGAATGCGACGACCAGTCGGGGGCGCAGCCACGTGGGCTGCTGCGGCGCGCTGTGTCGCGGCACGGGGAAACCTCCGGGGGGCAATGATGCTGAAGCGTCAGCAGAGACATAAGAAGATCTGCGGCCAAACGTCAAGTCGGGACGACCGAATTTAAAAAAAGATTCAGGATTTCGGGTCGGTGCGTCGGGAAATGCGTACGGCCGTACCGCCGGGTCCGGTTTTGATCGCACATGTGTCCGTCAGTTCCCGGACCAGCCAGAGGCCCCACCCGCCCGGTTGGTCCGGCGGTGGTCGTTGCGGGGTCACCGACTCCAGACCGGTGCCGTGATCGGTCACGTCGCAGAAAACGGCACCGTCCTGCGCCCAGAGAGCGAGGTGCCCGGTGCCACCGCCGTGCCGTACGGCATTGGTCAGCAGCTCGTTGACCGCCACCACGAAGTCGTCCAGCCCTTCCCCGGTCACGCCCGCCTCCTCGGCCCGGGCCGCGACGGCATGCCGCAGCGCGGTGATCCGGCTACGGTCGAACGCCTCGGAGATCAGTGGTTCCGTACCGATGACTCGACCGTAGGCGACGTCTGATCATTCCGCTGGGCGAGCGGCTGTGTGGGATCGTCTGGCCATGGCGCAATCGAGCGGGCTGCAGAACCCGCTGTGGCGGGCGATCGCGGTGTACCGGATCGCCGCCCTGGTCTACGTGGCCGTGCTGGTGGTCCGCAACGTCGGCGCCTACCAGCGGCCGATGCTGGCCTGGCCGGCGCTCGCGGTGGTCGCCGGGTGGACCGTGTTCACCACGTACGCGTACGCCGTACCGGCCCGCCGCCGGCCCCCGCTGCTGGTGACCGACCTGCTGGTCACGATGGCGGTGATGGCCGCCAGCCTGCTCGTGGTCGGCCGCGCCGGGCTCGAGGCGGGCCTGCCGACCCTGGCCGTGGCCTGGCACGTCGCCCCGGTCATCGCCTGGGCCGTGGCCGGCGGCCGGCGCTGGGGCATCGTGGCGGCGCTCGCCATGGGCGCGACCGACCTGACCGTGCGCGCGCACTACGACCAGGCGGCATTCACCGGCACGGTGCTGATGGTGCTGGCCGCCACGGCGGTCGGCTACCTCGTCGGCATCGCCCAGGTGTCGCAGCGGCGCCTGGAACGGGCCATCCAGCTGGAGGCGACCATCCGCGAGCGGGAACGGCTGGCCCGCGACATCCACGACTCGGTGCTGCAGGTGCTCGCCCTGGTCAAGCGGCGCGGGGCCGGCCTGGACGGGGAGGCCGGCGAGCTGGCCCGGCTGGCCGGTGAGCAGGAGGCGGCGCTGCGCACGCTGGTCACCGGGCGTACGGCGGAACCGGTCGACGAGCACGCCGAGGTCGATCTGATGACGTTGCTCGACCCGTACGCGTCGGCCACGGTGTCGGTCGCCGCCCCGGCCGGCGCGGTCCGCCTGCCGTCCCGGGTGGCGACCGGGCTGGCCGCCGCCGTCGGCGCCGCCCTGGACAACGTGGTGCGGCACTGCGATCCGGGCACCAAGGCGTGGGTGCTGGTCGAGGACGAGCCCGCCGAGGTGACCGTGAGCGTGCGGGACGAGGGCTGCGGCGTGCCGCCCGAGCGCTTCGCCCAGGCCGAGCAGCAGGGGCGGCTCGGCGTGGCCCAGTCGATCCGCGGCCGGATCGCCGACCTGCACGGCACGGTACGGATCACCTCCGCACCGGGGCAGGGCACCGAGGTGGAACTCAGCGTGCCGCGCGCCTCGATAGGCTGAGCCGGTGACAGAGGCACCCAGGACCCGGGTCATGGTCGTCGACGATCATCCGATGTGGCGCGAGGGGGTCAGCCGTGACCTGACCGCGGCCGGCTACGACGTGGTCGCCACCACCGGCGAGGGGCGGCAGGCCGTCCGGATCGCCGCGGCGACGCGCCCCGACGTGGTGGTGCTCGATCTGCAGCTGCCGGACGTGTCCGGCGTCGAGGTCATCAACGGGCTGCTGGAGGCGGTGCCCGGCGTCCGGGTGCTGATGCTCTCGGCGAGCGGTGAGCAGCAGAGCGTGCTCGACGCGGTGAAGGCCGGGGCGAGTGGCTACCTGCTCAAGTCCGCGGCCCAGGCGGAATTCCTGGACGCGGTGGGTCGCACGGCCGCCGGGGACACCGTCTTCACGGCCGGGCTGGCCGGGCTGGTGCTCGGGGAATTCCGGCGGCTGGCCGTCGAGCCCCCGGCCGCGGACGGCATGACACCGAAGCTCACCGAGCGCGAGACCGAGGTGCTGCGGCTGGTGGCCAAGGGTCTGTCGTACCGGCAGATCGCCGACCGGCTCGTCCTCAGCCACCGCACCGTGCAGAACCACGTGCAGAACACGCTCGGCAAGCTCCAGCTGCACAACCGGGTGGAGCTCACCCGCTACGCCATCGAGCAGGGGCTCGACTAGCGATAGTCGGGCGCGTTGGTCTCGTGCATGGCCAGCTCTTCCGCGCTGGCGCCGCCGCCGGCCGCACCGGCGTCGTAGGCGATGCTGTCGGCCTCGTCGTCGGTGCCGTAGCCCTCGTCGGTCTCCACGAGCCGGCCCACGGGCTGCGGGTTGTCCGCGTCGAGCTGGCCGTCGTCGTAGAGCGACACCGCGGAATTCGGGTCGGAGGTCGGGCTCTCGCCCCACACGTCCGCGTCGAACCGCCGCTGCTCGGAGGAGTCGACGGTCTCGTCGATCGGGTCCCGGTCGGCCGGCAGCGGGTCCTCGGCGCCGACGTCGGGCTCCTCCTGGCGCAGCCGGTAGTCGAGCGGCTCGCCCTGACGGGCCTCCTCGGCGGTGTCGCCGTAGCGGTTGGAACCGCCGGGGCCGACTCCCGCGAGCGCTGCCGGGTCGGCGCCGTCGGCCCACCGGGTGCTCTCCACCGAGTCGTACGCGTTCGAGTCGTCGTCCGCCGTCTCGGGCAGCCCCGAAGCTTCCGGGTCGGACACCTCAGCCGGGTAGTCGTTGTCTCGCATGTTCCGCAATCTACCCGTGGGCCCGGCCCGCCAAGCCTGTGCTGGGCAGTTGGGTGGCGGACTCGCCGGCGTCCAGCACGGCCCACACGACCTTGCCGTCCTCCAGGACCAGGCTGCCCCAGCGCTGCGCCACGGAGTCGATCAGCAGCAGGCCACGGCCGCCGTACGAGGTCACCGGGACCGGGCTGCCCGTGAAGCGCGGCACGTGCGGGGACTGGTCGCGGACGGCCACCGACATGCTCTCGCCGCGCAGGGCGAGCAGCACCGTCATCGGGGTGTGCGCGTGCGCGACCACGTTGTTGACCATCTCGGTGACCACGATGCAGGCGGGCCCGGCCAGCTCGGGCAGGTCCCAGCGGCCGCACGCCTCGGTGACCAGCTCCCGCGACCGCCGGGCGGCGCCGACGACGGGCTCGAGCGGGGCCCGCAGGAAGCGCCGGGGCTCCGGGGCGCCCAGGGCCGCCACGGCCTCCTCGGGGGTGGGCCAGACCGGCAGGCCCGTGTCGCGCCAGGCCGCGGCGTCGGCACCGGCGCCCAGCAGCAGGTGACAGCCCGGCCAGTCGGCCGCGTCACGGGCGATCCCGGCCAGTACGGCGACCGCGGCCGGCTCACCGACGGTGAGCTGCCGGACGTCGACGACCACGGCCTCGGGCTGCCCGGCGAGCAGATCGAGCAGGCAGAACCGGACCGTCGGGGCGGTGACGGTGTCGAGCACCCCGGTCACCCGGACGACCGGATAGGCCTGTCCCGCGTCGACCTGTAGTCGGACCTCGCTCGCCATGATCGCTCCATTGTGCCTAACGCGGGTGGGGTTCGCATTCCGGCACGGGGCCGCCCGCGGGTGCGTTGTGACCGGTTATCTGCACTATTCGGGGCAGATGGGCATGGGCTTGGGGGTTACCCCGTGAGCGGCGGCTCATGCACGCTCATCGTCCGGCAGGATGCAGCCGGGCGCCGTCCGGGCGCCGGCCCGATGCCGGGCGGGCGGTGGCGTGGTGGTGCTGGGGCTCGGCGTAGCGGGTCATGGCGATCACCGCACCGAGCGTCACGACGAAGCCGACCGCGGCCAGCCACTCGCGGCCGGGATGGATCCGGTCGCCGAGCAGCAGCAACCCGACGATCGCGGCCGGCACCGCGCCGGCGGCGTCCATCGCGGCCACCGCGGCCGTGGTCGACCCCCGCTGCATGGCCAGGCCGAGCAGCAGCTGGCCGACGATGGAGTGGGCGATGAGCAGATAGAGCAGCGGGTTGCTGAAATAGCCGCCGGCCGACTGCTCCATGGCCAGCGGGCGGGCGGCGATGGCAGCGGCGGAGAAAGCGATGCCGGCCAGCGAGCCGAGCGCGACCGAGCCGAGGGCGCCGTGCAGGCGTACGGCGAAGAAGCCCAGCACGCCGATGACCGCCATGGCGACGGCCAGGCCGACCACGCCCTCGGTCCCTAGCTGGCGGGAATGGGCCGGCTGGGCGGAAAGCACCAGGGCGGTGATGCCCCCGAGCAACAGCACCAGCAGCGCGACCTCGGCGACGGGCAGAGTCCACTTCAGCACCAGGACACCCAGCAGCGCCGTCACTCCCAGCCCGGCCGCCACGCTGGCCTGCACCAGGAACAGCGGCAGGTCACGCCGGGCGACGAAGGCCAGCACGAAGCCCAGAACCTGACAGACCAGCCCGAGCAGATACGTACGGTGACAGGCGAGACGGACCAGCAGCTGCGGGTCGAAGGTGTGATGCACGGTGGTCCGGGCCGCCGCCATCGACTGCAGCAGGTTGGCGACCCCGTACGCGGCAATCATCGCGGCGAGGTAGAACCAGCCCGGCGACATCACCCGGCGAGAATAGACCAGCTGTGGCGGCGCCCGGAGACTAACGGTGCGTCGAGGCGATCCCAGCAGCCAGCCGACCGAGAATTTCCTCGTGCAAGTGACCGTTGGTAGCGATGGCGCTGCCGTCACCGGGCGCCCGCTCACCCGCGAGGTCGGTGAACGCGCCACCGGCCTCGGTCACGATCGGGATCAGGGCGGCCACGTCCCACAGCGACAGCTCGGGCTCGACCATGACGTCCACGGCGCCCTCGGCGAGCAGCATGTAGCCGTAGAAGTCGCCGTAGGCCCGGCTGCGCCAGGAGTCCCGCATGATCTGCAGCATCGGCTCCAGCCGGCCGGCCTCCTCCCAGCTTGGCAGGCTGGCGTAGCAGAAACTGGCGTCGGCCATCCGGCGCACGGCCGAGACGGAGATCCGGGCGGCGGCCCGCTGGTGCTTGCCGGCCCAGGCCCCGTGGCCCAGCGCGCCCCACCAGCGGCGGCCCAGCGCCGGGGCGGAGACCAGCCCGGCGACCGGCCGCTCGCCCTCCAGCAGGGCGATCAGGGTGCCCCAGACCGGCACCCCGCGGATGAAGTTCTTGGTGCCGTCGATCGGGTCGATCACCCAGTGCCGGTTGCCCTGCCCGGCCGGCGGGGTGGACATGCCGAACTCCTCGCCGAGCACGCCGTCGCGCGGGCGGGCCCGGGCCAGGGTCGCGCGGATCGCCTGCTCGACCGCCTTGTCGGCGTCGGAGACCGGGGTGAGGTCCGGCTTCGACTCGACATGCAGGTCCAGGGCCCGGAACCGGGTCACGGAGATCGAATCCGCGGCGTCGGCGAGCAGGTGGGCGAGAGCGAGGTCATCGGCATACGAGGCCATGCGGGCACGCTAGCCGATCGCGCGGCCCGGCCTCACCGGGCCGCGCCGCCGGTCCCACGGCCGCCGATCCGGGTGCTACTCGCCCTGGTCGCGCGAGTTGTCCTCGCCGGCGCGCGAGCTCAACAACCGGCGGTACGACGCCAGCCGCCGCGGATCCGCCTTGCCGGCCGCCACCCACGCGTCCAGCCGGCAGTCCCCGTCGGCCGCGGTGTGCCCACAGTTCGGCGGGCAGTCCACCGTGCCTTCGACCAGGTCGGGGAAGCCGTGCAGCAGGCTCTCCGCGCTCACGTGGGCCAGCCCGAAGCTGCGAATGCCCGGCGTGTCGATGATCCAGCCGGGGTCGCCCTTCTTGCGGACCCGGGGCAGGCGCAGCGCGACCGCGCTGGTCGAGGTGTGCCGGCCCTTGCCGATCGCGCTGACCACGCCGACGGCCCGCAGCGCGTCCGGCACCAGCCTGTTGACCAGGGTGGACTTGCCGACGCCGGAGTGGCCCACCATGACGGAGAGGCGCCCGGCGAGCCGGTCGCGCACCTCGGTCAGGTCACTCTCCGGCTTCACCAGGACGTACGGCAGGTCCAGCTCGGCGTAGTAGTCCAGCACCCCGGCCGGCCCGGCCAGGTCGGCCTTGGTCAGGCACAGCAGCGGCTCGATGTCCGCGTCGTACGCCGCCACCAGGCAACGGTCGATGAAGCCGGTGCGCGGCTGCGGGTCGGCCAGTGCGCTGACGATGACGAGCTGGTCGGCGTTGGCCACCACCACGCGTTCCAGCCGGCCCTCGGGGGTGGTGTCGTCGTCGTCCGCCGTCCGGCGCAGCACCGAGGTGCGCTCGGCGATCCGCACGATCCGGGCCAGCGCGCCGGGCGCCCCGGAGGTGTCGCCGACCAGGGCGACCCTGTCCCCGACGACGACCGACTTGCGGCCCAGCTCACGGGCGCGCATCGCGGTGATCAGCTCGTCGAGGTGCTCGGCGTCCTCCCGGATGCAGCCGTACCGGCCGCGGTCCACGGTGATCACGAGCGCGTCGACGGCGTCCTCGTGCTTGGGCCTGGTGCGGGTACGCGGACGCGACGACCGTCCCGGTCTGATCCGGACGTCGTCCTCGTCGTACTCGCGCTTCTTGCCCGGCAGCTTCAGCTCCCTGTCACGAGGTCTGCCCAGAGCTCGGGGAACTCCGGCAGAGTCTTGGAGGTACACGCTACGTCGGTGAGCCGGATGCCCTCGACGGCGAGTCCCAGCACCGCGGCGGCGTGCGCCATCCGGTGGTCGGCGTAGGTCTCGAGGGTGGCCGCCCGCAGGGGCCCGGGGGTGATCTCCAGGCCGTCCGGGTGCTCGACGACGCCCGCGCCCACCTTGCCGAGCTCGGTGGCGAGCGCCGCGATCCGGTCGGTCTCGTGGCCGCGGATGTGCGCCACCCCGCGCAGCTCACTGGGCCCGTCGGCCAGCGCGGCCAGCGCGGCGACGACCGGGGTCAGCTCGCTCACCTCGGACAGGTCGGCCCGGATGCCGTGCAGCGCGCCGGTGCCCCGCACGGTGAGCCCGGCGTCGTCCTGGCTCACCTCGGCGCCCAGCGCGGTCAGCAGCTCGGTGAGCAGGCCGACCGGCTGCCAGCTGTCGCGCGGCCAGCCGGCCAGCGTGACGGCGCCGCCGGTGACCATCGCCGCCGCGAAGAACGGCGCCGCCCCGGACAGGTCCGGCTCGATGTCCCACGACCGTCCGCGCAGGCCGCCGGGCTCGACGGTCCAGACGTCCGGCACGCTCTCGTCCACCGACGCGCCCGCGGCGCGCAGCATGTGGGTGGTCATCCGCAGGTGCGGCGCGGAGGGGACCGGCGGGCCCTCGTGCCGCAGCACCAGCCCTTTGGCGAAGCGGGGGGCGGAGAGCAGCAGCCCGGAGACGAACTGGCTGGACCCGGACGCGTCGATCACCGCCTCGCCGCCGGTGACCAGGCCGGTGCCGCGGATCACCAGCGGCAGCCCGCCGGTGGGGGAAGCGTCGATGTCGGCACCCAGCGCGCGCAGCGCCTCGACGATGGGCCGCAGCGGCCTGTTCCGGGCGTGCGGGTCGCCGTCGAAGGTGACCGTGCCGTCGGCTAGCGCGGCCACCGGCGGTGCGAAGCGCATGATCGTGCCGGCGAGCCCCACGTCCACGCGGGCGGGTCCGCGCAGCGGCCCGGGCTCGACCGTCCACACCTCGTCGGCCGTGGTGTCCACCGCGACGCCCAGGGCCCGCAGCCCGGCGGCCATCAGCGTGGTGTCCCGGGCCCGCAGCGGGCGGCGGATCGTGGACGGCCCGCCGGCCAGCGCGCTCAGCACCAGCGCCCGGGCGGTCATCGACTTGGACCCGGGCAGGCCGAGGGTGGCCGTCACCGGCCGGCTGCTGACGGGGGCCGTCCAGGGGCGCGCTTGAGCTGTCACGGCACCCATTCTGCCGTTCGGGTACGACAGCTCGCGCGGGGCAACACGATCGGCGCGCCGGGCGTAGGGTCGGCGCTATGTGTGGGCGGTACGCGACGACGCGGAGCGAGGCCGACCTCAGCCTGCTCTTCGACGCCACGAGCGTCGCGGAGGCGCCGGGGCCGAGCTGGAACGTCGCTCCCACCGATCCCGTTCCCCTGGTCCGCATGTCGCAGCGGCACGACGGCCGGGTGCTGGACACCGCCCGCTGGGGCCTGGTCCCGCCGTGGGCGGACGACCCGCGCGCCGGCGCCCGGATGATCAACGCCCGGGCCGAGACCGTGGCCACCTCGCGCGCCTTCGCCTCGTCGTTCCAGCGCCGCCGGTGCCTGGTCCCGGCCGACGGCTGGTTCGAGTGGGTCCGCGACGGCCGGAGCAAGCGGGCGTTCTACCTGACCCCGCGCGATTCCTCGGTGCTGGCCTTCGCCGGCATCTGGACGATGTGGCGCGAGCAGCTGCTGACCTGCAGCGTGCTGACCACCGCCGCGCTGGGCGAGCTGGCCGAGGTGCACGACCGGATGCCGCTGATCCTGCCGCGGGAGCGCTGGCCGCAGTGGCTGGCCGGCGGTGGTGACGCGCCCGCTCTGCTGGAGCCGATGTCGCCCGCCGAGCTGGCGGCGATCGAGGTCCGCCCGGTCCGTCCGGACGTCGGGAACGTGCGCAACAACGGCCCACATCTGCTGACCGCTCCGGAGCCGGTGACCGCCGCGGAGGTGACGCTGTTCTGAGCCCCGAGAATGGGATCATTTCGGGTGTCCGAATTGCCGCTTCGCTGACAACCGCGAAGCGTTATACCCCCATATGCTGGGGTTCTAATCAGGAAACTTTGTTGCGAGATAGATAAGACCCTTGTTCTGATCTTCCTCCGTGCGATAGAAACCAGCGCCGGTGTGATGTCGATCCGTACGGTGCGGACCGCCCATCACGGCTCTACCGGTACCCACGGGGGAGGTGGGCTGATGACACGTGCTCGAATGCCGCGTCCACATGAGGTCGCCATTGCCAGGCGCGACCCAAGGTTGCTCAGCGCGATCGAAGACCGTCGTAGTGATGAAGCGTGGCGCACCCGCGGCGCCTGCCGCACGGTCGATCCGGAAACGTTCTTCCCGGCTCCGAACGAGCCGTCCGAGAGTGCGGTCGCGCTCTGCGGCAGCTGCGAAGTCCAAGGGCCGTGCCTGGCCTGGGCTCTGCAGGTGGGCGACTGCCACGGCGTCTGGGGCGGGACGACACCTCGCGAACGGCGCGCCATGCTGGTCGCCTGGCGCGAACGGGTGCGGCCGGACGGCGAGGAAGTCGACGACGGGCCGGACGAGGAAGATCGCCGCCTGCTCACGCTGGTGCCGGTGAGCCGCTAGACATAGGAGCTGTGCACAGCTTCTCGATCGACACACCGCGCGGGCCGGCGGGGATCCGGATCACGGACCCGGCCGGCCCGTCGCTCTGTCAGCTCGTCCTCGGCCACGGCGCGGGCGGTGACGTCGACGCGCCCGACCTGACGGCCGTGCATGACGCCGCCGTGGCCGCCGGAGCCCGAGTGGTGCTGGTGACCCAGCCGTACCGCGTCGCCGGGCGCCGGGCGCCGGCCCCCGCCGGCCACCTGGACGAGGCCTGGACCACGGTGGTGACGGAGCTCGGAGGCGAGCTGCCGTTGATCCTCGGCGGCCGTTCCAGCGGGGCCCGGGTCGCCTGCCGGACGGCGGAGCAGCTCGGCGCGGCCGGGGTGCTCGCGCTCGCCTTCCCGCTGCACCCACCCGGCAAGCCGGAGCGCAGCCGCGCCGGTGAGCTGCCCGTCCGCATCCCCACCCTGGTCGTCAACGGCGACCGTGACCCCTTCGGCGTGCCCGAGCCGGGCGGTGTCGTGCAGGTCGCCGTACGCCCCGGCGCCGTCCACGATCTGCGCCGTGATCTGCCCGGCACCGCCGAGATCGTGATCGCCTGGTTGCGGGCGCACAGGTGGGCCCGCTGATCCGGAATGCGGGCACCCCCGCCGCCGTTACACCACCCGGAAGGCTGTACGTCGGAAGGGGTACCCCAAAGTGCAAGCCGGAACCGGATTCATCCAGCGCGGCGGCCCGCAGGTGCGCAAGGTGCAGCAGCTGCTGCACGCGCCCGAGTGGCCGGCGGCTGTCACGGGGCCCGTCACATCATCGGTGAGCGTCACATCACCGGCGGTTTTTGAATCTGCTGACGGGGCACTACCCGTATCCTCGGCGGGGCGGTCGAGGGGAGACGTGCGGGTGACGCCAGCAGAGCGGACGGAAAGAACCGAACGCAGCGAGAAGACCGAGGAGCGCCGGGCGCGCTTCGAGCGGGACGCGCTGCCCTTCGTGGACCAGCTGTACGCGGCGGGCCTGCGCATGACGCGCAACCCCGCCGATGCCGAGGACCTCGTGCAGGAGACCTTCCTCAAGGCGTTCTCCGCGTTCCACCAGTTCGAGGAGGGTACGAACCTCAAGGCCTGGCTGTACCGCATCCTCACGAACACCTATATCAACTCGTACCGGCGCAAGCAGCGTCAGCCCGTGCAGGCTCCCACCGAGGAGATCTCGGATTGGCAGCTCGCCTCGTCCGAGTCGCACACGTCCGCGGGTCTGCGCTCGGCCGAGACCGAGGCGCTGGACCGGCTGCCCGACAGCGACATCAAGGACGCGCTGCAGCAGCTGCCCGAGGAGTTCCGGCTGGCCGTCTACCTCGCCGATGTCGAGGGTTTCTCGTACAAGGAGATCGCCGACATCATGGGTACGCCGATCGGCACGGTCATGTCCCGTCTGCACCGCGGCCGGCGGAACCTCCGCAAGCTGCTCGAGCAGTACGCCGTCGACCGTGGCATCACCCGCACCTCCGGCGCGCCCGCCGCTCAGGAGGCGTGAGCGACGTGAACGACGAAGCCCAGAAGACCGACTGCAGCGTCGTGATCAGCGAGGTCTACCTGTATCTCGACCTGGAGTGCAGCGACGACCGGCGCGAGCTGATCCAGCGGCACCTCGACGACTGCTCCGACTGCCTGCGCGAGTACGGCATCGAGCACGAGGTGAAGGCGCTCGTCGCCCGCTGCTGCGGCGACGAGACGGCACCCAAGGAGCTGCGCGAGCGGCTCCGGGTGAAGCTCAGCGAGTACGTGGTCGAGGCGGAGAGCCACGAGTTCCTGCCCTGACCCGCGGGGGCGTCAGACGTGAAGAAGGGCCGGTAGCGCGTGCTACCGGCCCTTCTCGTCGTCCACGGCTCAGGAGTTGGGGCGCTTGCCGTGGTTGGCGGCGTTCTTCTTCCGGGCCTTCTTCTTACGAGACTTCTTCGCCATCTCGATCTCCGTTCGTCCTCGCGGTCAACCCGCCGATGGTAGACGGCCCGCCCGGCCCGCCCCGTATGCCCCCGCGGCCGGAGCATGATTGGATACCGTCACCGGAGCAGCGCCGCGACGAGGAGGACTTCATCATGGCCGACGAGATCCGAGCCGAAATGGTGGCCAACGTGTGGAAAGTCGTGTCCGCCGCGGGAGCCGAGGTGGAGGAAGGCGACACCCTGGTGATCCTCGAGTCGATGAAGATGGAGATCCCGGTGCTCGCCGAGTCGGACGGGGTCGTGGCTCAGCTCGCGGTCAACGAGGGTGACGTGGTCCAGGAAGGCGACCTGATCGCCGTCATCGAGTAGTGCGGCCCGACAGCCAGCGCCGCAGGCGACCACCGCGGCGGCGCTGACGGGGCAGCATCGGCGCCGCGTGATCCTCCTCGGCGCGCACCACCTCCGCGGCCCGCAGCCGCACCGGCGCCCCCAGCTCCGGGGTGGCCAGCGCGAGCTGCGCCACCGACCAGGCCAGCGGCTGCCGCGTCGCGGTGATCTCCGCCAGCCGGCGGGTGACCAGCTCGGCCACGTCGGCCCGGGCCGCCGGGTCCACCCAGGCCGCCGTGACCAGGGCGAAGAGCGCGGCCTCGGTGATCTGGTCGGTGCCCCCGGTGGCCAGCTCGACCAGCAGCCGGCGGCGCACCGAGCCGGCCCAGGGCTCGTCCGTGCGCTGGTGCAGCAACCCCAGGCAGGCCCAGACCTGCGCGCAACGCTCCCACAGCGCCGGATCGTGGGTGGCCAGCGCCTGTCCCACCTCGTTGTCCGGGGCCGGCGGCGGGTAGGCGATCAGCGCCAGCAGATCCTCCGGCTCGACCAGCACCAGGCCCAGGGCCGCGTCGTAGGCGGCCGGTGGATGCGGCCACAGCGGGTGGGCGACCCGGTGCAGGCGCTGCACGGCGGCGTCCGTCGGGCGGCCCGCCACGAACGGCTCCCGGGCCGGGTCCGGCGTCGTGCCGGGCGCGGACGGCACCCGGCTGAGCCAGGGCTGGTCGGCGCAGCAGTCGGCCAGGTCGGCGTGCTCGTGGGTGTCGTCCGGGTGGTCGCGCTGGAAATCGGCCAGGCGGATCAGGTGGGTCAGATCGCCGTCGGCGCGGTAGCGCAGCCGGTGCGCGGTGTGCACGGCGCAGTCGAACTCGGGATCCTTGGCCAGCGCCCGGTCGGCCCAGGCCAGCGCGTCGTCGAGGCGGCCGTGGTCGGCCAGGGTGCCGGCGATGTCCGCGTACACCGAGAGGTCGTCCGGGTCGTACATGACCGCGCGGCGCAGGGCGGCGAGCGACTCGGGGATGCGGTCCGCGCTGCGGTAGGCGTACCCGAGCCAGATCTCGGCCAGCTTGGACGGGCGCAGCCGGGCGCCGCGGACGGCCCACTCCACCGCCAGGGTGGGCTCACCGAGCCGGCGGGCCAGGGCGGAGCCCGCACCGAGCAGCATGGCCTGCTCCGGGTGCGCCTCGACGGCGTGCCGGACCAGGGTCAGATACGGCAGCAGGGACTCGCGGCCGGCTTCCGGAGCCGGGTCGCCGATGGTGGTGCAGAGCTGCATCACGATCTGCGCCAGCAGCGCCGGGTCGATCCGGGCGCCCAGCGCCGGGTCGCTGACCCAGGGCACCCCGGCCCAGTCGGCCCCGGGCGTGTGCCCGCTCGCGGCGACCAGCAGCGGCAGGCCGTCCTCGGGCCGGCCGGCCGCGGCGAGCAGGTGGGCCCGGGCGACCACTGTGCCCACGAAGGCGTGCTGTTCCAGCGGGAAGAGCTCCAGGCCGCCGTCGGCACGGGCGGCCAGCCGGCTGAGCAGCTCGTGCGTCTCCGGCAGCGTCGGCGCGTGTGCGATGGCGCCGGCCAGGTGATCGGCGGCGTGGTGCATCTCGCCACGCTCGAGGGCCGCGCGGGCCTGCTCGAGGTCGCGATCGGCGGAGCGCCGGGGGTCTTCCATGGCCACGCCTTCCTTCGATGGCACGCCGTGTGCCACCGCACGCGAGCCTAGGCGACGAATCTCGATATGTCAGGCCGCAATCCCTGCGCATCTGTGCTCGAAACGTTGCGTTTTCTCGTTCAAAAGTGCAAGACTGCGCACCGATCGAGCTGTACCGCGCATGAGGGAGAAGGCCAGTGACGCAGCGAGGCCAGGGAATGGCAGCTGACATCGCAGAGCAGCCGGAGGGTTACGCACGGCTGCTGGAGGGCGAGCCGGCGAAGGCGATCGCTGACGCCGCGGCCCGGGTGGCCGAGCGGCGCCCCCGCCATGTGGTGTTCGTCGGCCGGGGCACCTCGGACCACGCCGCGCTCTACGCCGCGTACCTGACCGAGATCAGGCTCGGCCTCCCGGTCGGTCTCGCCTCGCCCAGCGCCATCACGCTCTACGGCGCCCGCCCGGACCTCAAGGACGCGCTGGTCGTGGGGGTCAGCCAGAGCGGCGGCTCGCCCGATCTGACCGAGGTGCTCAAGGTCGCCCGGGAGAGTGGCGCACTGACCCTCGCGGTGACCAACAACCCCGAGTCCACGCTGGCCCGGACGGCCGAGCTCTCGGTGGACGTGGCCGCCGGTCACGAGCGCGCCGTCGCCGCCACCAAGACCTACACGGCCGAGCTGTTCGCCCTGCTCCTGCTGGTCGAGGGCATCCGCAGCGGCGACGGCACGCTGCCGCCGGAGGAACGCGCCGCGCTCGAGAAGCTCCCGCAGCTCGCCGAGGACGCGCTGGCCGCTCACGGCGCGGACGAGCTCGCGCAGCGCTACCGCTTCGCGTCGCGCCTGGTCACGACGGGCCGGGGGTACGCATACCCGACCGCCCGGGAGACCGCCCTCAAGCTGATGGAGACGTCGTACCTGCCGGCCCTCGCCTTCTCGGGCGCCGACCTGCTGCACGGACCGCTGGCGATGACCGACCCCGACGTACCGGTGCTGGCCGTCGTCGGCACCGGACCCGGCGGCGCGTCCATGGCCGACGTGGTGACCCGCCTGGGCGAGCGGCGCGCCGACGTCGTCACCGTCGGGGCCACCGACATCCCCGGTGCCGCCGGCCGGCTCGCCGTCCCGGCGGTCGACGAGCGCTACGCCCCGCTGCTCGACATCCTGCCCCTGCAGCGCCTGGCCCTGGCCCTGGCGCTGGCCCGCGGCGAGGACCCGGACGCCCCGCGCGGCTTGAACAAGGTCACCTCCACGCTCTGAACGTGTGAGCCGGCAACACGGGCATGGCAGGCTTGTGCGGTGTCCACCCTGCGCGATCTCGCCGAAGAGCACACCGGCCTCGGTCCTGACGACATCGACCACCTGACCCGGCTCGCCGGCGACTGGCAGTTGCTCTCCGACCTCTCGTTCGCCGACCTGCTGCTCTGGGTGCCGCTGCGGGGGGAGGAGGGCACGCCGCGCGAGTTCCTCTGTGTCGCCCAGGTCCGGCCCAACACGTCCTCGACGGCGTACCAGGACGACCAGGTGGGCAAGAAGGTCGGCGGGCCGGAGGTGGCCCACCTGGACATCGCGTACACCCAGGGCCGGATCTGGCGCGAGGGCGACCCGGTCTGGTACGGCGACACCCCGGCCCGGCACGAGGCGATCCCGGTACGGCTGCGCGGCGCCGACGAGAACATCGAGGTGATCGCGGTGATCGGCCGCGACACCAACCTGTCCACCGCGCGCACCCCGAGCCAGCTGGAGCTGAACTACCTGACCACGGCCGACGACCTGGCCCAGATGGTCGCCGACGGCACCTTCCCGCCACCCGCGCACCCGGGCGAGACCACGTCCGCCCCGCGCGTCGGTGACGGGCTGATCCGCCTCGACGCCGGCGGCAAGGTCACCTACGCCAGCCCGAACGCGCAGTCCGCGTACCGGCGGCTCGGCTTCAACGCCCACCTCGTCGGCGAGGAGCTGTCGGTGCTCTCCAGCCGGCTGGCCGCCGACCCGCTCGAGGGCACCGACGCGGCCGAACGCATCCTCACCTCACTGCGCGGCGAGGCGCCACCCCGCAAGGAGGTGGAGGCCCGGGGCGCGACCGTGCTGATCCGGGCGCTGCCGCTGATGCCGGCGGGCGTGCCGATCGGTGCGCTGGTGCTGGCCCGCGACGTCACCGAGGTCCGCCGCCGCGACCGCGCCCTGATGACCAAGGACGCGACGATCCGCGAGATCCACCACCGGGTCAAGAACAACCTGCAGACGGTCGCGGCGCTGCTGCGCCTGCAGGCCCGGCGGGTCAACGCCCCGGAGGCCCGGGTGGCCCTGCAGGAATCCGTACGCCGGGTCGCGTCGATCGCCCTGGTGCACGAGACGCTGTCCATGTCGAGCGACGAGGCGGTCGACTTCGACGGCATCGTGGACCGCGTCGCCACGGCGGCCACCGAGGTCGCCGCCACCGAGATCACCGTCAAGATGCGCCGCGAGGGCACCTTCGGCGTGCTGCCGGCCGAGATCGCCACCTCGCTGGTGATGGTCCTCAACGAACTGCTCATCAATGCGGTCGAGCACGGCTTCCCGGCCCCGGACGAGGACGCCCCGCCGCCCGAGCCGTCGCTGACCCCGCCGGCGCCGACCGGCGAGGTCGTGGTCTCGGCGCACCGGTTCCGCAAGCAGCTGCACGTGACGGTGGCCGACAACGGCCAGGGGCTGCCGGCGGACTTCCACGCGGACGCGAGCGGCCGGCTGGGCCTGCAGATCGTCCGCGCGCTGGCCACCGGCGAACTGCGCGGCAGCATCGAGCTGCGCAACCGGGCCGGCGGCGGTACCGAGGCCGTCCTGGTGGTCCCGCTCGGCAAGCGCTGACGCGCCACCGGAACCTCTGACGCACGGTGTTCGCCGCCACACTCCCGGAATCTGGACCGCACTGGCCGTAAAGGGTCCCGCGTGAGAGGCTTACCGGCATGACCGCTGCAGTTGACCGCCGCTTCGTGGCTCGTCGCCACGTCGATTACGGCCGTGTCCGCAGCGCGATGTGTCCGGCTTCCTGACGCCGCCCGATCTCTTTTTTCGGGCGCGCACGACGCGCCGGCCCTCGCCAGACATCGAAGTCGCGAGCCCTCACAGGAGCCGACCGCGTACAGCGCGCCCACCGGCAGAATTACCTGGAGGAACGCCGACATGGCGCTGGACAGCACCCCGGCCACCAAGCCCGCCGCCCGCCCCCGCAAGGCGCGCGGTGAAGGCCAGTGGGCGCTCGGACACCGCGAGCCGCTGAACCCGAACGAGCGGATCAAGAAGGACGACAACCCGCTCAACGTCCGGGCCCGGATCGAGAACATCTACGCCCACACCGGCTTCGCGGGCATCGACCCGCAGGACCTGCGCGGGCGTTTCCGCTGGTGGGGGCTCTACACCCAGCGCAAGGCGGGCATCGACGGCGGTCGCACCGCGGTGCTCGAGCCGCACGAGCTCGAGGACGAGTACTTCATGCTCCGCGTCCGCATCGACGGCGGCACGCTCAACCTCGCCCAGCTGCGGACCATCGCCGACATCTCCACCGAGTTCGCCCGCGGCTCCGCCGACATCACCGACCGGCAGAACATCCAGCTGCACTGGATCCGGGTCGAGGACATGCCGGAGATCTGGCGCCGCCTCGAGGCCGTCGGCCTGCAGACCACCGAGGCGTGCGGCGACTGCCCGCGCATCGTGCTCGGCAGCCCGGTCGCCGGGGTCTCGCCGGACGAGGTCGTCGACCCCACGTGGGCCATCGACGAGATCCTCCGCCGCTACATCGGCGACCCGCGCTACTCGAACCTGCCCCGCAAGTTCAAGACCTCGATCTCCTGGCTGCCGGACACGCCGCACGAGGTCAACGACATCTCGCTGCTGGGTGTGGTGCACCCGGTGCACGGCCCCGGCTTCGACCTCTGGGTCGGCGGCGGCCTCTCCACCAACCCGCGGCTGGCCGAGCGGCTCGGTGTCTGGGTCCCGCTCGAGGACATCCCGGACGTCTGGGAGGGCGTGGTCGGCATCTTCCGCGACTACGGCTACCGGCGGCTGCGCAACCGGGCCCGGCTGAAGTTCCTCCTGGCCGACTGGGGCGTGGCCAAGTTCCGCGAGGTCCTGGAGAAGGAGTACCTGGGCCGGGCGCTGATGGACGGGCCGCCGCCCGAGCTGCCCGCCAAGCCGATCGACCACATCGGCGTGCACAAGCAGCGGGACGGCCGGAACTACGTGGGTGCGGCGCCGGTCGTCGGCCGGTCGTCCGGCGTGCAGCTCAGCAAGCTCGCCGATCTGGTGGCGGCGCACGGGTCCGACCGGGTACGGCTCACCCCGTACCAGAAGCTCCTGGTCCTGGACATCGCCGACGACCAGGTCGAACCGCTGGTCGCGGGCCTGCGCGGGATCGGGCTGGAGGCCCGGCCGTCGGCCTGGCGCCGCGGCACCATGGCCTGCACCGGCATCGAGTACTGCAAGCTCGCGATCGTCGAGACCAAGGCCCGCGGCGAGGAGCTCGTCGCCCGGCTGGAGGAGCGGCTGCGCGACTTCGACGCCGACATCTCGATCCACATCAACGGCTGCCCCAACGCCTGCGCCCGCACCCAGGTGGCCGACATCGGCCTCAAGGGCATGCTCGTCATGAACGAGCACGGCGAGCAGGTCGAGGGCTTCCAGATCCACCTCGGCGGCGGCCTCGGCATGGCGCAGGGCCAGACCGCCGGCTTCGGCCGCAAGGTGCGGGGCCTGAAGGCCACCGCGGAGGAACTCCCCGGGTACGTGGAGCGCATCGCCCGCAACTACCTGGCCGGTCGCGGCGACGGCGAGACCTTCGCCGACTGGGTCATCCGGGCGGAAGAGGAGCTCGTGAAATGAGCGACGCCAGATCGGCCCCGCTGTACTGCCCCTACTGCGGTGAAGAGGACCTGCGCCCCAACGAGGCTTCGCACGGCGCCTGGGAGTGCCACTCCTGTGCCCGTGTTTTCACGGTCAAGTTCAACGGACTGCTCGCCAAGGGAGTGAACCGATGACTGTGGTGACCGCCGCCGGTCTGGGGCTGGTGTCCCTCGGGGCCCCCGCCGCCCCGGCCGATCCGACCCGCCGCAACGCCGTCGAGTTGAAGGCTCTGGCCGATGCGGCCGGCGTCGCGCTCGAGGGTGCCCCCGCCGAGGAGATCGCCCGCTGGGCGACCAGCACCTTCGGCGACCGCTTCTGCGTGACCAGCTCGATGGCCGACGCGGTCGTGGCCCACCTGTTCTCCCGGGTCGCGCCCGGGGTGGACGTGGTGTTCCTCGACACCGGCCTGCACTTCCCGGAGACCCTCAAGATCCGCGACACGGTGGCGCGCACGATGGACGTCAACGTGCGCTCGATCCGCCCGCGGATGACGGTCGGCCAGCAGGACGGCGAGTTCGGGCCCCGGCTCTTCGCCCGCAGCCCCGACGAGTGCTGCTTCCTGCGCAAGGTGGAGCCGCTCGAGCGCGCCCTCAGCGACTACGACTCCTGGGCCACCGGCCTGCGCCGCGACGAGTCCCCGACCCGGGCCAACACCCCGGTCGTGGCCTTCGACGCCAAGAAGGGCAAGGTCAAGGTCAACCCCATCGCGGCCTGGACCCAGGCCGACGTCGACCGCTACATCGCGCGCTGGAACGTGCCGGTCAACGAGCTCTTCAAGAAGGGGTACGGCTCGATCGGCTGCTGGCCGTGCACCCGGCGCACGAAGGCGGGCGAGGACCCCCGCGCCGGCCGCTGGGCGATGTTCGAGAAGACCGAATGCGGCCTGCACGTCTAGCCGTCACGCTGACCGCCCACGGCAGCCGTGACCCCCGCGCGGCCCGGGCGACCGAAGCGCTGACCCGGGCGGTCGCGGTGCGGCACCCGGGCTGGGAGGTGCGAGCCTCCTATCTGGACCACGCCGGCCCCCGGCCGCGGGAGGTACTGGCCACCTTCGCCGAGGCCGGCCACCGTCGTGCGGTGCTGGTGCCGCTGCTGCTGACCTCGGCGTACCACGGCCGGGTCGACGTCCCGGGCGAGATCACCGCGGCCCGAGCCGAGCACCCGGGCCTGGATGTGTCGCAGGCGGAGGTGCTGGGACCGGTCGGCGGTCGCGTTCCCGGGCTGCTGCTGGACGCGCTGGTGAGCCGGCTCGGCCCGGTCACGGCTGACGCGCTGGTGCTGGCGGCGGCCGGGACCCGCAACGCTGCCGCCCGAGCGACGGTGGAGCAGGCCGCGGCGGCCCTCAGCGCCCGCCTGGGCGTGCCGTGCCGGGTGGCCTATGCGTCGGCCTCCCCACCGCTGTCCGGGGACGTCGTTCGTGATCTTCGTGGTGCGGGGTACGAGCGGGTTGCCCTGGTGTCGTACTTCCTTGCGCCCGGGTTGCTGTGGGATTCGACGTTGGGGTCGGCTCGGGAGGCGGGGATCAGTGCGGCGGGTGAGCCGCTGACGGATGTTCCGGCTGTTGCGGAGTTGGTCGCTGGGCGGGTGCTGGACGCTACGGCCCCTCGGGTCGGTGCGGTCGCCGCGCTCGCTGCCTGAGGGAGTGGCTCATGGTTTGTCCCGGCTGGTTGACCCGCTCGGGCTCGGCCGCTCAGGGAACGGCTCGTGGCTGGTCCTGATCGGATCCTCGGCTCCGGGCTCGGCGTGACCTCGCCCGGCCTTTGCTGCGACGGTGTCGTCGCACTCGCCCGCCCGGGCCGGTCGAATCCGGGGTGCTCCGGCCGGTGTTCTCCGGCACTCTGACCGACATGGCACACCAGCTTCGGTTTCGCGATCCAGGGACCCGGATCTATCACCTCGCCACCGAGGACATCGACGTCGTCTGTCCGCGGTGTGGTGGCCGGGCGTTCGTCATCGCTGAGCCGGTCGACGGCGTGCTTGCGCTCTCCTGGCCGCGCCGGTTCGTGTGTCCCGGCTGTGGGCGCTCGGCTCTTCCTGAGGCGGCGCGGCGGGGTCGTGCTGGGGTGGGCCGGTCGACCCGTACTTCGGGCTGCCGCTGTGGTTGCGGACGACGTGTTGCGGCGGGCGGACCCTGTGGGCCTTCAACCGCGCGCATCTGGAGCTGCTGGAGGGATACCTCGCCGCCGGGTTGCGGGAGCGGGGGACCACGGACCGCGGCATGACTTTGATCGCCCGGCTGCCGGCGTGGCTCAAGTCCGGGCGGCACCGTGGCGAGGTGCTCGGCGCCCTCGTCCGGCTTCGCCGGTCACTCGATGGACACGGTCACGGGCCGTCACGCTCGGGGGTGACCACATTGAGTGATCGTCCGGCTGCGCGATCGTCCACTGCGGAGGGTGCGCGGGCATCGACGAATAGTCGCTTCGATAACGATAATTTCGAGATCATTTCGCAAGCGTCCGTGATCGCATTCATGCCCTGTGTCACCATTGCGTGGCGTAATCACATCGAAACTACCGATGATCGGATGCGGCCGGCGGCGGGTCCGGACAGCACGACGCCCCGGAGCCGAAGGTGGCCCGGGGCGTGAATGCTGTGAGGGGATTGTTCAGGCGGTGGGGGCACTGACCCGGAGGCCGCCGCGACGCTTGACTGCGCGCCGCTCGTCCTCGCTCATACCGCCCCATACGCCGGCGTCCTGTCCGGACTCGAGCGCCCAGGCGAGGCACGACTCGGTCACGGTACACCGCCGGCAGACGGCCTTGGCCTGCTCGACCTGCAGGAGTGCGGGGCCAGACGTCCCGATCGGGAAGAACAGCTCCGGGTCCTCGTCGCGGCAGATCGCATGGTGACGCCAGTCCATGGCGGCAACACTCCTTGTTTCTGGATTGGGTAGAGAATGGTGCTACTTACTCTTATCTGCATCCGCGCCGGGACCGACGGACAGCGTTCGTCAGATCACCGGTGCGTGAGCAAGCTTTGTGCGCGATGCCGTTCCGTGCCTTCTGGATTAAGGAACGTGCACGAGCGGCATCGGGTTACTTCTTATCGCTTGTGAATGCTTTCACGAACTCCCGCGATGTCAAGGGTAGCGCTCGGAAATTCTCCCAGCGGGTGAGCTAGCTCACCACCCCTTTGTCCGGTTCTGGGGGTTCTTCCAGGACCGGCGGACGACCGCCCCTATCAATGTAGTACGGTACGCGCCGCCTTGCCGACCTTTTGCCCGTCTTTCTGTAACAGATCGTAAGGACGATCCGATCGGCGTACCCGATCCTCAGCAGATCACACGTAGCGCGTCGGGAACGGACAGGAAGTGCACCTTCTGGCGTTCGCCCAGGTAGTCCCCGTCGAGCTGGAAGGGCTGCGGGCGGCTGGCGATCACGGTGAACTCGGCCTGGTCGTGCAGGCGCAGCACGTGTTTGCCGTGCGGATCCGCGTTGCGGGAGACCATCTGCGTCACTGTCCGTGTTGTGCTGGTGATGTATAGGTTACGAACGGCCAGCAGGTCAAGTCCCCGGTCGAACGAAGCCTCGGGGTTCGGGTTGATCGCGCGGTCGCCGACATAGGTCCACGGGGCCGTGTTCTGGATGATGACGGTGCCCAGACCCATCTCCGGTTCCTCACCGGGTCGCTCGATCGAGAGCGGTGGCGACTTGCGGTCCTCGCCCGAGAAGATCTGCCCGATCATCGACCGGACATAAAGCGACGGCGTGGACGTCCGGCCGCGCAGGCGCGCCTGCTCGACCCGGCGCACCACGGCCGCGTCCAGCCCGAGTCCGGCCGTGAAGGTGAAGTAGCGGTCGTCGGCCCGCCCGAGCCCGATGACCCGGTGCCGGCCGGAGCGCAGGCCGTCGAGGATCACGCTGGTGCCGTCGGCCCAGTCGCGGGGCAACCCGAGCGCGCGGGCGAAGACGTTGGTGGAGCCACCGGGGACGACGGCCAGAGCCGGCAGGCGGAAGGCCGGCGCGGTGCCGCGCGCGGCCAGGCTGGGCTGGGCTGTCATCAGGCCGTTGACGGCTTCGTTGACCGTGCCGTCCCCGCCGAGCGTCACCACCAGGTCGACGCCGCTCTCGGCCGCCGCCCGGGCCAGACCCGCGGCGTGACCGCGTTTCATGGTGTATTCGACCGTCAGGTCGACCTCGCTGCGCAGGGCCCGGACCAGGACGTCGCGGCTGCGCTCATTCGTCGTGGTGGCTTTGGGATTAACCACCAGTAACGCTCGCATGGGCGGCACTGTACCTCTCAGGAAGGCTCTGAGCTGGCCGGTATCGTACAGCGGTGACCCCCCGAGAACTCGATTCCCCGGCAACGCTGGTCTGGGCGGTACGCCTGCTCTTCGCGGAGGCCGTCGCGCTCGCGGTGCTGACCGCGTACCTGTTGGTGCTGGACTTCACCGCCGATGCCGCCAGCATCGCGGTGGCCGTCGCACTCACGGTTTTCACCGCCGTCGCGGCCGTCGCTGTGGTGTTCGTCGCCCGCGCGCTGGCCCGGCGCTCCTCGCACGCCCGCGGCCCGGCCATCGTCGTGCAGCTCTTCGTGATCGCCTCGGGCGGCTTTCTGCTGCAGACCGGTACGGCCTGGATCGGCGCACTGTTGATGGTGCTCGGTGTCGGTGTCGGACTGCTCTGTGTGCTGCCGCCGACCACCCGCGCCCTCGGACTCGACTGAAGCCCCCTTCCCACCCGCGTCTGACGGCCTACTCTGAGTGGGCGGATCACAAGGGGGTGAGGGCAGTGGCCGGACCGACGGTGCGCCCGCCGGCGTACCAGCTCCTGGCGGACGAACTGCGCGACGAGATCACGTCGGGACGGTTGCAGCCCGGCGAGCGGCTGCCACCGGAGCCCGAGCTGTGCGTCCGCTCCGGCGTGAGCCGCAGCACGGTCCGCGAGGCGCTACGCCTGCTGGCCAGCCAGCACCTGATCGTCACGACCCGCGGCGTCACCGGCGGCAGCTTCGTCGCGCACCCCGACGCCGAGCAGCTCTCCGAGGCTCTCTCCACCGGGCTCACTCTGCTGAGCAACTCCGCCGAGGTCGGTATGGCCGATCTGCTCGAGCTGCGCCGCGCCCTGGAGGTGCCCGCCGCCGGGCTCGCCGCGCAGCGCCGTACCGATGCGAATCTGATCGAGCTGCGCGGCGCGATGTTCGATCCGGACCTGGACGAGCTGGACACCATGCTGGCCGCGCACGCGGCCTTCCACGCGGCGATCGCCTCGGCCACCGGCAATCCGCTCTTCGAGCTGGTGACCCGGCCGCTGTACCACGTGACCTACGGCGAGGAGATCGTCGAGAACCTGCCCGACGACTACTGGGCACGCATCGACGCCGACCATCGTGATCTGCTGATGTGCGTGAAGGCGGGTGACTCCGGCGCGGCCATGGAGGTCGGCCGGCGTCACCTGGACTACATCATGGTGGCCACCGCGCGCTGAAAACGCGGACGGCTCCGGGGTCAGATCTCGGTGCGGCGGGTCAGCAACCGGATCGTGGCGTGCCGGCCGGTCGCCTCGGCGGACGCCGACGTGGTCAGCGCGGTCAGCACCTTCCACGCGAAAGAGGACTCCGAGGGCAACCGGGCGCCCCGCACGGTCGACACCGTGACCTCGACCGTGAGCGCGTCGTCGGTGACCGCGAAGCGGCACTCCAACTCCGCCCCGCGGGTGGCGATGGCCAGCAACATGGCGCAGGCCTCATCGACCGCGATGCGCAGATCCTCGATCTCGTCGAGCGCGAAGTGCAGGCGGGCCGCGAGGCCGGCCGTGGCTGTACGGAGCACGCCGAGGTACCCGCCGTCGGCGGGCACGGTCAGCAGCACGACGTCGTCACCGAACGCCGGCTCCGGATGCGTTGTCTGCAGCTGAGTCACCGAACCCATCCTCCCAATGGAGGAGAACTCTAGCCCCTGACGGGGGAGGCGCGCTCGGCGAGTTGGCTCAAGGCGGCCCCGGAGAGCCGGTACGGCAGCCAGTCCGCCACGACCTCGGCCCCGATCGCGGCGTAGAACTCCGCGGCCGGATTCCAGTCGAGCATCACCCACTCGAGACGCTGGTAGCCGCGCTCCACGCAGATCTGCGCCAGCGTGGCGAGCAGGGCGGCACCCGCGCCGGTGCCCCGGGCGTGCGGGCGGACGTACAGGTCCTCCAGGTGGACGCCGTGCGTTCCCTCCCACGTGGAGAAATTGAGATACCAGAGCGCAAAACCGTACGGAGTGTCGTCGGCGTCGACTGCGACGTGGCCGAACACCGCCGGGTGGTCGCCGAACAACGCCGCGCGCAACTGCTCCTCGGTGAGGTGGCAGGACTCCGCGGCGCGCTCGAACTCGGCGAGCTCGTGCACCATCGCGACAACGGCCGGCACGTCGTCATGACGTACCGGCCGGATCGTTGCGGGACTCACGCCTGCTTGGTCTCCCAGAAGATCTTGGAGATCTCCTCGATCTTGGCCAGCAGCTGCTCGCCGACCGCGGGGTCCATCGAGCCCTTGGCGCCGGACGCGCCGGCGAGCTTGGTGGCCTCGTTGAACAGCTGGTTCAGGTTCGGGTACTTCTCGAAGTGCGGCGCCTTGAAGTAGTCGGTCCAGAGCACCCACAGGTGGTGCTTGACCAGTTCGGCGCGCTGCTCCTTGATGAGGATGGCGCGGGTGCGGAACTCGGGGTCGGTGTTCGCCTGGTACTTCTCAGCGATGGCCTTCACCGACTCCGCCTCGATGCGTGCCTGCGCCGGGTCGTACACCCCACAGGGCAGGTCGCAGTGCGCGCTGACCACAGTGCGCGGCGTGAAAATACGCGGAAGTCGCATCAGGACCCCTCCATACGTTTGCGATGATCCGAGTCGACACTACCCCTTACCGGAACACCGAACCTCGACCCCGGGATTGATGCCATGACTTGGCAATTGCCGCTCTTCGCCGTACTGGTGCGAGGGCCGTCCATGGCACCCACCCTGCACGGCGGAGATGCCCTGCTCGTACGGCGTGTCCACCGGGTCAGGCCGCAGTCGGTCGTGGTGGCCCGGTTCCGCAGCCGCCCGGAACTGCTCGTCGTCAAACGGGCGATCCGGCCGCACGAGGGTGGCTGGTGGATCGAGGGTGACAACGAGTTCGTGACCGACGATTCCCGCACCCACGGGGTGGCGGATGTCATCGGACAAGTGGTGTTTCGCTACTGGCCGCGTCCCGGTCGGCTAAGTTAACCTGCGTTAACCGCAGCACACCTGAATCTTGCGGTTGCTTGTCCCGGGTGACCCCCGCATCGCACGTCGGACCGCGCAGACTCGCGCGCGTCCCGGCTGGCACACCGACGTTCCGATGCGTTGTCTGGAGTCCCTGTGTCCTTCTTCAGTTTCGAGCTCGACCCTGCCCTGGCCGCCGACCCCGTCTTCGACCTGCACAAGCGGGGCAAGATGGAGATCTCCTGCACGGTCCCGCTGTCCAGCCGGGACGACCTGTCCCGGGCCTACACCCCGGGCGTGGCCCGGGTCTGCGAGGCGATCGCCGCCGACCCCGAGCTCGCCGCCGACTACACCTGGACGGCCAACACGGTCGCCGTCGTCACGGACGGCTCGGCCGTGCTCGGCCTGGGCAACATCGGCCCGAAGGCCGCGATGCCCGTCATGGAGGGCAAGGCCGTGCTGTTCAAGCAGTTCGGCGGCGTCGACGCCATCCCGATCTGCCTCGACACCCAGGACGTCGAGGGCATCATCGCCGTGGTCAAGGCGCTCGGTCCCTCGTTCGGCGGCATCAACCTCGAGGACATCAGCGCGCCGCGTTGCTTCGAGATCGAACGCCGGCTCGACGAGGCGCTGGACATCCCGGTCTTCCACGACGACCAGCACGGCACCGCGGTGGTCGTGCTCGCCGCGCTGCGCAACGCGGTGGCCCTGCTCGGGCGCCGCTTCGCCGACCTGCGGGTGGTGATCAGCGGCGCCGGCGCGGCCGGAGTGGCCATCACCAACATGCTGATCGCGGCCGGCCTCCAGGGCGCGAACGTCATCGTCTGTGACTCCCAGGGCATCATCCACGCGGACCGCCCGGGCCTGACCGGGACGAAGGCCGCGCTGGCCCAGGGCACGAACTACTCCGGGCGTACCGGTGGCATCAAGGAGGCGCTGATCGGCGCCGACGTGCTGATCGGGGTCTCCGGCGGGCAGATCGGGGAGAGCGCGCTGGCCGGCATGGCGCCGGACGGCATCATCTTCGCCCTGGCCAACCCGACGCCGGAGGTGCCGCCGGCGCTGGCCCACAAGTACGCGGCGATCGTCGCGACCGGCCGCAGCGACTTCCCGAACCAGATCAACAACGTGCTCGCGTTCCCGGGGATCTTCCGGGGTGCCCTGGACGCCCGGGCGACCCGGATCACCGAGCGGATGAAGGTGGCGGCGGCCGAGGCGATCGCGGAGGTGGTCGCGGACGAGCTGCGGGCCGACGCGATCGTGCCGTCGGCGCTGGATCCGCGGGTGGCTCCGGCGGTGGCCGAGGCGGTCGCCCGGGCGGCTGAGGGCGACGGGGTGGCGCGGTTCGTCGCGCGGCCGGCCGTGCCGGCGGCGCTGGTCTGAGCTTCGCGGTCGGCGGGGCAGGGCGTCCGTGCGTCCTGCCCTGCTGCGTGAGGCCACGACAGGATCGGCGGGACCGGCCTAAGCTGCGGGGTATGCGAGCCGCCTATGCCAGTGCGACGAAGCCCGACGAGCCGCTAGCCGGACTGACCGTCGGTGACCTGCCCGAGCCGTCCCCACCGGACGGCTGGGTGACCGTCGATGTGCGGGCGAGTTCGCTCAACCACCACGAGATCTGGTCGCTGCGGGGCGTCGGGTTGCCGGCCGACCGGCTGCCGATGATTCTCGGCTGCGACGCGTCCGGTGTGGACACCGCCGGCCACGAGGTCGTGGTCTATCCGGTGATCAAGGACCCGGCGGACCCGCGGGGCTTCTCGTTGCTGTCCGAGCGCTGGCCGGGCACGCTGGCCGAGCGGGTCGCCGTACCGGCGGAGAACCTGGTGCCCAAGCCCGCCGGCATCTCGTTCCTGGATGCGGCCTGCCTGCCCACGGCCTGGCTGACCGCGTACCACATGCTCACCGCGCGCGGCCGCGTGGCCGACGCCGGATCGGTCCTGGTGCAGGGCGCGGGCGGCGGGGTGGCCACTGCCGCGGTCGCGCTCGCGACCGCGCTCGGCAAGCGGGTGTACGCGACCAGCCGCGACGCCGCCAAGCGCGAGCGGATCGCCGAGCTGGGCGCCACCGCGGTCGAGCCGGGTGCCCGCCTGCCCGAACGGGTGGACGTGGTGATCGAGTCGGTGGGTGCGCCGACCTTCGAGCACTCGCTGAAGTGCTCGGCGCCGGGCGCCCGCATCGTGGTGTGCGGCGCGACCGGCGGCCCGTTCCCCAAGGTCGACCTGCGGCGGGTCTTCATGATGCAGCTCGAGATCCTGGGCAGCACCATGGGTACGGCCGAGGAACTGGCCGCCCTGCTGGACCTCTGTGTCGAGCGCGGCATCCGCCCGGTGATCGACTCCACCTACGGCTTCTCCGCGGTGAGCGACGCCTTCGCCCGGCTCAACTCGGGGGAGATCTTCGGCAAGGTGGCCGTCGACCACCTGCACTAGAAGTCGCTGTCGAGATTGTCACGCCGTTCCAGGCGCCGCCCGGCGCCGGCATCGCCGTAGAGGCTCCAGCGCCAGAAGTCGGTCGTCGCGTCGGCCACCAGGTCGAACTCCTCGCCGCTGGTGACGACGTGGCCGGCGTCCGGCAGGGTCAGCAGGGCTTTGGGCCACGGCACGGCGCTGAAGGCGGCGCGGCCGTCGGCGTACCGGACGGTCTGGTCGAGCTCGCCGTGCACGAAGAGCACGGGAAGCGCCGGGCCGGTGAAGGTCCCGGGCAGCACCTGCCGTCCGGCCAGGACCACCGCGGCGGTGAGCCGTTCGTCCCGGTTGCCGCTGAGCATCCCCAGCGTGGTGACGCCCCCGCCGGAATGCCCGGCGGCGGCGACGTGGTCCCGGTCGAGGCGCCCCCGCAGCGGGTCGCCGGCCTCGCCGTCGAGGGCGAGGATCTGGGTGAGCACCGACGACGCGTCGGCCGGCTGGTTGAGCAGGTCGATGACGTTGAAGTCGGCGACCCCGGCGGAGGTGTGCGGGTAGGCCGGCGCGGCGACGACGAAGCCGGCCCGGGCCCAGCGGGCGAGGATGCCGGCGTAGTCACCCGGTCGGGCGGTGAGGCCGTGGCTGAAGACGACGACCGGGAACGGGCCGTCGCCGGTGGCGGGATACCAGACGGTGGTGGGCAACGGGCGGTCGTTGCCGCGGCTGAGCTTCAGCTTGCGGGTCTCGACCTCGAAGGGGCGGCTCGGGGCCCGGCCGCGGGTGGGCGCGGGGCTGCTCTCCAGGGTGGGCGCGGGGCTGCTCTCAGGGACCGGTTCGGCACTCGCCAGGGGAGACGGCGGCGCTTCGCGGGCCGGCTCGGCGGAGCATGAGGTGAGTGCGCCGGTCGCGCAGACGGCGGCGAGCAGAAGCGCGACGGTACGGCGTCCCATCCGCCAAGTGTGCCCGGCTCCGGTGGCAGCGGGCGTCGGCGCGGGCGGCCCCGGACACACCCACGAACGGGTGATATCTCGGCGGACGGGACGAACGCCCTGCTAGGAGGCCGGGACGCACTGTCGCGGGGGTGCCGGGCTTCGCTATGGTCGTGCGCATGCCTGACAACACCGTCGACCCGAGCGGCAACACCGAGGCGTTCCGCGCCTTCACGCAGAGCACTCCGCAGGAGCCGCCAGCCGCCTCCAAGACCCCGCTGATCATCGGCGCCGCCGCGGTCGCGATCGTTCTGATCGCGCTGATCGCCTGGCTGGCCCTGGGCTGACCAGGACCGTGCCGACCTACCCGGGCTGAGCGCGGGCCGGGACGCGAGCGGGTCACCGCCCGTGGCACCCGGCCCGCCCGGCTTCATCCCACCGCCGCAGGCCCTCTCACTTCTGGAGCTCGGCGGTCACCTGCTGGGCGATCTCCAGCTCCTCGTCCGTCGGGACCACGCAGACCCGCACCCGCGCACCTTCGGGCGAGATGATGCGCTCGCTCCGCTCGTTGCGGGCCGCGTCGATCGTGATGCCCAGCTCGGCCAGGCCGGCCAGCGAGGCGGCGCGGACCTCCGGGGAATTCTCGCCGACCCCCGCGGTGAACACGATGGCGTCCGCTCCGCCCAGGACCGCCAGGTACGTGCCGACGTACTCCTTGATCCGCCGGCAGTAGACGTCGAAGGCCAGCGTCGCCGCCGGGTCGCCATCCGCCCGGTGTTGCTGCACCGTCCGCATGTCGTTCTCGCCGGCCAGGCCCTGCAGACCGGCGAAGCGGGTCAGGGAGCGTTCGATCTCCTCGATCGGGAGGCCGGCGACCCGGTGCAGGTGGAAGATCACGGTCGGGTCGACGTCACCGCTGCGGGTGCCCATCACCAGGCCGGACTGCGGGGACATGCCCATCGACGTGGCCACGCTGCGGCCGCCCGAGACCGCGCAGGCGCTCGCGCCGTTGCCCAGGTGCAGGGTGATCACCCGGGCCCGGTCGGCGGGCAGGCCGAGCAGCTCAGCGGTCTTACGGGCCACGTACGCGTGCGAGGTCCCGTGGAAGCCGTAACGGCGGATCTGCCAGCGCTTCGCCAGCGACGCGTCGATCGCGTACGCCACCCCGTCCGGGGGAATCGTCTGGTGGAACGCCGTGTCGAAGACCGCGACCTGCGGGACGTCGGGCAGCAGCTTGCGGGCCACCGCGATGCCGCTGAGCGCCGCCGGATTGTGCAGGGGCGCGAGCGGGACCAGCCCTTCGATGACGGCGAAGAGCTCGTCGTCGATCACGGTGGCCCGGCCGAACTCACTGCCGCCGTGCACGACCCGGTGCCCGACCGCGCCGAGGCCGTCGAGGTCGACCGCGGCCATCACCTGCTGCAGGGCGGCCTCGTGGTCGCCGGCGTCCCCGCCGGACTCGCCGATGCGTTCGATCAGCCCTTTGGCCAGGGTGTCGGTGCCGTTGAAGAGGCGGTACTTGACCGAGGAGGAGCCCGAGTTGAGCACCAGGATCTTCATGAGCGGGCCTGGATCGCGGTGATCGCCACCGTGTTGACGATGTCCTTGACCGTCGCGCCGCGGGACAGGTCGTTGACCGGGCGGCGCAGGCCCTGCATCACCGGTCCGACCGCCACCGCGTTCGCCGAGCGCTGCACCGCCTTGTAGGTGTTGTTGCCCGAGCTGAGGTCGGGGAAGACGAAGACGGTCGCCTTGCCGGCCACCACGCTCTCCGGCAGCTTGGTCGCCGCCACGCCCGGATCGATCGCCGCGTCGTACTGGATGGGTCCCTCCACGGGCAGGTCGGGGCGGCGCTCGCGGACCAGCTTCGTCGCGGCGGCCACCTTCTCCACGTCGGCGCCCGCGCCCGAGCTGCCGGTCGAGTAGGACAGCATGGCCACCCGCGGCTCGATGCCGAACGCGGCCGCCGTCTGCGCCGACGACAGGGCGATGTCGGCGAGCTGGTCCGCGTCCGGCTCGGGGTTGACCGCGCAGTCGCCGTAGACCAGCACCCGGTCGGCCAGCAGCATGAAGAAGACGCTGGAGGCGACGGAAACCCCGGGCACCGTCTTGATGATCTCGAAGGCGGGCCGGATGGTGGCGGCGGTGGTGTGGTTCGCCCCGGAGACCATGCCGTCGGCCCGCCCGGTGGCGACCATCATCGTGCCGAAGTAATTGACGTCGCGGACCACGTCGTACGCCAGGTCGAGGGTCACGGCCCGGTGTTTGCGCAGCTCCGCGTACTCCTCGGCGAAGCCGTCGCGCCACTCGCTGGTGGCCGGATCGACCAGCCGGGCCGCCCCGATCTCGACGCCCAGCTCGCGGGCCCGCCGGGTGATCTCGGCCGGGTCGCCGAGCAGGGTGAGGTCGGCGACACCGCGGCGCAGCAGCGTCTCGGTCGCCCGCAGGATCCGCTCGTCGGTGCCCTCGGGCAGCACGAGATGCCGGCGGTCGGCCCGGGCCCGCTCGATCAGGTCGTTCTCGAACATCAGCGGCGTCACCCGGCTGGACCGGGTGACGTCGAGCAGCCGGGTCAGCTCGGCGGTGTCCACGTGCTTCTCGAAGGCGCCGAGGGCCGCCTCGACCTTGCGCGGGGTGGCCGGGCTGAGCTTGGCCTCGATCCGGCCCGCCGCGCTGATCGTGTGGTAGCTGTCGGACTGCACCACCAGCATGGCCAGCCCGGTGTTGAGCCGCTCGATGACCCGCACGGCGCGCGGATCGGGGAACTCGCCGATGGTCAGCACCAGGCCGGCGAGCGTCACGTTGCCGGCGGCGTGCGCGGCGCTCGCGGCGACCAGGAGATCGGCCCGGTCGCCGGGAGTGATGATCAGAGCCCCGTCGGTGAGGTGGTCCAGCACGGCCGGCACGTGCGCCGCGCCGACCACGTAGTCGAGCACGTCCCGGTCGAGCGCGGCCTCGCCACCGGTCACCACGGTGGCGTCGAGGGCGGCGGCGACCTCCGCGACGGTGGGGGCGGCGATGGCGGGGATCTCCGGGATGGCCCAGACCGGCACCGGCAGCCCGGCCGGGGCCGGGGCCGGGACACCCTCGGGAACCCGGTTGGCGATCACGGCCAGCACGGTCGCGCTCAGATCCACAAGCGAGTGGTACGCCGAGCCGACGGCGGCCTGCAGATCGGAGCGCCGGCCCTGACCGCTCACGACGGGCAGCACCACACTGCCGAACTCGTTGGCCAGGCGCGCGTTGAAGGCCAGCTCGCGGGGGAGCTCGTCGTGACCCTCCTCCTGGCCGTCGGAGAAGTCACTGCCGATCACCACCACGGACGCGCACTGCCGCTCGACCTCGCGGTAGCGCTCGACGATCCGGGAGATGAGCTCCTCGCGCCGGCCGTCGGCGACCAGCGCGGCGGCCTCGGCCACGGTGACGCCGAAGGAATCCGCGTAGGGCGCGACCGCCGGGTAGCGGGTGGTGAGCAGGGTCAGCAGCGGATCCTCGCCGTGGCCGGGGACCACCGGACGGAAGACGCCTATCCGCGCGACCTGCCGGGACAACAGCTCCACCAGCCCCAGCGCGACTGTGCTCTTACCGACGCCGGGGCCCACCCCGGCCACGTACACGCTGCTCGCCACGCCTTCAACGTACCGGCCGGGCGGCGATCCCGCCCGGGGTCGACAGACCCTGTGGACAAGGCCGTCCGGCCCGGGAACGCCGGTCCGCTGAGAGCGAACGGCGGGAAAACGGGGCGACGCCCGCGCGGGCGCCTCGATAGGTTCACCGTGATCAATAGCTACGGGGGTGGAGTGATGGCCGGCCAGGACATGGGCGCCGGGGCCGACCGGTCGGTGTGGAACGAGTTCACCGCGGGGATGCGCGGCCGGTGGGTCCAGCGCCGGGCGATGCTGCGGCTCCTGCCCGGCGGCGGTACGGCCGTCGTCACGACCGCGGTCCTGCTACAGGTCGTCGCCGGGCTGCTGCCCATCGGGTTCGTGCTGGCCACCGCCTGGGTCATCGCCGGGGTGCCGGCCGCGGTCGCCGGGGGCGTGGAGTCGCCGGCCTGGCTCGACCTGCGGGACCACCTGATCACCGCCGCCGCGCTCTTCTTCGCCATCCAGCTGTCGCTGCCGGTGCAGGCGTTCCTCGGCGAGCTGATGCGGCGGCGCATCGACGACCGGATCCGGGACCGGCTGATGGCCGATTCCTTCACCGGATCGGGCATCGCCGTCCTGGAGGATCCCGAGGTGCAGGACCAGGCGGCCGACGGGGTCTCCATGCTGCGGTTCGCCGACTGGACGCCGGGTGCCGCCTGCGCCGGGTTCATCGCGCTGCTCTCCCGTTACCTGCAGACCGTCGCGGCCGTGGTGGTCGTCGGCGTGGTGTGGCAGTGGTGGGCGGCCGGCGCGGTGCTGCTCGCCGGCCTGATCATCCGGTTCGGTTACCGCGTGGGCCTGTCCGTGTTCGGCCGCATCTACATGTCGCACCAGCGCACCCGGCGGCGGCGCTTCTACTTCCGGGACCTGTTGTTCACCGCGGTCGCGGCCAAGGAGATCCGGGTCTTCGGCCTGCTCGACTGGGTCGGCGACCGCTACGCGGACGCCTTCATGGCCAGCTCCGTCCCGGTCTGGCGGCAGCGCCGGCGGATCTTCTACGGACCGTACGTGCTCTACACGCTCGTGGCCTTCGTCCTGCTCGGCGGGGCCCTGGCGCTGGCCGCCCGGGACGCCGCGGCGGGCGTGCTGGGCATCGGCGCGTTCCTGATGGTGATGCAGGCGGCGCTCTCCTCGGTACGGATCGGCGCCTTCATCGCGGAGTCCGACGTGCAGACCGAGTACGGCCTGAACGCCCAGCAGGCGTTGCGCCGCCTCGGCGAGCTGACCGCCGCGGCCGCCGGCCCGGGTGGCGGTGAGCTGCCCCCGCCGGAGCTGCCGGTCCGCGAGATCCGCTTCGAACAGGTCACCTTCCGCTATGCGCCGGAGTCCCCGGCGGTGCTCGACCGGCTCGACCTCGTCATCCCCGCGGGTGCCTCGCTGGCGATCGTGGGCCTCAACGGCGCCGGCAAGACCACGCTGGTCAAGCTGCTGGCCCGCCTCTACGAGCCGGAGTCCGGCCGGATCACCGCCGACGGGGTGGACATCCGCAGCTTCGACGGCGCCGCCTGGCAGCGCCGGGTCGCGGCGATCTTCCAGGACTTCGTGCACTTCGAGCTCCCGGTCCGCGACAACGTCGGCTTCGGCGCCGGCGAGCTGAACGACGACGCGGCGATCGAGGACGCGTTGCGCCGCGCCGGTGCCCTGGACTTCGTCCGGCGGTTGCCGATCGGCCTCGACACCCCGCTCTCCCGGCAGTACACGGATGGCGCCGATCTCTCCGGCGGGCAATGGCAGCGCATCGCGATCGCGCGGGCGTTGATCGCGGTGCAGGGCGGCGCCCGGGTGCTGGTGCTGGACGAGCCGACGGCGAGCCTGGACGCGCGCGCCGAGGTGGCGTTCTTCTCCCGCTTCCTGGACCTGACCCGGGGCGCGACCAGCCTGGTGATCTCCCACCGGTTCTCCACGGTCCGCCGGGCCGACCGGATCGCGGTGCTGGAGCACGGCCGGGTGCTGGAGTCGGGCACCCACGACGAGCTACTGGCCGGCGGCGGCCGTTACGCGGAGTTGTTCACTCTGCAGGCGGCCCGCTTCGCCGAGGACGAGGTGCCGGGAGCGACGGCCGCCGGTGACGAGCTGATCGAGGAGCCCGCTGATGCGTGACCTGTGGCTGGGCATCACCGGCGTGCTGGGCTCCTCGTGGCGGGCGAGCCGAGGGCGGCTGCTCATCTCCGCCTTCCTGATGCTGCTGGGCAACGTGAGCGCGCCCCTGATCGCCGTCTTCCTCGCGGTGACCACGGATGCGGCGCTGGCCCGCGACACCTCCGCGGCGGTCTGGGCGGCGGCTGCCGTGGCGGTGGTCGCGCTGCTCAGCCTCACCATGGAGCACTTCGCGCACATCTTCTTCTTCGAGCTCGCCGACCTGCACCACCTGCGCATCGAGCGGGAGATCGGCGACCTCGCGCACGGCACGGCCGGGCTGGACCAGCACGAGCGGCAGGACTACGCCGACCGGATGGAGCTGCTGCGCAAGGAGAGCTGGGAGGTGGCCGCGGGCGTGCAGACCGTGCTCACCGCGATCACCCTGTCCGTGCAGATCGCGCTGACCGGCGTGCTGCTCGCGCGGCTGGAGCCGTGGCTGCTGTTGTTGCCGCTGTTCGCCGTACCCCCGCTCATCGCCGGCCGGATCGGTGAGGCCCGCCTCGAGCGGGCCGAGCTCGCCACCGCCGAGTCCCGCCGGCTCGGCTGGCACCTGCTGGAGCTGGCCGTGAGCCCGGCCGCGGCCAAGGAGATCCGGCTGTTCGGGCTGCAGCGCACGCTCCGGGAGCGGCAGGCCGCGGCCCGCCGCCGGGAGGAGATCCCGCTGCGCCGGGCCGAGCTGGCCGGTCTGGGACTGCGGCTGGCCGGGCAGTTGATCTTCGCGGTCGGGTACGTGGCCGCGGTCGTCTTCGTGGTCCGGTCCGCGATCACGGGGGAGCGGTCGGTCGGCGACGTGGTCCTCGTCATCACCCTGGCCGTGCAGACCAACGCCCAGGCGGCCGGGGCGGTCGCGGTCGCCGGAGCCCTGCAACGCAACGCCCGCGCGCTGGCCCGGGTGCGGTGGCTGCGTCGCGAGTCGGCCGGCTCCGCGGATCCGGTCGTGCCGGACCACCCCGTGCCGGCCACCCTGCGGGACGGCATCACGCTGGAGGGTGTCGCGTTCCGCTATCCCGGCACGGACACGGACGTGCTGCGGGACGTGACGGTCCGCATCCCGGCCGGCGCCACCGTGGCCGTCGTCGGTGACAACGGCGCGGGCAAGTCCACGCTGGTCAAGCTGCTGTGCCGGTTCTACCGCCCGACGGCCGGCACGATCAGCGTCGACGGTGTGGACCTGCGCCGCATCGACCCGCAGGGCTGGCGGGAGCGCATCGCGGCCGGCTTCCAGGACTTCGTGAAGCTCGATGCGCCGGCCCGGGAGAGCATCGGGGTGGGCGATCTGCCCCGCATCGCCGATCCGGTCGCGGTCCCGGCGGCCGTGCACCGGGCGGACGCCCAGGTGGTCGTCGACCGCCTGCCGAACGGGCTGGAGTCCCACCTCGGCAAGTCCTACGAGGACGGTGAGGAGCTCTCCGGCGGCCAGTGGCAGCGGGTGGCCCTGAGCCGGGCGATGATGCGCGACGAACCGCTCCTGCTGCTGCTGGACGAGCCGACCGCGGCGCTGGACCCGCTGACCGAGCACGCCCTCTTCGAGCGCTACGCGCGCTCGGCCCGGGAGGTGGGCGGGCGCACCGGGGGCATCACGGTCCTGGTCTCGCACCGCTTCTCCACGGTACGGATGGCCGACCTGATCCTGGTGGTGGCGGACGGCCGGATCGCCGAGGCCGGCAGCCACCAGGAGCTGATGGCCCGCAACGGCCTCTACGCCGAGCTGTTCATGCTGCAGGCGGCGGCGTACCGCTGAGCAGCGCGTGCAGGTAACCCTCGGGCCGGTCCAGGAACCGTTTCCAGTGCGCGACGATCGCCAGCTCGTCCCACCTCATCTTGCGGATGCCCTGCCCGCTCAGCTCGAGGATCGTCGCCCCGGGCAGGGCGGTCAGCAGCGGCGAATGGGTCGCCACGACGACCTGGGCGCCGTCCGCGCGCAGCGTGTCGAGCCGGGACAGCAGGCCGAGCGTCGAGGTGAACGACAGCGGTGCCTCCGGCTCGTCCATCAGATAGAAGCCGTACCCGTGGAACTTGCGGTCCAGCAGCTCCAGAAAGCCCTCACCGTGGCTGCGCTCGTGCAGGTCGGTGTCCGGCCCGCCCCCCAGCCCCTCCAGGTACGTGTACAGCCCGTGCATCGTCTCGGCGCGCAGGAAGTACGAGTTCACCATCCGGCCCGGGGTGCGGATCACACGCAGCACCGACCCCAGCTCCGACTCGGTGGCCCGGGTGCTGTGCCGCGCCGACCGCGAGCCGCCCTCGGGGTTCAGGCCGTGCACCGCGGCCAGCGCCTCGATCAGGGTCGACTTGCCCGACCCGTTCTCGCCGACCACGAACGTCACGCCGGCTGGGAGGTTCAGGCCGTGCTCCAGGATGGCGGCAATCGCCGGGATCTGCGCCCACCAGGCGTCACGGTCGATCTCGGCGCCGGGATCCGCCTCGACCCGCCGGATCGGCCGGCCCGCATCCCTGCCCACCGCGACCACACCTCAATCTAGCTGCCCGGCACCACGGGCGAAGCTTCGCGCGACCACAGGAGATCATGGTGGGTCGACCCCGCTACTCGTCGTCGTCCTCGTCGTCGCGGGCCAGCCAGGTGGCGAAGCGCTCGATGGCCGTCTCGAACTCCGGGTGGGCGTCGACGAAGTTCTTCAGCTGGTCGCCGACCCATTCCAGGGTCACGGATTCCTCGCCGCGCCGCTCGACCAGTTCCTCGATGCCACGATCGGTGAAGTACATGACCGGATAGTAAGCGGGGGCGTTCCGCCGCAGCGAAACGCCCCCGACTGCTCACTGCGTCAGGGCCGGGGCAGAGCCGCCTCGACCAGCGCCGACTGCTCGGCGTCGTGCAGCTTCGCCGAGCCGACCGCCGGGGCCGCCGCGGCGGGCCGCGAGATCCGGCGCAGGCGTACACCCTCCAGGTGCTCCAGCAGGTTGAGCGCCACGAACGACCAGGCGCCCTGGTTGGCCGGCTCCTCCTGCACCCACGCGAAGTCCTCCGCGTTCGGGTACTGGTTGAGCACCGCCTTGAGCTCCTCGACGGGCAGCGGGTAGATCTGCTCCATCCGGATGATCGCCGTGTCGGTGCTGCCGCGCTCGGCCCGGGCCTGGAACAGGTCGTAGTAGACCTTGCCCGAGCAGAGCAGGACCCGCTTGACCGCCGCGGCGTCCAGCGGCGTGCCGTTGATCCCGGCGTCGCCGATGATCGGCTGGAACCGGCCGTTGGTGAAGTCGGCGACCGGCGACACCGCCAGCTTGTGCCGCAGCAGCGACTTCGGCGAGAAGACGATCAGCGGCTTGCGCTTGGGCGACAGGGCCTGGCGGCGCAGCAGGTGGAAGTAGTTCGCCGGGGTCGTCGGGTTGGCCACGCGCATGTTGTCCTGCGCGCAGAGCTGCAGGAACCGCTCCGGGCGGCCGGACGAGTGGTCCGGGCCCTGGCCCTCCTGGCCGTGCGGGAGCAGCAGCACCAGCGACGACTGCTGGCCCCACTTGACCTCGCCGGAGGAGATGAACTCGTCGACGATCGACTGGGCGCCGTTGACGAAGTCGCCGAACTGCGCCTCCCAGAGCACCAGCGCCTCGGGGTTCTCGACCGAGTAGCCGTACTCGAAGCCCATCGCCGCGTACTCGCTGAGCAGCGAGTCGTGGGCGAAGAAGCGGGCGTTGCCGGTCGCCAGCGTGGAGAGCGGCAGGAAGTCGTTGCCGGTCTTCGAGTCGACGATCGCGGCGTGCCGCGACGTGAACGTGCCGCGCCGCGAGTCCTGGCCGGCCAGGCGCACGGTGACGCCCTGGCTCAGCAGCGAGCCGAAGGCGATCAGCTCACCCATGCCCCAGTCGATGCCGCCGTCGGTGGCCATCTTGGCCCGCCGGTCCAGCAGCTGCTGGACCCGCTTGTGCGGGGTGAAGCCCTCCGGCAGGTCGAGGTGGGCCTGGCCCACCGCCTGCACGCCGGCCGCGTCGATGGCCGTGTCGACCTGCGGCTCCGGCTCGTCGGTGGCCGAGCGCCGCGCCCGCGGCGGGGAACCGGCGGTGTCCCGGGTGTCCTTGAAGACCTTCTCCAGCTGCGCCTGATAGTCGCGCAGCTGCTCCTGGGCGTCGTCGACGGTCAGGTCGCCGCGGCCGATCAGCTCCTCGGTGTAGAGCTTGCGGACCGAACGCTTGGTGTCGATGATCTGGTACATCCGCGGGTTGGTCATCGACGGGTCGTCGCCCTCGTTGTGCCCGCGGCGGCGGTAGCAGACCAGGTCGATGACGACGTCCTTGTTGAACGCCTGGCGGTATTCGAAGGCCAGCCGGGCCACCCGGACCACGGCCTCGGGGTCGTCGCCGTTCACGTGGAAGATCGGCGCCTGGATCATGCGGGCCACGTCGGTCGAGTAGAGCGACGAGCGGCTGTACTCCGGGGCGGTGGTGAAGCCGACCTGGTTGTTGACGACCACGTGCACCGTGCCGCCGGTGCGGTACCCGCGCAGCTGGGAGAGGTTGAGCGTCTCGGCCACCACGCCCTGGCCGGCGAACGCCGCGTCACCGTGGATCAGGACCGGCAGCACCGTGTAGCCGTGCAGGCCCAGGTCGAGGCGGTCCTGCTTGGCCCGGACGATGCCCTCCAGCACCGGGTCCACGGCCTCCAGGTGCGACGGGTTGGCCACCACGCTGACGGTCGTCGCGCTCTCGCCGTCCGGCGTCGTGTACTTGCCGGTCTGGCCCAGGTGGTACTTGACGTCCCCGGAGCCGTGCGCCGACCTCGGGTCCATCTGACCCTCGAACTCGTTGAAGATCTTCCCGTACGGCTTGCCGACGATGTTGGCCAGCACGTTGAGCCGGCCGCGGTGCGCCATGCCGATGACCATCTCGTCCAGGCCACCCTCGGCGGACGCCTGCAGCACCTCGTCCAGCAGCGGGATCAGCGACTCGCCGCCCTCGAGCGAGAAGCGCTTCTGCCCGACGTACTTGGTCTGCAGGAACGTCTCGAACGCCTCGGCCGCGTTCAGCCGGTTGAGGACGTGCTTCTGCTCCTCCGGCGACGGCTTGGTGTACTTGATCTCGATCCGGTCCTGGATCCAGCGCCGCTCCTCGGGGCCCTGGATGTGCATGTACTCGATGCCCACGCGCCGGCAGTAGGTGTCGCGCAGCACGCCGAGCACGTCGCGCAGCTTCATCTTCTGCTTGCCGGCGAAGCCGCCGACCGGGAAGGTGCGGTCCAGGTCCCACAGGGTCAGCCCGTGCTGGAGCACGTCCAGGTCGGGGTGCCGGCGGATCTCGAACTCGAGCGGGTCGGTGTCGGCCATCAGGTGACCGCGGACCCGGTACGCGTGGATCAGCTCCACCACCCGGGCGGCCTTGTCGATCTGCCCCTCGGAGGTGCGGGCCACGTCGCGCACCCAGCGCACCGGCTCGTACGGGATCCGCAGCGAGGTGAAGATGTCGTCGTAGAAGGCGTGCTCGCCGAGCAGGAACTCGTGGATCGCCTTGAGGAACTCGCCGGACTGCGCACCCTGGATGACCCGGTGGTCGTAGGTGCTGGTCAGCGTGGTGACCTTGCTGACGCCGTGCTCGGTGAGCGTCTCGTCGGACATGCCGGAGTAGGGCGCCGGATACTCCATCGCGCCGACGCCGATGATGGCGCTCTGCCCGGCCATCAGGCGCGGGATGGAGTGCACGGTGCCGATGCCTCCGGGGTTGGTCAGCGAGATCGTGGTGCCGGCGTAGTCGTCCATGGTCAGCTCGTTGCGGCGGGCCCGGCGGACCACGTCCTCGTACGCCTGCCAGAACTTGCGGAAGTCCATCTGCTCGCAGTTCTTGATGGACGGCACGACCAGCGTGCGGGTGCCGTCCTTCTTGGCGAGGTCGATGGCGATGCCCAGGTTGACGTGCTCGGGCTGGACCATGGCCGGCTTGCCGTCCACCTCGGCGAAGGAGTTGTTCATCTCCGGGTGGGCCATGACCGAGCGGACCAGCGCCCAGCCGATCAGGTGGGTGAAGCTGACCTTGCCACCCCGGCCGCGGGCGAGGTGGTTGTTGATCACGATGCGGTTGTCGACCAGGAGCTTGGCCGGCACGGCGCGCACCGACGTCGCGGTGGGCACCTCCAGCGAGGCGTCCATGTTCTGCACGATCCGGGCGGCGACCCCGCGCAGCGTGGTGACCTTGGCGCCGGCCGCGGGGGCCGGCGCCGGGGTCTGCTTGGCCGGGGCGGGCTTGGCCGCCGCGGGCTTCGCCGGGGCCGGCGCGGCCGCCGGTGCCGGCTCGGCCGGGGCGGGCTTGGCCGGGGCCGGCTTGGTCGGCACGGTCTGCTTCTCGGGCGCGATGGACGCGGCGGCGGGAGCGTCGGTGCCGGCCTTGGCGGCGGTGGCCTTCGCGTTGGCCGCGGTGGCCTCGTCGGGTGTCGCGATCGACCCCGAGGCCATCGCCGGCTTGTAGTCGGCGAAGAAGTCGTGCCAGGCGGGGTCGACGCTGGACGGGTCGGCCAGATAGCGCTGGTACATCTCGTCGACGATCCACTCGTTCGGACCGAAGTCCGCGAGCGGATTATCTTGCGAAGTCTGCTGGGTCGACACTTCCGTGTTCGCCTCTTTCACCAAGTTGTCAGCACGCGACGTTCGTCACACGGGACGGAAAGGAAATCGCCGTCAAGGCTACGCCGTGAGATTTACGTGACCATCCGGACGTCCGGTCTGTGACTAACTTCCCGAGGGCGAGAAGGACGCTCAGGCGATGTCGCGCCGCTTCATGAGCCACGTGCCGAGCCCGCCGGCGACCACCGCGTAGCCGATCAGCACCACGGCGCCGACCCAGCGGGGCGGGTTGCCGGGCAGCTCGGTGCCGGAGACCATCAGCTGCGAGGCCAGCGGCGGGACCAGCACCTGCAGCTTGCTGAACCAGTCGCCCAGCCGTGGCCCGAGGATGAAGAAGATCGTGGTCGCGCCGAAGTAGCCGATCACGTAGACCGTGCTCAGGGTGATGGTGGCGGCGATCTGACTGCGGATCAGCACCCCGGCGCCCACGCCGAGGATCGCCCAGAGGGCGTACGCCAGCGCGTTGAGCCCGAGGGCCCGCCAGATCGCCGGCTCGCCGAGCTGGGAGCCGACGTTGAGCGCGTCCAGGATGAACGGCACGAAGATCAGGTTGAGCACGGTGGTGATCAACCAGAAGGTCAGCCCGAGCAGGGTCGAGGCGATCAGCTTGGCGAGCACCACGGACTGCCGGCGCGGGGTCACCAGGAAGGTGGTGGTGGCCGTCTGGTGGAAGAACTCGTTGGTCACCACGATCGCGGCCAGCAGCATCACCATCAGCACGCCGAAGAACTGGCCGCTGGTGTAGAGGTTCGAGGCCACGTTGACGGCCTCGTTGGCCACCCGGACCTGTTCCGCCTGTTCCGCGGTCAGGCCCTCGGTGGATTCCGGGCTCGAGTTGATGGAGCTGCCGGCCCAGTTGATCAGCAGGGTCAGCGCCCACAGCACGAAGGTGACCAGGCCGAGGATCCACCAGGTCGAGGTGGACCGGATCTTGAAGAGTTCGGATTTCACCAGGTTCATCGGATGCCCGCCTTTCCGGCCGTCAGCTGCAGGAAGACCTGTTCCAGATCGGCGCGCTCGCCGGCCAGCTCGTGCAACTCCACCGAGCTGGTGAAGGCGGTGTGCCCGACCGCGGCCGCGTCCAGGCCGGTGACCAGCAGGGCGCCGTCGGGCAGCGGGGTCACCGTGGCGTTGCGCGCGGAGAGCGCGGCCGTCAGCGCCTCCACCTGCGGGGTGCGCACGCGCACCTGGGTCATCCCGGCCATCGAGCCGAGCACCTCGCCGACCGGGCCCTGCCGGACGAGCCGGCCGGCCGCGATGATCACCACGTCGTCGGCCAGCTGCTGCATCTCGCCGAGCAGGTGGCTGGAGACCAGCACCGTACGGCCCTCGGCGGCGAGCGCCTTGAGCAGGTCACGCATCCAGCGGATGCCCTCCGGGTCGAGCCCGTTGGCCGGCTCGTCGAGGATCAGCACGCGCGGGTTGCCCAGCAGGGCCGCGGCGATGCCGAGCCGCTGCTTCATGCCCAGCGAGTAGCCCTTGAACTTGCGCTTGGCGGCCGGCGTCAGCCCGACCTTGGCCAGCGCCTCGTCGGCCGCCTGCCAGGGCAGCCCGGCCGCGGTGCAGATCATCCGCAGGTGGTTCAGGCCGGTACGGCCCTTGTGCGCGCTGGACGCCTCGAGCACGGCGCCGACGTGCCGGATCGGCTGGTCGAGGTCGTTGTAGCGGACGCCGCCGAAGGTGGCCGTGCCGCCGCTCGGCGTGACCAGGCCCAGCAGCATGCGCAGGGTGGTGGTCTTGCCGGCGCCGTTGGGCCCCAGGAAGCCGGTGACCCGCCCGGAGTGCACGGTGAACGACAGATCGTCCACGGCCCGTAGCTGCTTGTAGTGCTTGGTGAGGTGGGAGACGACGATCTCCTCGGACCCGGCCGTCACGATTGCTCCTCACTGATCGACTGAGCGCTCAACCTACCGGTTAACGGCAATCCCGGCCGCCCCGCCCGGGGAACGCGCACAGAGGCGTTCACGTGAGTGTCATCCGGCGCCACCTGTGGCGACACGCCGTCGGCAGACGCGAGCCTTACACAGTCCTCATGACGGTACTCATGACCGCTGCCGCACCCACCGGGACCAGCGGCTACTCGCTCCTCATCGCCGACGACGCCAGTCAGGTCGCGGCCGCGCAGCGCCTGCGCCACGACGTCTTCGCCAGCGAGCTCGGCGCCACGCTGCGCGGCGCCACCCCCGACGGCCGCGACATCGACGAGTTCGACGACTTCTGCGACCACCTGATCGTCCGGGACGACGCGACCGGCCTGGTGGTCGGCACGTACCGGATGATGACCCCCGCGGCGGCCCAGCGCGCCGGGCGCCGGTACGGCGACGGCGAGTTCGACCTCAGCGGCCTGAGCCCGCTGCGCGACCAGCTCGTCGAGACCGGCCGCTCCTGCGTGCACCCGGACCACCGCTCGGGCGCGGTGGTCAACCTGATGTGGGCGGGCATCGCCCGCTACCTGCACCTGAACAACCTGCGCTGGCTGGGTGGCTGCGCCTCGGTCGGCCTCGAGGACGGCGGCGCGACTGCCGCCGGTGTCTGGGCCCGGGTCTCGGCCAAGCACCTCGCGCCGCCGGCCCTGCGGGTGCGGCCCCGCAACCCCTGGCTCGCCCGGACCGATCAGGTCGGGGACCCGAAGACCCAGGCGCCCCCGCTGCTCAAGGGCTATCTGCGGCTGGGCAGCTGGGTGTGCGGCGAGCCGGCCTACGACCCGGACTTCGACTGCGCGGACTTCTACGTGCTCTTCTCCATGGACCGGATGGACCCGCGGTACCGGCGCCACTTCCTGGGCGCGACCCGATGAGCGCCGCTCCCGAGCTCGGCCTGGGATTTCCGCCGCGGGTGAACACAGCTTGGCAGCCGGTGTCGGCGTGCGGACCGCAGTGCCGGCCGGCCGGTGCGCAGGCTGTGCGCGCCGGGACCGTGGTGGTGCGGTTGGCGGCGCTCTTCGGCGTACTGCTCAGCGCCTTGATCCTGGTGCCGCTGCTGCGGCACGTCGCCGCACGGTTGATCTCCCGCGGCATCCTCGCGGCCCTCGGGGTCGGGCTGGTGTGGCGCGGCCCGGCGCCGCGGCCGGGCAGCCTGCTGGTGGCCAACCACGTCTCCTGGCTGGACGTCGTCGCGCTGCTGGCGGTGACGCCGGTCCGGCTGGTCGCCAAGCACGACGTGCGGGCCTGGCCCGCGGTGGGCGCGCTGGCCGCCCGGACCGGGTCGATCTTCGTCGACCGGACCCGGCCGAAGCGGCTGCCCGCGACGGTGGCCGAGGTCACCGCGGCCCTGCGGGCGGGCCGGTCGGTCGCGGTCTTCCCGGAGGGTACGACGTTCTGCGGCGCCGAACGGGGCCGCTTCCGGCCGGCGGTCTTCCAGGCGGCGGTGGACGCGGGCGCCCCGGTCGTGCCGATCGCGATCCGGTACGGGTCCCCGCAGGCGGCCTTCGTCGGCGACGACACCCTCTGGTCCTCGGTCCGCCGGGTGGCCGGTCTGCGCGGGCTGACGGTGACCTTGAACGGCTCGGCGGCGCTGCGCCCGGAGCCCGGTGCCGACCGGCGAGCGCTGGCCCGTGCGGCTCAAGCATCGGCCGGACTGCGGTCCACCACCTTCGATCTTGCTGCCTAGCAGGCTCACAGAGAACTTTCAGGCACTGTGCAGCGCAAGCGCAGCGACCTGGACGAAGATGGGTGGCATGGCCGCTACCCAGACCCAGGGAAAGCAGAGCGAGGCGAAGCTCCTCGTCGTCGAGGACGACGCGAACATCCTCGAGCTGCTCTCCGCCAGCCTGCGCTTCGCGGGGTTCGACGTCAGCACCGCGACCAGCGGCAGTGCCGCCGTCAGCGCGGCCAAGAACGCCACCCCCGACCTCGTCGTCCTCGACGTGATGCTGCCCGACCTCGACGGTTTCGAGGTCATCCGGCTCATGCGCGAGGGCGGCGCCCGTACGCCCGTGGTCTTCCTGACCGCCCGGGACGGCACCGATGACAAGATCCGCGGCCTGACCCTGGGCGGCGACGACTACGTGACCAAGCCGTTCAGTCTCGAGGAGCTCACCGCCCGGATCCGGGCCGTGCTGCGCCGCACCACCGCCGGTGACGAGGAGCCCTCGCGGCTGGTCTTCGCCGACCTCGAGCTGGACGAGGAGACGCACGAGGTCTACCGGGCCGGCCAGCGCGTACAGCTCTCGCCGACCGAGTTCAAGCTGCTGCGTTATCTCATGCTCAACGCCAACCGGGTGCTCTCCAAGGCGCAGATCCTCGACCACGTGTGGAAGTACGACTTCCGGGGTGACGACAACATCGTGGAGTCGTACATCTCGTATCTGCGCCGCAAGGTGGACAACGTCCAGCCGCGACTGATCCACACGCTCCGCGGCGTCGGCTACGTGCTGCGCAAACCCGCGGCATGAGCCGACCGTGTCCCTGACCCTCTCCGACCGGGTCCGCAGCCACGTCCCGGAGACGAACCTGCGGCGGGTCCCGCTGCGCACCAAGCTCGTCGCAGCGGTGCTTGCGCTCGTCTTCGCGGCGCTGTCCCTGATCAGTGCCGCGAGCACCTATGCGCTGCACAGTTACATGATCAGCCGGCTGGACGTGGGCCTGGAACGGTTCACCGACACCCTGGAGAACCTCAAGGGCAACGAGACGCTGATCCTGCCGGCCGACTACTACGTCAACGTCACCACGGTCGACGGCATCGGTGACCCGGACTACCCGAAGTACGACCCCGCGCTGAAGCCGAGCCAGCTGCCCCCGGTGCTCAAGGGCGTGAACGAGGTCAACAAGCGCATCGGCAAGCAGTACACGGTCAAGTCCGCCGACGGGACCGTCATCTGGCGGATGCTGGTCACCTACGTCAACGGCGGCACGGTGCTGCACGCCGGTCAGCGGCTGCGCGGCATCGACGAGGCCATCGGCCGGCTCATCTGGGTCGACATCCTGGTCGGCGCCGGGGTGCTGTTCGCCCTGGCCGCGGTGGGTGCGGCCATCGTGCGGCAGAGCCTGATCCCGCTGGGTCAGATCGAGCGGACCGCCGCCGCCATCGCGGCCGGCGACCTCACCCAGCGGGTGCCCGATCCGGAGCCCGACGAGGGCGAACCCAAGACCGAGCTGGGCCGGCTGTCCAGGGCGCTGAACGCGATGCTGGCCCAGATCGAGGCGGCCTTCACCGCCCGGGCGCTGTCCGAGACCGCGGCCCGCGCCGCGGAGAGCCAGGCCCGCGACGCCGCCGAGGCCGCGCAGATCTCCGAGGCCCGCGCGGTGCGCTCGGAGCAGAAGATGCGCCAGTTCGTCGCGGACGCCTCGCACGAGCTGCGCACCCCGCTGACCTCCATCCGCGGATTCGCCGAGCTCTACCGCCAGGGCGCGGTCGCCAACCCGGAGGACACCGCCAAGCTGGTGCGCCGGATCGAGGACGAGGCCGCCCGGATGGGTCTGCTGGTCGAGGACCTGCTGCTGCTCGCCCGGCTGGACCGGGAACGCCCGGTGGAGCTGTCCCCGGTGGAGCTGCCGGTGCTGGCCATGGACGCGGTCCAGGCCGCCCAGGCCACCGCGCCGGAGCGCAAGATCGAGCTGGACGTACGGGAGTCACCGGAGAAGCTGGTGGCGTACGGCGACGACGCCCGGTTGCGGCAGGTCATCGGCAACCTGATGACCAACGCCCTGGTGCACACACCGGCCGATGCCGCGGTGACGCTCTCGCTCTATCCCGAGTCCGGCAACCGTGCGGTCATCGAGATCGCCGACACCGGGCCCGGCCTGTCACCGGAGCAGCGCGAGCACGTCTTCGAGCGCTTCTACCGCGCCGACGAGGCCAGGACCCGGCACACGGACCGCGCGGCCACCGGCACAGGGCTGGGCCTGGCCATCGTGGCGGCGATCGTGCGGGCCCACCACGGCTCCGTGGAGGTGTTCAGCGAGCCCGGCGAGGGTGCGACTTTCCGGGTCACGCTGCCCGCTCTGGAACCGGACGACATCTGACTCGCCCGGCGCCATCGTGGAAAAAATCCCTAAATTCGGGACGAGCCATTCACAGAAAACGTCCAGGGCCAACACAGGTGGGTCGGAGCGGGCAGGGGCAATGTAGTCCGCATGAACGAGTACGAGACCGACCCGCAGCGGCACGAAAGCTCACCGTCCGAGGAGCTGTCGCACCGGCCCGCGGACGCCTCCCCCGCGACCGGCCCGGAGCGGGGACAGTCCGACACCACGGCGCAGCAGCCGACGCTGAGCCAGCCGGCCGCCCCCCCAGTCCGGTGCTCCCCAGGCCGGCATTCCGCAGTCCGGCATTCCGCAGTCCGGTGCGCCCCAGCAGGGCGCCTGGGTTGCGTCGCCCTGGCAGCGCGGCGTCCAGCACCCGGTGCAGCAGCACGGGCACGGAGGCCAGCAGCACCCCACGCAGCCACTGCCCTACGGCCAGCCGCCGTACGGCACGGGACAGCAGCAGTATCCGGGCCAGCCGCAGCCGCCCTACGCGGGCGCCTACGCCGGCCAGCCCCACCCGCAGTACGCGACCCAGGGAGCGCCGGGTCAGCCCGGTCAGCCCGGTCAGTGGACGCCCGGCGGCGGCGTACCCCCGCAGTCGGAGGCCCCGGCATGGGCCCAGGCCGTCGGGACCGACCAGCGTGACCCCGAGCGCGCCGGCCGTGGCCGCAAGATCTTCGTGGCCGGCGCGGCCGCGGTCCTGATCGCCCTGGGCGCCGGTGGCGTCGGCGCGGCCACCGCGCTCGCCTTCGACGACGACAACGGCTCCCGGACCGTGCAGACCGCCGACGCCTCGGTGAACCGGGTCGTCGACCGCTCCTCGCTGGCCCAGATCGTCTCCGCGGTCAAGGACAGCGTCGTTTCGATCACCACCCAGACCGGTGAGGGCTCGGGCGTGGTGATCAGCACCGACGGCTTCATCGTGACCAACAACCACGTGGTCGCCACCGCCGCCGGCAGCTCGGTCACCGTCATCTTCGCCAACGGCAAGAAGGCGCAGGCGAAGATCGTCGGCACCGACCCGCGGACCGACCTCGCGGTGATCAAGGCGGACGGCGTCTCCGACCTGGCCGCCGCGAAGTTCGGCGACAGCTCCAAGATGCAGGTCGGTGACACCGTGCTCGCGCTGGGCAGCCCGCTGGGCCTGGAGGGCTCGGTCACCGAGGGCATCATCAGCGCCAAGGACCGCACCATCCGGGCCGGCGGTCAGGACGAGCAGACCCCGCAGAACCCGTTCGGCGGCCAGCAACAGCAGCAGAGCGGCGGCGCCACCTCGATGTCCGGGCTGCTGCAGACCGACGCCCCGATCAACCCCGGCAACTCCGGCGGCGCCCTGGTCAACACCAACGGTGAGGTGATCGGCATCAACTCCGCCATCGCCACGTCCGGTCAGGGCTCGGGCAACATCGGCCTGGGCTTCGCGATCCCGAGCAACAAGGCCAAGGACGTCGCCGATGCGCTGATGGCCGGCAAGAAGGTCAGCCACCCCGCGCTCGGCGTCAGTGTCACCGAGGCCGAGGGTGGCGGCGCGCTGGTCAGCTCGGTCACCGGGAACAGTGCGGCCGCCAAGGCCGGCCTGGAGCAGGGTGACGTCATCAACTCGGTGAACGGCAAGGCCGTCAACGACTCCGACGACCTGATCGGGATCATCCAGTCGGCCAAGGTCGGCGACAAGGTGACCGTCGTCTTCACCCGCAACGGCCAGCAGCAGACGGTCAGCGCGACGCTGACCGAGGCTTCCTAAACCAACCTGGTGCCGCTCGGGCCATCGGGCGGCACCACCTCCCCACGGCGGTGGGTGGTCGCGATCAAGGGGGTTGATCGCGACCACCCACCGCACCTTTATGTCCACTGTGTGAAATTTCGGCGGGCGATCGGCTTATCGGGGGCTCGCCTTCCGCCGGGCTGACCGCCTAGTCTCCATTCGCCATAGCCGCCGGAAAGGCCGAACCCCTGTTGAACGGACTGAAGGCGTCCCATCCGACCACCCCACCACCACCCCTGAACGGACTGAAGGCGTGACCTACGTCGAGACCCGGACGAGTGTCTGGGAAGCCCTGGCCGGACGCGCGCCGGGTGAGCCGCTCGGACCCGCCGACCCCGGTCTCTGGGGCGCGGTGGTCGACCGGCTCAATCCCGCGCGGGCCCGGCCGGTGCTGCGCGCCGGGATCGAGGCCGTCGAGCTGACCAGCGTGCGCGGTTCGGCGTACGTCATGCTCCGCTCGCCCGACGACGGCGGCCGGGCCTGCTACCTGCGGCTGACCCCGGACGAGTGGCAGCTCGCGCTGATGATGGACGGCACCCACACGGTCGCCCGTCTCGTCGCCGAGTTCGCCCGGCTGGCCGGCCGGCTCGCGCCCGACCAGGTCCGCCGGGTGGTGGCCGACCTGGCCGGCAACCGGATGCTCGACGAGCTGCCGGTGGACGCCTTCCGCCCGCTGCAGGAGCTCGAGCGCCAGCCGCTGCCCCGGCGGGTCGGCAGCGGAGTGCTGGCGGCGGCCCGCGGCCGCCGGATGCTGGTCTTCGACATCGACCCGGTGATCTCGGTGCTCTACCGCGCCGGTGGCCGGTTCCTGTTCACCAGGGCTGCGGCCATCGTCATGGCCGTCTTCGCGGTGGCCGGGCTGGGCCTGTTCGTCACCACCTGGTGGCGCGGCAGCCAGGCGGTCTTCCTCTCCGGCGGCTCCTACCTGCTCGGCGCTGTCGTCCTGCTCCTGCTCAACCTGCTGGCGCTGGCCAGCCACGAACTGGGCCACGCGCTGGCCACCAAACACGCCGGGCGGGAGGTGCCCGCGGCCGGCGTGCTCGTGTACTTCGGCATCCCCTCGGTCTTCGTCGACACCACCGACGTCTGGATGGCCGGGCGCCGGGCCCGGATGCTGGTCACCGCGGCCGGGCCGGCCACCGGCCTGGTGCTCGCCGGGTCGATGCAGCTCGTCGGGCTGGCCGTGCCCGCGCTCGGGCCGCTGGCCTTCAAGCTGGCCTTCGCCTGGTATCTCAACGTGCTGTTCAACCTCAACCCGCTGCTCGCGCTGGACGGCTACTACCTGCTGATGGACTGGCTGGAGATCCCGAACCTGCGCGGGCGGGGCCTCGCCTGGGTGTCGGGCCGGCTGCGCGGTCGCCCGCCGGCGTGGGCGGGGCTGGACCGGGAGGGCCGCATCGTCGCCCTCTACGGGGTGCTGGCTCTGCTGTGGGTGGCGATCGCGGCGAACCTGGCGTACCGGATCTGGGCCGACCGGGTCTCCGGGCTGGTCACCGGTCTGTGGCACAGCGGTTTCGCCGCCAAGCTGTTGCTGATCCTGGTCGTGGCCGGGCTGTGCGCCCCGCTCATCTACCTCGCCGTCGGCCGGCTGGCCCGCTGGTGGCGGCAGCTGCGCGAACGGTCCGCCGAGAAGCGCCGCGAGGCCGACGCCCCCCGCCGGCTGGCCGCCCTGCGCGCCTCCGACCTGGGTGGTCTGCCGGAGCACGCGCTGGCCGGCCTGGCCGCCCGGGCCCGCTGGATCCGTCCGCACTCCGGCACCCAGCTCGTCGTCGCCGGCACCACCCAGCAGGCCGTGTACGTCGTCGTCGACGGCGCGGTCCAGGCTCGCAAGCCCGGTGACCCCGGCGGCACCATCCGCCACCACGTAGGTGCCGGTGGCGTGGTCGGACTGGCCAACGCGCTCACCGGCCGGGCCACGTCGCTGGACTGGCACACGGCCGGCACCACGCTGCTCGCCGTGCCCACCGCCACCGTCGCCACGGTGGTCGGCCCACTGCCCGGCCCGCCGCCGGCCGACCGGGCGGAGGCCGAGGCGCTGTTCGCCGACACCCCCGCGCTGGCCGGGCTGGCCGGGGACGAGCGGCTCGCGCTGATCGCTTCGGCGCACCCCGTGGACCTCGAGCCCGGCGCGCCGGTGGAGCTGCAGGGGCCGACGCACGCGGTGGTCGTGGAGTCCGGCGTGATCGCCATGCCCGACGGCGTCGAGCTGCGTCGCGGCACGCTGGTCGGCCCGGTGGGTGACGGCATCCCGGGCATGGTCGCGCAGACCCGCACCCCCGTACGCCTCTGGGTCATCCCGGACGCCTCCGACCTGCCGCCGCTGGTGGGCACACCCGGTCAGACGGCCGGCGGCCCCGCGGGCAGCGGGCCGGCCGCCGACGGTGTGCACTCCGCCGGTGTCTACCCGCCGCTGGCCGTGCCGCCCGGTCCGCCGGACGGCACCGAGGACCCCGAGGTGGACCGCCGCTTCGAGCGCCGGATGTGGTGGCTCGTCCTGCTGCTGCTCCTGCTGTCGCTCCTGCTCACCGCGATCAACTTCGCGCCCGGCCCGGCCTGGGCCGAGATGCCCACCGACCGCGCTCTGCTCACCTCGGACCGGGGCACGATCGTGGCGACCATCAACGGCCGTAACGTCCGGCTCGAGGAGGGCGACCGGCGTTACCTCGACGAGGGCGCCCGGATCATCGTCCCGGCCGGGACCACCGGGCGGCTGACCTTCCAGGGCGGCTCGGCCACCCTGTTCTGCGCCGGCTCCCAGGCCCAGGTCGGCAAGCTGTACACCGACGCCGGACGCCGACGGGTGCCGCACGGTGCCCTGGCGCTGGAGGCCGGCCGGCTGCTCGCCGACACGGCCGGCACCAGCGGCGCGTACCAGCCGCTCGCCCTGACCGTCTCCCGGCCCGGCGGCCTGGTCACCAACGAGGGCGCCGCCTGGTACGCGGTCGAGCCCGAGGGCCTGACCGCCGCCACCGGCCGCGTCTTCGTCGCCGGCACCCCCAGCCCGGCCACCGGTACGGACCTGAGCTGCGGTGACGGCGTCAAGGTGGAGCCGCCGGCCGGCTCGCCCAGCCCGTCGCCGAGTGACCAGCCGCTGCCCTCCGACCTGCCCAGCGTGGTCACCCCGTCGCTGACCTCGGCGCCGCCGACCGAGGCGACGACCGTGCCGGAGCCGACCGCCGACCCGGTCGATCCGACGACGCCGGACGACCCGGACCCGACCACCACCCGGCCGAGGCCGCCGCGCACGACGCCGCCGCAGACCACGCCGCCGCGTACCCCACCGCCGACCACTCCGGTGCCGACGACCACCACGCCGCGGCCCAATCCGACGACCCCGCCGCCGACCACGACGGCGCCCGTGCCGAGCACGACGACCACCACCAGCGAACCACCCACCATCGGCTGACGAGGGGAACACACGTGCTCTGCTGGTTCTGTGCCAAGGCGGCCCGGGGGACCTGCCGGTTCTGCGGCCGGGGGGTCTGCGAGGACCATGCCCGTTTCGGGCCGTACCTCCTTCAGGTGAGCCGGTCGGCGCAGCGGGACCGGGCCGAGGCCCTGGTGGTCGAGGACGCCGTCCAGTGCGGCACGTGTCGTCCCAGGCCACAGCCGGTGCCGATGCCGGAGCTGGACTGATCGGTGCGGCCGGTCGGCCGGGACTGACCACCTCACCGATGGCGGTCGCTGGACGCGGGCTCCTACCGTGGGCGCCATGAGTGACTTCGACGCGGTGCTGGAGCGGCTGCTCACCGACCCGTCGTTCCAGGCGCAGCTGGCCGCCGATCCGGTGGGTGCCCTGGCCGGCTACGTCCTGGACGCCGCGGAGGCCGACCTGCTGCGCCAGCAGGTCAGCACCGATGCGGGCGCGCACACCGCGGTCGTGGAGGACCGGGTCACCAAGTCGAGCACGTTCGGGTTGTTCTCCTCGTTCGGCGTCGGCGAGGTGGCCGGCTCGGTCGGGCACGGCCTGGTCGGCCAGGGCGTCGCCGGACAGGGCATCGGTGCGGCCCCGGCGGACGGTCCGGCCGGGCTCGGCGAGTGGTCGGAGTTCGGCAGCGCGACCGGGACCGCCACGGAGGGATTCGGCTCGGCGCCGCCGGCCTGGGGGACCGGCGGCATGTCCGCCCAGTCCGGCCTGGGCACGGCGCCGGAGTATTCCGCCCGGTCCGGCTTCGGCTCGGCGCCCGGTCCCGACATGGACGGTCTCCCGGCGGTCTCCGCCCTCGGTGACGCGCCCCGCAGCGGTCTCGGTGACGCCGGCACGGCCCGGAGCGGTCTGGGGGAGCCCGAGCAGATCGCGGCGCCGAAGGGCTACCACAACCGGGTCGACGCGGACGGCGACGGCAGCCTGGACAAGGCGACCTACCGGGGGCGCGAGGGCGGCGGCGCGGAGATCCGGGTGGACCTCGACCGCGACGGGCGGGCCGACTTCGTCGGGGTCGACAAGGACCTGGACAACCGGGTCGATTTCGCCGACTACGACAAGGACCGCGACGGCGTCTTCGAGAAGCGGATGTTCGACGACGACGGCGACGGATTCCTCGATCGGACGGTCTGGCAGTAGCCCGGTCCGCAAAGCTCTGGCATTGATGGTCACCGAAGCCGCACCATGGGTGCATGGTGGCGATCGCCGCACGCGGCCTCACGAAGATCTTCGACGATGTCGTCGCGGTGGACGACGTCGACCTGGAGATAAAACCCGGTGAGTTCCTGGTGGTCCTCGGGCCGACCGGCTGCGGGAAGTCGACGCTGCTGCGGCTGCTGGCCGGCTTCGAGGAGCCGACCAGCGGCACGGTGACCTTCGACGGCGTGCCGGTGGCCGAGATCGAGCCCCGCGAGCGCGACATCGCTGTGGTGTTCCAGAACTACGCCCTCTACCCGCACCTGACGGTCGCGCAGAACATCGGCTTCCCGTTGCGCGCGACGGCCGCCCCGGCCGCCGACATCGGGGCCCGGGTCGCCGCCGTGGCTCGCAACGTCGGGATCGCGGACCTGCTCAGCCGCTATCCCGAGCATCTGTCCGGCGGTCAGCGCCAGCGCGTCGCGATGGCCCGCGCCCTGGTCCGGCAGCCCGCGGTCTTCCTGCTCGACGAGCCGTTGTCCAACGTGGACGCGGGCGCCCGGGCGGCGCTGCGGGGCGAGATCGTGGCGCTGGCCCGGCGGCTGGCGGTGACCACGATCTACGTGACGCACGACCAGACCGAGGCGATGAGCATGGCCGACCGGATCGCGGTGCTGCGGCTGGGCGTGCTGCAGCAGGTCGGGCCGCCCGTCGACGTGTACGCGGACCCGGACACCCTGTTCGTGGCAGCGTTCCTCGGCATGCCGCGGACCAGCCTGCTGGAGGCGGCGGTGTACGCCCAGGACGGTGGGGTGGTGCTCGACCTCGGCTCCCAGGTGCTGGAGCTGCCGCCCGGGGATCCGCGTACCGCGCGGCTGGCCGAGCACCACACCGAGCGGGTCACGCTGGTGTTGCGGGCGTTGCCGTTGCAGGAGCGCGACATGTCGGTGCGGGGCACGGTGTGCGCGGTGGAGAACCTGGGGCACGAGCTGCTGGCCCACGTCGACGTCGGCGGGGTGCCGAGCGTCCGGCTGGACGCGCCGGTGGCCCCGTCGCGGGCGGTCGCCCAGAGCACGCCGTACGGCTTCTATCCGGCGTATGACCTGGTGGACGCGCCGCCGACGGGTGAGGTGATGGTCCGGATCCCGGTTCCGGTCCAGGTGCGGATCGGCGACGACCTGGACGTCGGGGTGGGCCTGACCGACCTGTTGCTCTTCGACCGGGCGGGCCGGCGGATCAGATTCGACCCGGTCTGAAAAAAACGTTCACTGGACAGGAACAGTTAACAGTCCTAATAATTGGCCAACTGTCGATACACCGACGTGGAGGCCACCCCCCATGCGCCGTTCACTCATCCTCGCCGTCACTGCCGCACTCGCAGCCACCGGCTCCGCCGTCTACATAGCCTCGTCCGCGAGCGCTGCCGCCGCCTGTGCCCCGGCCTGGAGCGCCTCGGCGGTGTACGTCAAGGACAACTCCGTCTCGTACCAGGCGAAGAACTACACCGCCAAGTGGTGGACGCAGAACGAGGTGCCCACGGCCAGCGGCCAGTGGGGTGTCTGGGCCGACCAGGGCGCCTGCGGTGGCACGACGACGCCGCCGACCACCCCGCCGCCCACCACGACCCCGCCGACCACCCCGCCGCCGCCCACCACCCCGCCCCCGACCACGCCGCCGCCGACCACGCCGCCCCCGGTCTCCGGGCTGCCGAAGCACGCGCTGATCGGCTACCTGCACTCGAGCTTCGCCAACGGCTCCGGCTACCTGCGGATGGCCGACGTCCCGGCGGACTGGGACATCATCAACCTGGCCTTCGGCGAGCCGACCACGGCGACCTCCGGCGACATCCGCTTCACCCTCTGCCCGGCGGCCGAGTGCCCCGGCGTGGAGAGCGAGGCCGACTTCATCAGCGCCATCCGGGCCAAGCGCGCGGCCGGCAAGAAGGTGCTGCTCTCCATCGGCGGCGCGAACGGCCAGGTCCAGCTGACCACGACCGCGGCCCGCGACAAGTTCGTCAGCTCGGTCAGCGCGATCATCGACAAGTACGGCCTGGACGGCGTCGACGTCGACTTCGAGGGCCACTCGCTGTCGCTGAACACCGGCGACACCGACTTCAAGAACCCGACGACGCCGGTCATCGTCAACCTGATCGCCGCGCTGAAGTCGCTGAAGGCCCGCTACGGCGCGAACTTCGTGCTGACCATGGCCCCGGAGACGTTCTTCGTGCAGCTCGGCTACCAGTACTACGGCTCCGGGCCGTGGGGCGGGCAGGACCCGCGCGCGGGCTCGTACCTGCCGGTGATCTACGCGATGCGCAACGACCTGACGGTGCTGCACGTGCAGGACTACAACTCCGGCTCGATCATGGGCCTGGACAACCAGTACCACAGCATGGGCGGGGCCGACTTCCACATCGCGATGACCGACATGATGCTGGCCGGCTTCCCGGTGGCGGGCAACACGGCCAACATGTTCCCGGCGTTGCGCGAGGACCAGGTCGCCTTCGGCGCGCCGTCGTCGGTCAGCGCGGGTAACGGCTACGTCGCCCCGGCCGGGGTGCAGCAGGCGGTGACCTGCCTGGTGAAGGGCAGCAACTGCGGCGGGTACACGGTCCGCAGCGGCACGAACCCGAACTTCCGGGGCCTGATGACCTGGTCGATCAACTGGGACAAGTTCTACAACTGGGAGTTCCGTACCAGCCACGAGAGCTTCCTCAACGGGCTGGGCTGATCCCGCTGTTCGCCGGGGCGGTGGTCAGAACTTGACCGCCGCCCCGCTTCACGCGATGGCGTTGTGGACCGCGACGCGGTGGGTGTCGGGGTTGGACCAGGACCAGTTGGGGTGGGCGCGGTTGGTCAGCAGCACCACGACGGTCTTGCGGGCCGGGCTCACCAGCAGCGACGTGCCGGTGAAGCCGGTGTGGCCGTAGGTGGTGGGTGCGGCGAGTCTGCCCATGAACCAGGGCTGGTTGAGCTCGAAGCCCAGGCCGTGGTCGGCGGTGCGGTTCGGGCGGTCGGCGTCGATGGCTTTCCTGCCCTTGTTGACGTTGGTCAGAGCTTTCTTGAGCACGTCGGCGGAGAGCAGGCGTTTGCCGTTGTGGGTGCCGCCGTTGAGCAGCAGTTGGCCGATGACGGCGACGTCCTTGGCGGTGCCGAAGATGCCGGCGTGCCCGGCGATGCCGCCGAGGTGGTTGCAGACGTCGTCGTGGACGGTGCCCCGCAGCAGGCCGCGCGAGGAGCGGGCGTCGGTGGCGACGAGTCGTTTCTTGTCGGTGACCCACTTCAGAGGCTGGAAGCCGGTGTCCTTGAGGCCGAGCGGGGTGAGCAGGTTGTCGCGCAGGGCCTTGTCGAGGCTCTTGCCGGTGAGCTTCTCGACCAGGCGGCCCAGCAGCATCAGCCCGACGCTGGAGTAGCGGAAGGTGGTGCCGGGCACGCCTCCTTTGACCAGCGGCGTGGTGAGCACGGCTTTCCAGCGGGCGGCGTTGTCGGGCAGGCCGGTGACTTTCGCGCCGACCGGCAGGGCGCTGGTGTGGGCCAGCAGCATGGCGATGGTGATCGTGCCCTTGCCGGTGCCGGTGAACTCGGGCAGGTACTTGCGCAGCGGCGCGTCCAGGTCGATCTTGCCCTGGTCGACCAGTCGCAGCACCAGCAGCGCGGTGTAGACCTTGGTCAGCGAGGCCAGGTCGAAGATGGCGTCCGGTTTCATCACGACGCGTTTGCTCGCGGGCAGCTCGACCGGCCCGGCCTTGTAGCGCAGGGCGTGCCCGACGGCGGTGTGCAGCGTGGTCTTGCCGTCGACCATGACCAGCGCGACGGCCCCCGCGTACCCGGGACGTTTCGGATTGTCCGGCGTCGGCTTCAGATACTTCGTCAGCACGTTCTGCACCCGAGCCGCATACGGCGGCGGCGCCGCGGCCCGAGTCTGTGCCGGGGCGGGCCTGATCGCGGCCGAGGTCCTCGACGGGGCGACGGAAACCTGATCCGCCACGGGAACGGCGCCCGGGCCCGGCTCGTTCCAGGTGGCCGCGCTGGGCTTCCCGCACCCGGCGAGCGTGGCCGCGGCGGCGGCAAGCCCGCCCCCGAGCAGGGACCGGCGACGAATATCCACGCCGCCGATGATGACACGCCCGAGCCGCGCGCAGGTACCCGTGCGTGACCCGCACGGTCTTGCGAGCACGCAGATGTCATCGGCGGGAGCGACGGTCAGCACCATGCAACCAGCCACGACATCGCCTTGAACTTGCCCTTGATCTTGCCCTTCGGTCTGCTCACCTCCCCGCTACCCTGGGCCGATGAACACCCCGGTTGCTTTTGTGCTCGGGGGCGGTGGCGTGCTCGGCGCCGTGCAGGTGGGCATGCTGCGCGCCCTCTTCCGGGCGGGCTACCGGCCCGACGTCGTGGTCGGCACCTCCATCGGCGCGGTCAACGGCGCGCTGGTCGCCGCCGATCCCACCGAGGCGGTCACCGAACGCCTGGTCCGGCTCTGGTCGTCGCCCGAGGCCGCCGAGGTGTACGGCGACTCGCTCGCCCGCCAGCTCCGCCGGTTCGCGGCCCGCACCCACCTGCACTCGCCGCTGCCGTTGCGCCGCCTGCTCAGCGGCGAGCTGGGCGACCAGGCCACCTTCGCCGACCTCAAGGTGCCGTTCCGCTGCTGCGCGGCCAGCATCGAGCGCGCGGCCGAGCACTGGTTCGACAGCGGTCCGCTGGTCGACGCGGTACTGGCCTCCTCGTCGGTGCCCGGGCTGCTGCCGCCGATGGAGATCGCCGGGGAGCACTTCGTCGACGGCGGGATCGTCAACTCGATCCCGATCGGTGAGGCCGTGCGGGTCGGCGCCAAGCAGATCTTCGTGCTGCAAGTGGGCCGGATCGAGCGGCCGCTGGTGGTCCCGAAGCGGCCCTGGGAGGTGGCGCAGGTGGCGTTCGAGATCGCGCGGCGGCACCGGTTCGCCCGGGATGTTGCGTCGTTGCCCGACGATGTACGGGTGCATGTTCTGCCGACCGGCGGTGGCGACAGCCGCGACGACTCGCCGTGGGCATACCGCGACATGGCGGCCGCGGGTCGCCGGATCAGCCGCGCCTACACCGCCTCACGCCGCTACCTGGCCGCCAACGTGACCCCGGCCGACGGCGCCTGATGCTGCCTCCCGTCTGGGTCCGCCGGCTGATCATCGCCCCGGCCGTGGTCGTGCTGTCCGTCGTGCTGCTGGCCACGCTGCCGGTGTGGCTCATCCTGGCGCTGGCCGCGTCGCCGCTGGCCCCCGGGCATCTGCGGGTGCCACGGCTGGTCTTCCTGGCGATCGCCTACCTGATCTGGGACGCGGCCGCGCTGGTGTGCCTGGCGGTGCTGTGGGTGGCGTCGGGTTTCGGGTGGAAGATCCGCAATGCCGCCTTCCAGCGGGCCCACTACGTGCTCACCGGGTGGTTCCTCGACGCGCTGTTCTGGCTGGCCCGCTGGTCGCTGCACCTGAGCATCGACGTGGTCGGCACCGATCCGGACACCGGGATGCCGGGGCGCCCGGAGGTCGTGGTGAGCCGGCACGCCGGTCCGGGCGACTCGTTCGTCCTCATCCACGGCCTGGTCAACTGGTTCGACCGGGAGCCGCGGATCGTACTGAAGGCCACCCTGCAGTGGGATCCGGCCGTCGACATCCTGCTCAACCGTCTGCCGAACAGGTTCATCTCGCCGGGCCACACCCGCACGGTTTCGCTGGAGCAGGAGATCAGCGACCTGGCGACCGGGCTGGACCACAACGACGCCTTCGTGATCTTCCCGGAGGGCGGCAACTTCACCCCCCGCCGGCGCACCAAGGCCATCGCGTTCCTGCGGGACAAGGGCATGGAGGACATGGCGGTCAAGGCCGAGGGCCTGCGCCACGTGCTGCCGCCCAAACCGGGCGGGCTGTTCACCGCGATCGACGCCGCACCGGACGCGGGGGTCATCTTCGTGGCGCACACCGGGCTGGACCGGATGATCACCGTCCGCGATCTCTGGCGCGAGCTGCCGATGGACAAGCAACTGGTGATGCGGTTCTGGAGCGTGCCGCCGGAGGAGGTGCCGGCCGGTGAGGAGGAGCGGGTGGCCTGGCTCTACGACTGGTGGGCGCGTATCGACGCCTGGATCGAGGAGAACCGTCCGCGTCCGCGCCCGTTGAGCACCGACTGGTCCGCCCGGCGCACTCCCACCGCCTGAACGGGAGAGGCCCGGACGCTCGCGCGTCCGGGCCCCGTCGGTTCGGTGGTGCCGATCAGCCGCCCAGGCTGCTGTACAGGCTGGCCGGCGCCTCGGTGATCTCCGCGGCGGCCGGCTTCTGGGCCTCGACCTTGGTGCCGTAGTCGGTGTAGAGCACCTCGAGCGGCTGGGCCTGCTGGCCGTTGACCGCCGGGAGCTGGATCGTCAGCGCGGACAGCCGGCCCTGCTCGTCCAGGCCCGCGGTGAACGGCACGTTCTGCGCCTGCGCACCCCAGGTCTTGACCAGCGTCTGATCCACGCCGGCCACACCGGCCGCCTTGGTCAGATCGAGCGTGCCCTGGTAGCTGCGCGCGTCGACCTGCTGCACGTCGGTCGTGGAGGTGAGCAGCTTGGCGGTGTTGGCCGGGTCGATCTGGCCCGGGCGCAGGCCCACGTTGGCGCCTTCGGGCAGCCGGGACACGTCGACGTGGGTCCAGGTGTTGCCCTTGGTGACACCGGGGACCTTGAGGTAGAGGTCCTGGCCGACCAGCAGGGTCTGCACCTTGATCTCGGTGTTCGGCCCGGTGGCGGTGAGGTCCGCGGTGCCGGTGCCGTTCGGGGCGTCCATCAGGCCGGTCAGCTTGAGGCCGGGACCCGAGGTCATGGTGACCTTGAAACTCGTGGTGCCGAGCGCGGCGGTGGCCGTGGCCAGCGCGGCGGCGGCGGTCGGATCGGGGCTGCCCACGCTGGCGGACGCGCTGGGAGTGTCCGTCACCGGGGCGCTCGCGCCGGGGGTGCCGTCGCTGTCAGCCGCGCAGCCGGTCACCGCGAGAGCGACCGCGGCCATCGATGCGAGGCCGAGTCCGGCGAGTCGTGGCGTCCGCATGTCGGTCCTTCCTTGCCCTGCCGCACGTCCGGGGGTGACGAACGGTCGGGGGGTGGAATGCCCGATGGGACGCGAACGCAAACGGACCCCGGGCCGGGCCGGAGGGACACCGGCCCGGCCCGGGGACGCGTCAGTTGTTGAGCATGCCGGCGAGCTGCGACGGGAGCTCCTGGACCTGCGCGGCCGGCGGCGCCGCGACCGAGACCTTGGTCCCGAAGTCCGAGTACGTCGTCTTGACCTTGCCGCCGCCGGGCACGGCACCGGCGCCCGAGGAGGCGCCCAGCCCGCTCATGTCCAGCGTCAGCTCGACGAGCCGGCCCTGGGCGTCGGTCTCGGCGGTGAACGGCACCAGCGTGTTGCCGCCCAGCGCCTTCAGGGCATCCTTCTTGTTGTACGTCGGCGACTTGGCCAGGTCCAGCGAGCCCTGGTAGCCGTTCGCGCCGGTCCGCTCGACCCTGGTCATCGCGGCGACCATCGCCTTGGTGCCGGCCGGGTCGTCCGGGGACATCACGTTGAAGCTGCTGCCCGCGGGGAGCTTCGCCGCGTCGACGTGCATCCACTCCTTGCCGCTGCTGCTCTGGCCGCCGAGCATCTGGCCCACCGCGCCGCCGAACTTCAGGTAGACGTCGGTGCCGACCTTGCGCAGCTCGATCTTGTTGCCGTCACCAAGTGAGCCCATGTCCATGGTCATCCGGGCGTTGCCCGCCTTCGGGTCCGCCTCGCCGGAGGCGGTGATCGCGCCGACCATCTCCATCTCGAAGCGCAGGCTCTGCTCACCCAGCTTCTGGGCCGCGGCAGCCAGCTCGGCCGCCGGATCCGCCTGCTGGGCGGCCGCCGGGGCGTTGCCGCCCGGCTGGGCCTGGCCGTCGGCCGGACCGCAGCCGGTGAGCCCGAGAGCGGCGACCAGGGCGAGACCAGCGATCGCCGGTCGTCGATTCCTCATGGGTTTCCTCCCCGTTGTGCCCGCCCCGGTCTCCCGGGAGCCGGGCGTCAATTCGGCGCTCACGGTAGCGAACGGGTGCGACATCCTGGTTCGAGGCGCCGTGGCCGGGGGGCGCGCGGGCATTAAGGTTGTCTCATGGCTGACCTGCTCGACGCCGATTCCGTACGCAGTGCCGTGGCCGTCCTGGACGGCTGGGAAGGCGGGACGGACGCGATCGTACGCACCGTGGGCCTGCGCAGTTTCCCGGCGGCGATCGCCGTCGTCGACCGGGTGGCGAAGGTCGCCGAGGAGATGGACCACCATCCCGACATCGACATCCGGTGGCGCACGCTGACCTTCCGCTGTGTCACGCACGCGGCGGGCGGCGTCACGACCCGCGACATCGCGCTGGCCAACCGCATCGACCGGATCGTCGCCGACGCGTCCTGACCCCCGGACCCCATAGCCCCCTTCCGCCCGGACCGGCGGCCCTGATTGGCCGCCCGGTGGCCCCAGACGGCATGATGGCCGGAGGTAGCCGCACGCGCACGTACAGGGAGGCCCCGTGAGATTCGAGGTCAGCAAGGTCCTCGACGCGATCGAGGCCCGGCTCACCACCGACCCGGCCCTGGCCCGCGCCGTGGTCGACCTGTCGGAGATCGTGCGCTACGCCGATCTCGACGGCGGTCGCCCGGCCAGCATGCTGCGCCTCGGCCTGGTCATCGACGCGCTCGGCCGGCACGTCTCGGAGGAGAACGTCCCGGTCTACGCCGTGGTGCCCCGGGGCCTGCTCTCCGACGCGGATCTGACCTCCAACGAGCGCATGGTGGTCCGCCGCTGGGCCGACGACGGCGTGGTCGAGGTCGTCCCGCAGCTCGACGACCGGGTCCTCGAGGTGGCCGAGCTGCTGGGCCTGCCCGTGCTGACCCGCACCCGCGCCGAGCAGTTCCGCGACCGCCGTCCCTGGGTCGAGGAGCCGGGCCGGCTGCTCGCCGCGGTTCCCGGCGCCGGTGGCCCGGTGCTGGTGGCCCGGATCGGCCGCGGGGAGGTTCCCGCGGTGGCCGAGCCGTCCCCGATGGGGGCCAAGCTGCTGGCCCGGGTGTGGAGCTGCCCGGAGGCCAACTGCAACGCGTACGGCTCCGGTGGCGATCCGGACAGCCCGTTCGCCGACATGCGCAAGACGACCGCCCCGGTCGCCCAGCCGCCGCCGTCGCTGCGGTCCGGCGCGCCGACCTGCCCGGTGCACGGCACCCGGCTGCGGGACGCGGGCCCGCGCCCGGCGGTCGAGGTGCTGTCGGTCCGGATCGACGGCGTGGTGCGCCAGCGCTTCGCGGTCTCGACCGACAAGCCCGTGGTGGTGGGGCGGGCGCCCGAGGGCGGTGGCGTGATGCTGGGCCAGTGGCTGACCGACGACGCCCGGAAGTGGATCAGCCGCGGTCACGTGCGGCTGGCGCTCAACGGCGGCGAGCTGACCGCTCAGGACGTCAGCACGAACGGCACGGGGATCCGCCCGGGCGGCTCGCTGGACGACGACGACCGGATCACCCTGAACCGCGACGAGACCCGCACGCTGGCGGCCAACGACGTGGTGGAGCTGTACGCGGGCGTGAACGTCGGCCGCGCCAAGCTCTGGGCGACCGGTGGCGTGACCCAGCCGTCCTCGGTCATGGCCGAGGCCCCGACGATGGCGATCCGCAAGTTCGAACGCTGAGGGGAGGCGGGACCCCGCCTCCCCCGTCACACTCAGGCCAGGATCGCGGCCAGCTGCGCCACCGCGTGCTCCAGGTCCTCCTCGGTGACCACCAGGGGCGGGGCCAGCCGGATCGTTGAACCGTGGGTGTCCTTGGCCAGTACGCCCCGCTCGGCGAGCCGCTCCACGGCCTGCCGGCCGGTCATCAGGGCGGGGTCGATGTCGACGCCGGCCCACAGTCCGCGGCCGCGGACCGCCAGCACCCCCTTGCCGACCAGTTCGGCGAGGCGCTCGTGCAGCAGCGCGCCCAGCCGCGCGGAGCGCTCCTGGAACTCCCCGGTGGCGAGCAGCCGGACGACCTCGGCGCCGACCGCGCAGGCCAGCGGGTTGCCACCGAACGTCGAGCCGTGCTCGCCCGGCTTGAGCACGCCGAGCACGTCGCGGTTCGCCGCCACGGCGGACACCGGCACGATGCCGCCGCCGAGCGCCTTGCCCAGCAGGTACACGTCCGGCACGACACCTTCGTGCTCGATCGCGAAGGTCTTACCGGTGCGGCCGAGGCCGGACTGGATCTCGTCGGCGATGAAGAGCACGTTGTGGTCGTCGCACAGCGACCGGACGCCGGCGAAGTAGCCCTCACCCGGGATCAGGACCCCGGCCTCGCCCTGGATCGGCTCGAGCAGCACGGCGACCGTGTTCGGGGTGATCGCGCCGGCCAGCGCGGCCAGGTCGCCGTACGGCACGATCTTGAAGCCGGGGGTGTACGGCCCGAAGTCGTTGCGCGCGTCCGGGTCGGTGGAGAAGCTGATGATCGTCGTGGTGCGGCCGTGGAAGTTGCCGTCCGCGACGATGATCTCCGCCTGCCCGTCCGGCACGCCCTTGACCTGGTAACCCCACTTGCGGGCGACCTTGATGCCGGTCTCCACGGCCTCGGCGCCGGTGTTCATCGGCAGCACGAGGTCCTTGCCGCAGAGCTCGGCCAGCCCGTGACAGAAGCCGGCGAACTGGTCGTGCACGAAGGCCCGGCTGGTCAGCGTGAGGCGGTCGAGCTGCGCGTGCGCGGCGGCGATCAGGCCGGGGTGCCGGTGGCCGAAGTTCAGCGCCGAGTAGCCGGCGAGGAAGTCCAGGTAGCGGCGGCCGTCGACGTCGGTGACCCAGGCGCCCTCGGCGTCGGCGATCACGACCGGCAGCGGGTGGTAGTTGTGCGCGGTCCAGCGCTCGGCGTCGGCGAGCGCGGCGGGTGTCCGCAGATCGAGATCAGTCACGGGTACGAACCTCCAGGGTGCAGCACTTCGGGCCGCCGCCGGCCTTGCGCAGCTCGGAGACGTCGACTCCGACGGTGGCGTAGCCCCGCTCCCGCAGGGCGGCGGTGAGCGCGGTGGCCTGCACCGGCAACACCACGGTACGGCCGTCGCTGACCGCGTTGAGACCCAGCACCTCGGCGTCGGCCGGGGTGGCGATGACCGCGTCCGGGAACAGCCGGCGCAGCACCGCCTGCGAGCCGGGGGAGAACGCCGACGGCAGGTAGGCGATGTTCCGCTCGTCCAGCACGCACAGCGCGGTGTCGAGGTGGTAGTAGGCCGGGTCGACCAGCTGCAGGGTGATCACCGGGCGGCCGAAGATCTCCTGGGTCTGCGCGTGGGCGGCGTGCGAGGTCCGGAAGCCGGTGCCGGCGAGCAGCACGTCGCCGGCGAGCAGGATGTCACCCTCGCCCTCGTTGGTGTGCTTGGACTCGAAGACCTCGAAGCCGTTGCCGGCGAACCAGCCGGCGTACGCCGGGGCCTCGTCGGCCCGCTCGGCGTCGCGGAACTGCACGGCGAGCACCTTGCCGTCGACCACGGTGGCGCCGTTGGCGGCGAAGACCATGTCGGGCAGGCCGGGCAGCGGCTCGATCAGCTCGACGGTGTGGCCGAGGTCGAGGAACGTCTGCCGCAGGTGCTCCCACTGGCTGACGGCCAGAGCGTTGTCGTACGGCGCCGTCGGGTCCATCCACGGATTGATCCGGTACGTGACGGCGAAGTGGGTCGGCCGGCACATGAGATAGCGGCGCGGGGTGGCGGTGGGCGTCATGCCGGCAACGCTATGCGTGAAGTGCCTGCGTACGCCCCGGAACAACCATGCGCGCGGCGGCGGATCGTTGCGTGATCCGGGCCCGGTGCGAAGATTCGTTGCACACGCGTCGGGGGCGGCGAACCGCCGCCCCCGCACAACGATGCGGTCCCGTCCCGAACCGGTCGACGTGATCGCCGATCGGAGATGTTTCCGCGCTCTCCGGCGCACCGCCGGATGATTTCGGGGCGGGACGGCTGGTGACCGTCCCGGTTCCGAGATTCACCGGCTGCGCATCGCCGCCGGTGAATGTCTGATACCCGTCAGAAGCGGTCGATAAACTGTGCGTCAAGCCACTCTCGGACACTGGTGACCGGCTGCATGTCGGTGCCGAGCCAGGAGAGCGAGCCGGTGAGCGCCAGCACGCCGACCACGATCGCGCCCAGCGACAGGACCATGCCGATCAGAGCGTCGGTCTTGCCGGCGATGTGCCGCTTGCCGGTGGCGTGGATGCCGCTCAGCGAGAGGATCAGGCCCAGCACGGCCAGGCCGATCCCGTAGCCGAGCAGCGGGCCGGAGAGCACGAGCAGGGCGGCCACGACGCTGACGATCAGGCCCAGGGTGGCGAGCAGACTGGCCCGCGGCTTGGGCCCGGCGACGACCGGCGGCTGCTCGATGGTCTTCTCATCGGCGTGGTCGAAACGGTCGCCCCGGTCGGTGCGGGCGGCCACGGGCCGGGGCGCCTGCAGGTCGCGGCTCTTCAGGTCGTCGCGGGTCTTCGGCTCGTGGCCGACGGCCTGCTGGTTGACCAGGGTGTCCTCGTCGGCGGGCCGGCGGCGCTCGACCACGGGCGGCGCGGCCGGCGGCGGTGTCACGCTGGCGTCGGTGCGCGGACGCACCGGACTGGTCGCGCCGGCCGGACGCGCTTCGGTTTCGGCGGTGGTGTCGGACTGGCGCGAGAACGTCGGAAGTCTCATCGTCAGCACCTCCTTCAACCCTCGGGGATGCCTTCGCTATACCCCGAGGGCCGGATCGCGACACAAACACGACGGCGGCGGGCGCCGGCAGAGCCGGGCACCCGCCGCCGGGAACGCGTCAGACCAGGGCGGACGTCGCGTTGACGTCGGTCGCCTTGGAGATCACGTGGTCGACGATTCCGTAGTCCTTGGCCTCCTGGGCGGTGAACCAGCGGTCCCGGTCGGAGTCGCGGCCGATCTCCTCCGGGGTGTGCCCGGTGTGGAAGGCGATCCGCTCGTTCATGACCGACTTGATGTGCAGCATGCTCTCGGCCTGGATGGCGATGTCGGCCGCGGTGCCGCCGATGCCGCCGGACAGCTGGTGCATCATCACCCGGGCGTGCGGCAGGGCGTACCGCTTGCCGGCGGTGCCGGCGCAGAGCAGGAACTGGCCCATCGAGGCCGCCATGCCCATGGCGATCGTGGCCACGTCGTTCTTGATGTACTGCATCGTGTCGTAGACGGCCATACCCGCGCTGATGGAACCACCCGGCGAGTTGATGTACAGGGCGATGTCCTTCTCGCTGTCGGCCGAGGCGAGCAGCAGCATCTGGGCGCAGATCCGGTTGGTCACCTCGTCGTTGACCTCGCTGCCGAGGAAGATGATGCGCTCCCGGAGCAACCGCTCGAAGACCTGGTCGTCAAAGGATGCGCCACCCGCCCGCATCGCGATCTCGTCAACTCTCATGGACCCACCCTCTCGCACGAGCCGGGAGTCTGTCGCACCCACCCGGCATTCGACCTCTCCCACCTTCCCCGGTAACGGGCGCGGAACCCAGCGATTCTCCTCAGGGCGAAAGCCGGGGGCGAAGATTCCCCGGCTAGGGTTCCCGGGTGCCAGAGGGACACACGATTCATCGGCTCGCTGCGCGGCATCGGGCGCTCTTCGCCGGTCAGGTCGTGCGGGTGGCCAGCCCGCAGGGGCGGTTCGCCGCCGGGGCCGCGTTGCTCGACGGCCGGACGCTGGTCGACACCGAGGCGTACGGCAAACACCTGCTGCACCACTTCGACGACGAGTCGGCGATGCACATCCATCTCGGGCTCTACGGCAAGTTCGCCGACGGTGAGCTGCCCGCGCCGGCGCCCGTCGGGCAGGTGCGGCTGGCCCTGTCCGGTACGCGCCACTGGCTGGAGCTGCGCGGCCCGACCGCCTGCGAGGTGCTCGACCCCGTGCGGGTCGCGGCGCTGCGGGCCCGGCTCGGGCAGGACCCGTTGCGCGACGACGCCGATCCGCGGCTGGCGTACGCCCGGGTGGTGGCCAGCGGCAAGCCGGTCTTCGCCCTGCTGCTGGACCAGACGGTGGTGGCCGGGTGCGGGCTCATCTACGCCAACGAGGTGCTGTTCCGGGCCGGCCTGGCTCCCACCACGCCGGGGCGGGAGATCAGCCCGCGGTGCTGGGAGGAGCTCTGGGACGACCTGCGCGCACTGATGAAGGAGGGCGTCGTCCGCGGGCGGATCGACACCGTCCACACGGCTCACACGCCGGAGGCGATGCAGCGGGCCCCGCGGGTGGACCGGCACGGCGGCGAGGTCTACGTCTATCGCCGCACGGGTCAGCCCTGCCTGGTCTGCGGCACGGCGGTCATCCGCGGCCCGATGGCCGGGCGCAACCTCTACTGGTGCCCGGCCTGCCAGCCGTCAGAGGGCTGAGGCCGGGCTCACGGGTGCGGTGGGGGCAGCCGTCGGCGCCGGCGGCACGTCCGGGATGCCCAGCTCGAAGTTCTCGGCCAGCCAGGGCAGCAGCCGCTCGTACGCCAGGATCGTGTCCGGCTGGTTGAAGTCGTGGGACAGCACGATCGCGCCCGGCCGGACGTCCTTCTGCACGCCCTTGACGATCTTGGCGACGTGGGCGGTGTCGTCCTCGTTCTCGGAGTGCTCCCAGTCGCGGGGGTCGACCTCCCAGTACAGCGACACCATGCCGTCGGCGTACGCCGTCTGCACCAGCGCGTCGGTGAAGTTGCCGCCCGGCGCGCGGAAGAACGGGATCGGCGCGCCCGGCACCGCGGCCCGGATCGCCTCGTTCGTCCAGCGCAGGTCGGCCTGGATGCGCTCGGGCTTCTTCTTGCCGATGGTCAGGCTGTGGTCCCAGGTGTGGTTGCACAGCGTGTGCCCGGCCGCGGCGATCTGCCGGACGATGTCCGGGTGCCGCTGGACCTGGCTGCCGACCACGCAGAAGGTCGCCTTGACCCGGTACTGCGCGAGCAGGGCGAGGATCTTCGGGGTCTGCACCGGGTCGGGGCCGTCGTCGAAGGTCAGCGCGACCGTGGCCGATCCGGTGGTGACCAGCGAGAAAGCCGGACCGGCGCCGGCCGGCACCAGAACCGCGGGCGGCGCGCCGGACGCGGGCGTCGTCGGCCGGGCCGGGTCGGTCGGCCGGGCCGCGGGCCTCGCCGGCGTGCTCGGGGCCGGCTTGACGGCCGCGGTCGGCTCTGCGGCGTTGCGCGGCGGGGCCTTCTCTTCCTTCTCCTTCTTGGCGGGCGCCTTGGTCGCGGTGGCGGCCGCGTGGTCCGCGGCGTTCACCGGATTGACCGCCGGGTCGCTGCTGCTCTGCTGGATGGGCACGAACAGCAGCAGACCGACCGCCACCAGGGCGGCCAGCAGCACCTGCTGCCGGCGCCGGCCGATGAGCAGCCAGGACTCGAGGGGCAGGGTGCCGGGTGCGCGGTGGTTGCCGGTCACGGGCGGCCGGCCGCTGTCGGCCAGCGCCCAGCCGCGGACCGCTTCGGCCGCGTCGCGCACGACGGGCAGCGGGCGCACGGTGATGGCGAGCGGATCGGCGGCCTTCGCGTGCTTGCCGCGGGACGAGCCGCCGGTGGCGGTCGCCCGCCGGGCCCGGGTGGCGGTGCGGCGCTTGTCGTCCCTGTTCCGGCGGGGAGCCAGGTCCAAGGAGGTACGGCGACCGCCGGCCACCCTGGTCGTCGTCGGTGGACGCAGCACCGTGGCGTCGGCCAGTGACTCGGGGCGCCGGTGCCGCCCGTTGGCGGTCTCGCCCTCGAGGACCTGGACGTGCGGGAAACCGCCGGTCGTCGCGGTCAGTGCGTTGCCGCTGCGGGCGCGCGCCGCCGGCTGGGCAGCGTGCCGCGGCCCGTTCTCCGGCGCCGAACGAGGTGAGGGGAGCGACGGCATTCGTCATGCCTACCGGTTTACAAGATCAAAGACGATACCGCTTTCGTGATCACCGTGTGACCGGAAGTGATCGCACCTGCTCACAGCCGTGCGGGCAGAGCGGATTGATGACGACACATCGGACGATAAGCATCACCCCGCCGCGTGGACGGCGTCCGTCGCCTTACGCGCGGCGATCAGCACCGGATCCCACACCGGCGAGAATGGCGGTGCATAGCTGAGATCGAGAGCCGTCATCTCCTCGACGGTCATGCTGTTCCAGACCGCGACAGCCAGCGAGTCGATGCGCTTGGCCGCCTCCTCGCGACCCACGATCTGCGCGCCGAGCAGCATCCCGGTCCGCTTCTCGGCGATCAGCTTGACCACCATCGTGCCGGCGCCGGGGTAGTACCCGGCCCGGCTGGTCGACTCGACCGTGGCGGTGACGAAGGCGAAGCCGGCCGCGGTGGCCTCCTTCTCCGTCAGCCCGGTCCGGGCCACCTCCAGCTCGCACACCTTGGTCACGCCGGTGCCGATCACACCCGGGAACGTGGCGTAGCCGCCGCCGATGTTGATGCCCGCGACCCGGCCCTGCTTGTTGGCGTGGGTGCCGAGCGGCACGTGCACCGGCTGACCGCTGACCCGGTGCATGGTCTGCACGCAGTCACCGGCCGCCCAGATGCCGTCCAGGTGCCCGTGCGGCCCCACCACGCGCATCCGCAGATCGGTACGCAGCCCGCCGGTCACCCCGATCGGGATGCCCGAGCGCACGGCGAGCGCCGTGTTCGGGCGTACCCCCAGGCCCAGCACCACGATGTCGGCCGGCAGCGTCCCCTGCGGGGTGACCACCGCGGAGATCCGGCCGTCGGTGGTCTCCAGGCCCTGCACGTGGGTCCGGGTGCGGACCTCGATGCCCAGCCCGCGGATGGCCTCACCGACCCGCTCGCCCATGTCCGGATCGACCGTGCCCATCGGCTGCGGCGACTTCTCCAGCAGCGTCACCGCCAGGCCGCGCCGGACCATCGCCTCGGCCATCTCCACGCCCACGTAACCGCCGCCGATCACCACCGCCGTGCGCGGCTGCGGCTCGCGGTCCAGCCAGGCGTGGATAGCCGTGCCGTCGTCCAGCGTCTGCACGCCGAAGACGCCCTCGCCGTCGATCCGCGCCCAGTCCGGCGTCACCGGCACCGCGCCGGTCGCGTACATCAGGTGGTCATAGCTCTCCCGCCGCTCGCCGTCGCCGTCCAGGTCCTGGACCACGACCTCGCGGGCGGCCAGGTCGATGGCGACGACCTCGTGGCGGGTGTGCACGCTGATCCCGGCGTCGTGGAACTCCTGCGGGGTACGGGCGATCAGCGCGTCGCGGTCCTTGACCGCCCCGCCGATCCAGTACGGGATCCCGCACGCCGAGTACGACGTGAAGTGCCCCCGCTCGAACGCCACGATCTCCAGCTCGTCCGGCCCGAGCCGCTTGCGGGCCTGCGACGCCGCGGACATCCCGGCCGCGTCACCGCCGACGACGACCAGCTTCACCGCTCGCCCCGGGTGGTGGCCGCGAGCCAGTCCACGACGGCGTCGACCGATCCCTTCTGCGCCAGCAGCGCCCGCTGCCGGGCGGCGCCGGTGCCGTGCGCGCGCAGCCGGCCCAGCAGGACGGTGGTCATCTCGAGGTCGCCGTGGCGGTCGAGCTCCGGGCGTACGTAGTCGAAGAGCTGGCGCATCAGTTTCCAGGCCGGCCGCGGCTCGCGGGTGGCCATGTCGATGTTCAGACCTTCCAGCCCGTCGTGCGCGGCGCGCCAGTGCGCGGCCATCAGCAGCGGGTGCGGCACGTTCGGCGCCACCCGGCCGTCCCCGACCTCGCGCAGCAGGGTGGCCACCAGGGCGCGGGCCAGGGCGGCCAGCAGCATCGCGTCGTCCGGGGTGGGGCAGACGTCGCCCATCCGGATCTCCACGGTCGGGTAGTTCGCCGACAGCCGGGCGTACCAGTAGAGCATTCCCTCGTCGAGCATCGCGCCGCTCGCGACCAGATCCGAGATCATCGTCTCGTACTCGTCGTGGGAGTGCAGGTACGGCGTCGGGCCGACGGTGGGCCAGCGCTCCCAGAGCATCGAGCGCCAGCTCGCGTACCCGGTGTCGCGGCCGTCGAAGAACGGCGAGTTGGCCGTCGCGGCCTGGAAGATCGGCAGCCAGGGGCGCAGGTGGTTGAGCACCTGCACGCCGGTCTCCGGGTCCGGGACGCTGACGTGCACGTGCATGCCGTTGAGGCCGCCGCCGGGGGAGAGGTCGCCGAAGCGCTCGCGCATCCGGTGGTAGCGGGGCCGGTCGACCACCCGGGAGTCCTCGCCGGAGGCAGGGCTGGCCCCGACCGCGACCAGCCGGGCGCCGGCGCGTTCCGCCGCGGCGGCCAGCCCGGACCGCAGCCGGGTCAGCGACGCGGAGAGGTCGCGCAGCTCCAGCTGCGGCGGGCTGGCCGTCTCGATCTGGCTGCGCACGAACTCGTGCTGCACCGAGTCGCGGATGTCGTCGCCGAGCTGGTCGAATACCTCCTCGACCCGGTCGACCGCGCAGGGCGTGGTGGCGTCGACGAGCAGGTATTCCTCTTCCACGCCGAGGGTCAGCAGTCCCTGGGCTTCCGCCTCGTCGGCCATCTCCTCGGAGATCGTTGTCGCCGTCGCCGTACCCTCCGAAGTCGCCATGACCGCGAAGTTACCCGGCGGCGGTCACCGGAAAACGGGGGTTGCGCCGCGCGCGTAGCGTTCGAGGCATGCTGCTGCTGGGGTTCTGGGTGTTCGCCGCCCTGTCGAGCCCCGCGCCGGGATCGTCCACCCAGCTGGTGCTGGGCCTCGCCGCTGTCGCCGCCGCGCTGCTGGTGGTGCTGGCGGCCGCCGCGGTCATCCCGGTGCCTTCCCTGCGTCCCGCCTCGGCCGGCGTCGGCCTGGCCGTGCGCGCTCTGCGGCGGCGACTGCCCCGTCTGCTGGATCCCGACGCGGCCGGGCGGCCGCGTCCGCGAGCTCCGTCGGCGTGCCCGGCGGTCGTGCTGCCCGCGCGCTGACGCGCACGGGTCCATCGGCCGTCTCCGCGTCCTTCTTCCTTCTCGGACCGCAGGGGTACGCCCATGTCCTTCTCCGCTGCGCTGGATGCCGTCGTCGGCGTCGCGCACTCCGCCCTCGAGGGTCTTGCCGCCCTCCTGACCCCGGTCGCCGGTGAACTCTCCGCCGCGCTGGCCATCGTTCTGTTCACCGTCGCCGTCCGCCTGCTGATCAGCCCGCTCACCTGGCTCCAGGCCCGTTCCGCCCGGCGCGGTGCCGCGCTGGCCCCCGAGCTGGCGGCCCTGCGCGAGCGGCACCGCGACGATCCGGTGCTGCTGGCCACCGAGACGCTCGCCCTGCAACGCGCCAACGGCACCGGCCCGTTCGCCGCGATGCTGCCCGCGCTGGCCCAGGCGCCGTTCTTCATGCTCATGTTCCACCTCGTCCAGCCCGGCGCGGGTACGCCGGCCGGCGTACTGGGCGGCCACCTGCTCGGCGTGCCGCTGACCGCGCACCTCGCCGCCGGCCTGCCGGTCTTCGCCGTGCTGCTCGTGCTGGCGACCGGGCTGGCCTGGTGGTCCTCGCGTCGTACCCGGCTGCTGCTGCCCGCCCCGGCCGATCCGGCCCAGCCCGGCGCGACGCTGCTGCCCCGGATCATGTCCGCGTTGCCGTTCCTGACGGTGGTGATGGTGGCCTGGCTGCCGCTCGCCGGTGGCCTGTATCTGGTCACCTCGGCCGCCTGGACGGCGCTTGAGCAGGCGATCTGGCGTCGTCCAGCACCGGCGGTCAATCGGTAGTCATGCATATTGACAATGTTCCGTAACACCCTGGAAACTTCCAGAGAGCGCTCTCAGCGGCTCCTCCCCATCCCCCGAAAGGCCGTTGTCATGAGAAGCACCCCGAACAAATGGCGCCGGCGGTTGCTCGCTGCCGCCGCTGTCGTGATCGCCGGAGGCGCCTCGGCCGTCTTCGTCGCGCAGGCCGACGCGGCCGTGCCGCCCGCCCCCTCGGGCATGACGCTGATCTTCAGCGACGACTTCACCGGCGCCGCGGGCACCGGGCTGAACCGCAGCAACTGGCTCTACAGCCTCGGCACCGGATATCCCGGCGGCGCCGCGAACTGGGGCACCGGCGAGATCGAGCGGATGACCGACTCGACACAGAACGTCTACCACGACGGCAACGGCAACCTGGCGATCAAGCCGATCCGCGACGCCGCGGGCAACTGGACCTCCGGCCGGGTGGAGACCCAGCGCACCGACTTCGCCGCGCCCGCCGGCGGCAAGCTGCGCATCGAGGGCCGGCTGCAGCAGCCCAACGTCACCGGGGCGGCGGCCGCCGGCTACTGGCCGGCGTTCTGGACGCTGGGTGACGCGGCCCGGCCGGTGGGCGCGACCAACTGGCCGAGCATCGGCGAGTGGGACATCATGGAGTCGATCAACGGCCGGCCCTCGGTCTTCTCGGCCCTGCACTGCGGCGTCAGCCCGGGCGGTCCGTGCAACGAGACCACCGGCCTGGGCAGCGGCGAGAAGTCCTGCCCGACCTGCGGCACCGCCTTCCACACGTACGCGGTGGAGTACGACCGCAGCGTCGCGCCGGAGCAGCTGCGCTTCTACCTCGACGGCGTGCAGTACCACCAGGTCAGCGCGAACCAGATGGACGCGACGACCTGGAACAACGCCACCCACCGCGGCGTGTTCATCATCCTGAACGTGGCCATGGGCGGTGGCTTCCCGGCCGCGTTCGGTGGTGGCCCCACCGCGGCGACCCGGTCCGGCGTGCCGATGCTGGTCGACTACGTGGCCGTGTACCGCTCGGGTTCCGGTGGCACCACGCCGCCGACCACGCCGCCCACGACGCCGCCGGCCGGTGGGGTGCGCAACGCGTACGCGCAGATCGAGGCCGAGTCGTACAACGCGGCGTCGTCGGTGATCAAGGAGACGTCGTCCGAGGGTGGCCAGAACGTCGGCGCCATCGGCAACGGGGACTGGCTGCAGTTCGACAACGTCGACTTCGGCACCGGCGGGGTGCGGGACTTCGTGGGCCGGGTGTCCTCGGGCGCGGGCGGCGGCGTCAGCGGTCTCGTCGAGGTCCGGATCGACAGCCGCGGCAACGCGCCGATCGGCAGTTTCGCGCTCGCCAACACCGGCGGGTGGCAGTCCTGGCGGTCGATTCCGGCCAACGTGGCGAACGTGTCCGGGCGGCACACGGTTTTCCTGACCTTCACCAGTGGACAGCCCGCGGACTTCGTCAACGTGAACTGGCTCCAGTTCCGCAGGTAGCGACTTCGTTCAATACGTAGGCATAAGGCCGGGGGCGTGACCAGCGCCTCCGGCCCGACCACCTTAAAGAACTTTAAGGTGCCGGGGGTCTGGACTAGTTCTGTTAACAGTCCTAATAATCAATGAACCTAACTGTTCGACGTGGAAGGCCCACCCCCATGCGCCGATCCCTGGTCCTCGCCGTATCCGCCGCGCTCGCGGCCACCGGCTCCTCTGTCTACATAGGATCTTCCGCGAACGCCGCTGTGGCCTGTGCCCCGGCGTGGAGCTCCTCGGCGATCTACGTCAAGGACAACTCCGTCTCGTACCAGTCGAAGAACTACACCGCGAAGTGGTGGACCACCAACGAGGTCCCGACCGCGAGCGGCCAGTGGGGCGTCTGGGCCGACAAGGGGGCCTGCGACGGCGGCACCACCACGCCACCGACCACGCCCCCCACCACCCCGCCCACGACGCCACCCACCACGCCCCCGACGACACCGCCGACCACGGTGCCGCCGAGCAACGGGTCGCTGCCGGCGCGCTTCATCACCGGCTACTGGCAGAACTTCGACAACCCGGCCAACGAGCTCAAGCTCGCCGCGGTGCCGAACACCTACGACCTGATCGCGGTCGCCTTCGCGGACGCCACCAGCACGCCCGGCGCGGTCTCCTTCACCATCGACCCCGGCCTGTCGGCCTCGGTCGGCGGCTACACCAACGACCAGTTCAAGGCCGACATCGCGACGCTGCACGCGCGCGGCAAGAAGGTCATCATCTCGGTCGGCGGTGAGAAGGGCTCGGTCGCCGTCAACGACGCGGCCGCCGCGACGAACTTCGCCAACTCGGTCTGGTCGCTGATGCAGACGTACGGCTTCGACGGCGTCGACATCGACCTCGAGAACGGCCTGAACCCGACGTACATGGCCCAGGCGCTGCGCAGCCTGCGCGCCAAGGCCGGGTCGAAGCTGATCATCACGATGGCTCCGCAGACCATCGACATGCAGAACCCGGCCGGCTCGTACTTCAAGCTCGCGCTGGACATCAAGGACATCCTCACGGTCGTCTTCACGCAGTACTACAACTCCGGTGCGATGCTCGGCTGCGACCAGAACGCCGCGTACGGCCAGGGCACGGTCAACTTCCTGGTCGCGCTGACCTGCATCCAGCTCGAGGCCGGACTGCGCCCCGACCAGGTCGCGCTCGGCCTGCCGGCCACCACCAGCGCGGCCGGCGGCGGCTACGTCGCGCCGTCGGTGGTCAACCAGGCCCTCGACTGCCTGGCCCGCGGGACCAACTGCGGTTCCTTCCGCCCGCCGCGTACCTACCCCGGCATCCGGGGCGCGATGACCTGGTCGATCAACTGGGACGTGACCGCCGGCAACGGCTGGGCCAACACCGTCAAGCCGCACCTGTCCACCCTCCCCTGATCACCAGCCCCCACTGGAGACATCCCCCCATGAAACTGAAGAAGAGATACGTCGCCGCGCTCGCGGTGGTCCTGGCCGCGGCCGGGGCCGGCACCACCGTGCTGCTCGCACCGGGCGCCTCGGCCGCCGTCGCCTGCGCCCCGGCGTGGAGATCCTCGGCGGTCTACGTCAAGGACAACACCGTCTCCTACCAGGCGAAGAACTACACCGCGAAGTGGTGGACGCAGGGCGAGGTCCCGACGGCCAGCGGGCAGTGGGGCGTCTGGGCCGACAAGGGCGCCTGTGGTGGCGTCGTCGACCCGACCACCCCGCCCACCACCCCGCCGACCACGCCCCCGACCACGCCCCCGGTCACCGGCACCAAGATGGCGGCCGCGCCGTACATCTACCCGGGCTGGGGTAACCCGCCGGCGCCGGCGACGGTCATGAACGCCACCGGCATCAAGGCCTTCACCATCGCGTTCGTGCTGGCCAACGGCTGCAACCCGGTCTGGGACGGCGAGAGTGGCCTGACCGGCGGCGTGCACGCCAGCACCATCGCGGCGATCAAGGCGGCCGGCGGCGACGTCGTCCCGTCCATCGGTGGTTGGAGCGGCAACAAGCTCGGCCCGAACTGCGCCACGCCGGAGCTGCTCGCCGGGGCGTACCAGAAGGTGATCGACGCGTTCGGCCTGAAGGCGATCGACATCGACATCGAGAACACCGACGAGTTCGAGAACTACACGGTCGCGGACCGGATCGTCGGCGCGCTGAAGATCGTCAAGCAGAAGAACCCGTCGGTGAAGACGATCCTCACCTTCGGCACCACGCCCACCGGCCCCAACGCCCACGGCATCCGCCTGATCAACCAGGCCAGGGCGATGGGCGCCGACATCGACATCTTCGCGCAGATGCCGTTCGACTTCAGCGGCGGCGCGGACATGTACGCCAGCACGGTCGGCGCCTCCGAGGGCCTGAAGAACCAGCTCAAGTCGACCTTCGGCTGGACCGACGCGCAGGCGTACTCGCACATGGGCATCTCCGGCATGAACGGCCTGTCCGACCAGCAGGAGCTGACCAGCACCGACACGTGGACGCGGATCCGCGACTACGCGAAGAACAACAACTTCGCCCGGTTCACCTTCTGGGCGGTCAACCGCGACCGCGGCTGCGCCGGTGGCGGCGTGGTCTCCAACTGCAGTGGCATCGCGCAGTCCGACTGGGCCTTCACCAAGATCAGCGCAGGTTTCTAGGCACCGTCTCTCCCCTGTTACAAGCGCGCGGCCGTGGATCTCACCGATCCGCGGTCGCGCGCCGCCGTTTGCGCAGCTTCTTGAGCACCCAGCTGCCGATCGCGACCGCGAAGAACGCCATGATCGCGTAGTCGAAGTAGCTGCTGTACTTCTCGAGCTGCTGCCACCGCGAACCGAGCGCGTAACCGCCCCCGATGAACAGGCAGTTCCACAGCCCGCTGCCGAGCGTGGTGAGCAGCGTGAACATGCCCAGCTTCATGTGGTTGGCGCCGGCCGGGACGGACACCAGGCTGCGGACCACCGGTGCCATCCGGCCGAAGAAGACCGCGCTCTTCTCGTGCCGCTCGAACCAGCGGTCGGCCAGGTCGAGGTCGTCGGCGTCGACCAGCGGGATGCGGTCCAGCCAGCGGCGCAGCCGCTCCTCGCCGAGCGCGTGGCCGAGCCAGTAGAGCGCCAGGGCGCCCAGCACGGAGCCGGCGGTGGCGGCGATGGTGACCAGGACCAGGTTGACCCGGCCGGAGCTGGCCAGGTAGCCCGCCATGGACAGCACGATCTCGCTGGGGACGGGCGGGATCAGATTCTCCAGGGCCACCAGCAGGCCCACTCCGACCTCGCCGAGCGACTCGATGACCGATGCCACCCAGCCGGTCAGGCCACCCAGCTTGCTGGGCTCGGTCTCCGCGGCCAGGTAGTACGGCACGCTCATCCGGCGCTCCTTCGTGTCGGTGTCAGATGGTTACCCGGATTCCAGCGTACGAACCGCTTGGCGTATATACCTGTCATCGGTATATGCTGCTGCCATGACCGACACACCGATGCGCGAGCCGACCTTCCTCGTGCTCACCGCGCTGGCCGCTGGTCCCCAGCACGGTTACGCCGTGATCGAGGACGTGGCCCGGATGACCGACGGCCGGGTCCGGCTGCGGGCGGGCACCCTCTACGCCGCGCTGGACCGGCTGCGCACCGACGGCCTGATCGAGGTCGACCGCGAGGAGGTCGTGCAGTCCCGGCTGCGCCGCTACTACCGGCTCACCGGAGTGGGGGAGACGCGGCTGGCCGCCGAGAGCAGCCGCTTGCGCCAGCAGGCCACCCTCGCCGAGGGCCGGCTGCGTGCCCGGCACGACCTGGGAGGGGCGCCCGCGTGACCGCACCGCTCGAGATCCAGTACCGCCGCCTGCTGGCGGTCTATCCGTCGGCGCACCGCCGTGCCTACGAGGAGGAGATGGTGGGAGTGCTGATGGAGGGAGCCGAGCCGGGTCAGCGCCGGCCCGCCCTGGGTGAGGCCGCCGACCTGCTGCGGGCCGGCATCCTCGCGCGTCTCGGCCGGGGCGCGCAGGCCCTGCGCACGTCCGCCTGGCGCGACGCCGCCGCGGTGGCCGGCCTGATCGGCGCGGTGCTGCTCACGGCGATCGCCTGCCGCCGGCTGATCTTCGGCCTGCTGTACGCCCGGGAGTCCGGCGATCCGATGCGCGCCTTCGGCGTGGACGGTGGCCTGCTGATCGACGTGGCCGCCCGTTCGGTGGCGTGGCTCGCGGTCGTGGTCGCCGTGCTGCTCGCCGCCCGGCGTACGGCCACAGCGCTGGCCGTCGTGGCGGTGCTGGTGGAGATCACCGCCGTCGCGGTGTGGCTGCCGAGCCAGGAGTTCCGCGCGATCCGGATGTCCTGGGCGCTGGCTCTGGCCCTGCTGACGGTGGCGTTGCTGGTGCTGTCCCGGCACGGCCGCCCGGCTGTCGCGATCCTGGGCCGGCGTGGTGGCGCGGTGCTCACCGGCGGCCTGGTCCTGGCCGCGGTGAGTGCACTCCTGCTCCCGTTGTGGCCGACGCCGCCGCAGATTCTGGGCCTGGTCACCGTGCCCGACGCCCTGCTCCTCGCGGCCGGCGCGATGCTGCTGGCGGGCCTGCAGCGGATCCCCGCCGGGATCCGGCGCCGCATCCTGGTGCTGCTCGCGCCGCTGCTCGCGGTGCCGGTGGCGCAGCGGCAGCTGGAGCAGGCCATCGACATCACCTTCGCGCGGTCCGTGACGCCCGGCATCGTCGTGGTCGACGTGCTGATGATGGCCGGCGTCCCGCTGCTGGCGTTCGCCCTCGCGGCCGCCGCGTTGCACCTTCGGGAGGGCATCACGGTCACGGTCACCCGGACGCCGGAGCAGGCCGCATGACGTCCGAGGCGATGCTGGAGCGCCGTTACCGGCAGCTGCTGAGGCTCTATCCGCGGGAGCACCGCCGCGAATACGAGGAGGAGATGATCGGGGTCCTGCTCGCCGGCGTCGCACCCGGCCGGACCCGTCCCGGTCCCCGCGAGGTGCTCGATCTGGTGACCTCCGCGCTCACCGTGCGGTGGTCGCGACGCGCGCACAGCTCGGGAGACGGCCACCGGGCCGCGCGGGCGGTGCAGCTGTTCGGGGCGATCCTGCTGCTGGCCGTGAGCCTGCGCCGGGTCGTCATGGGTGAGGTGGCCGCGCTGCGCTACGCCGACTTCGTGCCGCACGTCGCCGCCCATGAGCTGGTGCGACCGGGGGCCTGGGCGCTCGTGCTGCTGCTGGTGCTGGCCGGGTGGCGCTGGGCCGCCGTGCCCGCGGCGCTGGCCGGGTTGATCGCGGAGGTGCCGCCCCTCGCGCTCTACCGGGACACGCCGGCCCGGGTGCTCGACGTCTACTGGATCCTGGTCGCGGCCGCCGTGGTCACCCTGGCCGGCCTGCTGGTCGCCACGGCCGGCCGGGGACGTCCTGCGGGAGAGGGCAGGCTGCCCCGGGGGACGGCGGCCGTGGTGTCCGGCGGTCTGCTGGTCGTCGCGGGCGGCGCCGGTTCGGTGCTCGTGGGCGGCTCCGGTCTGCTGCTCGGCGGACGGCTCGTGCCCTTCCCGGTGCTCGCTCTCTATGCGGTGGCCGGTCTGCTGGTCGTGGTCGGCGTGCTCCGCCTGCCACCGCCGGTCGTCCGCCGGGTCGTGGTGGCGGCGGTGCCCGTGGTCGTCGCCTGGCCGTTGATCCGGGTGGGCTTCGGTGACCTCGTCGCGACCAACATGCGCTCAGCCGAGCCGGCTCTGCTGGGGCCGGTGCAATGGACCGCGCTCGCTGTGGTGCCGCTCGCCGCGACCTGGGTGGCCGCCACCCTGAATCGCCGCTTCGAGCGGAGCCGGACGGGGTCGCCGTCCGTGTGAACGGGGCCGCCGCGTCGCGCCGGGATGGTCCGGGGTGGCGCGGCGGCGGTAGTGTCCCGGCGCGATGGAAACGTTGAGTACGCGCGGGCGGATGACCCGGGTCGCGGTGACGGTGGCCGGCCTGGTGCTGTTGCTGCTGGGCACCTTCTGGGGGCAGGACGACGACTTCCCGTTCGGGCCGTTCCGGATGTATTCCACCGCACCCGATCCGAACGCCGACGCGCCGGACACCCGGGTCGAGGGGGTCGACACCACCGGGCGCACGGTCGTGCTGACCGAGGCCAACAGCGGGCTGCGCCGGGCCGAGATCGAGGGCCAGCAGCAGGCGTACGTCGACGACCCGGCCCGGCTGCGGCAGGTGGCCACGGCCTACGCGGAGAAGAGTCCCGGGGCCGCGCCGCTGCGCACCGTACGGATCGTCATCCGCTGGGAGGGCATCGAGGACTCCCGGCCCACCGGCACCAGCCGGGACGAGATCATCGCCACCTGGACCGCGCCGTGAAGCGGCTCGGCCAGTGGCTGACCGCGCCCGTCCCGCTGGGCCGGGTCGCCGCGTTCCGCACGCTGATCTACCTCTTCGTCGCGGCCGACCTCGTGATCTTCACCCCCTGGGTGCGCCACCACGCCAGCACCCCCGGTGACCTGTACAAGCCGCTGCTGGTCGGCCGGCTGCTGCACCTGCCCACCCCGACCCCGCTGCTGGTGCACGGCATCTTCTGGACGCTGCTCCTGCTCGCTCTGGCCGCGGCCACGGGGCGGGCGCCCCGGCTGCTCGGCTGGACCGTCTTCGCGCTCTACTTCGAGTGGATGATCATCGCGATGAGCTACGGCAAGGTCGACCACGACCGGGTCGGTCTGCTGGTCGCGCTGGCCGTGCTGCCGACCGTGGGCCGGGCCCGGCACGGGGATCCGCGGGGCACGGAGGCCGGCGGCTGGGCGCTGCGGGTCACCCAGATAGCGGTGGTCTGCACGTACTTCCTGGCGGCCTGGGCCAAGCTGCGCTTCGGCGGGCTCGACTGGGTGACCAGCTCGGTGCTGGCGCGGGCCATCGTCCGGCGCGGTACGGAGCTGGCCGACCTGATCGCCGGCGTGCCGTACCTGCTCATCCTGGCCCAGTTCGGGATCGTGGCGTTCGAGCTGGCCAGCCCGGCGATCTTCTTCCTGCGGGCGCGATGGCGCAACTACGCGGTCGCGTTCTTCTACTCGTTCCACGTGGTCACGTTCGCGACCATCACCATCTCGTTCGCGCCGCACCTGGCCGCCATCACCAGCTTCCTCGCGCTGGAGAAGGTCCGGCCACTGACGTGGGCCCGGGGTTTCCTGAAGCGGAGCCGGGGACAAGTAAGGGGGCATGAGCGACCGGTGGTATGAGAAGGCCGTCATTTACTGTGCCGACATCGATACGTTCGCCGACTCCAACGGCGACGGCGTCGGTGACATCAGGGGGTTGATCGGGCGGCTGGACTATCTCGCCCGGCTGGGGATCACCTGCCTGTGGCTCAACCCGATCCACCCGACGCCGGACCGCGACGACGGTTACGACGTGTCCGACTTCTACAACGTCGACCCGCGCTTCGGTAACCTCGGTGACTTCGCCGAGCTGGTGCACCAGGCCCGGGACCGGGGCATCCGGGTCATCATCGACCTGGTCGTGAACCACACCTCCGACCAGCACCCGTGGTTCCAGTCGGCGCGCTCGTCGCCGGACTCGCCGTACCGCGACTGGTACGTCTGGTCCGACACCGAGCCGGACGACCGGCACCAGGGCATGGTCTTCCCCGGTGAGCAGGCCGAGACCTGGACCTACGATCGCACCGCCAAGCGCTGGTTCTACCACCGGTTCTACAAGTTCCAGCCCGACCTCAACATCTCCAACCCCGAGGTCCGCGAGGAGATCAAGAAGATCTGCGCCTTCTGGCTGCAGCTGGGGGTCTCCGGGTTCCGGATGGACGCCGTGCCGTTCATCGTCGAGCAGACCGAACCGGGCAACCCGAACTCGCCCAAGGACATGGAGTTCCTCAGCGAGCTGCGCCAGCACATCCAGTGGCGCCACGGCGACGCCGTGCTGCTCGCCGAGGCGAACGTCGAGCCCGAGCAGCTCAAGGACTTCTTCGGCGACGCCGGCGGCTCGGCCAACCGGATCCACATGCTGTTCGACTTCATGCTCAACGGCCGGCTCATGCTCGCGCTGGCCCGCGGCAACCCGGAAGTGATCATCGACGCGCTGCGCGACACCCCGCAACTGCCGGTCGGCGGGCAGTGGGCCACGTTCCTGCGCAACCACGACGAGGTCGACCTGTCCCGGCTCACCGCCGAGCAGCGCAACGAGGTGTTCAGCCAGTTCGGCCCGGACGAGAACATGCAGCTCTACGGCCGGGGCATCCGCCGCCGGCTGGCCCCGATGCTCGGCGGCGACCGCCGGCGCGTCGAGCTGGCCTACGCGCTGCAGTTCAGCCTGCGGGGCACCCCGGTGCTGCGCTACGGCGAGGAGATCGGCATGGGTGAAGACCTCACCCTGGACGGGCGCAACGCGATCCGTACGCCGATGCAGTGGTCGCTGGACGCCAACGGCGGCTTCTCGACCGCCCAGCGCGACCAGCTCGTCCGTCCGGTGATCAGCGGCGGCGACTACGGCTTCGAGAAGGTCAACGTCACCCGGCAGCGGCAGAGCCCGCAGTCGCTGCTGTCGTGGTTCGAGCGGATGATCCATACCCTGCGCGAGGCGCCGGAGGTGGGCAGCGGCAGCTGCACGCACGTCGACGTGCCGGCGCCCTCGGGCCTGCTGGTGCACCGCGCCGACGACGTCACCGGGACGATGTTGTTCCTGCACAACCTGGCGCCCGAGGACGGGGAAGTAGACCTGAGCAGCCTCTACCCGGAGGCCAACTTCCCCAACGACGTGCTCGCCGACCAGGAGTATCCGGAGCCCGGCAAGCTCGACAAGCTCGCGGTGGCGGGCTACGGGTACCGCTGGATCCGGCTGTGCCGGAAGCCCTGAGCAGCAATCTGCATCCTTGATGCAGAAAGATGCCCCGGCCGGGTAACTCGCGGGTAACCCCTGGGTTAGAGTCGGCCGACTGCGTAACAGATCAACCGGGAGGCCAGCAATGACCCAGCCGAGTCGGGTAGCGATCGTGACCGGGGCCGCACGTGGCATCGGCGAGGCGACCGCGCGCAAGCTCGCCGCCGACGGCATGTCCGTGGCGGTCGTCGACCTCGACGAGGGTGCCTGCGCGAACACGGTGACCGCGATCCACGACGCCGGCGGCACCGCCCTGGCCGTCGGCGCCGACGTCTCGGACGCGGTCCAGGTCGCGGCCGCGGTCGAACGGGTCACCGCGGAGCTCGGCGCACCCACGGTGCTGGTGAACAACGCCGGCGTGCTGCGCGACAACCTGCTGTTCAAGATGAGCGACGACGACTGGGAGACCGTGATGGCGGTCCACCTGCGCGGCGCGTTCCTGTTCAGCCGGGCCGTGCAGAAGCACATGGTCGACGCCCAGTGGGGTCGCATCGTCTGCCTGTCCAGCACGTCGGCGCTGGGTAACCGGGGTCAGGCCAACTACGCCGCGGCCAAGGCCGGTCTGCAGGGTTTCACCAAGACGCTGGCCATCGAGCTGGGCCGCTTCGGCGTCACGGCCAACGCGGTGGCGCCCGGCTTCATCGTGACCGATATGACCGCCGCCACCGCGGCCCGGGTCGGCGTCGACTTCGCGGACTTTCAGAAGGCGGCGATCGGTCAGATCCCGGTCGGCCGGGCGGGCCGTCCCGAAGACGTCGCGAACACCGTATCCTTCCTGGTCAGTGAAGGAGCGGGGTTTGTCTCCGGTCAGGTGATCTACGTGGCCGGCGGTCCCCGCGACTAGCCGTCATGACTTGATCCGGCGAGCTACACATGATGGAGCGGGCCGGACGGGTCGAAGGGTGGAGAAGCCGACAGTGAACCGAAGGATGAGCTCTCGTAGCGTGTCGTTGACCAGCACGTTCCTGCTGCTGGCGGCGGGCGGGGTGGCCGCCTGCGACAACGACAACGAAACGCAGGAGGGCTTCTACTGCGCCGATGCCAACGGCACCGTGGTGGACGAGGACTACTGCGACGACGACGATAACAACAACGGCGGCGGTGTCGGTGTCGCGCCGCTCTTCTTCATCTGGCACTCGTCGAGCTACCGCTCCGGCTACCCGGTCGGTTCCCGGCTGCCGCCGGGCGGTAGCCGGTTCGCCTACAACGACCGGGCTGCGCGCTCGTCGTTCGGGTTGCCGTCGACCGGCCGGATCAGCAACGGCACGGTCAAGACCAGCGTGGTCGGCAAGGGTGGCAGCGGCACCTCCGGCAAGTCCGGCAAGTCGGGCGGCTGAGCGTTGCGACGTGTTCCTTACGGACCGGTCCGTGACGGCTGGCGGCTGACCAACTACAGCCTCGGCCTGACCTACAACGACACGGAGCTGCCCGACGGCACCATGATGTCGTACTGGCAGGAGGGGCCGTACTACGACTTCAGCCAGGCCGAGATCGAGGAGCTGGAGGCGGCGACGACCGCGCTCAACAGCATGTGCCTCGACGCCGGCGACTGGATGGTCCAGCAGTGCCCCCGGCACACCGCGCAGGGCCGCCGCGACGGCTACTTCGCCTCGGTCTGCGGCCCGGAGACCTGTTTCCTGGCCAAGATCGGCATCCCGGAATACACCCACGAGCAGATCATCCGCACGTGGTTCGACGGCGACGCCGAGACCTGGACGCACCAGGACAAGGACCCGGACGGCCGGGTCCCGCTCCAGACGCCGGACTACTCGCCGTCCGTCTACGGCCGGTTCGACCTCTGGTACAACGGCGCCGGCAGCACGCCGCGCCTGCTGGAGTACAACGCGCAGACGCCCACGTCGCTGGTCGAGGCCGCGGTCATCCAGTGGCACTGGGTGGACCAGACCGGCGTGACCCAGCACCCCTGGCGGCAGTGGAATTCCATCCATGACCGGCTGGTCGGCTGGGAGGCGGCCGACGGCGAGCCGGCCAACCCCGGCGCCTGGCGGCGCAACATCGGCAAGCTGCGCGAGGCGCGCCCGTGGCTGCCGGAGAAGCCCAAGATCTTCTTCGCGTACGAGACCAGCGAGACGTCCGGTGAGGACCGGATGAACGTGGCCTACCTGATGGCGACGGCCGAGGAGGCCGGCTATCCGGTGGAGCTCATCGCGATGAGCCAGATCGGCTGGGACGTGGCCGGTGACCGGGTGCTCTTCGTGCCGGCGCCGGGCCAGGAGCACAGGGCGCAGCCGATCGACGTGATCTTCATGCTGTATCCCTGGGAGTGGTTCTGGAACGAGGAGGGCGGCAAGGCCTTCTTCCGCAACATGGCCGACCCCGCCAAGCGCGGCACGGTGTGGATCGAGCCGCCGTACAAAGCGGCGCTGCTGGGCAACAAGGCGCTGCTGCCGGTGCTGTGGAAGCTCTTCGGCGACGACCCGGAACGCGGCAAGTACCTGCTCCCGGCCTACTTCGCGGAGTCGTCGAAGGCGGCCACCCTGACCTCGTACGCGAAGAAGCCGGTCTGGGGTCGCGAGGGCGGCTCGGTCAAGCTCGTCAAAGAAGGCGTGACCCTGGTCGACAACCCCACCGAGTACGGCAGCGACGGCCGTTTCGTGGTGCAGGAGCTGCTGGAGCTGCCGTCGTTCGACGGCCTTGAGGGCACCGTGCACCCGGTGATCGGCGCCTGGCTGATCGACGGCGAGCCGGCCGGCATGGGCATCCGTGAGGGCCTGGGCACCGACGGCCTGGTCACCCGGGACAACTGCAACTTCCTCCCGCACACCGTCGGCGCCGATTCCTGAGTTCGTCTCCCGACCCCTCAACGTTGTGGTGCCGCCGCAGCGTTGAGGGGTTGTGACATTCGAGGAGTTCGTGGCGCTGCGGCTGGGCGCCCTGCTGCGCTACGCCACGGTGGTGACCTGGGATCCGCACCTGGCCGAGGACGTCACCCAGGAGGTCCTGGTCCGGGCGCAGCAGCGGTGGGGCCGCATCGCCGCGCTCGACTCGCCCGAGGCCTACGTCAAGCGCATGGTCGTCAACGAGTTCCTGTCGTGGCGGCGGCGCCGCGCCGCGCGGCCGGTGAGCCGGGAGTCGCTGGAGGCCGCCGCCGGCAGCGTGCCCGACCACGGCACCTCCTGGGGTGAGCGCGACGCGATGTGGCGGCTGATCGCCACCCTGCCGGCCCGGCAGCGCGCGGCCGTCGCCCTGCGCTTCTACGAGGACATGTCCTACGACGAGATCGCCGACGCCCTCGGCTGCCGCGCGGTCACCGCCCGTTCGCACGTCTCCCGCGCCCTGCTCACGCTGCGCGAGCAGCTGCCGGCCGCGCCGATCCTGACCGGGGAGAAATGATGAGCCAGTCCCTCGAAGACCTCGTCCGAGCGGCGCAGCACGAGCAGGCCGAGCGGGCCGTGGATCCGCAGCGCGTCCTCGCCGCTCTGCCGCAGCGCCGGACCCGGGTGGTCCGGCGCCGCCGGCTGGTGCTGGCGGTGGCTGCCGCGGCGGTCGTCGCGGTGGTGGCCCCGATCGTCGTCCTGCGTCCGGGGCCGGCCCCGCAGCCGCTGAGTGTCGCCCCGGGCCCCGGCCCGGCCGGGCCGGAGAGCCGGTTCGTGCCCCTGGAGTTCAGCCCGGGCTGGCTGCCGGCGGGGTACGCGGAGTACTACCGCTCGATCCGGCCGGGGGAGGGCCTCCTCCGGGTCTGGGGCTCGGCCCCGCCGCCGTCACCGCTGCTGATCGACGATGTCCCGCGCCGGCTGTCGATGACCGTCGTCGAGACCGGGGACGCGGCGGTCACCCGGGACGAGAGTGACGAGACGGTCGAGATCAACGGCGGCCGCGGCGGCTACCGTGCCGACGGGCCGCCGGGGGTGTACTGGCAGGCCGGCGGCTTCACCGTCGAGATCCGGGCGGACCGGCCGGGACTCACCAGGGACACCATGCTGCGCATCGCCCGCTCGGTGCGGCCCGATCCCGCCGGGACGGAACTGCCCCTGGTGGTCGGCGTTCCGGACGGGCAGGTGAGCGTCGCCCAGAGCGTGACGGGGGTCTCGCCCGGCGAGTGGCTCGCGGTGACCGACCTCGGCGAGGAGGATCCCCTCGGCAACGCCGTGGCCTCGGGCACCTCGGTCAGCGTGGGCACGGTGACCCCGGCCCCCGCGGGCGGCACCAGCCTGCGGGTCGGCGGCCGGCCCGCCCGCCACCTGTACGCGGAGGTCCCGGAGGGCGGCCACTATCTGGTCGTCGAACTCGGCGGCGGGCTGCGGGTGACCGTCTTCTCCCTGGACCTGGACCGGCCGGCGATGGTCGCGCTGGCCGAGGCGGCCGGTGCGCCGAACCCGACGGCGCTGGGCTGGATCGGGCGCTGAGCCTGCCGGTCAGGGCCGGCCGGGGCGGTTGCGCCACAGCCACCAGAGGCCGATGAGCGGCAGCACCAGCGGGACGTAACCGTAGCCGCTGCCGAAGCGCGACCACACCGTGGCGTCCGGGAAGGCCTCCTGGTCGAGCACGCTCAGCGTGCCCACGACCAGCACCCCGACCAGCTCGATCGAGCAGCTCGCCAGGGCGATCAGCCGGCCCCGGACACCGCCGACGGCCAGGCCGATCGTGGCTGCGACGTACACCAGCGCGGCGAACGCCGACAGCAGGAACGCCAGCGGCGCCTCGGAGAACTTGGTGGCGATCTGCACGCCGGCCCGGGCACCGGCGGAGACGGCGAAGATGCCGTACACCAGCAGCAGCACCCGCCCGGCGCCGGTGCCGATGGCCGCGTCGCGGGGCCGGGTGCGCCCGGAGGTCGGCTCAGCCACCGGTGGCCTCCGCGATCTGCTGCAGCCGCAGCACGAGAACCGGCAGCACCAGGCAGGCGACGCCGAGGATGAGGGTGCCCCAGCGGGTCGGCTCGAGCCGGGCCAGATAGAAGCCGACCGGGGCGAACGCGGCGGTGGTGATCAGGTAGCCGATGAAGGTGGTCACATCGCCCGGCCGGTCACCGGTGATGAGCCCGACCACGGACACCACCACGAGCACCGCGACCAGCGCGCTGAGCCCGAGCATGGCCCACAGGTCGGTGTTGCCGGGGGCGCGGTCGAGCGCCGAGCGGATCAGATACCAGATCCCCAGCAGGAGGGCCACGACGATGGTCGCGGTCGACAGCGGGCCGTTCATCACCGGCACAGCGTACTGATCAGCGGCCGCGTGTTAGCTTTCGGCCGGGTGTGATCTCCAGGGGGAAGGCGGCACGAGGATGCGGTTCGGACTTTTCGGTACGGGACCGTGGGCCCACCAGGCACACGCCCCGGCCCTGGCGGCGCACCCGGACGTCGAGTTCGTGGGGGTCTGGGGCCGGGACCCGGCCAAAGCGGCGGCCCTCGCCGAGGAGCACGGCGCGACGCCGTACGCGGAGATCGACGCCCTGATCGCCGACGTGGACGCCATCGCGGTCGCACTGCCCCCGGACGTGCAGGCGGACATCGCCCTGCGCGCGGCCCGGGCGGGCAAGCACCTGCTGCTGGACAAGCCGATCGCGTTCACCACCGAGGCCGCTGCCGGGATCGTCGCGGCCGCCGCCGAGCAGCAGGTGGCCGGGGTGGTCTTCTTCACCCGCCGCTTCATGCCGCAGATCCAGCAGTTCATCGACGAGGTCCGCGCGGCCGGTGGCTGGCTCGAGGCCCGGATCGACCACCTCGGCTCGATCTTCCAGCCGGGCAACCCGTTCGGGGCGTCGGTGTGGCGCAAGGAGAGCGGCGGCCTGTGGGACGTCGGCCCGCACGCGGTCGCGCTGATCCTGCCCGTACTGGGCCCGGTCACGCAGGTCACCGCGCTGGCCGGCGACCGCGACATGACCCACGTGCTGCTGCGGCACACCGGCGGCGCGATCAGCACGCTGACGCTGTCCGTCGACGCCCCGGCCGCCCTGGAACGCGAGGACGCGGCGTTCTTCGGGGAGTCCGGGGTCGCCGACGTGCCGCCGGTGCCGTGGCTGCCGGTGGAGGCCTTCGGCCGGGCGGTGGACGACCTGATCGGCGCGGCGAACGGTGGCCCGGCCTCGGCGCTGGACCTGAGCTTCGGCGCCGAGGTGGTGGCCATCCTGGCCGCGGCCGGTGAGTCGATCACCACCGGCCGGACCGTCACGCTGCCGGCGGGCGAGCCGGGCTAGCGGCAGCGCCAGAGCAGCGGGTGGTTCGCGGTGTCCGGCCCGGCCGAGTAGCCGGCCACCACCAGGCCGTCGTCGCTGATGCTCTCGACGATGTAGTCGTGTTCACCCTTGAGCTTCGAGTACGCCGGGAGCTTCGTGTTGCGGGTGCCGACGGTGATCACCGGCCGCTCGGCCTCGCCCACCACCCAGCCGTTCGCTGCCACCCGCGCCGGCATCCCCGCGCCGTTCACGAGCCGCTCGTAGCGATTGCTCGCGATGCGGTAGCGGAAGTAGGCGAACGATCGGGAGTCCGCGGTGTCGAACACGGCCCGGCCGACCACCCAGCCGTCGCGGATCGCGGCCGGCCAGAACATGTCCGCCTTGCGGCCGTCGACCTCGGGCAGCGGCATCCGGCGGGTGGTGCCGTCGGCCAGCCACAGGTAGCCCGTGCCTTCCTTGCCCTTGGGCGTGATGGTGCCGAGCACGTTGCCGGCCTCGTCGATGTCGCCGGCCTCGCCGGCCTCCGCACCGGCCGGCAACGGCAGCCGCTGCGGCTTCGCGGTCGTGGACGGCCAGCGTGCCGGGACGCCCTCGTACAGCGGGCCGAGCGAGCCGACCACCACCCCGGCGTCGTTGATGGCCGACGCCGCGCCTTCGCCGCCGGCCAGGGTGCGGGCCTTGCCGTCGCTGTACACGTACGGGCTGATGTCCGGATCGAAGCCGGAGCCGACCGCCACGCCGCGCGAGTTGACGTCGGTGAGACTGTCGTCGCCACCGTCGAAGAGGACCTTGCTGACGATCTTGCCGTCCCGCCACAGCACCAGGGGGCGCTGCTGGGCGCGCCCCGGCGGATACAGCCGGCCGACGTGCCAGCGCCCGCTCGGGTCTCCGCCGGTGACCAGCGCCTTCTCGAAGCCGTCGGTCGGCAGCCGGCTCACCGTGCAGTCCTTCGGTCCGGCCGGCGGGGCGGCGACCGCGATGGACGGGGACGCGTTGACGATCGGACGTGGTGGCGGCGTCGTCGGCCGGCCCAGGGCGGAGAAGGCGAGCGTGCCACCGGCCGCGGTCGTCGCGGTGGCGGCGACGACGGCTATTCCGCTGGTCCACCAGCGGGTGCGACGGCGGCGCCGGCCCTCGGCCATCGCACCGGCCACGTCGATGCGGGACGGGCCGGCCGGGTCGCCGGCGAGCGGGCTCAGCAGGGCCGCCGCGTCGCGGTCGGCGCTGTCCGGGTGCTTGTTCATCGTGTGCCCCCGAGGGAGTGGATGCGGTCGCCGAGGATCCGGCGCAGGGCCGTGAGTCCGTGGGCAGTCTGACTTTTCACGGTGCCCTCGCTGCAGCTCAGCACCCGGGCGACGTCGGCCACCGGCTGATCGCACAGGAAGCGCAGCACCAGGACGGCTTGCTGCCGGGGCGGCACCTGGGACAGGGCGGCGCGCAGCAGGGCCCGTTCCTCGACGTCGCCCCCGGCCTGGACGGGCGCGGGCCGGTCGGGTGGGACGCCGAGACGCACCTTCCACCAGCCCCGGCGCTTCTCGTCGAGGAAGATGCGGACCAGCATCGTGTGCACGTACGCGTCGAGGTTCTCCACGCCGCTGATCCGCGACCACCGCACGTACAGCTTGGTGATCGTCTCCTGCACCAGATCGTCGGCGTGGTGCTCGTCGCCGCTGAGCAGGTACGCGGTACGGCGCAGCCCCGTCGTCCGCCCGTGCACGTACGCCAGGTACTCCGCGTCCGATCCGTTGGCCATCCCCGCTCCCGCCCGTTGTCCCTGTAGTAAACGGTGACGTCGGACGATCGGTTGTATGCCGTCGCGGCCGGTCTGTGGTGCGATGACCCATCCGCGTAGCCGTCCGTGCCGAATGGCAGTTGAAACGGCATGAGCGATGGAGAGGCTGACTTCATGACTGAGCGCGGCGCCGCCCGCCGGCCTGACCATCTGTCGGCCGTACCCGATGCCCCGCCCGGCCCCGCCACGGACATCGGCGACCTGGTGCGGGCGGTCGCGCGCGGCGACGAGCCGGCGTTCGCCCGCCTCTACGATCTGGTCTCGCCCCGGGTCTACGGCCTGATCAGGCGCGTGTTGCGCGATCCGGCCCAGGCCGAGGAGGTGGCCCAGGAGGTGCTGGTGGAGGTGTGGCGCACGGCGGCCCGTTTCGACGCCGCCCGCGGCTCGGCGACGTCCTGGATCTTCACCATCGCGCACCGCCGCGCGGTGGACCGGGTCCGCTCCGAGCAGGCTTCGTCCGACCGCACCATGAAGGTCGGCGTCGCCTCGGTGGAGACCCCGTACGACGAGGTGGTCGACGAGGTGGCCGGGCGGCTGGAACGCCGGCAGGTGCGGCACTGCCTGGACGATCTCACCGAGCTGCAGCGTCAGGCGGTGACGCTGGCGTACTACCAGGGCCACTCGTACCGCGAGGTGGCCGAGCTGTTGAAAACCCCCCTGCCCACGGTCAAGACCCGGATGCGCGACGGCCTGATCCGTCTGCGCGACTGCCTGGGTGTGGAGGTGACCTCGTGACCACGACGGATATTCACGCCCTGGTCGGCGCCTACGCGCTGGACGCGGTGGACGATCTCGAGCGGGCCGCCTTCGAGCGCCACATCCTGGCGTGCGACGGGTGCCGCGGCGAGGTCGACGAACTGCGCGAGACCGCGTCGCGACTGGCCGACAGCACCTGGTCGGTCCCGCCGCCGCAGCTGCGCACCGATGTGCTGGCCGCGATCGGCCGGACCCGTCAGCTGCCGCCGGGCGAGTCGGCCCGGCCGGAGCCGGACGCGCGGGCGGCGGTGTCACGCTGGCGCCGGTACACGGCGGGCGCGGCCGCGGCGTGCATCCTGGCCACCGGGGCGGGTGCCGCCACGTGGGCGGTCCAGGAGCAGCGGGTACGCGCGAAGAACACCGCCGTCGCCGCCGCCGAGCTGCGGGAGGCCCGTACCCAGGCCATCCTGGCCGCCCCCGACCTGGTGGTCCGCACCGCCCCGATGATCGGCGGCGGCCGGGTCACCGTGGCCTCGTCCGCTCAGCAGGCAGCCAGCGTGGTGTCGTTGCGCGCCGAGCGGGCGCCGGCGACGGACCGGGCCTTCCAGCTCTGGACCATCCGCGATGTCGCCGCTCCAGCGCCGGTCGACGCCGGGTTGCTGGCTCCCGGGGAAGCCTCGGCGGCCCAGATCGTGGAAGGCGTACCCGGAAACGAGGTCTTCGCTGTCTCGGAGGAGCCGGCCGGCGGCTCGCCGCAGCCGACCCAGGTGGTCGCGCAGGTTCTCCTGACGTAGACCCATCCGGGACTCATACCGCTCCGAATCGTCTGTAGAGGAAAGAAAACGACGAAACGGAGATACCGATGGTCACCGACATCCGGCAGGCGGTCCAGGGGGTACGCGACAACAGCGGCCCCGTGACCTTCGCCTTCGGGATGGTGCTGGTGGGCATCGGTATCGCCGGGTTTCTCGCCGTCGGCCGGGGTGAACTGCTCGGACTGTTCCAGGTCACGATGCCGTTCAGCGTCCTGCACGTCGCGCTGGGTGCCGCCCTGGTGTCCGCCGTGATCCTCGGCCCGCGTCCGGCGCGGGTCACCGCCACCGGGGCCGGTCTCACGTTGTTCGCCCTCGGTCTCGCCGGCCTGGCCGGTGTCACCCGGATCGCGCCGACCGGTGCCGATATCGCCCTCTATCTCGTTCTCGGTATGGCGCTGACGGCCGTCGGCCGCCGCTGACCAGAAGCACTGCCCGCAAAAAAAGGTGCCCCTGTGCGCATCTGCCCGAGCACTTCGTCACGAATATTCCGTGACATCCATTTTCGAAGGGGATCCCATCATGCGCGCCACCAAGATCACTGCCATCACCGCCGCCTTCTTCTTCTCCGCCTCCCTGGCGGCGTGCGGCGGGGACGAAGCCGGCAGCAACGACACCGCGGCGGCTCCGGCTGCCACGACCGCGTCGGCCGCTCCGTCCATGGCCACGGACACCATGGCGAGTTTCGGTGCCGGCTGTGCCGCCGTGCCGACCGAGGCCACCGACCCGGGCAGCTTCGACGCCATGTCCAAGGTGCCGGTCGCGACCGCCGCCTCCGGCAACCCGCTGCTGTCCACCCTGGTCACCGCGGTCAAGCAGGCCGGGCTGGTCGACACGCTGAACACCGCGCCCGCACTGACCGTCTTCGCGCCGACCAACGACGCGTTCGCCAAGATCCCGGCGGCCGACCTCAAGGCCGTGCTGGCCGACAAGGAGACGCTGACCAGCATCCTCACCTACCACGTGGTCGAGGGGAAGCTCGCCCCGGCGCAGCTGGCCGGCACCCACAAGACCATCCAGGGTGACGAGGTCACGGTCGAGGGCAGCGGCAGCGACTTCAAGGTCAACGAGGCGTCGGTCGTGTGCGGCAACGTCCAGACCGCCAACGCCACCGTCTACATCATCGACTCCGTCCTCATGCCGAAGGGCTGATTCGAATCGGGGAGTGCGCCGGCCGTGGTGGTGACCACGGCCGGCGCCCGGCCAGGAAGGAGATCGTCGTGCGTCGTATCGCCTGGCCCGCCCTCATCGGTGTGCTCTCGGCCGCATTCGGGGTCGCTCTCGCGGAAGTGCTCGCGGCCGCGACCCGCCCCCAGGCCGGTCCGCTGGTCGCCGTCGGGGGCGCGGTGATCGACGCGGCGCCGACGCCGCTCAAGGAGTTCGCGGTACGCACGCTCGGCACGAACGACAAGCCCGTCCTGCTCGGCACGATCGCCCTGGCGCTGATCCTGTTCACCGCCCTGGTCGGCGTGCTCAGTGTCCGGCACCGCTGGATCGCCGTCGCCGGGGCCGCTCTGTTCGGCCTGGCCGGCGCGGTCGCCGCCGCGCTGCGGCCGGCCGCCATCGCCTACGACGTGGTGCCGTCCATTGTGGGCGCTGCCATCGCCGGAGCCACCCTGCTGTTCCTGCTCCACCGCTCCTACCGGACCGATCCGGCGGAGCCCGGGCCGGCCGGTTTCGATCGCCGCGCCTTCCTGCGCACCGCTGCGGTGATCGCCGGCGGCGCCGTCGTCGCCGGTGGTACGTCGGAAGTCGTCAAGCGGGTCCGCGGCGGTGCCGTCACCCGGTCCCGCGAGGCCATCGACCTGCCCGTGGCCGCGAGCCCGGCGAAACCGCTGCCTGCGGGCACCGCCCCGGGTTTCATGACCACCAACGCCGACTTCTACCGCGTCGACACCGCGCTGACCGTGCCCTCCCTCGACGTGGACACCTGGCGGTTGCGTATCCACGGGATGGTCGGGCGCGAGGTCGAGCTGTCCTTCGACGATCTGCTGAAGCGGCCGCTGATCGAGCGGGACATCACCCTCAACTGCGTGTCGAACGAGGTCGGGGGGCCGTACATCGGCACTGCCCGCTGGCTCGGCGTGCCGCTCGCCCCGCTGCTGCGGGAGCTCGGCGTCAAGCCCGGCGCCGATCAGGTGGTGGCCCGCTCGGCCGAGGGCATGACGATCGGGACGCCGGTCGAGACGATCTTCGACGGCCGCGACACGATGCTCTGCGTCGGGATGAACGGCGAGCCGCTGCCGCTGGAACACGGTTTCCCGGTCCGCATGCTGACCCCCGGCCTGTACGGCTACGCCGGTGCCTGCAAGTGGATGACCGAGATCGAGCTGACCACCTTCGCCGACTTCGACGCCTACTGGGTGCGCCGCAAGTGGGGCGCCCGCGGCCCGGTCAAGACGGCATCGCGGATCGACAAGCCGGCACCCTTCGCGAAGCTGACGGCGGGCCGGGTCACCGTGGCCGGCGTCGCCTGGGCCCAGGGCCGCGGCATCAGATCGGTCGAGGTACGCGTCGACGACCGGGCCTGGGCCAAGGCGGAGTTGCTGCCCGTCCCGTCCACGGACACCTGGGTCCAGTGGCGCTACGACTGGCCCGCCACCGCCGGCCTGCACACCCTCTCCGTCCGGGCGATCGACGGCACCGGAGCCGTGCAGACCGGGCAGCGCGCGACCCCGTTCCCGGACGGGGCGACCGGCTGGCACACCATCACCGCGACGGTGGAGTGATCAGCCAGGACGGGGCCCTAGGGAACCGTGCGCTCGATGGCTGCCGCGCCGTCCCGTTCCAGCTCCCGGCGGGCCCGCTCGATGTTCTCCGGTGTCGGGTCCCGGCCCTCGGCCAGCGCCAGGTCGACCGGCTCCCACTCCTGCTCAGCCCCGGTCCGTACCGCCGGCTCCGCGCCGGGCTCCAGGAACTCCGGATTGTCGGAGTCGGGACCGCCGCCGGTGACGAAAGCGCTCACGGCGACATCGTCCTCCACGGCGTCCGCGACCTCCGGGGTCTCCTCCAGCGGCTGGCGGTTCTCGTCGGTCATGGCCCCTCCAACGTGGATGCCTCGATACCTCGATCTTCTTCCTACTCCGCCTTACCCGGGTTGCCCAGCACTCATCCGCCCGTCCCGCCGGCCGCATAAATGGGACGATCAAGCACTTCGACCGCCAAGCGAGCGTGATTCGGACAACGGGCGCGCGCATCGGATGGACGGTGTGTAGTGAGCCGAATACATTTCTGCGTTGGCACGTGTGTGAGTGTTCCGGCGGGGATCGCTCAGTGCGTGGGCCGCCGGCGGCGACTCGCGGCACGTGGCGCGAGGGGAACGTGACAGATGATCGATCGCTGGGATGTTCAGTGAGCAGCCTGCCGGATGCCGAGCGGGACGCGAGTGAGGTCGTCCAGCTGCTGGCGGGGCTGGCCGCTCTGCTGCGCGGCCGGGACCGCGCGTTCGACGAGGACACCCGCGTGATGCTGAACATGGCGCTGGAGGGCTGTCTCTCCGCAGCCCGGGTGCTGGAGTATCTCCACGCTCTGCAGGGCTCCGGTGACGGGGTGGCTGCCTCGGTGCCACCACGGCTCGGCCCCTGGCGGGACTGGGTGCCGTCCCGGGGAAACCTGCTCGGCGAGACCGCCGGCGCACCCCGGATAGAGCAGCTGCCACGCCATCGCCGCCGCCACGATCCCGGCGAATAGCGGCGGGGGCGCGACAAGCGTCACGCCGAGGCGGAAACCCGGCCGGCCGATGACCCCGGGTCCGACTTGGATCATGTCGCGCAAGGCGGTCGTTCGGGCCTCAGCTGACGTTCCGCGCTCTGCCGCGGGTCCGGTTCGGCCCGGGGCCGTCGACGCGCGGGTCCGCCGGTGACCGATCCAGCACATTCTGGCCATATGAACTACTCTGGCGTTCCGCGCCTACCTGGCGTAACTTGCAGACCAGCGGACTGTTGTTGGACGCGGTATCCGGTGGGCGCCTGGGTGAGGCGCCGAGCTGCGCAGCTGGTCAGCGCAGAGACCCCCGCGCGGAGGTGGCGTCGTCCGCACGACGCCCAGGAAGAGGGCAGCTGTGTATCTGCCGATCACCACTCGTCAGTTGGCCGATGGCACCGTCGAGATCGCGCCGAGCGGCGAGATCGATCTCGACAACGCGCACGTGATGCGTGATGCGGTCAACGACGTGCTCACCACTTCCACGCCCGGGAAGATCGATCTCGACCTCCAACGGGTGATGCTGATCGACAGCATCGGCATCGGCATCCTCGTGGCCTGCTTCCACACGGCCGCCGCCAGCGGCGTCAAGCTCGTGGTGAGCCACCCGAGCCCGACGGTCTACCGCCAGCTGTGGATCTCCGGACTGGTCGGCCTGCTGGGCTGCGCCGAGCCGCCCTCCCCGCGGACCTCGGTGGGCCTGCGCCCCAGCTGATCCACCGTCACCCGATCGAGGGAATTCGGCGCGCCGATTTCCCGGCCTGCCCGCGACCTCATCCGGCCCGGGTGAGGTCCGTCGAAGCGGCCAGGTCGGTGACCACCTCCAGCAGGTGGGTCAGCACCGGCCGTTCCGCCCGCGGATGCCAGGCGGCGACAGTGGCGGCCCGCTCGGCGACCAGCGGGACGAAGACCACCCCGCTGTCGCGCAGCGTGCGGGCGGACCGGGCCAGCCGCGTCACCCCGACGCCGGCCGCGACCAGCCCCAGCAGGCTCGGCACGGTGGCCGACCGCTGCACCACCCGGGGCGTGAATCCGGCGATCGCGAAGTCCCGGTCGTACTCGGCGTGCCACGGCGGCCACGACTCGCGCGGCGTCAGCACCCACGGATCGCCGGCCAGCTCGGCCAGCTCCACCTCGCTCCGGCCGGCCAGGCGGTGCCCGGCCGGCAGCACGGCACAGACCGGCTCGACGGTCAGTGTGCGGGTGACCAGGTCGTCGACCAGCGGTGGCCGGGTGAAGGCGGCGTCGAAGCGCCCGTCGCGCAGACCGGCGACCAGCTCGGCGATGCCGATGTCGGCGGTGACCAGCTCGACGTCCGGATACTGCGCGCGGAACGCCCGCACGACCGGCGGCAGCATGTAGTTCGCCACCGACGACAGGAACGCCACGCTGAGCCGGCCGATCTCACCCCGGGCCGCCCGGCCGACCGTCGCCACCGCTTCCTCCGCCCGGGCCAGCACGGCGCAGGCCTCCGGCAGGAACAGCCGGCCGACCTCGGTGAGCCGGGTCCCGCGGCTGTCGCGGTCGAACAACCGGGCGCCGAGGATGCGTTCCAGCACGGTGATCTGGGCGGACAGCGACTGCTGCGCGATGTGCAGGTCGGCCGCCGCCCGGGTGAAGCTCAACCGCTCGGCGACCGCGACGAAGTAGCCCAGCTGCCGCAGCTCGGGGGTGGTCACAGTCTCCGACTGTAGTGACGTCAGGAAGTCGATGTTGGCCGCGTCGTCCGCCGGACCGGCAGGCTGGGAGCCATGGTCGAGACAGACAAGGTATGGGTCATCACCGGCTGCTCGGCGGGCTTCGGCCGGGAACTGGTGCTGGCGGCCCACGCGGCCGGTGACCGGGTGCTCGCGACCGCCCGCCGCCCGGAACAACTCGCGGATCTGGTCGCGGCCGGCGGGGGCCGGATCGCACCCACGGCCCTCGACGTCACCGATCCGGCGTCCGTCGCGGCGGCGGTCGCCACCGCCCTGGACACGTTCGGGCGCATCGACGTGGTGGTCAACAACGCCGGGCACGGGTCCGTCGGCGCGGTCGAGGAGCTCACGATGGCCGACCTGCGCGCGCTGATGGAGGTCATGTTCTTCGGGGCCGTCGAGGTGACCAAGGCCGTGCTGCCGCACCTGCGGGCCCGGGGCAGCGGCGCGATCGTGCAGATGAGCTCGATGGGCGGGCAGGTCAGCATGCCCGGCTTCGGTGCTTACTGCGCCGCGAAGTTCGCGCTGGAAGGACTGTCCGAGGCGCTCGCCGCCGAGGTGCGGCCGCTGGGCATCACGACGCTGATCGTCGAGCCGGGTGCCTTCCGTACCGAATTCGGCGGGGCCCGGATGCACCGCTCGGCCCCGATCGACGCGTACCGGGAGTCGACCGGGCCGACCCGCGCGGCCGTCGAGCAGATGGACGGCAAACAGCCCGGTGACCCCGCCAAGGCCGCCCGGGCCGTCGTCACGGTGCTGCGCAGCGACGACCCGCCCCTGCGCCTGGCCCTCGGCGCGGACGCCGTCGACCACATCGGCGCGCACCTCGACGCGGTCCGGGCGGATCTCGACAAGTGGGCGGAGCTGAGCCGCTCGACCGCACTCTCCGGGGTCGCCTACCGTTGACAGATCATGGTGCGGCGGCTGACGGTCACATTCCTTTTCCTGTACGCCGTGAGCGTCGTCGCCATCACCGTCTTCCCGATCCGGGTACGGTCCGCGGCCTACTGGGCCGGGGAGCCATGGTGGACGGTGTTCCACTGGATCCCCGGGGACGTGGACGCCCCGAGCTTCGTGCTCAACGTCATCATGTTCATCCCGCTGGGCATCCTGCTGCCGCTGCTCCGGCCGTCGCTGGACGCCATCGGCCGGCTCGCCGGGCACGCGGCCGCGGCCAGCTCGGCCATCGAGGTGACCCAGTTCATGCTCGGGATGACGCTGGGCAGCCGCCGCACGGTCGACGTCAACGATCTGATCGCCAACACCGCCGGTGCGCTGCTCGGCCTGCTCATCCTGCGGCTGGCCGTGCCGTCACGGCAGCACCGCGCAGGGTACGGCGCAGGAAGTCCGCCGTCGCCGTCACCGCCCGGCTGACGTGCGGCTCCCGGTCGTACAGGTCGACGTGCCGGTCGGCGTCCAGCCAGACGATCTCCTTGTCCCCGGGCGTCTCCTCGTACATCCGGGTGGCCAGTTCCGGGCTGCAGTAGTCGTCCCGGCGACCGTGCACGATCAGCAGCGGCGTCTCGGCCAGCAACGCCGCCCGGCCCAGCGCGTCGAAGGTCAGCAACGCGTGCAGCGACCCCCGGGTCACCCTGTTCTCCCAGGTGGCGGCGGTGGAACGGGCGGTGCCGTAGTAGGCGAAGGGCTCCGCGCCGGCCATCGCGGCCTCGCCGTCGTCCGGCGCCACGGCCGGCAGGTAGTCGTCGTAGGAGTCGATGAAGCCGCGGAGGCCGGCGCGGTAGGCCGCCGGGTCGCGGGCGAACCAGGCCGGGCTGTTGTAGGCGCCGGCGATTCCGGCCACGGCGCGTACCCGGGGGTCGGTGGCGGCCGCGCTGACCGCGTACCCGCCGCCCAGGCAGATCCCGACCAGGCCGACCCGCTCGGGGTCCACTTCGGACCGTTTCCGCAGCAGGCTCACCGCCGACCGCAGGTCGGCCAGCTTGCCCTGGGTGTCCTCGTGACCGCGACGGCCCTCGCTGGCCCCGAAGCCGCGGTGGTCGAAGGCCAGCGTGACGAAGCCCGCACGCGCCAGCCGGTCGGCGTAGAGACCGGTGACCTGCTCCCGCACACCGGTGAACGGCCCGGTCAGCGCGACGGCGCCGCCGTCCGCGCCGGCGGGCACGCGCAAGGTGCCGCGCAGCGTGAGGCCGTCGCTGGTGAAGGTGATCTCTTCGGTACGGATGTCGTCCACGCCCCGACGCTAGGCTCGGCCCGGACGGCTGCCCAGAAGGCACTTCATAGTGCCCATCCGGCTCGGGGGTACGGACGATGACGCTGGTGATCCCGGACGTGCTCGAGGAGAGCTGCGCGACGCGGCAGGCACTCGAACGCCTCGCGGCGAAATGGCGGGTGCTGCTGATCTACGCGTTGCTGGCCGGCCCGCAACGCCCGGCAGCGCTGCGGCGCAGGCTGCCGGGGATCACCCAGAAGGTGCTCACCGAGACGCTGCGGGCGATGGCCGCGGACGGCCTGGTGGAGCGGCGGGTCCTGAAGCAGGAGCCGCCGCAGCACGTCGAGTACGCCCTCACCCCGCTGGGCCACACCCTGGAGGAGCCGCTGGCCGCGATCTGCGGCTGGGCCGCAGCTCAGGCCGCGTCGAGCAGTTCGACCAGCTTGGCGGCATCCACGTCGGGACCGTAGGCCGGGGTGCCGGGCTGCTGCCGCCACGACTCGTCGAGGCCGCCGATGTCCACGGCGTCGAAGCCGAGCTCATCGACCAGGCCGAGCACGACCGTCTTGGCGCGCCGGTCGTCACCGGCCACCGGAAGCGCCCGCCGGCCCTCGGTGCCCGGCGGCGTGGGCCGGTCCAGCAGCTGCCGCGCGGCGATGGTGTTGAAGACCTTCACGACCGGGTGACCCAGCTGCTCGCCGACCCAGCGCGAGGAGACCATGCCGTCGTCGATGGGCCGGATCTGCCCGTCACGCTGCGGGTAGTAGTTGTTCGTGTCGATCACGACGACGCCCGGGGCGGCGCTGTCGAGCAGCCCCTCGGGCAGCTCGGCGACGGCCTTCAGCGGGACCGCGACGATCACGACCTCGGCATCGCGGGGAGCGTCGGTGACGTCCACCGGCGTGGCGCCGGTCCGTGCGGCCACCTCACCGAGGGTCCGCGGCCCACGCGAGTTGGCGATCACGACCTGGTGGCCGTGCCGGACGAGAAGCTGCGCCAGATTGCCACCGATGTGCCCGGCGCCGATGATGCCGATCCTCATGACGATCCTCCGTCTCTCCACCGGAGAGAATGCTCGACGGCGCCGGCGTCATCCCGGACGTGTCGCACGCCATGCCGGCCCCGCCGTCAGACCATGAGCTCCGGCTCCACCTGATGGATCTTGATCGGCATCCCGTCGGGCGTCTCCACGTGCAGCCGCGCCCCGAGATCCCGGTCGACGGCGACCTCGACGACGGTCACACCCCGCGAGCGCAACAGGCGCTCGAGCCGGTCGAGCGGCATCGTGGCGGTGAAGTTGAGCTCCACGGTGCTCTCCCCGCGCGAGGCGTCCGGCGGCCGGGTGACCAGGCCGATCTGGGCGGTACCGACCTGCATCAGCACCCACTCACCGTCCCGCTCGCCGTGGTTGACCTCCCCACCGAGCTGCTCGTAGAACGCGACGGCCGCGGCCATGTCGTCGACGTGCACCATGGGCTGCAGCTGCAGGCCGGGCAGCAGCGGGCGGGGTGGTGGCACCTTGGCGACCCCGACGGTCTCGGGGCGGCGGCCGGTGGCCGGGAGGAAGGAACGCTGATTGCCGGCCGGTCCCGGGCCGGAGTGCACGGGCAGGGCATTGGCCGTGCCGGGACGCCCGGCCGCGGGCGAGACGTTGTGCGGCTCCGACCTGCGCTGTTCGGCGGGCGCCCCGCCCATCTCGGGTCCGCCGGGTCCGGCGGGATCGGCGGGCGGCCTGCCGGCGCCGGGCTCGTGCTGGGCGGTGGGACCGGGTGGAGTGGCCTGCTCGGCCGCCGGAGCAGCCGGAGGGTAGGGATGGGCCGTCTCGGCAGGGTTCTCTGTCGGCGGGGTGCGACGAGGGCTGGGCATCGGGCGGCCGGATTGCCGCACGGGCCGGTTGCCGCCGGCCGCCAGCGAGTCCGTCCCCGCCTCGGCAGCGCGGGCCACCGGCTGCGGCAGCCCGCTGCCGTGCGGTTCGGCGGCCGGGTGGGGGAGCCCGGTTTCGTGCTGTCCGGGCTGCGGATGCGGGAGCCCGCTCGCGTGCTGCTCGGCTTCCGGAAGCCCGGCCTCGGCGGACGGGTGGCCGGCTTCCGGATGGCCGGCCGCGGGACCGTGGTGGGCCTGATCCGGGTGATCAACCTCGGTCCGGGCGTCCGGGGCCGGATGCTGCATGAACGGCGCAGCGATCGGGCGCGGGTCGGACGGGTCGCCCGCAGGTGGCCGCCGTGGCCCGGGCGGTGTGGCGGCGATCGGTGGGCGGGCCGGGGTGGCCTGGTGGTCCCGGGGATTCGCCGGCTTCCTGCCACCGGGCGGGACCGGTCGTTGCTTGGCCATGGCGGGCTCCTGTCGAGCGGACTCTCGGCGCCGGCGAGGTACCGGCCGCCGAGAGGTTCAACGACCCGTGGCGCTCATCGATACATCTCCACCCTCGCCGCCCGGCCCCGGAAGGTGCCGCAACCGGCGCAGGACGAGCAGACCGCCGATACCGGGGACGGCGGCGAGGAGGCGGGTGCGCAGGTCCCCGGTCACCTGGACGGTCGCCCCGATCACGAACAGGTAGGCGGATCCGTGCACCGGTCCGAGCAGCGAGGCGACGGGCGCCCAGTGCACGGTCACCAGGTTGGTCAGCAGCAGGACGAGGCTGGCCAGCTCGACCAGGGCGGCGATCCGCAGGAGTCGGTAGGCCACGGTCAGGCCCCCGTCGTGGAGCCGGGCCGGACGATCATCAGCACCACGACCACCGCCCACAGCAGGTTGAAAACGCCGGTGACCATGCCCAGCCGCGCCGCGACCCGCCCGTCGGCCGCCGCGCCGGGTGAGTGCTCGGCCTCCTCGCCGGCCGCCGCGCCGGGTGACTGCCCGGCTGCCTCGTCCGCGAAGACCCGAGCCGGGACGGGCACCGACCGCAGGGCGGTGGCCTGGCCCGGCAGGACGAGGAAGACCAGCACCGCAGCCGCGGCGACGGTCAGGATGATCGAGATGATCAGCCAGGCGTCACCCAGCACGCCCAGGCTGCTGGCCGTGGCCAGGCCGAAGACGGGCACCAGCACGCCCAGCGTCGCGTAGACCCGGCAGATCCGGTGCAGGTTGTGCAGGACGGCCAGGTTGCGCGGGTCCGCCGGCTCGGCCAGGGCGCGCCGGGTCGCCGCCGGGAACATGCTGGCCGCCACCGTCACCGGCCCGATGGCGACGATCGCGACCAGGACGTGGATCGAGAGAAGCAGTTTTGTCACGGTCGATCACGCTATGCAGGCCGGCAGCCCGCGGACAGTGGCTGGAACGCCACATGCCAACGGATTCTCGCCAGCGCTGAGCTAGGCTCCCCGGCATGCACACCGTCGCCGTGCTCGCCCTCGACGGCGTCGTCGCTTTCGACCTGTCGACGCCGCTGGAGGTCTTTGCCCGCACCCGGCTGCCCGGGGGAGAGCCCGCCTACGAGGTGCGTGTCTGTGCCGCCACCCCGGAGGTCGATGCCGGGGCCTTCGTGCTGCGTGCGCCGTGGGGGCTGGAGGCGCTGGACACCGCGGACACGATCATCCTGCCGGGGCTGGTCGAGCTGGCCGCGGACGTACCCGATGAGGTTCTGGCGCGGCTGCGGCAGGCCGCGGGCCGCGGCGCCCGGATCGCCTCCATCTGCGCCGGCGCCTTCGTCCTGGCCGCGACCGGGTTGCTGGACGGCCGGCGGGCGACCACCCACTGGCTGGCCGCCGCCCAGCTCGCCGAGCGTCATCCGCTGGTCGACGTCGATCCGGACGTGCTCTACGTGGACGAGGGGCAGCTGCTGACCTCGGCCGGAGCGGCCGCGGGGCTCGACCTCTGCCTGCATCTCATCCGGCGGGACTACGGCTCCGCGGTGGCTGCCGACGCGGCCCGGCTCTCGGTCATGCCGCTGGAACGCGACGGCGGGCAGGCGCAGTTCATCGTGCCGGAGCGGCCGCCGACACCGCGGGGTTCCACGATGGAACCGCTGCTGCGCTGGCTCGACGAGAACGCCGGACGTGACCTGACCATGGCCGAGATCGCGACGCAGGCCGGCATGAGCACGCGTACGCTCAACCGCCGCTTCCGTGAGCAGACCGGGACGACGCCGCTGCAGTGGCTGCACCGGGCCCGGGTGCGGCAGGCCCAGCACCTGCTGGAGACCACCGCCGAGGGTGTGGACCGGATCGGCGCGCGGGTCGGTTTCGGCTCACCGACCGCCTTCCGGGAACGCTTCAAGCGCATCGTCGGCACCAGCCCGCACGCCTACCGCCACGCCTTCCGCTCTGCTGCCTAGTGATGAGTTCTCGCGGTGGCTGCCGTCTCACTGTCATACGGGCAATCAACCGGCAGAGGAGACAGCAGTGGACGACATCGAACCGCAGACCGCCGACGGCAAGGTGCTCTGGCACTTCACCATGTCCCTGGACGGCTTCGTGGCCGGGCCGAACCACGAGATGGACTGGATGATGACCGGCGTCTCACCCCAGCCGGGCCTGGTCGAGCAGTACGTCAAGACGACCGGCGCGGTCCTGGGCGGCCGCCGCGGGTGGGACCAGTTCCCGGATCCGGGGGCCGTCTACGGCGGGGCCTGGACCGGGCCCATCTTCGTGCTCACCCATCATCCCGAGGACGCCGAGCCGGCCGACGGCGTCACGTTCCTCAACTGTGACGTGGCCGAGGCCGTGCGGATCGCGCTGGCCGCGGCCGGCGGCGGGAACGTCGAGGTGCTGTCGCCGACGATCGGCGGCCAGCTGCTCGAACGCGGTCTGCTCGACGAGATCAACCTGCACATCGCGCCCGTGCTGCTCGGCGAGGGCATCCGGCTGCTGGATCTGCCCGCTGGCCGGCCGCACTACCTCCACCGGGTCGGTGCCGGCGACCCCACGGCCGAGCTGACCGTGCGGTACCGCCCGGTCCGGCCCTGACCGGGGGCCTCAGTCGTTGAGCTGGGCTCTCTCGATCTCGCCCAGCGCCAGCGTGAGCACCTCCGTCAGCGGCCGAGGGCCCAGCAGATGGGCGATGAGCAGCGCGGAATGCCGGCCCAGCGCGTCGGCTTTCGGGGCGGCCTCCTCGTCGTCGTGCACGCCCAGCGCTCCCGCCAGCAGGACCAGCATGACGTGCGGGTCCACCTCGGGCTGCCAGGTGGCTGCCGCCCGGACGCTCTGCTCCAGGACGGTGCGGATGTCGTCGCCGTCCAGGCCGTCCGGGTGGGTCAGCTCCAGCAGCAGGCGCACCGTCGTACCCAGGATCAGGCCGGTCTGGGCCTGGTCCAGCGCGGCCAGCTCGCTCACCGCCGCGGTCAGCGCCTCGGCGTCGTGGTCACGGGCGGCCGCGACCGCGGCGTCGGTGGCCGCGGCGATCGGGCGTGCGGGTGCGGGCAGGTGCCGCCACTGGTTGGTCACGCTCCGACGCTAACGCTCGGGTCCGACAGAACCGGGCTGCCGGGGAAGCGGTCGATGTTGTCGACCACCCAGCGGCGCAGCAGGGCCAGCGGCTCACACGCGTCCTGGCCCAGCGGGGTCAGGGAGTATTCGACGTGCAGCGGCACGGCGGGATAGACCGTACGGTCGACCAGCCCGTGCTCCTCCAGCCGGCGCAGTGTGGCGGTGAGCACTTTCGGGCTCACCCCTTCGAGCTTCGCGCGGATCGCCCCGAAGCGGCGCGGGCCGTCCTCCAGGGCGCCCAGCGCGAGGGCACTCCACTTGTTGGCCAGCAGATCCAGCATGTCCCGGCACGGGCACGCAGCCGCGTAGACGTCGTGCGGCTTGCCGCAGGAAGGGGTCGCCATCGGGCCATCGTAGTTCCCTTTGGATACCAGCAGCCGTTGACGGTAACCAGGACCCCCGGCATAGCTTCGCGGACATGGCTGAACTCATGCGCGCGGTGGGCTACCGCAGGAATCTTCCGATCTCCGACCCGGCGAGCCTGCTGGATCTCGAGCTGCCGGTGCCGTCCCCCGGCGAGCACGATCTGCTGGTCCGGGTCGAGGCCGTCTCGGTGAATCCGGTCGACGTCAAGGTCCGGGCGGGCAGCGACCCGGGCGGCGATCCCAAGATCCTGGGGTACGACGCGGCCGGCGTCGTGGTCGCGGTGGGCAGTGCGGTCACGCTCTTCCAGCCAGGCGACGAGGTCTGGTACGCCGGTTCCATCGCCCGCTCCGGCACCGACGCGCAGTTCCACCTGGTCGACGAGCGGATCACCGGCCCCAAGCCGGCGTCGCTGGACTTCGCCGAGGCCGCCGCCCTGCCGCTGACCACGCTGACCGCCTGGGAGGCCCTCTTCGACCGGCTTCGGCTCACCGCCGCCAGCACCGGCACCCTGCTCGTTCTCGGCGCGGCCGGCGGCGTCGGCTCGATCCTGGTCCAGCTCGCCCGTCGCCTGACCGGCCTGGAGGTCGTCGGCACGGCGTCGCGCCCGGAGTCGCAGCAGTACGTGCTGGACCGCGGCGCGCACCGCGTGGTCAACCACCACGACGACCTGGCGGCGGCCCTGCCCGGTGGCGTCGACTACGTCTTCTCCCCGCACTCCGATGGCATGGTCGACACGTTCGCGCAGATCCTGCGGCCGTACGGGGCGGTGGTGGCGATCGACGAGCCGGCCGGGCTGGACCTGCGGCCGCTGAAGTCGAAGAGCATCGCCTGGCACTGGGAGCTGATGTTCACCCGCGCGCTGTACGACCCGGCGAGTACCGCTCAGCACGACATCCTGCGGCAGGCCGCCGAGCTCGTCGACCAGGGTGTGCTGCACACCACGCTGACCGAGCGGATCGACGGCATCACCGCCGAGCACCTGCGCCGGGCCCACGGCATCGTGGAACGCGGCTCCGCGATCGGCAAGACGGTCCTCGCCGGGTTCTGATTTTTGTCGGTGCCGGATGGCAGGGTGGTCGACATGCAGACCTCCAAGTTGCGGCAGGCGATGGCGGCACGCGTCGAGCGCGGCGAGTTCCCCGGGATCGTCACGCTCGTCGCGCGCGGCGACGACGTCCGGGTCGAGACGATCGGCTCGACGGCGTTCGACGGTGGCGTGCCGATGCGCCGCGACACCGTCTTCCGGATCGCCTCGATGACCAAGCCGGTGCTCGCCGCCGCCACGATGATCCTGGTCGAGGACGACGTCATCGACCTCGAGGAGCCGATCCACAAGCTGCTGCCCGAGCTGGCCGGCCAGCGGGTGCTGGCCCGGATCGACGGCCCGCTGGAGGAGACCGTCCCGGCGCGCCGCCCGGTGACGGTGGAGGACCTGCTGTCCTTCCGCAACGGCTTCGGCACCATCATCGAGCCCACCTTCGACCCGCCGTTCCCGATCGTGCGGGCCGCGGCCGAGCTGGAGCTGGTGCTCGGCCCGCCGGATCCGCGGACGCCGCACGACCCGGACGAGTGGATCCGCCGCTTCGCCACCCTCCCGCTGATGTATCAGCCCGGCGAACGCTGGCAGTACAACGCCGGCACCCTGATCCTCGGGGTGCTGCTGGCCCGGGCGGCCCGGCAGCCGCTCGGCGACCTGCTGCGCGAGCGGTTGTTCGAGCCGCTGGGCATGGCCGAGAGCGGCTTCTGGTTGCCGGCCGGGCGGGCTGCCGAGCTGCCGCCGCACTACATGACCGATCCCGCGACCGGGACGATCACCGAGCAGCTGGCCACACCACCAGAGGTCTGGAGCAGCCCGCCGGTCTTCCCGTCCGGCTCGGGTGGCCTGGTGTCCACCGTGGACGAGTTCCTCGCGTTCGCCCGCATGCTGCTGCGCCGCGGTGTCCACGGCGGCACCCGGCTGCTGTCCGAGCAGTCCGTCCACCTGATGACGACCAACCGGTTGACGCCGGAGCAGATCGCCAGCGGCGGCATGCTCTTGTCCGGCAGCGGCTGGGGTCTCGGCATGGGCGTGACCGTGACACCGAAGGAGCCGGCCACCAGCCCGGGTCAGTACGGCTGGTCCGGCGGTTACGGCACGGCGTGGTTCAACGACCCGCACGAGGACCTGACCGCCATCGCGATGACCCAGGTCAGCGACTTCCTGTGGAGCGGCGCCCTCGACGAGTTCCGGCAGGTGGCGTATTCATGAGCGCCATCCGCCGGCCGGCTCGGTAGGCTGGCGGGCGGCGTTCCCGCGGAAGGGGAGACGATGACCAGCCTCGACGCTGTCACTGCCTGGGTGGGTAACTACCGGCGGGCCTGGGAGTCCAACGATCCCCGGGACATCGGCGGGCTGTTCACCGACGACGCGGCGTACTTCACGGAGCCGTACGCGAAGCCCTGGCTCGGCCGCGACGAGATCGTGGCGCAGTGGCTGCGGGCGCGCGACGAGCCGGGCACCACGACCTTCGAGTGGCACCCGCTCATCGTCACCGACGAGCTGGCGATCATCGAGGCCACCACGGTCTACCGGGAGCCGGCCCGGACGTACAGCAACATGTGGGTGCTGCGGCTGGACAATCAGGGCCAGGCCCGGCAGTTCACCGAGTGGTGGATGAAGCACCCGCAGGCGGAGTGACGCTCACCCGTCGTCGGGTTTTCTCCCCATGTGCAAGATCTCCCTGTGATGGGCCGCTCACTTTCCGATTTGGGTGCTCTGGTCGCCGGTGCGGGTGACGGCACGCCGCGTCCGGCCGCGGCGCGCGGTGCGGATCCGCGTCATTGCAGGCAGACTGCCTCGGGTGGAGGTGCAGCAGCAGATGCTCGGCGGCCGTTACACGCTGCTGGGCGAGCTCGGCCGGGGCGGCATGGCGGTCGTCTGGCGCGGCCGTGACGAGGTGCTCGGCCGCTCGGTCGCGGTCAAGGTGCTCGCCGGCCGGTACGCCGCGGACCCGCAGTCCCGCGCGCGCATCCGTGACGAGGCCCGCGCCGCCGCGACGCTGTCGCACCCCAACATCGCCCAGGTGTACGACTTCGGCGAGTCCGACGAGCACGGCGTACGCGTCCCGTACGTGGTCATGGAGCTGATCCACGGCGGCACCCTGCAGCAGCGGATGAAGGCCGGGCCGATCCAGCCCGGGCAGATCTTCCGGATCTGCGGCCAGGTGGCGGCGGCGCTGGCCGCGGCCCACGCCGACGGTCTGGTGCACCGCGACATCAAGCCGGGCAACGTGATGGTGACCGGGGAGGGCGCCAAGGTCGTCGACTTCGGCCTGGCCGCGGCGGCCGGGCCGGCCGATCCCGACGACGAGGTGTTCGGCACGCCCGCCTACCTCGCGCCCGAGCGGCTGACCGGCGGCCCGGTGGAGCCGGCCTCCGACGTGTACGCGCTGGGCGTGCTGATGTACCGGCTGCTGACCGGCGAATCCCCGTGGACGGTCGACAGCACGACGCAGATGCTGACCGCGCACGTCTACGTCGAGCCCATCCCGCTGCCGCCCCTGGAAGGCGTTCCGCCGCAGGTCACCGAGCTCGTCAACCGGTGCCTGCGCAAGGAGCCGGCGGACCGGCCGAGCGCGGCGGAGGTGTCCACGGTCCTCGCCCGGGCCGCTCTCCTGGCTCCTCTGCCGCCGTCGTCCCCGCCACCCGCGCCCGTGGCGCCCGTCGTCGGGCGGCCGGGCAAGCGGCTGATCCTCGGCGTGGTCGCCGCGGCGGTGGCGTCGGCCGTCCTGCTGTGGCTGATCCTGCCCGGCGACGATGCCGAGGGAGAGGTCGAGGCCGTGGCGTCCGCGCAGCCGTCGGTCTCCGGGCGGTTCGGCACCGGCGCCGCTCCCGTGGCCCCGGCCGAACCGGCGGTGACCGCGACCCGCCCGGGGACGGTGGTCGCCCCGGGACAGCCCGGTCCCAGCCCGTCCGCGAGATCTTCGGCTGCTGTTCTCCCGCCGCCGGCCGGCACCGGTGAGCCGACCGCGACGCGATCGAGCCCGGCGCCCGGGCCGACCACGGCCCAGCCGATCGCGGACGTCCGGACGTTCACTTCGCGCGGCGGTACGGTCGAGGCACGCTGCAATGCCGCCGGGCGGGCCGAACTGGTGTCGTGGACGCCGACGGATCCGTACGAGGTGCAGCGGGTCAACGAGGGGCCCGCGCTCACGGCGGTGATCGTCTTCCGGGACGGCAAGAGCCGCGTCCGGATGACGGCGACCTGCGTCGCGGGCACGCCCACCGTCGTCAGCCTGCCGCTGTGAGCGCCGCCGGCTACGCCAGCCGGGCCAGGGCCGCCGCCGACGGACTGCCCGGTTCGGCCTGGTAGGCGATGATCACCTGGTCCTCGGCGCCGGCGACGACCAGGGCCTGCCGGCGCAGGGTGAGCGGTCCGGCCACCGGATGGTGGAAGTGCTTGATCTCGTCCCGCGGCGGTCGCACGTCGTGCCGCGCCCACCAGCGCCGGAAGTCGGGGTCCTCCTCCAGCTCGGCGACCAGCGCGGCCAGCCGCGGGTCGCCCGGCTCCGCCCCGGCGCGCAGGGCCGCGACGGTCTGTTCGGCGATCACCTCCCACTCCGGCAACAGCTTGCGCACGCTCGGCTCCAGGAACATGTCCCGCGCGAGGTTGCGCCCGGCCGTGTAGATCGGGGACAGCGCCGCGGCCAGCCGGTTGCCGGCCAGCACGTCGAGGCGGGGACCGCGGACGTAGGCCGGGATACCGGCCCAGTCGTCGAGCAGCCGCTGCACCGCGGGGTCGAGCGGGTGCTGGGGTGCGGGCACCGGCGGCTGGGCCAGGGCGTGCAGGTGGGCGGTGGTGTCCGGGTCCAGCCGCAGGGCGCGGGCCAGCGCGTCCAGCACCTGCGGTGACGGGTGCCGGGCGCGGCCCTGTTCGAGGCGCATCAGGTAGGGGGCGCTCACTCCGGCGAGCCGCGCGAGCTCGTCGCGCCGCAGCCCGGCGACGCGCCTGCGGCCGTACGGGATGAGCCCGACGTCTCGCGGCAGCAGCAGCGCCCGGCGCGCTTTCAGGAACTCCCCGAGCGGGTTGCCGTCCACCATCGCTGCAGGGTAGCCCTGTCGCGGTACTGGCTACCGCCGTCCGCCGCGGCCAGCGTGGAAGTCATGAAGACATGGTTCATCACCGGTGCGGCCCGCGGCCTGGGCAACGTCTGGGCGGCCGCGGCGCTGGGCCGCGGCGACCGCGTCGCCGCGACGGCCCGGCACCCCGAAGACCTCAAACCCCTGATCGACGCGTACGGCGACAGCCTCCTCCCGCTCGCCCTCGACGTCACCGACCGCGCCGCGGCGTTCGCGACGGTCGAGCAGGCGGCCCGGCACTTCGGCCGCCTCGACATCGCGGTCAACAACGCCGGTTACGGACTGTTCGGCATGGTGGAGGAGACCACCGAGGAGCAGGCCCGCGCGCAGCTGGAGACCAACCTGTTCGGGGCGTTGTGGGTGACCCAGGCGGTGCTGCCGATCATGCGCGCTCAAAGGGCCGGCCACATCCTGCAGGTGTCCAGCATCGGCGGCATCGCGGCGTTCCCGACGCTCGGGCTCTACCACGCGTCGAAGTGGGCGCTGGAGGGACTGAGTGAGTCGCTGGCCCAGGAGGTCGCGCCGCTGGGCGTCAAGGTCACGATCGTGGAGCCGGGTCCGTACGGCACCGACTGGTCCGGGGCGTCTGCCGTGCACACCGTGCCGATCGCCGCGTACGAGCCCGTCCGGGAGGCCCGCCGGGCCGGGGCGGCGAACCGGGCGCCGAACGACCCCGCCTCGACGGCCGGGGCCATCCTGACCCTGGTCGACGCGCCGGAGCCGCCGTTGCGCCTGTTCCTGGGCGCGTTCCCGTACGCGGTGGCCGAGCGCGCGTACCGCGACCGGCTCGCCACCTGGGAGGCCTGGCGGGCCGTGGCGGAGACCGCTTGACCTCTGCTCCGTCCTGATCGGCCCGTCCGGCTCTGCCGGGCGGGCCGATGTCGTATGTGTTTCCGGGCGTTGACGAACCAGTGACGCATCTGCAACATTGAATGCCCCGCCCCGCAAGAACTCAACAGTAGCCGCGTAATTTACGTGGCGAGTGTCGAAAGATTCGCGTCACTGGTTCGCGGGTTCATCCCCCTGCCGTTCTCACAGAACAAGGACGCCATGACCCCCATGCAGCTCAGGAGGCGGCTGGTCAGCAGCCTCTTCGCGGCCGGTCTGGTCGCCGCCGCCGCGCTCGTCCCCACTCCCGCCCTCGCCGCCGGCGGCCCCAACCTCGCTGCCGGCAAGCCGGCCTCGGCCAGCAGCGCCAACGGCCCGTACGGCGCGGCCAACGTCAACGACGGCAACGCGCAGACCTACTGGGAGAGCCCGTCCAACGCGTTCCCGCAGTGGGTGCAGATCGACCTCGGCAGCGCCGTCGCCGTCGACCAGGCGGTCCTCAAACTGCCGCCCGCGACGGCGTGGAGTGCCCGTACCCAGACGCTCAGCCTGCAGGGCAGTACCACCGGCAGCAGCTTCAGCGTGCTGTCCGGCTCCGCCGGCCGGGTCTTCGACCCGGCCTCGGCCAACACCGCGACGATCACCTTCGCCGCGGCGACCGTCCGGTACGTGCGGGTGGTCATCACCGGCAACACCGGCTGGCCGGCCGCGCAACTGTCCGAACTGGAGGTCTACGGCGTCGCCGGCCCCGACCCGGATCCCGATCCCGACCCGCCGGCCGGGACGAACCTGGCGAGCGGCAAGCCGATCGAGGCGTCGTCGTCGGTCTTCGGCTTCGTCGCCGGTAACGCCAACGACAGCAGCCCGGCCAGTTACTGGGAGTCCAACGGCTTCCCGGCCACGCTGACCGTCAAGCTCGGGGCCGACGCCGACGTCACGGGCGTGGTGGTCAAGCTCAACCCCGATCCGGTCTGGGGTACGCGTACCCAGAGCATCCAGGTCCTCGGCCGCGCGCAGACCGCCACCGGGTTCACCTCCCTGAAGGCCCGGGCCGACTACACGTTCAACCCCGCGACCAACCAGAACGCGGTCACCATCCCGGTCACCGGCCGGGTCGCGGACCTGCGGCTGCAGGTCTTCAGCAACACCGGCGCGCCCGGCGGCCAGGTCGCCGACCTGCAGGTGCTCGGCACCGCGGCACCGAACCCGGACCTGGTCGTCACCGCGGCGACCTGGACCCCGGCGTCGCCGAGCGAGGCTGCGCCGATCACTCTTTCCGCCACCGTGAAGAACCAGGGGACCGCGGCTGCCGCGGCGACCAAGGTGGACTTCAAGCTGGGCGGCACGGTCGTGGGTAGTGCGCCGGTCGGCGCGCTGGCGGCCGGCGCCTCGGCCACGGTCTCGGCGAACGTCGGGGCGCAGCCGATGGGCAGCTACAGCGTCGCGGCGGTGGCCGACCCGGCCGACACGGTCGCCGAGCAGAACAACGACAACAACACCTTCACCGCGGCGACGCAGCTGGTGGTGGGCCAGGCTCCCGGCCCGGACCTGCAGGTCACCGGCATCACGTCCAACCCGGCCAGCCCGGCCGCCGGTGCGGCGGTCTCGTTCACCGTCACGGTCAACAACCGCGGCACCTCGGCGGCCGGCGCATCCAGCACCCGCCTGGTCGTCGGCGGCGCCACGCTGACCGGCGCGACCCCGGCGATCGCGGCCGGGGCGACGGCGACCGTGGCGATCGGTGGCACCTGGACCGCCACCAACGGCGGTGCCACTCTGACCGCCACCGCCGACGTGACCAACGCGGTCGCGGAGACCAACGAGAACAACAACACGCTGGCCCGGTCGATCGTCGTCGGGCGCGGCGCCGCGGTGCCGTACACCGAGTACGAGGCGGAGGCGGCCCGCTACCAGGGCACGTTGCTGGAGACGGATCCGCTGCGCACGTTCGGGCACACCAACTTCGCCACCGAGTCCTCGGGCCGCAAGTCGGTGCGGCTGACCGGCACCGGCCAGTTCGTCGAGTTCACGTCGACCAACCAGGCCAACTCCATCGTGGTGCGCAACAGCATCCCGGACGCGCCGGGCGGCGGCGGCCAGACCGCGACCCTCAGCCTGTACGCCAACGACACGTTCGTGCAGAAGCTGACGCTCTCGTCCCGCAACAGCTGGCTCTACGGCACCACCGACGACACCGAGTCGCTGTCGAACTCGCCGTCGGCCGACGCCCGCCGGCTCTTCGACGAGTCGCACGCGCTGCTGGCGCAGTCCTACCCGGCCGGCACCAGGTTCAAGCTGCAGCGGGACGCGGGTGACAACGCCGCCTTCTACGTCGTCGACCTGATCGATCTGGAGCAGGTGGCCCCGGCCGCGGGCAAGCCGGCCGACTGCACCTCGATCACCACCTACGGCGCGGTGCCCAACGACGGGGCCGACGACTCCGCCGCGATCCAGCGGGCCGTGACCGACGACCAGAACGGCGTGATCAGCTGCGTGTGGATCCCGGCCGGGCAGTGGCGGCAGGAGCAGAAGATCCTCTCGCCGGACCCGGCCCGCGGCCAGTACAACCAGCGGGGCATCCGCAACGTCGTGATCCGCGGTGCGGGCATGTGGCACTCGCAGCTCTACACGACCACCGAGCCGCAGAACGTGACCGGCAACATCAACCACCCGCACGAGGGCAACGTCGGCTTCGACATCGACGACAACACCCAGATCTCGGACATCGCGATCTTCGGCATGACGACGAACCGGGCCAACCGCGGCCACGGCCTCAACGGCCGGTTCGGCAAGAACACGAAGATCAGCAACGTCTGGATCGAGCACGTCAACGTCGGCGCCTGGGTCGGCCGCGACTACTCCGACACCCCGGCCTACTGGAACCCGGGCGACGGCCTGGAAGTGGTCGGCATGCGGATCCGCAACACCTTCGCCGACGGGATCAACTTCTCCAACGGTACGCGTAACTCGAAGGTCTTCAACTCCTCGTTCCGTTACACCGGCGACGACTCGCTGGCGGTGTGGGCCAACCCGTACGTCAAGGACCAGACGGTCGACATCGCGTCGAACAACCACTTCCTCAACAACACGGTGCAACTGCCGTGGCGGGCGAACGGCATCGCCATCTACGGCGGCTCGAACAACTCGATCGAGAACAACCTGATCTCCGACACCATGAACTACCCGGGCATCATGCTGGCGACGGACCACAGCCCGCTGCCGTTCGGCGGCACGACCCTGATCGCCAACAACGGCCTGTACCGCACGGGCGGCGCCTTCTGGAACGAGGACCAGGAGTTCGGCGCGATCACCCTGTTCCCGTCCACGAAGGACATCACCGGGGTGACGATCCGCGACACGGACATCATCGACTCGACGTACGACGGCATCCAATTCAAGAACGGCGGCGGCAACATGCCGAACGTCGCCATCACCGACGTCCGCATCGACAAGTCGAACAACGGCGCGGGCATCCTGGCCATGAGCGGCGCCCGCGGCAACGCGACTCTGTCGAACGTGACCATCACGAACTCGGCCGACGGCAACGTCGTGATCCAGCCGGGCTCGCAGTTCACCATCGCCGGCAGCTAGCCGTTTTCCCGAGGCGGGCCCCCGGTCGTTCCGGCCGGGGGCCTGGTCACCAGGTACGTCAGCCGGTCCCGCAGCCGGGGGAGCGCGCCGGTCGCGTCGAGCAGCGTGAGACCACCGACCACCATGGCCATTCCCGAAGTTCCCAGCAGCGGTACGGCGATCAGGTCCCGTCCGTCGCCGGTGAAACCGATCAGGCAACCTACGGCGGTCAGCGAAACGCCGCCGAGGACCAGCAGGACGCCCACGACCGGGCTGTGGCGTTCCGGCAGCCACAGGACGACCTCGACCCCGGCCACGGCCAGCGCGGCGATCAGGACCAGCACGATCGCCGCCACCGCGACCGGCCCGTACTCACCATCCGTCAACGCGATGACGCAGAGCAGCACGATGACGCCGCTGGTGGTGAGGAGCAGGCCGTTCCCCGCGCCGTAGAGGAACTGCCGAAGGCGTCGCAGGCTGGCCACCGTCACGCCGGTCGGGCGGACCACCCGTTCGGGCCGGCTCAGCACGGCGAGCCCGCCCAACGCGATCATGACGCCGAAGTACGTGCAGGCAGCCACGAGCAGAGCCGGTGCGGTCGGCGCCGGGGTGAGGAACACCAGGGTGACGCCGTAGGTGAACAGGCAGATCCCGATCAGGGACGCGAGTACGGTGCCCCGCTGCGGGGTGAGCAGCACGAGAAGAACGATCAGCAGAACGAGTGACCCGATGACCGGCCGAGACCAGGACGCCGGCAGCACCAGGGCCGCCACGAGGCCCGCCGTGATGACCCGCAGCAGCATCCTCGGCAATCCCCGCACCAGCGGCGCCGTGGCATCGAGCCGGCTGAGCCCGTACAGGACGGCGACCAGGAGGAGCGCGCCGCCCACGACGAGATAGGGCACCACGTCGGCGAGCTGGTTGAGCGCCACACCACAGACGGCGGGCCCCAGCCACCGCAGCAGCGTCCGCTGCCACCCCGGCACTGCCGGCGTCAGGGGCGTTTCTTCGGCCATGGGACCAGTCTGTGGCCCGACCGCTACCCATCGCCACAGTGGGCACTCACGTCCCGGCGGGCCGATAAGAATCGGAAATCAGCCGGCTGCCGTCGCCACATTCAGCCCTTCAGCCTCCCCTGACCGCTTTATAGTCAGCCGAAAGGGAAGACCTTTACCCGCACCGCATACTGCACGCTGCATTCGTAGCGCCTTTCCGGTGCTATTCGATGGTGGTATCCGTAGCACCGTTCGTCGCGGCGCGCGGGAAACCCGAAAAAATACCGGCCGAACGTCCGGTATCTGCCTGCCGGGCGCGGTGCCACGTGGTTGAACTGCGGTTCCGGGATCTGATATGTACCGTCGGAATTCGTACCGATTGCCATTCCACCTGTCGTGTCGGTCACCTATTCATCAGGAGTGGTCATGTTGCGCACCTTCACCGCCGGCGCTGCGATGCTGGCGGCCCTCGCCATCCCGGCACCCGCCCTCGCCGCACCGTTGGCACCACCGCCCGGAGCGATGACCGTCAAGGTCGTAGGGGCGAACGGCTCAGGCTGTCCTCCCGGATCCATCGCGATCCTGCCGTCGGAGGACAACACCGCCTTCACCGTCATCTACAGCGAGTACACGGCGCAGGTCGGGCCGGACATCAAGGCGGCCGAAAGGCGCAAGAACTGTCAGATCGCGCTCGACATCAGGGTGCCGGGCGGCTTCACGTACACGATCGCGCAGGTCGACTACCGCGGCTACGCGCAACTCGCGCCCGGGTCCAGCGGCGTCCAGACGGCCGGCTACTACTTCGCGGGCAACTCGCAGACGGCCCGCTCTCAACACAACCTCAAGGGTCCGAAGGACGGCTACTGGCAGAAGAGCGACGAGCTGGGCATCACGTCGCTGAACTACAAGCCGTGCGGTGTAGAGGTGAATTTGAACATCAACACCGAACTGCGCGTCAACGGTGGTTGGTCCGACGTGAAGAAGACCACCAGCATGCTCACCATGGACTCCACGGACTGGAGTACCAAGACCATCTTCCACCTGTCGTGGAAGAAGTGCTGACACCGCATCCGTGACCGCCCGGCTGCCGCGTGAGCGGTGTCGGGCGGTGCGCCCGCCGTCCGGCGGTGCGGTTCCAGACGGACCAAGAGACAAATGAGGCCGCTGGCCGGGTTGCGCCTCGGTCAGCGGCCTGAACGTACTGGCGTCGACCCCGAGGACGTCCCAGCCCTGCTGCGTCAGTTTCAGGGCGACCGCGCTGCCGAAGCGGCCGAGGCCGAGCACGGCGATACGGGCGCCGGCCGGCGGTCTGTCCGGGACCAAGGGTGATCCTTCCATCGTCTGGCGCTGCGGGATCAATGCCACCAGCGGCGGCGGGTTGGGCGGGTGGACAGTCGTTCGACGCCGGCCTCTAGCTCGTCCAAGCGGACTCGTAATGCTTCCCAGGCGACACCGCGTAGGTCCCCGAGCGCGCTGACCAGGTCGTCGTACCAGGGTCCGGAGTACCGGGTGGGGGTTACCTGTTGTGCCGGGTCGAGCCGTTGTCGCAGGTCGCGTATTTTATCGGCGACCGTCATGGCGTGGCCGCGTTGTGGCGTGTCTGCGGCGGCTGTGGCTACGTCGATCAGCCGGACGAGGTCGTCGAGCAGGTGCAGGACCTCGGCGGTCGCCTGGTGGTCGGCCGGGCCGGGGCGTTCGGCTCTCCTGAGGGCCATCAGTGGTTGGCCGGGGTGTCGGGCGCCGTGTTGGTGAGCATGTCGGTCAGCGCGGTGATGCCGTGGTGGTCGCCGATGGCGACGAGGGTGTCGTCGTGGTGCAGGACGAAGTCGGGGTGGGGGGCGGTGATGACCTGCTGGCCGCGGATGACCGCGATGATGGATGCCCCGGTGCCGGGGCTGGTGGCGGCCAGGGATCGGCCGTCGTAGTGCGAGCCGGCGGGCAGGCGGATGCGGGCGGCGGTGATGCCGGTCAGATGCTGTTCGGGGTCGGCGAGGTGGTCGACGGTGACGGTGGTGTTGAGCAGGTCGGCGATCCAGCGGGCTTCGTCGGGTTCCAGCGGCAGGGTGCAGGCGGCGCGGTCGGGGTCGTTGGGGTCGTAGAGGACGATGTCGCGTTGGCCGGTGGTGTGGGCGATGACGCCGAGGCGTTGGTGGGCTCGGGTGGTGATGGCGTGGCAGACGCCGACGCCGGGCAGGGGGATGCGTTCGATGGTCATCGTGGTGTTCCGATCAGGTTGGTCTTCGCTGTCGGATGGTTTTCTGAGCCGCGGTTCGGGTGTGCACGGCCCGGGTGGGTCCTCGGCGGTTGCGTGTCACGGCGGGGGTGCCGGTCGGCGGGGGTAGGGGCGCACCGGGGCGGGCCGGGTCGTGGGGTTTGGTCCGGGTGGCCGGTTTCGCCGTGCCAGGTGGCCAGGCGTCCGGCGCGGCCGATCGCGCGTAGGCGGCGTTCGGCCATGTCACGGGTGTCCGGGGTGGTGATCAGTAGCAGTTCATCGCCTTCGCGCAGCATGGTGTGCCGGTCGGGTACGAGGGTGACGCCGTCGCGGATGATGAGGGTGACCGCGACAGGTGGGGGCAGCCGTAGCTCGAAGATGCTCACCCGGTGCAGCCGTGAGCTCTTGGGGATGGTGACGGTGAGCAGGTCGGCGTCGATGACGTCGAGTGGGGCCGTTTCGACCGCGATGTCCCGCAGGGGGTCTGAGCGGGTGAGGCGCAGCAGCCGCGCGACGGCGGGCAGGCTGGGGCCCTGGACCAGGGTGAAGATCACCACGAGGACGAAGACGATGTTGAGCAGTTCGCGGCTGCCGGTCACACCGGCGACGATGGGGAAGGTGGCCAGCACGATGGGCACCGCCCCCCGCAGCCCCGCCCAGGACAGGAACGCCTGTTCGCGCCAGGAGACGCGGAACGGCATAAGGCAGGCGAGCACGGAAATGGGTCGGGCGAGCAGGAGCAGTACCAGCCCGATGGCGATGGCGGGCAATACGGCGGCGGGTAGTTCGCTGGGCTCGACGAGCAGGCCGAGCATGACGAACAGGCCGATCTGGGCGAGCCAGCCGGCGCCTTCGGCGAAGGACCGGGTCGCGGCGCGGTGTGGCAGCTTCGCGTTGCCGAGCACGAGCGCTGACAGGTAGGCGGCGATGATGCCGCTGGCGTTGAGCGTGCCGGCGGCGGCGAACGCCACGATGCCGAAGCCCACGTTGGCCAGCGGGTACAGGCCGGTGGCGGGCAGGGCGATGTGCCGCAGGGCGACGGCACCGAGCCATCCGACTGCGAGGCCGGTCGCGACGCCCACCGCGAGCTGGTAGGCGAGATTGCCGGCGATGGCGGCAGGGCTGGGCAGGTCGAGCGTGGCGGTGCTGAACACCAGGACCAGGATGATCGTCGGGGCGTCGTTGAAACCGGACTCGGCCTCCAGCAGACCAGTGGCTCTGCGGGGCAGGGGCAGGGCCCGCAGGACGGCGAACACGGCGGCGGCGTCGGTCGACGACACGATCGCCCCGAGCAGCAGCGCCAGGTGCCAGTCCATGCCCAGCAATAGGTGGGCGCCGGTGGCGGTGACCAGCACGGAGATCGCCACACCCGCGGTGGCCAGCACACCGGCCGGCAACAGCAGCCGCCGGATGTCGGCCCACCGCGTGGTCAGGCCCCCGTCTACCAAGATGACGGCCAGCGCCGCGGTGCCGACGGTCTGGGCGAGCTGGGCGTCGTCGAAGGGCAGCCCCAGCACGTCCTCACCAAGGACGACGCCGACGCCGAGGAACAGCAGCAGGCTGGGCAGTCCGAGGCGGCTGGCGAAGCGTGCCCCGGCGATGCTCGCCAGTAGGGCGGTGCCACCGACCAGCAGTACCAGGTACAGCTCCGGCAAGCTCATCAGCGGTCCTCCTTCTGCAGCCGTGACATGGTGTGGCGCCCAGTGCAGCGGCCACCGGCAGGTCCCGAGGACGTCCTCGTACCGGCCGAACATCCGCGCCTGCTCATCGTCAGCCCGCCGCGACGAGCTACGGCGCTCGCCGTCCATCGCGGCGTGGCGACGGATCCTTGACCTGAACGGTTCGACCAGCGATCCGGGCAGCGTGTACAGGTCTGCCTTCTACACTCGCCGAGCGATGCCTCGCTTACCATCCGTGCCGACACCCATTTGGCCGGCACAGAGAGCCGCAGCGCCGGGACGCCGGATGTGGGGGTCCGCCCGGATGGACGGGCGGCCACGGCGTGGACACCCTGGTAGCCGGGAGTTTTCGGCGTCGCTGCGTCCGCCGACCGGGTGCCGAGGCGGCCCGGCAGTGGGGTGGAACGTCACCGTGAAGGGAGGCAGCCGTGTCGCTGTTCTGGCGGATCTTTCTGCTGAACGGTGTTGTGCTGGTCGTGGCTGTCGTCCTGCTCCTGCTGGGGCCGGTGACCGTGTCCACCCCGGTGCTGCTGACCGAGGCGGTCGTCCTTACTGTCGGGCTCGCCGCCATGCTGATCGCCAACGCGATTCTGTTGCGGATCGGGTTGGCGCCGCTGGCCAGGCTCACCGGCACCATGGGCACCATTGATCTGCTGCGTCCCGGGCATCGGCTGCCGGTTACCGGCCGGGCCGGGATCGCGGAGCTGATCCGCACCTTCAACGCCATGCTGGACCGCCTCGAAGCCGAACGCGCGACCAGCGCTGCACGGGCCCTGTCGGCTCAGGAAGCCGAACGGCACCGCATCGCCCAAGAACTGCACGACGAAATCGGACAGACCCTCACCGCAGTCCTACTGGACCTGAAACGGGTCGCGGACTACGCGCCCCCACCGGTGCGCGATGACCTGCACCAGGTTCAGGAGACTACCCGTAACAGCCTCGACGAGATCCGCCGCATCGCCCGCCGGTTGCGTCCTGGAGTGCTTGACGAACTCGGCCTGACCAGCGCCCTGAGAGCACTCGTCGCCGAGTTCTCCACCGCCGGGCTGACCGTGCACCGGCACCTCGACAGGGACATGCCGGAGCTGGGCAAGGACGCCGAGCTGGTTGTCTACCGCGTCGCTCAGGAAGCCCTGACCAACGCCGCACGGCACGCCCACGCCCACGCCGTCGATCTCACACTGCGCCCTGTCGACGACGGCGTCGAGCTTTGCGTCCGCGACGACGGCATCGGGCTGGGTGACGCCGGTGAGGGAGCCGGCATCCGTGGCATGCGCGAACGCGCTCTGCTCATCGGCGCCGACCTTGCCCTCGGTGCTGGGCCCGCCGATGGCACCGAGGTCTGCTTGCGTATCCCGCTGCGAGACAGGAACACCTGATCATGCCGGATCCCATTCGCATTCTGCTCGCCGACGACCACGCCCTGGTACGCCGCGGCGTCCGGCTCATCCTGGACAACGAAGCCGACCTCACCGTCGTCGCCGAAGCAGCCGACGGCACCGAAGCCCTCGACCAAGCCCAAGCCACCCGTCCGGACCTGGCCATCCTCGACATCGCCATGCCCCGGACAACCGGACTGCAGGCCGCCCGCGAGCTGTCACGCAGCATGCCGCACCTGCGGATCCTGATGCTCACCATGTACGACAACGAGCAGTACTTCTTCGAAGCCCTGCGCGTCGGCGCCGCCGGCTACGTCCTCAAGTCGGTCGCCGACCGAGACCTCGTGGAAGCCTGCCGGGCCGCGATGCGCGACGAGCCGTTCCTCTACCCCGGCGCCGAGACCGCCCTCATCCGTAACTACCTCGAACACGCCGGCGACCCGGGCACCCTGCCGGCTAGGAGCATCACCGACCGGGAGGAAGAGGTTCTGAAGCTCGTCGCTGAAGGCCACTCCAGCAAAGAGATCGCCGACCTGCTGTTCATCGCCGTCAAGACCGTGGAACGACACCGGTCCAACATCCTGCAGAAGCTTGGGCTGCGCGACCGGCTGGAGCTCACCCGCTACGCCATCCGCACCGGCCTCATCGAACCCTGACCGGCCCGCCCGCACTGGCCAGACCCCGCCGCTGCAGCGCGTGACCAGGCGCTCGACCGACCCGCCCCGAGGAACACAGCTTTGGCGCAACAGCGGCGTCAGCCGGGTCCTCGGCCCACCACGCGGCTGCCCGCCCCGCTGGACGGGCCCAGCAGCAACCACACCGCGGTGAGCTCGACGGTGAGGGCCCGGAGCGCCTCATCTACCGCGTCGATGTAGTCGTCGAAATGGGCGCAGGCGTACGCCGGCGTGACCACCGCGATCCTGGCGTTGTGCGGAACCTGCTGCGTGCTTCACGCCGGCTCTACCACCTGCCCCAGCGGCAACCCGCCCGGACCGGCATCGACCACCACGCACGGTGCACCTTTTGGCCCAGGCGAGGCTGGCAGGGCAAGGATTTCCGGGGAACCAGCAACCACCCGATCGGTGCACCGACCCCCACAGCCGCCATCACCACGGCGTTTCCCGTCACGGCCAGCAACGCCGTACGCCAGCATCCTCACGCCCGAGCCATACCGATCCAGCCGCTACGCCAGCAGCCCTGGCGGCGATGACAAACTTCGTCTGGTCTGTCTACCTGGATGCCCGCAAGATCACATCGTCCGACGCCCCAGCGACTGGCTGGCGGCGACCGTCCTGGCCCTGGAACTCACCGCGACCACGACACCGTCCACAAGCCCGCCCGGCGCGCCGTCACGGCGCCGTCGTCGTGCGTCGGCGTACGAACGCCTTGAACCACGCGTAGTCGGGCAGCCGCGCCAAAGCCGGACCGCTAACCACCGTGATCAACACATATGCCGTCGCCAACGGAGCCAGCCCCGGCTCCACCCCGGACGCCACCGCCAAACCGGCGATGACGACGGAAAACTCCCCGCGCGGCATCAGCGCCAAGCCGGCGCGCAGCCGACCCGGCACGGCGATACCGACCCGCTTGGCCGCGAACCAGCCGGTGAGCACCTTCATCGCCATGGTGACCACCGCCAGGCCCAAGGCCGGCAGCAGGACCGGCGGCATGTCGGCCGGGTTGGTGGCCAGGCCGAAGAAGACGAAGAACACGGCGGCGAACAGATCCCGCAACGGCGACAGGATCTGCGTGGCGTGATGCGCCACCGGCCCACCCAGAGCAATTCCGACCAGGAAGGCACCCACCGCAGCCGACACCTGCAGCTTCGCGGCCACACCCGCGACGAACAACGTCAGCCCCAGCACGCTGAGCAGCAACGCCTCAGGATCCTTGACCGACATGAAAGCACTGATCTTGTGCCCGTAGCGGATCGCGACGACGAGGACCGCGATAACGGAGGCAACCGCGATACCCAACGCCTTGGCGCCACCGAGCAGGCCCGCCCCGGCCAGTACCGCGGTGACCAACGGCAGGTAGAACGCCATCGCCAGGTCCTCGATGACCAACACCGACAAGATCACCGGGGTTTCCCGGTTACCGAGCCGCCCCAGATCACTGAGAATCTTCGCGATCACCCCGGACGACGACACCCAGGTGATGCCCGCCAGCACCAGCGCAGCCCGCCAGTCCCAGCCCAGCAGCAACGCGAACCCGGCCCCGGGCAAAGCGTTGAGCACAGCGTCGATCAGCCCGGCCGGCGCGGCGGCGCGCAAGTTGCCCACCAGCTCACTGGCGGAGTACTCCAAGCCCAGCATGAGCAGCAACAAGATCACGCCGATCTCGGCGCCGACCTCGATGAACTCCTCACTGGCGTGCAACGGCAGTAACCCGCCGTGGCCGAACGCCAGGCCGGCGAGCAGATACAACGGGATCGGCGACAGCCCGAACCGCCGTCCGATCCGGCCCAGCATGCCCAGCGCGAACAGCAGCGCCCCGACCTCGACGAGCAACACTGTGGTGCCGTGCATGACCCCTCAGCCGCGCGTCCGGCCGGACGCGAAAATGGCGGTGACCCCGTCGACGCCTTCACGGGTACCCACCACCACGACCACGTCATTGGCCTCGAACACGAACGACGGATCCGGCGACACGATGACCTCCCGGTCCCGCAACACCGCCACGATCGACGCCCCGGTCCGCGAACGGGCATGGGTGTCACCAAGCCGACGTCCCACGAACGGCGAACCGGCATTGATCCCGACCTGCTCGGTCAGCAGACCCGCGGCCTGCTCACGCACACCCGCCAACTGTCCCAGCATCAGCGACGCACCCAACACATCCGCCAGCGCCTCGGCCTCGTCATCGGTCAGCGGGATCGACGCCGCGCTCGAGTCCGGATCATCCACGTCGTACAACAGCAGATCCCGACGGCCGTTGCGGTGCGACACCACCCCGACCGTGCGACCCGATGCCGTCACCAGATCATGACGCACACCGATACCCGGCAACATGGTCTGCTCCACCCGTACACGCACACCAGCACACTACGCGATCTTCACAGGTCGCAACCGTCGCGGCGTAGCCGTAACACGCCACTACCGCTGCCCTACGCGATTCACCTCTCCACGCACGCCCGGACGCCAAGTCGGCACCAACGCAAGGTCTACGCCGACCGCGGCCAGACCACGACCACAACACGTTGCAAGCTCGTCCGAACCTGTATCACCACGCCGGCCATCGTCACTGCGGCAAACCACGCGGCCCGGCCTCGGCAAGAAGCCGAAGGCAGCGCAGCTCGGGAACGGGTTGTCCCAAGCTTCAACGCGACGATCAGCCGTGCGTCCGTCGGTTGACACGAGGGTTGCAGTCGTCGACGTGTGCCGGGCTGCCGCTGCTGTGACCGGTGACGAGACGTGCGAATGGGTGCTGGCCCGGATGGCCGGAACACCCCCATTCGGGCCACCCTCGAAGCAGCCGACTTCTCTGCTGTCGCCGTCATCCCGCGCCGGGCACGACCACAGTGCCCGGACTTCGACCTCGTCCTGCATCACGACGACGACGCCATCGGCGACGACCCGGGCGTCACCCTGATCACCGGCATCCCCACCACTGAATACCAGCTTTATGGCTGACCACGACAACCAGCCCAAGCGGGCCGCCACCAATCACCGCGACACTGCTCCAACCGCACGATGGGAAGTGAAGATGACTAGAACGGACTGGCACGTACTGGCACTGGCTATGTTCATCGCGCCGCTCACAGTGACCGGAGTCGGCTGGGCAGTCAGTCGGGGAAACAATGAAGCCCTCATTGCGGTGGGAGTGGCCGTCAGCGCGCTGGTCGTCCACCTGACCCGCCACCGCAGACGCCACCACGTGCCGGCCGCACGCTCCGCACGGCCCGACGGCACCACTCTGCCTGCGGACTCGGACTACGCCGGGCCGTTGACCCAACCATTTGCGGCCGGCAACGGGCGCCGACTCCGACCGCATGGCGGCCCACCGCTCAAGCCATCACCGACGGAAGGTCAAGAGCAGTAGCGCAGCACTCGGCGGGCACGCTGAGATCCGGCCTCGGTACAGGCACAGTTCTGATCGGTCGTGACTTCGCCGCTGCGGCGTTCACCAGCGCTACGTCGGTGACATCACATGGCCCCATCGATGCATGACCCCATGCTGCACGATCCTCACAGCAAGCGAGCCCGACAGCGTGGTCGCCGTCGGGCTCACGCGTCGTCGAAAGATCTTCACGGCGATGCTCGAACATGGGCTGGAGGTCAAGGCGTTGACCGCCAACCCGTGGCCCACCATGAAATGGACGCCGCCAAAGACAGCCTCCAGCGGCATTGATCGCCGTAGGGTCGCCAACCCAGTGCAGGCACGGACCCTGCTCGCTGGCGTACACGAGCAGGGGAGAATCGGTCCACGGTTGGTGGCGTTCTATGCCTGTCTCTACTACGCGGCACTCCGGCCGGAGGAGGCGGTAGGGATCATCGTTTCCCGGAACCTCGTGCTGCCGGCCAAGGATGGCGAGTGGGGCAAGTTCGTCTTGGAGACGGCCGAGCCACACGCAGGCAAGCACTGGACGGACAGCGGCCGGAACCGCGACTCCCGACAACTGAAGCAGCGAGCGGTAGGGGAGACGCGTGAGGTGCCTTGCCCGCCGCCGCTCACGGCGATTCTGCGCAGTCCTACGTCATGCAGCGGTGTCAACTTGGCTCAATGCCGGAGTATCGCCTACTCAGGTGGCCGAATGGGCGGGCCAATCCTCTGAAGTCCTCTGGCGAAATTACGCCAAATGTCTTGACGGAGGCGACGCTGAGTTAAGGCGCCGAATTGAGACCGGGTACGGACTCAGTGGGCTGCAGTAATTCGGCGCTCATCGGTCCTTCCAGCACGAACCCTGCAAAACGCTGCAGTACTTGGGGATAGGTCTTCGAGATGGCGCCGAGGCGTTCGTACCACCTGGAGTAGGTTAGCGCTTCGCCAATTAGGCGGCCCGCATTCGGGGTATTGGACATCACTGCGAGTTCACTCAACGCCGCAGCCCGCCAGGCTAAGTATGGAATCCCGCGTGCAGTTCGCTCCGCATGTTCGCGTCGGCGCGCGGCTTGTTCAGAGCCTTGACTCAACTTTGTAAGGTGACCCAGAATCCGGGCCTTCAACGGAGCGTCAACAACACTAGATACTTGTTGCTCAATTTCATCGGCCAATGAGAAAGCTCGTTCTTGGTCGCCCTTCTTGTAAAGCTCCTCGGCTAGCAGAATCAAGTGCCATGCGCGCTTGCCGTGGTCAGGCATGTTTCGAGCGATACGTTCAATCGTGTCAAGCGATTGAGTAGCCTCACCCAGGCTTTGGGTTACAACCGGGGACTGCCGATCGTCGAATATCTCAGCGATATCGTCGATGCGATACCGGTCATTTGAATCCTCACGGGCGTCTCCTACGAGGCCTCGAAAGCGCTGTAGCTCGCCAGCCTGTGCCAGCATGTCAACGATGTCGTACATCACGTCATGAACATCGATCTCCTCATCGGAAACTACGTCACGGAAAAGCTTTTCCGCCCGACCGTAGTCGCGCACTGTCAGGTAAATGCGAAGAACTTCAGAAAGTGCCCAGGCTCTGGGTGCCGGTTCTTTGATCCTAATCGCAAATCGAGCCGACGCGTCAGCCAGGACCGTTGCTTGCCGTAGATCGCCAACATTGATAAGCGCCTGTGCAAAGCAAGATAGTGCGTAGCTGCGCTCCTCCGAATCTGCGACTTCTCGGGCAGACCTTTCTGCTTCCTCTGCGACGTCCTCAGCTCGCGAGTGGTTGCCGGTCCCGATTAGAGAGTGGGCCACATTTGTAAGAGATGACGCTCGCCTGTCTGCCATTGCAATGGCGCTCGCAACCTTAATCGCGCGATCGGGCTCCCCTGAACGAATCAGTATGTGGACCACGTCATCGAAGACTTCGGCTTGGTCATCGCGATACAGGGAGGAGGTGTCCTCTATCCATGCCTGGTCGATTGATCCAGACGAACATTCCTGAGCTTCGAATGTGGGATCTGGCTTGTTCCAGGAATGCAGTCCATCGAATGGCTGCTCGATCGACCAGTCATCCTCGCTAGGGTCCGCGGCGTCCCAACCCAAGCTCAGCGGCACGGGCGACCGCGCTCGCCTTTGCATTTGAGTTGCGCTGATCTTCGCGATTATCCGAGCAGCGGGATCCCTTTTTTCTACACCAAACAAGGCTTGCGCTAAGCGAGCATAGGCGCGGTCCTGCATCTCTCTCATCGAGATGCCGTCGGCGATCCTTTCGGCCTCGCCGAAATCACCAATGTCCGAGAGATGCCACACCAAAGCGGCGAACGCTCGATCTTGCTCAATCGAATTTACGATCTTCTCCGCGAATTTCTCAGCTTCTTGTCGGCGGCCCGCATAGCCTAGCGACTTCACCACTTCCGCAAGCGCCCCCGCTCGGCCTATCGGGTCGGCGATCCCTGACGCGAGTGCTTCAGCCCTCACGGGCTGACCTAGAAGCGCCCATACGGCGGGTAACGTGCTCGGAATAGCGCTGTTCCGGTCCTCAAGCCTGTTGCGGTAAAAAGATAGTCTGGTGAGATCGAACAGCTTTGAGTCGTCGACATTTTCTTGCTGAAGGAGAGCATCTTGGCAGGTACGAATTTCTTCAGCGGCCACTGCATCGCCGCCAAATGCAACTAGCATCGTATCGTGCCGCGCAGGGTCAGTAACAAGGTCTACTAGTCGTCCGATTTCTCCCGCATCGAGGAGCATTCGCGAATAGCCGCGAAGCAGATACTGAGGGGTCTTGATTGACCATGCCGGACGGTCATTGTCGGTGGCCTTATATCTTTGTGCCCAGTCGTGGAGGCGATCTCTGTATCTCGAAAGCATGCTCCCGAGATAGCTGACCGCAGTCTCCCGTAGCGCTTCGTGAGTGAAGAGGAAGACTCGGGTCGAGCTTATGTTGTCGGCGCGGCCTGCGATTGTTCGACCGAAGACCCCCGCGAGCAAGCCTTCCAGTTTGTAAAGCGGTGCGCCGATTAACTCCTCCAACTCGGCGGCAGTGAGTCCGCCACCTGACGCCGCCACCAAACCGATGATGTCCTGGTCGACTTGTTCACCATGAAGTAGATCTTGGAGTTCGCGGCTAGCCCGAACCTCAATAGCGGCTGCGTGCGCCGATGTGGCAAGGGTCCGCGTTCGGCAACCCCGGCGCAGCGGATGGTCCGCCGGAACATCGCTGGGCAATGTAGGATTTGGACGGCTGGCAACGATAATACGCAAGCCGTCGCCGCAGATCTTTGGCAACAGGGATGCCACGCTTGCAAGGCCTGAACCTGGTCGAGTTCCGCGGTCTTCGTCAAGTCCATCCACGACCAAGACGAGCCGACGCCCCTCGGTCTTCAGTCGATCGACAGATGCTCTTAGCAGGGCTCTGCGGTGAGCGTCGCGGGCCGCTGGAGCGAGAGCCGCCGGCATGCCCTCGCCGACGATTGCCGTCAACTGGTCAATAAGCATGTCCGTGAAAGCGGTGCTGTCGGACTGAGCCGCCAAACGTGCGGTGATGAAGAAGGACGCCACCTCAGTCTGCGGCGGAGGATTCAGCACAAATGTAGAAAGAAGGGCCGATTTGCCCGCCCAAGGGCCGGCCTTCAGCCATAGATAGTCGCCCTCGCCAGCGCAGAACTTTGCTAACTCTTCCAGCTCGGTATCGCGGTCTCGGAGCGCTCCTGGCAATCCACCTCCAGGGGCAATGTCACGGACCTGTTCGATATAGCCCGACCGGGTCCACCACGGCGGTCGGTTGCCGCGCATGTGGACGTGCATTTGCGGCCCGTCTCCCACTTGAACTGCGGTGGAACCTCGCAGATCTAAGTGGGGCGAGTTGTCCGCAGCAGGAGAGTCACCTACGGACGGCATCGGCCTGCTCTAGAAGTTGATTGTCATGTTGGGGTTGTCGCCAACCTGAACGCCCTTTGCTTCGCGTAGGTCAACGACGTACTTCCCGACCTTGATGCCAGCCCGGTCAGCAGCTTCGAGCACCAGCCGTGCCTGTGATACGACCTCGGGATCATCACCTAGGTCAGTCGCTTTGATCGAAGCGTGCAACGCCTGCGGATCAGCCGCCTTGCTTTCCAACGCTCGAACGGCTTGCTCTGCGTTAACTTCCGGACTGGCGTTGCTCCGGCGAATCCTTCGGATGAGCGCATCTCTGAGGCCCTTGTAGGTGTCCTGGACTGCCCCAGTCACGGACTCGGAGAGACCTGCTGCCAACGCACCAACGATTAGGGATACCGGATCCACGCCAACCTCCTTCTCGCACTCGAACCTTAACTGATCCTGATTGGAGGGCCGAATTGATCAAGTCAATCTGGGTGCTTCAGCCATCTGAGGGTCGATCATTGGGATGACTCAGGGGATGCTGCCTAGGCAAGGCTGGGGCGGAGGGCGCTCGATCCGCCGCTCGACGCGATGCACCTGCTCGTCTGCAGTTCGCTCCGAGATCAGTTGGTCGTCGCCAGTCTTTCGGTCCAACCTCGGTCAGTTCCCGCAGCCTCCTGCGTCGTCGCTTGCTCCAGGTAGCCAGCGGCCTGGCGCGGCGGTGACGCCAAGACTTCGGCATGTATCCGGCAAGAGTGGCCGTCGCGGGCCGGCGATGGCCGGATGTGGCTGGACCGACGAAGAAGGCCACCGACCTCGTTACCGCTGGTCAGTGACCCAAATCGCCTGGTGAAGCTTTGTGCCCCCGGCAGGATTCGAACCTGCGCTTTCGCCTCCGGAGGGCGACGCTCTATCCCCTGAGCTACGGGGGCTCAGCGGAACTGAGCCTAGCAGGCGCCGCGGAGCCCTCGCCAATCGGTTCCGCGGCGCGCCGCCGGTCAGGTTGCCTGGAGCTTCTTCAGCATGGAGTCGATCAGGTTGATCTCGCCCTGCTGGCCGCGGACCTGGGATTCCGCCAGCCAGGTCACGTCGGTGTTGTCCGACTCGTCGAGGATCTCCTGGGCCATGTGGATGCCGCCCAGGTGGTGCTGGCGCATGAGGGTCAGGAACTGCACGTCCAGGGCTGTGCCGGTCGCCTTGCGGAGGTCGGCCAGCTGGGCCGGGGTGGCCATGCCCGGCATCAGCCCGTTCTGCACCGAGCCGGCCGAGTCCTTCATCCAGGACATCGGGGGCGCCGACGACGTCGGGCTCAGTTTCCAGTCGCGCAGCCAGGCCTGCATGTAGCCGATCTGGCCGTGCTGGGTCATGGCGATGTCCGCGCTCAGGGTGACGACGGCCGGGTCGGCCGAGTTCGCGTGGGCGATCATCGACATCTCCACCGCCTGGGCGTGGTGGGTGCTCATGTCGCGCAGGAAGCCGGCCTCGACCGAGTCGTCGCCGGGGGTGGTCAGGCGCGGGCCGAGCAGGCCGATGGCCAGCCCCACGAGCAGGCCGAAGACCAGGACGGCGGCGAGCCACACCGCCCCGAACCGGCGGTGGCCGGCCGGGGTGGTGTCGTCGCTCGCGCCGGCGTCGGCCGGTGCGTTCGACTCGGTCGAGACTGTCATCAGTTGCCCGCGGGAGGAGCCGCGGCCTGGATCGGGCCCGTCGTCGTCTTGCCGCTCGAGCAGGCGGCGTTCGGCTCCAGCGTCGCGTTCAGGCGCAGGGCCTTGACGAACTCGTCGATCCGCTTGTCGTCGGCGTTGTCGACCTTGAGCTGGTAGCCCCAGGCCTGCACGGAGATGTTCTTGTCGAGGTTCGCGATCGGGCTCATGAACATGTAGTCCCGGCCCTGGACCTTCTCCTGCAGCTTGGTGACCTGGTCGGCGGGGAGGCCCTGCTTGTAGGTCACCCACACGGCACCGTGCTCGAGGCTGTGCACGGCGTGCTCGTTGGCGATCGGCTCGGCGTACACGTCGCCCATGCAGTTCTGCCAGGCGGCGTTGTGCGCGCCGCCCACCGGCGGGTTCGTCACGTAGGTGAGCGGGCCGTCCTTGTGGTCCTGCGCGTTGATCGCCGGGTTGTTCTGGGCGCGGTAGTTGACCACGCCCTCGATGCCGGCCGCCCGGTCCTCCCAGGACTGGGTGCCCTTCATCGACGCGAACACGCCGTACCCGATGATGCCCACCGCGATCAGCACGACGACACCGGCCACCGCGATCGGGCCCCAGTTGCGGCTGCCTTTGACCGTGACCGGCGCGGTGGGCTTGCGGCCCTTGCCGCCCTTGCCCTGCGGGCGGGCGCCGGGGCGCGTTCCGGACTTGGCCCCGGCGGACTTCGCACCGGTGGACTTGGCCGCGGGCGGCTTGCCCTGGCCCGACGTCTTGTCGACCTTCACGGTGGACGGGACCCTGTCGGGTCCCGGGGTGCTCATGCTCATCGTTCCTCGTCAATCCGATGGAAAGGTCGGGCCGGGCCCGCGAGCAGGCCCCGGTACGCCGCCGGGCGGCAAAGTCTACCCGGATAGCATGGCTCAGTGACTCCCGCTGACCTCGCTTCCACCGTTCTCACAGCTGCGCGTGCCGTATTCGTCACCCGCGGCCTGGATGTCTCCCTGCTGCCGGAGACCACGACGGTGGAGCGACCCCGAAACCCCGAGCACGGCGACTACGCGTCGACGATGGCCATGCAGCTCGCCAAGAAGGCCGGTGTCGCGCCGCGTGAGCTGGCCGCGGCGCTCGCCGAGGAACTCAGCAGCCGTCCCGGCATCAAGTCGGTGGAGATCGCGGGGCCCGGCTTCCTCAACATCCGCCTGGACGCGGCCGCCGCCGGGGTGCTGGCGCGCGACGTGGTGCTGGCGGGCCAGGAGTACGGCCGCACCGACCGCCTGGCCGGGCAGCGGATCAACCTGGAGTTCGTCTCGGCCAACCCCACCGGCCCCGTGCACATCGGCGGGGTGCGCTGGGCGGCCGTCGGTGACGCCCTGTCCCGGCTGCTGCGGGCGGCCGGTGCCGACGTCGGCACGGAGTACTACTTCAACGACGCCGGTTCGCAGATCGACCGGTTCGCCCGTTCGCTGTACGCCGCGGCCAAGGGCGAGCCGGCCCCCGAGGACGGGTACGGGGGCGCGTACATCGCCGAGATCGCCACCGCGGTGCTGGCCGAGGCCCCGGACACGCTGAAGCTGGGCGAGGACGAGGCGCTCGAGGTGTTCCGGGTCGAGGGCGTCAAGCTGATGTTCGCCGAGATCCGGCAGTCGCTGGACGAGTTCGGCGTGCACTTCGACACGTACTTCAACGAGAAGGACCTGCACGACCGGGGTGAACTGCAGGAGGCTCTGGACCGGCTGCGCGAGCAGGGGCACATCTACGAATCCGAGGGCGCGACCTGGCTGCGGACCACCGACTTCGGTGACGACAAGGACCGGGTGCTGCGCAAGTCGGACGGCGACTGGACCTACTTCGCCGCGGACTGTGCCTACTACCTGGACAAGCGCAAGCGGGGCTTCGACCGGGTCGTGATCATGCTGGGCGCCGACCACCACGGCTACATCGGCCGGATGAAGGCCATGGCCGCCTGCTTCGGCGACGACCCGGACGCCAACCTCGAGATCCTGATCGGCCAGCTGGTCAACCTGGTCCGCGACGGCGAGCCGCTGCGGATGAGCAAGCGCGCCGGCACGGTCATCACGCTGGAGGACTTCGTCGACGCCCTGGGCGTGGACGCCACCCGGTACGCCCTGGCGCGGTACTCCTCGGACTCGCCGATCGACATCGACATCGCCCTGTGGACCCGCGCGTCCAGGGACAATCCGGTGTACTACGTCCAGTACGTCGCGGCCCGTACGGCCAGCGCCGCGCGCCAGGCCGCGACGGTGGGGCTGACCCGCGGTGAGGCCGCCGACTTCCGGCCCGAGCTGCTCACCAACGAGAAGGAGAACGACCTTCTCAAGGCGCTGGGTGAATATCCGGCTGTGGTGGCGAGCGCGGCCGAGCTGCGTGAGCCGCACCGCGTCGCCCGCTACCTGGAAGAGGTCGCGGGGGCGTATCACCGGTTCTACGACGAGCCGGCCTGCCGGATCCTGCCGAAGGGCGACGAGCCGATCGGCGAGGCCAACAAGGCCCGCCTGTGGCTGAATGACGCCACCCGAACGGTGATCGCGAACGGTTTGGCACTGCTGGGCGTCTCCGCCCCCGAGAGGATGTAGTCATGCGGGCACATGAGGCCGGAGCGCTGCACGGCGACATCGGCAACCGGGGACCGGCGTGGCTGCGTCCCCCGCAGGACGTCAACGCGCTCGTACCGCAGCTCTGGCCGCGGACCGTGCGCCGCGCCGAGGCCGGGGCCGTGGAGATCGGCGGCGTCAGCGTCCTCGATCTGGCCGCCGAGTACGGCACGCCGGCGTACTTCCTGGACGAGGACGACCTGCGCTCGCGCTGCCGCGATTTCGCGGCCGCCTTCGCCGGTGCCGACGTCTACTACGCAGGCAAGTCGTTCCTGTGCAAGGCCGTGGTCAAGGTCATCAACGAGGAGGGCCTGTTCCTCGACGTCTGCTCCGGCGGCGAGCTGGCCGTCGCACTGGCGGCCGGCTTCCCGGCCGAGCGGATGGGCTTCCACGGCAACAACAAGTCGGTCTCCGAGCTGACCCGGGCGCTGGACGCGGGCGTGGGCCGGATCATCCTGGACTCGTTCCAGGAGATCGACCGGCTGACCGCGCTGGCCCGGGAGAGCGGCAAGCGCCCCAAGGTGCTGATCCGGGTCACCGTCGGCGTCGAGGCGCACACCCACGAGTTCATCGCCACCGCGCACGAGGACCAGAAGTTCGGCTTCTCGCTGGCCGGCGGGGCCGCGTTCGAGGCGGCGATCCGGGTGCTCGACGAGGACGTGCTGGACCTGCACGGCCTGCACTCGCACATCGGCTCGCAGATCTTCGACACCTCCGGCTTCGAGGTCGCCACCCGGCGGGTGCTGGAGCTGCAGGCGCAGATCCGCGACGCCCGCGGGGTCGAGCTGGAAGAGCTGGACCTCGGCGGGGGCTTCGGCATCGCCTACACGACCCAGGACGACCCGTCGCCGGCCGGCGACCTGGCCAAGCGGATCAACAAGATCGTCGACGCCGAGTGCGCGGCGGAGAATCTCCGCCGGCCCAGGCTGTCGATCGAGCCGGGCCGGGCCATTGTCGGACCGGCCGTGTTCACCCTGTACGAGGTGGGCACGGTCAAGGACGTCGACGGCATCCGGACGTACGTGAGCGTGGACGGCGGGATGAGCGACAACATCCGTACCGCCCTCTACGACGCCTCGTACTCGGCCACGCTGGCCGGTCGCAAGTCCGACGCGCCCCCGCTCCTCGCCCGCGTCGTGGGAAAGCATTGTGAATCCGGGGACATTGTCGTGAAGGATGAATTCCTGCCCGCCGACGTGCAGCCCGGAGATCTTCTCGCCGTGCCCGGTACGGGTGCGTACTGCCGGAGCATGGCCAGCAACTACAACCACGTGCCCCGGCCGCCGGTGGTCGCCGTGCGTGACGGCGCGTCTCGCGTGATCGTCCGCCGGGAGACCGAAGATGATCTGCTCGCATTGGATGTGGGATGAGTTCTGAGAAGCCCGCGGTTCGCCTGGCCCTGCTCGGATGCGGCACTGTCGGCAGCGAGGTCGTCCGCCTGCTGCACGAGCAGTCCGAGGATCTGACCGCCCGGATCGGCGCCCCGCTGGAGCTCGTCGGCATCGCGGTGCGCCGGCCGGGCCGTCAGCGCGACAGCGACATCGATCCGGCCCTGTTCACCACCGACGCGCTCGGGCTGGTCAAGCGCGACGACGTCGACGTGGTCATCGAGGTGGTCGGCGGCATCGAGCCCGCGCGCTCCTGGCTCACCGAGTCGCTGAAGGCCGGCAAGAGCGTGGTCACGGCCAACAAGGCGCTGCTCGCGGAGGACGGTGCGACCCTGCACGACGCCGCCGCCGAGGGCGGCGCCGACCTCTACTACGAGGCCGCCGTGGCCGGCGCGATCCCGCTGCTGCGCCCGCTGCGCGAGTCGCTGCACGGCGACCGCGTCACCCGGGTGACCGGCATCGTGAACGGCACGACCAACTTCATCCTGTCGTCGATGGACGCCACCGGGGCCGGTTTCGGTGAGGCCCTGGACGAGGCCACCGAGCTGGGGTACGCGGAAGCCGACCCGACCGCCGACGTCGAGGGGTTCGACGCCGCCGCCAAGGCCGCCATCCTCGCCTCGCTCGCGTTCCACACCCGGGTCACCGCCGCGGACGTGTTCCGGGAGGGCATGACCGGCGTGACGGCGGCCGACATGGCCAGCGCCAAGGAGATGGGCTGCACGATCAAGCTGCTGTGCATCGCCCAGCGGGGCGAGGACTCGGCCGGCACCGACTCGGTCAGCGTCCGGGTGCACCCGGCGATGATCCCGCGCAGCCACCCGCTGGCGGGCGTCGGCGACGCCTTCAACGCGGTCTTCGTCGAGGCCGAGGCCGCGGGGCAGCTGATGTTCTACGGCCGGGGAGCCGGGGGTACGCCCACCGCCAGCGCCGTGCTCGGCGACATCGTGGCGGCGGCCCGCAACCGGCTCTCGGGCACCCGCGCGCCCAGCGAGAGCTCGTACGCCCACCTGCCGATCCGGCCGATCGGCGAGTCGGTCACCCGCTACCACATCAGCCTCGACGTGGCTGACCGCCAGGGCGTGCTGGCCACCGTGGCGGGCGTCTTCGCCAAGCACGAGGTGTCCATCGCGACCGTGCGGCAGTCCGGCCGGGACGAGGACGCCACGCTGGTGATCGTGACCCACGGCGCGCCGGACGCGAACCTGGCGGCCACGGTGGAGGATCTCCGCTCGCTGGACATCGTCCGCTCGATCGCCAGCGTGCTGCGCGTCGAGGGCGGCGCCTGATCCCAAGCCGTGGACGTCTAGTCCCGGTATTCGGGTACGTACGGCATGCTTGCAGGGTTGACGACGAAGGGGCAGTGCCATGTGGCGGGGCTTGATTGAGGCGTACCGGGACCGGTTGCCGGTCTCCGCGACCACCCCGGTGGTCACGCTGCATGAGGGCAACACGCCGCTCGTGCCGGCGCCGGTGCTGTCCCGGCGCACCGGCGCGGACGTGTACCTCAAGGTCGAAGGGGCCAATCCGACCGGCTCCTTCAAGGACCGCGGCATGACCATGGCCGTGTCCAAGGCCGTCGAGGAGGGGTCGAAGGCGATCATCTGCGCCTCGACCGGCAACACGAGTGCCTCCGCGGCCGCGTACGCCGCCCGGGCCGGGCTGACCTGTGCCGTGCTCGTGCCCCAGGGCAAGATCGCGCTCGGCAAGCTGGCCCAGGCGCTGGTCCACGGGGCCAAGCTGCTGCAGGTCAACGGCAACTTCGACGACTGCCTGGCGCTCGCCTCCAAGCTGTCCCAGGACTTCCCGGTCTCCCTGGTCAACTCGGTGAACATCTTCCGCCTGCACGGGCAGAAGACGGCCGCCTTCGAGATCGTCGAGGCGCTCGGCGCCGCTCCCGACATCCACTGCCTGCCGGTCGGCAACGCGGGCAACATCTCCGCGTACTGGATGGGCTACCAGGAGGACCACGAGGCGGGCAACAGCAAGATCATCCCCAAGATGTACGGCTTCCAGGCCTCCGGCGCAGCCCCGATCGTCAACGGTCAGGTGGTGCCGGAGCCGTCGACGATCGCCACCGCCATCCGGATCGGCAACCCGGCGAGCTGGACCAAGGCCCTCGACGCCCGGGACAGCTCGGGCGGTCTGATCTCGGCGGTGACCGACCGGGAGATCCTGTCGGCGTACCGGCTGCTGGCCCGTGAGGTCGGTGTCTTCGTCGAGCTGGGCAGCGCGGCCAGCGTGGCCGGGCTGCTGCAGCAGGCCGAGGCGGGGATGATCCCGGCCGGCAGCACGGTGGTCTGCACGGTGACCGGGCACGGCCTGAAGGACCCGGAGTGGGCGATCAGCACCGCGCCCTCGCCGACGACGATCAAGAACGACGTCATGGCCGCCGCTCAGGCCCTCGACCTGGCCTGACGCACGCTGCCGCCCGCTTCCGGCCTGGCCTGGCCTGACGCGAGCTG
>NZ_BOQL01000041.1 GCF_018332655.1 Actinoplanes auranticolor | reverse complement strand
TGGCCGCGTTGCAGTCCCAGGGCGACGCCCAAGGACGGATCGACTGGACGGTCAGCGTGGACTCGATGACCAGCCGCGCCCACCAGCACGCCGCGGGTGCCCGCACCGACGGGCATCTGCAGAAGGAACCACCCGGCGGTGTTCATGAGGAGCCGGCCGATCACGGGCTTGGCCGCTCGCGTGGTGGGCTGACGACCAAGACGCATCTGGCGTGCGAGCAGGGCCAGAAAGTCCTCTCCCTGATCGTGACCGCCGGGCATCGTGGTGACAGCCCACAGTTCATTCCGGTCCTGCGCCGCATCCGGGTCAGCCGCCTCGGTGTCGGCCGGGCCCGGTCACGTCCGGTGCTGGTACTGGCCGACAAGGCCTACACCAGCCGCGGCAACCGCCGATATCTGCGTTCACGCGGGATCAAGGCCTGCATCCCGAGCAAGAGCGACCAGGACGCCCACCGCAAAGCCAAAGGCTCCCAAGGCGGCCGCCCACCCGCGTTCGATCCGCAGCTCTACCGGCTACGCCACGCTGTCGAGAACGGCATCGCCCGCCTTAAACGCCACCGCGGTGTTGCCACCCGCTACGACAAGTTAGCCGTCCGCTTCCAAGCCGTCCTGACCATCACCATCATCAGCGAATGGCTCTGACCTGGTTATGAAACACGCCTTAGATGGCCAGTGGCTCACGGGGCGCCCAGGTGCTGTGCTCCGCGAAGGCCCGGTAGCGGTGCAGGGCCAGGAACAGCCAGCCCAGACTGATGATCGCCAGGATGACGAACGCGATGGCCCCGCCGAAGGTGTCCCAGGCGGTGTGCATCGCGACGGCGCCGATGAAGGTGGCGATGAACGCCAGGACCTTCTTGCCCGACGGGCTGGCCACCAGCGCCCACAGTGCCCCGCAGGTCAGGCCGGTCCAGGCGGTGTGCCCGGCCGGCGCGGTGAGGCCGCGGACGAACAGCGTCTCCTGGACCGTGCCGATGTTGCCTTGCGAGGACAGCAGGGCGGTGAAGCCGTAGCCCATCGTCTCCAGCGCGGCGAAGCCCATGCCGGAGGCCACCCCGATGACCAGGCCGTCCGAGGGCAGCCGGCGGCCGTGCCGGGCCAGCAGCGCGAACAGCAGCAGGATGGGCACGATCATCTTGGCGGATTCCTCGATGAGCGCGACGAACACCATCGGCAGGGCGCCGAGCCCGCGCAGCGCGTCGTACTCCAGGGTGCCGGCGACCACGACACCGATGACGCCGCCGAAGAAGGCCGCGACCACGAGCGCCGACGGCGGCACCTGCCAGTGGCCGGTACGGGCCTGCGCGAAGGTCAGGAAGGCCAGCGGTACGACGGTCGCGCCGAGCAGCAGCAGGGACGGGATGAAGTTGGGATTCTGGGTCCGTACCAGGGTGCGCAGCACGATGACGTAGAGGATCAGCCCGATGACCAGCACGCCCAGCCACGCCCACCGCCGCGAGAGATCACGCATGCTGCGATCCTCGCGCACCGCCGGGCGCGCGCGCCAGGGACGGCTTCGCTGACCGGCCGAAAAGGGTTAACGTCTCGGGGCGCCGGCGCCCACGTGGAGGTCATCAACGCGCTTCCGCGACGGTTCCTTCTTCACGGTACGGGTCGATGGGCTGACCGGCTCCGGGACCACCGTCAGCCTCGGCCTGCGGGGCGCCCGGCCGTCCAGCGTTCCGACCCTGCTGGGGCGCAGATCTGGCGGCTTATGCCGTGGATCTGCGCTCCGGGCCGACACCGATCTCATCGAGGACCTGCGGTGGACGGAAGAGGCAGTGACCGTCGAACAGCTGGGTCGGCCCCCGGTGGTGATTTCGCCGGCGGACGGCGGCACCGGTGCCGCCGGTGAGTGACTTGGATCCGGAAGGCGGCGGAGCAGGCTCTGCGAAATCTGGCCGGTGGCCGCATCGAGCGGATCCGGCTCTGGTCGGCAGAGGATGCCGACGGCGAACGGTCCGGCGACGGGGTGCCCGGGGTCATGGACATCGATCAGGGCCTCGTGGTGTCCACCACGGCGGGGGAACTGGCGTTGGCCTGGCAGATCGACGGCTACGACGAATAACTCAGCGACGAATAACTCAGCGTCGTCGGTGAGCCGGCCGCCAGTCCGGCTGCCCGGGTGGGCCGGCTGGTCGACGTTTCCCAGAGCCGGGCCTGGAGCGTGCTGATCGGCGAGACCGTCACAGGTGCCGGCGCCGCCACGGCGGAGGCAGAAGACGGCCGTAAACTGGTGGCGAGGCCGCCTGGGGTAGCGACCTCGCCGACCTCGGCTGACTGTGTCGGCTCACTACGGGGGCGTTACCGCCCCGGCGTCCGGCTCGGTGGTGGGCCGGTCAGTGGGCGGTGGCGAGAGCCGGGTTCACGTCCTCGACCGGGAGCTGCCACGGGCGGACCACCAGCAGCAGCACCACGTTCGCCGCGAGCATGCCGCCGGCGATCACCAGGGCCATGCTGACCGCGCCCGTGCCGAGGACTCCGACCAGCGGGGCGGCCAGGGCGCCCACGCCGAACTGGACCGCGCCAAGCAGGGCGGCCGCGGTGCCCGCGGCCTCGCCGTGGCGGGACAGGGCCAGCGCCGGGGCGTTCGGCAGGGCCAGGCCGGCCGCGGCCAGCACCAGCCACAGGGGGACCAGCACGCCGACCAGGCCGCCGAAGCCGGTGGCCGCGAAGAGCAGCAGGACCAGACCGGCGACCGCGCCGCCGGCCAGCGAGCTGATCAGGATCTGCGACGGGGTCCAGCGGCGCAGCAGCCGGACGTTGAGCTGGGTGGCGGTGATCAGGCCGACCGCGCCCGCGCCGAAGACGTAGCCGAACTCCTGCTCGTTCAGGCCGTACTGGTCCTGGAACACGAACGAGGAGCCGGAGACGTACGCGAACAGCGCGGCCATCGCCAGCCCGGCCACCAGGATGAGCCCCAGGTAGGCCCGGTCGCCGAAGAGCCGCCCGTAGTCCCGCAGGGTGCCGACCACACCGCCGTTGCGGCGCCGCTCGGCCGGCAGAGTCTCGGGCAACGCCAGCGCGGTCACCGCGAGCATCGCGACGCCGAAGAGCGCCAGCACCACGAACACGCCCCGCCAGGACGTCCAGTTCAGGGTGATGCCACCGAGCGTCGGGGCCAGGATCGGCGCGGCGCCCATGACCAGCATCAGCCGGGAGAGCAGCTTGGCCGCGGCCAGACCGGTGAACAGGTCGCGCACGATCGCCATCGCGACGACCGCAGCGGCCGCGGCACCCAGACCCTGCAGGACCCGCAGCGTGCCGAGCAGCGCCAGGTTGGGCGCGATGACGCAGAGGACCGACGCCACGATGTGCACAGCGATGCCGGCCAGCAGCGGCGCGCGGCGCCCGACGGCGTCGGAGACCGGGCCGATCAGCAGCTGGCCGAGGGCGAGGCCGGCCAGGGTGCCGGTGAGAGTCAGCTGCACCGCGGCGGTGGTGGTCTGCAGGTCGTCGGTGATCGTCGGCAGCGACGGCAGATACATGTCGATGGTGAGCGGGCCGAGGGCGATGAGGAAGCCGAGCACCAGCACGAGCTGCAGCCGCTCACGGGGGGTCATGCGTTCCCCGGGCGTCAGCGCCGTCGGCGGTGCTTCGAGGCGTTCAGGCGCCTGGGTCATGAGGTGGATCCCATCTCGTCGTCCGGTCGGTCGCAGTCCAGCGTCCGACACGGGTATGACAAGTTCGGTCCTCCGGCGGTGATTCCCCGGGTGGCAATTTGGTGCCGCCCGTCACAGTCAAAAGAAATCGGGGAAAAGGCCCGGCGCGCCGACCGAAGAATGGTAATTCGGTTGACGCGCCGGGCCCGGTGCCGACGATCGAGGGATCAGAACGGCGTCAGCACGATGCCGGCCTGCCGCGGGTCGCCGTCGTGCACCAGCGATTCCTGGTTCTGCACGTCGTCGAAGGCGAAGCCGTACGCCTTCCCGTCCACCATCTGCTCGTGGATGATCCGCGAGTAGTGGTTGGTCAGAGTGCCCTTGTAGAAGTCCGCCGCGGTCCCGCTGGGCTGGGTGTCCAGGGTGCCGAGCGTGCTGCGGTGCAGAGCGGCGCAGAGCGTACGGGCGATCGGCCCGACGACCTGGTCGTTCGGCGCGCCCAGGGCCCCGTCGCAGCCCCACACGTCGGCGGTGGAGGGCTTGGTGAAGGAGGCCACCGTCCGGCCGGTGGTGTCGGTGAAGTTCATGACGTTGCCCGAGGTACGGCCGAGGAACTTGGTGTCCGGGCGGTCGCCGAACGGCACCACGGTCAGCGTCCGGCCGGCGTAGGCGTTCCACGCCGAGGTGATGTACGGGTCCAGGTACGTCGCACTGAACTGTCCGCCGTCAGCCGCCTTGCCCGGCGCGAGCACCCGCAGCACGGTCCCGTCGGCCCGGGTGTAGACCGTCTTCTCGAAGCCCGGCTGGGCCTTGACCCGGTCGATGACCCGCTGCCGGCCACCGGCCTTGAGCTCGCCGGTCTTGCTGGTCACGCCGTTGCCGCCCTGCACGGTGACGACGTGCGGCACCGCGAACATGTCGACCTGCGAGCTGTTCAGCCACAGGCCGGAGTCGTTGAGCGTGAACTCGCTCCAGTCGAACAGGGTGTCCTTGTTCGGGTCGGCGCCGGCCCACGGGGCCGGCTGGACCAGGCCGTCGGTGCTGAGCCGGAAGTCGAGCTTCTTGCCCAGCGACATGTAGAGCCGCCCGGAGAGGTTCTTCGGCATCTTGATGGTGGTGCTGGCGCCGTTCGCCGGGCCGGGGATCGACACGTCCGGGGCCGGCACCGGGGTCGGCTGGCCACCGGTCCAGTTGGTGAACGCGCCGGCGCCGTTGACGTAACCGAGCTTGCCGGTGGTCAGGTTGACGCCGAGCAGGTACAGGTGGACCGCGTCGGAGCGGCCGGTGTTGTTGGTGATCGTGACCGGGAGCAGGTTCGAGGCCGGCGGCGGCGCCGGGTTGCCGCCCGGGGCGGCGGTGGTGGGGGCGGTCGTCGCCGCCGGGGTCGTCGGTGCGGGCGCCGGCGGCCGGGTGGTGGGGGCCACCGTGGGGGTGTTCGTGGTCGGCGCGACCGTCGGGGCGGTCGGGCCGCCGCCGCAGGGCCGGCCGTTGAGCAGGCAGTTCACCGGTGCGCCGCCCGCGCCGACCATGCCGAAGGAGACCTTCGCGCCGGCCGCGACGGTGCCGTTCCAGGCCCGGTTGGTGAAGGTGCGGTGGTTGCCGGCGGCGACCATCTCGGCGTCCCAGAAGCTGCCGATCGTGGCGCCCGCGGGCAGGTCGAACTCCACCTTCCAGGAGGTCAGCGCCGACGAGCCGCCGTTGGTGATGGTGACGTCGCCCTGCCAGCCGGAGCCCCAGTCGGACGTCTTGGTGAAGGCCGCGGTCGCCGCGGCGGCGGACGCCGGCAGGGCGATCCAGGTCGTCCCCGCGGCCGCGAGCACGGCGGCCACGGTGAGGATGAGTGTTCGTTTGCGGCGCATGGGGGGACTGCCTCCGGAGGGGGATGTGCGGGGGATACGCCTAATTATTAGGACTCCTAACTGCAGATCCGTTAATTAAGATCGTCATTAAAGTTTTTCTAACGGAAGTCGCACACAAAGAGTCGCCCGCCGACCGCGGACAGCGCGATCGGCGGGCGATAACAGTAATTAGCTATGCGCGACGCCACTTCTGGTTCGCGCCGCCGGTGCAGTCCCAGAGGACGAGCCGGGCGCCGTCGTTGGCGTTCCAGGCATCGATGTCGATGCACTTGTTGGCCTGCGGGTTGACCAGGTCCCCGGCCGCCGACAGGACGAACTGCTGCGCCGCGTTGCCGCTGCAGGTGACGATCTGGATCACCGCCCCGTTGGCCGTCGAGCCCCAGGCGACGTCCATGCACTTGTTGTTGGAGGTCTGCAGCGTGCCGTTGACGAAGTTCCACTTCTGCGCCGCGGTGTTGTTGCAGGTCCACATCTGCAGCCCCACGCCGTCGGCGAAGTTGGCGTTCGGCACGTCGATGCACTTGCTGTTGAGGCTGCTGACCAGCGAGCTGCCGCCGCTGCCGCCGCCGCTCGTGGTGAGCGACAGGCCGTAGACGCCGAGGATCTCGTTGACCGGCTGGAACCACATGGTGCCGCCGGACGAGCAGTTACCGCTGCCGCCGGAGGTCACGCCCTGGGCCTGGTTGCCGGAGATCCACGAGCCGCCGGAGTCGCCCGGCTCGGCACAGGCGTTGCTGCGGGACAGGCCGGACACGGCGCCCTGGGAGTAGACGATGGTCTCGTTGCGGCCCAGGATCGTGCCGCAGCGCCAGCCGGTGGTACGGCCCGAGCGGCAGACCGAACTGCCGATCGCGGCGTCCTGCGAGCCGGCCACCAGGACGTTGCCGCCGGAGTAGTTGTTGACCCACGGCTGCGGGGTCCAGTTGCCGTTGGTCCGGACCCAGCCGTAGTCGTTGCCGGGGAAGGACGAGCCGGCGAAGGTGCCCTGCGCGACGTTGTTGTAGCCCAGGGTCGGGCTGTTCACGCCGCCGCAGTGCCCGGCGGTGACGAAACCGCCCGCGACGGAGAAGCCCACGGAGCACAGGGTGTTGCCGTTGATCACGTACTGGTCGCCGCCGCGGATGTCGTACATCGGCTTGGGTGCCTCGGCCGACTCGACGACGGTGACCGCTTCCGCTCCGCTGCTCTCGGCGAAGGCGCGGGCGGCCGCTGCCTTGCCCGGTGCCGCGGTCACCACGATCTTGTTGGTCGCGACGTCGACGTACCAGCCGCGTACCACCGTGTTCTTGATCTTCGCGGCGTTCTGGTCGAGCTTGCGGCGGGAGGCGGCCAGGTCGGCGTCGCTGTGGGCGACGACCTTCGGGGTCGCGCCGGCCGCGCGGACCGCGGCCGCGGCCGCGGGGTCGGTGACGGCCACGGTCAGCCGGGAAGCGCCACTGGGAATCCAGGCGCCGGCGAAGGAGGTGCCGAGCCGGGTGCGCAGCTGCTTCTCGACGACCGGGGCGGCGGCCTCGGTGGCGAGCCGGGCGGCGATCTGGTCGTCGGTCAGCCGCAGATCGCGGCGCATGGCGGCGACCATGCCGGGCGCCATGTCGAAGCGGGCGGCCGCGGTGGGGGCGGCCGGCGCGGGGGTGTCGGCGGCGAAGCTCGCGGCCGGTAGCAGGCCGAGAACGGTGAGCGCCGCGGTGGCGACGCCCAGGGTACGAGCAGCACGGGACATAGGGGATCCTTCCGCTGAGCTGGGGAACTCCGGGGAACGGAGAGCGCTCTCTGGATCGGAGTCTGTCGATTTGTTAACGAAGTGTCAAGAAACTTCGATGGTCGTTGTCCATCGATGTCAATGCGTCGTACGGCGCCGCCGGCCACCGGAACGTGCTAACTTGGTCGAGTTGCCGTTCCGATTTCTCATATTTGCCAGAGCCTGGTGGGTATCCGAACCCATCGGGCTTTTGTCGTATGAGTCGGGTTTCCGGTTCTCTGCGGGCGGCGACGGAGCTCGCGAGGTGTGAGCTCCCTGTGGTCTCGAAAGGGTTCAGCATGGCTGTCGGCACAGTGAAGTGGTTCAACGCGGACAAGGGCTTCGGCTTCATCACCCAGGACGGCGGTGCGCCGGACGTGTTCGCTCACTTCTCCGCCATCGCCTCTGACGGGTACCGCACCCTCGAGGAGAACCAGCGGGTCGAGTTCGACATCGAGCAGGGCCAGAAGGGCCTGCAGGCGGCGAACATCCGTCCCATCTGACGAACGTCGGCGAGGGCCGTGCTTCCGCGTGCAGCGGAGGGCACGGCCTTCGGTCGTTTTCCCCCCGGCTCGACTCCTGCGACGAAACGAGATCTGTGAAGACGTACTCCGGAGCCCCTTACGCGGCCGCGACCCACAGCGCGCTGCAGCGGCGACTGCTGCGTAACGCCTCATTCCCGCCGCGCACGGGGCAGCAGGACGCCCTCAAGATGGGCCCTGTGCCGATGGTCCCGGAGGTCCATCTCTTCCTCGCCGAGGACTCGGTGCTGCTCTGGGCCCGGCTCGAGGCCGAGGACGGCGGCCCGCTGCCGGCGCCCTACTGGGCCACGCCGTGGCCGGGTGGTCAGGCCCTGGCCCGGTACGTCCTGGACAACCCCGAGGTCGTCGCCGGCCGGCGGGTTCTGGACCTCGCGTCCGGCTCCGGGCTGGTCGCCATCGCCGCCGCGCTCGCCGGCGCCGCCGAGGTGACCGCCAACGACACCGACGGCTACGCCATCGCCGCGATCCAGGCGAACGCGAACGCCAACGGCGTGCAGATCGCCACCGTCGTGGACGACATGACCGACGGTGACGGCGCGGACTTCGAGGTGATCCTGGCCGGAGACTGCCTCTACACCGCCGAGGTCGCCGCCGTGATGCTGCCCTTCATCGGGCGCGCGATGCAGCGGGGCGCGACCGTGTTGCTCGGCGACCCCGGCCGCGGCTACGCACCGCCCGGGCTGCTGCGCACCCTGACCACGTACGAGTCGGCGCCCCTGGTCTCCGGCGAGGACGGCCAGCGCGACCGGACGAGCGTGCTCACCCCGGTGGCTGTGGCACTCACCAGCTGACGGTCCTCGCGGTTTCCCGGTCGGACGTGCAAGGCTGAACGCTGAAACGCGTGCGACCGGGGGTTGCTGGATGATCGTGGGGTATCTGTCGTGGGCATGATCAAGGTCGTCGGGCTCGTTCTGCATCCACGGCGGGACTGCGGTGCCGCCATCGACGCCATCGTCCGGTGGGCCACGTCGCGGGACGTCACCGTGCTCGGCCTGCACGACGAGATCAACCGGATCGACTGCGACGCCGTCGCGGTCGACGCCGAGGAGATGGCCGAGCGCGCCGGGCTGCTGGTCAGCCTGGGTGGCGACGGCACCATGCTGCGCACGATGCGCCTGGTCGAGGGGCGCAAGACGCCGGTCCTGGGGGTCAACGTCGGCCGCCTGGGCTTCCTCGCCGAGGTGGATCTGCCGGACCTGCCGGGCGCGCTCTCCTCGATCGACGAGCACCGGTTCACCATCGAATCCCGCACGGCCGTACGCACGGTGCTGCCCGGCGGTGAAGAGGTCTCCGCCTTCAACGACATCGCGCTGGTCCGGGTGCCCGGCGACGGGCTGGCCCACGTCGGCATCAACGTCGAGGGCAGCAACTTCGTCCGGTACGCGGCCGACGCCGTGATCGTCGCCACACCGACCGGCTCCACCGCGTACAGCTTCTCGGCCGGCGGCCCGATCGTCTCGCCCAACGTCGAGGGCCTGCTGGTCAGCGCGGCCGCCGCGCACTCCTCGTTCAACCGCTCGCTGGTGCTCTCCCCGGACGAGCAGCTCGAGCTGGACGTGCTGGCGACCAGCGGCCGGCTGGCGATCGAGGTCGACGGCATCATCCAGGGTTACGCCGAGGCCGGCCAGCAGCTCGCCATCATCCCGGTGCCCGGCGCCGCCCAGGTCATCCGCTTCGGCCAGACCTCGTTCTACGAGCGGGCCCGGCGCAAGCTGCGGGTCGAGGGCAGCGCCCAGGTCGGCTCCGGTGACGCCTCGGACGCGACCGTGGTGGACAGCTTCGAGCAGTCCCGCTACGAGATCCTGCTCGGCGGGGAGCTCGCCGGAGTCCTGCACTACCGTCGCCACAGCGGGCAGGTCGAGCTCGCGCACACCGAGATCGACCAGGCCTTCGAGGGTCGTGGGCTGGCCGGCCGGCTCGCCTCCGCCGCGCTCGAGGACGCCCGGGGCCGATCCACGCCGGTCGTGGTGACCTGTCCCTTCGTCTCCGGGTACCTCGAGCGGCACCCGGAATACCGAGATCTGCTCGCCGTGAGAGGAAACCCCGGATGACCAAGCCTGCCTGCACCCACCTCGACCAGGTCCAGGACGTCCAGCCGTCCGGCGGCGGCTGCGTGGAGTGCCTCGCCGAGGGTGGCCGCTGGGTGCACCTGCGGGTCTGCATGACCTGCGGGCACGTCGGCTGCTGCGACTCGTCGCCCGGCAAGCACGCCACCGCCCACTTCCACGCCACCGGCAACCCCATCGTGCAGTCGTACGAGCCGGGTGAGAACTGGTGGTGGTGCTACCAGGACAACGTGGCCTTCGAGGTCGCGGACGCCCCCTCGTTCACGCATCCCTGAGGACTGAAGCATGGGTCACCCCGCCATCCTGACCGTCGACGACGACGCCTCGGTGTCCCGGGCGATCGCCCGGGACCTGCGCCGCCGCTACGGCGAGCAGTACCGGATCATCCGGGCCGCCTCCGCCGCCGAGGCCCTGGAGGCGCTCAAGGAGATCAAGCTGCGCGGCGGCCGGGTGGCCGTCATCCTGGCGGACTACCGGATGCCGCAGATGAACGGCATCGAGTTCCTCGAGCAGGCCATGGACCTGTTCCCGAACGCCCGGCGCGCCCTGCTCACCGCGTACGCGGACACCGACGCCGCGATCCAGGCGATCAACGTGGTCGACGTCGACCACTACCTGCTCAAGCCCTGGGACCCGCCGGAGGAGAAGCTCTACCCGGTCCTGGACGCGCTGCTGGACGCCTGGCAGGCCACCGGGGACCGCGAGGTCGAGGACGTCCGGGTGGTCGGGCACCGGTGGAGCGAGCCGTCGTACCAGGTCCGGGACTTCCTGGCGCGCAACCTGGTGCCGTACAAGTGGTTCGCCGCCGACGACCCGGAGGGCCGCCGCCTGCTGGAGGCCGCCGGGGTGGGCCCGGAGTCCATCCCGCTGGTGGTGACCGCGGACGGCCGGGCGATGGCGCAGCCGAGCAACTCGGAGGTCGCCGAGGCGGTCGGGCTGTCGACGGCTCCGGAGCGCGACTTCTACGACTTGATCATCGTGGGCGGCGGGCCGGCCGGGCTCGGCGCGGCCGTCTACGGCGCCTCGGAGGGCCTCAAGACCCTGCTGGTCGAGCGCCAGGCGGTCGGCGGGCAGGCGGGACAGAGCTCCCGCATCGAGAACTACCTCGGCTTCCCCGACGGCATCTCCGGCGCCCAGCTCACCGACCGGGCCCGCCGGCAGGCCGGCAAGTTCTCCGCCGAGGTGCTCAACACCCGCGAGGTGGTCGGGCTGCGCACCGACGGCTCGGCCCGCACGCTGCACTTCGCCGACGGCGGGGAGATCTCGGCGCACTCGATCGTGCTCGCCACCGGCGTCGCGTACCGGCCGCTGGCCGCCGAGGGCGTGGCCGAGCTGACCGGCTCCGGCGTCTACTACGGCTCCGCGGCGACCGAGGGGCCGGCCTGCGCCGGCAGCGACGTCTACATCATCGGCGGGGCGAATTCCGCCGGTCAGGCCGCGCTCTTCTTCTCCCGGTACGCCCGCAGCGTCACCCTGCTCGTCCGCGGCGACTCCCTCGAGGCGTCGATGTCGTACTACCTGATCCAGCAGCTCAACAAGATCGACAATGTGCACGTCCGCACCCGCTGCGAGGTGGTCGGCGCCCAGGGCAACGGGCACCTCCAGGCGATCACCATCTGTGACAGCAAGAACAACACGGTGACCAGCGTCGAGTGCGGCTACCTGTTCGTCTTCATCGGCGCCGAGCCGCGCACGGACTGGCTGAGCGGGGCCGTCGCGCGTGACGAGAAGGGCTTCGTCTACACGGGCCCGGATCTGCTCACAAATGGCACCCGTCCGGCGGGATGGGATCGGGACCGGGATCCGTTCTATCTGGAGTGCAGTGTTCCCGGCATCTTCGCCGCCGGCGACGTCCGGGCCAACTCGGTGAAACGGGTGGCCTCGGCGGTCGGCGAGGGCGCGATGGCCGTCACGCTGGTCCATCGTTACCTGGAGGCACAGTAGATGTCCGCGCCCGGTGAGAGCGGCAGGCTCACCCCTGCCGAGTTGAGGACCCTGTTCCTGTTCGAGAAGCTGACGGACGAGCAGCTGGACTGGATCGCCGACCACGGCGGGGTCCGGCACGTGGCCGCCGGTGACCTGGTGATCGCGGAGGGCGAGCCGGCCGACGAGTTCTTCGTCCTGCTCAGCGGCACGATCGCGCTCACCCGCCGGGTCGGGCAGGACGACGTGCAGACCATCCGTACGGAGCAGCGCGGCGTGTACATGGGGGCCACCCAGGCGTACATCCGCGACGAGGGTCTCGAACGCAGGTACTTGGCCTCCATGCGGGCGCTCGACGACTCCGACTTCTTCGTGCTCTCCGCCGAGGACTTCGGCTGGATGATGCGCGAGTGGTTCCCGATGGCGATCCACCTGCTCGAGGGCCTCACCCTGGGCATGCGCAACACCCAGGCGGCCATCTCGGAACGGCAGCGGCTGGTCGCCCTGGGCGCGCTCTCGGCGGGCCTGATGCACGAGCTGAACAATCCGGCCGCGGCGGCGTCCCGGGCCACCGGCGCGCTGCGCCAGCGGGTGGCCGGCATGCGGCACAAGCTGGGCATGCTCGCCGCCGGCAAGGTCGCCCCCGAGCGGCTGGATGCGCTGGTCGAGCTGCAGGAGGACGTGATCGAGCGCGCCGCCAAGGCGCCCACCCTGACCGCCATGCAGGCCGCCGACCGCGAGGACGAGCTCGGCGACTGGATGGAGGAGCACAACGTCACGGGCGGCTGGGACCTGGCGCCGGTCTTCGCCCAGGGCGGCCTCGACATCGAGTGCCTGGAGCTGATCAAGGCCAAGGTGGTCGAGCCCGGCCTGCTCGATCAGGCCATCCACTGGATCGGGTACGCGCTGGAGACCGAGCAGCTGATGAGCGACATCGAGGACGCCACCGGCCGGGTCTCCTCCCTGGTCGCCTCGGCCAAGCAGTACTCCCAGCTGGACCGGGCCGCGCACCAGTGGATCGACGTGCACACCGGCCTGGACAGCACCCTGGTCATGCTCGGCCACAAGATCGGCGACGGCGTCAAGGTGGTCAAGGACTACGACCGCAGCCTGCCCCAGGTGCCCGCGCACCCGGCGGAGCTGAACCAGGTCTGGACCAACATCATCGACAACGCGGTGCAGGCCATGCACGGCGCCGGCACGCTGACGATCCGGACGTACCGCGAGGACGACCACGTCATCGTGTCGATCGGCGACACCGGGCCGGGCGTGCCCGAGAAGCTGCGCAAGCGGGTCTTCGAGCCGTTCTTCACCACGAAGGCGGTCGGTGAGGGCACCGGGCTGGGCCTGGACATCTCGTACCGGATCGTGGTCAACGGCCACGGCGGCGACATCGTCCTGCAGTCGCAGCCCGGTGACACCAAGTTCCTGGTCAGCCTGCCGGTGGCCGAGCAGGCGTCCCGTTAATGGGATGAGCCGCGAGCTCCGGCTCCCTATGATCAGGCACAGCGGTGGGCGGCTCCCCGCGGTGCTTCCTTCTCCACGACTCTTAATCGCAACCTAGCGTCGCGACTCTCCGCCCACCGCTTCCGCATGTCCCGGGGGAGGGTCGGACCATGGATGCACTCGCAGTCGTACTGCTGCGCCGTACCGCCAAGGTCGCGGTCTCCGCGGCCGGGCCCGCCACGACCGACGGCGCGGCCTGGGCCCGCGCCCTGGAGGCCGACCTCGCCGAACGGGGCTGGCTGCTGCACCACGAGCTGCGGTCGGCCGCCGCGCACCTGCCGCGCCCGCTGCGGGTGCAGTGGGCGGACTGGCTGCTCGCCACGGTGGAGGAGATGGTCGGCGCCGACCGCACCATGATCCCGCTGTACCGGTCGTTTCCCGACACCCCGCGCAACACCGAAGCGGTCTTCGTCCGCCGGCTGCTGACCCACCTGCTCGCCGTGCCCGGCGCGCCCTGCGTGCTCTGCGGGCGCGAGCAGGGCGGCGAGCCGCTGGACCCGTGCGGGCACCCGGTCTGCCGGGCCTGCTTCTCGCCCGAGCAGTTCAGCGCCTGCCCGATCTGTGGCCGCCGGCCCGCGGCCGGCCCGCCCTACCTGCCGATGGTCGCGCCGCGCGGGCGCCGGCCGACCGGACCCCCGATCCAGGTACGGCTGCTCCGCCTCGAACCGGACCCGGCGGGCGCCGCGACCGCACTGCGCGACGAACTCGTGGCACGGCCCGCGGCGCTGGGCGAGGCCGACCGCGCCGCCCTTGCGGTGCTGGTCAGGGCGACCGCCGCGGCGAACCTCGACTGGCTGCCCGAGACGGGGCCCGCGCGGGAGACCCTGGCGCTGGTCCTGGCCTGGGCGCTGCACGCGAGCGCGCTGACCGAGGCGTACCCGGCTGTGCTGGCCGAGGTGCGGCGGCGCTGGCAGACGGCCACCGATGCGGGGCGGACGCTGTGGGCGTACTCCGGTGGGGACCCGGGGCTGATCCTGCCCGCTCGGGCCGATGCACCGTCCGCGCCGGGGGAGGCGTGGCGGCCGGTGGACGAGCCGGCGACTCCGGTGCCGGTCACGCGGGTGCGCGCTCTGCCGCGGGCACTGCGGCGGGCGGTGCTCGCGCACCTCGACGCGTGCGGGGCCGGGGAGGCGGCTGAGGACCTGCGGCGGCATGCCGCGGTGTGGAAGCGGTTGGGGGAGCGGCTGCACCCGTACGAGCGGGTGCCGGCTCACCCGGGCGCGGCGGTGGCGTTCGCGGCGCTGCGGGAGACCCGGCCGTTGCGGGAATCCGCGCTCGGCGGGGCGATCGTGACCGCCTGCGCTGCGGACCCGCGCCGCCTGGTGCTGACGGAGCACGACGACGGTACGGTCACCGTCCGCGTCCGCTCGCACGCCGCGCTGGTGGAGCAGGCGTTCGCCGACGGTGCCGTCGAGCGGGCGGTGCAGCTGCTGAGCGAGCGCCCGGGTGAGCTGTGGCGGCGGGTGGACCAGGTGCTGCGGGCGTCCGGGCCGGACGGTCACGAGGCGCTGGCAGCCGTGCTGCGGGACAGCGCGGGGCGGGTTTCGCCGGGGGTGCTGGCGGCGGCCGCGGCCGAGCTGACGGGGCGGGACCGGACGGTGCCGGCGACCTCGGAGCAGCTGGCGGCGGTGGCTGCGGCCCGGGTTGCGGGGCGGGCCCGTGCTCGCACCGCGGCCTACACGACGGCGAGCCCCGCGGCGGCCGGCTCGGCCGCGACCGGATCGACGGTGACCGGATCGCCGGCGTCGGCCGGCAACGGTTTGGGGCGGGCGCTTCGGGCTGCTCTCGACGCAGTCACCCGCCGGTCCGCCGCGGACGACGCCCACCTCCCGAACGCCGGCACCGAGCGCCCGCCGGGATCGGGCCCGGCTTCCGGTCGTGGCCCGGCCGCGGATGAAGGTGTGGGCTCGGACCGTGGCCCGGCCGCGGACCAGGGCGTGGGCTCGGGTCCCGGCCCGGGTGCGGGTCTCGGCGTGCCTGGGGATGAGGGCGTGGGTGCGGGCGGCTCGGCTCCCGGGCGCGGCCTCGCCGCGGGTGCGGGTGGCGGGGCCGGGGACATGCCGTCCGGTCAGGACCCGTCTCGGGACGGTGGCGTGGCTGTGGATGGCGTGGTGGATTCGGTCGAAAGGGCTGGGATCGTCGGTGGGCGTCCCGGGCCCGGGATGCCGCGGCGCATCTTCTTCCCGCGGGGCAGCACCGTCACGACCTGGACCGAGCCCGAGCGGCGCGAGCCTCTCCCGGCCGCGGCGATCGCTGCCGTGCGTAACGTCGTCGACGATGAGCTGGCCCGCCGGGCCGCGCAGCTCGGTCGCTTCGATGTGGCGGTGATCGACGCCGCTCTCGCGGGGGTGCCCGCGCCGATGCGGGAGCGGGCCGCCTCGGCCCAGTTCGCCGGTTGGCCGCGCGGCAGCGTCCGGCCGCTTCCCGACGTGGCGGTGCTGCGGCTGTTCCTGCACTGGCAGGACACCGACACGGACCGGGTCGATCTCGACCTGTCCTGCGCGTTCTTCGATGCGGACTGGCAGCAGGTCGGGCTGTGTGACTACACCGAGCTGCGGTTCGCGGTCGACGCCGCCGTGCACTCCGGGGACCTCACCTCGGCACCCGCGCCGCTGGGGGCGACCGAGTTCCTGGATCTGGAGCTGACCCGGCTCGCGCAGGAAGGAGTGCGGTACGTCGTGCCGGTGGTGCTCAGCTACAACGCCGTGCCGTTCGAGCTGCTCACCGCGGCCTTCGCCGGGTTGATGCTGCCGCTCGCCGGCGGCGCGCAGTTCGACGCCGCGCGGGTCGAGCAGCGTTTCGATCTGCGGGGTGACGCCCGGATGCTGATGCCGATGGTGCTCGACCTGACCGACCGGCGGCTGCTCTGGACCGACCTGACCCTGCCGGGGCGCGGCTACGGCCACAGCGTCGGCCGGCACGGCGGACAGCTGGCGCGGGCCGCGTCGGATCAGTGGGAGCACTTCGCCGATGGCCACCGGGCTTCCCTGCTCGATCTGATGGCCTGGCAGGCGGCCGGCCGCGCGGACCGGGTGCTCGTCGCCCATGCGGACGGGACCTGCACCGAGACCGCACCGACCGTGGCGGCGATCCGGGCCGCAGCCGCCGCGGGCACCGGGGTGATAGCGGCGGTGGACGGTGTCGTGGGCCGTACCGTGCTGGCCGCGACCACGGACGGCGAGGCTCTGGACCGGCTCGTCCCGGCCGGGGTCGCCGCCGGCTCGGTGGCGCTCACGGTCACCGGGCACCCGGGCGAGCCCTGGACGCAGCTGCCCGCCCCCGAAGCACTGGGCCAGCTCGCCGGAGGATAGACGAAGCCGTCGGCGCCCCCGCGCAGTGCGGGAGCGCCGACGGCGGACGTTCGTCAGCTCTCGAGCAGACCCCGCACGTACGCCGCCTGGCCCACGTGCTGGGTGTCGTCGTTCAGGATGCTCACCAGGCGCACGCCCAGCGTGACCGGCGGATCCCAGGACTCGTCCACCACCCGGTCCAGGTCCCCGTCGGTCAGACCGGCGAGGTAGGACAGCGTGCGCTCGTGCACCGCCTGGTAGTAGTCGACCAGGACCCCGGCGCTGCCCGGACGGACGGCCTGCACCTGCGCCGCCGTGTGGCCGTAGCCGTTGTCGTCCGGGTCCGCCTTCAGGCCGAACTGCTCGGCCCGGTCACCGGTGACGTACACCTGGTCCTGTCCGGTCAGTTCGGCGAGGTAGCCGTCCTGGATCCGGGTGAGGTGCCACACCAGCCAGGCGACCGTGTTGGCGCCCTCGGCCGGGGGCGTCCGCAACTGCTCGGGGCTCAGCCCGTCGACGGCCGACCGTACGAGCTCGGGAAGCCGGTCGAAGGCCTCGATGAGCAGATCCTTGCTGTGCACGTGACGCCCTCCGCACTGTTACTCGGTCGCGCCCTGGTCCGGGGCGACGTCCTGGTTCGGCTGTTGCTGCTGGTCCTGTTCGCCGGTGCCGTCCGGGGTGGCCGGCTCCGTCGCGGTGTCCGCCGGCCCGGTCGTCGGGGCCGTGGTCGGCTCCGTCGTGGTGTCCGTCGGGCTCGTGGCCGGCTCCGTCGTCGCCGTCGGATCCGGGTCGTCGGTCGCGTCCGTCGACGGCTGCTCGCTCGGCGCGACCGGCGGGGCCGGCGCGGGCCGGTCGGTGGACGAGTTGTTGCCGACGGTGTTGCCCAGGGTGGTGCCGGTGGTGTCGGTGACGCCGACCTTGGTGGACAGAGGTTCGCCGAAGGCCTTCTCGGACATCCAGATCGCCCCCATGGCGAGCACGAACACCGCGCTTGCGAGCATCGCCGCCCGTCCCCAGCGGACCTGCCGCTTGCGGGCCGGCTCCGGGACCGTGTGCGACGGCAGGTCCTCCTCGGTCGCCGCGGCGACCTCCGGGGTGCCCACCGCGGCCGGTGCCTTGACGAAGGTGGGCGCGATGGTGCTGAGACGCTTGGCGCCCCTGTTCAAGGACCTCTGGTAGATCTCCGTCCCGATCGAGCCGACGACACTGGCGACCGCGGCACCGGCGAGGGTGCCGGCGACTCCCAGGAAGGAGCCGATGACTGCCGCGGTGACTGCCGCGAGTGTGCCCGCGATGACTTTGGTGATCTCGATGCCGGACCAGAGGCGGTCCGGTGCGTGCTCGCTCATGTCCTCCTCGCATCGAACTGCTGGAAGCGGGCAAAACGTCAATGTTTACCGATGCGCTCGCCGCTAAACCACCCCTTCTCGGCGAGCACTTCCCGCAGCGGCCGGATGATCAGCCCTTGCTCCTCGGAGAGGCGCCGTCTGGCCAGCTTGCGGGTGCGCAGGATACCGATCAGGCCGATCGCGCCGATCGCGTACTGCACCGACATCGCGACCTTGAAGTCCACGATGTCGTACGTGGCCTGTCCGCCGGTGCGCGTGTCCAGGATGAGGCCGACGAGCAGGATCGACACCAGCGAGGCGACGAAGCCGCCCACGTTGACGATGCCGGTGGCGGTGCCGAGCCTGTTCGGCGGGTTGAACGTGCGGGCGAACTCGAACCCGATCATCGAGCCGGGCCCGCCCAGGCCGAGCGCGAGCACCAGCACCACCAGCACGGCCAGCGGCGCCCGGCCCGGCCAGGCGATGATCAGTCCCCAGCCCAGCGCGTTGACCGCGATCACCCCGAGCACCAGCCACGAGCGGCGCAGCGGATGCCGCTGCACCAGCACACCGACCACCGGACCGGCGGCCATGCCGGTCAGCACGAACAGGGTGAGCAGCAGGCTCGCCGTGCCCCGCGACAACCCCTCCCCGGCCACCAGGAAGGGATAGCCCCAGATCAGCGCGAACACCGTGCCGGGGAACTGGGTGGTGAAGTGGGTCCACAACCCGAGCCGGGTGCCCGGATGCCGCCAGGCGCTCGCCAGGTCGTCGCCGAGCTGACGCAACGTGAGCGCGTCACCCGAATTGACCCGGCGCTGCGGGGAGTCGTGCAGCGCGACCAGCGCGACGACCGCCACGAAGATGCCGGCGGCGGCCGCCGAGATGAACGCGGTGGTCCATCCCGGACCGGCCAGCAGCGCGGCCAGCGGTACAGCGCTGAGCACCTGCCCCAGCTGCCCGACGAGCCCGGTCAGCTGGGTCACCACGGGCACCCGCCGGCCGGGGAACCACTGGGGCACCAGGCGCAGCACGCTGATGAAGGTCATCGCGTCGCCCGCCCCGACCAGCACCCGGGCGATGACGGCCCCGGTGATCCCGTCGGAGAACGCCATCAGCGCCTGGCCGGCCGCCATGATGACGGCACCGCCGACCACCAGCCGTAACGAGCCCAACCGGTCGAGCAGCACCCCCACGGGCACTTGGAGGCCGGCGTAGACCAGCAGCTGCAGGACGGCGAACGAGGCCAGGGTGCCGGCGCCGATGTCGAAACGGACCTGCGCGTCGAGCCCGGCGACGCCGAGGGACGTGCGGTGCAGAACCGCGACCACGTAGGCCGACAGCCCCACGGCCCACACCGCCCAGGCCCGGGCACCGCCCAGCATGACAACAACTCCATCCGATCGCGTGCCCCCACCTTTTCTCCGGAGACGGGGGCACGACAACGATCCGGGTCACAAATGGGACGTGGGACCCGTCACGCCACTCGACCGGGTGGTTCTGCGGCCTCAGCCGAACAGCGCCGGGGCCGGCGTGAGATGGGCGGTGAGCCAGCCCACCGTCTCCCGCAGATACTCCGCGCGGGAGGACCGGTGCTGCAGCTCGTGACCCTCGCCGGGGAAGAGCAGGTACTTGTGCGGGACTCCACGTGCGGCCAGGGCGGCCACCACCTGCTCCGCCTCGATCACCGGGACGTTGCTGTCGTTCTCGCCGTGCACGACCATCAGCGGCGTCGTCAACTTGTCGATGCGGGTGATCGGCGACAGGTCGCGCAGCAGTTCCGCGTCGGCCACCGGGTCGCCGTACTTCGACACCGCGGCCGCGGCGATCCACGGCTCGGTGTGCTCGTAGAACGTCGCGAAGTTCGACATGCCGCACACGTCGATGCCCACGGCGAACATCGACGGGTACGTCGTCAGCGCGGCCAGCGTCAGGTAGCCGCCGTACGAGCGGCCCATGCAGCCGACCCGCGCCGGGTCCGCCACGCCCTGCTCGACCAGATAGCCCACGCAGGCCGCCACGTCGCCGATCGCGGCGTAGCGCAGGGCGCCGTTGTCCGCGTTGACGAAGCTGCGGCCGAAGCCCGAGGAGCCGCGCACGTTGGGCGCGAAGACCGCGATGCCGCGGTCCACCAGCGACTGGAACAGCGGGCCGTGACCCGGCCGCTCCTGCGCCTCCGGACCGCCGTGCAGCCACAGCACCGTCGGGTGCGGGCCCGCCCCGGCCGGCCGGAACAGCCAGCCGCTGATCTCCAGGCCGTCGTGCGAGGCGAAGCGGTGCAGCACCGGCCGGACCGCGTCCCGCGCCGGCTCCTCGACCGAGACCGGATGCAGGTCGCCGTCGTACGTCCACACGCCGTGCGGCTGCCCCGGCCCCTCGGCGGTGAACGCCAGGGTGCTGCCGTCGAAGCACCAGGACACGCCGGAGGCCACCGTCCCGGGCAGCTCGACCTTCGTGGTGTCACCGCCGCGCAGCACGGTCAGCTCGGACTCGCCGCCGCGGACGTTCCAGAGCACCGCGACCGCCCGGCCGTCCGCGGTCAGCGCGAACGACTCGACCTCGTCGTGCTCGGAGGACGCGAGGATCTCGGCCTTGCCGTCGGCGACCCGGATCAGCACCGGCAGCTCGCCGGCGTCACTGCGGGCGTACACCGCGCCGTCCGGGCCGAAGCAGGCCTGCTCGCCGCTGGTCACGTACTCCTCGACACCGGTCGCCAGGTCGCGCACCACGATGTAGCGGCCGCTGCGCGGGCCGTGGCGCAGCAGCGCCCGGCTGCGGTCGGGGGAGACGTCGAACAGCGACACCAGCTCGCCGGTGGTGATGACCTCGCGGGTGCCGTGCTCGGCGTCCACCAGCAGGGTGGTCTCCAGGTTCTCGGTCACGGCGAGCAGCGGGCGCCCCGGCAGCCAGCGCACGTTGTCCGCGCTGTCGGCACCGAAGCCGGCCACCTGGTGCAGCGCCGAGCCGTCCGGGCGGACCAGCCACACCTCGGTGCGCGGCGCGCCGCCGGGGGCGATCAGGCAGGCGAGCCACCCGCCGCCGGTCGACCACTGCACCGAGACGACGGGGTGCTCGCCGGTGTCCACGAGGAACGTCAGCTCGCTGCCGACGGGCTGCACCCACACCTTGGGAGAACCGCTGCGGTCGGAGACGTACGCCGCGTGCCGGCCGTCGGGCGAGAGCGCCCCCGACCAGCTGCCGGAGACTTCCGAAGGAAGGGTTCCCGACTGCCGATTCAGCCACCCCACGGGCAGCACGGTGACGTCGACGCGGTTCAGCTGACCGGTCATACGGGTCCTCCCTCGTTTGCTAGATCCCCTTGTCCTGCAACCACATCTCGAGCAGCGCCAGCTGCCACAACTGGTTCGCCCCGAGCGTCGTACGAGCAGTGTTCGGGTCGGCCAGTAGCGCGTCAACGTACTCCTGCCGGAACAGCCCGCGCGCCCGGGCCGCCGGTGCGTGCAGCGCGTCGCGGACCAGCTCCAGCATCGGCCCTTCCAGGTGCCGGATCCCGGGAACCGGGAAGTAGCCCTTGGTGCGGTCGATCACCTCGTCCGGCACCACGCCGCGGGCCGCGTCCTTGAGCACGCCCTTGCCGCCCTGCGCCAGCTTGAGCTCCGGCGGGCAGGCGGCGGCCAGCTCGACCAGCTCGTGGTCGAGGAACGGCACGCGCGCCTCCAGCCCCCACGCCATGGTCATGTTGTCGACCCGCTTGACCGGATCGTCGACCAGCATGACCTGGGAGTCCAGCCGCAACGCGGCGTCCACACTCTCGGTGGCGCCGGGCCGGGCGAAGCTCGCCGCGACGAACTCGCGGCTGACGTCGGTGTCCAGCAGCCACTCCGGGGAGAGCTGGCGGGCCAGCTCGGCGTACGGCCGGTCGAAGAACTCCCGGGCGTACGCGTCCACGGCCTGCCCGCGCGGCACGTCCGCCAGCGGCGGGTACCAGCTGTAGCCGGCCAGGATCTCGTCCGCGCCCTGCCCCGACTGCACGACCTTGACGTGCTGCGAGACGTCCTCGCTGAGCAGGTTGAAGGCGATGCAGTCGTGGCTGACCATGGGCTCGCTCATCGCCGCGACCGTGCGCGCCACCGCGGGCAGGAACCGGTCCTTGCCGATCCGGATCTGGTGGTGGGTGGTGTCGAACTGCTTGGCGATGATGTCGGAGTACGCGAACTCGTCGCCGCTCTCGCCGGCCGCCGACTCGAAGCCGATGCTGAAGGTGGTCAGCCCGCGCTGGCCCTGCTCGGCCAGCAGCGCCACGATGTAGCTGGAGTCGAGCCCGCCGGAGAGCAGCACGCCGACCGGCACGTCGGCGACCATCCGGCGCTCGACGGCGGTGCGCAGCGACTCGTGGATCGCCTCGGCCCACTCGGCCGGCGACTTGATCAGGGTGCGGGTGTGGTCGGCCTCCCAGTAGACCCGCTCGACCGACGTGCCGTCCGCCTCGATGATCCGGACCGTGGCCGGGGGCAGCTTGCGGATGCCGCTGACCATCGTGCGCGGCGCCGGCACGACCGAGTGGAAGGTCATGTAGTGCTGCAGGGCCACCTTGTCGATCGAGGTGTCGACGTCGCCGGCGGCCAGCAGGGCCGGCAGGGTGGACGCGAAGCGCAGCCGGCCGGGGGTCTCGGCCAGGTACATCGGCTTGATGCCGAGCCGGTCCCGGGCCAGCATGACCCGGCCGGTGGCGTGCTCGGCGATGGCGAAGGCGAACATGCCGAGGAAGTGCTGCACGCAGTCGGCGCCCCAGCGGTGGTACGCCTTGATGATCACCTCGGTGTCGGAGGTGGAGGTGAAGGTGTAGCCGTAGCCGCGCAGCTCGTCGCGCAGCTGCTGGTAGTTGTAGATGCAGCCGTTGAAGACCAGGGTCAGGCCGAGCTGGGAGTCGGTCATCGGCTGGGAGCCGGCCTCGGAGAGGTCGATGATCTTGAGCCGGCGGTGGCCGAACGCGATCGGGCCGCGCTGCCAGAGACCTTCGCCGTCGGGCCCGCGGGACTGCAGGCACGGCATCATCCGCCGGACGGCGTCGCCGTCCGCTGCCTGGGCGTCGTACCGCAGTTCGCCGCCGATTCCACACATGGCCTGAACCTCCTTGGGGCAGTAGGAGGCGCACCCAAGATTCACCAGGGTGTGCTGCTCCCGTTTCGGTTGTGTATCGCAGCCGTAACGCTCTTTACCCGAGCCGGTTCACCCGAACAGCCAGGTGTCCTTGGAGCCGCCGCCGCGCGAGGAATTGACGATCATGCTGCCGGCCGGTGCGACCCGGGTCAGCGCGGTCGGCGCGACCACCGACTCGCTGCCGGTGAAGACGAAGGCCCGCAGGTCGACGTGGCGCGGGGCGAGCTGGTGGCCGTCGAAGACCGGGTGGGTGGACAGGTCGACGACCTCCTGGGCCACCCAGCGGTGCGGCGCGGTGCGGATCTGCCGGCGGACCGCGGCGATGTCGCTGGGGGAGGCGTGCGGGCCGATCACGATCCGGTCGCCGCCGTAGCCGTCGACCGGCTTGCAGACCAGCTCCTCCAGCCGGCCGAGCACCTGCTCACGCTGCTCCGGGATGCCGCACAGGTACGTCGGCACGTCCGCCAGCAGCGGCTTCTCGCCCAGGTAGTACTCGATCAGCCTGGGCACGTACGCGTACACGGCCTTGTCGTCGCCGATGCCGTTGCCCAGCGCGTTGGCCAGCACGACGGTGTCCGCGTGCAGGGCGGTGACCAGGCTCGGTCCCAGCGGCATGCCGTCCGCGCCCGGCGAGTGCACCAGGCTGTCCTCGCCCATCCGTAGGTAGATCACGTCGACCGGATACTTGCGGCCGTTGCGGACCCGGTGCACCCGGCCCTCGTCGACCAGCAGCTCGGTGCTGCGGACCAGCGGGACGCCCATCTCCTCGGCGAGCATCCGGTGCTCGAACCAGGCCGAGTCGTCGGGGCCCTGGCTGAGCACCACCACCGCCGGGTCGTCGCCCGCCGCCGGGCCGGCCGCGTCGAGCAGCGCCCGCAGCAGCAACCGCGGGGTCTCCTCGATGCCGAGCAGGTCGTCGGGGCGGGGCAGCTCCGGCAGCACACTCTCGGTGAGCCGGCGGTTCTGCATCGCGTACCCGATGCCGGAGGGCACCCGCAGGTTGTCCTCCAGCACGCACCAGTTGCCCGCGCCGTCGCGGACCAGGTCCACGCCGGCCACCTGGGCCCGGACGCCCGGCCGGCTGACCAGGGCGCCGCTGGGGCGCAGCTCCGGGGAGCCGTCGATGACCCACTCCGGCACCACGCCGTCCTTGACCACGACCCGGTCGGTGTAGACGTCGTTGACGAAGGCGTCCAGCGCGCGGACCCGCTGGACCAGGCCCGTCCGCAGCTCCCGCCAGTCGGCCGCGGGCACCAGGCGGGGCACGAGGTCGAACGGGAAGAGCCGGGTCGCGGCCTCGCCCGCCACGCTGAAGGTGATCCCCCGGGCCCGCTGCTCGTCGTCCCTGACGTCCTCGCGGCGGCGCAGCCCGGCGGGGCCGAGCGCGCTGAGCACGTTGACGATCCCCTGGTAGTCCGGCATGACGTCGCCATCTGGGAACGCCTCGTCCCCGGCCGCCGCGTACGGGGTGAGCCCGGCCGGGACGGTCTGGCCGCCCGGGCCGATGCCGGTCGCGCCGCCCCGGGTGTCGGCGATGACCAGGTCGACCACGTCGGAGATGCGACCGCGGCGGGTCATCGCGCGGCGCTGGCGGGCCGCCGAGCTGCCCCGGCTGAGCGCCTGCACGGACAGGTCGAAGACCTGCTCCCAGTCGCCGAGCTCCTCCAGCTGCGGCCGCAGTTCCGCGATGAGCCGCTCGACGGCGACCGCGGCGGGCACCGGCACGGGCGAGCGCGGCAGGTCGAGCAGGTCGCCCTCCAGGCCCGAGCGGGCGGCGCGCCACATGGCGGCGCGGTGCAGCGGCGGGCGGATCGCCACGAGGGGCTGGCCCGCGCGGTAGTCCTGCCGGGCCCGCAGCACGAGCCCCCGGAACAGGCCGGCCAGCAGCACCACCGTGTCCGCGTCGGGGCTGGAGTCGGTGACCCGCAGCTCCACGGTGGGCAGGTGGGCCGAGGGCCGGACGTCGAAGTAGACCATCTTCGGGTCGGTGATCGTGCCCGAGGCGATCAGGTCGGCGACCAGCGCGTCGTGGTCGGCGGCCGAGGTCACCTCGCCGCTGTCGCCGGCGGTCGGCCAGCGCAGCCAGACCAGCGAGCGGACGCTGGCGTAGCCGCTGTCCTCGCCCATCCAGTACGGGGAGCTGGCGGAGAGTCCGAGCAGCACGGGCAGCGCCGGGGCGACCCGCTGGGCGATCGACACGGCCTCGTCGCGGTCGGGGATGCCGACGTGCACCTGGGCGCCGCAGATGAGCTGCTCGCGGGCCAGCATCTGGTACTCGTCGAGCATCCGGCGGTACCGCGAGGTCGGGGTGACCGGCAGGGAGTCGAGGTCGACCAGCGGGACCGTGCCCGCGGCGACCAGCCCGAGCCCGAGCGACTCGGCGACGCCGATGGCCCGGCGGCGCAGCGACACGATGCCCGTACGCAGGTCGTCCAGCGTGGCCGCCACCGGGGTGTTCGTCTCCACCACCGAGCGGTGCAGCTCCGCCGAGAAGTGCGCCTCGTCGAGCTGGTCGAGCACCTCCGGTGCGCGGGGCACGAGCTCCCTGGTCCTGAGATCGACGACGTGCAACTCCTCTTCGACGCCGAGGGTGAGCTCGGTGCCGATGCTGCTGTCCGCCTCCTTCGCGCCGTCGTCCTCCGAGACCCTGAGTGACTCCGTCATGCCTGAGACCGCCTATGCCCTCGTCCGTTGCCCGGAGCCTTGCCAGCTCATGTACCGAACCTGTGACGTGCCCATTTCCGCCGCGAACCAAGCATGACGATCCTGACACCCCGGTGCACGGGCGCCCGGCGGGCGTGCGCGAACGTGCGCGCGGCTGCGTGAAAAACCGGTTCATTGAGCCCGACCGCGCTTGCGCTTGTGCAATTACTCACCGGTGCTTTGGCGGCCGGTGGCGCGCCCCCTACTCTCCGGACACCATTAACGAACGTTCGAGCGCAGGCGTGCGATGACGCATCACCTCAGGGGAGGCAGTCGTGACAATGGCCGGCGAGAAGTACGTCTACGATTTTTCGGAAGGTCATCGGGGGCTCAAGGAGCTGCTCGGTGGCAAGGGCGCCAACCTGGCCGAGATGACCCGCCTGGGCCTGCCGGTGCCGGCCGGATTCACGATCACCACCCGGGCCTGCCAGGCCTACCTGGCGACCGGCAGCAACCCCGCCGGGCTGGCCGAAGAGATCGATACCCATCTCGCCGCGCTGGAGTCCACGATGGGCCGGCGGCTCGGCGACCCGGCCGATCCGTTGCTGGTCTCGGTGCGTTCCGGGGCGGCCTTCTCGATGCCCGGCATGATGGAGACGGTGCTCAACGTCGGGCTCAACGACGCCAGCGTGGTGGGGCTCGCGGCGCAGTCCGGCGGCAACGACCGGTTCGCCTGGGATTCGTACCGCCGGCTCATCCAGATGTTCGGCAAAACCGTCTGCGAGGTACCCGGCGAGGAATTCTCCGCCGCCCTGGACGAAGCCAAGAACAACCGCGGCGCGACCGATGACCTGCATCTGGACGCCGCTGATCTGCGGGCCCTGGTGGACCGTTACAAATACATTTTCGCCAAGCACACCGGCTACGACTTCCCGCAGGATCCGCGCGAGCAGATGGAATTGGCGATGGCCGCCGTCTTCCGTTCCTGGAATGCCGAGCGGGCCGTTCTCTACCGCCGCCAGGAACGCATTCCGGCCGATCTGGGCACGGCCGTGAACGTGGTCGCGATGGTCTTCGGCAACCTCGGCGCCGACTCCGGCACCGGCGTGGCGTTCACCCGTGACCCGGCCAGCGGCGCCCAGGGGATCTACGGCGACTACCTGGCGAACGCCCAGGGTGAGGACGTCGTGGCCGGCATCCGCAACACCGTGCCGCTGCAGGAGCTGGCCACCCTCGACCCGCACTCGTACGAGGAGCTGTTGGGGATCATGGCCAAGCTGGAGGGCCACTACCGGGACCTGTGCGACATCGAGTTCACCATCGAGCGCGGCAAGCTGTGGATGCTGCAGACCCGGGTCGGCAAGCGCACCGCCGGCGCCGCCTTCCGGATCGCCGCCCAGCTGGTCAACGAGGGCATGATCGACCGGGACGAGGCGCTGCGCCGGGTCTCCGGAGCGCAGCTGGCCCAGCTGATGTTCCCACGCTTCGACCTGGAGTCCGGGCCGGTCGCGCTGACCAAGGGCATCGGCGCGTCGCCGGGCGCGGCGGTCGGTAAGGCCGTCTTCAGCGCGGCACGGGCCGTCGAGCTGGCCGCGGCCGGCGAGCAGGTCATCCTGGTACGCCGGGAGACGAACCCGGAGGATCTGTCCGGCATGATCGCCGCCCAGGGCATCCTCACCGCCCGCGGCGGCAAGACCAGCCACGCGGCGGTGGTGGCCCGCGGCATGGGCCGCACCTGCGTCTGCGGCGCCGACTCGCTGGAGATCGCGGCCGACCGCTTCACGGTGGCCGGCCGGACGGTCGCCGAGGGGGACGTGATCTCGGTGGACGGCACCACGGGCTCCGTCTACCTCGGCTCGGTGCCGGTGCGCCCGTCCGAGGTCGTGCAGTACTTCGAGGGCACGCTGACCCCGCAGGAAACCGAGGATCCGCTGGTCGAGGCCGTACACCAGATCGTGTCGCACGCCGACGCCACGCGGCAGCTGGTCGTGCGCACCAACGCCGACACCGCCGACGACGCGGCCCGGGCCCGGCGCTTCGGCGCCGAGGGCATCGGCCTGTGCCGGACCGAGCACATGTTCCTCGGCGACCGCCGCGAGCTGGTCGAACGCCTCATCCTGGCGGCCACGCCGAGCGAACGGGCGGACGCGCTGGCCGCGTTGCTGCCGTTGCAGCGGGCGGACTTCGTGGACCTGTTCCGGGCCATGGACGGTCTGCCGGTGACCGTACGGCTGATCGACCCACCGCTGCACGAGTTCCTGCCCTCGCTGGAGGAGCTCGCGGTCAACGTGGCGGTGGCCCGGGAACGCGGCGAGGACCACGCCGAGGACGCCGAGCTGCTCGATGCCGTCCGCCGTATGCACGAGCAGAACCCGATGCTCGGCCTGCGCGGCGTACGTCTGGGTCTGGTCATCCCCGGGTTGTTCGCGATGCAGGTCCGGGCGATCACCGAGGCCGCGGTGCAGCTGGCCGGCGAGGGCCTGGACCCGCACCCGGAGATCATGGTGCCGCTGGTCGGCGCGGTGCAGGAGCTGGAGACGGTCCGCCGGGAGTGCGAGCAGATCGTCGCCGAGGTGGTCGCCGACAGTGGCGTGCAGGTGCTGATCGGCACGATGATCGAGGTGCCGCGGGCCGCGCTGACGGCCGGCCAGATCGCCGAGGCCGCCGACTTCTTCTCCTTCGGCACCAACGACCTCACCCAGATGGGCTGGGGATTCTCCCGCGACGACGTCGAGGGCGCGTTCTTCTGGCGCTACCTGGAGCTGGGCATCTTCGGCATCTCACCGTTCGAGTCGATCGACCGCGACGGCGTCGGCCGGCTGATCCGGATCGCGGCCGAGGAGGGCCGGGCGGTGCGCCCCGATCTCAAGCTGGGCGTCTGCGGCGAGCACGGCGGTGACCCGGAGTCGGTGCACTTCTTCCACGAGGTGGGCCTGGACTACGTCTCCTGTTCGCCGTTCCGGGTGCCGGTCGCCCGGCTGGAAGCGGGCCGCGCGGCGATCACGGCGGGGGACTCGGACAGCCGCTGACCGCCGCCGGCGCGTAGGCTCCCGGGCCGTGCGACACGCGACCATCATCGGCAACACGGACGGCATCGGGCTGGCGCTGACCCGGCGGCTGCTCAGCGAGGGCTGGGCGGTCACCGGGCTGTCCCGGCGGCCAGCCACGGTCGAACACGAGCGGTACGTGCACGTGGCGGCCGACGTCACCGACCCGGCCTACCCGCAGGCGCTGTCCCGGGCGCTCGCCGCCGCCGGCCGCGTCGACCTGTGCGTCTACGCCGCCGGCGTCGGTGACCTGCTCGACCTGGCCGATCTCGCGGCCCAGACCCGGGCCATCGAGGTCAACCTGCTCGGCCTGGCGCGCACGGCCGAGGTGGTGGTGCCGCACATGCTGACTGCCGGTGGCGGGCACCTGGTCGGCCTGTCGAGCCTGGCCGACGCGCTCATCACGCCGCAGGCCCCGGGCTACGCGGCCTCGAAAGCCGGCATGTCGTCGTACCTGATCGCGCTGGGGGCGACCCTGCGGCCCCGCGGGGTGGCGGTGAGCACGGTGCGGTTCGGCTACGTCGACACCAAGATGGCCCTGGGCCCGGTGAAGCCGATGATGATCACGGTCGACCGCGCGGTCGAGGTGCTCATGCGCTGCGTGCGGACCCGGCCGGCGGTCGTCTCGTATCCCCGGCGGATGGCCCTGCTCGTGCGGGCGGCGGCGCCGATCGTCCGCGTCCGCGCCCGGCGATCTCGCTGAGAAGTGACTGAGAGTATGTCCAGCATGCGGATCTGTAACGGCGTGTTCATGCACCGTCGCTAGGGTGGCCCGAAATACCCCAATTGCGAGCTTATTCGCTGAGATCTGGGAAGGGTCATTCCGCCGATGCGCACGTTGCTGCGACACGACGTACCCGCCTCCATCGTCGTTTTCCTCATCGCCATCCCGCTGTCGCTCGGGATCGCCGCCGCCTCCGGGGCCCCGTTGCTCGCCGGCCTGGTCGCCGCCGTGGTCGGCGGCATCGTCGCGGGCGCCCTCAGCGGCTCTCCGTTGCAGGTCAGTGGGCCGGCCGCCGGACTGACCGTGATCGTCGCGGGGGCCGTGGCCGAACTGGGCTGGGCCGGCACGACAGCGGTGGTGGCCCTGGCCGGCCTGGTCCAGATCGGGCTCGGTGTGTCCCGGCTGGGCCGGGCCGCCCTCGCGCTGTCGCCCGCCGTGGTGCACGGCATGCTCGCCGGGATCGGCGTCGTCATCGCGCTCAGCCAGGTGCACGTGGTGCTCGGCGGTGACCCGCAGAGCTCGGCCTGGCAGAACCTGCGGGACCTGCCGGCCCAGATCGCCGGCAACCACGGCGTCTCGATCGGCATCGGCGTGCTGACCATCGCGATCCTGCTGATCTGGCCCCGCTTCGTGAAGATCTCGCTGTTGCCCGGCGCCCTGATCGCGGTCGCCGTGGCCACCGCCACCGCGTCGCTGGCCGGTCTGGACATCGCCCGGGTGGACCTGCCGGACCAGCCGCTCGCCGAGCTGACCTTCCCCCGCTGGCCGGACGCGCCGCCGCTGCAGGTCGCCGGCATCGTGCTGACCATCGCCCTGGTCGCCAGCGTCGAGTCGCTGCTGTCCGCCGTGGCCGTGGACAAGCTGCACAACGGCAAGCGGGCCGACCTCAACCGCGAGCTGCTGGCCCAGGGCGCCGCCAACACCGTGTCAGGTGCGCTGGGCGGGCTGCCCGTCACCGGCGTCATCGTGCGCAGCTCCACCAATGTCGCCGCCGGCGCCCGTACGCGGGCGTCGGCCGTGTTGCACGGCTGCTGGATCGCCGTCTGCGTGCTGCTCTTCGCCGGGCTGCTGGAACAGATCCCGCTCTCGGCGCTGGCCGGGGTGCTTGTGGTGGTCGGCCTCCGGCTGGTCAGCCTGGCCCAGATCAAGGCCTACGTGCGGCACCGGGAGCTGCCGACGTACCTGGTCACGGCGTTCGGGGTGGTCTTCGCCGACCTGCTGACCGGAGTGGCCCTGGGCATGGCCACCGCGGTGCTGCTCATGCTGGCCCGGCTGGCCCGCTGCGAGATCCACCGCTCGTCGCCGGCACCGGGCCGGTGGCTCGTGGTCATCACCGGCACCCTGGCCTTCATCGGTTCCGGCCGGGTGGCGCGTGAGCTCGCCGCGGTGCCGGCCGGCGAGTCCGTCGAGCTGGAACTGCACCTGGACTACCTGGACCACGGCGCGTTCGAGACGATCGCGGACTGGCGGGACGCCTACGAGCGCGGCGGTGGCCGGGTGCACATCGAGGAGGTCCGCGACAGCTGGTTCCACCGGGCCACCTCCGGCCGGCTCGGGGTGAACCGCTCCCAGCCCGGCCGGCTGCCCCGCTTCCTCGGCTCGTGGTCCCAGTGGATCTCGCTGAACGAGCAGCGCCGCGACGCGATGGCCACGGGCATCGACGAGTTCGAGCGCAGCGTCGCCCCGCTGGTCCGCCCGCATCTGGCCGGGCTGGCCCGCGAGGGTCAGCGGCCGGAACAGCTGTTCATCACCTGCGCCGACTCCCGGGTGGTGCCCAACATGATCACCACCAGCGGCCCGGGCGACCTGTTCTGCCTGCGCAACGTCGGCAACATCGTGCCGGCGTACGGCACCGGCGACTCCTCGGTCGGCGCCGGCATCGAGTACGCGGTCGACGTGCTCGGCGTCGCGGCGATCACCGTCTGCGGGCACTCGGGCTGCGGCGCGGTGCGGGCGATGATGGAAGGCGCGGCGGGCTCGGCCACGGCGCTGGGCTCCTGGCTGGAGTCCGCCGGGATCAATCTCACCGGCCGCGGCCACGAGGACGAGTGCATCGCCGCCAACGTGGAGCAGCAACTGGCGAACCTGCGGACGTACCCGAGCGTCCGCCGGGCGGTCGCCGAGGGCCGGCTGGAGCTCACCGGGCTCTACTTCGACCTGGCCGAGGCCCGGATGTACAACGTGGCCGACGGCGTCCGGAGCCCGGTTTCTGCACTTTGAGTGACAACTTTGTGCCACATCTGTCCAGGCCATTGAGCTGCGGGCCGGGGCGGAAGAGAGTTGATCCGGGCGTCACCCACCGGAGGTGACAACGTGGCGGCTCTCGAGCGGATGGTCAGTGCCGGCGACGTGGTGGTCGTCGGCCGGGCGGCGAGCGTGCAGTTCGCCGGGCGGCTCGGCTTCACGTTCCGGGTGGTGGGGGTGGACGCCCGGCCGACGTACGCGGGCTGGGTCTGGCTGGACGGTTACCAGCTGGACAACCGTGGCCGCGCGGTGGCCCGGCGCCGGATCTTCGTCCGCCTCGCGGGTCTCGGACGCGGGTGAGGGCCCGCACCGGCTTTCGGTGCGGGCCCCCGGCCACGCGGTGGCTAGTTGCGGATGATGGTGAAGGTGCTGGTCGGGTTCTCGATGTCCTTGAAATTGTTGCTCAGCCGCAGGTTGGTGAAGGTGACCGAGCCGACCGCCGGGCCCTGGCCCGCCTCCGGCATCGGGTTGGCCCAGATGCCGTAGCCCGACTTGGCGTCGTACGCATCACCGCTCTTCCGCGCCCCGGTGATCGAGACGTTGGTGAAGACAGTGTCCTTGATCGGGTTCTGCGGGCAGGTCGGGCACGTGTAGTTGGTCTGGAACATGATGCCCGAGTAGGTCGGGTCGACGATGTCGACGTTGCTCACCCGGATGCCCTGGAAGACCTTCGACGCGGAGAAGACCCAGATCGCCGGGAACACCTGGGAACCCCAGAAGTGGCCGCCGGCCCGGACGATCGAGATGTTGTCGAACACGGTCGGCGGGCTGGCGCCGAAGCCGTTCATCGGGTAGCCGAAGTCCAGCGAGCTGATCGTGATGCCCGAGTAGACCAGGGTGTCGGCGATGTAGATGTTCTTGAACGTGTTGGCGTATCCGCCGTAGACCGCGATGCCCGCGGCCCGCCAGGTCAGCGTGCTGGAAAGGTTGGAGTAGACGTTGTTGATCTCGTCGGAGCCGCCGGCGTCGATCGCTGAGAACAGCGCGAAGCTGTCGTCGCCGGTGGCCCGCGCGTCGTTGTTGTCGACCAGGTTGTCGGTGCTGCCGTTGGTCATGTTGACCCCGTCGGCGAACAGGTTGCGGATCCGGGAGTTCTTGATCGTCATGCGATCGGTGTTGGCGCCCCAGTAGAGGCAGACCGTGTGCTCGGCCCAGATGTTGTCGATCGTGATGTTCGAGACGTTGGACAGGTCGAAGACCTTGCCCGGCCCGTCCTGGCGGATCGTGTAGTTGCCGAAGAACGCGAAGTTGGAGAACGTGGAGCCGTTGGCCGAGGCCTCGGCGCGGAACCCGGCGTCGGTCTCCGTCTGGTTCTCCGGCGTGCGGAACCTCGTGTACCAGGGGCCGGCCCCGACGACCTGGATCGCCTTGCCGTACACCTGGAACTTGTTCGAGGTCTGGTAGTCACCGGCGGGCAGGTAGACGCCGACCTTGCCGCTGTCCATCCGGGCCGCGTCGAACGCCGCCTGCACCGACTGCTGGTCGAAGCCGGCCGGCACCACGTACGTCGCCGGGTTCGGGTTGGCGACCGGCGCGACCTGCTCGGTGTTGATGAAGTCGACGGCGATGTTCCCGCCGTTGCCGGAGTCCTTCTGCAGCTTGATGACGCTGCCGGCGGCGACCGTGCCGGCCAGCATGATGTTCGCCTCGTCGTAGATGTGGCGCGGGCCCGTGCCGGAGTTCTGCGGCGCCGTCTCGTTGCCGTAGAGCCACGCGTACTTCGAGGTGAGCGGCAGACTCTTGTTGAGGGTGCCGTTGACGTAGACGTTGATCGAGCTGGTGGTGTTGTCCGGGATGGAGAAGCGGGCCACCAGGGTGTTGGTGCTGGCCCGGGTGGTCCACTGCACGTAGCTGCCGGTCGAGTTCAGCGTGACGGCCCGGCGGCCGGACGCCTCACCGGCCAGGTCACCGACGGTACGGTTCGGGCCGACCACGGTGGCCCCGCCACCGGTCTGGCCGTCCTCGGCCTCGTACATGTCGTACGGCATGTTCGCGCCGCGACCGACGAAGAACGGCTTCTCGCTGGTGTTGTTGGCCCGCTTGACCGGCAGTTCGTTGCCGTCGTCGGCGAGCACGGTCCGCACGGTGTACTTGCCGTTGACGGCGGTCCAGGTGCCCAGGTTGATCGCCGGTGAGGACGCGCCGGCCGCCAGGGTGCCCGAGTACGAGCCGGTCAGCGTCCTGATCGTGGCGCCCGAGTCGGACAGCACGGTGACGGTGACCCCGTGCGCGCCGGCCGCCGAGGCCTGGGTGCCCTCGTTCCTGATGGTCACGGAGAAGGTGACCGCCTGGCCGGCGAACGGGTTGCCCGGCGACCAGCTCACCACGGAGGCGACCAGGTCCGAGCTGCTGACCGGTGCCACCACCAGGTTGGCGGGGCTGGTGTAGGAGTTGTTGGCGTCGTTCTGCTCGACGACCGTGTTGGCCTCGTCGACCTTGGCGCTGACCACGTAGGTGCCGGCGTTGCGCGCGCCGATGGCCGCCGTGACCGTGGCGGAGGCTCCGGCCGCGAGGGCGCCCACGTTCGCGGTGCCGGCTCTGGCCGTACCCAGGTAGAAGTTGACGTTGCTGGCCGGGCTGGCCGCGGTGCCCGCGTTGCGCACGGTGGCCGACAGCGTCACCGTGTCGGTCTCGACCGGCGACGCCGGCGCGGACGACAGGCCCGTCACCGTGAGGTCCGGGTTCGGTGCCGGGTTGCCGATCACCTGGAACTCCGCGACCTGGCCGCTCGGCGCGCCGGTGTTGGCGGAGAAGCTGAGCCGGATGTCCGCGGCGGTCGCGCTCACCGGCACGGTCACCGTGTTGCCGGTGGCCGGGCTGAAGGTGTACGTCGCTGAGCCGGCGAGTGTGGTGAAGCCGGTGGCACTCTGCTCGCGTCCCTGGACCGAGAACGTCTGCTGCCGGGCGCCCCACGCGGAATCGGGGTTGAGCTTGACCACCACGGACCGGGTGGTGGCGTTGGCGCCCAGCTTGACGGTCAGGTTCGCCGGGTACGCGCTGCCCTCCCAGTAGGTGGCGGTGTCGTTGTCGTTGGCGTTGGCGGCCACGAAGGTGAAGATCGACGAGGACGCCTCGATCGGCTTGCCCAGCGCCAGGTTGGTCCCGTCGGTCACCGTGCCGGTACGCGTCACCGTGTTGCTCGCCGCCGACTCGTTGCCGGCGGCGTCGCGCGCCTTGACGTGGTACGACACCGTCGCGGTGGCGGGCTGACCGTCGGTGTAGGTGAGCCCGGTGACGGTCGTCTTCAGCGTGCCGTTGGCGTAGACGTTGTAGCCGGTCACGCCGACGTTGTCGCTGGAGGCGCCCCAGGCGAGCCGGATCTGCCCGGCGGCCGGCTGGGTGTACGACAGCGTGCCCGGCGTGGTCGGCGCGGTGTTGTCCCCGCCCTGCCCGGTACGGGTGACCGTCTTGCTGTTACCGGACGCGTTGCCGGCGGCGTCGCGGGCCCGCACGTGGTACGCGACCGTGGCGCTGTCCGGCTGACTGTCCAGATAGGTCAGCACGTTGCCGGCCACGGTGGTGCGCAGAGTGCCGTTGGCGTAGACCTCGTAGCCGGTCACGCCCACGTTGTCGGTCGACGCGTTCCAGGTGAGCCGGATCTGTCCGCTCGCCGGCTGGCTGAGAGCCAGGCCACCGGGTGCGGAGGGCGCCTGGGTGTCACCGGCGGTGGGGCCGTACACCTCGAGCTCGGCGATCTGACCGGCCGGCCAGCCGGAGTTGCCGGTGATGCTCAGCCGCAGGTAGCGGGCGGTGGTCGCGCCGAAGTCGATGGTCACGGCGTTGCCCGAGGCCGGGTTGAACGTGTAGCCGGCGCCGGCCTTGAGATCGGCGAAGCTCGAGCCGGTGGTGCTGCCCTGCACAGTGAGGGTCTGCGTGCGGGTCTGCCAGGCGGCGGCCGGCGGCAGCTTGAGGACGGCCTGGTTGACGCTGACGGACGCGCCCAGGTCCACCTGCAGCCACTGCGGGAAAGCGTTGTTCTGACTCTCCCAGTACGTGTTCGCGTTGCCGTCGCCCGCGTTGCCGGCGCCGTATACGTCGGCGACGCTGCTGGCGGTGAACGTCTTGCCGGCGGCCAGGTTCGGGCCGGCCGCGGCGGCGGGTGAAGCGGGGAGGACGAGCTGGATCAGTGTGGTGGCTATGGCGGCGGCGAGCAGCTTTCTGACTCTGGACATGGTGGGAGCGCGCCCTTCTTGGGTGGGGGATCGGGGAGGGCGGGCTCGGTGGGTCCCGCCCTCCCCGGCTCGCTACGAGGTGTAGACCTCGAACTCGGAGATCTGGCCCGCGGGCCAGCCGGTGTTGCCGGTGAACGTCAGCCGCAGGTAGCGCTGCGAGGTCGCGGGGAACGCGACGGTCGCGGTGTTACCGGAGGACGGGTTGAACGGGTAGCCGGCGGATGCCTTGACGGTGCTGTAGGACGAGCCGTCGGCCGAGCCCAGCACGGACAGGGTCTGGGTCCGGGTGGCCCAGGCGGCCGCGGGCGGCAGCTTGAGCACCACCCGGGAGACCGGCCGGGCCTGGCCCAGGTCCACCGTCAGCGACTGCGGGAAGGCGTTGTTGCGGCTCTCCCAGTAGGTGCCGGCGTTGCCGTCGACCGCGTTGGCCGGTCCGTAGACGTCCGCCTGGCTGGTCGCCGTGACCGGCCGGCCCGCCGCGAGGTTCCCCGCGGCCGGGGGTGTGGTGGGCGGGATGGTCGGCGGGGGCGTCGTCGTGTTGCCCCACTGCGGGGCGGGCCACGGGCCGCAGTCCGGAGTGTCGGTGAACCAGCCGGTGTTGGTACCGGTACGGGTGATCTGGAAGCCGGAGCCGACGCAGTTGTGTATCGGACTGGGCTGGGCGATGCCGCCGGCCCGGACGTTGTCGAAGCTCACCTGGCTGGGCGCCTGCACCTGCAGGGCGTACGTGCCGGCGCCCTGGATGTTGACGTTGCTCAGCCGGATGCCGGTGGTCTGGCCCTCGATCCACATCAGCGCCGCGTACGAGCTGTCCAGGATGTCGGTGTCGGTGATGGTGATCGTCGGGTTCTGGAACGCCTCGTTGAGCGCGGAGAACCAGATCGCCCCGACCCCGAAGTTCCAGTTGTAGTCGGAGTTGCCGGCCCGGATCAGGGTGTTGCGGGCGAGCGTCCAGGTGCCCTGCACGCCGGTCGCGCCGTTGACGCCGGGGTAGCGGTTGGCGACGTGGATGCCGCCACCGTTGGTCACCGTGTCCGAGACGACGTTGTCGGTCATCACGATGTCCCGGCCGCCGTAGCTGACCAGGTTGTTGGCCAGGATCGGGGCGACCACGGTGTTGCGGGTGAAGGAGTTGCCCACGTTCGGGATCCGCTCGGCCCACATGGCCAGCCCGTCGTCGCCGGTGTTGCGGACGAAGGTGTTGGTCACCGTGGAGTTGGTGACGCCGATGTGGAAGTTCACGCCGTCGGCGGTCTGGTCCAGGATCCGGCTGTTCTTGATGGTGAACCGGTCCATCGGCCCGTCCATCCAGGCGCCGACCTTGGTGTGCTGCATCCAGACGTTGTCGATGGTCGAGTTCGACATGGCCCCGCCGAACGCGTTGACCTGATCGTCGTCGACCCGCTCGCGGATGTCGCCGATGATCGCCAGGTCCCGGACGGTGACGTTCTGGCTGGGTCCGCCCTGGCCGTTGTACTTGCCGTAGATGCCGGCGGCCAGGTTGCGCCGGGTCGGGTGCCGCCCGCCGAGCACCGTGTACCAGGGGCCGGCGCCGACCAGGCTGACCCGGTCGACGATGACGTGGCTGTGCAGCGTGTAGTTGCCCGGCGGGAGGTAGACGGTGCCGCCGGCGTTGACCGCAGCCTGGATCTTCGCGGTGGAGTCGGTGGCACCGGTCGGGTCCGCGCCGTACTGCGCCACGGCGTCGACCGCGCCGGCCGGTTTGCCGATCGGGTCCGGCACGTTCTCGAAGTCGGCCAGGTCGATGGTGAAGCTGGGCGACTGGGCGGTGGAGCTGACCTGCAGCCGTACCTTGGTGCCGGCCGCGTACGTGGTCCCGAACATGGTCCGGGCCTCGTCGTAGAAGTGGTGCGGGTTGCTGTCACCTGGGTTGTTGTTGAACGGGTAACCGCCGTAGAACCAGCCGTACTTCGAGGTCACCGGCACGGTCCGGACGACCGCGTTGTCGACCCGGACGTCGATGGTCGCGTCCCGGCCGGCGCCGTTGTTGCCGTCCGGGATGCTGTAGCGGAACGTCACCGCGTTGGCCGGCCTGGTCAGGGTGAACTCGACGTACTCGCCGGCGGCGTCCAGGGTGACGGCCTCGCGGCCGGACGCCTCGGACGACAGCTGACCGTAGAAGCGGCTGGTGCCGGTCCTCGTGCCGTTGGTGGTGGCGTTCTCCGCCTCGATCTCGGTGAACGGCACGGTGGCGCCGCGGCCGGGGATGCCGAAGGGGGAGAGCCCGGCCGCCGTGGCCGGGGAAGCCGACCAGGTCACCACCGCGGCGGCAGCGGCGACGGTGAGTATCGCGAGGGACAGGGAGACGGTGCGGTTGGCCATGGGGATCCCTTTCATCAGGTGGCCAAGCCCCCGGGGGTGCTACTTCCTTCCGGTACGCAGGTGCAGCCAGACGGCGGTGTCCCGGGGGAGGAGGTCACCGTCGAGCGGGCCGCTCGTGAGCAGGCAGCGGTCGTGGTCCGGCAGCGCCACAGCGACGTCGGACATGTTCAGGACACAGGCGAACCCGGGTCCCCGGGTGTAGGCCAGCACGCCGGGGGCGACGTCCAGCCAGGCCATGTCGGCCGTGTGCAGCCCGGGCTCGGCCCGGCGCAGCTTGATCGCACCGCGGTAGAGCTCCAGCATCGAGCGGGGATCGCCGGTCTGGGCCTGGACCGTGCGGTCCTTCCACTCCGGCGGCTGCGGTAGCCACGGCGTCGCGGTGGAGAAGCCGAACGGCGGCTCGTCACCGCTCCACGGCAACGGCACCCGGCAGCCGTCCCGGCTGTGGCCGCGGCGGGCCCACATCGGGTCCTGCAGCTGTTCCACCGGGATGTTCTCGTTCTCCCACAGGCCCAGCTCCTCGCCCTGGTAGACGTAGGTGGCGCCGGGCAGCGACAGCGACAGCAGCGCGGCGGCGCGGGCCCGCCGGGTGCCGAGCTCCAGGTCGACCGGGCTGCCGTCGAGGTTGTTCTCGAAGCTGAAGGTGGTCATCTGCCGGCCGTAGCGGGTGACGTGCCGGGTGACGTCGTGGTTGGACAGCACCCAGGTCGCCGGGGCACCGATCGCCCGGTGCGCGTCGAGAGTCCGGTCGATGCACTCGCGCATCAGGACGGGCTCCCAGGCGCAGCCGAGGAAGTCGAAGTTGAACGCCGCGTGCAGCTCGTCCGGCCGCAGGTAGTTGGCGAACCGCTCGACCTCGGGCATCCACACCTCGCCGATCAGCGCCCGGTCCGGGTAGCTGTCCGAGATCCGGCGCCAGGCCCGGTAGACGTCGTGCACCTCGTCGAGGTCGTGGAAGGGGTGCGGCCGGTCCTCGACCACGGCCGGCAGGTCCCGGTCCTTGATGAGCAGGGCGGCCGAGTCGATCCGGATGCCGTCCACGCCCCGGTCGAACCAGAACCGCAGGATGTCCTCGAACTCGGCGCGCACCGTGGGGTGCTCCCAGTTGAGGTCGGGCTGCTCGGGGGTGAACAGGTGCAGGTACCAGTCGCCGGGGGTGCCGTCCGGGTTCGTGGTCCGGGTCCAGGTGCTGCCGCCGAACTCACCGACCCAGTCGGTGGGCATCTCGTCGCCGGCCGGCCCGCGCCCGGGACGGAACCAGAACAGCTCCCGCTCGGGAGCGGCCGGATCGGCCAGCGCCTTTCTGAACCACACGTGCTCGCTGGAGATGTGGTTGGGCACGATGTCGACGATCATCCGGATGCCGGCGGCGTGCGCCTCGGTGATCAGCGCCTCGGCGCCGGCCAGCGTGCCGAAGACCGGGTCGATGTCGCGGAAGTCGGCCACGTCGTAACCGGCGTCGGCCATCGGGGACGGGTACCACGGGCTCATCCAGATCGCGTCCACGCCGAGGTCCGACAGGTGGCCCAGGCGAGCGCGGATCCCGTCGATGTCCCCGATGCCGTCGCCGTCGCTGTCGGCGAAACTGCGCGGGTACACCTGGTAGATGACGGCGTCCCGCCACCAGGGATCCTTCTCGGGGTTAGCCACGATGACCTGCTTTCTGGGTGTGTAGGGAGATGAAGAGGGCGCACGGGTCCCGGCAGTCGGCGCTGACCGCCTGGGGGACCGGGTGGGGATCAGCCCTTCATCGAGCCCGCGGAGAGTCCGCCGATGATGCTGCGCTGGAAGATCAGGAAAACGACGATCATGGGTACGCTCGCGATGGCCAGCCCGGCCATGAACTCGGTCGGCGGCACCTGGCTGGTGTTGGCCAGCCGGCTCAGCGCCACGCTCAGCGTCTGCGCGTCCGGCTCGGGCAGCACCAGCAGCGGCCAGAGGAAGTCCTTCCAGAGCGCGATGATGATGAAGATCGAGACCACGCCGAGCACCGGCCGTGACAGCGGCAGCATGATGGACCAGAGCTGGCGCAGCTTGCCCGCGCCGTCGATCGACGCCGCGTCGAGCAGGTCGTCGGGGATCTGGTCGAAGAACCGCTTGAGCACGTAGACGTTGAACGCGTTGGCGGCGGCCGGCAACCACAGGGCCCAGGGTGTGTTGAGCAGGTTGACGTGCACCAGCGGCACGTCGACGACCGTGAGGTAGGCCGGGACCAGCAGGGCCGAGGCCGGCAGCATCAGACTGGCCAGGACCGCGCCGAGCAGGATCTTGCCGAAGATCGGCTTGAGCTTGCTGAGGGCGTACGCGACCCCGACGTCGAAGATCAGCGCGATGAGCCAGCCGCCGGCGGCGTACAGCACCGTGTTGGTGAAGTACTTGGCGATGCGCATGTTGTCCCACGCGGTCGCGTAGTTCTCCGGGTGCCAGGAGTTCGGGATGAAGGTGGGGGTGCTCAGGGCGTACTCGGCCGGCGACTTCACCGCACTGGCGAACATCCAGTACAGCGGGACCAGGAAGACCAGGACGAACACGGTGATCGTCAGGCCCAGCACGGTGAAGTAGAGGCCGCGGTGGCGTTGCAGGTCGACGCTGGAGATCAGCGTGCGGGTGGCCGGGTTGGTGCCGGCCAGCCTGCGCTTGCGGCGCGGCGGGGCCGGCGCCGGGGTGACGCCGCCGATCGGGGTCTGCGGCGGAGCGGTCAGTGTCATCGGGGTTCCCCTCAGTCCGCAGTCCGGGTCAGCCGCAGGTAGAGCGCCGAGAAGGCGCCCAGCACCACGAAGAGCAGCATGCTCATCGCGGCCGCGAGGCCGAAGTCCTGGTTGACCGTGAAGGCGTAGCGGTAGACGAGCACGAGCACGGTGATGGTGTCGGGATTGGAGGTGCCGGTCAGCGCGAACGGTTCGATGAAGACCTGCATCGTCGCGATGATCTGCAGCAGCAGCAGGACCAGCATGATGAAGCGCATCTGCGGGAGCGTGACGTGCCGCAACCGCTGCCAGACGCTCGCGCCGTCGAGCTCGGCCGCCTCGTAGAGCTCGCCCTGGATGCCCTGCAACGCGGCCAGATACATCAGCGTCGCGCCACCGAGGTTGGCCCACGTCGACACCAGGACCAGCGAGATCATCGCGGTGCTGGACGACTGCGTCCACTGTGACTCCGGCAGACCCACACTGCGCAGCAGCGAGTTGAACAAGCCGTTGCCGGGGTCGTAGAAGTAGCGCCAGAGCAGCACCGCCACGATCGGCGGCAGCATCACGGGCAGGTAGACCAGGATCCGGAAGAAGCCGCTGAAGTGGCGGAACTCGTTGAGCAGCACCGCGATGAAGAACGGCAGGACGAAACCGAAGACCAGCGCCAGCCCGGTGAACAGCAGGGTGTTCTTCCAGGCCGTGTAGAACAGCGGGTCGTCGAAGAGCGCCCGGTAGTTCTCCAGGCCCACCCAGTACGGCGGGACGACGAAGTTGTTCTGCTGGAAACTGAGGATCACGCCCCGCACCAGCGGGTACCAGGAGAAGAAGGCGAAGCACAGCAGCCCCGCCGCCATGAAGGCGTACGCCAGCAGGTTGTCCTGGATCTTCCGGCGCAGGCGGGCCGTGCGGGATTCCCGCACCTCGGCCGCCGTCAGAACCGCCATCTTCTCTCCTTGTCCGCTTTACCGGGCCGCCGGCGGATGCCCCACCGGCGGCCCGTTCGGGTTACTTGACGCCGGCCAGGATGGAGTTGGCCTGGGTCTCCGCGTCGGTGAGCAGCTTGTTGACGTCGGCGTTCCTGTCGGTGAGGACCTTCTGCATGGCCACGTCCAGCGCCGCGTAGATCTGCTGGGCGTTCGGCGGCTCGAGCTTCACCGGGATGGTCGGCATGGCGGCCACGAACGCGGCGTAGTTCTCCTGCGGGACGTTGGCGTACTTCTTGTCGGCCGCGGCCTGGGTCTGCGCCGCCGCGCCGGTGAAGATCGCCGGCTCGGGCAGGCCGACCGGCTGGTCGGTCTCGCTCGACCACTTGTTCTCGGCCTCGAAGCGCTCGGCCGAGGTGAACCAGAAGGTCAGCCACTTGAGGCCGGCGTTGATCTTCTCTGGGCTCAGCCCGGCCTTGAACATGTAGCCCTCGCCACCGCCCAGCGTGCCCTTGCCGTCCGGGATCGGGCCCAGGCCGTAGGTCGCGTACTTACCCTTGTACTGGTTGACGATGGTCGGGATGTTGTCGGCGGTCGCCAGGTACATGCCGAGCTTGCCCGAGCCCATCTGCTGCAGCAGGTCGGCCCACTCCAGCAACTGCTTCTGGCCCATCGAGTTGTCGGTCCAGCGCATGTCCTTGAGCTGCTGCAGGACCTGCTTGCCCTGGGGGCTGTTGAACGCGGCCTTCCAGGTGCCACCGTTGTTGACCGCCATCTCGCCGCCGAGCGAATACAGCTCGGTGGTGAAGTGCCAGCCGCCGGTGTTGTTCTTGCTGTAGTCGCCGTAGCCGACCGTGCCGTTGCCCAGACCGGCGATCTTCTTGGCCGCGGTGCGCACGTCGGCCCAGGTCTTCGGCGGGCTGTTCGGGTCCAGGCCGGCTTTGGTGAACAGGTCCCGGTTGTAGAGCAGGCCCATCGAGTAGTTCTTGTACGGCAGCCCGTACGTCTTGCCGCCCTCGTCCTGGAAGACCCGCAGCACCTCGGGCTTGATCTGCGAGGTGACCGGGAAGTCCTTGAGGTACTTGCTGATGTCCGACACCTGGCGCTTGGCGATCAGGCTGGCCGGGTCGGTGAAGTAGACGTAGAAGACGTCCTCGAGCTGGCCGCCGGCGAGCTTGGCCGGGAACGTCTGCGGGTCCATCTTGCCCTCGCGGGCGTCGATCTTGATGTTCGGGTTGGCCTTCTCGAACTCGGCCACGTTGGCGAGGAACCGCTCGTGGGTGGCCTTCTCGGTGGCCGGCGGAAGGCCGTTGACCACCAGCGTGACCTTGCCGTCCTTGGTCGCCGCGGAGGTGTCGTCACTGTCGCCGCACGCGGCGGCGGACATCGCGACCCCGGCGACGAGCAGCAGCCCGAGGGCACTGCGCAGCCTGGTTCTGAACATGGGAAATAGACCCCTTCCTGGGGGTGGGGTGCGCGCCTAAGGGGGTTCACTCATCGGTGCGTTGTTTCGTGGAGGTGACGATACAAAGTCCAACGGTGTCCCGCAAGAAGTGAACCAACAACAGAAAAAACTCGACGGATGTGGGCCAGGGCACAAAGAAGGGCGGGCCCGCCGGGCCCGCCCTGATGATGTCGATGAATGTGCTGGTCAGCCGGTCCGCACCGGCACCGGACCGGTCGACCCACGCACCACGAGCTCCGGCTCGAAGAGCAGCTCATCCGCGGTGGCCGCGGCGCCCTCGATCTGGTTCACCAGGACGTCCACGGCGGCCTGGCCCATCAGCTCGATCGGCTGCCGCACCGTGGTCAGCGGCGGGTCGGTGCAGGTCATCAGCACGCTGTCGTCGAAGCCCACCACCGACACGTCGCGCGGCACGTCCAGGCCGAGCCGGCGGGCCGCCCGGATCGAACCCAGGGCCAGCACGTCGCTGGCGCAGATCAGCGCGGTGACGCCGCGCTGGATCAGCCGGGTCGCGGCCAGCCGGGCACTCTCCATCGAGAAGTTGGTCCGCTCGACCGGCCACTGCGCCGCAGGGCCGGTCCACTGGGCGACCTCCTTGACCGCGGCCAGCTTGCGGCGCGACGGCACGTGGTCCTCCGGGCCCATCACCATGCCGATCCGCTCGTGCCCGAGCGAGCGCAGATGCCCGAAGGCCTGCTCCACCGCCACGGCGTCGTCGGTGGAGATGTGCGGGAAGCCGAGATCGTCCACGCCGCCGTTGACCATCACGACCGGCATCCGCCGGTCCAGCAGCTGGCGGTAGTGCCCGTGCTCGGCGTTGGCCAGCGCGTACGAGCCGCCGGCGAAGACCACACCGGACACCTGGTGGTCCAGCAGCATCTCGATGTAGTCGCGCTCGGGCACACCGCCGATGGTGCGGGCGCACAGGGCCGGGGTGAAACCGCGCTGGGCCAGCGACGCGGTCACCACCTCGGCCAGCGCCGGGAAGATCGGATTCTGCAGCTCGGGCAGCACCAGGCCGACCAGCCGGCCGCGCTCACCGCGCAGCTTGGTGGGCCGCTCGTAGCCCAGCACATCGAGGGCCGTCAGCACGGATGCGCGGGTCGCCTCGGACACGCCGCTGCGGCCGTTGAGCACCCGGCTGACGGTCGCCTCACTGACGCCGGCCTTCTTCGCCACTTCGGCGAGACGTTTGGTCACTCCGGAATCCTACGTCAGCGCTTTGCAAAACCTGTACTGGACCTTGCAGGGCTGGACGAACCGCTGACCGGTCTTGCGGATCCTGTCAGTTCACCGTTGCAACACGCGCATCCCCGGGGCCCGGCTGCCGCTGATATTGCCGCGCTGATCAGCGCCGCGATTGACACCATGGCCCGGTGACCGATGCCCTGACCGCCGCGCTCGAGACGCCCGCCTACGACGACGAGGCGCTGCTGCGCCTGGTCGACCTGCTCGCGCAGGCGGACTCGCGTGACGATGAGTTCGCGGCCCGGACGGCTCTCGCCCGGCTGGGCGGCCGGCCGCGGCTGCTGCTGCGTCTCGACGAAAGCATCCGCCGGATCACCTCGCGGTACGCGGACCGCCCGGCACCGGCGTTCGAGATGCTGCTGGAGCGGTTCGCCAAGGGCCGCCGGACGCCGATCGCGCTCGCCTTCGCCGCGCTGCATCGCGACGGGAGGGTCCGGGAACGTGCCGTCGCGGCCATCGCCGCGCGCCCGCTGCCGGAACTAGTTTCTCTGCTCGTGCTGCGCGCCGACGACTGGGCCCCGCAGGTCCGCAACCCGGCCCGCGCGGCGCTGACCCGGCTGCTGTCCGATCAACCCGGGCGGTATCTGGCGGGTGCCGTACCCATGGCGGTCAAGCTCACCGACCGCTACCGCGGGCGCTTCGCGCAGGTGCTCGTCGCCGCCGCCGTGCTCGCCGCGCCGGACGATGTGCGGCGGCAGCTGGCCACTTCCCCCGATCGCGACCAGCGGCGGCTGGCCTTCGACGCCGACCTGCACCAGGGCCGCCTCGGTCTGGCCGCCCTGGCGGACCTCGCGGTGCGGGAGAGCGACGCGCAGATCCGCAACCGCGCCGCGCAGCTGGCCTACGAACAGGCGGTCGTGCGGCAGCACCGGCCCACGCTGGAACGGCTCTTCGGCGCGCGGCCGGCCGGGGTGCGGGCCCTCGGCCTCACCGGGCTGCTCCGGCTCGGCCCGGCGGCCGAGGCGGCGGCGGCCCTGGACGACCCGGCGCCGCTGATCCGCGCCATCGCCCGGGACGCCGCCCGCCGCGCCGGTACGGACGTCGTCGCGTACTACCGCACCACCGAGCCGTCGCCGGGCTCGGTGGCCGGGCTGGCCGAGGCCGGCTCCGACCGCGACGCCCCGGTGCTCGTCGCGCTGCTGAGCCACCCGTCGGGGCCGATCCGGGCCGCGGCGGTACGGGCGCTCGGCCACCTCGGCGCCGTACCGGTGGAGCTGGTGGTGCCGTTGGTGCGTGACCCGGCCCCGGCTGTGGTGCGGGAGGCGGCCCTGGCGCTGCGCCCGTTCGACCGGCGGCTGCCTCCCGGCCTGGGCTGGGAGTTGCTCGGTGACAGCCGGTCCGAGGTGCGCCGGGCCGGCTACCGGCTGCTGAACGGCCGGGACCCGGTGACGCGCCGGCGGGCAGCGCTGCGGCTCGCCGGCGACCCCGACCCCCGGCTCGCGGCGCGTGGCCGGGCCGACGCCCTCGCCCTGCCCGCCCGGCCGACGCGGAGCTGAGCCCGGCCGGGAAGGACGCGATCAGCCACCGCGGCCCACCGGGTGGCGGGCGGACTACGAGATGCCCGGCTGCGGCCCGGCCACCGTGGCCCGATAGCGGGAATTCGCCGCGAACGGCAACCACGGGGTGCGATGTTGGGGGTCGGGCCGGCGAGGGGTGGAACGCGATGACCGACTGGCAGAGCGGCGAGCAGTACCCGGACAGCGCCGCGACCGGCTCCGCGCACCGGCTCGCCGACGTCAGCAGCGACATGGCGACGGCGACCCGGTCGGCGGTCCGCGCGGCGCAGACCGCCGTCGAGGTGATCCAGCGGCTGGAGGCCAGCAGCACCGAGATCGGCAAGGTCGTCGAGCTCATCGCCACCATCGCCAAGCAGACCAACCTGCTCGCCCTGAACGCCACCATCGAGGCGGCCCGGGCGGGCGAGGCCGGCCGTGGCTTCGCCGTGGTCGCCAGCGAGGTCAAAGACCTGGCCAACGAGACCGCGGTGGCCACCAGCGAGATCGGCGGGCAGGTCGGCGGCATCCGCAGCGACACCCGCAACGCCGTCTCGGCGATCGAGGAGATGCGCGGCCTGATCGAGGAACTCGACCGGTGCCAGCAGGTGATCAGCGGGATCGTGCTGGACCGGCAGGGCCGCTGAGCCTCAGGCGGCGCGATCCAGCCGGTCGCGCTGGGCGGCGTCGAGCTTGATCTCGTACGCGTCCAGCGCCTCGTCCAGCCGCTCCACGGTGGTCGCCCCCACGATCGGCCACACGCCGGGGCTGCCGCCCAGCAGCCAGGACAGCACGATCTGGTGGCGGCCGGCACCGAGCTCGGCGGCGACGGCGTCCAGCTCGGCCAGGCGCCGGGTGGTGCCGCGGTGCTCGTACGCCTCGTCGAGCCGCTCCGGCAGCACGTAACCCCCGTTCAGCAACGCCGTGTACGCCCACAGCACCACATCCTCGTTGCCGCGCACGAAGTCCAGCACCTCGTCGGTGACCACCCGGTGCGCCGACGCCGGCAACGCCGCCCCCGGCCGCGGCCGCAGGTACGAGTGCCGCAACTGCAGGGCGGTCCAGCCCGCGACACCCTGCGCGGCGGCCAGCTGCCGGCCCCGCTCGACCCGCCACGCCGGGTGGTTGGACGCGCCCAGCCGCCCCACCACGCCCCGGGTCACCAGCTCGCCGAACGCCGCCACGGTCTCGTCCAGCGGCACGGACCGGTCCTCGATGTGGGCCCAGAGCAGATCGAGGTGCTCGATGCCCAGCCGGGCCAGACTCTGCTCGGTGGCCTGGCGGATCACCGGCGCGGACAGTCCCTCGGCCGACGGGAAGCCGACGACGGGGTCGGTGGGCTGCGCGCCGAGCTTGGTGCTGATCCGTACCCGGTCGCGCACACCGGGCCGCGCGGCCAGCCAGCGGCCGACGACCTGTTCGCTCTGCCCGCCGAGGCCGCTCTCGTGCAACCAGAAGGAGTAGTTGTTCGCGGTGTCGATCCACCGGCCACCGCGCTCGATGAAGTGGTCCAGCAGGGCGAACGACTCACGCTCGCCGATCCGCGTGCCGAACAGCATGGCCCCCAAGACGATTTCGCTCATGGCGGCACGGTGCCACCTGGAGCGCGCTCCAGATCAAGGGCAGAATCAAGTTATGCCGACCTATTCGCCGGGCGAGATCGCCGACAAGACCGGCTTCAGCCTCGACACGCTGCGCTACTACGAACGGATCGGGCTGCTGGACGACATCGCCCGTACCCCAGGCGGGCAGCGGGTCTTCGACGACGACGACATCGCCTGGCTGGGCATCCTGCGCTGCCTGCGCAACACCGGCATGCCGATCGCGCAGATGCGCCGCTACGCCGACCTGACCCGCGACGAGCGGACCATGCGGGAGCGGGTGGAGCTGCTCGAGGAGCACGACCGGGAGATCGGGCGGCGCCTGGCCGAGCTGGCCGAGCAGCGGGAGCACATCCGCGGGAAGATCCGCTACTACCGGTCGCTCGACACCGCGGGTGAGCAAGAATAGGGCATGGGCCGACGCGCATCCCGCCGCACCACGACGCTGACCGGCTTCGACGACGCGTTGCCCTGCCCCTGTGGGCTCGGTCAGCCGTACGGGGAGTGCTGCGGCCCGGCGCACCGCGGTCATGCCAGCGCCACCGCCGAGGGGCTGATGCGCTCGCGCTACGCCGCCTTCGTGCTGGACGACGCGGCGTACGTGCTGCGGTCCTGGCACCCGGACACCCGGCCGGCCGGCGTCGAGCCGGATGCGAACCTGCGCTGGACCGGGCTGCAGGTGCTGGGTACCAGCCGCGGCGGGCTCTTCGACGCCGAGGGCATGGTGGAGTTCCGGGCCCACTACCGCGACGCCGGCCGCCCCGGCGAGATGCACGAGCGCAGCCGCTTCGTACGTCACGACGGTCAGTGGGTGTACTGGGGTCCGATCCTTACCGACGGTCCCCTCGCCAACATCTGACGGGTGTGATCTCCTTCAGATGAACCATCTGAGGAGGGCAGGCACGTGTCGTCGAATCAACGGCCCCTGGAGGCCGGCATCGTCCGCGACTTCAAGGTCAACATGTCGTACGGGCGGTATCTGCGGCTCGACCAGGTCCTCTCGGCGCAGCACCCGGTCAGCGTCCCGGAGCACCACGACGAGCTGCTGTTCATCCTGCAGCACCAGACCTCGGAGCTGTGGCTGAAGCTGATCCTGCACGAGCTGCGCGCCGTGCAGCGCAAGCTCGCCGCCGACGACCTGCGGCCGGCGCTGAAGGGCCTGGCCCGGGTCAAGCACATCCAGCGCTGCCTCACCGAGCAGTGGTCGGTGCTGGCCACCCTCACCCCGTCGGAGTACGCCGAGTTCCGCAGCTTCCTCGGCACCTCGTCGGGCTTCCAGTCCTACCAGTACCGCGCGGTCGAGTTCCTGCTCGGCAACAAGGACCGCCGGATGCTCGCGATCTTCGACGACGATCCGGCGGCGCAGGAGCTGCTGCTGGGCGCGCTCGAGGCGCCGACCGTCTACGACGAGTTCCTGCGCTACCTGGCCCGGCACGGTCACGACGTGCCGGTCGCGCTGCTGGAGCGGGACGTGACGCAGGGCTACCGGTACCACGAGGAGCTGGTCCCGGTGTTCACCAAGATCTACGAGAACGCCGACGCCAACTGGGAGGCGTACGAGGCCTGCGAGGAGTTCGTCGACCTGGAGGAGAACTTCCAGCTCTGGCGCTTCCGGCACCTCAAGACCGTGGAACGCACGATCGGCTTCAAGGCCGGCACCGGCGGCTCCAGCGGCGTGAACTTCCTGCGCAAGGCCCTCGATCTGACCTTCTTCCCGGAGCTGTACGCGGTCCGGACCGAGATCGGCGTGGCGGGCGCGTGAGTGACGACCTGCTGGCCCGGGCCGAGGCCCTCGACGCCGCCGACCCGCTGGCCCACCTGCGCGAGCGTTTTCTGACCCCGGACGGCTTCGACGTCGTCTCGTACCTGGACGGCAACTCGCTGGGCCGGCCGCTGCGGGCCACCGCCCAGCTGCTCGACGAGTTCGTCCGCGAGCAGTGGGCCGGCCGGCTCATCCGCGGCTGGACTGACGGCTGGCTGGAGTGGCCGCTGCAGCTCGGCGACCGGCTCGGCGCGGTCGCGCTCGGTGCCGCCGCCGGCCAGGTCGTGGTGGCCGACTCCACGACGGTGCTGCTCTACAAGCTGTCCCGGGCGGCGGTCGATGCCCGCCCCGGCCGGCGCAAGGTCGTGCTGGACACCGACAACTTCCCCACCGACCGGTACGTGCTGGAGGGCATCGCCGCCGAGCGTGGCCTGAGCCTGGTGTGGATCGAGACGGACCCGGCCACCGGCATCACTCCGGCCCAGGTCGCCGAGGTGGTCGACGGGGACACCGCGCTGGTGCTGTTCAGCCACGTCGCGTACCGGTCGGGCTGGCTCGCCGACGCGGCGGAGATCAACCGGATCGCGCACGCCGCGGGCGCGCTGACGCTGTGGGATCTGAGCCACTCGGTCGGTTCGGTGCCGGTGCGCCTCGACGACTGGGGTGCGGACCTGGCCGTGGGCTGCACGTACAAGTACCTCAACGGCGGCCCGGGCGCGCCGGCCTTCGGCTATCTGCGCCGCGGGCTGCAGGGTGAGCTGCGGCAGCCGATCCAGGGCTGGATGGGCCACCGGGCGGCGTTCGAGATGGGCCCCGGCCACGAGCCCGCCGAGGGGGCGCGGGCGCTGCTCAGCGGCACGCCGCCGATCCTGGCCATGGTCCCGCTGCACGCCAACCTCGACATGCTGGCCGAGGCCGGCATCGAGGCCGTGCGGGCCAAGTCCGTGCTGCTCACCGGCTATGTGCTGGAGGTGGCCGACCAATGGCTGGCGCCGCTGGGCGTCGAGGTGGTCAGCCCGCGCGAGCCGGAGCAGCGCGGCGGCCACGTCACGCTGCGCCGTCCCGGCTTCGAGCAGTTGCTGGAGAGCCTCTGGGACAACGGCGTCATCCCGGACTACCGGCGCCCGGACGGCATCCGGATCGGCCCGGCCCCGCTGAGCACCAGCTTCACCGAGGTGCACCGGGGTCTGGCCGTGCTGCGCACCCTGCTCGAGAAACAGTCGTGAGTCCGGCGGGCCCGGACTGGCTGCTCCCGGACTCGCTGTGGTGGGACGGCCGGCTGCGCACCGGGGTGGCGCTGGGCCCGGCCCGGCCGGTCACGGCGGCCGGAGCGGTCGCTGAGGCCGGGGCAGTCGCCCGCGCCGAGGCGTCCGGTGGCCGGGAGATCGTGCCGGTGGCCGAGGTGCCGGCCGGGGCGGTGCGGCGGCGGTTGCCCGGGACGGTGCTGCCGGGGCTGTGTGACGCGCACGTGCACTCCGCGCTGGTGGATCTGCCGACGGTGCAGGCCGGCGGGATCTCGTCGGTCTGGGACCTGGGCGGCGTACCGGCGAAGGTCGCGGCCGAGGCGGCGCGCGGTGCCCCCGCCGTACGCTTCGCCGGTCCGTTTTTGATCGCCCCCGGCGGCTATCCCAGTGACCGGTCGTGGGCGCCTGCCGGCAGCTGCCGTGAGGTCCGGTCGGCGGCGGAGGCGGCCGAGGCGGTCGCCGAGGCGCGGGCCGGCGGCGCGACGCTGATCAAGGTGACCGCGCACGCCGGTGGCCCGATGCTCAGCGACGCGACGCTGGCCGCGGTGGTCGAGGCGGCCCACGCGGCCGCGCTGCCGGTGGTCGTGCACGCGGAGGGACCGGGCACGGTCGCCGCCGCCCTGGCCGCCGGGGCCGACGTGCTCGCGCACACCCCGTGGACCGAGGCCCTCGACGACGGCCTGATCCGGGACAGCGCGGCCCGGACGACCTGGATCAGCACGCTGGACATCCACGGCTGGGGCACCGCGACGCCCGAGCGGGACGTGGCCCTGGGCAACCTGCGGCGATTCCTCGGCCACGGCGGAAAAGTCCGCTACGGCACCGACCTGGGCAACGGCCCGCTACCGCCGGGGATCAACCCGCGCGAGCTGCGCGCGCTGGCGCAGGCGGGCCTGAGCCCGGCCGACATCCTGGCCGCCACGACCGATCCCGATCAGGGCGAACCGGCCTGGCTGCCGGCCGGCCTGGACCTGGAACCGGCCACCTTCGCCGAATCGCTCGCCACCGCCCGCGTCCTGGGCCCGCACGTACGGCCGCGCTAGAGACCGACCGTCTCGCCGGTGGTCGCGCTGATCCGGGCGGCGTCCAGCACGTCCATGTTGCGGACGGAGTCCCACGGGTCGACCGGGACCGGCGCCTCGCCCCGGACGGCCGCCGCGAACGCCGGGTAGTACGTGTCCCACCGGCCGCGCTCACTGCGGACCGGCGCGCCCGTGGCACCGCGGTAGAGCCGTCCCCACACGTGCTCCGGCTCGGCCCCCCACCGGTCGCCCAGGTCGGCGGGGGAGCGGCCGGCCTTGAGCGCCGCTTCCTGGCCGTCGATGCCGTCGACGATGTAGGCGCCCGTCGTGCCGCTGACCCGCAGGCGCGGGCCCGGCGCCGCCTGCCGCCAGCTGCCCCACAGGTGCGACTCGACGCCGCTCGCGTGGTGCAGGGCCACGAACACGTCGTCGTCCAGGTCGCCGTCGCCGCGCAGTTCCGCGTACACCCGGGTGGCCGGGCCGAAGAGCAGGTGCGCCTGGTCCACCAGGTGCGCGCCGAAGTCGAGCAGCGTGCCACCGCCCGCCGCGGGCGGCTCCCGGTCCGGTGCCCAGCGCTCGAAGCGGGACTCGAACCGGCGGACCTCGCCGAGCGCGCCCTCGCCGATCAGGCGCCGCAGGGTCAGCAGGTCGGAGTCCCAGCGGCGGTTCTGATAGACGCTGAGCAGCACCCCCGCGTCGGCGGCCAGGGTGGTGACCTCGCGGGCGGCCTCCGCGTCCAGCGCGAACGGCTTGTCCACCACCACGGCCAGCCCGAGGGCGATCGCCTCCCGGGCCAGGGCCGCGTGCGTGGCGGCCGGGGTCGAGATGGTGACGGCCTGGGCGCCCGCCGCGGCGAGATCGGCCAGCGAGTCGAAGGCGGGCACGTCCCGGTGACCCTTGGCCAGCTCGGCGCGCCGCTCGGCGGAACGCGTCACCACACCCGCGAACTCGACACCGTCCGCCGCCGCGAGCAGGGGAGCGTGGAAGATCCGCCCGCCCGAGCCGTACCCCACCAGTCCGATCCGTGTAGCCGTCATGGACCGGATCCTACGTCCCGCGATCTTCACCGCCGCCGGGCACCGGGCGTCCGGGCCGCTCAGGCGGGCTGCAGGCGCTCCGGGTCGTAGCGCTCGACGCGGTTCTTGCCGTGCGCCTTGGCCGCGTACATGGCCACGTCGGCGTGCCGGGTCAGCTCGCCGGCCGTGCAGCCCGCCGTGGCCGCGGCGATGCCGATGGACGCGCCGACCGTCACCGTGGCGTCGGTGAGCCGCGCCGGCGCGACGATGGCGGCACTCACCGTCCGGGCCGTCGCGTCGGCGTCGCCCGGCCCGCCGAGTCCGGTCAGCAGCAGCGCGAACTCGTCACCACCCAGCCGGGCGGCCACGCTGCCGGGCCCGCCCGCGCGGACGATCCGGCCGGCCAGCTCCACCAGCAGCTCGTCGCCGGCCGCGTGCCCGTACGTGTCGTTGACCGCCTTGAAGTCGTCCAGGTCGATGAGCAGCAGCGCGACGCTGCCCGGCGTCCCCGCGGCCGTCGCCGCGTCGAGCTCGCGGAAGAACTTGTCGCGGGTGGGCAGCCCGGTGAGGTGGTCGTGGTGCGCCCGGTGGTCGAGTTCGGCGTGCGAGACGCAGGCCGCCTCCCCGAGCACCACCTGGTTCGACACCGTACGGAACGCCGCCACCACGTCCTCGGCCACCGGGTTACGTCCGCCGACCAGCAGGTGCAGGTCCGCGGAGAACGTCTCGACCCGCCAGTGCCGGAACCCGGGCGCCAGCTCTTCGAGCCCGGCCGGACCGGTCACCACCGACTCGGGCACGGTCCGGTCCAGCAACGATTCCGGCAGACCGGCCACGGCCTTGACGAACAGGCCCCGCTCGTCCCGGCGCAGGATCACCATGGCGACCCCGGGAGTCAGGGCGACGATGGCGTTCGCCGCCTCGACGCCCAGCCGGCGGACGGCGGTCACCTCGGTGAGGCTGATCATGCGGCTGCCGGTCTGCGCCAGCACGGCGTCGCGCGCGCTGACCCGTTCCTGGTGCCGCAGAGCCAGGTAGATGCCGCGCATCATCGCGCTCATCAGCGCCAGCATCGGCAGCATGCCGAGCACGGTGGGGGAGTGCCAGGAAATGACCCGGCCGAGCGAGATCGGCGAAATGGCCACTGCTACCGGTATAGCCGCGAAAGTGCCGACTGTCCGCAGGACCCACAGGCCCGTCGGCCCGTACAGGGACAGGCCCAGGGCGACCGCGAAGGACAGCCCGATCGTCGCGAGCGGGTCCCGCAGGCCGGCGCCGCCGACGGTGATCAGCACCGGCAGCGTGACCGCGTCCCACCACGGAGCCCGGCCGCGCAGATGGGTCAGCACGACCGCGGCCATCACCAGCACGATGGCCAGGAACGACGCCCGGTGCCAGCCCGGCGACCGGTACTCGTTGCCGACCTGGGCCAGGGCGGCGGCCAGCCCCAGGCAGCCGAGGGCCGTCGCGGCCAGCCGGGTGCGGTCCAGGTTGCCGGCGGGCAGCAGCTGCCGAATGCGGGTCACAGTCACCCGATCGGTGAAAACTTCCGGAATCCGAGGCTTCCCGTGTCGGAAGATTGACCGGCGCTCACCGCCCGGGCCGCGCCGCGCGACGATCGGAGCCATGGAGCCCGCACAGCTGGACCGCACCCCCTTCGCGGACCTCGATGCCATCCCGCCGGACATGTTCGCCATGCTGGTGGCGGCCCTCGAGGGCATGTCCCGTCATCCCGAGATCCGCCGGGTCCGGCACACCGCGTGGCAGGCGCTGCGCCCGGCCCCCGGGCAGCGCCTGCTGGACGCCGGCTGCGGTGCCGGCGACGTCGCCCGGGCACTGGCCACGGCGGTGGCGCCGGGGGGTCAGGTGGTCGCCCTGGACCATTCCGCGGCGACGCTGGGCGCCGCCCGCGAGCGCCACGACGGCGGCGACATCCGGTACGTGACCGGCGACGTCTCCGAGCTCGACCTGCCCGACGACAGCTTCGACGGCGTCTGGTGCGAGCGGGTGCTGCAGCACGTGGACGACGCGGACGTGGCGATCGGCGAGCTGATCCGGGTGATCCGCCCGGGTGGCCGGCTCTGCCTGCTCGACACGGACTGGGACTCGCTGGCCTTCGACGGCGTGGACGCCGCGCTGGCCGAGACGATCGTCGCGCACATGCACGGCCGGCTCACCCCGCGCCGGCTCGACATGGGCCGCACCCTGCGGCGCCGGCTGGTCGGCTACGGCCTGCGCGACATCAGTGCCACCCCGGTGACGTGCTACTTCCCCGATCCGGACTCGGCCGCGGTGGTGCTGCCGATGGTCAACCCCCAGGTGCCCCAGGAGTCCTGGATGACCCCGACCGGGCTGCGCGAGCGCTGGTTCGACCAGGTGGAGCAGGCCGGCGCGGACGGCGAGTTCCTCGCGGTCCTGACCATCTGGGTGGTCGCCGCGACGGTCTAGATCCCTTCCGCCCGGCGGAAGTGCTGACGCTTCCTGCGGTCGCGCACCACGAAGCCGAGCCGGGCCAGCTCCTCGCGCAGGTCCCGGGCGTCGTCGCTGTCGCCCTTGTCCAGGGCCTGCTGCCGGGCGGCGAAGAGCGCCGCCGCCTCCGCCGGGACATCCGGCAGGTCCGGCACCCAGCGCCGATAGGAGCCCTCGTACGGGTCCTGCGCCGCCCAGACGGTGCCGAAGGCCGCGGCGAGCCGGGCGACCGGCAGGTGCGACGGCTCCCGGGCCACCTCCCGCCCGGTCGGCCCGAGCAGCACGAGCTGGTCACCCTCCCGGTACGCCACCGCGACGGCACCGCGCGGCACTGTCCGGGTGGTGCCCGGGCGGGTCAGCGTCACCTCGGTTCCGGAGAGGCGCACGGTCAGCGACTCCCGGTCGACGAGTCCGGCCAGCACGAGTCCGGCGATCGCGCCGAGCAGCACCGCGCCGATCGTCGCCTCGGGCTCGCCCCACCGGTCCACCAGGCGCAGCGGCCCCCGCATCGGCACGAACGGGATCCGCAGGATCCATCCCGGCAGCTCGCGTACCACCCAGCCCAGCCCGGCCCCGGCCGCCGGCAGCGCGGTCCACACCGCCGCACGGACCCACACCGGGGTCGCCACGATCGTCTCGTTGTCCACGGCTGCCGAGTCTCCGGCGTGCTCGCGGGGTGCCGCTACCGGCGGTGGTCGCACCCACGTCGACCAAAGTCGACGTGGCGGTCGCCGACCGGCCACTGCGCGGGCTGTCCCCGGCACAGTACGGTCCAGTCATGAGGCGCTGGCTCGTCGAAGCGGCCCTGGCCGGCACCGCCCTGGCCCTGGGCAGCTTCTTCCTGGCCACCACCCTGAACGAGGGCGACGGCTGGCCGATCGGGGTCGAGCTGGTCGCCGGTACGGTCGCGATCACCGCCCTGATCCGGTACCGCCGCAGCCGCCCGGTCGCGCTCGCCCTCGTCCTCGTCGTGCTGGGCCTGCTCTTCGGGCTGCCCATGGGTGCCACCCCGATCGCCCTGTTCGGCGTTGCGCTGTACCGCACCGCCGCGGTGGCCGTCGCCGTCACCGCGGTGCACGCGGTCTCGCTGGCCACCGTCTATCTGATCGCGCTCGGCCCCACCCGCATCTACTGGGAGGCGACGACGTTCCTGGTGCTGCTGCACGTCATCCTCGTCGGGATCGGGATGCTGGTCCGCTCCCAGCGCCGGCTGGTCCGGTCCTGGGCCGAGCGGGCCCGCGAGGCCGAGCAGGGTGACGAACTGCGGGTCGAGCAGGCCCGGCTGGCCGAGCGGGAACGGATCGCCCGGGAGATGCACGACGTGCTGGCCCACCGGATCTCCCTGCTCGCGGTGCACGCCGGCGCGCTGGAGGTGCGCCGCGACGCCCCGCGCAGCGAGCGGGAGGCGGCCGGGGTGATCCGGCAGAGCGCGTACGAGGCGCTGGAGGAGCTGCGCCAGGTGATCGGCATGCTGCGCGAGCCGGCCGAGGACCGCCCGCAGCCGACCCTCGACGACGTGCCCGCGTTGATCGCGCAGTCCCGGGAGGCCGGGGAACGGGTGGAGCTGCGACTGGCCGCCGACGGGGTGCCGGCCGGGGTCGGGCGGCACGCCTACCGCGTCGTGCAGGAGGCGCTGACCAACGCCCGCAAGCACGCGCCCGGCGCCCACGTCCGGGTCGCGGTCACCGGCCACGCCGAGCAGGGGCTGGTGGTGGAGGTCGGCAACCCGTTGCGGGCCGGGGGCTCCGGGCTGCCGGGCTCGGGCACCGGACTGGTCGGGCTGCGCGAACGGGTGCAGCTCGCCGGCGGGCGCCTGGACCACGGCCCCACCGCGACCGGCGAGTTCCAGCTGCGGGCCTGGTTGCCGTGGACCCCGTGACCACGGCACCGCAGCCGGTGCGGGTGCTGCTCGTGGACGACGACGCGCTGGTCCGGGCCGGGCTGACGATGATGCTGGCCGCGTTCGACGGCATCGAGGTGGCCGGGGCGGTCGCGGACGGCACCGAGGTCGCCGCCGCGGTCGGCACCCACCGCCCGGACGTGGTGCTGATGGACATCCGGATGCCCGGCATGGACGGCCTCACCGCCACCGAGTCGCTGCGCACCCGCCGCGAACCACCCGAGGTGATCGTGCTGACCACCTTCGACACCGACGCGCACGTGCTGCGGGCGATGCGCGCCGGAGCCAGCGGCTTCCTGCTCAAGCACACCCCGCCGGAGGAGATCGCGCGGGCGGTGCGCCGGGTGGCGGCGGGTGAGCCGATGCTCTCACCCGAGGTGCTGCGCCGGATGATGAACCACGTCGCGGCCGCGGCGCCGGATCCGGGACGGGACCGGGCCCGCGCGGCGCTGCAGCGGCTCAGCCCGGGGGAACGCGACGTCGCGCTGCTCGTCGCCCAGGGCCGCACCAACCAGGAGATCGGTACGGCCCTGCGGATGAGCACGGCCACGGTCAAGGCGTACGTCTCGCGCATCCTCACCAAACTGGACCTGACCAACCGCGTCCAGGTGGCCCTGCTGGTGCACGACGCCCGTCAGGGCCAGTCCTAGACGACCGGCACCATCGCGGCGAGCAGGGCGTCGAGCGGGATGCTGGCGAAGCCCACCCGGACGTCGCTGGCCCCGTACGGCAGCCAGAACCGCCCCGCGTGCACCAGCCCGCCGCAGGAGTAGACGACGTTGGGCACGTACCCCTCACGCTCGGTCTCGTCGGGCTCCAGCAGCCCGTGCGGCAGGTCGGCGATGACCCGCTCCGGATGGTCGAGGTCGAGCAGCATCGCGCCGATCGCGTACCGCCGCATCGGGCCCACGCCGTGGGTCAGCACCAGCCAGCCGGCCTCGGTCTCCACCGGTGACCCGCAGTTGCCGACCTGGATCAGGTCCCAGCCGCGGTGCGGCATCAGCAGCGGCACCGCGTCCTGCCAGCGGTTCTGCTCGTCGCGGGTGCTGAGCCCGAGGGTCTCGCCGTCCGAGCGGCACAGCGCCAGGTGCCGGCCGTTCACCGTCCGCGGGAACAACGCCATGCCCTTGTTGCGGGCCGCCGGGCCCCGCAGCGCGGTGACCTCGAAGTGCCGCAGGTCGCGGGTGTGCATCATCCGCCCGCCGATGTGCCGGCCGTCGTACGCGGTGTAGGTCGCGTGGTACGCCGTCCGCCCGTCCGCCTCCGCGACCTGCACGAAACGCGCGTCCTCCATGCCGTTGCTCTCGGCCGGGGTGGCCGGCCAGAGCACCCGCTGGTGCAGCGGCACGGCGACCGGGAACATCACCGCGTAGTCGCTGGCCACGATGCGCCGGATGGCCTCCAGCGTCTCGTTGGCCGTGGGCCGGGCCAGCAGCTCGCCGGGCAGATGACCCAGGACGTCCTCGAACTCGTCGTCGTCGTAGCGCTCGGGCAGCGAGGACAGCACCGTGGCGGTGATCTCGTTGTCCAGGTCCTCCTCGGCCAGGCCGGCGGCGAGCAGGTCGCGCTGGTGCTTGGCGCCGACCCGCTGACCGATCATCAGCGGCCCGTCGCGGTCCTCGAGCCGGATCTTGTCGTCCGGGCCGAGCACGGCCGAGCAGAAGCCGACCGAGGAGATGTGCCCCTCGCCGATCTGCCGCAGGCTGATCGCCGCCCGCAGCTCGCCCGGGGCCAGATCGCTCTGGTCCGGGTGCGGCACCATCGACGGGTTGCACAACGCCGCCGCCTCGACGGCGAACTCGTGGCTGAAGTAGGCGCCGATCAGTGCCCGGGCGCTCGGGGACAGGTCGATGTCCGGCGGCACCCGGTGGTGCACCAGGTCGTAGTGGTGCTGGAAGGTGGCGCAGATGTCGTGGTGGCGACCGGAGAAGCGGGCCAGCACGTCGTCGAGCAGCCGGGTGATCTCGTCGTCGTCGAGCTGCAGGATGCGCTCGATGATCAGCGAGGCCCGGTTCTGCCCGAGCTGGGCGTCCTCACCGGGCACGAAGAGCTTGATGACGACCCGCCGGCCGTCGGGCTGCATGGTGAGCGCGTGCCGCTGGGCGAGCGAGGTGGTCCGGACATCACGGGGGTCCATGGTTACGGTCATGCCAATCCGCCTGAGGGTCTGGTCGTGCTCCGCGCCGCCAGCGCGCGTGCGTGCTGGAGGGTGGAGACGAGGGCGAGGGTGGATTCGGCGCCTTGGTTCAGGTTAGGCCCGTCCGGGGTCAATCCGTCATATCCGCCACCCGTGAGGGGGTCGTACATGACGGTGCCGGAGTCGTTGTCGCCCAGGAACCACGCGATGGCCTGGAACAGCGGCGCGTCCCAGCGGTCGTCCCCGGTCACCGCGCCGGCGGTGGCACAGGCGTCGGCCGTCGCGGCGGCCTCGATGGGCTGCTGGTCGAAGCGGTGCCGGGGCACGTCCGGCCGCCAGCCGCCGACCGGCACTGTGGACAGGTGGCCCTGGTGCTCCTGCGTGCGGCACAGCCAGCTCAGCATCCGCAGCCCGTCGGTCAGCAGCGGCTCGTCGCCCAGCAGGTCGCCGGCGGCGATGAGGACCTCGGCCAGGGCCGGGTTGGCGTAGGTCAGCTCGCGTTCCGGCCACACCCATTCGGGGTCGGAGTCGGGCAGCCCCACCACCGTGGCGGCGTCGCCGAGCAGCTCGGCCGCCGTGCCCGTGCGCGGGTCGGCCCGCAGCACCTCGGCCGCGCCCAGGCCGGCGAAGGCCATCGCCCGCGGCCAGGGCGAACGGTTGCGCGCCGCGATGGTGAACGCCGTGCGGGCCTCGGTCCGGATCCAGGGCACCGGGCAGCGACCGGCGGCCGTGCCGAGGGCCCACACCGCCCGGCCCCACCAGTCGCCCAGGTCGGGCTCGTCCAGCCAGCGCCGGTCGTAGCTGAGCCGGTTGCGGCACCGGCCGTCCGGGGTCAGGGCGTGGGTGAGGAAGGTCAGGTAGCGCTCCGCCAGCCCGGTCACCAGGGCGGTGGGCTGCGGCTCGCGGCTGGCGACGAGCAGCCCGCGGGCCACGTCGTCGACGCAGTAGCCGTGCTCGCGCCGCGGGGTCGCGTGCCGGGCGTGTTCCAGCAGCCCGGTGTCGTCGGAGAGCCGGGCGATCTGGGACCAGTTGGGTTCTGGTGCGTCGACGAGCCGGATCGGCGGCGGCACGAGCCGCAGGGAGACGCTCACGCGGGTACGGGGGCGGTGGTGGTCGCGCGGTCCTGCACCAGTCGCGTGGCCAGGGCCTGGTAGCGGGCGGCGACGGCGGGCCAGCGCAGGGTCGGGGCGCCCCCGAGTCCGTTGAGGTGCGGCGCCTCGTCCGGGGTGGACAGCAGGTGCCGGATCGCGGCGGCCATGGCCGGTGGGTCCTGGTGCGGTACGAGCAGGCCGGGCCCGTCGGCCAGCAGCTCCACGGCGTGCGGGAACTCGGTGGCCACCACGGGTACGCCCGCACCGACGGCCTCGATGAGCACGCCGGAGGTGACCTGTTCGGTGGAGTCGTACGGCAGCACCACCACGTCGGCCGAGCGGATCAGCCGGCTCAGCGTCGCCTGGTCGTGGTAGACGTCGTCCCACCGGACGGCGCCGGCGACGCCCAGCTCGGCGGCCAGTGCCTTGAGCGACTCCCGGTAGACGTCGCCGTGGTGTTCGAGCACCTTGGGGTGGGTCCGCCCGGCGACCGTGTAGGCGGGCATCGGGGTGAGGTCGCGCAGCAGGGCCAGCGAGCGCAGGGCCCACTCGATGCCCTTGCCGGGCCCGAGCAGCCCCCAGGTGAGCAGGTGCGGGACGTCGTGGGCCTCGCGCGGGGCGCTGGAGTGGCTGCCGGCGCCGTGCGGGATGACCGTGACCTTGCGGGCGTCGATCCGGTAGCCGGTGCTGAGGCGCTGCCGGGCGGTGTCCGTCATGGTGACCACCGCGTCGGCGGCGGCCACGATGCGTTCCAGCACCAGGCGCTGGTGAATCGAAGGTGTGCTGAGCACGGTGTGCAGCACGACGATCGTCGGCACCTTGACGGCGCGCAGCAGGGGCAGCACCTCATCGCCGTCGACGCCGGGGTAGATGCCGTACTCGTGCTGGACGATCGCGACGTCGAAGCGGTTGAGGACGTTCGCCGCGGCGGTCCAGCCGCCCGGGGTGTCGGTGTGCCAGGTGTGCGCGACCCGCGGCGCCGTACGGTCGACCGCCAGTCCGCCCCCGACGGCGTCGGCGGAGAGCAGCCGGACCACACCGTTGGCGGGCGTGCCGCCCGTCAGGTGACTGGCGAGCGCCGCATTGAACGTCGCCAGACCGCATTGGGTGGGGGGATAGGTGCTCAGGAAACCGTAGGTGGCGGGCATTGACGGGCCTTTCTGATCAGAGGCTGCCTCCCCGCAGCACAAACCGGCGCGCGCGGGCGTGGAGCGTGAGCGCACGCTTCAGCTTTCGGCGGCGACTGACTGTGAAATGCCGCAATTTCGTAATATGACATTAACAAGAACGGTTGATCAGTCGACCAATTCTCGATAAATCGCCAGGTAGTCCTCGACCATGCGGTCCGCGCCGAAGCGGGAGCGGGCCCGCGCCCGGCAGGCCGAGCGGTCCAGGCGCACGACGTCCGCCACCGCGGCCACGGCCTGGTCGACGTCGTCGGCCAGCCGGCCGGTGAGACCCTCGTCCACCACCTCGGGCATCGACCCCTTGCGGTACGCCACCACGGGCGTCCCGCAGATCATCGACTCCACCACGGAGAGCCCGAACGGCTCGGCGAACAGGATCGGGTGCAGCAGGGCGGCGCTGCCACCGAGGATCGCGGCCCGTTGCGTCGGCCCCACCGAGCCCAGGTAGACCACCCGGTCGCCGTCGATGTGCGGTTCCACCTGCTCGGCGAAGTAGCGCTGGTCCTGCACGATGCCGCAGAGCGTCAGCCGGCGGCCGGCCCGGCGGGCGATCTCGATGGCGGTATGCGTGCCCTTGTCCGGGTGGATGCGCCCGAACGCCACCAGGCCGTCCCCGCCCACCGGATCGAACGGCAGCCCCTCCAGGTCGACGCCGTGGTAGACGGTGGCCAGGTAGTCCAGGTCGGGGGAGCGGTCGGCGTCCGAGATGGAGACGTAGTGCGACCGGCCCCGGCGGTACGCCGGCAGGATGTTCGGCCCCGAGAAGCCGTGCACCGTGGTCAGCATCGGCGCCTTGCAGTGCGCGGAGAACGCCAGCGGCAGCCAGTCGAGATGGTTGTGGACCAGGTCGAAGTCGCCGGAGCGCTCCAGCGCGTACGCGACGTGCAGAGCCTCCCAGACCCGGCCGTCGATCTCCGGGGTGTCCTCGTAGCCGCTCGGGCAGACGCCGTCGAGAGTGGCCTTGGTGACCGAGTCGAGCGTCGCGAACAGCGTCACCTCGATCCCGCGCGCGGTCAGTCCCTCGGCGAGCAGACTGGTGATCAACTCCCAGGGTCCGTAGTGAACCGGCGGGGTGCGCCAGGCGACCGGTCCGAGCAGTGCCACTCTCATGGGCCCCAGTATGGGAGCGGAACCGATGTTTCGCGGGAGGTTCCCGTGTTAAGGAGTGACTATGCAGAACCCCTGGTGGCACCGCGCCGTCGTTTACCAGATCTATCCGCGCAGCTTCGCCGACGCCGACGGGGACGGCATGGGCGACCTGCGCGGGATCCTCGCGCACCTGGACCACCTCGCCGGGCTGGGCGTGGATGTGATCTGGCTGTCCCCGGTCTATCCGTCGCCGCAGGACGACAACGGCTACGACATCAGCGACTACCAGGACATCGACCCGGTTTTCGGCGACCTGGCCGGCTTCGACGAGCTGCTGGCCGGGGTGCACGCCCGGGGCATGAAGCTGATCATGGACCTGGTGGTGAACCACAGCTCGGACGAGCACCCGTGGTTCGCCGAGAGCCGCTCGTCCAAGGACAACCCGAAGCGCGACTGGTACTGGTGGCGGCCCGCCCGCGAGGGCATGGAGCCGGGGGCGCCCGGCGCCGAGCCCACCAACTGGGGTGCGGCGTTCGGCGGGCCGGCCTGGGAGTACGACCCGGTGACCGGCGAGTACTACCTGCACCTGTTCAGCCGCAAACAGCCCGACCTCAACTGGGAGAACCCGGAGGTCCGCGAGGCGGTCTACGCGATGATGAACTGGTGGCTGGACCGCGGCGTGGACGGCTTCCGGATGGACGTCATCAACTACATCTCCAAGGACACCACGCTGCCCGACGGCCCGGTGCGGCCCGGGATCGCGTACGGGGACGGCTCGGCGTCCTACATGAACGGCCCGCGGATCCACGAGTTCCTGCACGAGATGCACGAGCGGGTCTTCGCCGGCCGTTCGCAGGAGCTGCTGACCGTGGGCGAGATGCCGGGCGTGACGATCGACGAGGCCAAGCTGTTCACCGACCCGGCCCGGGGCGAGGTCGACATGGTCTTCCAGTTCGACCACGTCTGGGTCGACCGGGGCGAGGACCCCTGGCTGCTGTACCCGCTGCGGCTCACCGACCTGAAGGCGATCCTGGGGCGGTGGCAGGCCGGGCTGGCCGAGAACGGGTGGAACAGTCTCTACTGGAACAACCACGACCAGCCGCGGGTGGTCTCCCGCTTCGGTGACGACTCACCGCAGTACCGGGTGCGGTCGGCACAGATGCTCGGCGCGGTGCTGCACCTGCATCGCGGGACGCCGTACGTCTACCAGGGCGAGGAACTGGGGATGACGAACGCGCCGTTCGCCACCATCGCCGACTTCCGCGACATCGAGGCGCTGGGCCAGTACGTGCAGGCCGTCGACCAGGAGGGCCGCTCCCCGGAGGACGTGCTGAAGGTGCTGCGGGCCCGCGGCCGGGACAACGCGCGCACCCCGATGCAGTGGGACGCCTCGCCGTACGCCGGCTTCACGACCGGCACGCCCTGGCTCGCCGTCAACCCGAACCACACCCAGGTGAACGCCGAGGCCGCGGTCGAGGACCCGGACTCGGTCTACCACTTCTACCGCAAGCTGATCGCGCTGCGGCACGAGGAACCGGCGGTCGTCTACGGCGACTTCACGATGCTGCTGCCGCACGACGAGCGGCTGTACGCCTTCACCCGTACCCACGGCGACACGAGCCTGCTGGTCATCGGCAACTTCACGGGTGAGAGCGTCCGGGCCGAGATCGACGACGCCGCGGCGTGGCAGGCAGCCGAACTGCTGCTCACCAACGCCGCGGCGCCCGAGGATCTGGTCCTGCAACCGTGGCAGGCCGTCATCTATCGCCGGATCAGCCGGTGATGGTGTCCCAGGAGAAGGCCAGCAGCGCGAAGGCGGCGCCGAGCAGGGCCAGCGAGATGCCCCGGGTGCCGATCGGCAGCGCCGCGAGCACGAGCAGGATGACGGCGATGAGGTAGAAGAGAGCCTGGATGCTCATTGGTGTTCCTCAATTCGTGTGGGGGATGCGGCGCGGCATGTACCCCCCGGTCGAGTCGAGCTAAACAACCGTGACCATCCCGTTGTACTGGTCAGGCCGTGCTGGCCTGCCGCACCTCGGCCTGCGCAGGGCCCAGCGGCGGGCCGGCACGGTGGCGCCAAGTACCGCCTCGTGCAGCGGGAGGGTGGTCCGGGTCGTGGTGGACGGTCGTGCGGGTGGCGACCAGCTCGGTCGCCGTGGCCAGTGGCTCGCCGGTGCCGTAGTTGCGGGTGAAGCGGGGATGCGCGCCCCCGCTGACCTGCAGGCGGATCCGGTGACCGGGCTCGAAGCGGTGCCCGGCCGCGCCCATCGGCACGGTCACCCGGTCGGCGTCCACGTGGTCCGGGGTCAGCCGGGTGAAGCCGTCGCACACGTTCACCGGGCGGCCGTCGGGGTGCACGTCGCAGAGGCGTACGAACAGGTCGAAGTGGCCGGTGCTGCCGCTCGCGTACAGCTCCGCGGTGGGCGTACCGATGATCTCCCGGGCCGTGGTCAGCGGCGCGGTGGTGAAGGTCCGGACGTCGGCCCGCGCCTCCAGGGTCTTGTTGTCGCGGGCCCCCGCCGTGCGGGACTGCAGCCGGCCGGCGAACGCCGGTGTCGGGTCGGCCGGGTCGTAGCCGAGGCTGGTGCTGCCGTCACCGGGCTCGCCCAGCTCGCCCAGCTCGCCGTCCGGCCGCAGGTGGTAGCGGATCGGGGTGCTCGGCGGTGGCCAGGCGTTCAGCTCGCGCCACGCGTCGTTGACGTGCACCCGGATCCGGGTCCCGCGCTCGCCCTCGCCGCGCAGGTGCACCCGCAGGTGTTCCAGGGCGTCCGCGAAGACCTCGGACCGGCCCTGCTCGAACAGCGAGGTGTGGGTCCAGGGGCCGATCATGAGGGTCGGCTCCTGGCCGGCCCGGCGCAGCCGGGCGTACTGCCGCAGCGTCTGGTCCAGGGCCAGGTCGTGCCGGCCGGAGACCAGGCTCACCGGCACCGTCATCCGGTCCGCCGCCGGCCCGGCGTCGGCGCCGGCCCAGAACAGATCATCCTGGTACGGGTGGGTGATCCACTCCTCGAACTCCTGCCGCCGACCCCCGAGTGCCCGGCGGTAGGAGTCGAGGAGTGGTACCCCTCGCACGGCATGCTTCAGATGCCGCACCAGCCGCAGCAGGGCACGGAGGTATCGGCCCGTGCCCGCCCCTTGATGGAAGAACGTCACGCCGGCGATCAGGGCCAGCTCCAGGTTGAACGCGCAGTGCTGGTCCGGGTACATGCCGTCGTAGAAGTCGTGCACGGCGACCTGCATCACGGCCGCGCGCCACTCGGGTGGTGGGTCCAGGCCGAGGGACCACTGCGCATAGCTGAACTGGCTGGGCCCGATCGTGGCGAAGGCGCCCGGGAACCACTCCTGCTTGCGCAGCCAGTCGACCGTGGCCTGGCCGTCGGCGGCCTCGTGGCGCCAGAGGTGGAAGTCGCCGCCGGTGCCCCGGGTGCTCTGCAGGATCACGCGGTAGCCCTGGGCGGCGAAGGAGGCGCCGAACAGCGAGTTCCACGGGAAGCCGCGGCCGTAGGCGCTGCGGATCAGCAGGACCGGGCACTCCTCGTCGGTGAGCCCACCGCTCTGCCCAACCGGCAGCTCACCGGCCCCAACATGCTCGGTTACCTGGAACGCGCCCTGGCCGCCCTGGCTCCGACCGGGCTGCCCGGCGGCACCAGGATGGAGATCCTCGCGCTGCTGACCGGCTTCGCCGCCAGCTACGTGAGCCACGAACTGGCCCAGGCCCAAGCCGGCATCACCGACCCGGAGCGGATCGCGGCGCACGTCGAGCAGCTGTAGGCGGCGGTGGCGACCGGCGCGTATCCGGAGCCGGCCCGGGTGCTGGCCGAGAACGCGCCCGCCACCCAGCCGAGCTTCGACGCGATCGCCCAGCGCATGATCAAGGGCCTGCTCAGCGGTTAGCCGGCTCCTTGCCGTGGGTATCACCCAGTGATGACGACTGCACCCGCTGTGCATCGGCCCTCCTGGTGGGGTCTGCTCCCGTTCGCCGCCGCGGTGACGGCCGCCGCCCTGATCGGTGGCCTCGGTGTCGCCGGCACGGCAGCCGAGTACCAGAACCTCGAGCAGCCGTCGTGGGCGCCGCCGTCCTGGCTGTTCGGCCCGGTGTGGACGATCCTGTACGCGATGATCGCCGTCGCCGGCTGGCTGGTCTGGCGCCGCACGGGCTGGAACCGCGCCCTCACCGTCTACGCCGGGCAGCTCGTGCTCAACGCACTGTGGACACCGATCTTCTTCGGCTTCGGCCGGTACGGCCTGGCGCTGATCGACATCGTGGCCATGTGGCTGCTGATCGGCGCGACGATCTTCCTGATCCGGCCGGTCTCGCGGACCGCGGCCTGGCTGCTGGTGCCGTACTGGGCCTGGGTCACCTTCGCGACCGCCCTGAACGCCGCCATCTGGTCGGCCAACTGACCCCACGGAAAGACATGCTCGCGGCCTGCCCCTGAGAACCGGCTGAGGAGCCGGATCAGGTGCCGATCGGCGGCCCGGCGTCCGGCATGTTCACCTCGCACCACGGGCCGACCTCGCTCTGCTCCCCGTCACTGACCAGGGCCCGCCACCGGTAGACGGCGCCCCACGGCAGGTACTGCGGATAGACCGTGATGGTCACCGTGGTCGGCGAGTCGAGGCCGGCCCAGTCGTAGGTGATGATCGGCCGGTCACCCAGCAGGGTGCGCCACTCGATCGTCGCGGCCAGGGGACCGCCGTCGCGGTCGGCCACCGTGGCGTGCAACGTGATCCGGTTGCCGCTGAAGGTGGGCCGGGCCGGGCCGGTGACGCACCGGGCGTTCGGCGTCGTCTGCAGGATGCTCACCATGGGCGCCGACGAAGCGGCCTGCGCGGGCGTGGACGTGGCCACGAGGGCCGTACCGGCCAGTGCCGTCACCGCGGCGGATGCACGTTTTCTCATGGCTCAGCCCAACGCCGCGCAGGCCCGGGCGATGGCCGCTTGCAGGCCCGCGTCGCCGCAGTCGATGCTCGCGCCCCGGCCCACCAGCGTCCAGGCGCCGTCCACCAGGCGGAGGAAGAGCTGGTCACCCTCGAACCGCTGGGGCGTACGGGCCGGGACGGTGAACACCCGGGCGTACCCGTTGCGGCAGACCGCGACCTGCACGGCCTGCACCTTCAGACCGGCGGCCGGGTCGTCCACCAGCCGCTCGGCCGTCGGCAGGATGGCCGCCGGCGCGCACGCCGGATCGGTGGGCGGGGGCCCCGGATCGAGCGGGCGGGCACCGGTCGCGGCTTTCTTCACCGGTGCTTTCTGCACCGGGGCTGTCTTCACGCGCTCCGCCGCTGCCGACGTCGCCGGGGCTGAAGCCGGCGACACCGTCGCTGCGGGCACCGGCGCTGCGGGCACCGGAGCGGTGGACGCCGGAGTGGTGGACGCCGGCGCCGGGGCGCTGCCCCGTGCGGCGGCGTTGCTCGAACAAGCAGCCACGGCGGCGGTGAGGCAGAGCGTCGTCGTGACCAGGGGCAGCTTCGCAAGTCTCATCGAGGTCTCCGTTCGGGTGCGCCACGCCGCACGACGTGCGGCGCGCGGTCACGCTACGAAGCGGCCCCTACAGGAACCTGAAATCTTTCTTGCAGGCCCGTCAGGGACGGGAGTGGAGGGTGCGGCCGGCGCTGTCCCCGCTCAGCCAGACGTGGTCGCAGTAGCACCCCCACCTGCGGATCCACCAGTTCAACTCGCCGGCCTCGCGCAGACCGAGCCGGCTGAAGGTGGTGTACGCCGACTGCCAGGCATGGTGGGCCGACCCGCAGTCTCCGCGCAGGACGTGCGCCGCCCCGATGTCGCGCAGGGTACGGGCGCGGCCGAGTTCATGCCCGAGCTCGCTCCACACCGCGTAGGCCAGATCGAGGTCCCGCAGCGCGTCGGCCGGCCGGCCCGCGGCCAGGTGCATCTCGCCCAGGGTGCGCCGCAGCAGCGCCGCCCCGAAGCGGTCCTGCGCGTCGACGCAGAGCTGCAGGCTGCGGGCCAGCGGCTCGGCGGCCTGCTCGGGCCGGCCTTGGCGGATCCACAGCTTGGCCAGGCTCTGCGTCGTGTAACAGGCCAGGAGCCGGTCGCCCCGGCGCAGCACCATGTCGTGGGCCTGGACGAACCACGCCTCGGCGGCGTCGAGGTCACCGCGGGCCCGGTGGACCAGCCCGATGCCGCGGACGGCGATCGCCTCGCCGCGCCAGTGCCCGGCCGAGCGGTACAGGTTCCTCGCCCGTTCCAGATAGCTCATCGCCTGGTCGTCGTTGCCGAGCTCGCGATGGGCGTGCCCGAGACCGTAGGAGGCATGGGCCGCGCCGTCACGGTCACCGACCCGTTCCAGGACCGGCAGGGCCCGTTCGAGCATCGGCACCGCCTCCTGATGCCGGCCCACCTCCCGCAGCACGGTGCCCAGGCCGCTGACCGCAGCGGCCCGGCCGTGCTCGTGACCGACGTCGCCGAAGAGCTCGATGGCCGCGGTGAAGTGGTGCTCGGCCTCGCTGAACCGGTCCTCCTTGTACCTCAGCAGACCGACCCCGCAGGCCATCACCGCTTCCGCGACGCGGTTGCCGCTCGCCCGCGCGGCGGCGTGCGCGGCGGCGTGCGCGCGGTTCCACCGGCTGAAGTCGTTGTGCAGCGCGAACGAGGCGTAGACCAGGCCGTCGGCGAGTACGCACGCCTCCTCGACCAGGCCCGTCCCGGCGGCCCGTTCCACCGTGGCCACGAGAGCGTCGGCCTCGGTGGCCAGCCAGTCCGGACCGCTGCAGTCCGTCTCCAGGACCGTCGGGTGCACGCCGGTGGCCGGACCGATGCCCTGGTAGGACCGGGCGACCGCGTACGGCAGCGACTCGCCCAGCCGGTCGACGATCTCGGTCGCGGCGGCGACCGTCCGGCGCACAGCCGCGGTGAGCCCGGCTTCGTCGTCCTCCTCGAGGGCGCGTTCGCGGGCGTACAACCGCACCAGCTCGTGCATCCGGTAGCGCACGACCCCGTCGGCCGTGCTGTCGTCGATCTCCACGAGCCGGGCGTCGAACAACTGCTCCAGCAGATCCCCGGCATCGTCGACCGAGGCGCCGAACAGAGCCGCGGCCATCCACTCCGCGAACGTGGCGCAGCCGAGGAAACCGAGCAGCCGGAACGCCTGCCGGGCGGCCGGCGGCAGGCCCTCGTAGCTGACCCCGACGCTGATCCGCACGGCCAGGCCGTCGACCGCCATCTCGTCGAGCCGGCGCCGCTCGTCGCGCATGCGGTCGAGCAGGCGGGTGATCCGCCAGTGCGCACGGGCGGCCAGCCGCGCCGCCACGATCCGCAGGGCCAGCGGCAGGCCGGCGCAGATCGCGGTTAGGGCGGCGGCCGCCTCCGGCTCCCGGGCGACCCGGTCCGGGCCGATGATGCGGCGCAGCAGGGCCAGCGACTCGTCGCGGGAGAACAGCCGTAGTTCCACGTGTTCGGCCCGGGGGATGGTGGTGAGCCGGGCCCGGCTGGACACGATGAGGGCCGTGCCGGGCACGCCGGGAACCAGCGGCCGGATCTCCCCGGCCCCGGCCGCGTTGTCGATGACGATCAGCAGGCGGCGGTTCCGGATGGTCGCGCGGTACCGGGCGACCTTGTCCTCGATCGTGCCGAGGCGGTGCGTGTCCTGTACGCCGAGGGCGCGCAGGACCCGGTCGACCAGCTCACCGGTCTGGCCCTCGCGTCCCTCGGAACCGACCAGGATCTGACCGTCCGGATAGGCCGGACGCAGCAGGTTGGCCAGGTGCACGGTGAAGGACGTCTTGCCGATGCCGCCGGGGCCGCTGACCACGACCACCGGGCGGTTGTCCTCGCCCGGCGGGTTGCCCAGGGTGGTGAGCACCTGCGCGATCTCCGGCTCGCAGCCGGTGAAGTCGTCGAGTCCGACCGGGAGCTGGCGGCCGGGGACACCCCCGTCGGAGGCGGTGGTCGTGCCGTCGGACGGGAGGTCGGCGGCGGGCTCGGCCGGTGCCGGCGCCGTGGGCACGGCCTCGGACGGTGTGCCGCGCAGGATCCGCTGGTGCAGGTCCTGGAGCTCCGCCGAGGGGTCGATGCCCAGCTCGTCGGCCAGATGCCGACGGGTCCGGCTGTACCGCTCGAGAGCTGAGGTCCGGCGGCCGTCGAGATGCAGCGCCCGCATCAGGTGCAGGATGAGCGGTTCGGCCAGCGGATGGTTGTCGACGGCGGGTGACAACCGGTCGACCACCGTGGCATACCGGCCCGCACCGATCTCCGCGTCGGCCCAGTCGCTCAGCAGACCGTGGATCTGCTGGCGGGTCCCCTCCCGGAGCCGGGCCACCCACTCGCCGCTCAGCCCGGCCAGGGGCTCACCGCGCCACAGATCGACGGCGCGCCGCAGCATCGTCAGCCGGTCCGGATCGCCTTCCGGGCGCTCCCGGGCCTGCGCGGCGAGGCGGCGCAGCAGGTGCAGGTCGATCAGCTCGGGGTCGACGTCGAACAGGTATCCGCCGGGCTTGCGCTGCAACGACGGCGCGTCGGCGGACGCGGTGAGCAGGATCCGGCGCAGCCGCGCCATGTACGTGTACAGGACGTTGCGGGCCTCCGCCGGCGGGGCCTCGTCCCACACCCGGTCGATCAGGGTGTCCGTCGGCACCGCACTGCCCGCGTCGACCAGCAGCGCGGCCAGGACGGTCCGCTGCTTGAGCGGGCCCAGCGCGACCGGGTGGCCGGACACCCACATCTGGACCTCGCCCAGCAGCCGGAACTCGATCATGCCGGCGCGGGATCAGGGGCGGTCAAGGATCGGTCAAGGTTCGTTCCCGCCCGTTGCGCGATGGTCCTGCCAGCCGAGACGTCCGGCCGGAAGCCGGGAAAGGAGACGACCGAAGAGACGAGCACTGCACACCCCGTATGTGAGTGAGGCCGCCGACTGGCTCCTCACCCGGTTGCTTGCTGCCTCAGGCCACCTTAAGCGCGCCTCCGCACCGTCGCCAGTAGCGACCGGTGTCAATTCGCTTCCACATTCGACAGCGATCGATCGAAAGCAGGGATACAGCCATGCCCGTTCGCCCATCGCCCAGTTCCCCGCCCAGTTCCCCTCTCCCTACCCGCGTCCGCCGGCTTGCCGCCACCGGTACGAGCGTGCTCGCCATGGCCGCAGCCGGCATCGGTCTCGGCGCGGGCTCAGCCGTCGTCGCGGCCCCCGAGGCCGCGCACGCGTCCGTCACCAATGGACCCATCGGCCGGTCCGAGGTGCTCGCCCGGGCCCAGTTCTGGGTGGACGCCGGGCCCACCTACACCCAGAACGGCTGGTTCCAGGACCCCGAGGGTGACAAGACGTACCGGCGTGACTGCTCGGGCCTGGTGTCGATGGCCTGGCACCTCGGCCAGAGCTACGTCACCGGCGACTTCCAGGGTTCCTCGCCGTACTGGACCAGGCTCGCCAGCCGGGATCAACTGGCTCCGGGCGATGCGATCGTGCGCAGCGGGCACATGGAGTTGTTCTCCCACTGGAAGAACTCCGGCAATCACCGCGAGGGTGCGTACGTGTACTCGTTCAACAAGGACGGCGAGACGGTCCAGAATCCGTGGGGACCCAACAACGTCGGAAAGCTGGGCTTCAACGACGAGGACGACCTGATGTCGTACACGCCGATCCGGCGTACCGGCCTGGTCTCCGCCAATCGCGATTCGCTGTCGGCCGACGGCCATGCGGAACTGATCCGCAAGGACGCCGCCGGTGACCTGTTCGCGTACTACAACAACGGTGTCAACGGGGCCGGCGCGGTCAACTGGGGCGCCGCGACCAAGGTCGGCAACGGCTGGACCGGGTCCGACAACAGCGTCTACTTCGCCGACCTGGACGGCAACGGCCAGACCGACGTCATCCGCAAGGACACGGCCGGGGCGCTGCAGGCCTACTACAACCACGGCGTCACCAGCTCCCTGGGCGTCCGCTGGAACGGGCCGAAGCCGATCGGCGCCGGCTGGACGATGGCCGACGACGCGGTGTACTTCGCCGACATCTCGGGTGACGGCTACGCCGAGGTCATCCGCAAGGACACCACCGGCGCCCTCTTCGCCTACTACAACCACGGCGTACACGGCACCGGCGCGGTGATCTGGGGCGACCCGGTGCGCATCGGTGCCGGCTGGACCGGGTCCGACAACGCCGTCCAGTTCGCCGACATCTCGGGCGACGGCTACGCCGAGGCGATCCGCAAGGACGACGGGAAGCTCCTCGTCTACTACAACAACGGCATCAACGGCGACATGACCGTCCGCTGGGGCGACCCCGTCGAGGTCGAATCGGGCCTGACCGTGGCGGACACCGCCGTCTACTTCGGTGACCTCAACGGTGACGGCCGGGCCGATCGCATCACCAAGCAGGGCGGCGAGCTGGTCGCCCGGTACAACAACGGCATCACGTCGGACCTGAAGGTGACGTGGAGCAACCCGACGGTCGTGGGCTCCGGCTGGAACATGGCCGACACCGCTGTCTACGTCGCCTGAGCCGGGAGCCTGCCATGAGAGCCTTCACCCGACGTCTGCTCGTGCTGACCACGACACTGCTCGTCTCCGCCGGCGTCGTCGCCGTCACCTCGGCACCGGCCCAGGCCTGGGTCACCGTGGCGTGTGACCCGGCCGGCGTCACCGGCCGCGACAACGATCTGGCCCGGCAACTCAACCCGCAGCTCACCGGCCAGCTCCGCAACAAGCTGACGGGATACAAGATCTCCTGCGCCCGCATGATCGTCGACGCCGTACGGGCCCGCAACCTGCCCGCGCACGCCGCCACCATCGCGGTCACCACGACGATCCCCGAATCGACCATCGAGAACATCTCGCACGAGTACGACCACGACAGCCTCGGCCTGTTCCAGCAGCGGGCCTCCTGGGGCAGCCGGGCCCAGCGGCTGAATCCGACCTGGGCGACCAACGCGTTCCTCGACAAGATGCTGTCGCTGTACCCCAACGGCAGCTGGCAGAACGCGGTCGTCGGCGACGTCTGTCAGCGCGTGCAGGTGTCCGCCTACCCGGCCCGGTACCAGCCGGAAGCGGCCGACGGCGCGCGCATCGCCGCGGCACTGTGGCGGCCCCGCGGCGATTCACTGTCCGGCGACCGGCACGCGGAAGTGATCCATAAGGACAGCGGGGTGCTGCGTGCGCGTTACAACAACGGCATCAACAGTGACCTGACCGTCCGCTGGGGCAGCCCGGTGCAGATCGGTCAGGG
>NZ_BOQL01000040.1 GCF_018332655.1 Actinoplanes auranticolor | reverse complement strand
TAGGACCGGCTCGGCGGTAAAGCCGGCTACCGCTAAGAGCTCCTAACACGATCTGCTGAATCGATGTTGATCAGCGTCACGACATGAAGATCCATCTCGTTCGCTGGTCATGGCCAGGCCTTGGGATGTTGATGACCAGTTGTGGGCGTTGATCGAGCCGGTCCTGCCGCCGTGGCCGGCCAAGGCGCCGGGGCCGAAGCCAATCCCGGACAGGTCCTGCCTACAAGGCATCCTGTTCGTGCTGCACACCGGGATCGGCTGGGAAGATCTACCCCAGGAACTCGGCTTCGGCTCCGGGATGACCTGCTGGCGCAGGCTGGAACGCTGGACCGAGGCGGGCGTTTTCGACCAGGTGCACCAGATACTGCTCGCCAAGCTGAACGCGGCGAACCGGATCGACTGGACACGGGCGGCGATGGACGGCAGTCACATCGACGCTAAAAAGGGGGCGCTGGCACCGGCCCGTCGCCGGTCAACCGCGGTAAACCCGGCTCCAAGCACCACTTGATCTGCGACGGCAACGGCACCCCGATCTACGTGCTGACCAGCGGCGCGAACGTGCCTGACATCAGCCGCGCGCTCGACCTGCTCGACTGCTACCCGCCGATCGCCGGGCGCCCCGGCCGGCCCCGGCGCCGCTTCGAGGTCCTGCTGGCCGACAAGGGATACAGCAGCGAAGCCTTCCGCCAGGCATGCCGCGAACGCGGCACCGAAGCGATCATCGCCAAGCCGAAAACGCCCAACATCAAGGGCCTGGGCAAGCTGCGCTACGTCGTCGAGCAGACCTTCGCCCTACTGCACCAATTCCGCCGGCTCGCCGTTCGCTGGGAACGCCGCCTCGACATCCACGACAGTCTCGTCAGCCTTGCCTGCGCCATGATCTGCTGGCGCCGCTTGATCAAATGGACCGCGTAGAGATCGCGTTAGGAGTTCTAAGCGCAAGCGTCGCCGCGGCTGCCGATACGTCACCCCAGAGGGCCGGCATGTGGGTAGTTCGCCGCTTCATCGCCGTCGTGCAGGCTACGGCGTCCGGGCCCCATGCTGGGACTTCGCATCAATGGACTTTGCCCACCGGGGCAAACGTCGATGCGCTAGCCACTGCGAGCCGCATTTCGGCAGACACCCACCGTTACGCTGGCGAATGAATCCGACTATACCCGCAACCTCACGGGTCTACGTTCGATCGTCCTGACAGACACATTCCCACCACCAGCTATCGTATTGATACACGGGGCATACTTGGGATGCGCCTATGTCGATTACAGGAGCAGACCGCACATGGCAAAACAGATCGTCACCCTGCTGACCGACGACATCGACGGCACCGAAGCCGACAGCACCATCGAGTTCGGGCTCGACGGCGTCACCTACACCATCGACCTCTCGGAGAAGAACGCCGGCAAGCTCCGCAAGGCACTCGAGCCGTACCTGAACGTCGCCTCCCGCGTCGGACGCAGCACCACCAGCCGTATCCCCACCCGCAGCGCCGCCCCCACGAGCCGGTCGAACCGCGACCAAAACCAGGCCATCCGCGAATGGGCCGGCAAGAACGGCTACGAAGTGTCCGAGCGCGGACGAATCCCCAGCTCCATCGTCGAGGCGTTCCACAAGAACCGCTGACCCCGACGGGTCTGCTCACCGATCGTCACGCAAGGTCGAAGGGACCTGCCCTTCTCGGCTTACGCAGCAGCATGACGTTCGGTCGACGTCCTGCCGTGGTACGAGCCGCCACCGCACCGGCCTGTCGTTCCGACGTGACGCAGCAGACCAACGAGGTTGGCGACGGACAGGGTGCGACCGCATGTGGACTCGAAGCCGGAACTGGCGATCAGCAGGTGGACGACGTCGGTGTCGGCCCAACATCGCGAAGCTGCACCACCAAGCGGCCCGCCGACGAGACGGCCGCTTGGTTTGTCCGAGGCGCGCAGTGCCGGTAGCGCGCCCGTCCGCGGAACGGGTCAGGGGATCAGTGCGGCCCTGTGTGGCAAGTGGGTCGCCAGTGCAACGCACCTGCGGTCTTGTGGCATGTTGCGACGACCTTCACCGTCGACGCCATGGATTGTTCGGGTCTCGTGGATCTTGCAGTGATCGCCGAGAATTACGGCCAGATGACCGGGGTTCTCGCGGGCTTTGCCTTCACGGCACTCGTGCTACTTCTGACGCCCACCCAAGCGCAGGAGCGTGCCCACGCGAAGACGCAAAACGCAGGTGTGCCGTTGACCCTGTTCATTGCCTTCATCGCGTTGGTGCTCACCACGCTGTTGTATTCGGTCCTCGCCGGCGAGAACGCCGAATCCCGACCGCGCGCCGCCACGGTTGAGCTAATTAACGGCCTTGTTTTCGGTCTTGCTGTGGTCATGTTGCTACACGGCGTGAGCCTGCTGATGCTCACCGCAAACATCGAACGGTCAACCGTCCGGATCGCCCGCTTTCTGACTGTCGTGGTGATCCCCACGTTGGCGATGTACTTCATCGCTCAAGGCGCGTCCGACACGGTCGCAGCACGAGCGGCACTCAACGGAGAGCCGTGCGTCGCGGCTGTCCCCCCGCTGGGCCTATGGCTTTCCGCTGCCGCAGCGCTTACTTCCGCCATATCGCTGTCAGCTCCGGTGCAGCGCGTCATCGCCCGCTACAGCGCAGCCAGTCGGGTCGGAGCACCGCTAGCTGTGTTCGTGGCCACGGTCATGGCGTCAATCATCTCTGGCTTCATCGGCACCCGCTCCGCAGCGTTCATCATGTCTCCAACCGCGCTGAACCTCTATCTGATCGGCGCCGCCGTGACACTCATAACCATCGGCCTTATGCTCTCTGCCTCCAGCATCCTCACGGCACCGAGCGAGCCAGACGAGGCTACGACGCCAAACGTCCGCACTCAGCAGACACTGACGGCTGTTGAACGAGACCCGGCTGCGCCGGCCAAGGCACCGCAAGAGGCCGAGCCATCTGATTGATAACGGCTCTTATGTAAGCCTTGCTTCGGCCGTGGCCCGATGCCTAGGGGATCACCCTCATTCCTTCGCGCTCATACGCACCTGGGAGAGCGGAAGGCCGCCCGGCGGGTGAGGACGATGCGGACCGGTTGAGAAGACCGGATCTGCCGAGGGCCGGCCGCGACCGGCAGGAGGCTTCTGAGGCGGCGCAGCCGGTTACGGATAAAGCGCCGGCCGACGTATCAAAGCACCGACAAATTCATATCTGCGGCTTGACCGGCCCTGCTCCTTAAGGATGACACGAAGGCGTGCCAGAGGAGCGCACGTTTGGAGCGGCGCGACCTCCGATGTCCTAGCGGCCGCCCATGGGTAGATCGCAGCCGCTTCAAGGATCTTCTGCTGCCACTACTCCGCATGACGCAGGCGAGCCACTGTTGCGTTCTCCGACATCGCCGGATGGAAGGTCACCACTGAATCGTGCGCTCGGCGCACAAAGGATGTCAAAGCGTCAATCATCTCTGCCTTTTTCGCAGTGGCGGTAGTAGCCGGATTCTTCGACGATACGACTTCCACGTTCTGACCGCTGACGACGAACTTTATAACCTCATCGTGCTCTGTGAAGTCAAGAGCGCCATCAGAATCACTCGCCAGGCGATCGACAACACCCGACATCCCGAGACCAAGGTCAACTAACGGGACGAAACTGCTCTTTGATAGGAATTTCACGCCGTCGATCGAAAACTCGACCTGCGAGTAGAACAACTTGTATCGAATCGTCACATCTTTTATCGATCGCGCTTCCCCTTCAAGGGATTTGACCCAACTTCGACCCAACACTGAATCGACGTCGGGGACGACGAAGTCTACAATCACCATGCTTGCCTTCAAACCTTAGTAGGGGTACGCGGTAACCATTTTACCGTCGTCGACGACCACGGCGATACGGGTATGCTCCCCTCCACCATTCCCTCTGCCTGCACGGCCGACGGGCACGCCGAAGTCCCACTCGTAAACGGTCCCAGACCGAGGCTCTTTAGTGACCGGATCGGGTGTATTTGGCCTACCCCGACCTCTGTCAACCGTTTCCGCAAGCCTCCTGCGAAGGTCCTTTTCCTTTCCGGTGAATACGCCCGCCTTGTCGTCGAGTTTTTGTTCGTCACCTCCCTCGCGGTGGCGACTCAGGACGTGCTTAAAGTCGCCATCGTTCACCACCTTAGCCCCGGCGGGTTTTGCGCTTTTCCCTGCCGCGGAGCCAGCACCAGCAGCTTGATTGTTCCAGTGCAGGTCGTCTACGTGTTGTCCTAGGTTCTTGGCTCCGTTCGCTGCAGCTAGTCCTCCACCAGCCGCGATGCTGACGCCGAGGACAGCAGCCGGTACTGCACCGATTGACAAGGTGCCCAAAGAACCGATCTCCGCTACACCACCGGAAAGAGCCAGTGCAGCACCACCTTGCGCGGCGAAGAGGCCGAGCTCGATCTGGGCGAGGTCGATGGCGATCTGGCCGAGTGTGTCCTGGTTTTCGTGGACCCATTCCATGGAGCGTTGCCAGCCGTTGCAGACGGGTGCGAACCAGCCGCATTTTTCCTTCTGCTGGACGGCGGGTACGGCTTGGGCCACGTTGCCACTGGGTGATCCGGCGCCGTTGTTGCCACCGCTGCTTCCGCCGCCGTTGTCCCCGCTGTTGCCGGTGCCTCCGCCGTTGTCCTTGTCGCTGGTGCCGCCGGGCCCGCCGGTGCTGCCGCTACCGCTGCCTTCGTTGCCGGTGCAGGCGACCCCGCCGCCGGTGGCGCAGTCGACCGAGCCGAGGGTAAGCCCCGACGGGTCGCTGAAGCTGATCGGGGTGTTGTTGGCGTAGGAGTAGGGGTTCCATTGCTGCGGGTCCGTCAGGTCCATGATCGGGTCGACGGAGATGAACCGGCCGAGTGCCGGGTCGTATTCGCGGGCGCCGAGGTGGGTCAGGCCGGTGTTGTCGCGGGTGCCGCCGACGAAGCCCTTGTCGCCCGACCAGACGCCGGGTTTGGCGCCGCGGTCCTCGCCGAACGGCACGGTGCGGCGGCGGTTGACGGTCAGGCCGGCGTCGCTGGAGACCGTGGCGGTCGCTGTTCCCTGGTGATCGTTGACCATCCACGTCAGGGACGTCGGTGTGCGCACGGCGATAGTGGCGCCGGCGTGGCTGTAGTAGCGGGTTCCCACCGCCGGGCCGGTCTTCGGCTTGCGGATTTCGAGGCCGCCGGGCAGGTAAAGGGTGGCGCCGGTGGGATCGCGACGGATGAGCCGGCTGCCGTCGGCGTCATAGGTGTAGCTGGTCGTGCCAGTGGTGTCGGTGCTGGTGCCGAGTTTGCCGTAGTCGTTCCAAGTCAGTGCCTGGCTTCCGGCTCCGGCCGTGCCGTCTTCCCTGCAGACGTTGGCCGTGGTCCCGGCCGGGCGGCACAGTGTGTTGCCGGTCGCGTCGTAGGCGTACTGCAGAGTGGCGGTGCTGCCGCCGGTAACGGTGACCGAGGTGACCGCATGTGGCTTGCTACCCGAGGCGCCACCGGCGGCCGGGTAACTGTAGGTCCGGGTGGTGTCGGTCGTCTGGTGGGTGACCTCGGTCCTACGGTTTCCGGAGGCGTCGTAGCTGTAGGACCGCCAGTACGAGGCCGGTCCTCCCACGGCGGTGGGTGTGACGGTTGTCGGGCAGGTGGCGGTGGCCTGTGACCAGGCTTCGGTGAGCCGCCTGAGGTGGTCGTACTGGTAGCACTGGGTTTCGGCCGGCTGGTTGCCGTCGGGGGTGTCGGTGATGGCGGTGATCGTGCCGGCGTCGTCGTAGCGGTAGGCGAGTTTGTAGATGTCGTTCTTGAGTTCGGGTACGGCGTTGAAGAACAGCTTGCGACCGGTGGCGTCGTCGTAGCCGTAGGTCAGTCCGACGCGGGAGCCGTGCTCGCCGAGGTTCTGACCGATCAGCTGGTCGAACTGGTTGTAAACGATTCCCTGGGCGTAGATCTGCTTACCGATGAGTCCGTTGGGCAGGCCGATCGGGTTGAACAGCGTCGTGAGGGCCTCTGCGGGCAGGCCGGCCACGGCGGGCGTGGTGACCTCCGAGACCGTGCCGTTGGGCCGGTAGCCCAGGGTCTGAGTGAAGGTGCACGGATTGGCCTCGCCGGACACGCACAGGCCGCTGTCGGTGGCCGGGATGGTCACCGAGGTGCCCTTCGGGCGGCCCGCGGTGTCGTAGCCGGTGGTCGCCGTGACGTACGCGGAGGCGTTGCCGGCCTGGTCGTACTCGTAGCGGGTCGCGCTGGTCAGCCGGCCGACGCCGTTCGGCAGTGAGTCATAGGCCCATTCAGCGACCGGGCGACCGTCTTCTGTTCCTTGACGCTCGAAGGTTTTGCGGCCGAGGTCGTCGTAGCGGAAGTGCAGCGCCTTACCGCGGGCATCCTTGGTCCAGCTCAGCTGTCCGGCGGCGTCGTATCCGCTGGTGGACGTACCGGCGTCGGGGTCTTCGGTGTAGATCTTGTGGCCGCGCAGGTCGTAGCGGTAGGTCCAGGTGTTGTTGCCGGGGCCGGTGACTGAGGCGAGTTCGTCGCGGTTGGTGTAGCGGTAGGTGGTGCGTTCGAAGGTCGCCGCGTCGTCGTTGCCGACCTTCGCCGGGTCCTTGTACTGGCGTAGCTCGGCCAGGTTGCCGCGGGCGTCGGTGATCGAGGTCGTGGCGATGCCGCCGTGGGGCGGGGTGACGTTGGTCTTCTCCCCGGCGTAGGCGGTGTGCGTGCGCCAGGCCTCGTCGCCGTTGATTTTGAAGATGGCGTCGGTGATCCGGCCGGCTCCGTCGTAGAGGTTCGCGGTCAGTGCCGGGATCTCGGGGCGGCGCACCGGGGTGACCAGTGTGGTGCCCGGTGCGGTGTTGTCGATGTCGTAGTAGGGGCTGCTGGACCAGTCGACGAGGCCGCGCGCGTTGTAGACGGTGTCGGTGATGGCTCGGCCGCCGGCGAGGGTCTGCGTTTGCGTCTGGCGCAGGCGCAGCATCCCGTCGTACAGGGAGATGGTGGTGCGGTAGTTCTTCGAGCCGTACGGCATCAGGTTCTTGATGATGACCGAGCTGGGCGCGGTTTTGCTCAGGTGGTAGGTGTAGCTGACCGAGGGTTCGTTCTTGAATGTCGTGCTGTCGCGGCCTGGTGCCCACACCTTGAGCAGGCGGCCGTTGCCGTCGAAGCTGGATTCGGTCACCAGGCCGTTGGTGTCGATCACCTTGACCGGTACGGCCAGTGCCGGGTTGAAGATCTGGGTGGCGGTCTGCTTGAGGGCGTTGGTGACCTTCGTCTGGGTGACCGGTCCCCCGATGGCGGGGGTGAAGTCGGTGGTGGTGACGTGCTTGAGGGCGTCGGTTTGCTTGGTGGCGCGGCCGGTGGCGTCGTATCCGGTCAGGCTGGCAGTGACCAGGACCGGTGTGTTGCCCTCGAAACGGTCGACCTGGTCGACACGGACGGGCAGGCCGCGGGTCGGGGCAGCGCCGTAGGTGTCGGCGTCGTCGTAGTAGGTGCGGATGTCACTGAGCACATTTTCCGGCTTGCTGGCGGTGCCGCAGCCGACTCCGACGATGACTTTGCGCTTGACCCGGTCGAGCATCCAGACCGGTTCGTTGCGGGTGTACTCGGTGCGGGTGCAGCGGTCGTCGCCGGCGTCGGATTCGTCGCCGAGGTCATTGATCTCGCTGACGAGATTGTCGTCGTTGACCTTTGTCACGGTCTTGGTCCACCGCGTGGTGCCGGTGGACAGCTTGGTGCGCTTGCGGACGGTCTCGACGTGCGTCTTCCACGCCTTCAACGGCCCGGATTTGGCTGTCGGGCCCTCAGCGACGGGAGTGTTGAGGGTGCCGGCGACCCAGCTGGTGCCGTTGTAGTCGATCTGTTCGCGGAGCATGCCGGCGAACGCCTCGTGGTCGTTCACCTTCCCACCGAGAGAGTCCTCGACCTGCACATCGCGTGGTGTTCCCTTGGGCGGCAGAACCCCGTCGACCGGCTGCGGATCGCCGTCCAGGCCGCGGAAGTAGCGGTACTCGGTCTTGGACTGCACTTCGGACTCGAGGCCGGTGCGGACCTGGACGCGGCCGTAGCCCCGGAACTGGCCCCAGGTACGGCGCTTGGGCTTGATCAGTTCGGAGTTGTCGTAGGCCCAGGCGGGGCTGTCGAGGTAGTCGTAGTTGGTCTGCTGGTGCTCGAAGCCGCCGGTGTTGTCGTAGACGTCGACGCGGGTCACGACGTACTTGTTGAACCAGTCGATCTTGGAGTCTTCGCCCTCGGCCGCGTAATACTGCGGGAAGCAGCGCCTGGTGTTGGCCCAGGGTTTGGGCAGGGTGATGTCGTCGCAGTCGGGCTTGGAGTAGGTGATGCCGATCTGCGCGCCGGATTCGGTGGTGATCGTTTCTACGCGGCTGCGGAACAGGCTGGAGTGGCCGTTGGGGGTGTCCACCCGGTTCGGCATGACGTCGGCGTTGGGGTTGAAGACCACCGCCGGGTCGGTGACAGCCGGGCCGCCGGCGCTGGTCACGTTGCCGGTGTGGGTGATGCTCTTCAGCCACATCGGGGTGCTCTCGTTGCCGCCGGCTTGCAGGTAGGCGTGCGCGAGCTTGTAGGTCCCGACGGGGGTGTACGCGCTTCCGCTGCCGGAGTACACCTCCGTCGTGATCGTCGCCAGTCGCCTGTTGGTCCAGAACGTCGGCGAGTACTGCGTCTTGCACGGCGCCTTGTCGCAGTACTGATCCCATGGCGTGTCCGGGAACCGCTTGGCGATCGGCTTGTCGGTGCTGGTGCGGCAGGTGCCGATACACCGGTCCACGGTGTCGAACCGGATCCGGTTGACGGGATGGACGGTGGAACCCGCGTCGCTGCGGCTGCCGTACTCGACCTTGGTGAGGTAGCCGGACCGGTCGTAGGTGGTGCGCTTGTCCTGGTCGCCCTCCCGGGCGTAGGCGCCGGTTTCCTTGCCGTAGAAGTAGGTGATCGTGTTCTTGTTCGGGTCGACGGCGTAGTCGAGGTTCCACCGCCAGGCGCGTTTCACCCTCGACTCGGCGAAGTCCTTGTTGTAGCCCGGCTCGTCGGGGTGGTTGCTGTAGACCGGCACCGTCCAGGCCGAGTTGGTTTCGGCGCCCGAGGAACTGCCACCGTCGGTTGTGCCCCGGCCGAAGTAGTACTGGGTGCCGTCGCCGGTGGTGACGCGCCAGTAGGTCTTGTCGTCGTCGCCGTTGTCCACCCCCTTGACCTGCTCGATCCGCGAGCCGTCATCGGCCGCACCGTGGTAGCGCACGTTGGTGTCAGCCGGTCCACTGTCGGTGGCCGCGTCCTTGACCAGTTCGGTCGACGCGCCGTTGAACGACATCGTCGCGTTGTCGTTGAACCAGCACTGGTCGTCGCCGTAGACGTCCTTGTTGTTGGCCGCCTTGCCGTCCTGCTCGCCCTTGTCGTCGGCGCAGGAGCGGTAGCTGCGCTCGATGTAGCCGGGCTCGAGCGACCAACCGTCGCCGATCCACGAGCCCTGGGTGTTGTTACCGGAAGTGCGGCCGTCGATCGCGGCGGAGGAATAGCTCAGCGCCAGGTCGGGGGCCATGCCGCCGGGCGGCGGCGGGGCCTTGATGGGGTACGACCAGGCGAACGAACCGTTCTGTTGCGACACCTGCCAGGTCGATGCGGGCGTCAGCGTGGTGGCCTTGTAGTCGCCGTTCTCGCCCTCCGGCGCCGCGGCCAGCGCGAACGAGGACGCCCCACCCGCGGCGGCGAGGGGCACGGTTGCCGTGACCGTCGCCTTGCGCGCGTCGATAGTTGACGGCACCGGCCGGCCGTCGGAGAGCTGCACCAGTCGAAGACGGCTCAGCGCATCACTACTGAACAGGCCGGCCACCGGGCGGTAGTCGACGGCCAGCCGAACCTGCCCGGCCTGCTGCACACCGTCGGCGCGGGCCACCCGGACCACGAGACCCTGCACACCGAGCTTCTCAGTCGCGGCGCGGCCCAGGGTGCTGACCCGCACCTTGCGTACCGCGCTGCCGGCATCGCGTGCCGCAGCGTTCTGCGATGCAGCGAGCTTGGCCACCGGCGCGACCGTGACCGGAAGTGCCCCTGCCTTCACCCGCGTCGTGGACTGCCCGCTGAGGTCGACCAGTTGTTCATCCGCCGGGACCTCGGGGTCCGGCGGCAGGTCCGCCTCGGTGAGCTCTCGATCCTCCGCGGTGTACTCGGGCAGAGGCTTCGCCACCACGGGTGTCACCTTGATGCCTTTGACATCGGTCGGCTTGACCGCTGTTACTGCTGCCGCGACCGCTGGAGCGGCCGGGAGTTGCCCGATAACGCCCACCACCAGCGGCAGGACGAGCAGTACGCGCAGCAGCCGTGCGCCTCTGCGCTTGACCTGCCGAGAAGCACCCGAAATAGCGGCGTTGGCCGTCACACCAGTCTCCTGTCAGCCGCCGATGCGGCAGTCCCCCGTGCGCCGACCATGGCCGGCTGACTCTTCGGATACGTCAACGTGCTGGGCAGCTAGTCCTGCGAGAGAGCTGGCGCCGATCAGGCTTCAGGGGTTTCTTCCGGCCGCGACATTCGGTAGATCTCCTGCTCTTCCCAGACTCGCGGAGTGAGGTGTACCTCGTCGATCTCGCCGGCCCACCGTTCGCCGGGCGAGAGAATCCAACCCCGGCCGATCGCGAACTTCCCGGTCGCCTCCCAGGTCGCCGTACCTGTTTGTTCGGCCAGTACCCCGTCGGTGGCCGGTGTGCCGTTGACGTACAGCTGGATTCGGTTGGTGATCGGGTTGACGATGCCGACCAGATGCACCCAGGCGCCTGCCTCGACGTAACTGGAGGTGCATGCGTTTGTGGTGGCGGCACCGGCCGTGTCGGTGGCCGCGACTGTGAAGCACCAGGCGCGGTCCTTCACGCCGTCGCTGTCCACGTCCAGGTCCGTGCGGTAGCCGAGCTTGAACATCGACGTGTTCTGCCCGTCCTGAGACACCACGGCGTGGTTGCCGGCCGGCAGCGCCGAGGGCTCGTCGGTCTGCTCATCGTCCGGCGGAGTCTGTTCCTCGTCGGGGTCGTCACCGGTACCGGGCTCAGGTTCGGTTGGCTCAGTGCCGGGATCGGCGTCGGAGTCACCATCAGCGGTAGGCGGCGCTGGTAGGCGCGCCCACGCAGCGACGGTGAAGCCCGAAAGGGAACGGGTGTCGAACGCCGGCGCGGAGGTGACGAGTTCGCCGGTGCCGGTAACCCTCAGGGCCGAGGCACCCCACTTACCGGATTCGGACCATGCCACATTCGTGCCGGAGACCATGGCGGGGCGGTTATTCTCAGGCGCTGAAGCGGCTGTCGTTCCGGTCTTCTCGTCGAGCGACCAGTACCAGGACTCGCCCACGGGACGGACCTTGAACAAGTAGTGAGCGACTCCGGACAGGTTCCCCGCGGTGTCGATCGCCTTGACCGTCAGGGTGTTGACGAAGTCCCGGGTCGGGACCAGGTTGCGCTCCAGCACCCCACTGCTCGGCGGCGAGACCTGCTCTTCCTTGGCACCGTTGATCGAATATGTGTACGTCCGCACACCGTCGTTGGTGCTGCCAGGGCTAAAGACGAACTTGCCGGGAATTCCCGGGCCGCCTCTCCATTCTGTCGGGGAGTAGTCCGCGCTGGTCACGATCGGGTTCTTCGGATTCATGGTGTCGACCTTGAACCCGAACCAATCGGAGTACGAGCCGCAGAGGTAGGCATCGCAGGCCTTGCCGCGCCAGTAGTACTGCCCGTCCTTCAGGTCGGACTTCAACGTCCACGAGCGCTGGCTGCCACTGGCCACACCGGTCACGGTCTTGTCGGACCCAGCAACCCGTGTGGTCTTGTTGGCGGCGTAGACCTCGTACATGTACGTCAGCTTGCCGCTGTTGGGATCCGTCGCCTTCATGCTCAGCGCCGGCCGCTTGCTGGAGGTCACGGCGGTGCCGCTGCCGCACGCGACATAGCAGGGGCTGAAGGCCAGGCTGGTCGGTTTGCCGGGCGTGTTGTTGTAGAAGATGTCGAGGTACGCCGAGTCCGGTATCAGCTTCTTCCACTGGTAGTCGTCGGACTCGCTTTTGGCCCGGAACGCCAGCGTGATGGTGTTGTTCGCCGTCGCATCCTGGAAGGCGTCACTGACCGCTGTCTGGGCGAACCGGACCTCGTCGTTGCCTTTCGGGCAGGCGCTCTTGTTCGCCGTGGCGTTGACCTGGCCCAGCGATTTCCACCACTTGTTCTTGGTGCTGTTCCACGTCACCGACGCCGACTTGTCGACCCGGTTGGTGCGCCAAAGCTGGAACGGCGACGGTGAACAGTTGGCGCTGTGCCGGACGTTGACCAGCACAGCCGCTCTCTTGATCTGAGAGCCCTTGAGCTTCGCTACGTCGAACTGCACGATCGTGCGCCAGTCGTCGTCCGAGGAACCCTGCCACAGCTGACCCACGCGCATGTCGCCACGTGTCGACTTGTCGCTCCAGTAGGACTTCGTGGGGTTCTTGCGGCTGACGTGCGTCCAGATCTCCTTGCCACCGTTGAACCCGGGATCGATCGACACCGGATACACCGTGGCCGGGTCGGTCAGCATCTGCTGCGACGGCACGACCGTCAGCGAGGTGCCGTCCAGATGCACCGGCAGGTCCTCGACCCGACGCGACTCCGGATCCTGAGGAAGAACTGCCACGGGCGAATCAGCACCGAGCGTCCGCTGGGAGACCGCGGTGCCCAGCATTTGCGGCTTGTCCCACATCCGCGCCCCGTCGGAAACGAAGACTGGCTCGCCCGATGGTGTCTCGGCCCGGATGAACCCGTCGACGTCACGTTTCACAACAACGCCTCGGGTGGCGAGGTCGAAGCGGAGCTGTCGCAGTTCGGTGTTCTCCGCTGCGGTACGCGTCTTGACGAGCAGAACCTCGCTGAACGAATCAACGTGAGCAGTCAGCTGCAGGTCGACGCCCGGCAGCACCTCCGAGTAAGTCGCGGTGTCGCCGTCCAACTTCGGAGGGCGCAAGGTGCCGGGCCATGACATGGCCATCGACCGCCCATCGCGCACCACCGTCAACAGCGGGCCGTCACCACCGTTGGAGAACCTGACATCCAGCGTTGTCGCCTCGGGCACTACAGCACCGTCGGCGACCTTGAGGTCGGTGTTGACTGCAACCCAGTCGGAGCCGCGGCGCACGCGAATCGGTGAAGCGTACGTCTTCGTTCGGAGAGTCCCGTCGGGTTGCGCGAACGTCTCCGACGACTCGGTCCGCTCGCCGAGAATCTCAACCTGCCGGCGGCTCTTCCACGCGAGATGCATGGCAGCGGCCTCGTCATGAGCCTCGGTCGGAACCGGCGCCGCGCCGGTGACCGGCACCGCTGCCACCGAGGGAGACGAGACAACGACAGCCCCCGCGGCCACCGCTGTGATCATCGCGGCCGCCGAGACCGTCAGCGCACGCACCAGACTGATCTCGGACAGGGCAAAACGGCGGCCCACCGGCCGCATGCCGTGCATCATCAAATCCCCCGTGAGATTGGCGGCGCTCCCAAGGACTCGAACGCCTCAGCAAGATCACCGCCGCCCGTACGATATCGAGCGCCGACTATCGTCCGCAAGACCCTTCGTCACTGCCTCACAGCGCAGTGTGACCACATTGGTCACTGGCCGAGTCGCTCGACCGGCCGTCAACGGTTGGTCAGGCTGGGCGTGCGGTCGCTCACCTGCCAAAACCTTCGGTCGTTTGGTGCGACCGAGGCTTACGTGGTCGTACCCTTTCGGCGCTCGCCGCCGGAGCCGTGTTCAGCGTCGCCAGGTGCGGGTGGCGGTCGTGGTGACGTTGCCGGCCTTGTCGTACCCGCGGACCTTGACCTTGATCTTCTTGCCGTACTTCTTCGGGTTGACCGAGAAGGTGAAGGCCGCCTTGGTGTCCTTGGCGACGACTTTGCCGTTGACCAGCAGCTCGACGCGGTTAATGCCGTTGCGGTCGGTGGCGGACACGGTCAGCTTCACTGTCTTGGTGACCTTCGCGCCGTTGCCGGGGGCCTTGGTGATCCTCACCGCTGGCCTGGTGTTATCGACGATGACAGCGCGTTTCGCCGTGCTGCGGTTACCGAGCCGGTCGGTGAGGGTCCAGGTCAGCGTGCGGGTCCCGTCCTTACCGGCAGAGGCGGTCACGGTGAACGGCGCCTTGGTCACGCTAGAGGCGTTCTGCAGGTACGCCTGACGGATCCCGGACGGGTCGGTGCCTTTGACGGTGCTCCGGAACTCGCTGCCTCGGACCAGGGCACGGTGGCCGGGGGTGATCGACGTGATCACCGGGCCGGTGTTGTCGATGACGATGCTGCGCGTAAGGATCGCCCGGTGCCCCAGGACGTCGAAAGCGCGGACCTCCAGCACGGCCGTGCCGTTCGCCTTGCCGGTGTCCCAGTCGAAGTACGGTTCGGCACTGGACCCGGACGAGGGCACGGGATAGGTCGAGCGCAGCGTCCCGTCGACCCACCACTCGACCCGGTCCAGCGGCGAGATGCTGTCTATCGAGGCGGCCAGGCGGCTTCGGCCGCTGACGCGGCCATCGACCACCGTGTGGTCGGCTTGCTGCGGGAATCGCAGGCCGGTGATGGTCGGGCCGGTGTTGTCGAGGCCGTAGAAGCCGTACGCGAACGAGACGTTGCCGACCTTGTCGGTGAGCTGGAAATGTACGTACGCGACCCCGCTACGCCCGGCCGTGTTCCAGGTGAGCGTCCATGGAGCGGCAGTCGCCCTCGCCGCCTCGCCAGGAACCGCGTGGTCGTACAGCGACACCTGGACGAGATCGCTCGACGTGTCGATCGCGGTGAAGGTGACCACGCCGCCGACGATGGACTCGAACGGTGGCGTCAGCGTGGCCTTCGGGCCCTCGGTGTCCACGTGGACCCGGCTGGTCGCCTCGCCGTGGTTGCCCGCCGCGTCGAACGCCCGGATGGCGACTTCGGCGTCGGTGTCATGCAGCCGCGCCGGCACCGGAAGATACACGCCCTGATCCCACTGCCCGGACACATAGCTGCGCAGAACCGCGCCGTTGAGAACAACCTCGACCCTGGTCACGCCGATGTCGTCGGTCCAGCTCGGATACAGCCGCTGGCTCTGGCCGACGAGCTGACCCTCCACCAGGCCCGTCGAGGTTACGACCGGTGCGCCGGCGTCAACCGGCGGATCAGCGGCGGCGAACGCCGGCGTCGCCCCCATGGTCAGCGAAACGGCCAGCGCGGCCGCCGTGGTGAGACGAAGCTTTCCCATGGTGCCCGAACCCCCGTGATCATGAATGCCGCCCGGACAATACGTGCTTCGATCACCAACTGTCGATCCCGAATGCTCGGCCTGAACATCGCTACGAATGTAGACAGCGCTGAGGGACGGCTGACCGACCCCCGTTCGACGATCTCGACGTCGGTGATCCATGGATACCCAAACGGCAACCATGAGGTTTCGCGAAGCCCCGACATCACAAGGAGCGCACCGTGGTCCGGTCGTGGGTGAACGGTCACCGATCCTCGGATGATCAGCGAGAGGCTGTCAGCCGGGACGGTGGATGGAAGCGGACCGACGAAGGACGCGGCGACGCCCACGGGTCTGCCGCCGAAGTAGCTGCGTAACGCTCGTTGTGAAAGCCGCAGGATGCGAAATCCGACGCGTTCCAGGTAGGTCCGCGGTCGGGTCGTGACATCCGGCCCTCAATGGAGCAGCCACGGAGCAGACGACATCCGGATTGGATATAGCAATTGAGGGTTTGTGCAGCTCGTAAGCCGTGTCGCGTAAGCAGTTTCTGCCCGCAACGACGATTAAAAGTCCACAGCTCTGCCATTGAGCTAGCAGCCCGCGTCGATCAGGGTACCTGCCCAGGCTTGATGACAAGAGCCCTGTCCCTGGCGCGTCGGCGTTTGCCCTGCTCATGGGGCTGCAAACCCAGCGATGGACCTGTTGGGCAGGGGTTGGTGTTCGTCGCTCTGGTGAGGGCTTTCGCCGCGGCGTGAGCGGCCGCGGGAACTTGCGTGCAACCACGGAGCAACCAACGCGGAGCCTGTGTCCCGCCATCCGTCGCGACCAGGGACCAATGATGGCTGTCGCGACCAGCAGCCGTGGCCTTGTTCTTGAGTCTGGAACCAAAGGTCGGATGAGTTTCGGCCACACGATCTCACCGATCTCGATGTTCGCGAGTTTGGGTGCCACCCTCCGCGGACTGCCGGCGCGGTACGGAGAATCTGCACGAGGCGCGCCGGATCATGACGCACGGCCCGCAGGCTATGCCGAACCGTTCCACTCGTCGGAGAGCAGGGCATAGCCGACGCAGTCGAGCCACTCGCCGGATCGGTGCAGGGAGTCCCGGACGGTGTAGAACTCGCGGCGCATCCCGATGCGTTCCATGAGTCGCCACGATGCCTCGTTGGCGGCGAAGCAGGTGGCCGTCACGCGGCGCAGTCCGAGATCCTTGAAGCAGAGCCGGAGCAGCTCCCGGACGGCTTCGGTGGCGTATCCGTGGCCGGCGTGCTCCGGGTGCAGCACCCATCCCAGCTCCGCTTGCACGCTGCGGGCGCGTTCGGCGATCTCGGCCTGGGCCCAGGCGTCCTCGATCTTCACCATGAGGTCGCCGATGACCGTACCGCTGCGCTCGATCACGAGGGTCCTGGCCAGACTGTCCGGGGCCCGGAACCAGGTTCGGTGCTCGTCCGGGGTGGCAGGAGCGCGGGTGATCCAGCGGCTCACGTCCTCGCGGCGGCGGAACCGCCAGGTGGCGTCGGCGTCGTCCGAGGTTGCCGGCCGCAACGTCAGACGGTCGGTGTGCAGTGGCCAGGTCAACACGGCAAGTCCGGTGCTCGTGGTCATGCACGCACCTTCCGGACGGCGTATCGGTGGAGCGCGACGCCTTGGTCGAAGCGCGCCTGCTCGAGCAGGTCCAGCTCCAGCGGCTCGTCGTGGCTGTCGAACAGCGGCCGGCCGGCGCCGAGGATCACGGGGTGGGTGAAGAGCAGCAGCTCATCCAGCAGCCCGGCCCGGAGCAGCGCGGTAGCCAGCGTGGCACCCCCGACGCCGATGTCGCCTTCGGTCTGCGCGCGCAGGTCCGCGAGGGCGCCGACGGCGTCGTCGGCATTGATCACCCGCGTGTTGTGCTCGGCGCTGACGCGCGTCCGCGACACCAGCACCTTCGGCATCGAGGTCCAGATCCGGCCGTACTCGCGAAGGAAGCCGGGCAACGAGGCGTCGTCGCGCGCCTTCGGCCAGAATCCCTCCATCGTCTCGTAGATGGTGCGTCCCTGGACCATGAGGGACAGCGCTCGCGCCCGTGAGTTGAACTCGTGGTGCAGGGGCTCGCCGATCCGCATCCATGATCCGCCGCCCTGCTCGCCCTCGGCGTGCTCGATCCTCAGGTCGAGGGACACGTTCATCCAGTACACGAACCGGCCTGGCATCAGCCCTCCAAGGGACAGTGGTCTGCTACTGCTAGCCGCCACCCTAAAGAAAGTGATAGTAATCTGCAATCACTTGCACGAGGAGGATGTCGATGGATTCCGCGCCACGCTCGGGCTGCCCGATCAATCAGGCGGTCGAGGTTCTGGGTGACCCGTGGGCGATGCTCGTGCTGCGCGACATCATGTTCGGCGACCGGCGTCACTTCCGCGAACTGCTCGTCGGCAGCGAGGAAGGCATCGCCCCGAACATCCTCAGCAGCCGCTTGCGGCGGCTCTCGGATGCGGGCCTGCTCACGCGGCAGGAGGCCCGGCGCGGGCAACGGGCGGCCTACTCGCTCACCGAGGCCGGCATCCAAACGTTGCCGATCATGGCAGCGCTCGGCTCGTGGGGCCTCGCGCACCGCAGCGGCGAACGTCGCCTGCGGGTTCGTGCCGAGCTGCTACGCGACGGCGGCCAGGAACTGCTCGCTCGTTTCATGGACGATCTGCGCTACCTGCACCTCGGCGCCCCTCGGCCGGATCCTCACGCTCCGCGAGCGGCCGACGACCTTCGCTCGGCCTACGAGACCGCACTACGCGAGTAAGCTCGCCGGCAAACCTCCACCCGGCCCGGCGTCACTGCGGAGCAACTCGCTACGTCACCAAGGGCAACTGCGGGAAGTACCGGCGAAAGAGCCGGTGCCGATAGCGACGAGCCCCGACCGCGCGTTATCTGCGGCACATCAGTGCGCACCGCCAAGTCCTTCGCCGCCCTCATACTCTGTTGCGCCAAATTCGAGCGAGGTTCTAGCGCCCCCGGTCCGTGCGCCGTCCGCGATGGGCAAGATTGGTAAGACGGAACCTAAGCGGCGGTGGTCGCGGACATCTGGTCCAGCGCCGCCCGGCTCGCGTCGTCCGCGGGGCGGCAGATCACCAGGCGCTGGTCCTGGTCGCCCAGTGGTGTGAGCGTCTCGAATTGAACGGAGAACGTGCCGACCTCGGGGTGCCGCATGGTCTTGCTGCCGCGGCCGTTCGATTTGACGTCGCCCTCGGCCCACACCCGTGCGAAGTTCTCGTCGGTACTGAACTCGGCTATCAGGTCGGCGAGCGCCCGGTCCTGTGGGTGCGCGGCCCAGGCGGCGCGCACGTGGGCGACGCCTTCGCGGACGACCTGGTCGCGGTCGAGGTAGTAGTCGCGCATCTCCGGGCGCATCAGGCACAGCCACGCCGAATTGTGCCGGGCGGGCGGGAGCCGGGTGTCGAAGTCCAGCTGGAGGCGCGCCATCTCGGGATTCCAAGCGAGGATGTCGAAGCGGTGGTTGATCAGCATGGCGGGCAGCGGCGACAGGTCGGCCACCAGCCGGGCCAGCGGCGCCGTGGCGGCGGTGGCGGGCTCGCTGGCTGGGCGGGAGCGGTGGCGGGCCAGGTCGAAGAAGTAGGCGCGCTCGTCGGGGGCCAGCCGAAGTGCCCGGGCCAGGGCCTCCACCACGTTCGCGGAGGGGTGCAGCCCGCGGCCCTGCTCCAGCCGTACGACGTAGTCGATGCTGACCCCGGCCAGTTCGGCGACTTCTTCGCGGCGCAGGCCCGGGGTCCGGCGGGACTGCCGGCGCCCCGGAAGCCCGAAGTCGTGCGGGTCGAGGCGTTCGCGCCGGGTCCGCAGGAACGCGCCCAGCTCGCGGGCCGGATCAAGAGTGTCGCTCATCGAGGTTGATGCTAGCGCGCGGGTAGGACCGGCTTTCCCAGGAAGTTCTCTCCCTTATCTCCGGCTGGTGGCGGTCGCAGACTTCTGCCGACAACCGCACGAGTTTCAGGAGAACAAACATGTCGGTCACCCTCGACAACTACCGCCTGCTGGGCCGTTCCGGTCTGCGGGTTTCTCCACTGGCGCTGGGCACCGCGACCTTCGGCACCGAGACGGGCTGGGGCGCCGAGAAGGATGATGCGCGTCGGCTGTTCGATCGCTACGTCGACCTCGGTGGCAACTTTCTCGACACCGCGGTGGGCTACGGCAGCGCGGAAAGCCTGCTGGGCGAGTTCGCCCGCGACCGCCGGGAGAGCCTGGTGCTGGCGACGAAATACTCGACGCTGCGCCGGCCCGGCGACCCGAACTCCACGGGTGGCTCGCGCAAGAACCTGCTCGCCTCGGTGCACACGAGCCTGCAGCGGCTGGGCACGGACTATCTGGACCTGCTCTATCTGCACGTGTGGGACTTCACCACGCCGGTCGAGGAGATCCTGCGCGGCCTGGACGATCTGGTCCGGCAGGGCAAGGTCCTGCACGTGGCGATCTCCAACACCCCGGCCTGGCAGATCTCGCGCATGCAGACGATCGCTGACCTACGCGGCTGGTCACCGCTGGTCGCGCTGCAGCTCGAGTACAACCTTCTCGAGCGTACGGGCGAACGTGACCTGATCCCCATGGCCCGAGAGATGGGGCTGGCCGTGATCCCCTACTCCCCGCTAGCGGGCGGGCTGCTGGCCGGCAAGTACAGCCGCGCCGACGTGGCCGGAGTGGCCCCCGGCGACGGCACCCGCAAGGGGTTCAACTTCACCGCGCTCGGCACCGTCACCGAACGCAACCTCGACATCGTGGACGTCCTGAAGGAGGTCGCCGCCGAGCTGGGCTGCACCCCCGCGCAGGCCGGGTTGGCCTGGCTCCTGCGTAACCCGAACGTGACCGCCCCGATCATCGGCGCCCGTACCCCTGCGCAACTGGAGGACAACCTGGCCGCCCTGACGGTGGACCTCACCGCTGCGCAGCTGGCCCGCCTCGGCGAGGTCAGTGCGATCGATCCCGGCCAGCCGCACGGACTGCTCGGCGGCGACCACATCGGGAACGTGATGCTCGGCGGGATGAAGATCCAGACCAACCGCTGACCACGCTCGCGGCAGCCGCGCCGGCAACAGGTGGGTTCAATCAACCCTGGTGAAGGGCCTAATGCCCACATCGAGGGGAGAGAACATGTTGACCGGGCCACTGATGGAGTGCACTACTCTCGGCAGGAGCGGACGCCTGCACCCAGAGGCCTGGCTACGTTACGCGACGATCGCGACCGTGGTCAGCGTGCACGGAGCGGCTAGTTTCGTTCCCCAATTTTGATCAGGCTCGGGCGTCGTCTGTGGGGCGACGCCGTCAGGGCGGGTCCGGCACCATGATCGCGTGATGCTGTGCAGCGGGCGGATGTGGTGGATGGTAGGCCCGGTCGTGGGGATGTTCTTGGGCGTCGGCGACTCAGTTGTCAATCAGGTGCCGGTGATGCTGGGCGAGTTCGGTACTGCGAGTGCTGAGCGTGGTAACTGGTCGCAGGCCGCGGAGTTCGCCGGTCTGATCCTGGATGCCGGATGGGCGTGGGCGGCGACGGCCGTGCTGGCGGGCTGGTGGGTGAGCCGGCGCGTGCGGCCGGCGGTAGGGATGCTGCGCGGCGCTCTGGCGGGTGGTCTCGCGCTGGGTTTCGCCACCACTTCCTACTACGGCGCGGACGTGCTGTTCCACGGCGGCGCCTGGTGGGGCGTGGAGCCTCGGCTCTGGTTGATCGCCGGCGTGGTGCTCGGTCCGCCGCTCGGTGTCGTCGGCGCTGCGATCGGGCTACCCGGTCGGGCCGGGGTGGTGGCCGCGCTTGTCGTCCCCGCGGGCGCGGCCTTGCAGATGGCCGTCCTGCCGCCACGGACGGCGGGCCTGATGGCGGAACCGGTGCGGTGGAGCGTCTGGATCGCAGCCGCCGTCGCCACCGTGTTGGTCGCAGGCAGGTCCCTCAGTCGCAGTGCTGTGGCGTCTCCGGTCGAGGCGGGCCGGGATCGGCTGGGCGGCTGAGTCGACTGCTACGCGAGGTGACGAGTGCTGGTCACGGGACGTGCGTTTGGTCTCGGCAGGTGAGGATGCCGACAACGTGCTGGCTGGCTCAGTGCCTGTCTGGGAACCAGCTCAGGTCGAATGATGACGAGCCAGCCGGCGGCTCATGAAGATGATCATTGACCATTGGACGGGGACGCGATCGCGCTCGCCCGGCCGTACAACTGCACGGCGAGCTGCACGAGCACGGTGGAGGCGTCGGTGTCGAGGAACTCGTCGTGCGCCTCCGCGCTGATCCGGTCGGCGACGATCTCGAGACCGAGCGCGTTGCCCTCCGCCTCCAGCAGGTCGATGATCTGCAGCAACGGCCTGGGGTCCTGCCGGGACGGTGCCAGCAGCAGCACGCCGAGGAGCGGGCCGTACGTCCCGGCGGCGTCCTCGGGGGGCCACGCGCCCCACCCGGTCATGGCAGCTCGAGCACCGGCTCGTCCAGGTCCCGGGCCAGCTCCACGAGCTTCGCGATGTCCTCCGGCGAGGCGCCGGGCGGCACCTCGATGCTGGCCGACCGGCCCCGGACGATCAGCGGGCGCTCGGCGGCCCGACGGGCGACCGCGAGCGAGAGCACTCCGCTGATCAGCGCGGTTAGCGCGGCGGCCGCTCGGCGAAGGGCACGCCCGGGACCTCGGCCTCGAGTGCGGCGCGCAGCTCGGCCGGCCTCATCGTGGCGCTGACGATCTCGATCTCCACGGCGGTTCCCCTCGGAGGATGCGTGACCGCCATGCTACGCAACGCTCGCATATGGACGGCCGCTTTCAGTCGCGACGTTCTTGTCGGATGGTCCTGCCACAATCCTCAGCCATGCACGAGATCGTTACCGCGGCGCTGGTACGCGAAGGTCGAGTCCTCCTCGTCCACCGCAGCCCGGACCGCCACGCCTACCCGGACGTGTGGGATCTCCCCGGCGGGCACATCGAGCCGGGCGAGACAGAGCTGGCTGCACTCACCAGAGAGCTTCACGAGGAACTGGGCGTGCGGATAGCAACGATCTCGGCGATTCATCTGTGCCGGCTGGAGGCCGGCCACGGCGAGCAATCCGTACGCTTCAGCGCCTGGCTTGTCGGCGAGTGGGAGGGGACACCGACCAACGTCGCTCCCGAGGAACATGACGAGATCCGTTGGTTCCGTCCCGAGGAGGTTCCGCCGCTCGCCCACGAACTCATGGGCCCGGTGTTGGTGGAAGCGATGCGGAGTGCCCGCGCCTGAACGCCGACGCGCCGTCAATGGCGGATCTCCGTTGGCCGACCGTGGCCGGTTGCGGCCGTCGGGATTGTGCCGGGTGGTGTGCGAGCGGGATCGTCGCCTTCGGGTGCTGGCCCGGGTCGCGGCGGCGCACGACGCGGGGAGCACGTTATGGGTATCGCCGGACGGGGCCGGGTCCCGGTCGTGGCTGCGCTGCTGCTGTTCATGCTGGCGGGCCTGGGGGCGCCGGTGAACGCCGCCGGGGCCGAGACGCCGTACGTCCGGGCCGAGGGGACCAGGTTCGTGCTCGACGGCCGGTCGTTCTACGTCGCCGGGACGAACAACCACTATCTCGGCTGGGGCACCCGCGCCGAGGTCGACTCGGTGCTGGAATCGGCCGCCGGGTCGGGGTACAACGTCGTCCGCGGCATTCTGCACTCGGTGAAGGGCTCACCGGACGGCACGACGAAGCGGCACGTGTGGAATCCGGCGAGCACCGCCGACTCGTCCAACATGGGCGTCCACGGCACCTATCTGGCCTACTGGGATCCCGCGCGGAGCACGTACGCCTTCAACGACAGCGCGACCGACGGCCTGGGCCGGTGGGACTACGTGATTTTCAAGGCGGGCCGGCTGGGGCTGCGACTCAACATCGCCATGCTCGACTTCTGGCAGTGGGCGGGCGGTTCGCAGCAGGTCAACGCCTGGTATCTCGACGGTTACGACGCGGCCGCCGATCCGCGGCGGTACACCTTCTTCTACCAGGATCCGCGGGCCAAGCAGTTCTACCGAGACTGGACGGCGCACGTCCTCAACCGGGTGAACCCGCTGACCGGCATCCGTTACAAGGACGATCCGACGATCTTCGCGTGGGACCTCATGAACGAGCCGGAGGTCAGCTCCGTCGCGCTCGCCCAGAGCTGGATGCAGGAGATGGCCTCGCACCTGAAGGCCCAGGGCGCACGTCAACTGGTGGGCAGCGGCAGCGAGGGCTTCTACGACGGGCGGGCGGGCAGCGACCCGGACACCGAGCCGGCGGCGGTCCCCGCCGTCGACTTCCAGACGTGGCACGTCTATCCGACCTACCACAACGTGCCGCCCGCGGACGTCACCGACCTGATCGAGCGGCATTGCGCTTCGGCGCGCCGGGCGGGGAAGCCGGTGCTGTTGCAGGAGTTCGCGTACCCGGCGACGACCGAGGCCGCCCGGGAGAGCCGGGCGGAGCTGTACCGAACCTGGCTGGCAGCGGTGCAGGCGAACGACGACTGTGCCGGCTGGTTGTACTGGCGGCTGGAGGGCAAGGTGAAGCCGCAACCGACGCGGCCGCACCCGCAGGACGACACGGCCGATCCGGGTACGTTCGTCTGGCCGGCGGACAACGGCGAAGGATTCGGCATCAACGGCTCGACCGACCCGGCGTACCCGGTGTTCGCCAGCGCGGCGGCGGACATGCGCGCCAAGAACGTCTCCACCGTGGTCGACGACGCCGTCACGGGCGTCGGCGGATGGACCTACAGCGACGGGTGGACCCACTGCACGAACTGCGACGAGCTCACGCCGCCGGTGGCGTACCACGGCCGTTCGCAGAGCTGGAGTGCCGTCGCCGGCCGGACCGCCACGCTGACCTTCACCGGCGTCCGGGTCAGCTACTACGGGGTCATCGCGGCCCACCACGGCGTCGCCGCCGTATCGGTCGACGGCGGACCCGAAACCCTGATAGACCTTCACGGTACGACCAAGGCCGGCGACGTCCTCGTGTGGACCAGCCCTACCCTGCCGCGCGGCAGCCACACCTTGCGCATCCGCGTGACCGGATACCGTAACGCCGTCTCAGCCGGCACCGGCGTCACCCTGGACCGCGCCGCCTTCGAGTAGCAGCGGAATCTGCTGGACTCACCGCAGTCAGCTCGTTCAGGCGGCGAGGATGGCGGTGAAGCGCTGCTGCGCGAGGTCGAGTTGCTGGGTACTCGCCCTACTAGTGCTCAATCATCTTAGTCATTAAGATAACCGCATGGGCATATCGACCGACTTCTCAGTGGCGATCGCCGGCGCCGGCCTTTCCGGACTCTGCCTCGCCCAGTACCTGATGCGGGCCGGCATCGACGTGCACGTCTACGAGCGGGACCCGGGCCCCTTCGTCCGGCAGCAGGGCTACCGGATCATTCTCGACCGGTACGGGCTGGAGGCGCTGCGCGAGAGCCTGCCCCGCCCGCTGTACCGCCTGGCGCTGGCCACCGGCGACGAGCCCGGCGGGCACCTGCGCTTCACCGACAGCCGGCTGCGGGACGCGTTCACCATCACCTTCAAGGACGAGCCGCACGCGACCCGCCAGGTCGACCGGCTGACCCTGCGGTCGATCCTGATGTCGGGACTGGACGGACGCATCCACTACGGCAAGGCCGCCGTCGGGTTGGACAGTGGCGGCGCGGGCGGGCTGCGGCTGCGGTTCGCCGACGGCGGGGCCGTCGCGGCGACCGTCGTCGTGGGCGCGGACGGCGTCGGCTCGGCACTGCGTGCGCAGATCACGCCCGACGCCGGCCCGGCGAGCACCCCGATGGCGGGCATCTACGGCCGGTCGCCCCTGCGGCAGGACGGTGCGAGTGTCATCCCGGACGCGCTGCGGACCAGTGGGGTTCTGGCCATCGCCGACCGGCCGGGACGCGCCTTCTTCTTCACCTCCATGCGCTTCGGCGAGAGCCCGCGGGAGGCATTCGCGCGCTTGGCCCCGGGCAGTTATGCGCCCACCGGCGACGACTACGTCATGTGGGGGCTGCTGCTCCGGCAGGAGGAGGTGCCCGACGGCGTACGCGGGAACCTGCTGGCGCTGCGGGAGCTGGCCGTCCGGATGACCACGGACTTCCACCCGCTCATCCGGCGGCTGGTCGACACGGCCGAGCTGGACGCCACGGTGCTCAACCTCTTCGCCACCGGCCGGCGCCCGCGGGAGTGGGCGGTGCCCCGGGCGACGATGATGGGCGACGCCGTGCACGTCATGCCGCCGTTCGGTGCTCAGGGCGGCAACACCGCACTCCGCGACGCCGCCCTGCTCGGGCACAGGCTGGTCGAGGCCCGGGCGAACGGCACGCCGGTGGAGGAGGCGATCGCCGGTTACCAGGACGAGATGGTGCCCTACGCCTTCCGCGCCGTCGACACCGCCGCCGGTCTGATGCGCCGCCTCACCGGGGGCGCGGCTGCACCGCACTGGGTGCTGACCCGCGTGCTACCGCGGCTGCACCGGGTCACCGTGCCGGAGGCATGATTGCGGGCATGTCCCACGAGCCGGCCCGTGCGTCCGCGATCGCCGACCTCATGCGCGCCGGGCGGGAGACCGCACGGCTGTCCATGGTGTTCCGGTACGCCATCGCGGACCGGCTGGGCCTCACCGTGAGCGACCTGGAGTGCCTGGACTTCCTGGCGGACGCCGGATCCGCCACCGCGGGGCAGATCGCCGAGCGGACCAACCTCACCACCGGGGCCGTGACCAGCATGCTCCGCCGGCTCCAGCAGGCCGGATACCTCACGGCCGAACGCGATCCGGCGGACCGGCGGCGGGTGATCGTCACCCTGCGGCCCGAGCGGACCGCCGAGCTGGAGCGACCGTACGAGCGGTTCGCCGAGCGGACGGCGCAGCTCATCGAGGGCTACAGCGTCGAGGAGATCACGCTGCTGGTCCGGCACAATGACCGTATGCAGGCGATGTACCTCGCCGAGCTGGACCGCCTCCGCAGCGGCGACACCGCGCAGCAGACGGCCTGAGCGACGGGGCATGGACCGGGGCACGCGCGACGAGATGGTCGGCCGCCTGGCTGAGGCGGTCGGGTCCGTCACCGGCGCGCACCCGACGCGGGTCGCCGTCGACGGACCGCCCGCCGCAGGCAAGACCACGCTCGCGGACGAACTGGCCGTCGTCCTGCGGGCCCAGGGTCGCGACGTCATCCGCGCGACGATCGACGATTTCCTCTTCCCCCGGGCGCAGCGTTATCCGCGCGGCGAGTATTCGGCCGAAGGCTGCTACTTCGACACCCACGACTACGACGCGCTGAACCGGGTGCTGCTCGATCCGCTCGGCCCGGGCGGAGACCGACGCTTCCAACACGCGGTCTACGACCGTACCGCGGACACCGTGCTGTCCCCGCCGGTCGCGGCTGCCCCCGCCGGCGCCGTGCTGGTCTTCGACGGTGTCTTCCTCATGCGACCGGAACTGATGGACCGGTGGGATCTGCGGATCTTCGTGTCGGTCGCGCTCGAGAACACCGTGGAACGTGCCGTGGTCCGGGAGCGCCGGGTGTCGTCCCGGGCCGACGTCGAACGGCGCTGGCGTGAGCGTTACATCCCCTCCCAGCAGCTCTACTTCGCTGCGGTCCGCCCCACCGAGCACGCCGACGTCATCGTGCACAACGACGAGCCCCGGGCGCCGGTCTGGCAGATCCGGACGCACTGACCGTCGCCGTCCACCAGGGTTCAGCCGGCCAGTTGCGGCTCCGGCTCGGCGGGGGCATCCTCGGGGGCGGCCACCGGCGGCTTCGGGCGGAGGACGGTCACCGCGACCACGGCGGCCATGATGCCGCCGACGACACCGATCAGGGAGGTCGACGCGATCGCCGACACGAAGGAGTCCTGCGCGACCCGGGCCAGGGTGGCGTCACCGGTGGTGGCCGCGATGCGCAGGGCGTCGCCGATCGAGTCGCGCGCCTGGTCGGCTGCGTCGGCGGGCATCGCGGCGCGGTAGGTGGCGGTGAGCACGCTGCCGAGCACGGCGACACTCAGTGCCGTGCCGACCTGCTGAACGGTGTCGTTGACGGCGGAACCGACGCCCACCCGCTCCGGCGGGAGGGCGCTCATCAGCGTTCCGTAGGCGGCGGGCCCGGCGGTGCCGCTGCCCATGCCGAGGACGACCAGGGCGAGAGCCAGTTTCGGGTAGCCGTCGCCGGGCGACAGTGACGCGAGGACCCCGAAGCCGGCCGACATCAGCAGCAGGCCGGCCGTCAGCGCCGTACGGGTGCCGAAGCGCTTGTCGATCACGACGCCCACGCCGTTGAAGATCATGGCGGTGACCAGCATCGGGATGAACGCGGTGCCGGCTTTGAGGGGCTCGTAGCCGAGTACGAACTGCAGGTACTGGGTGAGGGCGAGCAGCACGCCCCCGGCGGAGAACGACAACAGCACGATCGAGAGGCTGGCGCCCGCGAAGTTCCGGTCGCGGAACAGCTTGAGAGGCAGCATCGGCTCGGCGACCCGGCGCTCCCACCAGGTGAACGCGCCCAGCCCGGCCACCGCGACGGCAAAACCGCCGAGGGTGGACGGTGAGTCCCAGCCGTGCTGCGCCGAGCTGATGACGCCCCAGACCAGGGCCGTCATGCCGATCATCGAGAGCAGCGCGCCGAGCAGGTCGGGACGGCTCGCCTCGCCGCGCGACTCAGGAATGATCGCCAGGGCGGCGACGATGCCGAGAACGGCGATCGGCACGTTGAGCAGGAAGATCGAGCCCCACCAGAAGTGCTCGAGCAGCAGGCCGCCGAGGCTGGGACCGCCGAGGGCACCGAGCATCAGCACCGAACTCCAGATGGCGATGGCCTTCTTGCGCTCGTCCTCGGCGAAGACGGTGGTGAGGATCGAGAGGGTGCCCGGCATCAGGAAAGCGGCGCCGACCCCCATCAGGCCGCGGACGGCGATGAGCTGCTCGGGCGTCTGGCACAGCGTGGCCAGCACCGAAGCGCTGCCGAAGACGATGAGCCCGATCACCAGCCCCCGGCGGCGGCCGTGGCGGTCCGACAGGCTGCCCGCCGTGAGCAGCAGACCGGCGAAGACCAGGATGTAGGCGTCGATGATCCACTGAATTTGGGCGGTGCTCGCCCCGAGGTCGCGGATGAGCGACGGGATCGCGATGTTGAGCACCATGTTGTCGACGACGACCACCAGCAGGCTCAGACAGAGCACGCCCAGGATCAGCCAGCGCCGAGGATTGCGGTCCGTCATGTCGGCCCCTCTCGTACAGTGTGCGATAAGCTCGAACACCGTACCAGTAGACTCGAACGCTGTGCGAGGGCATTTAGAATGGGCAGGTCGAAGGGATCCTGCATGCCGTCGCAGTCCGACTCGTTCACCGGTTCCGTCTGGTTGCGGCCGCCGCGCGCGCAAACCGGCCAGCCCAGCCTGAGCCGTGAGCAGATCGTCCGCGCGGCGATCGAGCTGCTCGACGCCGAAGGCCCGGCCGGGCTCAGCATGCGCCGGCTCGGCACCAAGCTCGGTGCGGGCGCGACGTCGCTCTACTGGCACGTGGCGAACAAGGACGAGCTGCTCGAGCTGGCGGTCGACGAGGTGCTGGGTGAGGTGTACGTGCCGCTGCCCGGCGACACGAGCTGGCGGATGGGCGCGTCGATCTGCGCGAACGGCATGCGGTCGGCGCTGCTGCGGCACCCGTGGGTGATCGGCCTGCTAGGCCTGCACCCGACGCTCGGCCCGAACGCGATGCGGCTGGGCGAACGGCTCGTCACCCTCTTCACCAGGGCGGGCTTCAGCGGCATGGCGTTGTCGCATGCGACCGCCGTGCTGAACTCGCACGCTATCGGCTCGGCGACCTCCGAGGCGGCGATCAGGTCGGCGCTGAAACGTACGGGAAAGACGTGGAAAGAGGTCGCGGAGGACGTGGAGCCCTACCTCGAGCGGCTCGGCCCCCAGAACCCCCACTACGACAAGTGGCGCAAGGAGACCGGGCCGCTGCGTCAGGACCCGGATCAAGTGCTCGAGGAGTCGTACGCGTTCGGTTTGGAGCGGTTGCTCGACGGCCTGGAGATGTGGCTGGCCAAGAATCCGGGTCAGACCTCGGCCTGACCGGAGCCGATGCGAAGGTCTACCCTCGTCGGCGATGATCACGACTGTATGGCGGCTGCTCACCCGGCAGATCGACACGAACCCTGCGCAGGACGACGCCGCCCTGCGCGAGGCGTGTACGCAGGCGCGGTACGGCACCGACGACGGGCCGGCCCGGCAGATCGTGATCGGCAGCCGGAGCGACTACGACCGTCGGGCCCGCTACGTCCGCGTGATGGCCGAGTCGACTGCCGGTGGCCTGGGTTCCCGGATCGACCGGTCGACCGGCCGGGTCGACACCGAGGCGGCCTGGACCGATCGGTGGGCAGCACGCTGCCCCACCGATCCGGATGCTCAGCTCGTCCGTGCCCGGTCTCTGATGGAAAGAGCCTGGGAGGTCCGTGGCGGCGGCTGGGCCAGCGGCGTCCGACCGGAGCAGTGGGCGGAATTCAGACGCCTGCTGCAGCGGGCCGGAGAGGCGAACGACCGGGCGATGCAGCTGGCGCCGCAGGACCCCACGCCGTGGGTGAACCGGCTGCATCTCATGATCGACCGCAGTGCGTCACGGGAAGACGTCGAGGAGACGTGGCGTGAGCTGACCCGGCGGGACCCCTGGCACCGGGACGGACACCAGCTCATGCTGACGTACCTCTGCCGCAAGTGGAGCGGCTCTCACGAGCAGATGTTCAGCTTTGCCCGGTCCGTCGCCGCCGCAGCACCCGTGGGATCGCCGTTGCATGTGCTGCCGGTGCGGGCCGCCGCCGAGTGGGCCCTGTGGGAGCAGGAACGCGAGTCGCCGCGCCGTACCGCCGCGGAGATCGGCGAGCGGTGGCGCCAGGATCCGGTCATGCAGTCCGACCTCGACAACGCGCTGGCCCGATGGTTCCGCCAGCCGGCGAACCGGCACGCGGACTGGCTCCATGACGTGAACTTCCTGGCGTACGGGCTGGCCCGCAGCGGCCGCGACGCGGACGCCGCGCCGGTCTTCGCGTCGATCGGCAAGTATCTGACCAGTATTCCGTGGTCCTGGTATGGCCACGAGCGTGGAGATGTGTTCTTCATCCGGGCCCGTAGCCGGGCCCGTCGCCTCGCCTGACGTTTCCTCGCGAAGTGCGCGGCGTAGGGCCGTCCACGGGTCCTCGCCCGGTTCGAGGCCGCCGCCGTCCGTTCCGTTAGCGCATGGTCCTGGTGGGTATGCCGTCCAAGGTTGATCACCGTGCGGTGAAGGAGGCGGATGGTGGCTATGCCCCGCGCAGCGCTCGCCCGGCGAGACACCGAATCACAGGAGTTCATGGATGCCCCGGGCTGCGACCCCGACCGGCTGGAACGGACCTACCAGCAGTTCAGCACCATCAACCGGCTCGTTTCGGGCTGGCGGCGCATCTACCGGCAGTGGATCCGGCCGCGCCTGGATGCCGAGCGACCGACGACGCTGCTGGACATAGGCTTCGGTGGCGGGGACATCCCTCGCGCCCTCGCCGGATGGGCTGCTCGGGACCGGCTGGTTCTCCGTACGACAGCCATCGACCCGGACGAGCGTGCCCTTCGTCATGTACGCGGGCTGCCGCCGGCCGGAGTTCGGTTCGAGCAGGCGTCGAGTGCGGACCTGGTCGCCCGGGGTGAACGGTACGACCTGGTGATCTCCAACCACCTCCTGCACCACCTGGACCCGGCGGGGCTGGCCGCCCTGCTGACGGACAGTCAGGCACTGGCGCGCCGGCTGGTCGTCCACAACGACCTGGCGCGGGCGCGCGGGGGCTATGGCCTCTACGCCGTCGCCACACTGCCGTTCGCCCGCCGGTCTTTCATCCATCAGGACGGGTTGCTCTCGATCCGCCGCAGTTACCGACGTCCGGAGCTGCAGGCGGTCGTGCCGCCGGGGTGGCAGGTCAGGTCGATGTTCCCGCAGCGTCTCCTGCTCACCCACGAGGGAGCACACCGGTGAGCGACCGTCGGAGGCGCGCACGCATGGCCCTGCCGCTGATCACCGCGGCAGGCGTGAGCTACGCGAGCAACGCCGCCTTCGGCGCGGCCGTCGCCGTGGGTGCGGTCGACAACAGGCGCATCCGCTGGGTCCACCATGCCCTGTACATCGTGACCTCATCGCTGACCACGGTCGCGCTCGCTGCCAGCGCGATCGAGCGCCGAGCGGCCGGTCTGGCCCTGCTGCCGGCGGTCGGCCCGCTCATCGTCCTTCCGTACGCCGGCGGACAGCTTCGCCGGCATGCCGCCGTTGCCGGGTCCGCGGCGCCGGCGTACGCCACCGCTCTCGTTCTGGCCTGGAGGAGTCGCTGATGGAGTTTCTCGATGTGGTGCGCCGTCGCCGGACCACCAACGGTGCGTTCCTGCCCGATCCGGTCTCCGAGGAGCACCAGCGGCTCCTGATGGAGGTCGCGGGCCGCGCGCCGTCGCAGCTCAACAGCCAGCCGTGGCGGTTCGTGATCGTGGAGGAACGCCCGACGATCGAAGCCATCGCGCAGATCAGCGGCGAGAGCATGACCGAGGCGATGTCCAACGGCACCTTCTTCGAGCGCTACAAGCCGTACTTCCGCTTCAGCAAAGAGGAGATGGAACGCCGCCGCGACGGGATGCTGTTCGACCGCCTGCCTGCACCGCTGCGCCCGTTCACCAGTCAGGTCTTCACCGCCCGGGGGCAGAAGCTCATGAACGCCATGCGGGTGCCCCAGAGCCTGGGCGAGGAGAACCGCAAACTCGTCGCCGGATCGCCCCTGCTGCTCGGCGTGATGCTCGACCGGTCCGAGTACCGGCCCGGAGAACTGTCGTCCTTCTACTCCGTGTTCAGCATGGGCGCGGCGATGGAGAACGTCTGGCTCACCACCGTGGAACTCGGCATGGGCATCCAGTTCGTCTCCTTCCCGATGGAGGTCCCCGGGCGCTGGGACGAGATCGTCCGCCTGCTGCAGGTGCCGGACGACCTCGAGCTGATGGCCGTCTACCGCCTGGGCTACCTACCTCCGCAGCAGCGGCGACCTCCCATCGACTGGACCAGCGAGCAGCGCAGGTTGCCTTCGCAGTACGTCTTCCGGGGCACCTGCGCCACCCCACAAGAAGGCTGGGACCAGAGAACTACCGGATAGGCGGCCGGCCGGGTGTCGCGTCAGAGGCCGTGGTGGACGTGGGCGGCCCACTGGGTCGGCAGAGCGGGGTAGCGGGCGCGGTGGGCGTGCACGGCCTGGTGCAGGGCTGCCGCCGCAGCGGCGGGATCCGGTCCGGTGCGGCCCGGGGCCGTGAGGTGGGTGTAGAAACCCTCGGCGATCAGTGCGGCGGCGCGGTCGTTGACCGGCCACAGGGTGCCGACTACCGCCAGGTAACCGGCGAGCTGGAAGGCGGCCGTCAGGTGCACCGCCTCGTCGGCGTGGTCCGCCGTGGTGTGGGTGACGCTGCACGCCGACAGGTAGGCCAGCTCGCCACGGTCGAGGTGCATCCCGCTGATGGCGGTGACCGTCAGCGGGCGTTCGAGGTGGTCGCGCAGCAGCAGGCGGCTCTCGGTCGGGCTGAGCAGGTCGGCGATGCCGTGGCAGGCGAAATGCGTGATGTCGTGGCGCGGTAGCGCGGCGGTGACAGCGCCGTGGTCGGGTGAGCGCAGGATCGTCGTGCCTGGCAGCAGCCGGGCGACCAGATCGGCTTCAGCGGTCGCTCCGGGCAACGGCGCGGCGCCGGGAGGTTCGGGCACGGACACCACCAGGGCGGAGACCTTCCGGTACGGGCGGGATCCGGTCCGGCGCGCGTGGGTGAGCGCGCGGATCGTGGTGGTGTAGGAGGAAACAACCCGATCCAGTACGGTGTCATCCCCGCCCCCGGCATGCCGGCCCGCGGCGTGGAGCGGCAGGAGCGTGCACGGACCAACCGGGCACCACCAGAGCCTCGGCCACGATTCGCCCTCGGCCGGTGGACCGGTCCGGCCCAGTGCCGTGAGGATCGGGTCGGCGGCGGCTTCCCACAGCCACTCGAGGACGCGCAGCACGTCCTGCTGAGCCTGCCGGCGTTCGGCAGCGCTGCCCGGCCCGGTCGCCGACCGCTGGGCGCGGTGCAGTGCCGCAACCCGGTCGTCGACCGCTGCCAGGCTCAGCAGTGGCAGATTCACGACGACGACCGGCTCGCCGGGGCTGTTGGTGACGATCAGGGCGCTGCCGTGGTCGCGATGAGCGACGACGCAGACGACCGGTCCGTGCCGCGCCTGGTCGCGGAGGCGCTCGATCGGCGGTGGCAGGAGGAAATCGTGCAGCCCGGCTTGTGCCCGGATGCGCGTCATCAGCTCGTCCCAGCTCCGGTTCAGCCGGGTACGCAGTTCGCCCAGCGCCTGGCCGCTCGGTGGTTCGTGACTCGGGGTCGCGCCGCTCGCCACTGTGGCCGGCGCATCCGTATCGGCACCTTCGATCGCCCGGATCAGTTCGTCCAGTTCCGTGGCCAGGCGTGGGGCGCGGGAGCGCAGCCCGGCCAGATCTCCGCGCCGGTCGAGGAGCCCGCCCAGGGTGACGCCCCGGGCCTGCTCCAGCAGTTCCACGGCTCGGTCCGGCCGGCCCGCCCGGATCGCGGCCTCCGCCGCCGTCGAGGCCAGCCCGGCCATGGTGACGGCGTGGTGGACGCGGTCGTCGAAGCCCAGGTGCCGCGGGGCGATCCTCGGGAGCTGACCCACCCCCCGCTCGGCCATCGCCAGGGCGGCGTCCGGGTCCCCCGCACGCAGGTACGCCTCGGCGGCCTTCAGCGCGCCCCGGCCACGGACATGCACCGGTGCGGTGGTCGTGTTCGCAGCCTCGGCATAGGTACGGCAGCACTCGGCCAGGGTGGCGGGGTCACCGCTGTGGTCGTACCGCTTCTCCAGGGCCAGACCGAGGCGGAGCAGGGAGAGGCCGCGCCCGGGCTCGGCCGGCGGGGTGAGTGAGAGGGCACCCCGCCCCGCCTCCACTGCCGCGGTCAGGTCGTCCGGGCGCCCGTGCACGGTGAACGACGTCACCAGGGCGGCGCAGAGGTCGTCCAGACGGTCGCCGCGGCCGGTCGGGTGTCCGCTGCCGGCCCCGACCGCTTCCCGCAGCGTCCGTACCGCCTCGTCGGCGAGGGCCGGCCGGTCCCCGTGCTCGGCCGCCATCCACAGCATCCGGCCGAGCGCGCTGAGGAAGGTGACCCGCTGCGGATGACCACGGGGCACCTTGGCGAGGGCCTCCCGGGTGAGTTCGACGGCCTCGTCGAGCAGAGCGGGGCGCCGGGTGCGCTGGAACAGGGCGATCAGCGTGCCCGCGAGATTGACCAGGTGGCCGTCGGACCACGCGCCGGTGTGCCGGGTGGTGGCGACCACCCGACGGCCCGTTTCGACGGCTTCCTCCAGCACGGCCAGCTCACCACTGGCGGCGTACGAGACCATCAGGGTGGCATTGAGGTTGCTCAGCAGGCCGGCCGCGTACGGGGAACCGGGCTGCATGGCGGCCACCGAGTCGCGGCTCGCGGCCACGGCCTCCGTCAGGATCGCCGGATCCCCGTCCTGCTGGTGCAGTTGCAGCAGGACGAGTCCCAGGTTGGTCGAGAGGGCGGCGGACTCGTCGTCACTGTGCGGTGTGCTGATCGCCGCCCGGCAGAGCTGGACGCTCTCCCGGAGTACGGCCAGGTCCCCGGTCGATCGGTACCGGACCTGCAGCACTGTGCTGAGACCGCTCAGGCAGAGACTCCGGTGCCGGTGGCCGTCCGGGAGGGAATCCAGCTCCTCCCGGATCAGCCGCTCGGCGTGGTCCAGCAACTCGGTTCCGCCCGCCTGCTCGTATCTCGCCACCAGGGCGGTCACGTAGTTGCCGACGTACACGGCATGATCCGGATCGCCAGGATCCGTCGCGGCCATCGCCCGGCCCAGGAACCGGACCGACCGGAGCAGGTGCCAGGTCCGTCCGGTCCTGACGTAGACCTCCAGCGCCTGCAGGCCCCGGTTCCGCGCGGTGACCGGTCGCCACAGGCTCCGATTCCTGATCCCGCTGAGCAACGCCAGCACGGGAAGCACCATCCACCACGTCGGCCAGGTGAGATAGACCAGTACCCCGGCCACGGGAAGGGCGAGGAGGCCGGGCAGCCCCATCACGACGAGGCAGCTGAGCGGAATCCACCAGGGCCCGCCCGAATCGATCAGGATCACCGTGCCGGCGACCACCGCCAGCGTGACGACGCATCCACTGTCGACCTGAACGCGTACCTTGGGAACGGCCACATCGAGCATTGTCACTCAGGCTCATACACCGCCGGTCCATCCAGGAGGTCGCGTGCCGATGACCCGGGTCGCCACCCTGTGCGCGAACCTCGACCTTGATCCGCGGGTACGGGAAGCGCTCGACGACGGGGGCCTGACCGACGCCCAGTGGGACGCACTCGTGGCCGCGGTCCGCGCCGGCCGGCCGGGCGATGCGATCGTGGCGCTGCTGGACGCCGTGGAGGAGGCCGCCGCCACCGCCGGCCTGGACGGGATCAGCACCGGACCGCGAGGATTCGAGCCGCTGCCCGGAGGTACGGCCGGATCACGGGCGGTGCGCGGGTGGCGGTGCCCTCACCCACGTCCCTGCGGCCGGGGTGAACCCGACCGCGACGGGCGGGCGCCCGCCTGTGCGCTGACCGGCGACCCGCTGGCTCCGGTACGGGTCGTCAGCGAGTGACCGGGTTCCTCGAGGCACTGGGCAAGAAGGCCGCCGAGCGGTGGCTGGTCCTGCTCGTACTGCCCGGTGTCCTGTGGCTGGCGACGGCTCTCGTGGCCGTACACCTCGGCCACCGCGACGCGCTGCACCCCGGAGCCGTCGTCGACTGGATCAGCCGGTGGACGAAGGGTCCGCACCCCTCCGGCCTGCTGGTCGCGATCGTCGCCGGCACGCTGGTCGGCAGCGCGGCGGCCGGGCTCCTGGCGACCAGCATCGGCTGGGCGCTGCGGCGCGGCTGGCTGCTGCCCGGCCGGCGCCGGCCGGCCCGCTGGCTCGTCGAGTGGCGGCGCGCCCGGTGGGGTCGCGAGTCCCGCCGGGTCGAGGCGCTGGTCACCGAGGCGATCGGGGCGGCGGGTACCGCGTCGGAGGTCGTGACCGGACCCGGGATCGCCGAGGCGCTGGCCCGCCGCGACGCCGTCGGCCTGGAAGTGCCGGAGCGTCCAACATGGATTGGCGACCGCTGGCGTGCTGCCACAGTACGGGTCCGGCGTGCGTACGGCCTCGATCTGACCGTCGTCTGGCCCCGGCTGTGGACTGTCCTGCCGGAACAGCTGCGCACGGACATCGCCGCCGCTCAACTGGCGTACACATCTGCGGCGACGCTGACCGGGTGGGCTCTGCTCTACGCCGCACTCGGCGTGGTCTGGTGGCCCGCGCCGCTCATCGGCGTGGTGGTGGCCGGCGCCGGCGTGTTCCGGGCGCGGACCGCCACCGCGACCGTGTGTGATCTCGTGGAGACCGCTGCCGACCTCTACGGTCCGGTGCTCGCCGAGCAACTCCGTACCCCTGTGTCCGGGCCTTTCACCACCGACCTCGGTGACGAGATCAGCGCTCGGCTCCGCAAGGACCCACCGGCCGTCCGGCCCTGAGCCATGCCGCTTCTCGGACAGCTCGGTCCGGCCGTCTTCGACGGCGTGGTCCGCGTCGGCAGCGGCCGGCTGCGGGTGGATGACGTCGTCGACGACTCCGTGGTCTGGATCGCGGTTCCCGCCGGCGATCTGCGGGTGCTGGTGCACATCAACCGGGCCGAGGCCGAGCCGGACCGCGTCGACATCGTCCTGCCGGACCTCTGAACGCCGGGCGAGGCCCCACCGAGCTGCGCGTCGGCAGCTCCGCGGGGCCTCAGCCGTACGGGTCAGGGCAGGTTGACCGGGCGCAGCACCCGGTCGATGGCGTGCGCGATCTGCCGGTTGCCGGCGTTGATGTTGAAGACGACGACGCGGGGGTTGCGGTCGTTCGTGTCGGCGTCCTTCAGCCAGACCTGGGCCGCCTTGTTCCGCGGGTGCCGCACGTCGACCTTCACGGTCTTGCCGAGGGCCGTCTTGAGCTTGGCGTTGTCCGCCTTCAGGGCCCGGCTCTTGGTCACGCGTACGCCCGGCACGACGTGGTAGAGCAGCACGCTCTCCACGGTGTTGATGCCGAGGCCGGCGATCGCGGTGAAGGCCTTCTTCTCGCTCGGCGTCTTGCGCGCCTTCGTCGCCTCCTTGGCCAGCTGCTGGAACGCGCCGTCGGTCGGCAGGAACGCGGTCAGCCGGGTCTGGCCCTGGGTGAGCACCTTGACAGGAGAGTTCGGCTTGGCCTCGAGCACAGCCAGCACGGCCGACTTCAGGATGTCGAAGTCGCGGGCGTTGTGGTCGAAGCCGCTCTTGTCCTTGAGCAGCACCTGCGCGAGGGACTTCTTGGCCAGGGGCTTGGTGCTCGCCTGCGCGCCGGTGGTGGCGACAGTGGTGACCATGACGGTGGCCATGGTGGCGACGGTCAGGCGGGTGGCGATCCGGGCTACGTTCATCAGCGGACCTTTCCTCTTCGAGCGGCGGGTCGTGACTGCTGTCACGACTGATGCTTCGTCGGCCGGGGTCCGCGCGGATGCACTGTGCGGCCCTCGCGGGCCGCATTTCTGCGAGCGGCCCGGAACGCCTCGCGGCGGGACCGGAGTAGTCCGGTCCCGCCGCGCTCACTCAGGTGAGATCGTGTGACGGATCAGAAGATGGTGGCGAAGTTGTTCCAGCCGCCGCCGATGGTGCGGACGCCGCTGTAGGGCTTGCGGTTGTCGCGGGCGAAGTTGTTGGAGTAGAGCAGCATCGAGCCGTCGGCCTTCACGCGGGCTCGCTGCTCTGCTGGCCAAGGTGGAGGCCGACGTCGCGGTGCGGCAACGGCAGGTGGACGCGACCAGGGCTGCCATCGCCGCCATCGCCACCGCCCACGACGGGCATCACCGGGGCGGGGAAGGCCGGGTCCTGGAGGGGACGGACACCGTACGGGAACGGCTGGCCGAGCTGGCCCACACGGCCCGGACCGAATGCCTGTCCTTCACCACCGGCCGCGCGCAGACCCCGGACACGATGGCCGCCGAGACCTCGCTCAACGAGCTGGCACTGGGGCGCGGCATCCGGATCCGCAACGTGTACCAGGAGAGTTTCCGGAACGACCCGGCCACCGTCGCGCACGCCCAGCGGATGGCGAAGCTCGGCGGCCGGTCCCGCACCACGCCGACGCTGCCGATGCGGATGGTCATCGTCGACTGCGAGACAGCGCTCGTCCCCATCGATCCGGACAATCCGCGTCAGGGGGCGCTGGAGTTGCGCAGCCCGGTGTCATCGCCGGGCTCGTCGCCCTCTTCGAACAGGTCTGGTGCAGCGCGACGCCCTTCGGCGAGCCGGCGGTGGTCGACGAGCGCGGTCTGGGCCCTCAGGAACGTGAGCTGATCCGGCTGCTCGCGGCCGGGCACACCGACGAGGCCGCGGCCCGCAAGCTGGCGATCTCACTGCGTAGTGTGCAGCGCATGATGACCTCCCTCACCGAGCGCCTGAACGCGGCCAGCCGGTTCCAGGCCGGGGTACACGCCGCCCGCCGCGGATGGCTATGAGCCGGCGGGAACAACACCGTCCCATCTGCGGTTACTGTGGGTACGGCGGTGCTCGGTCCTTGTGGCGGTGGCCCGGGCACGCTACCTTTAGCGCAGTCAGGACCTGGATGTAGGCGGCGCTACCGCCCCTGGGAATCCCGATCGGCCGAGTTCCAGACACCGGCCCCCGTTTCTTTTTCCCGGCGCACGAGCTGTCGTTGATTTTCCGCAGCCGCGCCCACGCGTATCCGCGTACCTCAGATGAGGAGAGCCCCATGACAGAGCGTGACGTTCGCTCCGGCGAACGCCGAACCTCCCATACCCGCCGCCGGCCCACCGGCACCGGCCCGCGAAACCGGCCGGCCGACACCGGCCCCGGCGCCCCCGGCGCCGATGTCGCGGTCGACGGTCTGCTCGACATCGTCGACGACAAGGCCTGGCTGCGCGCCGACGGCTATCTGCCCGGCCCCGACGACATCGCGGTGTCGTCGGCTCAGGTTCGCAGCCACGGCCTGCGCCGCGGTGACCATGTCACCGGCATCGCGCACGTCCCCAGCGGCCGCAAGCCGGCCACCCTCGACGTCGTCACCATCAACGGCGAGGACCCGCTACGGGCCACCCGCCGTCCCGATTTCTACAAGCTGACCGCTCTGTACCCGCAGGAGCGGTTGCGGCTCGAGACCGAGCCGCACGTCCTGACCACCCGGGTCATCGACCTGGTGATGCCCATCGGCAAGGGCCAGCGCGCGCTGATCGTGTCGCCGCCCAAGGCCGGCAAGACGATGGTGCTGCAGGCGATCGCCAACGCCATCACGCGCAACAATCCCGAGGCGCACCTGATGGTGGTGCTCGTGGACGAGCGGCCCGAAGAGGTCACCGACATGCAGCGCTCGGTGCACGGCGAGGTCGTCGCGGCCACCTTCGACCGGCCGCCGACGGATCACACCGCCCTGGCCGAGCTCGCCATCGAGCGGGCCAAGCGCCTGGTCGAGGCCGGCCGGGACGTGGTCGTGCTGCTGGACTCGATCACCCGGCTGGGCCGGTCGTACAACCTGGCCGCGCCGGGCCGCGGCCGCACGATGTCCGGTGGTCTGGACTCCACCGCGCTGTATCCGCCGAAGCGTTTCCTCGGCGCCGCCCGCAACATCGAGCACGGCGGCTCGCTGACCATCATCGCGACCGCGCTGGTCGACACCGGGTCGGCGATGGACACCGTCATCTTCGAGGAGTTCAAGAGCACCGGCAACGCCGAGCTCAAGCTCGACCGGTCGCTGGCCGAGTCCCGGCTGTTCCCGGCGATCGACGTGACCGGCTCGGGCACCCGGCACGACGAGGCGCTGGTGGCGCCGGCGGAGCTGGCCCTGATGCACCAACTCCGCCGGGCACTCGGTGGTGAGGACCGCAAGCAGAGCATGCGGCAGTTGCTCGACCACCTCAAGGCGACCAGCACGAACGCCGAATTCCTGCGTCGCGCCGCGCGCACCTAGAGGACGGGCACGATCAGGGCAGGTCGACCGGGCGCAGCACGCGGTCGATGGCGTGCGCGATCTGCTTGTTGCCCTTGTTGATGTCGAAGGCGACGACCCGCGGGTTGCGGTCGTTACGGTCGGCGTCGATCAGGGCCACCTTCTTGGTGCGCCACCACGCCCGGTAGACGTCGACGGTGATCGTCGAGCCCGCGGCGGTGGTGAGCTTGGCCCCGTCGGCCTTGAGCGCGGCCTTGCGGTCGACCGTGGCACCCGGCACGACGTGGTAGAGCAGCACCGCCTCGACGGTGTCGATGCCCAGGCCGGCGACCGTGGTGAACGCCGCCTTCTCGGTAGGCAGCTTGCGGGACTTGCTGACCTCCTGGGCGAGCTGACGGAACGCACCGTCGGTGGGTAAGAAGGCGGTCAGGGCGACCGTGCCGTCGGTGAGAACCTTGACCGGGCTGGCGGGCTTGGCGTCCAGCACCGCGAGCACCGCCGCGGTGAGCACGTCGAAGTCCTTCGAGTTGCGGTCGAAGCCGCTCTTGTCCGCGGTGAGTACGGCGGCGAGCGACTTGGTGCCGAGCGGTTTGGTCTTGCCGTGGGCCTGCGCGGGCGCCCCGAGAGCAGCGGAGGCGAGAACGGTGGCCGTGGCTCCTGCGGCGATGCGGGTGGCCAGTCGAGCGATGTTCATCAACGCGCCTTTCGTCATCCGTACCGGTCAGCGGCGGGTGCCGCCTCCTGGTGTTCGCCCCCGGCCGGGGCGCTGGATGCACGTGGCGGTCACCGATCCAGGAATTCACCCAGCAGGCGCTGCCAGGCCGCCGGCTGGTCGAGGTGGACGTCATGGCCCGAGTCCGGGATCGTCACCAGCTCGACGTCGGGACGCAGTTCGAGCATCCGCGCGACCTCCTCGTCCGGGATCCGGCTCTCCGCGCCGCGGACCAGCAGGGTCGGCACGCGCAGCCGCTGCCAGCTCTCCCATTGCGCGGTCGCGGCGACCTCCCGGATGGCGGCCTCCATGATGTCGGCGTCGAACCGCGGCCAGTAGCCGTCCGGCCGGTGCTCCAGCTCCTCGGCCCAGGCGCGGGCCAGGGATCCGGCCCCCAGGAACTCGACCGCGGCCGTACGGGACGGGAACGGCACCGGCCAGGAGGCGAACCACTTGCCCAGCCGACCGGGGTAGTCGTCCTCGCTCCCGCCGACCCCGCCCTCCAGCATGACCAGCCGGCTGACCAGCTCGGGATGCCGCGCCGCGGTCAGCATCGCGGTGTGGGCGCCCATCGACTGGCCGGCCAGGGCCACCGGGCCACCGCCGGCCAGCGCCTCGACGACCCGGGCCACGTCGGCCACGTACGCCTCGCGGGACAGGTCCGCCGGGCGCCGGATGCTGTGGCCGTGACCGCGCTGGTCAGGGGCGATGACCTGGTGGCCGGGCAGCGTCACCGTCATCTCCCGGGCGCTTCCGGCCAGTCCGTGCAACAGCACCACCGGCGGACCGTCCGGTTCGGAGACCAGGCAGGACAAGTGCTCAACCATGACACGCCGCATGTCCCCATCATCGGTTCGCCGCACCGGCGCCCGCACACCGGACGTTCGGGCAGTTAACCCGCCCGCTCCGGACAATTCAGCTCACGGCAGAGCGAAGTCGCTGGTCATCCACCATTTCGGCGTGCCAGGCTCTGCTGGTGAACTCAGACCCAGCCACAGTGCCCACCCGGGTGTACACCGCCGGGCAGACGGACGCCGGTTGGCGTTCCATGTCCATGCTGGTCCGGCATGTGCAGCGGGGTGGTCACCCGGTCGCCGTGACGCCGACGGTCGAGCTGCAGCCGGAGGAGAAGCAGTACGGCTCCTTCCTGGCCGACGTGTCCGCGTACTTCTCCACCAAGGTGGACTATTCGAGCAGCATCTTCGCCAGCGGTGGACTGTTCTTCACCGGGCACAGCACCGAGCAGAGCAGCGCGGCCCGGGCCGGCTGGAGCGACGGGGAGCGGCGGGCCGTGACCGTCACCAGTCAGCGGGTGCTGGTCGGCGACTCCGCGTACGACTTCCGCTCGCTGATCATGATCCAGCCCAACCCGCTCGACTGGTCGGTCAACCTCTACTTCCAGGGCGCTCAGCCGGTCATGCTGCGCGGGCCCTGGGTGCCGTGGATGACCGTGGTCATGTGCGCCGAGCTCTACGGATCGCCCTGGCCGCCCGGGCACGCGCCGGAGATGGATATCCCGATCAAGGATATGTGCGAAAACGCGCAATAGCGCGGGCGCGGGCCGGAAGATCCTGCCACGCTGAGGCCCGTGTATGACTACGACCTGTTGGTGCTGGGCTCCGGGCCCAGCGGTCAGAAGGCCGCCATCGCCGCCGCCAAGCTGGGCAAGCGGGTCGCCATCGTCGACCGTCGCGACATGCTCGGCGGGGTGTGCATCAACACCGGGACGGTGCCGTCCAAGACCCTGCGTGAGGCCGTGCTCTACCTGACCGGCCTGAGCCAGCGCGACCTGTACGGCAGCAGCTACCGGGTCAAGGAGCAGATCACGGTCAGCGACCTCGCGGCGCGGACCCAGCACGTGATCACCCGGCAGACCGACGTCATCCGCAACCAGCTCGCCCGCAACCACATCGCGATGCTCACCGGTACGGGCCGCTTCGCCGACGCGCACGCCATCTGGCTCGACGGCGGCACCGGGCACGACACCAAGGTCAGCGCCGACAAGATCGTCATTGCCGCGGGCACCCGGCCGGCCCGGCCGGACAGCGTCGACTTCGACGACCGGACCATCGTCGACTCCGACGGCGTGATCAACCTGGAGAAGGTGCCGCGCAGCATGGTCGTGGTCGGCGCCGGGGTGATCGGCATGGAGTACGCCTCCATGTTCGCCGCCCTGGGCACCAAGGTCACCGTGGTCGAGCGCCGGGAGAAGATGCTCGAGTTCTGCGACGAGGAGATCGTCGAGTCGCTGAAGTACCACCTGCGCGACCTGTCGGTGACGTTCCGGTTCGGCGAGGAGGTCGCCGCCGTCGAGCGCCACCAGACCGCCGCCCTGTGCATCCTCAAGAGCGGCAAGAAGATCGCCGCCGACACGGTGATGTACTCGGCCGGTCGCCAGGGTCAGACCGACGACCTGGCGCTGGAGGCCGCCGGGCTGAGCGCCGACAAGCGCGGCCGGATCGACGTGGACACCAACTACCGCACCGCGGTCGACAACATCTATGCCGTCGGGGACGTCATCGGCTTCCCCGCGCTCGCCTCGACCTCGATGGAGCAGGGGCGGCTCGCGGCCCAGCACGCGTGCGGCGAGCCGGCGCGCGAGATGCACGAGCTGCAGCCGATCGGCATCTACACGATCCCGGAGATCAGCTTCGTCGGGAAGACCGAGGACGAGCTGACCGACAGCGCGACCCCGTTCGAGGTGGGCATCGCCCGCTATCGCGAGCTGGCCCGCGGGCAGATCGTCGGCGACTCGTACGGGATGCTGAAGCTGCTCGTCTCGCCCGACGACGGCCGGCTGCTCGGCGTGCACGTCTTCGGCACGGCGGCCACCGACATCGTGCACATCGGCCAGGCCGTGATGGGCTGTGGTGGCACGGTCGACTACCTGGTCGACACGGTGTTCAACTACCCGACGCTGTCGGAGGCGTACAAAGTGGCGGCCCTGGACGCCAGCAACAAGATCCGCAACATCACCAGGATCGACGGTTAGCAAGGATCTTGCCCGGGTTTCCGCCGCGGGTCGCTCAGTAGACCCAGACCCGGGTGTCGATCGGGATCTTGTCGTTGTTCCACAGCCAGTTCATCGCGGCGATGGACAGCCGGGCGCAGCCGTGCGAGGCCGGGTACGGCGGCACGCTGTTCGCCCCGTGCACGGCGATGCCGCCGTTGAAGTACTTCGGCCGCCAGAGCAGACCCAGCGGTGCGTGCCGCCAGCCGTCGATCTGCCGCGACACCCGGAACTTGCCGCTGGGGGTGTCGGCCAGGAACATCGCGCCGTTCTGCTCGTAGCGCTCCATCGAGCCGGTCGAGGTGTTGAAGATGTGGCTGACAGTGCCGTCGTCGACCAGCATCAGCAGCTGACGCTTGAGGTTGATCTCGATGACCCGGCCCTTGTTGCTCTTCGCCTCGGGCCGTACCCCCTGGTCGAGGGCTTTCTGGGTTTTGGGCCCGACGACGCCGTCGCGGCCCAGGCCCGCCGCCTTCTGCAGCGCGTAGACCGCCTGCTGGGTGCGGCCGCCGAAGGTGCCGTCGGCCTTGCCGTTCCAGTAGCCGAGGTCGGTCAGGCGCTGCTGCAGCGCCACGACCCGGGCGCCCTTGACGCCGGTCTTCAGCTTCTCCGGTTTCGGCGCCGCGGTGGGTTTCGTGCTCGGACTCGTGCTCTGGCTGGGCGAAGCGGTCGGGCTCGGGCTGGGCGACGCGGCCGGCGACGGCGCGGTGGCGGGCACGGACGTGGGCGCGGCGGCCTGCTCGGAGCCGCCGGAGTCGCACCCGGCCGCCAGCGTGACGAGGGCGGCCACCGTCGTCGCGTACGTCAGAGCTCGTCGCATGGTCACACGCGAAACCTCTCAGTGTGGCCACCGCCCCGTCAAGGGAGATTTGAGAACGATCGTTCTTGACTGATCGTTCTCGAACGGCTTATCGTAGGGGCATGGGCCGGCCACGGGGATTCGACGAGGATGAGGCCGTGCGCGCAGCCGTCGGGCTGTTCGGGCGGCAGAGCTTCGCCGGCACCAGCGTCGACGACCTGGTCAGCCACCTCGGGGTGCACCGCGGCAGCCTCTACAAGACGTTCGGCAGCAAGCGCGGGCTCTATCTGGCCGCGCTGCGGCAGCACGTCGACCGGGACGTCGCCGCGGCGGCGGAGGTCTTCGCGGCGACGACCGGCATCGACGCGGCAGTGCACCGGATCGCCACCGCGGGACCGGATCTCGGGCTGCTGTTGCTGGCGCTGGTCGAGCGGGCACCCGTCGATCCCGAGGTGGCCGTGGAGACGAGCCGGGCCCTGGCCCGGCTGCGGGACGCCCGGGCGGATCTGGACCAGGCCCTGGGCCTGCTGCTGCGGACGCGGGCCATCGGGCCCGCGCCGGAATTCGTGGGGGAGTGACGTCATGGCACACGTACGCATCGAGGGCGGCGATCTGATCGTGGAGATCGAGGGGCTGAACAAGGTCTGGGCGCTCAAGAGCAGGATCACCGTCCCGCTGACCAACGTGCGGGGCGCCACCGTCGATCCGGGCATCATGGGCGAGCCCAAGGGCGTGCGCTCGCCCGGCACCCACATGCCCGGCGTCATCGTGGCCGGGACGTTCCACTCCGGCGGCGAGCGGATCTTCTGGGACGTGCGCGACGCCCGGAAGGCGATCGTCATCCAGCTCGAGGACGAGCAGTACGCCCGGCTGGTCCTCGAGGTCGACGATCCGCACGCCGCGGTCGACCTGATCGAGCACGCGTTGTGACGGGCGCGGGCCGTACCGCCGAGGGGTGGGGCGGCCCGCGCGATCAGGCGGCGGTCAGCGGGCGGTGAGCCGGATTGAGTTCCAATCCGGCGGCTGAAGCCCCCCGATCGATCGTGCGACCGGTGGATGCTGGGGTGAAAAAGAATCAAGTACCCTTCGCCTATGTCATGGAAGGCGAGTGCCCGGCACGGCGTCCGCGAGGCGCCCGCCGGCCTCGCCCTGCTGCAGGATCTGGTGAACACCCGCGGTGGCATGTCCTTCGCCCCGGACCTGCTCGGCAGCGCCGACGACGCGCAGCGGTGGCTGACCGACGCGCTCGGCACCTGGTCTCGGGTGGCCGGTCTGCCCGCGCCGGTGATCCTGCTGTCCTCGACCGACATGCGCTCACTGCGCCGGCTGCGGACCACCTTCGAGAACGTCATCCTGGCCGGGGGGCGTAACCCCGAGCCGGACGGCGCCCTGCCGCCCGCCGACGTGCCGGTCAGCCTGGTGCCCGACGCCGACGGCTGGGTGCGGATGGTGCCCAGCGGCCGGGGCACCCGATGGCTCGCCTCGGCTCTGTGGGCCGAAGCCCTGCTCGCCCAGCAGGCCGGCCTCTGGCCCCGACTCAAGCTGTGCCACAACGTCGACTGCCGGGCCGCCTTCTTCGACACCTCGCGCAACAACAGCGGCGTCTGGCACGACGTCAGCACCTGCGGAAACACGGCCAACCTGCGGGCGTTCCGGGAACGCAAGCGGCTGATGGGCAACTCCGGCAGCCAGCTCGGCGGTCCCAGCGTGCAGCGGCCCGACCTGCACTGAACCCGCGGGAACCAGGAGCCCTCGGCGGGCGACTATGGGGGTATGGCGTGTGAGCGGTGGCGCGAGTTGGTGTCCGCGCAGCTGGACGGCGAGGACGACCCGGCCGATCGGCCGCGGGTCGAGCAGCATCTGGCCGGCTGTGCCGGCTGCCGGGAGTGGCTGGAACAGGCGGCCACGGTCAACCGGCTGACCCGTACGGGCCTCGTGCCGGACGTGCCCGACCTCAGTGCGGCCATCCTGGCTGCCCTGCCGTCCGCCCCGGCGCGCAGTCGCCGGCGGCTCGGCTCCGGGCCGCTCTTCGTCGCCCTCGCGGCGGTCGGCGCGGTCCAGCTCATCCTCGGGCTGGCCCAGGTCGGTGGCGGGGCCAGCAGCGCCCATGTGCACACCGGGCTGGACGCGACGCCCGGGCACCTGTGGCACGAGTCGGCGGCCTGGAACGTCGCCGTCGGGGCGGGCTTCCTCTTCATCGCGCTGCGCCGCAGCCGGTCAACCGGCCTGGTGCCGATGCTGACCGCCTTCGTCGGCATGCTCCTGCTGCTGTCGGTCAACGACCTCTCGGCGGCCCGGGTCGACACGGCGCGGCTGGTCAGCCACGGTTTCGTGCTGCTGGGCTACCTGATCGTGGTGGCGCTCTCGCGGGTCGGCGGCGACTCGGCCCGCCCGCCCGGTGACCGGGTGGCCGGTGGCAACGGCTGGCACTTCGTCCAGGAGGAACAGGTGCCCGAGCCGGCTGTGCCGAAGCTGCGCCTGGTGCCGCGTGGACCGCTCACCGCCGCCGCGCCGGTGCCGGGCCGGGACGCGGAACGACGCCGGGCTGCCTAGCGGGTGGGCGGGCGGACCGACAGCTCGCGCCACTCGTCCGGGCCGACCAGCAACGCCCGCACCATGTCCAGCGCGGCGTCCTCACTGTCGTACTCGAAGAAGTGCGAGACGCCGTCCGAGCCGCCGGCGCGCTGCTCGACGTACCACTGGTCACCGCTCGTCCGCAGGTAGACGTCCTTGCGGGCGATGCGGCCCCACCTGCCGTTCCACCAGTGCTTACGCTGTTCCATCCCGGCACTGTATCGAACATCTGTTCGAACAGTGCCGGGTGGGTTGATCTTTTCGCGGAATCAGCGCTGCGGCGGGTCCTGCTGCTGGTGCCGGCCCAGGATGTCGTTGACCGCACCCGGCGCGACCTGCTGGCGGACCAGCGCGTCGCGGATCTCGGTGAGCAGCTTCACCTCTTCGCTCGGGGCCTCCGGCGGCGGCTCCTCGCCCCGCTTGCGCCGCTCGGCCAGCTTGTTGAGCGGGAAGACGACGAGGAAGTAGAGCACCGCCGCGGTCAGCAGGAACGTGATGACCGCGTTGATGAAGCTGGCGTAGTCGAACTTCACGCCGTCGACGTCCCAGGTGCCCGCCGAGGCGCCGGTCCCGCCGCCGAGAAGCTGGATCAGCGGCTTGAGGAAGGCGTTGGTGAAGGCGGTGACGACCGCGGTGAAGGCCGCGCCGATGACGATGCCGACGGCGAGGTCAACGACGTTGCCCCGCATGATGAAGTCTTTGAAGCCTTTGAGCATGGACAAGAGTCACTCCTGCGCGTGAGGCGGGGGTTCGCCGGGCAGGAGTTTCCCATGGTCCGTCGCAGACAAACCAGGCGGATCGGCTCAGTCGAGCGCGGGCTCCTCGGCCGTCACGGCCTCGTCCACCGTCGGGTAGGTGTGCAGGACCTCGACCAGGCCGCTGACCTCGAGGATGCGCAGCACCCCGCGTTGCGGGGCGGCCAGGCGCACGACCCCGCCGGCGTCGTCGGTGCTGTTCTTCGCGCGCACGAAGACCGACAGCCCGGTGGAGTCGCAGAACGACACGTCCGCGAGGTCGAAGACCAGACGGGTGCGCCCCTTCTCCAGCAGGTCGCTGATCTGGTCCTGGAGCTGCGGCGCGGTGGCCATGTCGAGTTCACCGGCGACCGACACGACGACCATTTCGCCGCGCTGTTCCGTTTGTACCGTCAAGGACATTCAGGACCTCCAGTTATGTCCCGAACGCTACTCCACGGCGGGACGGGTGCGCAGAACGGGGACCGAGTTGGTGCCGAGATTTTAGTTGGCCTACAGCAAGTAACCGCGGACACGGTGGTAAAGTCCGGCCGTCCCTCGGTGACGACTGCCCGCGACTCGCGGGGCCGCTCCCAGGAATGATGACTATCAGGGAGGCGGCGGTGGCGCTGAGTACCGATGAGGTAGGACGCTTCGCCGGACTGCTGGAGAGTAACGGCGATGCGCTGACCACCGCCTGGACCGATGCGGTGGCGACCCTGCTGCGCGGCCGGCTCAGCCACGCCGAGCTCCACCGGCAGATCGCGGAGCTGCAGAAAGGCTTCCAGTCGGCGCTCGCCGGCGGGGCGGGCGATCTGGAGGCCGACGCCGCGGGAGAGCTGCGCGGGCTGCTCAGCGAGCTGTCCAACACCCGCGCCCGGCAGGGCTTCAGCGCCACCGAGACGGCGGTCAGCATCTTCGCCCTCAAGGAGGCCATGCTGACGGTTCTGGGCCAGGACGGGGACATCAATGCGACTACGCTGCGTGACTACGTCTCCTTCTCGGCCTTCGTCGACCGGGCCGGGCTGTTCACCTTCGACAGCTACGTCCGTGCGCGCGAGGAGCTGATCTCCGATCAGGCCGAGCAGCTGCTGGAGCTCTCCACCCCGGTGGTGAAGCTGTGGGAGGGCGTCGTGGCCGTCCCACTGGTCGGCACCCTGGACTCCGCCCGCGCCCAGGTGGTGATGGAACGCCTGCTGCAGACCCTGGTGGACACCGGCTCGCCGTACGCGATCATCGACATCACCGGGGTCCCGGCCGTGGACACCCAGGTCGCCCAGCACATCCTCAAGACCGTGGTGGCCGCCCGGCTGATGGGCGCCGACTGCATCATCTCCGGCATCCGCCCCCAGATCGCCCAGACCATCGTGGCGCTGGGCATCGAGTTCGGTGACATCGCCACCAAGGCGAGCCTCGCCGACGCCCTGCGCCACGTCCTGCGCAAGGCCGACGTCAACGCCGGCCGGCGCGGTGCCGGACGCCGGGAGAGCTGAGCCGTGGAACGCGTACCGGTCCTGAAGATCGGCGACATCCTGCTGGTGTCGATCCAGATCGACATGGAGGACCAGACCGCCCTGCAGCTGCAGGAGGATCTGGCCGACCGGATCGTCGAGACCGGCTGCCACGGCGTGATCATCGACATCAGCGCCCTGGACATCGTCGACTCGTTCGTGGGCCGCACGCTGGCCACCATCGCCTCGATCTCCCGGGTGCTGGACGCCGAGACGGTGGTCGTCGGCATGCGCCCCGCGGTGGCCATCACCCTCGTCGAGCTCGGTCTGTCGCTGCCCGGCATCCGCACGGCGCTGAACGTGGAACTCGGCATGGCGCTGCTCGCCCGCGAAAGGGACTTCGAATTCAAGGACATCGATGACGACGAGGACGACGCCGACGAGGCCGTCGTAGCCGCATCGTGACGGCCGGGGACGACATCGCCGCGATGGAGACTCTGGCCATCCGCTCCGACCAGGATGTCGTCCGGGTCCGCCAGCTGGTCCGCACCCTTGCCGTGTCGGTCAAGCTCTCCCTGGTCGATCAGACCAAACTCGTCACGGCCGCCAGTGAGCTGGCGCGCAACACCCTGGTCTACGGTGGCGGTGGGACCGTCGCGGCCGGCCGGGTCGACAACGGTCGCCGCAGCGGCATCCGGATCGTCTTCAGCGATCAGGGACCGGGCATACCCGACCTGGATCTGGCGCTGACCGACGGCTACACCACCGGCGGTGGCCTGGGTCTGGGTCTGAGCGGGGCGCGCCGGCTGGTCGACGAGTTCGACATCGACACCGCAGTCGGTCAAGGTACGACGATCAGCGTGATCAAGTGGTGCCGATGAGCGGAGGCGCGGTGGCAGTGCTACCCGAGGGACTCCTCGACGCGGGAGTCTGGTTCCGGGTGGAAGCCGCCGGTACGGCCGCAGCGGTCCGCCGGGCCGCAGAGAGGCTCGCCACCGAGCTGGGTATGCCCGCCGCACGCATCGCCGATCTCGCCATCGTCGCCACCGAGGCCGCGAGCAACCTCGTCAAGCACGCCGACGAAGGGACCCTGCTGCTGCGCCCGGTGCGCGTACCGAACCGGGCCGGGGTGGAGATTCTGGCCCTGGACCGGGGCCCCGGCATGGCCGACATCACACGTTCCATCGGCGACGGGCACTCCACGGCCGGCACGCTGGGCATCGGCCTCGGCGCCATCGTGCGCCAGTCGAGCTGGTGCGACCTGCATTCCGTACCGGGACAGGGCACTGTCATGGCCCTGCAGGTGTGGGCCGGCGAGACCCCGCCGCAGGCCTGGGCGGCCGGGCTGACCCGGGCGCTGGCCGGCGAGCCGGTCAGCGGTGACGGCTTCGCCGTGCGCGAGGCCGAGGGCCGCCGGCAGGTGCTGGTCTGCGACGGGCTCGGGCACGGGCGGCTCGCCCACGCGGCCACCCAGGAAGCGGTCCGGGTCTTCGCCGACACCCCCGCCGCGCCGCCCGCCGCCGTCGTGGAGGCGCTGCACCGCAAGCTCAGCCACACCCGGGGTGCCGCGCTCGCCGTGGCGGAGCTCGACCCCGGCGCCGGCCTGGTCCGCTATGCCGGCCTGGGCAACATCGCCGGCACGGTGCTCAACCCGGACGGCAGCCGGCGCGGCATGGTCTCGCTGCCCGGCATCGTCGGGCACCAGCGCCGGCAGATCCGCGAGTACGACTACCCGCTGCCGGCCGGCGGCATCGTGCTGATGCACTCCGACGGCGTGGTCGATCGCTGGAAGGCGACCGACTATCCGGGTCTGCTCTCGCACTCCCCGCAGGTCATCGCGGCGACCGTCTTGCGCGACGCGGGCACCCGGCGCGACGACGCCGGCGTCCTCGTGGCGCGTGTGTCATGAACAGCCCCGATCCGCTGGTGAGCACGCGGATCCGGGTGGAGCAGGATGTGTTCGCCGTGCGGCAGCTGGGTCGCGAGGTGGGCCGGTTGGTCGGCCTGGAGGACCAGGATCAGATCCGCCTGGCCACCGCGCTCAGCGAGGTCGGCCGGTTGCTGGTCGCGGCGGGCCGCGAGACCGAGGTGGTGTTCGCGGCGAGCCCGGACGGGGTACCTGCACTGACGGTGAAGCTGGAACACGCCGCGCACGGGGACGCGGACCAGCTCGCCGCTCAGCTGGCACAGGTCGCACGCCTGGTCGACTCGATGGAGGTAAGGGATGGCGAGACCGGAACGATCGTGCGGATGTCACGTCGACTCCCGCCGAACGCCCCGGTCCTGAGTCCCGGCCGTATGGATGACATTCGTAGCGAACTCACCGGACACGTGCCGGGATCCCCGTTCGACGAGCTCGCGGTGCAGAACCAGCAGCTCATCGCGACCCTGGACGAGGTACGCGCGCAGCGCGACGACCTGGCCCGGCTGAACGCCGAGCTGGAGGAGACCAACCGGGGCGTGATGGCCCTCTACCACCAGCTCTCCGACGAGCTGGAGGAGACCAACCGGGGCGTCGTCGCGCTCTACAACGAGCTGGACGAGAAGTCCGTGCAGCTGCGCGCGGCCAGCGAGGCCAAGAGCCGCTTCCTGGCCAACGTCAGCCACGAGCTGCGGGCGCCGGTGACCGCGATCATCGGCCTCGGCCGGCTGCTCAGCGACGACGCCTCCGACCCGCTCACCTCCGAGCAGGAGCGCCAGGTGGAGCTCATCCGGGGCTCCGCCGCCGACCTGCTGTCCCTGGTCAACGACCTGCTGGACCTGGCCAAGGCGGAGGCCGGCCGGCTCGAGCCGAACTGGAGCGACGTCGACCTCAAGGCGGTCTTCGGCCAGCTCCGCGGCACCCTGCGTCCGCTGGCCACCCGGCCCGGGGTCGACTTCGTGGTGGAGGAGCCCGCCGTGCCGCGGCTGCACTCCGACGAGGTGCTGCTCGCCCAGGTGCTGCGCAACCTGCTCACCAACGCGATCAAGTTCACCGCCGAGGGTTCGGTGCGGCTGGCCGCCACCCGGGTCGGCGGCGAGATCGAGTTCACGGTGGCCGACACCGGGGCCGGCATCGCGCCCGAGCTGCAGGAACGCATCTTCGAGGAGTTCTATCAGGTGCCCGGCAGCCAGGCGCTGAGCGGCAAGGGCACCGGGCTGGGGCTGCCGTACGCCCGCCGGCTGGTCGGCATCCTCGGCGGCGCGCTGCGGGTCTCCTCCGAACCGGGCAAGGGCAGCACCTTCACGGTCTCCCTGCCGGTGTCGCCATGACCCCGGCCACTGTGCTGGTCGTCGATGACAGCGCCACCAAGCGCTACCTGCTGGTGAGCTGGCTGTCGCGGGCCGGGTTCTCGGTGGTCGAGGCGGAGACCGGCGGGGAGGCGCTGCTCCGGCTCACCGAGGCGGACATCGACCTGGTCGTGCTCGACGTCAAGCTGCCGGACATGAACGGCTTCGAGGTCTGCGAGCGGATCAAGACCGATCCCGAGTACGGCATCCTGCCGGTCATCCACGTGTCGGCGCACGCGGTGGACGTGGTGGACCGGACCCAGGGCCTGAACCGGGGCGCGGACGCGTACCTGGTCGAGCCGATCGAGCCGGACGAGCTCATCGCCACGGCCCAGGCCGTCCTGCGCTACTACCGGGCCCGGCAGCGCGCCGAGACGCTGGCCGCCCGGATGGTCCGGCTGGCGGAGACGACGCTGGCCATCAACTCCGCCTCGACGCTGCCGGGCCTGCTGCAGGCGGCGGCCGACGGGGCCCACGAGATCTTCGGCGGACCGGTGGTGGTCGTGGCCGAGGCGGCCGACGGTGACGGCCTGGCCGCGGTGGCGAACGGCGCCCCCGCGACGGTGCGGTCATGGCCGGTCGAGCACCACGAGATCGCCGTCGGGTCCACCCTGCGTACCGACGAGCCGGCCGCCTGGAGCGACGCCGGCCCGTGGCCGGAGGGCGAGTCGGTCGCGGTGGCGGCGGCCCGGCTGCGCGGCGACCGTACGCCGGTCTACGTGGCCGTGCCGGCGAGCACGCAGAGCCCGGGCTTTCCGGTGCTGCGCCAGCTCGCGCAGGCGGTGGCGGCCGCGGTGGAGGCGCAGCGCTCGTACGACGAGGAGCACCGGATCGCCGTCACCCTGCAGCGCAGCCTGCTGCAGTCCCGCCTGCCCGACGTGCCGGGGCTGGAGCTGGCGGTCCGCTACGAGCCGGCCGGCGCGCAGACCGAGGTCGGCGGCGACTTCTACGAGCTGACCATGCTGGACGGCCGGCTGCTGGTCGCGATCGGGGACGTGGCCGGCCACTCGCTGCACGCGGCGACGGTGATGGCCGAGGTGCGGCACGCCGTCCGCGCGTACGCGGTGGAGGGCCATCCGCCGGGCGCGGTGCTGGAGCTGGTCAACCGCTTCATGCGGACGGTGCTGCCGGCCGAGTCGGCGACGCTGTGCCTGCTCACCCTGGAACCGGACACCGGCCGCGTACGCCTGGCCAGCGCGGGCCACCTGCCGCCGCTGCTGCATGTGGCGGGCGAGGCCCACTTCCTCCAGCCGCGCGGCCCGCTGCTGGGCATCAACGCGCCCCGGCCGGCCGACCTGGAGTTCATCCTGCCGCCCGGGGGCACGCTGGTGCTCTACACGGACGGCCTGATCGAACGCCGGGACGCGGACATCGACGTGGGGCTGAGTGCGCTGGCGAACTGCGCGACCCGGGTGGAGCCCAGCCTGGACGCCTTCTGCCAGCGGCTGCTGGTCAATCTCGCCGGCGCGGGGGAGCAGGCCGACGACATCGCGGTCGTCGCGCTGCGCCGTAGCGCCTCGTAACTTTTTCCTGACGCAACGCATAACACGATGACTTGACGCCAGCTATTCACTCAGTGAATAGTGAGGGCCATGTCCACGTCCCACTTGCTCCTGGGGTTGCTCTCCGTCGGGCCACAGCACGGCTACGACCTCAAACGAGCCCACGACACCCGGCTGCCGCAGGCCAAACCGCTGGCCTTCGGGCAGGTCTACGCGACCCTCGGGCGGCTGGAGCGGGACGGTCTCGTCGAGCAGGCCGGCCAGGACCGCGACGGTGGCCCCGACCGCACTACGTACGCGATCACCGACGCCGGGCGCGAAAAGCTCGGCGAGTGGCTCGCCGCCATCGAGCCGCCGGCCCCGTACGTGAACAGCGTCCTCTTCGCGAAGGTTGTCGTCAGCCTGCTCGCCAGCGGGACGACCGCGGCGACCGACTACCTGGTCGCCCAGCGCACCGCCCACACCACCCGGATGCGCGAGCTGACCGCGATCAAGACCACCCGGGATTCGACCGCCGGTGACGTCGTCGCCGCCGACTACGCCATCGCCCACCTCGATGCGGATCTGCGCTGGCTGCAGGCCACGCTGCTGCGCATCACCGATCTGCACCGAGAGGTGATCACATGACCGCCCTGCTCCAGGGAACCGGACTGCAGCGCTCGTACGGGCCCACCCCGGCGCTGCGGGGCATCGACCTCGAGATCGGCGCGGGCGAGATCGTCGCCGTCACGGGCCCGAGCGGTTGCGGCAAGTCCACCCTGCTGCACTGCCTGGCCGGGATCCTCCGGGCCGACGCCGGTGAGGTGCGCTACCGCGACCAGGACCTCGGCCTCCTGAGCGAGGCGAGCCGGTCCAGGCTGCGGCGGACCGAGTTCGGGGTGCTGTTCCAGTTCGGCCAGCTGGTGCCCGAGCTGACGGCCGCCGAGAACGTCGCTCTTCCGTTGCTTCTCGCCGGCTCGGGGCGGCGAGAAGCACGGAAGGCGGCGACTCTGTGGCTCGGCCGCTTCGGCGTCGGTGATCTGGCCGACCAACTGCCCGGCAAGATGTCCGGCGGGCAGCAGCAGCGTTGTGCGGTGGCCCGGGCGCTGGTCACCGAGCCCAAGGTGCTCTTCGCCGACGAGCCGACCGGCGCGCTCGACGTGCTGACCGGCGAGCAGGTGCTCACCGAGATCGTGCACATCGCCCGCCAGCAGGGCACCTCCGTCCTGCTGGTGACCCACGACGCGCAGGTCGCCGCGTACGCGGATCGCGAGATCGCCCTGCGGGACGGCGTGGTCGACCACAGCGGTCTCGGCCTGGGAATCGGCTCGTGAAAGCGGCGACACTGGCCCAGCTGGCCGTCGCCGGGGGCCGCACCGACAAGGTCCGGATGACCTTCACGGCGGTGAGCTCGGCCCCGGCCGCCGTGGTGCTGCTGGCGGCGGCGGCTGTGGTGGCCGTGCCGGAGCTGGGCACCGAGCAGGACGGCTCCGACATCTTGAACGAGGTGTACAGCAACTCCCTGCTCCGCGAGCCGGGGCTGCGGCCCGGAGTCGTGTTCACCCTGCTGATGCTGGCCGTACCGGTGCTCTTCCTGGCCGGCCAGAGCATCCGTTTCGGCAGCCCGGCCCGGGACCGGCGGCTGGCCGCGATGCGGCTGGCCGGCGCGACCCCGGGCCAGGCGGTCCGGATCGCCGCGGCCGAGACGGCGGCCGCCGCGCTGCTCGGCTCGATCGTCGGCACCGGCGCGTTCCTGCTGCTCCGGGTCCTGCTGCACCGGCGGCCGGCGGACGGCCGGCTGCCCCTGCCGACCGACGTGCTGCCGTCCGCGCTCGCCTTCACCGGGGTGCTGGTGCTGGTGCCGGTGCTCGCCGCCCTGATCGGCGCGTTTCTGCTGCGCCGGGTGATCATCACGCCGCTCGGGGTGGTCCGCCGGGTCCGGTCGCAGTCCCCACGGCTCTGGCCCGGGGTGCTCATCCTCGTCGGGGTGTTCGCGCCGCTCGTGATCCGGCCGCTCGGCGCGTTCCTCGCCCGCCTCGACGACACCGCCGGCGGGGACCTGGCCCTCGTCGTCGCCTTCGTGGGCGTGCTGCTGGCCGTGGCCGGCGTGATCATCGGTACGGGCTGGATCGCCTACACCGCCGGCCGGCTGCTGCACCGCTTCGGCCGCCGGCCCGCGATGCTGCTGGCCGGGCGGAACCTGATGGCGGATCCCTGGAACGGCAGCCGCACCCTGTCGGCGCTGCTGGCCGCGCTGGTGGTCGGGGCCGGCGTGCTGGCCTACCGCGCCTACATGGTGACCCATTTCGCCGTGACGAACGAGGCTCTGGCCCGTCGTGAGGACATCGTGGCGGAGTCCGACCAGGAGAGTTTCTTCCGGAACGCGGTGGACCTGGTGCGGATCGCTGTCGTCGTGGGAGCGCTGGTCGCGGCGGCCGGGATCATGGTCGCGCTGGCCGAGAGCATCGTCGCCCGGCGCCGCACCTACGCCGGGCTGATCGCCGCCGGGGTGCCGCGCGGGGTCCTGGGCGCCTCGATCGCCTGGCAGACGCTGGCCCCGCTGGTGCCGGCGGTCCTCGTGGCCCTCACGGTGGGAGTGAGCCTGCTGCGGGCGGTCGTCCCCGCCGAGGCCACCGGAAGGGGCGGCGCGACCTGCTCCGGCGGTCCGAGCGACTGCTACCCAGGATCGCCGAGCTGGGTGGAGCACCCGGTGGTGACCAGGGCGGTGCCCGTACCCCTGGACGATCTGCTGGTGCTCGGGGGCGGCGCCGTCGCGGTCATGCTGCTGGTCGTCGGGGTGGGTCTGCTGCTGCTGCGGCGCAGCACCGACCTGGACGAACTGCGGGTCGCCTGAGGCGGTGGCCCGGCCCCGGCGGGCCGGGCCACCCCGATCAGGTGAGGCCGACGGTGTCCAGGGTCCAGGCGAGCACGAACGCCTCTTCCTTCCACGAGTCGTAACGGCCGCTGGGGCCGCCGTGCCCGGCGCCCATCTCGGTCTTCAGCAGGTACGACCCGTCGGGCGCCACCGACCGCAGCCGGGCGATCCACTTGGCCGGCTCGTGGTAGAGCACCCGGGTGTCGTTCAGGCTGGTCACGGCCAGGATCTTCGGGTACGCCAGCTTCGCGACGTTCTCGTACGGGCTGTAGGACTTCATGTAGGCGTACACGTCGGCGTTCTCGAGCGGGTTGCCCCACTCCTCCCACTCCGTCACCGTCAGCGGCAGCGAGGGGTCCAGGATGGACGTCAGCGGGTCCACGAAGGGCACCTGCGCGACGATGCCCGCGAACGCCTCCGGCGCGATGTTCGCCACCGCGCCCATCAGCAGACCGCCGGCCGAGCCGCCGCGGGCCACCAGCCGCTCGGGCGTGGTCCACGACGAGGCCACGAGCGCCCGCGCGCAGGCCACGAAGTCGGTGAAGGTGTTCTTCTTCGTGAGCATCTTGCCCTCTTCGTACCAGCGCCGGCCCATCTCGCCGCCGCCGCGGATGTGCGCGATGGCGTAGACGACGCCGCGGTCCAGCAGCGACAGACGGGCGATGGAGAAGTACGGGTCCATGCTCATCTCGTACGAGCCGTAGCCGTACAGCAGCAGCGGCGCGGTGCCGTTGCGCGGCGTGCCCTTGCGGGCCACGACGGAGATCGGCACCTTGGTGCCGTCGTCGGCCACCGCCCACTCGCGGAACTGCTCGTAGTCCGCCGGGTCGTACCCGCCCAGCACCGGCTTCTGCTTGCGCAGCACCATCGCGCGGGTGATCAGGTCTACGTCGTAGACGGACTCCGGGGTGACCATCGAGGTGTAGCTGATCCGCACGATGTTCGTGTCGTACTCGGGGTTCCCCGCGAGGCCGACACTGTAGATCGGCTCCGGGAACTGCATGTCGTAGCTGTCGGTGCTGCCGTCAGCGAGCACCCGCAGCCCGGTGAGCCCGTCGCGGCGCTGCGAGACGACCAGGTGCCGCTGGAACGCGTCGACGGACTCCAGCCGGGTGCCGGGCTGGTGACCGATCAGCTCCACCCAGTCGCCCGGGTTGTCCACCGAGGTGTACGCGAGCGCGAAGTCCTCGGCGTTCTCGTTGTGCAGGATCAGGAAGCGGTGACCGTGGTGCTCGACGGAATACTCGACGCCCTGGACCCGCTCGCGGATGACGGCGGGCTCGGCGGTGGGCCGGGCCGCGTCGATGACGCGTACCTCGCTGGTGACCTTGCTGTTGGCGTCGATGACGATGAACTTCTCGCTGCGGGTGAGCTCCACCCCGACCCAGAAGCGCTCGTCGGCCTCCTCGTAGACGACCACGTCGTCCGCAGCGGCCTGCCCGACGATGTGCCGCCACACCTTGTTGGGCCGCCAGGCGTCGTCGACGGTGATGTAGAAGAGCGTGGAGCCGTCGGCCGACCACGCACTGCCGTAGAAGGTGTCGGGCACCTCGTCGCTGAGCACCTCGCCGGTGCGCAGATCCTTGACCTTGAGGACGAAGCGCTCGTCGCCGTCGAAGTCGACCGAGTAGGCGAGGCGGTCACCGGCCGGGCTGACGTCGAACGTGCCGAGCGCGAAGAACTGCTTGCCCTCGGCGAGCTCGTTGCCGTCGAGCAGCACCTCCTCGCCGGGCAGCGGGGCGCCGTCCCCGGTGGCGGGCGGGTCGACGTCACCCGGTGCGGCGGCGACGCGGCACTGGATGCCGTACTGCTTGCCCTCGACCGTGCGGGTGTAGTACCAGTAGCCGCCCTTGCGGCTCGGCACCGACAGGTCCGTCTCCTGGGTGCGGCCCTTGATCTCGTTGAAGATCGTGTCCTGCAGGTCGGTGAGGTGCGCTGTCGCCGCCTTGGTCCAGGCGTTCTCCGCCTCGAGGTAGGCGATGGTGTCCGGGTTCTCCTTCTCGGCGAGCCAGGAGAACTCATCCGTGACGGTGTCGCCGTGGAAGGTGCGCTCAGCGGGCACCTGACGGACCGCTGGCGGGGTCGTGGGCATGTCGGTGGTCACGCTGAACCACGTTACCGGGAGGGCGCAGCCCGGGGCGGTCACACGCACGTCTCCCCTCGCCATTCGAACATGTGTACGATATGCCAGAGTGGACGATCTTCGACCTGTGCGATCTTCGGGGGAGGGCTGATGGTGACCGCGCTTCCCGGGCGTGAGCCGCTGTTGCGCGCGCTGATCGACATATGTGGTCCCGACTTCGCCCGTGAGGCGGCCGCCCCGGACATGGTGGCCGGCCACCTGGCGAGCTTCGTCGCGGCACCGGCGACCACCCGCGCTGTGATGGACACGCTGCGGCTGGCCGCCGAGCGCGGCCTGGCGGTGGTGGCGAGGGGCAGCGGCTCCAAAATCGACTGGGGTGCCCCGCCGCAGGGCATCGACCTGCTGCTGGACACCCGCCGCCTGGACGGCATCTGGGACCACGGCCCGGCGGGGATGACAGCACAGATCGGCACGGGCACACCGGTGCGTGCGGTGCAGGCCGCGCTGGCGCTGCGCGGTCAGCGCCTGGCGGTCGACCCGCCGTCGCCGGAGGCGACGATCGGCGGCATGCTCGCGGTGAACGAGTCGGGACCGCTCCGCCACCGGTACGGCAGCCCGGCGGCCCAGGTCGACCGGATCAGTTACGTGGACATCGAAGGGATGCCGGCGGAATCGGACGGCGAGAACGGCAGCCCCGGCATCGCGGAGGTGGCCGGCGTGATCGTCTCGGCCGCTGTCCGCCTGCAGCCGCTGCCGGCGGCCCGGCGCTGGGTGAACGTGCCGGTCGCCACGCCGCTGCAGGTCCACGACGTGGTCGAGGCGACGCTGGCGCAGCGCCTCTCGCCGAGCGCCATCGAGGTCGACCTGCCGGTCCCGGCCGGCAGCCGCACGGCGACGCAGCCGGCCGGTGCACTGGCGGTGCTGCTGGAGGGCGATGCGGCGGACGCCGGCGAGCGTGCCCGGCGGCTGGCCACGGTCCTGGGCGGCGCGACCGCGGTGACGCCGACGGCGCCGAGGTGGTGGGGCAGATACCCGTTCGGGCGCGATGACGTGGCGCTGCGGATCGCTGTGTCCATCGCTGATCTGCATGCGGCGGTCTATGCGCTGCGGGACGTGGCCGGGATGGCGGTGCCGGTGCGCGGCTCGGCCGGGATGGGCACTGTGCACGCGGTGCTGCCGGGGACGCTCGCGCCGGAGCGGGTCGAGGGCATTCTGGACGCGGTGCGGGGAGTGCTGCTGGCCCGGGGCGGGCGGTGCGTGGTGGTCGCGGCCCCGCCACCGATCAGCACGACGGTGGCCATGGCGGGCCGGCGAGACCTCTTCTGACCGCTCGCCGGCCGGTCGGCCGGGTCAGCGGTAGGCGGGTTCCCGGGCCAGGGCGTCCGCGGCCAGGTGGCGGCCCAGCTTGGCCAGGGAGCCCACCGCGTAGGTCAGGTAGGCGAACTGGCCCATCTGGGCGACGTGGGTCAGCGCCAGCTGCTGCGAGGTCAGCCGGCGGGGCAGCAGCGGCGTACCCGCGCCGAGCATCACCGGGGCCATGGCCAGGATGATCTCGTCGAGCAGGCCCGCGTCCGCGAACTCGCTGACCAGGTCGCCGCCGCCGGCCAGCCAGACGTTGCGGCCCTGGGCGGCGACCATCATCGCCTGGTGCACCCGCTGCACGTCACCGCTGACCATGAAGACGTTGGCGTCCGGCACCGGCGGGAGCTCGCGGTGGGTGAAGACCCAGCACGGTACGTCGCCGTACATCTCGTGCCAGTTCTCCGGCTCCTCGAGCACGTTGTCGTTCTTCAGCACCCACTCGTACGTGGCGGCGCCCATCGCGAAGGCGCCCACGCCGGAGAAGAACGCGCCGAACGGGTTGTCCGTGCCCTCGTCGACCTCGAACAGCCAGTCGAGCGAATTGTCCAGATCGGCGGTGAAGCCGTCGATGCTGGTCGCGGTGTAGTACTGCGTCTTTGCCACCACATCACGATGCCATGGCTTAGCCGACAAAAGGGCCGATTCCGGCGTAGCGGATCATGCCGGCGGACGCCGCAGCGGTACGACAGAAACGCGCTAGATGTGATGTCCGGGGACGTTGG
>NZ_BOQL01000039.1 GCF_018332655.1 Actinoplanes auranticolor | reverse complement strand
GACCAGCTTGTCCTTACCGGCAGCCCAGGTGTCAGCGTCCTTGCGCAGGGCCTGGATCGCGGCCTGGATCTGCTGCTCGGTGGGTGGCATGACTACCCCTTCGGATCGGTGTCGGGAATCGACGGCAGGCCCAGCGTCGCCAGCAGCGCGGTCGGGCTGCCGCTGATCCGGTCGAGGTCGGGGAACGGCCACTGGCCCGTGGCCTCCTGAGCGCTACGGTCCACCGCGGCGTACCCGTCGATGACCGCTGCGGTCAGTGACGTGCCGAGCTCGCGGGCGCCGGCAGCAGCGGCCCATGCCTCGTCGATGCTCAGGTCGGTCAGCTCGCCGCCGCCAGTCAAGGACGCGGTGACGTGCCCACCCGGATCACGACCGGTCATGACCGTCTCGCTGCGGGCCGCCGCCGCCCGAACCACATCGTCAAGCCGGTCGGTCGCGTCCTGCAGCAGCGACCACAACCGGCGGATCGACTCGTGCGACGACTCGCCGGCCGGACCTAACCCCGCCTCCGGCGGTGCGGCCGGCGCGTCACCGCCCAGCACGGAGCCTTGATCGTGTGGACCGGGGCGGATGTCCGTCCGGCCGATCTCTGCTGCCCAGGTCTCCAAGCGCCGGCTGCCGGCGTCCTGATAGGCGGCCAGCACAGCGGGGGACAGGTCGCCGGGGCGGATCCGCGACTGCCACTGCGGGTCGACCTCCACGGAGGCGATCCGGCCGAGCGTCGCCAGCACCACGCGTACCTTCTCGGACGGGTCGCGACCCGACGCCTCGCTCACCGCAGCCTCGGCGGCCTCGAACCGGCCGGCCAGGACCGCCGCGTCTCGTTGCAAGCCCTCCAGCTCCGGGAAGAAATCTGGGCGGGCCTCACCGGTCGGCTCTGCCACAGATCAACTCCGAACGTGCCTAGACAAGAGGAAAGCCCACCGTAACGGACCGGCGGCGCCAACCGCTGTCCCGCGCGGACAGCCGTACGGCTCGGGCGCTAGCAGGTCACGCCTGGCCGTACTACCCCGGTTTCGAGAACGCCGATGGGTTCAGTGACACTGGCGCCCTCCGCACGGGCTGTGACGTGTGCCTAGGACGCGGGGTGGTCGGGTGCGCCGGGAACCACCCTTACGCCGTCTCGATCATCCATCCAGCTGGGCCGTTGACGGAGGTAGCCGAGGTCCGTGGTGGTGCGGTCTGTGTGCGCGAGAGTCGCGCCTTCGGCCGGGCTCAGGCGGGTGTACCAGGACGTCAGATTGTCGTGTCCGCCGGCCCAGTTCACGTATTCGTTGAACCGGTAGAACCAGTACGTGCCGCAGGCGCAGATGCATCTGCCCACTCGACCCTTCGCTTACAGGTCTGGGGTGGGATCGTCCGGCGCAATCAGTCCCTTGATGCGACCTCGTAAGCTGATCCGCCAGGCCGCTTCAGGCGAGGGGCTCATGCATCGCTAGATCGACATATGCGGGTCAGGGCACGCGTAGCGCTGTCAGTCTTCTGAACACACTCAGTTACTCTTCATTCGCACGCAGTTTGTTGATTCCGAAAGGAAGCAACGTGACCAGCTAAGTTGCACTCTACCTAGGCCTCCGACTAGGCTTCTTCCCATGGCGGCAAACGCAAATGGACCGAAAGGGACCCCACAAACGGTCGCGGTCCTGCGCGCCCTGCTCGACAGTTCTACGGGGGAGATGTACGGGACTGAGATATGTGCAGCTGCAGGGTTGGCAAGCGGGACCATCCATCCAATTCTGGCACGACTGGAAGGACTCGGATGGCTTGACAGCAGGTGGGAGGACATCAACCCGCAAGAACGGGGAAGGCCTCGCCGCCGGTACTACTCGCTAAGTACGCAAGGCGCGGAATCCGCCAGGGTACTCGTAGAGCAAGCCGATGAGCGGCGCGCACGGCTTCAAGCGATGCGACCGGGATTGGCTGGGGGTGCAATTTAATGGAACAGAAGGGCGTCAGCGATGTAGTTGGCGTCTTGGGGCGGGCGAACTCCATCGCGGCGAGCTTGCAGCTTACTTACCGGAAGGCTCATGCTTCACACTTGATGGCCGCCTGTGACGGCGCGAACCAGCTGGCGCGGCTGGTGGACGCCATGGAGAAGGCTGTTGATGTCGGCGCTGCCGAGGACTGGGAACTGAGGCGCCTAGTACACGCAATCAGGGGGAATAGCCGCGGCTTAAGGGGGGACCTAGACCGCGCATTCAACAGGACGATCCGCAGGGGACCGGGTAGCGTTAGGAAGCTCGACGAGCGCGTTCTTGCCATGCAGGCGCTGTTGTTGCGAGCGCTTGAGAGGGCGTCCGAATTGCAGCAGGGCACGAACGCCGTCTCAACTGAGAAGGTCTGCGTCGGAGTGGAGACGCGTTGGCACCACAGCGTTCCTGTCGGCATGATCCGGCTTGCTTTGCGACTCATGCCCTTGCTTCATCAGGGGCGATACATCGAGGAATGGATGGGGGAACTGGTAGAGCACCGAAGCTGGTTTGACAAGTTTGACTATGCCTGCTTCGTGTTGATCGGCGTCAGGTCGCATCGGCGCCAGCTTGTTGACGGCGCCGCATACCGGGCGAAGAACCATATCGAGTGAAGGAAGATCTGGTGAACGCGTGGATCGCGCTTGCCGTCGTCCTCCTTATCGCCCTGGTCATTTTCGTTCCTTCGGCGGAGCCCACGCGGCGCGCGGAAACGCTTATCAGAGCGTGGAAACGCGGCGGTAGCGATAACGCCGAAGGCAACGAAGTAGACGGGGCAACTGTTGAGGAGAGACCCGAGACTCCCGGCAGCATCGGAAGGGGCGACTCGGCGTAAGTTGGTCTTGTTACCGAGATGAGTACAGCACCTCGGTAACAAGACTCACAAACGATCTTAGCCAGCGTCTCGCGCCCCCCGTCATAAGGGGCGGCGGTCACTGTTGCCTCCAGGTCGACCAGGCCCCGCATGGCGGGCCGCAGCCGCGATACGCCTACGACGCGCGAGCCCATGCCCCTACGCATGCTGGTGATGATGATGATGGTGCTCACCGGATCCAAGTAACTGCAAGTAGATGAGATGGCACAGCGCACAAGCTAGCCACCGTCCAGAACCTGTGGGGTACCAGCGTGAGCGAAGTGCGTGCCCATGGCAGTCCGACGTCCCGTTGCTATTGCTATCGAACATGCGGCTTCACCAGCCAGCGAACCAGCTCCTCAGGTCAGGAAACCGGCCGCCTCGTTGAGCCGGTACCAGGTGGGCGAGCTTGCACACATCCTGCACTCGGAGCGGACTGACCTGCCCGCGAACTGGGGGAATTTGAGGCCGCAGCACATTGGCTCCGGTTCCGGCAACATCTCTTCGATCACCACCGGCGGTCGCGGCACCGGGACTACCCCCACGTCGCACGACCGGCTCGCCTCCTCCCGCCGTGACCGCCGCCCAGGCGCCGGCTGCTCCGCGTCCCCGCTGGGACCACGCTCGGCGACTACCTGCTCGACTCGAACCGCGGGAACCCACACCACCTGATCCCGCCGCGGCGGCCGGTACGGCACCCATGTCCCGTTCAGGATCCCCTCTAACATGTGGTCCAGGTGCATCGTCGACCCGTGTGGGAACCGCGCGTCGGAGTCCGGTCGGTACTCCGCCGGGTTGAGCGTCGGGTACAGGTGCAGCTTCCCGCACGGCACCAACTTCCCCGACTCCGGGCACCGGCTGGAGTTCCGCCGCCACAGGTCAGCCCACCCGCACCGCTGCGCCTCGAAGTACGTCCACCCCGTCACCACGTTTAGAAGAGGCGTGTCGACCTGCCGGTACAGTCGGTAGTCGTCCAGGGCGGGCACGGCCAGGTGCGGTACCCTGCGCAGCCACGCCACGTTGTTCGCATTCCGGTCCGTCGTCCACACCACCCGATCTCCAGCCGTAGCGAGGGCCTTCTGTCGGCGGCCCACCGCGCTCGGCGTAATCTGCGTGTGCTGCACCTCCCCGGCCACGGTCAACTTTCCCCCGACCGCGAAGACATCCGGCCGCTTCTTCGCTTTCGGCCGCCACTCCTCCGTCACCACCGAGCGGGCGCCCGCCTCTGACCAGGTCGCCGCCTTCCGCTCCTTCAGGGCCTTGTGGGTGTCCGACTCAGGCACATGCTCCGCGTGCGACCAGTCGCCGGTCTCGTGCCGGAAGAGCTGCCCCTGCCGGCCGCTGTCCACGAACGTCATCCACCGCAGTCCCCGCTCCGGGTCTTTCAGGCACAGCAGGCACACCAGCTTCCCGCCCGACACCCCGTGCGGGCGGTCGGCGGCCACTTGCTCTTTCAGGCGCGGCCGATCCGCATGCCCCCAGTCGTTCTTCTCACGCGGGCGCAACTCGATCCCGAGGGGCAGGTAGAGCACCCCATCGCCGTAGTCATCGGGGTTGACTTCTGCTACGTGGACAGCCGACACCATGATCAACCCCCTCGAAGATCCACAAACCCGGCATAGTCGTGCGAACAAATTGTAGAGAGAGCCTCCGACAAAAGCTCCACTCGCCAAGGCAGAGGCACCTCTGCAAGGGAGGCCTCCGTCATGCCGCGCCCGCTCCCGGGAGCCGGCCGAAGCCTGAACTTCGCCGTAGCGGGATCGCGAGGTTCAATCCGCGTTCCCGCTCGAGTTACGGCGCCGGTCGCGCAGGCGCGGGCCGCGGCGTGGCCGGCGGCCGGGCATCGTCATGCCGGGCTGGTGGAGTACGTGCTGGTTCCCACCTCGTTGTTTGGCGTGGTACATGGCCATGTCGGCGCGGCGCAGCGCGACACCTTCCAGCAGCTCGGTGCTGGAGGTGATGGCGACCCCGAGGCTTGCGGTGATCGTGACGGTCACCGGCCCGTTGTCTGTCGGGATCTTTACCGGCTCGGCGATGACGCTGGTGAACAGTTCGGCCAGGCTGGCGGGCCGGTGTTGGCCGAGCGGGATGATGGCCGCGAATTCGTCGCCGGACAGGCGCGCGGCGTGGCCGCCGACCAGCGCGGCGAGCTGTCCGATCCGGTCGGCGGCGGCTCGAAGCAGTTCGTCCCCGGCGTCGTGGCCGTAAGTGTCATTGGCCTCTTTGAACAGGTCGAGATCGATGAGGATGACGACGATCGGTTGGGGGTCGCCGGAGGCGACTACGGCGGTGTGGATCGTTCGCAGGCCGGTGCGGTTGTAGAGGCCGGTGAGCGAGTCGTGGGTGAGCTGCCGCACGGCGTCGGCCAGTTCGGCGCGCAGCCGATTGACGGCAAGCCGGGTCGCCAGACGGGTCATTACGGAGCCAAGGGCGGCTCCGAGCGTGGCCGCCACGAGGGTGGCGATCACGAGGGGTGGGGTGAACACTGGGTTCCTCCATTCCGATGGAGAAACCCGGGACGTTTTCCAGGCGAGGCGTCCCGGGTTCCGGATACGACGACGGCCCGCCGAAGACGGGCCGCTCTGGTGTTCGTGCCGCCGTGTACGGCAGCCTCGGGTCAGGTGCTCTCGGGTAGCGCGATCGAGCCGTCGAGGCTCCAGGTCGCGCCGACGCGCGCCGGGTAACGCCCGGACGAGCCGTCCATACCGGGATACCGGGAGCGATACGGCCGGTCGGTGCGGGGCCGCCGGCCGATCACCTGCATGGAGCCGCGCGGGGTCCCCGTGGGTCGCAGCTCGTAGCGCTCAGACAGCACCCTGACGTAATCGATGTCGGAGGCGTACGGCACGTAGACGCCGCGCAGGACAGTGCCGCCGAGCCGGTCGCAGCAGGACACCCCGACGGGGTACCAGCCGGTCAGGGCGACGGTGACGAGGTGGCCGCAGGCCAGGTCGAGCTCGAACACGCACAGCCGGTGAAGCTCCTCGCCGTCGTCGGTGGCCGAGCTTGTGGGCGCCGACGGTGTACAGGGCTGGCAGATCGGTCCGAGGTCGGGCTGATAGTCCGCGTCGCATTGCTCGCAGATGATCCGCAGGCAGGCGCGGCATTCGCCGGAGGCGACATCGGTGAGGCTGGTGCCGCAGAACCCGCAGTCACCGGTCAGGCAGGCGTCGGTGTGGCGTCCCGGACGGTGCTGGTGGCACGGGTGGTCACGCATGCCTGCCTCGGCTCAGGTGGTCGTAGATGGTCGCGGAGGTCAGTGCCTGCCCGGTGCGGTTCTCCGGGCGGGGGACCGGTCGCCACCCGGTGACTTCGCACGCCAGGAACGTGGTGGTCTCCTCGCGGGTGACGGCGATGACGTCACCGGTCGACAGAGAACGCCGTCCCAGCAGCCGGTAGGTGCAGGCCAGCAGGAAGTCCAGCTCGCCACCGCCGGCCCGCCCCCGACGGCTCTGCAGGTCATCGAGGTCGGCGTTGAACACCCGGTAGGCCCAGCCGGCGATGTCCTTTGGACTGGTCTCGGCGGGCAGATTCGCCAGTGGGACAGGACCATGGTGAGAGCGTGGCCGGGCTCGTACGGGAAGAACCGGCTGTCGGTGTTGTGGTAGACGGCGATGTGGAACAGCGTCATCACTGAGCCTTTCGCTGAGGTCTGAGGGGAAATCCATGCCGCACCTGGCGACGAGGAAAGGCCGCTCGGAGGCGGCGCAAGCCACGACGTGCCAGGTCGCGGACTGCTTCGGTACTGCGGCCCAGGAGCCGGGCGGCGGCGTCGCACGGGTAGCCGTCGAGGTAGCGCAGCCGGATGGCGCGGCGCCGGGCGGCGGTGAGCCTGGCCATCGCGTGGGCGAAGGTGGTCCGTCCGAGCCGGGCAGGTGTTCGTCCGGTGTCCGCGACGGCGGGAGCGGGGTGCGGACGGCGTGCGCGGCGAGGATGGACCGGGCGGCGGGACCAGTCGCGCTGGTTGCCTGCCTTCGCGGCGTGCCCGATGAGCCAGCCGCGGACGTCGAGCACCGCGGCGGACAGGCCCACCAACGCGTTGATGAAAGGATCTGTTCCGATAGGCCGTCGAGGCGGTCCCGGCCGGGTTGTCGGTACTGGCTACTGCTCACGGCGGCGCAGCAGTAGGTGGGCCTCTTTGAGGTGAGCGGCGAGTAGTTCGCTGTTGACGCCGGCGGTGCTGAGGCTGTCGGTGACGGCTCGCAGGAGCTCGGCCGGTACCTCGACGGTGCCGGGGTACGCGCGGGCGTCGGTGTTCATCGCGATGCGCTGGATCGTCTGTGTCAGATGCGCCTGCACCAGGTTGAGACCGCAGATCAGCCGGGCTACCTCAGTGAGGTCGTGGCACCTGGTGTGGTGGCTCGTGGTGTCGCCGAGGTAGTCGGCGGCCAGCAGGACCACGTGCGTCGCGGCGACGGTGAGGGCCGGGTCGCCGGGGAACCGGTGGCTGAGCATCTCGGCAAGCCGTGCGATGACGGCTTGGCCGTCCTTGTCGAGCTTGGGAGCGCCGGGGAGCTGGGAGATCCAGTCGGTGTCGGGCAGGTACCAGCTGCGTTTGAGCATGTCGTCCTCCTGCGGACAGCAAGAAGGCGGCCACCAGGTGGTGACCGCCGGGAAAGGGTGTGGGTTATCGCGCCCTCAGCGCGCGGGCGGAGGGCGTCAGCGGTACGAGGTGCCAGGTCCCGAGACTGGCGGCGGCGGCCGACCGTGATGGTGGGCGCGATGCCGTCGCGCAGGGCAAGGGATCAGGGCACAGAAGTAAGAAAGAGAACCTTCAGCGTAGGGGGACAGCTGGTTTCCGGTACCGGGCTGTCAGATCGGCCGGTCTGGCAGGACCTGACAGCACGCGAGTCCTGCATCCTCTGTCAGAGTCCCGCCCAATCGAGCGGGACCCGGGCGGAGTCACGGTCAGCGGGACTTCCCGTAGCCGGCTGTCCCGCTGCACGACCGAGGCTTAGCGGTACCGGCTCCGGGACGTATCTGAGGACTCCGCGCACTCGGCGGGTCCCGCTCCGTCGCCGCCGGCGCCGGCGGCCCCACCGGTCATCGGCGGGCAGCCGGTAACCGGTGAGACCGGACCTGTGTGCCGGCGCGCGGTGCGGAGGCGTGTCAGGTTCCAGGTTCGGCCTCCGTGATGTCTGGCAGGTCCCGCGTTCGGCTCCGCAACACCTGTCAGGACCGGATCACCGGACCACAACAGGTCATACCTGCGCGGGCCGCGGCATCCACCTCATGACCGTCAGGTGTCCGGCTTCGTGTCAGGCGCGGCATGGTGGTTCGGTCGCTCGGCGCGAAACGGTGGCTGAACTGCTCAAACGGTCGGCCAACCTGCGGGGTTGCCGGCCGCTAGCAGCGTCGTAGGACCAGGACATCCTCGTGCGCGATCAGGTGCACGGGAACGCCTTCGGCGCGGGCTCGACGCACGGCCATCAGCCCGAACATGGAGGCGCGGTGCACGATCTGCCCGTCGCGGACAGCAGCGAGCATCGCGGCGCACCGCTGTACCGGGGCCAGTCCCGCTGACTGTGCGACGGCGAGGAGTTCGCCAGGTAGGTCGATGAGGTCGTCCCGTTGGCGGCGTACCGGTCGGCAGGTGATCACCACAGTCCCGCCGGGACGCAGCAGTTCGTACGAGGCGGTCAGGATTGTCGCGAAGCCGTCGAGCAAGCGGGACCATCCCGCATAGGCGAGGTTGCCGCGTTCCCGGTCCCCGTACAGGTGGTCCCGCTTGCGTACCCCGGTGCTGTCCGCCTGCACGAGCCCGTGAGTCCCGCGCCCGTACGGCGGTGAGGTGAGCACGAGTCCCACCTGTCCGACCGCGGACGCCGGGACCAGGTCGAGCAGCCTGGTGGCGTCCCCGGTGACGATCTTCGCGGTGCCGGCCGCGCCCTGCGACGAGGCCAAAGCCACGTTCTGTTCGGCCAGTGCCGCGAAGCGGGGCTCGATGTCGATCCCGATGGCGTCGCGGCCCAGATGCATGGCTTCGACCAACGTGGTGCCGGAGCCGCACATCGGATCGAACACCAGGTCACCCGGTGCAGTGAACGAGCTGATCGCGTGGGCGGCCAGGTGGGGCAGCATCTTGCCCGGGTGGGTGGAGGTCTGCGGGACGTAGCGGCCCCGGCGCTGATCACGAGCGGGTTGCTGACAGGTCAGCCATACCGAGGTGACGGGCATCGTGTCCTCAGCCATCTCGACCTCCGTGCTGCGCCGTGCTGCGGGTCAGGATCAGCACGTCGGTGTGGATGTCGAGCTGGGTGTGGCTGCCCCGGCGGGGCGGTCGGTCGGCCGCCACGATGTGCTGCAAGTACGCCAGCCCGGCCTTCTTGGCCGCGGTGATGACGTCTACCGGGAGGACGACGTCGCCGTGGGGGAGTAGGACGGCCACGCATCCGCCGGGTACGAGGCTTGCGTGGCAGCGGTTGAAGAAGTCGCCGGGTTCTGTGGGCTGGTTGGGGGGCCAGCCGGTGACGATCAGGGTCGCGGTGTGCCAGTCCCAGCTGAGCGGCCGGGCGTCTTGGAGGTGGCTGCGGCGGTGGGCGGCGATGATCGCGCGGGCCAGTTGCGGCCCGGCGGTGAGGTCGGTGATCAGATCGGACGGGTGGGTGAGGTTATGGACCAGACGCACGCCCATCGCGTTGGACATGGTCTCGCCCGTCTTCGGGGCGGGCACCGGCCACACGGTGATCGGCACGGGCGGGTCGCCGGACACCATGTCCCCGACGGGGACCGGCGCCTGCTGGTGTTTTCTGTCCGTCATGGGTGTGGTGGCCCCCGGACCGGCGGGCGTACTGACGATCCCCAGTGCGCTTCTGTCAGGCCGATCGAACTCGGCCCCGTCCTGTCAGCACCGGTCATCCCGGCGACCTGACAGAAGTGGAGCGCCGGCCGGACAGGTGGCGGATCTGTCCGGACCGGTCACGACCTGCCGGAGGCTGACAGTTGCTTCTGGTGTCAGGCCGGGCTGTCCCAATCGGGGCCTCGGAGCGTTCGCACCCCGCGAAGCGCTCCCCGCCGAGGGGACCTGAATGATGGCGACGACTATCCGTACGAGAACGTCGGACACGGCGTTGACCTGCGCGGAGAAGGCATTTTCGCTGCTGACCGTCGAACCGGCGCCGTTGGTGTTCGACGCCCGGCCCGTGCCGGGCCTTCCGAACACGACGATGCCGCTGGACCGGCTGCGCACCCTGCTGGTCTACGAGCGGTACGACAGCCACACCACCGACGTCCTGTGGCGCCAGCTCGCTCGCCACGCTCGTGAATGGGGACCGGCGTGGGTGGTCGGCGCGATCGGCGTCGCGCTGCCCGCCCTGATCCACCTCGCCGCGAAGATCAGTCACGGGCGGCCGCGGTTCGCCGATGACATCGACTCCGAAGTGCTGGCCGGGTTTTTGCAGGCCCTGCGCACCACGGATCTCGAGAGTCCGCGGCTATGGCTGCGGATGTGCTGGACGGCCTGGCGTGCCGGAGCCTCAGTGATCAAGGATCAGGACGGCGAGGAACTGCCGCTGGACTTCTCCACCGGGTCACGCACTCCGCGCTGGCCCTACGGGCACCCGGACCTGTTGCTCGGCCGGGCAGCCGCCGCCGGGCTGATCAGCGACGACGCCGCCGAGCTGATCAGCGCCACCCGCTTCGGCGACGCGCTGATCGAACACCTCGCCGCCGAGCACGGCACCACTGCTTCCGCGCTGCGGATGCGCCGCCGCCGCGCCGAACGAGTCGTGGCGGCCGCGGTGACGCGCGGCGACCTGTCCGGCCCATCCCGGTTCACCGTCAACGCCGACGAGGCGGCGGCCTGAGAGCTTGGCCGTCGCGACATGAAGGCCGCACCGGGCGTCCCGCCTGGTGCGGCCTTCTTTCCGCTCTCCGTTCTCGTTCCGTGGCCGCCCGGCCGGCGGCATGCAGTCGTGAAGCATCTCGTCAGGGCGTGACAGGAGTTCGACGAGTTCGATCGACCTGACAGCCCGGATCTGAGCAGTGCATGTCGTCCACGGCATGCCCGCCCGGTGGGGACCACTCTTCGGGCGAGGCCCGATGGTCCGGCACGGCTGGCGCGGCGTACTGACACCGCACACCCTTTGCCCCACGCAAGGGAGGAGCGCCCCCAACCGGACCAGCACGTTTCTTCGCCCGGTCCCCACCGCGGCGGCCCCGCAGAACTCCTGTGGAGCGCCGCGATGCACACCAGCCTCATCCTTCTGTCCGACTTCGCCGCCGCGGCTGCCGTGCAGCCGCTCGCGGCCCCGAAGACCATCCCACAGGTCATCGACGGCCTCACCGGCTGGATCATGGGCATCATCGCGCTGGTCGCGACGCTGTTCCTGACCGTCGGCGCCTTGCGCTACATGTCCGCCGGAGGTGACCCGGCCCAGGCCGAGCAGGCCAAGGGCAACTTCAAGTCCGCATTGATCGGCTACGCCCTCGCGGTGCTGTCCCCGGCGATCCTGCAGGTGCTGCAGGGCATCCTCGGCGGCTGATCACCATGACGGACTGGCTCATGGATGGCCTGGTCAGCTGGCTCGCTGAGAAGGTCGTCGACCTTCTCAGCGGGCTGCTGGCCCTACTGGCCTCGTCGCTGTTCGTATCGCCGGACGTCACCGTCCTGCCGCAGGTCACGTCGATCGCCGGCGAAAGCGCCCTGGTCGTCAACGCCTGCTTCATTCTCGCCATCATCGCCGTCGGCGTCGCCACCATGATCGGTGACTCGATCCAGATGCGCTACGGCATCAAGGAACTGATTCCTCGACTGGTCGTCGGGTTCGTGCTGTCCGGGTTCTCGGTGCCGCTGACCGGCGAGCTGATCAGCATCGCCAACGCGCTGACCGTGTCGATGACCGGGACGACCGCGCCGACCACCGAGACGATCACCTTCGTCAAAGCCCGCATCACCGCGGCGCTGTCCGACGAAGGTTCCGCGCTGCTGGTGGCGATTGTCGGCCTGCTGATCGTCGTGCTGATGTTCATGCTCGTCGGGACCTGGCTCACCCGGATCGGCGTGTTGCTGATCCTCGCCGGAGTCGCACCCGTGGCCTTGGCCTGCTACGCCACCCCGTGGACGCAGGGCGCAGCCGACCTGTGGTGGCGCACCCTGCTGGGCTGTCTGGCCACACCGGTGCTGCAAGCTGTCGGGTTCTCGACCGGCATCGATCTGCTGATCGGCCCTGATGCGAACCTGCCGATCTTGCTCGGCCTGCCGGGCTCGGACACGTTGAATCTGCTGTTGGTCGCCGGCGTGCTGTGGGTCACCGTCAAGATTCCCTCGATGATGAGCCGGTTCGTGACCCGCAGAGGATCACCGAACATCGGCGGAGTCCTGGTGCGCGCTGTGTTCATCCAAGGCATCACTCGCCGCGTGCCGCTGCTGCGGGGTGGGCGATGACCAAGCAGGGCACCACTCCCCGCGCTGCGGTTCCGGCCGATGTCAACGAGCCGGACCGTATCGCGTTCGGGCTGACCTTCCGGCAGCTCGCCATCGTCGGCGGCACTGCCCTGATCGGGTTCGGCTGCTACCGCACCTACGGACCGCTGATCCCGCCGGTGGCGTGGGGTATCGCCGGGATCATCGTGTTCGCCGTGGCCGTGGTCGTCGCGATCGGCCGACGTGACGGCCAGCCGCTGGACGTGTGGCTGCGGCACGGCTTTGCGTTCGCACGCAGTCCGCGTACCCTCGCCCCCGGCCCGGCACGGGTCAGCTCGGTCGTGACCGTGGCCGGCACGCTGAGCGTTCCCGCGCCGCTGCGCTCCCCGGTCACGAGCATCAGCCCGGCCGGGGTGCTCACCAGCGAAGGCAGCGCCAAGGTGCTGATCGCCTGCGGGACCACGAACATCCACTTGCGCACCGGCAGCGAGCAAGGTGCGCTGCTGGACGGGTTCGGCCGGTTCCTCAACTCGCTGACCGGTCCGGCGCAACTGCTCGTGGCCGCGCAACGGCACGACTTGACCGTGTACGCGCAGACGACCGCGGATGTCGCGCCGCGGCTGCCACACCCGGCGTTGCAGACTGCCGCCGACGACTACGCCGCGTTCCTGCTCGATCTCGACGCCGAGCGGGATCCGCTGCGCCGCCAGGTCGTGGCGGTCGTCACCGGCGAGCACGCGGCCGATGCCGCGGTGCGGGCCTTGTCCGGACTCGGTGTCGAAGCCGCGCTGCTGGACGGGCCGGCCGTCGCGGCGGCCTTGGCTGGCGCCGTCGACCCCTTCTCTCCTCCGGTGCCTGGTCCCCGCGCGGTGCCCGGCGCCCCGATCACTGTGCGGAGCATCTCGTGACCCTGTTGAAGACCAAGAACAAGGTTGCGGCGGCCGACGGCATGCCCTCACCAGCCGCCCTGTCGATCACCCCGGCCCACGTGAGGGTCGGGGACGGCTACGCCGCCACGTTCGTCGTGTGTGGCTATCCGGCCGAGGTCGGCCCGGCCTGGCTCGACCCGCTGCTGTCCTACCCCGGCCGCGTCGACGTCGCGGTCCACATAACCCCGGTGGCGCCGCAGCTCGCCGCGCCGATGCTCAAACGCCAGCGTGCCCGGCTGGAATCCTCGCGTCGCCTGGACGCCGAATCCGGCCGCCTCGGCGACCCGACGACCGACGCGGCCGCAGCCGACGCCGCCGACCTCGCCGAACGGGTCGCCCGCGGCGCGGCGAAGCTGTTCGAGACCGGCATCTACGTCACCATCCACGCCCGCGACCTGGACGAACTGGCCACGGTCACCGCCGGGGTGAAGTCGGCCGCCGCCAGCGTGTTGCTGGACCTGCAACCGGCCACGTTCCGCCACCAGCAGGGCTGGATCTCCACCCTGCCGGTCGGGGTAGACCCGTTGCGGATGCGCCGCGTTCTGGACACCACCACACTGGCGGCAGCATTCCCGCTCGCCTCAGCGGACCTGCCCGCACCGGCCCCCGGGGTCGTGGCCGCGCCCGACGGCGTGCTGTACGGCGTGAACACCACCAGCAATGGGGTGCTGCTGTGGAACCGGTGGGCGCAGGACAACCACAACAGCGTGGTCTTGGCCCGCTCCGGCGCCGGCAAGTCGTACTTCGTCAAGCTGGAAGTTCTCCGCAACCTGTACCAGGGCACCACGGTGTCGGTCATCGACCCGGAAGACGAGTACACGCCGCTCGCGGAACACGTCGGCGGCACGGTCCTGCAGCTCGGCATGCCCGGCGTTCAGGTCAACCCGCTCGATCTGCCTGCCGACGACCGGCCCGACACGCTCACCCGGCGCGGCCTGTTCCTGCACACGCTGATCGCGGTCATGCTCGGCGCGACCCCGCCGCCGGCCGAACGAGCGGCCCTGGACCGGGCAATCACCGCGACGTACAGCATGGCCGGGATCAACGCCGACCCGGCTACCTGGAGCAGACCCGCGCCGCTGCTGCGCGACCTCGCCGCCACCCTCAGCTGCGACGACGACCCCGCCGCCGTCCAGCTCGCCGCCCGGCTCGCCCCGTGGACGGTCGGCAACTTCGCCAGCCTCTTCGACGGCACGACCACCGCCACCCCCGGCGGCCACCTCGTGGTGTGGTCGCTGCGGCACCTGCCCGACGAGCTGCGGACGGTCGGCACGCTGCTGGCCCTGGATGCCATCTGGTCGCGCGTCGACGCTCCGGTCAGCAACACGCGCCGGCGACGGCAGCTGGTCGTGGTCGACGAAGCCTGGTTGTTGATGCGTGATGGCGAAGGCGCACGATTCTTGTTCCGGATGTCCAAGGCCGCCCGCAAGCGCCTCGCGGGGCTGTGCGTCATCACCCAGGACGCCGCTGACGTGCTGTCGACCGATCTCGGCCTGGCCGTGGTGTCCAACGCCGCGACCCAGGTGCTGATGCGCCAGTCCACCCAATCGATCGACGCCGTCACCGAGGCGTTCGGCCTGACCGGGGGAGAAGCGAGGATGCTGCTGGCCGCCTCGCGCGGGGAGGGACTTTTGGTCGCGGGCCGATCGCGGATCCCGTTCCGCAGCGTCGGCTCGGCCGCCGAGCACCGCATCGCCGTGACCGGGATCAGCGAGGTGACCGCGTGACCACCGCGCCGACCTGGCCGAACGACATCGCGCACTGGGTGGGCGCCCGGCCGTGGCTCGCGCTCGTGGCCGCCACGGCGGTGGTGGCGGTCGTGTTCGGCAACGACCAGCTCCTGAGCTGGCGGCACCGCCGGTTTGTCGGTGGTGCGCGGTGGGTGACGATCGCCGCGCCGCCGGAGGTGACGGCCGAGGCCGCCGCCGCGTTCTGGACCACCCTCGTCGGGGTGCTGACCTCGTCGGTGTGGCGGCGCAGACTGTACGGCTACCCGCACGTCGGGTGGGAGTACACGTGGAGTGGCCGCGCTCTGGCCATCCGCGTATGGGTGCCCGGCACCGTGCCGCCGGGCGCGGTCGAAGCCGCCGTCCGCGCGGCCTGGCCTGCCGCGACCCTCACCGTCGAGGATGCGGACGCGCCGATCCCGGCCATGGTGGGGGAGCAGTCGGGCGGGGCGCACTGGCCTCAGCACGCCGACGTGCTGCCACTGCGCGTCGAGCACGACGCGGATCCGTTGCGCGCGCTGCTTGCTGCCGGAGCTGAGGTCCGGCACCGCGAATACGCGTGCGTGCAGGTGCTGGCCCGGCCCGCGACCGCCCGCCGCGTGCGGGCGGCCCGCCGGTTCGCAGTGACCACGACCAATGATCCGCACGGGCGGCCGGACCCGGCAACCAAGGTCGCCGCCGGGGCGGCCCGGCTCGCGATCGAACCGCTGCTGTGGCTCCTCGAGGTCGTGCTTCCCGGCCCGTCCCGGCCCCGTGCCCCGGCACACTCCACCGCCGGCCGCGCGGCCCAGCGGGACCCGGTCGCCGGAGCCGAAGCGCGCACGGTGGTCGACAAGGCCGTACGGGTGCCGCACTTCGAGATCGCGATCCGGTTCGCCGTGGCCGCCCAGGGCGACAAGACGCCATCCACACCCGAGCGGGCCACACAGATCCGGCAACGGCTCGCCGGACTCGGCCACACGATCGCCTCGGCCGCCGCCGCGTACACCGGCCCGAACCGGCTGCGCCGGATGAAGATGCCGCACCCGGTCACCACCCTGGCCGGACGCCGGTTGCGGCGCGGGTTCCTGGCCACCGTGCCGGAGCTCGCCGCTCTCGCGGCGCTGCCGCAGGACGTGGCCGTACCCGGCTTGGACCGGGCCCGGGCCAAGGCCGTGCCGGCGCCGGTGCAGGTGCCGGCCGGCGGCCGAGGCGTCAAGGTGCTGGGCCGCTCCCAGGTCGGGCACCACAGCGTCGGACTCACGGTCACCGACGCCCGGCAGCACATGCACATCGTCGGCAAGACCGGCGTCGGCAAGTCCACCCTGCTGCTGAACCTGATCCTCGGCGACATCAAAGCCGGACGCGGCACGGTGGTCATCGACCCGCGCGGTGACCTGATCAACGACATCCTCGACCGGCTCCCCGCCACCTACGCCGACAAGATCGTCATCATCGACCCGGACCAGGAAAACCCCGGCTGCTTCAACCCCCTCGACGACCAGGGCGACCCGCACCTGGCGGTGGACAACCTCGTCGGGATCTTCGCCAAGATCTTCCAAGGACAGTGGGGACCACGCATGGACGACACCATGCGCGTGGCCTGCCTGACCCTCATGCGGCACGCCAAACCCACGCTGAGCCTGGTGCCGTCGCTGCTGCAGGACCGGCAGTTCCGTGGCCGATTCACACAAGGTCTCGACGACCCGGACGGCCTCGGCGGGTTCTGGCTCTGGTACGACGGCATCAACGAAGCATTCCGTGGCCAGGTCATCGCCCCCGTCCTCGCTCGGCTGCGGGCCTTCCTCTTACGCGACTTCGTCAAGAGCGTCATCGGCAACGCCCACTCATCGTTCGACATGGGCAAGATCCTCAACGGCGGAGTGCTGCTGTGCCGGCTACCGAAAGGCCAACTCGGCGAGGAGACCAGCCGGATCCTCGGCTCGCTGATCGTGGCCCGGGTCTGGCAGGCCGCCATCGCCCGAGCCGCCATCGCCGAGGACCAGCGCAAAGACGCCTGCCTCTACATCGACGAGGTCCACAACTACCTCACACTGCCCGGCAGCGTGGGCGACATGCTGGCCGAGGCGCGGGGCTACCGGCTCGGCATGGCCTTCGCCCACCAGGACCTCGCCCAGCTGCCCAAGGACGTCGCCGCGGCGATATCAGCCAACGCCCGCTCCAAGGTGATCTTCAACGTCGACCCGGCCGACGCGCGGGAGCTGTCGCGGCACACCAAACCCGAGGTGGACGAGCACGACCTCGCCCATCTCGACGTCTTCACCGCCACCGCCCGGCTGCTGGTCGGCAACCGGGAACTCCCGGCGTTCACCTTCGTCACCAACCCGCCCGCCCCGGCAGACGGGGAACCGACCGCGATCCGGCTGGCGTGCGCCGCCGCGAACACCCCCGCCGGGCAGGAACCGCCGATGCAGCAACTCGCTCGCACGGCGATGAAGCGCCGGATGGCCGACCGAGACCGCTGATCCGGTGCGTGCGAGGGCTCGTCTGGGTGCGGCATCGGGGGCTCGTCTGGGGGTGTCTGCGACACGAGGCCCCAGACGAGCCCCAGCACGTCGCCTGTCAGGCGCCTGAGCTGGGCGAACCTGACCCGCAGTAGCCCCGGATGCAAGATCCACACGTCCAGACTCCCTACTGGGTGTCCTCTCCACCAGGGGGTGACCACTCATGCCGCTATCGCAGACCTCCAGCCTGCTGGCCATCTATCCCCACATCACCAGCCGTGACCGGCTCCTGCTTCAGCTCCTCGACGACCACCGGGTCCTCACCACCGGCCAGATCCACCGCATGCTGTTCTCCGCCCGCCGCACCTGCCAACTACGCCTGGCCGAGCTGGCCGCCCTCGGTCTGCTCGAGCGGTTCCGGTTCTCCCGCGGCGGCGGCGGCAGCCAGCCGTGGCACTGGACGCTCGGCCACCACGGGCACCGCTTCCAAGCCGCCGCCCACCAACGACCCGAGCCCACCGCGCGAGCCAGCAACCAGACGGTGCAGCGCCTGTCGGCGAACCCGCACCTGGCTCACCTCGTGCTGACCAACGAGTTCTTCGTCCGACTGGCCGGGTACGCCCGCCGGCACGACGACGCCCGGCTCGACCGGTGGTGGTCCGAGCAGGTCACCACCAAGCAATATCGCACCATCACCGCCGACGGGCACGGCCTCTGGACCGCGAACGGCGTCACGGTGGGGTTCTTCCTGGAGGCCGACACCGGCAGCGAACCCCTCGGCCGCCTGGTCGCGAAGCTCGACCGGTACGCCAAACTCATCCGGCGCGGCGGCCCGCGGTATCCGGTGCTGTTCTGGCTCGGCAGCCAGCAACGCGAGGAACACCTTCACCGGCTTCTCCACGGCCAGCACACCACGGTCGGTGTCGCCACGGCCATCCACGCCAGCGAGCCCGCCGATGCAGTGTGGCTGGCACGCGGCGCCACCGGCCGAGTCCCTTTGGCCGGGCTACCGAGCGATCACGGCCAGCCGGTAGCCGACAACCCGAACTACGACGACCACGGCGTCTTTGTTCTCTGACAGGCGCTGACAGCTCCACGGCCGGCCTGTCAGCGCAGGTCACCGACCTGATTGTGGTTTCTGACAGGGGCGGTGCTGTCAGGTCACGAAGCTACGGTGCAGCTTCTTTCTTTTGTTCGCACCGCCGCCCGTCTCGACCCGCCTCGCCGGACTGCCCGCGCCCGGCCCAGCTCACCCATAGCCCACCTCGTTCGGTCGGCTCGTGTCCTGCGCCCCGCGCATCTGCTCGGCAGCTTTTCCCGCCGGCCGTGACGCCGCGATCCGGTGGCACCACCACGACACCACCTCACCCCGGTCCCGCTTCGCGAAGGGAGCACCGCCATGCCCAAACCCACCCCCCTCACCGACCAGGTCGTCACCGTTTGCTTCAACCCTGACGCCGACGCCGACTGGTTCGCCGCCAGCGAGAAAGTCAGCCACCTCTTGGACGCCCACGGCACGCCGGCCCGCCGCTTCCGCGTGCGCCACCGCAAGCTGATCGGCTGGCTGACCCGTTTCCTCGGGTACTACCTGCTCGACGCCGCCCGCACGTTCGGCGCCATCACCCTCGCCGCCGGAGGCCGCAAGAGCCGCCTCGACCTGCCCGGCATGTCCATGACCGCCGCGAACGACGCCATCGCTCGCTGGCGTGCCTGGAACATCCACATCAACGCCACCACCAAGCCCGCCCGCGTCTGGGAGGACTTCCTCGCCCAGTACCACGCCGATCCGGCCAAGGTCACCTTGGCCGAGGCCCGTCGCCGTTTCGAGCAGCAGCCCCGGGTGCTCGCCATGCTCGCTTACGCCGGCGGCCACGTCTTCGACCCCTACGAGCTGTCGCTCTACCAGGCCGGTGAAGCCACCTACGCCGGGCTCTACTGGCGCACCGCGCTGATCGGCGACGCGCTGATCACCACCGATGGACGGATCATGCGGCCTGCCAGCGACTCGCTGGCCGACCGCTTCCGTTTCCTCAACGACGCCTGCATGTACCTGCGCGGCCTCAACAACCGCGCACGGCTGTGCGCCGTCGCCATCGCCTGACCCCAACCCCGTCCCGCACCTCGACGACCGGTTGCAGCCCTGCTGCGACCGGTCGTTGGTATGCCCACGACACGAATGGAGATTCCGGTGCCCTACCTCGACCTGGTGGAGAGATGGATCGTGCGGACCACCGGCCGGACCCTTGACCAGCACGCGGCCGATCCTGTCCCGGCCGCCGCGGCACTCCCGGCGTCGGCCGATCTGCTGCGCATCGCCCGCGAGGCGCTGCTGTCTGCGGTGGACACGTTCCGGACTCAGCTCATCAACGGCGACGACCTGACCGGCCCGGCCACGGTCCTGGCCAGCACGCTGAGCGAGATCAGCGGCCATGTCAGCGACTACGAGGGTGCCCGCATCCACCTCGACACGCTCATCAACGACCCCGACCGCACCGTGTACGTCGCCACGAACCCCGTGCAGCCGGTGCATCGGCGCTACGTCAATCCCGGCGACACCGTCCTGATCGTGCTGCCGCACCACGCGTACCTCCGCAGGCAGCAGCTCGCCGGGCAATCCGTGCGGGTCCAGATCGGCAAGTCCGACGTCGAACTCGACCCCTTCGAGTACCCCGGCCCGGTCCGGCTGTCCCACGGACTCGCCGGGATCTACCGCGATCCCGAGTCCCGCCTCTACGTCCTGCGCGCCACCGGCCAGCGGCGGATCTCCCGCCGCTGAACGCACCGCGGCAGCGCACCCCGATTCCCGGACGCGCACGCGGCATCGGACCGGACGACGGGGCTCGCCCCGCTCGTCTGGCTGCCTCCGCTGCCTCCGCAACCGGTGCACCACCGCCCGGCACAGTCCGGTGCCGGGCGTCACTATCCAATTCCCGAGGAGGGGAAACCCATGGAACTGCAGTCTCTGACGCCTGCGACACAGGCCGTCCTGAAGGCGCTGGTCGAACTTAACGAGGGCAACGTCCACGAGCTGGCCGAGAAGTCCGGCAAGGCTCGCTCGACCGCCGACAAGGCCATCCGAACCCTGTCCGACGCCGGCCTGATCGTCGAGGTCGACCTCGGCGCGGATGCAGCCGAGGGCACGCCCGCCCGCTGGACCCTGTCGCAGGACGCCGTCGCCGCGCTGGAATCGGCCGGACTCGGCGACGAGAGCGCCGTCGGGCCGGACGAGATCGACGATGAGCAGAGCTCCGACCCGGTCGACGAGGCCAACACCGATGACGGCGAGCCGGCCGGCGACGACCACAGCCAGACCTCGCAGACCGGCGACCTCGGCGACGAGGCCACCGGCGGGCAGGAACCGTTCGACGACGCGGACGACCCGGACGACGATGACGCAGACGCGGATGACACCGGCGTCCCGGACGAGAGCGAGCCGCGTACGACGGTCATCGCACCGACGCGCCCCGGCGACCGCAAGGTGATGGCCATCAAGGGCGTCCTGGCTGACCACAGCGACGGCGCCACCATCGAGGTGATCGTCGCCGAGAGCGGCATCAGCCACCCGACCACCATGCGGCTGCTGGCCGCGATGGAGCTGGCCGACGCCGCCCGCCGCAAGCCCGACCTGCCGCAGCGGTGGATCGCCGGGCCTACGAAGGCCAGCGATGTGGACCCGAACCCGGAGCCTCCGCGATGCGCGCTGTGCTTGCAGGTGGTCCGTGGTGTGACGAGCACCCCGGCCGCCGTGGCGGCGGTGCAAACCCTGATCCGCCCGGACGGAACGCTGCACGTCGTGGGCCCGGACGACGAGGTCCACGTCGTGAACTTGCCGACCCGGCTGCATCCGCGTCCGCTGAACACCCGCCCGAGCACCATGGGAAACCGCAGCGACGTCACCGTCAACACCGACGGCAGCCAGCCCTTCGGCCGGGGCGAGTTGGAGAAGCTGACCGTCGCCGTGCTGGCCGACAACCCCGGCCGGCCGATGACGCCGCAGGAGATCGCCACCGCGATCAGCGCGAAGCTCGGCGGCCGCACCGTGAGCTCCGGCGCCGTGCGCAACAACTGCACCAAGGCCGCCGCCGCGGGCAACATCCTGCTGGTCGCCGAAGCGCCGCTGACCTTCGTCTTCCCGACGCCGCCCGTCAGCGACGACACCCCCAAGGACGCGACGGACGCCGGACAGCCCGATACGGGTGACAGCGGTGACACCGGGGGCGACGGCGAGAACCGGGCCGAGCAGTCCGACGGCGACCAGGACGCCAGCAGCACCCCGCAGTCCTGACCAATCCCCACCCTCGCGGGGCCGAGCGCATGCGCTCGGCCCCGCACCCGTCTCCGAGAGGAACCACCACAGTGACCGACTTCCACCAAGACGGTTCCGACGCCCCGACCGACGACATGGCCGGCAGACCCGAAGTCGTCAGCAGTACCGGTGAACGCCGAGGGTCGACGGCCGGCGGCCGCCGGCTGCCGTACGACCAGCTCGACCACGGGTCGGCTCAGCTGATGCGCGCCATACCCGAACACGGAACGGCTACGCCGGAGGAACTCGCGACCCGCACGGGGCAACCGCTACGCACCGTGCTGCGCCGGCTGCCCTTGCTTGAGCTGGCGGACCTTGTGCACCGCCGCGACGGCGGCGTGGCTCTGACCCACGACGAGAGTCATGTCGATACGGCCTTGGCCGACCTGGTCAGCGCCTACTGCGCTGCGAACCCCGATCAGCCGCTGAAGCCGTACGAGATCGCCCGGGGCATCACCGCTGCCCTGGCCGGGCGTCACGTCGGCACCAATGCCGTCCTCACCTGCTGCCAGCACCTGGCGACTATCGGCCGCCTCGTCCAGGTCACCGCCGAGCCGATCGCGTTCGCCTTCCCGAACGCCAGCACGCCGGTCGACGACGACGACAACCCGCGGTCCTGACCAACCATTCATCCCGTCACGGGGCCGGGCGTCTGCTCGGCCCCGCACTTGTATCGAGAAGGAGAACCCTGTGCCACACGAACTCGAGCAATTCGCCGACGGCACGACCGCGTTCGCCAGCGCCCGGCTGTCGGCCTGGCACCGGTTGGGCACCGTCACCCAGAACACCATGAAGGCCGAAGAGATCATGGCCGCCGCCCAGCTCGGTGACTGGGGCGTACGGACCATCCGCACGGTCGGCATCGACATCGTCGACGGCGTCGAGGTGCAGATCCCCGCCGACGACAAGCAGATGACCGTGCGCCGCAACCCGGTCACCGGGGCCACGGAATATCTGGGCATCGTCGGCACCGACTACACCGTCGTCCAGAACGAGCAGTGCGCCGAGATGCTCGACCAGCTCGTGGATCAAGTCGGCGGCGCCCATTTCGAAACCGCCGGCAGCCTGCGGCGCGGCAAGAGCGTGTTTGTCACGCTCAAGCTGCCTGACGCGATGGAGATCGCCGGAGTGGATCGGATGGATCTCTATCTGATCGGCACGACCTCACACGACGGCACCGCTGCGCTGCGCGTGGACGCCAGCCCGATCCGGGTGGTGTGCGCCAACACCCAGCGAGCCGCGTTCCAGCACGCCGTCGGTCACTACACCTTCCGGCCCACGTCCAACGTCAACTCCCAGATCAGCCAGGCCCGCGAAGCCCTCGGCCTGATGTGGAAGTACATGGACACCTTCGAAAAGGCCGCCGAGCGGATGCTGAACGAAGCCCTGACAATGCGCGAGTTTGAGAACGTCGTCGGGCAGGTGTGGCCGGTCAAGGACAACGCCTCCACCACCACCCAGCGCAACGCCAAGCAGCGCCTCGGCACGCTGAAGTACCTGATTCGTGAGGCCGATACCCAGAAAGCCATCGCTGGCAGCCGGTGGGCCGGCTACCAGGCCATCACCGAGTACTTGGACCACTACCAGCCCGCCAAGAACGAGCTGGTGCGCGCCAACCGCGTGCTGACCGGCACCACCGGCGAGCTCAAGCTGGCCGCGTTCGACCTGCTGAAGGTCTAACCACCTCCACCCATTCACCCGCCCGGGGCACGTCGGCCCGCGCGGGCCGACGTGCCCCGGCTCGTACCCCGAAAGGACACGAGCCGATGACGCCTCACCTGCTCCATCCCCGCGACCCGCACCAATCGGTCTGCGGGATACCCGCCGACCAGGGCCGCCGATGGGCCACCGACGACCCGCCCCACGGCAACGCCTGCGAGGCCTGCCGCACCCAGTACGAGCAGGCAGCCCGGCCCGACGACGCCCACCACCCGATCGGCGACGCGACCCTCATCGACACGCTGCGGCGCATCGTCGCCGAACGGCAGTACGCCAAGATCGACGGCGTTCTGGTCGACGTCTGGTCCGCCAGCGTCACCGTCGTCATCTGGGACAACCTGCGCGACGACAAACGGCAACACCTTCTCAGGTTGCCGTCACACGAACTGATCCTGCGGTGCATCCGCGTCTATGCCGCCCTCACCGCCCAGCGAGGCGGCCGATGACCGGCCGCCAGCAGCAGTGGTTCCACTTCGGCCCGTGGGTGTTCTCCATCGACGCCGCGCAAACGCTCATCGCCGCCGCGCCCCGCGACACCTGCACCCTCGACGTCACGGCGTGGGCCACCGCGTACGGCCTGACCCGCCTCGACGACCCAGGCCACACCAGGGTCACCCTGATCGGCCCCGCCCCGGGTGGCCTCGACCGGCTCTACGCGATGCGCACCGACCTGACCAAGCCGGTCCTGGTCGGCCGGGTCCGAGTCGCCGGCATACCGCCAGCCGCGCTGCTGATCGACGGCATGCACCGGCTCTACCACGCCTGGCGCAAAGGCGTCCCGCGGCTGCCGGCCTACGTGCTCACCGCCGAGGAAACCCGCCGCATCCAGCACGACAAGCTCCTCGGCCCCGCCGGCAGCGGCATCATCCCGCCCTCCGCCTGACCAAACCCCGACCCTTCGACACCACACGGAGTCACCATGCTGACCTACCTGCCGCCGTGGCAGCGCCCTTGCAACTGCCACTGCCCCCTGCACAACGGGCAGACCCGGCTCACCTACGACGAGCCCGGCTGCGCCTGCACCATCACCTGCACCACCCAGCCCATCACGCTGCTGGCCGAACGCTGGGGCTGCGCACTATTCCTCGACCCCCGCGGTGACCTCTGGCAGGTTCCCACCCTGACCAGCGGTGCCTGGGACTGGGAGAACGCCGGAGAGATCGACACCCGGCACGACTACTACCACGCCAGCACAGTCATCGAGCACCTGCTCCGGGCATCCGCGTACCTGCTCGCGAACCCCGACTCCTGACCCCTACCACTTCGACGTGGGCCGCCCCCTGGGCGGCCCACAGCCCTTTTGTGCTTCACGACCGAGGGAGACAGATATGTATCGCACACCGAGCCCTGCCTACGACCGAACCTGCGACTGCGGCTGCCCTACCCACCACGGTCAACCCCGCTCGACCTACAACCATCCCGGCTGCCACTGCCTGACCACCTGCGCCACCCAACCCATGACCCTGCTCGACCCGCAGATCAGCGGCGCCTTGTTCCTCGACCGCGACGACGTGCTCTGGTACGTACCCGGCCTCGAACCCGGCCACTGGGACTGGCGCAACGCCGTCCCCGTCAACGCCGGGCACCCGTTACGCGACACCAGCGACCTGATCACCGGCCTGCTCCGCGAGACGCACGCCAGGTTGCGCTCCTTCGCTCACGACCTCTGAGCAACCGCGTCCTCGACCCCGGCCGGCCGCGCGCTCGTGCGAAGACCGGCCCTTTTCGTTTCCGGCGAAAGGCCAAACGCCCATGTTCAAGGCCGTCTTCGGCACCGTCACCATCGTCATCATCGCGTGCCTCGGGCTGCCCGTACTGCTGATGTCCGCCGTGATGGGCGACGGCTCCGGAACGTGCAGCCCGGCCGGCGCGCCCAGCGCCGGTGCCTCCGCGCAACCAGCCGACACTGCGCAATGGGCCGCCGACCAACTCGACATCGCCGTGACCATCATTCAGGTCGGTGCCGCCAAAGGCGTCGGCCGTTGGGGACAGACCGTCGCTGTCGCAGTCGCCATGCAAGAGTCCGGGCTACGGAACCTGCCCCACCTCGGCGACGACAACGACCACGACTCCATCGGGGTCTTCCAGCAGCGCCCGAGCCAAGGGTGGGGGACACCAGAACAACTGAGGGAACCTGCCTACCAAGCGGGCAAGTTCTACGACAAGCTCAAGACCGTCCCCGGCTGGCAGACCATGCCGCTCACCGACGCCGGCCAAGCGGTCCAGGTGTCCGCGTACCCCGACGCTTACGCGAAGTGGACCAATAACGCCATCGCCCTCGTCGATCAATACGGGATCGGTGAGATTGCGCTCGACTGCTCGACGATGTCGTTCGTCAGCGTCGAACCGGCGCCACGCAAACCGGACGGCTCCTGGCCCGACCAGAGTTGCTCCATCATCCCCGACCCGACGACCGGCATCGGTTGCATAACCCCGCGGACCCTACATTTCGTTCAGCAGGCCACCTCCGCCGGCTGGTCGAAGCCGGGCTGCTACCGAGTCGATGACCACGGCGAGCACCCAGAAGGCCGCGCCTGCGACTTCATGATGACGTCCGGCGGGGAAGCCGCCGGCGCTCAGAAGGCACGAGGCGACACGATGGCGGCTTGGGCGGTCGCCAACGCCGACCGCCTCGGCATCATGTACGTCATCTGGTTCCGCAAAATCTGGACACCGCAACAGGGATGGCACGCCTACAACAATCCGTACGGAGGCGATGACCCGTCCGGCTGGCACACCAACCACGTCCACATCAGCATTTACTGATACAGCGAATCTTCATCCATTGGGCGAGTTGAGTGCGCTCGACCATGCCGGGGCGCGGACATCCGATCATTGTGCCGCTTGGCAGGGGTAAGGCCGACGATAGTGTCAGCTCTCGCTCCGTGCTGTCGCCGGGGCGACATGACACCCCGCGGCTGAAGCACACTCATAGGCCGGTAGGCGTGGTTCCGCGCCCCGAAGCGGGCAGGCGGAAGGGCGACTGCTGAGTGCGCTTGCTCCCAAGCTGAAAAGGCTTTGTCGGTCTTGCTGGCGCGGGCGAGCGTTGCGACGAGGTTTGATGACCGTCCGTAGGAATATCCTTTCGCTGACGTTGATCGCCAATTTCTCAGGGAGCACTCGGTGCGCCGTGGTGTGGTCGAGTGCGACCGCTGTCGTACCCCAGGGTAACGAGGTAATGCTCGCCGGTCGGCGCCTCGCGAACGATCCGAACAGCCGACGGTTATGTCTTCGTACCGGTTAACCCGAACGGCCGGAACCGCCCGCCGCATCGACACAACGATTCTCAGAATCTTCCCAGGCACGCATTTCCAGGCGGAGAGTTCCCAGACACGCGCCATCCGACATCATTCGCCGAAAGAAGTGCGCCCGTGTCATATCGTCCGTTCAGAGGCAGCCGCCGGAGTGCACCGGCGGTCGCCGTGGCCTTCCTCGCCGCCGCCCTTAGCCTCACCGAAACCGGCGCCGCGGTCGCCGAGACCCAGCGGCGTGCACCGGCCGCAGTGCCGGCGTTGCAGGCCGCTGCCGCATCGCCGGAAAAGCGCCTCAGCATTGCTCTGGTCGGCGACAGCTTCTCGGCCGGCAACGGCGCCGGGAACTACGAGAATCCCACGCTCTGCTACCGGAGCCGGACCAACTGGAGCATGCGGTACCGCGACTGGCTGCACGGCCGGGGTTACGCGGCGGAGGTCTTCAACCGGGCGTGTTCCGGCGGCGTCATGAAGGACTACTGGACCCAGCGCGACGTCGGGAACCTCCCCGAGGTCGGCCGCTGCCACTCCGGAACCGGCGATGAGATCATCACGACCGTCGTGGGCGGTCCGACGTCGCTCTGCAACACAAAGCTGCGGCCGCAGAAGGAATCGATCACCAAGACCACCGACCTTGTGCTGTTCACGTTCGGCGGCAACGACGTCCGGTTCAAGAACATCGTCGAGGAGTGCTTCATCGTCGGTGATCGCGACCCCGGCGACTGCCGCGCCCGGGTGAAGTACGCGAACGAGCGTCTCGACGACACCGGCAGCGACGGCATGGCCGCGCAGCTCAAGGACATCCTCGTCGACATGCGCAGGCGGTTGCGGCCGGACGCGAAGGTCGTCGTGCTCGGCTACCCGCAACTCGTCGGTGACGTCGACTTCGTGCTGAAGTTCCGGAACAAACTGACCGGCAAGATCACCGACACCTACGACGCGGCGAAGAAGGTCCGCGAGCTGGGCGTCAAGGGGCGGACGGTGCAGGAGAAAGCAATCGCGGCGGCGGAGACGGAGGTCGGCTCGGACTTCGTCACCCACCTGCCCCAGGCCCTGGACCGGTTCGCCGGGCACGAGCCCGACCCGCGGGCCGGGCTGAAGAATCCGAACTCGTGGTTCGTCGAGCCGTTCCAGGCGGCGCATCCCCTGACCTGGTACCACCCGAACCCGGAGGGGCACGAGCAGTACAAGAACATCCTCACCGCCAACTTCGGAGCCGGAGCGACCGGCACACCGGTCGAAACGGCGCAGGCCCTTGACCTGATCTTCGTCGTCGACACGACGGGATCGATGGGCGGCACGATCGACGCGGTCAAGAACCGGGTCAACGCGGTCGCTGATCGCCTCGCCGCCGGCACCTCGTCGTACCGGATCGCGGTCGTGTCCTACCGGGACCAGCCCGGGCACACCGGCGACCCGTCGGACTACCCGTCCCGGCTCGACCAGGAGTTCACCGCCGACGCCGCCGCAGTGAAGGCCGCGGTCGGAAATCTGTCCGCCGACGGCGGCGGGGACTACCCGGAGTCGGCGTTCTCGGGTCTCGACACCGCGATCAAGCAGCCGTGGCGGTCCGGCGTCAAGAAGCAGGTCATCGTATTCACCGACGCACCGGCGCACAACCCGGAGCCGGTGTCCGGACTGACCGCGGCCGACATCGTCGCCAAGGCCCTCGCCGTCGACCCGGCTGTCGTCAACGTCGTCGGGAACACCGATGCCGCGCTCGCGGAGGTCGCCGCGGGGACCGGCGGCAAGGTCCTGGCCGCGGTTGACGGCGAGGACGTGTCCACCGCCATCGACGAGATCGTCGAGACGTCGCTGGCAACGCCGTACGCGTCCATCGGCGACAGCTACAACGCCGCGGTCGGCAAACCGGTCAGGTTCGACGGTGCCGGATCGTTCGACCCGGCCGGCGGCACCCTCACGTATGTCTGGGACGCCGACAGCGACGGCACGCCGGACGCCACGACCAGCACGCCGTCCTACACGCACACGTACGCGGCCCCGTACGAGGGTCTGGTCACGATGACGGTGAAGTCGACCAGCGGGAAGAGCGCGGTGGCGACCGCACCGATCATCGTGGACCGGGACGGCGACGGGGTCCAAGACCCGGTCGACAACTGCCCGGACATCGCGAACCCCGCCCAGGAGGACCGCGACGGCGACAAGACCGGGAACGTGTGCGACCCCACGTCGGGCATCCCGGCCGTCGACAAGGAAGGCGTCGAGGTCGGCACGTCGGAGCCGGAGAACGCGGCGCCGGTGGCCGTGCCCGACGCGTTCACCACCGAGACCGGCACCGCCCTGAGCGTTCCTGCGCCCGGAGTCCTCGCGAACGACACGGACGCCAACGCCGGTGACGTCTTCACCGCGAAGGTCGCCACCGCACCGCGGAACGGCACTCTCGCCCTGGCCGCCGACGGGTCGTTCACGTACACGCCGACGGCCAGGTTCACAGGCACGGACACGTTCACCTACACGACCGCCGACCAGGCCGGCGCGACGTCGCCCCCGGCGACCGTGACGGTGACCGTCGCACCGCAGGCGACCAAGCAACGCCTGGTGTTCGTCGGCGGCGGTCGTGACTGCCTGCTGGTCTCCGGCGACGTCACCGCCGGCCGAGTCGCCGTCACCCGCACGAAGAACACCGTCACGAAGGTCGCCGGCACTGCCACCGTGCGAGCCCGGTCAGGCAAGACCGTCGAGCTGACGTTCGACATCGTCAAGGACGGCCGCTCCTACACCGCGACGATCAGGGCCAAGGACGGCCGGAAGGTCATCACCCATCGCGGCAAGGGCACCATCCACGACAACGGCAAAATCACCATCGGACAGTTCGGTTCGAGACGGACCGGATTCGGCTTCGTCCTCAAGACGAAGTAGCCGCCCGCGGTGCCGGGGCCGACGCGTGACGCGCTGACGCCCCGGCACCGTCGGCTGCCGCGAGGAGAGACTATGACGCCCTACGGTCCGCCGGCCCCATCCGCACCGGTGCGCCCAGCCGGCGCCGCGGTCGCGGTGATCGCCGCGTCGGTCGGTCTCGTGGCTCTCGGCGCCGGCATGAGCCTCCGGTTCCACATCTCCAACACCAGCGAGGCGCTCGCCGAGCAGACCCGAGGCGGACTGCTGCTCCTTACCGCCGCGGTACTTCTGCTCGGTGCCGGCGGCCTCGCCCGGTGGGCGCGGGTGCCGTGGTGGCCGGTCTTGCTGATCCCCGCACCGGTGGTGTCCGCGGCAATTCCCGCTCTAGTTCTGCCCGGCAACATCCTTCCGTTCGGCACCGCGCTGCTGGGCGGCCTGCTCACCGTGACCGGCCTGATCGCCACCATCGTGTACGCGGCCACCCGCTGGCGATGACAGGGCCGCGCACCTGACGACGAAACGCCACGCATTGCTTCGGAGGGTCAGGCCACCGGGTTTTAGTGGCGTGTTCATGCTGCGGCCCGCTGGCATCTGTTCAGCGAGCTGCGGGGGCAGTGACTTTGAGGTGGCCCGGCAGGTCTGCTTCCCACTCACGGCGTTTGCGCCGTCCGAGGCCGGTGGTGGGTGGCACTCCGGCGGCCCGGGACAGTTCGGCTCCCGTGGGTACCCGGCCTTGGGCAATCTCGCTGTTCCAGAATCGGCGCATGGCCGCGACGGCGGACCGGGCAGCTTCCTCGTCCCCGCTGGGTTCGTCGATCAGCTCACCGCTGCCGTCACGCGCGTCGTAGCCCATGGAGGGCCAACCCACCTTGTGTTGATCGGCCCGCCGGAGCTCTTCGGTGGCCCACTCGCTGTCGCGGCCATCTACTTCCACTTCCTGTCGCACCTTGGTCCCGGTAGTGAGATGACGGGCGGCCGGGTACGGGCCGGCTGGCTCGTCCGTCACGTGATCAGGGAACGCGTGGGTGGTGCGCGGGCTGCCTGCCGTCAGCGAGGCGGCATCGGCGGGTGAGCTGGTCGTCGGGTCCGTCCCGGGGTGCTTGTCTGTGCCAGCAGCGGCGAAGGGGTTCGGTGCGCTGACGGTGATGGGTTTGGTCGTGTCGAGCTGCCAGGCGTTGAATCGGGCTACGGCCTCGGGTGTGGTGGCGTCGACGATGCCGTAGAGGGTGGCCATGTACATCTGTGTGGCTTCGCGTTCGTCGGCGGCGTCGGGGAAGTCGGCCAGGCCGGCGAGTTCGGCGGAGTGCATGGCCTGGCGGATGACGCGGTTGTTGGCGCGGCGTATCCGCCAGGTGGCTGCCTTCTTGCTCTGCAGCAGGTGCAGGCGAAGGCGGGCGCGGGCGAGGCAGGCGCGGCGGCGTGCACGGTCGACCTCCGAGACATCGCGGTCTTGTGCCTCGGCCAGCCGCAGCCAGACGACGATCCGTTCGATCGTGATGGCCCAGTGGATGCGGCCCATCGTGCTGCCGAGCCGGACGCTGCGCTCGGCGGCCAGCGCGCGTTCCCACATCCATGCGGCGACCAGCGGTGCGACCAGGCGCAGGCAGACCTCGCGGAAGGTGTTGGCGTCGAGGGCGGACAGGCTCGCGGTCACTGTGGCGAGGACCCAGACCGCGGCGCCGTCGACGCCGGTGGTGCCTTTCTCGGGTTCGCGCAGTAGCCGCGCACGAGCCAGAAGGGCGCTGGCGAACAGTGCGACCTCGATGTAGGCGAAAAACGCGATCCGCAGCGGCGACGAGCCCAGGATGTCGGTGAAGAACTTCCACATGCCCGACGCGGACACCATGGTCGCCAGAGCCGCCGCGATGACGGTCAGGAGGTTCGCGAGAAGTAGCGCCAGACGATGCTCGGCCAGCCGGCGCAGTCGATTGATGATGAGGAGTAGGAGGCCCAGTCCGGTCAGGATCGCGGCGCTGATCAGGAGCGTCCGGTTGTCTTGGTAGAGGGCTGCGACGTCATCGAGGTTCACGATCAGGTCCGTTTCCGTAGTCTCGCGCCGGCCGCAGCGGTACGAGGACGGCCATAGCGGCGGCGATCAGGGAGGGCCGAGAGGCAGTGATGCACCGGACACCAGCTGGCTGCGGCGGCGCAGAAGATGGCGGTGGCGGGATCGTCCGATCGGTCAGCGTGAGCGCTGGGGCGGCAACCCGGGTGACGGCTTCACCGCGTACGGCGGAGCACCGACGCTCTGCCGTGTATCCCGTGCACGGCTAACGAGAGCGAACGCGCTGGTCCACAGCGCTCAGCCGCAGGCTCAGCCAGTTGGGAAGCGGCGGTCGTGGTCATTTGTCGTCCAGGCTGTTGCGGAGCTTCTGGGCCAGTTCGATCGTGTCTTCCTGGGGTTCGGCGTCCAGGTCAGCCAGTGCCTTGGTGAGGGCGCGCAGCAGGGTCCGGATGCCGTCGGCGTCGCCGAGCGCATGGCGGGCGAGCATTGCCTTCGTGTAGAGCGCCTCGTTGTAGCGGTCCAGGTTGATGGCCTTGTCCAGCAGGCCGGACGCGGCCTGCGGGTCATCGTCGAGTAGGTCGTCGGCCAGCATCAGGTGGGCTTCGGTGCCCCAGCGGCGAACCGTCTCGCGATGCGGTTGCACCCACTCGTAGTCCTGACCTTCAGCAAGAGGCGCGGTGTAGAGGTCGCAGGCGGCGGTCAGTAGTTCACGGCGGCGTGCCTGCGTGGCGATGCTCGCGCTGCGCATCAGCTCGCGCAGAGTCCACACGTCGACATCGACGGTTGCCGGGTCGAGCCGATAGCGCCCGGCGGATTTGATGACGTAGGCGTTCTTGGTCTCTGCGGTGCCGGCTCGGCCAAGGACGTGCCGAAGATTGGAGGCGTTGGTATGCACGCGCTGGTCGGCCTGGCTGATGCGGGCGTCGGGTTCGAGGTATTCGCCGATGTCGCGGGTGCTGGCGCCGTCGGGATGTACAGCGAGAAAGACCGCCATTTCCAGGGCTTTGGCACGCAGGGGCCGGCCGTCCGCGGTGATGTCTTCAATGTGCGGGCTCCCGAGGACTCGTAGCCGTGCGCGTTCGGTCACGGTGGGCGCGGCGGTGTCAATGGTGGTGCTCGCACTGCTGCTGGCGTTCGCGAGCACCTCCGGGACGCCCTCGGTGGCTGAAGCGGAGTCGGCTGACGTGGCAGGTCCTGACGTCGAGGAGCTCACCGATGAGGGCTCGCCCGTGTGAGCCTCCCGCACCGTGGTGAGCAGGTCGCGGGTAGTCGCGACATCGAGGACGGCGAGCTGTGTGGTGTCGGCGTCGGCATCCTCAGATCCGAGACGAGCCTCGCCATCGGGAGAAACGCCGATGGCTGGACCGTGCGGCCAGTGGCCGACAACGACGACCGTGACATCCAAACGTCGGGTCAGGCCGAAGGTAATCCGGGCCCGGGTGCTGTGGATCGCCTGCCCGGCGTCAGTGATCAGGAGCAATGGCGGTAAGGCTTCTTCGCTGGGATCAGCCATTCGCACGGTGTCGAGGTCGGCGAGGCCGTGCTCGTCCAGGACCCGTGCGCGGTGCAGCAGATGGGTCTCGATCAGCGTGAGGGCCTGGTCGAGACTTTCGGCGATGTGCAGTCGCGGCCAGCCGGTCACCGGCGGATCACCCATCAGGGCCGCGAGGGTCTGGCGGTCGGTGACGACTTCGGCGCGCTGGTCGGGGTCTGTGGGTGCTCCGGCGGTGAGGGCAGTGATGATCAAGCCGCGAGCGGCGTCGTTAGCGCCAGGGCCGATGAGTCCGACCCCACCGGAAGGCAGGACCTGGTGAAGTGGTGGTTGCGGCGGGGTCGGTGCGGTGGCGTGTCGGGTGTGGCGCTGGGCGGCGCGGACGGGGGCGGGCAGCGGCTGTACGTCGTGCAGGTTTTGCTGGTCGTCGCGGATGCCGGGGTGGTACCGGTAGCGGCGCCTGCGTTGGATCCACACCAACGCCGCGGTGGCAGTTATCGCCGCGGCTAGCGCCTGAGGAATGACGCTGCCCGGCAGGACGAGATCGTTGCTGGTGCGATGACGGTCACTTCCGGTCTCGTTCGCGTTGGCAGCGCTGGATGGTGCGTTCGCGGAGTTGTCGAGTTCGGCATGGGGGTTGGTGGGGGCCGTAGCGGAGTGACCCGCCGGTGAAGTGGTTGTTCCAGGATGGGGTGCCTGTGGTGCCGCGGGTCTCGACGGGGGAGGAATCGTCGAGGCGGCGTCTGGCGGGGCAGGATTCGGGGTGACGGTGCCAGGTCGTGCTGGCGTCGGTGCGGATTTGGCGGCGCGGGCAGGGAGAGTGAGCGTCCAACCGGGTTCGATGTGGTCGCCGCCGCGCATCCCGGGATAGCGGTCAGTGTTGAGCCGGTAGAGCTGCTTCCAACGGTGGGCACTGCCGAGCCGTTCGGCGGCGATGTCCCACAATGTGTCGCCGTGCCGGACCGTGACGGTTGATGACGCGCGCTCGGGACTGAGCTGACTGTGGTGCTGAGCGGTGGAGCTCACGGTGGCGACATCCACCGTGGTCGTTGGAGAAGGTGGGACGGTGTCCTGCGCGGCGGCAGGGGCGGCGGTGTGCGGTTGCGGCACGCCGACGGCGGTGGTGACGGTGGCGGCGCCGAGCAGCGTCGCGGCCAATCCCTGCACCGGGCCGGGTAGGTAGATCGCCAGGCGAGCCCACCGCCAGCGCCGCACCCGTACCCACATCACGCCGAGGACTGCGGCGGCCAGCAGTGCCCATATCACCCAGGCGGCCGCCTTGACGGTCGCCGCGACGTACTGCGGTTGCATCGGGTCGTCCAACCAGTTCTGGATCTCCACCGAGGACGGCGTCCGATCGGGTAGCGGGCTCCCGCCGATTGCGGCTAGCAGCAACGGCACGGCAGCGAGCAGCGCCATGACGGCGACCGTCGTGCGGATCGCGGCCATCAGTCGGATCATCTCTACCCCTCTTTCGGGCCGTCGCCCCGCGGTTTTCCGGCTCTGAAGGCCGTTCGTCGGCACCCCGCGGACGATGCGATCGCCGACCGCGTTCGGAGAGCGAAGCGGTGCTGCGAGGCTAAGCAGACGGCGAGCCCGGTAGCGGCTTTCGCGCGCTCACAGCCACTCACAACGACTCACACAGACTTACAACCGCAGGTCAGAGCCCTAGAGCGCCACAACCGCATGGCGAGCACGGTGAGCCAATGTGGAGTGACTGATCGTCGATCTTCTGCTTCACTAGCTGTCGTGCATTCACGGCTGGCGATCGATTACGGCGCTGCCACGGTGCGAGCGGTCCTGGTCGCGCCGAGCGGTACGACAACGCTGACCCTCGACGGAACCGGTGAGATGTCCACCGCCGCCCACATCAGCGACAGCGGGATCGTGACTGGTGCGGCGGCGTGGCGGCAGGCCGCCGCTGACCCGGACGGCCTCGTGGTGTCGCCGCTGCGCGCGGGCACCGGTCAGGTCAGCGCGGGCGGACAGCAGGTCGAGGTCGTTGACCTGGTCGCCGCGACGCTGCGGCAGGTGGCGGCCGAAGCGCAGCGCATGGCCGGTGAGCCGGTCGATGATGTGCGCCTGGTCGTGCCGGCCGGGTGGGGACCACGGCGCCGCACCTGGATGCGTCACGCCGCCCGCGGCGCCGGTCTGGCCGTGTCCCGCCTAGTTGAGGCTCCGGTCGCCGCGATCGCAAGGCTCGACACCCGCACCACAGCAGAGCGCCTCTCACCTGCGGAGGGTCCGGCGTTGGTGATCGACGTCGGTGCGGGGTGCGAGGTCACCGTGGTGCAGCGTGATCCGGCCGGGGCCGAGGTGGTGTCCACCCTTGCTGATCCTGATGCCGGCGGCGACCGCCTCGACGCCGCCCTGGTTAAGACGCTCACCGCGACCGACCTGCACGACATACCCGCCGGGCAGCGGTGGGCGATGTTGACCAATATCCGCGCCGCCCGACATGCGTTGTCGGAGCAGGTCGCGATAACCATGCCGATGCCCGACGGTCAGCCACCCATGGTCGTCAACACGCAGCAGGTGGCCGAGGTCGCCCGGCCGGTGTTCGAACGCGCCGGTGAGCTGGCCGCGCAGGCCCTCGACGCCGCTGACCTCACTCTCGACCAGGTCAGCGGGGTGCACCTGATCGGCGCCGCAACCGTCACCCCAGGCGCCCGCGACATGATCGCGGCGAAACTCGGCACCGTCCCCGTGCCGGTGGAGCCCGCTGACGCGACGGCGGTGCTGGGCGCCGCCGACGCCGACACCACCGCGACGACGCCGGTGGAGGAGTCGCTGCCGCTGCCACCGGTGCGCCGGCTGATCACCCTCGCCCTGCCCGGGGTGGCGTCACTGGCGCTGTTCGCGTCCTACATCTTCTTCTCCGACGACTACCGCCTCGGCTTTCACAACACGACCGTGCCCCTGGCGAACTGGGGCGTACCCGCGGTCGCGGCTACCCTCGCCATGATCTGCCTGCTGCAAGCCGCCGCGCTGTTCGCCGCCCTGCTCGACCACAACACCCCCACCCCCACGGAGGAGCCGACCGGGAGGATCAGCGGTGGTATCACCATCGCGCTGCTGGGTGGGCTGGCTACCGCCACCATGTACGCGATCACTGCCGGCCTGTACTTCAACCAGGCCATTCCGCGCCTGGCGCAAGGCATCGTTCTGACGGTCCTGCCGATCGCCGTGCTCGCCGCGGCCGTCGCCGTGCTCGCCTGGCGGCGCGGCGTCACCCCCATCGGCGGGTGGGACGGCTTCCTGACCTTCCCCGCCAGCTCGATGATCGTCGCCGTGGCCGGGATCGTCGCCGTGAACCTCTGGTACACCGTCGCCTGGCCCTGGTATTTCGCCGGCTGGGCCAACGGCATCGGCCTGGCCGGAGGCCTCCTCATCGGGGTCGCCGCCGCCTGCACCCTGGTACGGCATCCCGGCGCCCGGCTCGCGCTGACCGTCCCGATCGGCTTTTTCACCGTGATCATCTCCCGCACCGGGCCCGCACCCCTAGCCGTCATCTGGGCGCTCGCCGTCGCCTGCTGGTGGGGCGTACACGCCTGGGCTCTGCTGCGCCTGCCGCCGATCAAGCGCTGACCAGGGATACCTGTGGTTATGCGCTGGGTGAACCGCCTCGCCACCGCTTTGATCGTGCTCGTTGTCGTCGCCGGCCCGCCGCTGCTCGCCGGTATCTGGCTGCAGCACTGGTGGCAGGCACCGACCCGCGCGCAGGTCGAGGCTTGGGTGGAGCAGCCGTTGACCGCTGGCACCATCATCGCCGGATGCGTCGCCGTCGCCGGACTCGCCTGGCTCCTGCTCCTGACCCACCTGACCCGACGCGCTCTGAGAGGGCTGCGTCGCCGGCTACGACGCCTCCGTCACCTGCCCGTACCCACACCCGCCCAGATGACCGCCAGCTCCATGGCCGGCGTCGCCGCATTCACCCTGCCCGCCGCCACCACCGGCCACCCACAACCGCTACCCGCAGCCACCGACACCTCGCAGCCCTCGGATCCGACACGATTCGACAACCACGCCGACCGGTCGGCGCAGGCGCAGCCGGTGGGCGTCGCGTTGCCCGGTGGCGGCTGGATCCCGTACCACACCGCCGCCGCGATCACCGCCCTCGCCGCCGCCTTCTGGCTCCAACGGCGCCGCCACTACCGCCCCGACCCACGCCAGCCCCGCGACCACCACAACGACCCCGACCTGCAACCACTACCCGGCACCGTCGCCACCGTGGCCGCTGCACTCACCGACGACACCATCGGACCCGACCACGCACCGCTACCTCTGCGGGCGCAGCGGCTCCCCGAAGGAATCCTGCTGTTGACCGGACCCGGCGCATCCGCATCCGCCCGAGGACTCATCGTCGAGGCAGCACTGAGCAGCACCTTCACCGTGGCCATGCGCCCCGACGACCTTGGCACCCTGCTGCCGCCCGGCGCCCCGGCCACCCCCACCCTCGCCCAGCTCACGACGGGAACCGGCGCGCACACTGCCGCCCGCACCATCATCGTGCTCAGCGACGACTCCCGTGTTGCTACCCATCGATGGCACGTCAGCACCGACGGCACCGCCACCGGCCCCGACCTCACCGAGCCGCGCCGGCTGTGCAGCCTCGACCAGCAGACAACCGCCGACCTGCTGACCCTCATCCGCCGCTCGCAACAACCTCCACCCAGCGCGACACCACGTGCCGAAACTGTGCCGAAGAGGCCCCCTGCCCTTGAAGCGGAGCCAGCCGTGGCCACGGGGGCGCGCCTAACCCTGCTCGGCGGTTGCGACCTGACCGTTGCCGGCGAAATGGTCCACCCACGACGCATGGCCGGCCTGCAAATCCTGGCCTACCTCGCCATCCATTCCGACGGCGCCACCCGCAGCGAACTCATTCGCGCCATCTGGCCCCACCTATCTCCCTCGACCATCACCCAACGCCTGCACACCACCCTGACCGACCTTCGACAACAACTACGACCTCTACTTGGCGAAGACCCGATCACCCGCAACGACGACCGCTACCGGCTCAACACGCGCGCCATCGGCACCGACCTGCAGACCTGGCGTACCGCCGTCAGCGTCATGACCCATGCCGTCGGCCTGAACCAGCTAGAACAGGCGTGCCGAGCTGTCATCGACACGTACCGCGGTGAAATCGCCGCAGGACACACCTGGGACTGGCTCACTCCCGTCCGCGAACAGACCCGCCGCACCGTCATCGACGCCTACGCCACCCTGGCCGAACACACCGACCCCGACGAAGCCCTGGCCCTGCTCCATCGAGCCATCAGCATCGACCCCTACAACGAGGCCCTGCACCACCAAGCCGGCAACCTGATGCACGCAGGGGGCGACCACGCCGGCGCCGCCGAGCTGATCAAGCGACTCCACCAACGAATCGCCGCGAGAGACCAAGTGCAGCGTTGATCGATCCACTGGTGAAATGCCGGAACCGCCGTTACTTCGCCCAAGGAGTTCCAGGCATCCTCGAACCGGCCGTCCACGGCGTCACCGTCGGACGGTGCCGAGTAGAGAGCAGAGGCAGTTGAGGAACCTGCTCAGCCTGGGCGTTCGTGCGGAAGAGACGGCGACATCTTCGCCTAACCCGAGAGCTCCAGCGGCACCGCGGCCAGCATCCGTTCAAGCATCCTGCGCGCGTCGGCTTCGTCGTCGAAGTAGTGAGTCACCTCGCGACCTTCGGCGCCGCCTTCGCGGCCGAGGACCTGCCAGCCGGTCTCAGTGCGGATGAGAAACACGTCGCGCCGGTTAAGACCGTACCTGCGGTTGAAGTGGTGCTCGACGCGCTCGGCCATGCTCGGACGTTAGAACATGCGTTCGACTAGATCAAGTCAGCGAGTGGACGGAAGCCGCCTATTTCCCTGGTGGCGACCTCGATCGGCTGAACGTAGCGGCGGCTGGGTGGAGCCAACGAGCCTGTACGCGGTGCGGGCAACAGATGTTCCTCAGGCCGCGACTCGTCTTGCCGCACGCCCGCTCGACCACTGACTTGACGTGTGAACGGTCAACAGGCATCAAGCCGCCCCGGCTGCTCCTGACATGGGTGTCGTATCAGCTTCCACGAGGTCGGCCATGTCGACGCCAGCCTCGGCGAGCAGCCGTTGCAGACTCGCGATGACCAGCCCGTCGACGATGTTGTCGCCGTGGATGAGCCGGAAGTAGTCACGTTCGCCGGGGCGGACGGCTTCGACGCGCCACTGCCGGTCTCTGGTTTGCATGGCTCCGATCACCGTGCCTTGCGGCGGTGCCGGAACCGGTTCGGGTTAGCGCCGTACCGACGCTGGCGACCGGTCGGTGCGCAGCCCGCGCCAGGAGGGGTGTCGCAGGCGGTTGTCGGACGTCCAATTGCGGAATGCCACCTCGCCGATGAGCACCGGTTCGACCCAGCGGGCGTGTCGAGCATGCTCGCGTGGCACGTCCGCCAGCGGGGGAGTGGATCGGGTGAGCGGGGTTAGTTCCTGCTGCAGGTGGCGCAGGGCGGCGCCGGTGAAGCCGGTGCCGACGTGCCCGGCGTATGCGAGCTTGTCGTGCTGGTCGTAGACGGCGAGCAATATTGAGCCGATGGTGCCGGCGCGGCGGTCCTCGCCGGGTTTCCCCCCGATGATCAGGACTTCCTGGGTCTTGATCAGCGGGACTTTGGTCCAGTCCGGTGAGCGCCGGCCGGGTCGGTACGGCGAGGTGAGCCGCTTGGCGACGACGCCTTCCAGGCCGGCGATCTCCGCGGCCTGCAGCACCGTCTTCGCGTCGACGTCGACGAAGTTCGCTGGCACCCGCACGTGCTCGCCGCTCAGCGTGAGGCCGGCGAGGATGTTCCGGCGGGCCGCGTACGGCTGGTCGGTGAGGTCTTGGCCGTCGAGGGCAAGCACGTCGAACACGTAGTACTGCACCGGGACCGCGGCGAGCAGGGGTGCCGAGGGCAGCACGACGTGCATGCGCTGTTGCAGCCGGGCGAAGCTGGGCCGGTCGCCGTCGAAGGCGACGATCTCGCCGTCCAGGACCGCCTGCCGCCCGCCCAGCAACCGGGCGCACTCCGCCAGCTCCGAGTAGGTGGCGGTGATCTCGCGGTTATTACGGGAGAACGGCTGCACCCCGTCGTGGCCGGTGTAGACGACCGCGCGGACCCCGTCGTACTTGAACTCGTAAGCCCAACCCGGCCCGGACGGCAGCTCGCCGGCCGTGGCGAGCATCGGAGCAATCAGGATCGGCTGCGCCGTAGCGGGGCGCATCACTCGCACCCGTCCTCAATCGTGTCGAGCACGGTCAGAACACCCGGGTCGACGCCGTGCTCGCGCAGCACGGCGTCGCGCTCCGCCAGCGTGGCCACGTGCCGACGCTGGTCGCCGTAGCGGATCTCAATCCAGGCGCGCAAGCCGGCACCCAGGTCGATCTCGACGGTCTCGACCTGCCATCCCTGGTACTCGAGGACCGGCAGCACCCCTCCAGTCACCCTCACGGGAGTCAGGTGCGCAACCCGCAGCCGGAAAGATCACCGAACTACAGCGATGTCATTCGAGCGCAGCCGATATCACCGCGCGTTCGCCTGTGTGCAGAAGTCGGCGTCCGGCCATGCAATGCGACGTCCATCGACACGCATTGCGGACTGAGCAGGCAGGGTGACAGCCGGCCAAAACGACATATCACGCCGCGTCACGCGCTCCGGATAGCACCATAGCTGCGCAATGGCGTGCCGATCCGCCGCGCTGTCACCCCATGCTTCAGCGCTTGCTGTGAAACGCCTCGAGGACCGAGCTAGGGATCCGGCCGCGTTCGGACACTTCGTAGCCGTTCTTGGTGGCCCACTCGCGGATGGCCTGATTCTGCTCACGGTTCGACCGGCTCGGCGTTGCCTGACCACGAGCAGGGATACGACCGGCTGTGTTACGTCCGACGCGAGAGGCAACGTTGAGATAGGGCTCGAAGACCTTGCGTAGTTTGCTGGCGTTCTTCTCGGACAAGTCAATCGTGTAGTTGACGCCATCCAGGCCGAACTCCACGGTCGAGTTCGCTTCGGAGCCGTCGATGTCATCGGTCAGCAGTGTGACAATCTGCTTTGCCATGTGAGAGTGCTCCTAGGAGTTGAAATTGAGGTGGGCGGGGCTAAATGCGTGCATCGCGCTAACAATAGCGCCCATGATCTGAGATCGTCGCCCACCCCATGTGGACCGCTCAGGAGTAGTTAGGAGCCGATATCGGTGCGGTGGGTAGCGGCCGCTCATTGCCGCACATGGCCGCGCTAACGAGGGCCCATTCGCCGTCGATCCGTTTCTTGAAGGGGTGTGGCGATGACGGGCGAACAACGTCAACCTCGGCCGACTTGCCGCGGTAAGGCTGCTGGTCTCAGCCTCGCCCTCGGCGCTGTCTGAGCGGTTCGGCTTGCCGTCATGCCTGACGTGAGCCGGTTGGCAGCAGTCCCCGCTTCTCCGTGCATCGGGCCGGCGTCGAGCAGGCAAGGCCACGCGTTGACCGGATCAGGGTGATGCGGCGTGGATCCAGTGATCCGCCGACGCCGGCCGGCGGCGACCCTGCTGGATGCGAAGAGACCACGGCGCCAGCTCCAACGTCAATGTCGAGCGGTCGGGCCACCCGACTTCTCGTTCGCGCGACTAGTAGTCATACGCCTATAGTGTTGGGCATGGCAAGAGAGAAGATCCGTCTGATGGGAGCCCACGAGATCCGGATGCGGCTCGGCGGAATCAGCCGCCAGCGCGTCTACCAGATCACCAACCGCTCAAACTTCCCTGAACCCACTGCAGACCTCGCCCAAGGCAAGATCTGGCTGACCGGTGACGTCGAAGCGTGGATCGCGCAGCATCGCCACACCTGATATGTGCCGCGACGTCACCCACCCGTCACGCTGCCCGGACACCCCTACCGGCACGAGCAAGACGTCCAGGTCTGCCGGGCCAATAATGGACAGGGCTTGGAAGGGCCTGTGCCGCTCAATCTCCACCTGACCCGGGCGCCGCGAACACTTGAGACCATGCCTACCGCGCCCGACCACTGACCAACGTGCGCCTCATGTCGGCTCCACCTCCCCCCATGCTTCTACAGCGGCCAGGTGGACGGTCGGTTCGACGGGCGGCTGCGCTGGCCGGGCCGGTTCGGGCGCACGAGGAATCGCGACGGTGACGGCGCACGGCCTCGCTGCCCGGCCGCGCCCGACCGCTTGCAGGGTCATCTGCTGGCTGCGCAGTCGACCGTGGCCATGACTCAATCCCGACCATGTCCGGCCGGTGAGGGTGATGACCAGGTCGCAGCCCGTCCATGCCGATGTCGGGATGAGGACGGTGCCTTTCTGCCGGGCCCGATTCATGAGAGCGCGGATCATGCTGTCGGCCACGTTGTCCGGGGTGGCCACGACGACGATGTCGACGCCGTCGATGGCGGCGGACACCACGGTCGGCCAGTCAGGGCCGGGTTCGGGAATCAGTGCCAGGTGCTCAAGGGGTACGCCGGCCTCGGCGGCGGCGAGCGCGCCGAAGGTCGGCATCCCCACGATCGCGGCCCACGATCCGGCGCTCATCGCCTCGGTGAGCAGCGCGATGACCAGCGACGTCGACCCGACGGCGGCGACAGTCGCACCGCGCCGGATACCACCCGGCCAGGGAAGCAGCCCGGCGAGCGCTGGCGGAGCGGGCAGCACCCGCGCGAGGTCAGCCTCGCCCAAGCCGACATCGTCGGCGGACTGCGCCAGGTGGATGGCCAGCGCGGTGGTGTCGCGGCTGCGCCCGGCAGCGTTGACGTCGCGCAGCAGTCGGTGCACGTCGTCGGGCCCGGCGATCCGACCATCGCCGGACCAGGCAGGTCGGAACGGGCGCAGGGGCTTGCCGGGCATCGCTCTCCTCCTGCGGGCACGCTGACGCGACGCCGTGGGGGAGACACGACCGAACACTTGTTCTAATTGCAGCTTATCGCGTGCGCTGCGCGGAGGCAGACGTTCCACTCACGGGCTAGTAGGGGCTGGCGTCCCCGCCGCGACGTCGGCGAGTCGCCTCAGCGTGCCGGGATGGGTGATCCGGGCCAATCGCGCCTCTCGGGTCAGGGCGGCCGCGGTAACGGCGGACCTCGACCACGGGGTGAGCAATGCCGATGCAGAGGCTCATGGCTTCCGTGTGATCGAGCGTCCGCCGATCACTCCACCATCGCGTCTCCGCAGCTCAACGACAAGATTGGTGATCAAAGAACAGCGTTGTAGTTCTCCGGCCGACTCGGCGCCCAGCTGGGGCAAACTCGTCATTCCGGCACGGTGTTCGCGACTAGATCGTTAACGTCGGAGGGGTGCTCAGGCCGCCTGTCCAGCCGATGCGAGCGGTCGGCGTCGCCGAGTTGCCCGAGCCGCGGATGTGCCGTGGGGGATGCGCGTATGAGCCGAAGTTCGACGGGTTCCGGGCCCTGGCGTTCGTCCGGTCGGACAGGGTGTATCTGCAGAGCCGCCACGGCAAGGACCTCACGCCATACTTCCCCAACCCTCAGGAATTCCGTCCGATGGGCGAGGTCTGGCGCTCAGAAGGGCCTTCCGCTTCGTATTGCGGGGCTTCGGGATGGGTCACCTGATCTGGTGACTGACGACGATTCCTGCATCTGATGCACTTAACACCCATCGGGAGGGATGGGTGAATGGGTCAGCATCGGCAGCTGGAAGTGCCGGGTTCGGTGCGGTTGGAACTGACGGCCGGCGTGGTGCACTTGCGGCCGGAAGAAGCGATGCTCGAGGCGATGCTGCGCGGCTGGCGAGCGCAGCAGGCCGCCCGGGGACTGCACGAAGATTCGATTCTGGACCGCGAGCTGCTGGTGCGCCGGTTTCTGAAGTTCACCAACGAGCATCCTTGGCAGTGGACCGCGGCGCATGTGGACGAGTGGTCGGCATGGCTGCTGGCCGAACGGCATCTGGCACCGTCGACGGTGCGGCACTACCAGGGCATGCTGAGGCTGTTCACGGAGTTCTTGACCGATGGCCGGTACGGCTGGGTCGCGGCATGTGAGCAGCGTTTCGGGACGTTCCCGAGCCTGATCTGCCACGAGTGGAACACCATCGCGCACGTCAACCAGTACGAGGGCCGGCCAGAGGCGCGGGCGTTCACCCGGGCTGAGTTGCAGCGGTTTCTGGACTACGCCGATGACCAGGTCGACCGAGCGATCCGCAATCGGCGTAAGGGGGCTTTGGTGGCGTATCGCGACGCCACGATGTTCAAGGTGATCTACGGGTGGGGTCTGCGGCGTACGGAGACCTCGAAACTGGATGTGGTCGACTGGGCGCGCAACCCGCAGGCGGCGCAGTTCGGCCGGTTCGGGTCGCTGAGCGTTCGTTACGGCAAGGCCAAGCGCGGGCGGGCGCCGCGCCGGCGCACCGTGTTGTCGATGATGGGCTGGGCGGTGGAGGCGCTGGCGGACTACGTCGACAATGTGCGCCCGCGGTTCGGCTGCGCCGATCATCCAGCGCTGTGGCTGACCGAGCGGGGTGGCCGGCTGCAACCGGCGGAGATCAACGCACGATTCGTGGCGTACCGGGACGCGCTGCGGCTGCCGGCTGAGTTGCGACCGCACTCGCTGCGGCATGCCTACGTGACGCACTTGACGGAGGACGGGGTCGACCGTCGGTTCATCCAGGTCCAGGTCGGTCACGAGTGCGACAGCTCGACGGCGATCTACACGCACGTCAGCGATGCCTTCATGAACTCAGCGCTGCGGCAGGCGCTGGCACCAGCGTTCGACCCCGACCGTGCCACCGGATAGGCAGGAGGAGTCACGTGGACGGCAAGTTGGACTACCGCTGGCACCTGCGGCAGCTGATGGCGGCGCAGGGAATGTACTCAACCACCGACCTGATCGCGCCGCTCGCGGCGCGGGACATCGCCTTGTCGTCCAGCCAGGTATACCGCCTGGTAGCCGAGCGCCCGGAGCGGCTGAGCCTGAAGATCCTGATGGCGCTGCTGGACATCCTCGACTGCCGCATGGAGGACCTGATCGAGCCGGTCGCCGCAGCCCAGCGGACCCGTGTGCGCAAGGCGGCCGGCGCCGCCGGCGATCGTCTCGGTGACCTTCGCCCGAAGCGAGCTCGGATCATGGGGCCCGATTCGTGAACGCCGAGGCGGCTGGCACGGCAGGCGCTGCACCACGGGATGTCATCGTGCAGCAGATCCTCGCGGTCGACCCGACGGCGGACCGGGCCACCGTCGAGAATGCCGTGACCACTGTCGTGAACACGGTCGTGCGGCAGCGGCAGGTGGTGCGGGTGCTGGTGGACCGACCGGAGGTGCTGTGTGACGGGCGGTCCCCGGCGCCGCAGGTGCTGGGTGAACTCATGCTTCTGCTGCGCCGCTCCGGTGCGGCGGTGGTGGCGGCGCCGGCCTGCCGCGGTTGCGCCCGGCCGTTGTCATCGGTGCGGGGCTCGGCCTGGTGTTGCGACGGCTGCCGAACGCCGACCCGCGAATGCGCCGGCTGCGGGCAGCTGCGCCGCTCGACCATACGGGACCAGAACGGCTCGTGGCGGTGTCCGCGGTGCCGGCCGTTGCCGGAGCAACCCGACTGGGCAGCATTGACGTCCGCGGTTCGGGGCATCGACCCGGGCGCTGAACCGACCGTCGTACGGACGGCGGCGCGACGGGTGGCTCCGGGTCTGTTCCGGCAGTGGGCACTTGTCGCTGCGGTGACAGCAGATCCGGATCTGCTGCGCGGTCGGGCTGCGCATGCGCCGGTGCGGACGGTGTTGCGGCTGGTCGACTCGCTTACCGAGGCCGGTGTGGTGGGAATGGTCCGTCCCGGATGCCCACGATGTGGCCGTGTCGTGGCGTTGGTGAAGTGGCACGAGCAGTCGTGGCTCTGCGCCCGATGCGATCGGCAGGTGCGGGCCGCACCATGTGCCCAGTGCGGCAGGGTCCGTGAGGTGGGCACCCGCGACCGCCAAGGCCGGCCGCTGTGCGGACCTTGCCACCGCCGGAACCCGGCAAACGCGGAACGGTGCATCGCCTGCGGGCACCTGCGCCCGGTCAATAACCGGACCCCGCAGGGCCCGCTCTGCGCGTCGTGCCGCCCATCTCCGGTGCTCACCTGCGCGTTGTGCGGGCAGCTGGCCCCCGGAAACCGGTCGACGTTGACCGGACAACCCCGCTGTCGGAGCTGCGATGCTCGAAGGCTTCGCTGTGGAGGCTGCGGCAAGATCCGCGCCCCGCACAGCGGAACCCTGGACGATCCGCGGTGCGCCCTGTGCACCCCTGCGCAGCCCGGCACGCCGCTACGCCGCCGGTATGAGTGCCCGTCTTGCGGCTTGGTTCAACCCACTGAAGGCGCCTGCCCGACGTGTCGGCTCATCGCTATTGTGCAGCCGTTGCTCACCGTCGGCGACCAGGTACAGCCCGAGCTGCAACCGCTTTTGACTTGGTGGCGGAGAGTCGATCGGCCTGGCAGCGTCCGATCCTGGCTGGCCCGGCGTCCCGCTGCACGTGCCCTGCTGCGAGACCTGGCCACCGGCACCGTGGAGCTATCCCACGAGGGACTGGATCAGATCCCAGACACCAAGACCGTCCGATACGTGCGGCGGATCCTGGTCGCCGCCAGTGTGCTGCCGGAGCACGACGAGCACCTTCGGCGCCTCGAGCAGTGGATGAGCAAGTCTGTCGGCGCCATCGCAGACCCGGAGCACCGCACGATCGTGCACCGCTACGCCGTCTGGTACCACCTGCGCAAGCTACGCGCCAGGACCGGCCCGCAGAAGCCGGTGACCGAAGGGCAGGCCGAAGCGATCCGTAACCGCGTCCGAGCGGCGGCTGCAGTCTTGGTGGCCCTCGCCGAATCCGGGCGCACCCTCGCTGATCTGAGGCAGACCGACATCGACGGGTGGCTCGCCAGCCGCCGCGTTGCCCGGCGCGCCGAGCTGGGCCTGTTCCTGCGGTGGGCGCGCCGCGAGCGACTCACCGCTGTGGCCGTCCCCGTGCAGCAGTGGGCAGGACCCGACGGCTGCATCGACCACGACCAGCGATGGACTTTGGCTCGCCGCCTGCTGCACGACGATGCTGTTCCGACCGAAGACCGCCTGGCCGGCCTGATCGTCGTGCTCTACGCGCAGACCGCGGCACGTGTCCGCCTGCTGCGTTTCGACCACCTCGACAGCAGCTCCGGCGGTGTCCGGATCACCTTCGGCACCACTCCAATCGACCTGCCACCAGCCATGACCGAGCTCTTCACCCGGCTCGCAGCCGAGCGAGCAGGCACGGACCGAGCCGCGACACCCTGGATCTTCCCCGGCCGGCCCTGGACCCAGCCGATCAGCGCGGACATGCTGCGCAAACGCCTCGCAGTGCTGGGCATGTCCACCCACGCCGCCCGCACCGCCGCCCTGTTCCAGCTCGCCGGCAACCTACCCGCGGGTCTGCTCGCACGCTGCCTGGGCATTGACATCAGCAGCGCCGTGGACTGGCAACGCACGGCCGCTGGAGACTGGCACGCCTACGCCGCCAGGACCGCCGGCATCGCGTCGCCCTGACGGGGTCAGCGAGCCTTCTGGTCCTGCCAGCCGTCGGGTTCGGGGTGGTATCCGTAGGCGGCGGCCCGGACCGTTTCCTCGTCTTCGAGTCCGGAGCCGATCGCACCGCCGACGGTGGCCAGGGAGCTGATGATCCAGGCGAGGGTCAGGTAGTCGGTGGTATGGGCCGGTCGTTGCAGGGTCTGTTCCAGCACGGAGTTGTCGATCAGTAGTGCCGCGGCGAGTGCCGTTCCGACGAAAAGCACAACGTAGGACACCGCCGTGGCCAGAGCGAGGGTGAGGACGGTGCCCCAGTTGAACATCCGGGCCAGCTCGGGCGACGTGTCCCGGTCCGGCTTCTCCCACAGGTCGTGCGCGATGATCAGCCAGGCCACCAGCGCGGTCAGCCCAAGCAGCATGATCACGGTGAGGCGTAGGGGGCCGAGGGCGTCGCCCATCTGCCAGATGGTGCTGGTGGTGAGTGCGAACGCGGCTGTGCCGAACGCGCCGACCAGCAGTTTGGACAGGCCCAACAGAGCGCGCCCGGGGCGGTTCGCGCGGACCATTCCGGCCAGTAGCCGCATCCGGCCGGTCAGCCGGGAGGCGACGTAGCGCCACTCTCCGGAGTCGGCCTCGCCGTGCGCCCGGTGCACGGCGGTGACCTGGCTTGCCAGCTCGGCCGGTTCCCGAGCGGACGGCGGCACCCGCTCATCGGAGGCGTCGGTGAGTATCCGGCCCACGAGGTCCGGGACGACCGCGCGGACGGCAGGCAATTGGCGCAGCCCGAGCGCGGGCAACGATACGAGAACGGCTCGGCGCCGGGCAGAAGTCTGCGCGACCAGCGGCACCCGGTCGGCGTGCAACGGCAGATCGGTGAGACAGACCGCGACGTCCCAACCATCGTCGGTATGCCGCTGAGCCAAGTCGTCGAGCAGTGCGTCAGCGCCACCGTCACGGCGCGGCGCCACGTCACCCCAGCCTTCCCGGACAATCCAACGCACGTCGGCGTCTACCCGCTCGGCGAGTCGGTCGGCCAGCTCGGCGCGCAGCTGCGCGGTGACCCGGGCTGGGTGATCCGGCGGGGTTGCCACCAGTCCGACGACGATCTCCGGACGGTGCGGTCCACCATGGGTCATCGTCGCTCCTCGCCGTCAGCTCGCCCTCGCCCGGCGACAGTCAGGTCCGGGCACATGCCCCGGTCTACTCGGGAAGGACCTTGCGGTCAACTTCCGAAAAGTCTGTCCATTTCGGCTCAGCACCACGGATGTGTCACGAGAGGATGCATCCGTTTCGGTGGCATTCGGAGGGGTACGCGAGTCAAATCAGACGCGCCCCGGGTCACGGTGCACCGGGACGTTCGGCAGGGTGCGATCGGATACGGAGGCTGCCATGACGCAACTGGCAACTCGAGAATCAGAGGCACAGCAGGACGAGGTACAGCGGCGTGGCCGCGGACTGGGCTGGATGAGTCTCGGTCTGGGCGTGGCCCAGCTGGCCGCGCCGGACACGGTGCGCCGGATCAGCGGGGTGGACGACTCCGCCACGTCGAGGACTGTCGTACCACTGGTCGGAGCCCGGGAACTGGTCCATGCGGCCGGGCTCCTGACGAGCCGGCGCAAGAACGTCTGGGCGTGGACCCGGGTCGCCGGCGACGCGATGGACCTCACCGCGCTCGCCATGGCCATCGCCCACCGCGACGGGCACCGCCGACGGCGGCTCCTCGCCGTCACCGGCGCCATCGCCGGGATCACGGCGCTGGACCTGCTGACCGCGGTGCGGGCAACCCAGACGAGCAAGACCGGCTCCGCGCCGACGGCGCGGAGCGCGCGCAGGGAACGCGAAGGAGGATCCATGGATCTGACAGCCACGACAACCATCCGCAGACCCGCGTCGGAGGTGTACGCATTCTGGCGCGACCTGGAGAACCTTCCGACGTTCATGGCGCACCTCGAGCAGGTGCGTACCACCGGTGACCGGACCAGCCACTGGTCCGCCGCCGCACCGTTCGGCAGCAGCGTCGAGTGGGACGCGGAGATCACCGACGAGACGCCGGGCGAGAAGATCGCCTGGCGCTCGACCGGCGACGCCAAGGTGCCCAATGCCGGCACGGTTCGGTTTCTGCCCGCCCCGGACGGCGTCAGCACCGAGGTGCACGTCGTGCTGGTCTACGACATTCCCGGCGGCGCGGTCGGCAAGGCGGTTGCGAAGTACTTCGGTGAGGAACCGCACCAGCAGCTCGACGACGACCTGCGCCGGCTCAAGCAGGTCCTGGAGACCGGCGAGGTGGTCCGCTCCGACGGCGCCCCGTGGGGCAAACGCGCCCGCAAGGAATTCCCGCAACGCCCGGCGCAACCGCTGTCGGACGCCGAGCTCGAGAAGGGAGCAGACGCATGAGGGCCAACACCTGGGCCGGCCGCAACAAGGTCGAGGTCCGCGACGTGCCGGACCCGAAGATCCTGAACAACCGCGATGCCATCGTACGAATCACCTCCACCGCGATCTGCGGCTCCGACCTGCACCTGGTCGACGGCTACGTCCCCACCATGCAAGACGGCGACATCCTGGGCCACGAGTTCATGGGCGAGGTGATCGAGGTCGGCTCCGGGGTGTCCGCGGACAAGCTGAGGGTCGGCGACCGGGTCGTCGTACCGTTCCCGATCGCCTGCGGCGCCTGCGCCGCCTGCGCCGCCGAGCTGTACTCCTGTTGCGAGAACACCAACCCGAACGCCGGCATCTCGGAGAAGATGTTCGGCCACCCCACTGCGGGAATCTTCGGCTACTCGCATCTGACCGGCGGCTTCGCCGGGGGGCAGGCGCAGTACGCGCGAGTGCCGTTCGCTGACGTCGGACCGCTGAAGATCGAGTCGGACCTGACCGACGAGCAGGTGCTGTTCCTGTCCGACATCCTGCCCACCGGCTACATGGGCGCCGAGATGTGCGACATCCAGCCCTCCGACGTGGTGGCGGTCTGGGGTGCCGGCCCGGTCGGTCAGTTCGCCATGGACAGCGCCCGAGTGCTCGGCGCTGCGAAGGTCATGGCCATCGACAAGGAGCCCTACCGGCTGCAGATGGCCGAACGGGCCGGTCACATCCCGGTGAACTTCGACGAGGTCGACGTGCGCTCCACGCTGCTGGAACTGACCGGCGGGCGGGGACCGGACAAGTGCATCGACGCGGTCGGTATGGAAGCCACTCACGGCAGCGCGCACATCGCCGCGTACGACCGGGTCAAGCAGGCCGTCCGCTCGGAGACCGAACGCCCGCACGCGCTGCGCCAGGCGATCATGTCGTGCCGCAGCGGCGGCGTGGTCTCCGTGATCGGCGTCTACGGCGGACTGATGGACAAGTTCCCCACCGGCGCCTGGATGAACCGCTCCCTGACCCTGCGCACCGGTCAGTGCCACGTGCAGCGCTACATGAAGCCCCTGCTGCAGCGCATCGAACGCGGCGAGATCGACCCGACCCGGATCATCACCCACACCCTGCCGCTCGACCAAGCCGAACACGGCTTTGACATCTTCAAAAACAAGCAGGACAACTGCGAGAAGATCGTCCTCAAACCCTGACCACCCAACCGCATCCGGCCACCGCTAGCTTTCCGGTGGCCGGATGCGAACTACATCCGGTAGCCCGTAGCTGAGCACCACCCGAGCCGGCACGGCCGTCACGCTTTCAACTCCTGTACTTCCGATATCCGACATTGCCAGCAGATGTGGTCGCCGCGGTGCGCGAGACGCTGCCGCCGGGCACCGTGGTCGACGGTGAGCTGGTCGTGTGGGACACCGCGTTCGGCTCCACCGTGTTCCCGGCTCTATTGGGTCGCATTACGGCCGGGCGTCGTCTGGCGCGAGAAGCGGCGGCGCGGCCGGCGAATCTGGTGTTGTTCGACGTGCTCGCCGACGCCAAGCTCGATCTCACGGGCCGGCCGGGGCCGAAGTGCAGCTCGAGGATCCAGCCCAGCAGGAGATACGGAGGATCGGCACGGTCGGCACCTCCGGGATCGAACGGCCATCTCGTTGGCGGGTCAAGGCTGTGCCATCCCTCGTTAAGAATCGGGTGTTTCGTCGCATCCGAGCCTCGCGTGCCTCCTGCACTGCCCTCCGCAGTAGTGCGGGATGACGGCCGATCGACGGCATAAGCGTGCATGGGGCGTTGCGTCCTCATCGGGCGAGCCGGTCGCGGAGCAAGGCGTGTCGGAATTGGAAAGTGCCGCCGGTCTGCCGGAGTAGCCCTCTTCGGTGAGCGTCGGCGAGAAAAGTCATGAGTGGCCAGGGGAGGTCGTCTCGACTGCACCACCATAGTCGCGCGTATTGGAGCCATCCCCATGAGCTCGCTGTTAGCGCGAAGGCAATGCCGCCTGTGATCCCGTTCGCGATCCCGAAAGTGAGTCCGTACGCGAGCCCGATCCTGAGCCCGTCCCCTATGCCGAACGCGAGCCCAACCGTGAGCCCGACCGCGAGCCCGACTGCGAGCCCGAACGCAGATGCGGTCACCATCGTTCTGCGCCGGTCGTTGCGCAGAAGCCCGAGCGGGTTTGCTGCGAGGATGTCCGCATCGCTGTTGTCGAAGAAGGTGGTGAATTCAGCAGTGAGTTGAACTGCGAGCCAAAACGCGAACCACAATGCGAGCCATAACGCGTACAGAAGCACGAAGAAAGGATCGCGGCGCTCGGCCGCCAGCCCAACCCCGAGCAAGAATATGAGCCCCACCGCCAGCCAAGACATGAGCCCAACCGCGAGCCTCGAATTGAGCCGCCGGATTAGCGGCTGGACTGACCTGCGCCACCGTATCTGTCCTCGAGTTGGTGCCAGACGCCAAGCGATGCGCGAGAACACGATCGCGAGCGCGAGCCAACCCATGAACCCAGCCACGAGCCCGGCCACGACCCCGAACATGAACTCCCCGGCTAAGAGACCGACGGTGAGCCCGACCGTGAGCCCGACCATGGACCCGCCCATGAGCCCGGCTAGGAGCGCGTGGGCGAGCCTGGCGTTGAAGGAGACGGTGAGAGCCAGTTCCCACCAGGCGAAGTCTTCGGTGTTGAGGCGTTGCATGTGTCTGGCGAGGTTGCGCAGGTAACGCTCGGCATCGGCGCGGCGCCAGGTGTGTCCCGTCGGGCTCGGCTCTGGGGGGTCTGGGTAGGCGCTGACAATGAGCCGGTCGAGCAGGTAGGTGTGGATAGTGTCGGTATCGGGAAGGTCGAGCAGATCGGCCGGCTGATTGTCGGGTTGGTTCGGGTCAGTGAAGGCAATACGGGCGAGGTCAATCCACAACGGCTCGGTAAGCGCGACGGCCAGACGTCCTCCGTGATGGGTGATGTCGCGGTCGAAGACTTGTGCCCAGTCGACGCGGCCGGTGGCCCGCTGTAGAAACCCAATAACGATGTCAGCGGGTACGTCGGTAAGTTGCAAGACCGCGGCTCCGGCAAGTGCCGTACCCGGCAGCGCGGCCAGGGAGTCAAGGTACTCGTCGCTGCGGCTGGTCAGCACGAGTGGGTGATCAGGGTCGAACGTGTTGCTAATCGCCTGTAGGGCCCGCTCCCGGCTGGGCGCGGGTATCTCGTCGAGGCCGTCGAGTAGGGGTAGCAGCCGGTCGGTCGAGATGGGAGTGCTGTAGGCGTACTCGTCGGCGATCTGATTGGTGATCCACTCTGCGAGGTTCTGTTCATCTGGGTTCCACGTTGACAGGCGCAACAGCACCGGTACTCGATCGCCCGGCTCGCGTGCCTGCAACAGGCGCAGCGTCTCACGCAGTAACAACGCCGTCTTGCCAGCGCCCGGCGCGCCCAGAATGACCACCCGACCACGCAGCCGCTCGTCGGTCAGGACCTTATGCAGCGCGTCGGTTCGCTTGAGGTCGAGGCAGCCGTCGAGATTCAGCGGCGTCGGGTCGCCGTCACTGCGGACGTTGCTCCAATGGTCGCCAATCGGCGGGCCGACAGTGACCCAGGCGGTCGGCAGAGGGTGCGGATTAATCAGCCGACGGTGTCGCTGCTCGGGCCGCCATACCGCCGCCACGGCTGCCGCAAGGGCATCCAGAGTGGCCGAGCTGCCATCGTCGGGAACAACACCAGCAGCTTGACGGGGCCGTATCGCTACATAGAGAGCCACGACTCCGGCACCGCCACCGATGACGCTGAACAGCTGATCGAGCCCTCCCAGCACACTACTGTCGTGAAAGCGCCATGCCAGGCCAAATAGAACTGCAGCTGCCGCGATCAGCAGCGCACCTGACGCAAGGCGCTCAGTAACGCCGCCGCGCCGACTGCCCGTCACCGCCACACCGTACCTACAACCTTCGGATCCTCGCCGCACCGATCCCTCCACCATGGCCACGCGTGTGGCGAGCATGCATGGCCCGGGCCCGTACGAATTGCGGCGCGATCAAGGGTCAGTGGCGTCTGTACGCGTCGATCAACGGCGAGCCATCACCGGGGGTGGCCAGGCCGCCGAGGTAGCGTCCTTCGACCTGGGTTTGGGTAGCCATGGCGGTGCGGACGCGGATCTTGATGCGGTTGCGTTCGCCTTTGCTCATGCCGCCGAAGACGGACATGACCTGGTCGTGGGCCTCGTTGTCGGGATCGATCGGCCCGCCGACCTCGGGTACCCAGAGCTGGACGCGATAGTGGGTGAACCTCGACCCGACCCGGATCGCGGCCGGCTACCGGGACGAAAACGAGCAGCATGCGGCCCGTTTGTCCAAGACCGAGCTCCGCGACGAGGGCCTGCAGGCGGTCCGCTACCTGAACGTCTACGAGTCGCCCGGGTCGTTGTCCTTGGCGGTGAGCGCGGACGCGATTCGCGCCGAGGAGCAGGCACCCGAAGAAGCTCGCAACGAACTCTAGACCATCGGGCGGGAAGATGAGCAGCACGCGGTCGCCGGGCGCGACCCCGGCCGCCTGCAGGAAGTCGGCGGTGCCGGCCGCCCGGCGGACGATCTCCTGGTGGTCGGCCGCGTCGATCTCCTTGCCGTGGCGATCGAGAAACGTGTAGAGGGGCGCCCCGGGAGCGGCGTCGAGGCGGTCGGCCATGGTGGTCAGCAGGCTCGCGGTCAACCGGGACTCCGGAGGATGAGGGGAGTGACTCGCTCGGACGTTACACACGTCATCATGAAAGGGTGCCGGCCCGCTACATCCCCGACATCAGCCGCGCGCTCGATCTGCTCGATCACGTGACGGTCTACCGGTGGGTGCAGCGCTTCACGCCACTGCTGGTCGATGCCGCGCGGTTCGTCCGGCACTCACCCGGCGATCGGTGGTTCGTCGATGTGACGTACGTGAAGGTCAATGGGCCGGGCGCTGCGCACGCTGAAGGTGAGCCCGAGCGAGGTGGTGACGGACGCCGCACCCGTCTACCCGGCTGTTCTCGACAACGTGCTGCCCTTGGCCTGGCATCACGTCGAGCAGTACGCCAATAATCCGGTCGAGGCCTATCATGCGCAGCTCAAGCGCCGGCTGAGACCAATGCGCGGCCTCCGAAAGGATCGGACCGCATAGATCGTGATCGCCGGAAATGCCTTCATGCAGAATGTGCGCCGCGGCCACTACGAACTCGGAGTCGACGCCCGCCCCGCACTGCGGGTCGCCGCAGCATTCACCGAACTCGCCGACGCGATCTGACGAGCGTGTCCGACCGGCTCAGAGTGTCTGCTGATCCGGCAACGCAACAGACCCCGTTCAACCGTGACGGCGACCTGCTGCGGCACTGCTGCGCCAAGCTGGTCGATAGTTGAGGACCATTGGCGGGGGAGGACCACCATGAGGAAGCTTTTGTGCGCGGTTCAGCGCGTTCACTACCTGCTCAGTTGATGTATAGCTTTGCGACAGCGATGCCGTCACCAGCGAAGACAACGAGCGAGCCGCGCTGCTGGGGTACGTCTAGCGCCCTGATTGACAGCCCGACCATCGGCTCGCCTATCGGGCTGCTGGTGGTCAGGTCCCATATCCGCACCGTGCGGTCGGAGCTGCCGGTGAGCGCGACTGTGCGTCCGTCGGGGAGGGTCGCCGTCGCCACCGCCTCCACGGTTCCGGTGTGCCCGGTCATCGGCTCGCTGATCGGGGTGCTGGTGGTCAGGTCCCGTATCCGCACCGTGCGGTCGGAGCTGCTGGTGACCGCGACTGTGCGTCCGTCGGGGAGGGTCGCCGTCGCCACCGCCGTCACGCCTCTGGTGTGGCCGGTCATCGGCGGGCCGATCGGGGTGCCGGCGCTCAGGTTCCACACCCGGATCGTGCCGTCGTGGCCGGCGGTGACAGCGACCGTTCGCCGGTCGGGCAAGGTCACCGTCGCCACCGCCAACACGCCGCCGCTGTGGCCGGTCATCGGCTCGCCGATCGGGGTGCTGGTGGTCAGGTCCCACACCCGCACCGTGCCGTCGTAGTCGCCGCCACCGGTGACCGCGACTGGGCGTCCGTCGGGCAGAGTCACCGTCGCCACCGCCTCCACGCCGCGGGTGTGGCCGGTCATCGGCTCGCCGATCGGGGTGCCGGTGTCCAGGTCCCATATCCGCACCGTGCGGTCGCCGCCGCCGGCGGTGACTGCCACCGGCCGCCCATCGGGCAGAGTCGCGGCCGCCACCGCCCGCACGTAGCGGGTGTGGCCGGTCATCGGCTCGCCGATCGGGGTGCCGGTGTCCAGGTCCCATATCCGCACCGTGCGGTCGCCGACGCTGGCGGTGACCGCCACCGTCCGCCCGCCGGGCAGGGTTACCGTTGCCACCGCCAAGACGCTGCTGGTGTGGCCGGTTATCGGTTCACCGATCGGGGTGCTGGTGGTCAGATCCCACACCCGCACCGTGCCGTCGAAGCCGCCGACTACCGCGACCGTTCGCCCGTCGGGCAGGGTCGCCGCCGCCACCGCCGCCACGCCGCTGGTGTGGCTTGTCATCGGTTCACCGATCGGGGTGCTGGTGGTCAGATCCCACACCCGCAGCGTGCCGCCGCCGCGGCTGCTGGCGGTGACCACGACTGGGCGTCCGTCGGGCAGGGTCGCCGTCGCCACCGCCTCCACGATGCTGGTGTGGCTGGTCATCAGTTTGCCGATCGAGGTGCTGGTGGTGAGGTCCCACACTTGCACCGTGCCGCCACCAGCGGTGACCGCGACCGGGCGTCCGTCGGGCAGGGTCGCCGTCGCCACCGCCTCCACGATGCTGGTGTGGCTGGTCATCAGTTTGCCGATCGAGGTGCTGGTGGCGAGGTCCCACACTTGCACCGTGCCGCCGCCAGCGGTGACCGCGATCGTTCGCCTGCCGGGCAAGGTCGCCGCTGCTACGGCCTGCACGCCGCCAATGGGGCCGGTCATCGGCTCGCCGATCGGGGTGCCGGTGGTGAGGTCCCACACCTGCACCGTGCTACCGAAGCCACCGCTGGCGGTGACCGCGACCGGCCGCCCATCGGGCAGGGCCGCCGTCGCCATCGCCGTCACGCCGCTGGTGTGGCCGGTCATCGGCTCGCCGATCGGGGTGCCAGTGGTCAGGTCCCACACCCGCACCGTGCCGTCGAAGTCGCCGGTGACCGCGACTGGGCGCCCGTCCTGAAGCATCGTGGTGGCGATGGTGGTTGCTGATGCCTCTTGAGTGAGGATTTCATGCGGGCTGGCCCAGCGGACGGCCCAGCGGACGTGCCAATTTCCGCCGATGGATGGCGTGCATGGCTCGTTGTTCAGTGCGGCGTGCAGGCTGACTGCGGCGGCGTTGGCGGCGGGGTTGCGCCATTGCCATGTGTGAGTGGTTTGCCGGATGGCAGGGAGAATGGGCTTGACCCGTTTTGGCGGACAGGGTCGATGAGTCGATCTTCAGGCTACTTTGAGGTCGGGTAGCAGGCTGATGGTGGTGCCGGTTTCGTAGGCGGCGGGGCTGCGGTATCCGAGGCTGGAGTGGCGGCGTCTGGTGTTGTACCAGCCTTCGACGTACTCGAATATCGCCTGCCGGGCGGCGCCGCGGGTAGGCCAGGCCTGCCGGTGGATGAGTTCGGTTTTGATGGTGGCGAAGAACGACTCGGCGACGGCGTTGTCCCAGCACTGGCCGCGCCGGCCGACCGATAGCCGGATACCGTGCTGGCGGGCGAGGCGGCTGTGCTGGGCGCTGGTGTATTGACAGCCGCGATCGGAGTGGAACACGAGCCCATCGGCTGGCTGGCGTCGGCGCAGCGCGTCGGTCAGGGCGGCGTCGACCAGGCCGGTTTTGAGATGGTCGGCGACGGCCCAGCCGACGACCCGCCGCGAAGCGAGGTCGATGACGGTGGCCAGATACAACCAGCCTTCCCAGGTGTTGATGTAGGTGATGTCGCCGCACCAGCGGGTGTCGATCGCGGCTGCGTTCACGGCGAAGTCCCGGCCAACCAGATCCGGGCGGGTCGCCGCGGCCGGGTCAACCATAGTGGTGACTCGCCAGCGGCGCGGGCTCTTGCCGCGGATCCCGGCGACCCGCATCCGGCGGGCGATGCGTTTACGTCCGTGCCGCAGGCCCGCCTCGGCCAGCTCGGCGTGGATGCGCGGCGCGCCGTAGGTGCCGTTCGACGCCGCGTGCACGGCGACAATCCGCTCGGTCAGCTCCTCATCAACGCGTGCCCGGTTGCTCTGCCCGCCGCGAGTGTGCTGGTAGTAGCCGGATCGGGAGACCTTGAGCAGTTCGCAGGCACGCTTGACGCTGTACTTGCCGGCCTGCTCCGCAGCGATGAACGGATACGCGTTCACCGGGTCTCCCGTGCGAAGAAAGCCGTCGCCCGCTTCAAGATGTCGACGTCCTGCTGCAACCGCCGGTTCTCCGAACGCAGCCGGGCCAGCTCGGTCCGCTCATCGCTGGTCAGCCCGTCCGAGCGGGTCCCGGCATCGAGTTCGGCCTGCCTGACCCACTGCCGCACCGCGGTCTCGGTCAGGTCGAAGTCCTTCGCGACCTGACCGACGGCGCGGTCCCCGCGCTGACACAGCTCGACGATCTCGGCCTTGAACTCCGGCGTGATCATCCGCCGCGGCCGAGGTCGTTTCTTACCCATGCTCTCCATGATGGTGGACATCCTCCCGGAGACCCCAGGTCTCCTGATCTCGGATGTCCGTCAAAACGGGGTAGGCCCAGAAGCGGGTGGTTGGCGTAGTGCTGTGCGGTGTGTGCGGCGGCCGCGGCACGGAGTCTGGCTGGGTCAAGGTAGGGCACGAAGGCGTCGGGGATCGTGCAGGAGTTGAGGACTCCTCCGGCGGCTGCGTGTTCGGCGAGGTGACGTCGGATGTAGGCAGGGGGAGGCTGGTCGCAGCTGGCGGTGGCAGGAACGTTGGCGAGAGGGCTCAGGGCACGCGCGATGCGGGCCTCGACGTCGCGCAGTTGCATGGCAGTGGCTGCGGACCGGTCGTAGTTGCCGGAGTTTGGGGTGTGGTTGCTCATGGTATGACCGATGGGGGTGGGATTCGGGGTGAGGAGTTCACGCCAGCGTTCGCGCAGCGTGTTACTAAGACCCTGGTAAATAAGG
>NZ_BOQL01000038.1 GCF_018332655.1 Actinoplanes auranticolor | reverse complement strand
AGTCCGTGCCACCGTCCGCGGTGCTCGGCGGGGCCGGCTCCGACAGTGCAGCGGAACCGCTCGGGGACCGGTCCGCCCGGCACCCGGGAACAACCGCAGGGTGAGAACGTCGAGCCAAGGCCGGTTCCCCGCCGGCCGATGAGAAGAGCAGGGACGCGTTTCGCTCCTGACCTTCACCCCGTACAGACGTCGAGGGCCGCGCCGGTGCACCGGCGCGGCCCTCGACGTCTGTACGGGCACGGTCGGATCCGCCGTCGTTGTCGCGGAACCGCCATGAACCCGTGGACCGGTTGCCATGTCGCCGGACCAGCCTGGGGAGAGCGAGCGCCCACGAGGCTGGGTGCCGAGGCAGGAAGGAACCGATCGGGATGAAAGCCGAGGACATCCGCCGATGGCTGCCGCTGGCGGTGATGGCCGTTCTGGTGGGCACCGCCTTCGTGATGGCGGTCCACCGTGGCCCGGCCTGGGGTGCCCTGGTGGCGGCGGTGGTGGGCGCACTGCTCTTGTTCTCCCTCGTCCGGCACCAGCTGCGGGCCACGACGATGGACAACGGCGAGGACTCGCGTACGGACAACGGCCGCGGGTGAGCCGGGACCCGCAGCCCCGGCTTCCGGCGATCGGGCTCCCGCGGTGGACGGACCCCGCGGCGGCTGGCGCGCGACCCCGGCGCCGCGCCGGCTCAAGCTGCCGGGCTGGCTGGCCGCCCTCACCACGGTCGTCGCCCTGCTCATCGTCGTGGTGGGTCCGCCGGCGCTGATCACGAACCAGGCGGTGGCCCAGTTCGCCGACCTCGAGGACCAGGTGGTCCAGGGACTCGACCGGATCCGCCAGTACCTGCCGGCCGGGCCACTGACCCAGACCCAGCTCAGCAGCGCCCTGGACGGCCTGGTGGAGACGCTGCGCGGCGCCGCGCCCGATCCGGTGTCCGGCGCTGCCACCGCGGTGCAGACCCTGGCATCCGATGAGCCGGACACCGTTGCGCAAGTGCCGCCGGGGAACCGGGCCAGCGCATCGCCCGGCAAGTGGCGTCCCGGATGCCGCCGGCGATCCGAGCAGCTAGCTCGCTGGCCGGGGCCCGCTCCTTCATAGAACCGTCACGTATCTGCGGACCTGCGGCCAGATCCACCACGAACCCTGGAGGAAGGCATCGAAGCCACCGAGAGGAGAACACCATGGCAGAGGCAGATGCGCGTGCCACGGCTGCGAGGGACACGACATGGCGTGCCCCGGACGCCTGTCGGACAGTGGCGGGTCGTGGGTTCCGACTCGGGGGAGGGCGCGTGGGGCCGTCTGCCGCCGGACGCACGGCTGGGCCGGCGCTCACGGGGATCGAGTTCGCCTGTCAGGTCCGGCGGGGCGTCGCAGTGGTGCGGGTGAGCGGAGAGATCGACATGGCCACCCGGGACGGGTTGTCCGCCACGATCACCCGGTACGCCCATGATGATCGGGTGCACGGCGTCATTCTTGACCTGAACGATGTGACGTTCCTTGACTGCACCGGCGTGTCGGCACTACTGGCGGCACGGCGTGCGGCTGTGGCGAGTCGATGCCGTTTCGCCGTTGTCAACCTTCAACCGTCGGTCCGGCGGGTGCTGCAGCTGACGAGCACCCTGGAGGTGCTGGGGACGCCGGGCGGGCACCAGTCGTGAGCGACCGTCGTAGGGGTGCTCTGCGGCTGCGGCTCAACGGACCCGGCAGGCGCGAAGGGGCACCGCGACGACGCTGGATTCTGCTCGCGGGTGCGACGGTGGGGGTCATCGTCGTGACGACGTCCGGGGTGGTGACCGTGCTACTGGTCATCGTGGTCGTCACGGCCCTGCTCGAGAGCCGGCTGGCCGGACGGTCCCGGTTGCGTTCGCGGCGCCGTTGAGTCCCGTCCGGTACGAACCGGTCGCCTTCCCGGTCGCTCCGCTCGCCGGCTGCAGGAGGCCGGCCCTGGTCCGGGGCGGTCATGCGGGGGCGGTCAGAGCGGTGTAGTCGGCGGCGGTCAGGCCACTGGTCGACAACTGGCCGTCGGCGCGGGGCACGCCCAGGGTCTCACCGTCGCTCTGGAAGCTGACCGTGGCGACGTCGGGCCGCGCGGTCAAGGTACAGACGATCTGGCCGAAGGCCAGTACATCGTCGGTGCGCCCGGACAGGTCGCTGTCGTCGCCGACCGCGACGGTCGCCCGGCCGGCGGTCAGGCTCACCCCCTCGACGTCGATGTTGCCGTTGAGAGTGCTGGAGAGGCCTGCAAGGCGTTCCGCCTCGGTGGGCCCGGCCAGCAGGTGCTCCATTTGTTGTTGGACGGTCGGTGCGGCGCGTATCCGGCGGATCACCGCGACGAGTCTGTCGGTTCGGACGAAGTAGAGAGGCTCCGCATCGGTTCCTCCCGCCGGGGTGCTGGGGGTCGACGTGACGATGATCGGCTGCGGGCCCGGGGGAGGGTCGAAGTCGCGCGGCTCCGCTTCGGACCGCACCCCGCAGCCGGCGAGGCTCAGCAAGCTGATCACCAGCAGGTGGACCAGGCGTCGGTTCACGGCGTACATCCCTTCAACTCGGCCCGGAACCGTGCTCCGCCACCGGGACGGTCGAGGATGTCAGCGTGTCCGCCATGCGCGGCAGCGTGCTGCGCCACCAGGGCGAGCCCGAGCCCGGTGCCGTCACCGGCGCCCCGAGAGTTCGCCGTCCGTCCCCTGACGAAGCGGTCGAAGATGCTGTCACGGTCCTCAGCGCTCACGCCCGGCCCGTCGTCGTCGACCTCGAGGAAGCAGGAGTCGTCGCTCACATGGCCGATCCGCAGGGCGATCGGACCACCCCCGTACTTCTCGGCATTGTCCAGTAAGTTCGCCAGCAGCTGCTCGATGCGACGGCGGTCCACCAACCACATCGCCGGTGTGCCCTGCTCGATCTGGACGATGCTGTCGTCGACGTTGCGGGATCGACAGGTCAGCCGGGCCAGGTCGGCGATGTCCACCGGAGTGCGCTGCGCCGGCTGGTCGCTGCGGGCGAGCTCGAGCAGGTCATGGACGAGGGCCTGGAATCGGGTGATCTCGTCGGCGATCAGGCCGAGGGCGGTGGCGGTGCGCTCGTCGAGATGCTCCCGGCGACGGGTGACGACGCTGACCGCGGCGGACAATGTCTGCAGCGGTGAACGCAGCTCGTGACTCACATCGGCAGCGAACCGGCGATCCCGCTGCATGCGGGCCGAGAGCTGGTCCACCATATGGTTGAATGACGTGGTGAGCCGGGCGAGGTCGGGTTCGGCGGCCGGGTCGAGGCGGGCGTTGAGTTTCCCCGTGGCGATGTCGTGAGCGGCTTCGGCGACGACGGCCAGCGGGCGCAGCACGTAGCGGCCGGCGTACCAGCCCAGCGCCGCACCGGCGACGGCGGTCATGATGGCGACGGCGGTCAGCACGAGTGCCAGCAGGCGGAGGTTGTCGTCGAGCTCGCGCAACGAGTCGATCTCGTAGAACGCGGCGGAGGTCGACAGCGGCACCGCCACTACCACGGCCGGGACCCCGTCGGTGCGTATCCGTTGTACCGCGGGTCTGCCCTGCTCCACTCTGAGCTGCAACTTCTGCGGGATGGCGGCGGTGAGACCTTCGTCAGCGGCGCGCCCGAACCAGGCCCCGTCGTTGCGCAGCAGAACCTCCCGCTCGCTGCCGGTGTCCAGGGACCACAGGGACTCCACCCCGGCCCGCTGTCCACCGGCGAGCCCGGCACTGACCACGGCCGCGTTGACGTACGCCGCCCGGATCGCGTTCTTCTCGCGTTCGTCGATCAGCGACGTGCTGACCAGCTGATACGACACCGAAGCCATGACGGCCGACAGCAGCAGCGCACCGACGGCGAATCCTGTGGTGACCCGCGCCCGGAGCCCGACCGACCTCATCGCTGGAGCTTGTAGCCGAGTCCTCGGACGGTGACGAGGTGGCGGGGATCGCTGGAGTCATCCTCGATCTTGTTACGGAGCCGGCCGACGTGAACGTCGACGAGTCGTTCGTCACCGGTCTCGTATTCCCAGACGCGTTGCAGGAGTTGCTGGCGGGACAGCACCCGGCCGGGATGTTCGGCGAGCTCGCACAGCAGGCGGAACTCGGTGCGGGTGACCGGCACCTGCTGCCCGCGTACGGAGACCTCGCCGGCTTCCGGGCGGACGGTGAGGTCTCCGAAGACCAGCCCGGGAACCTCCGTCGTGACGGCGGCCTGAGCGCGGCGGCGTAGCGCCCGGAGACGGGCCGACAGTTCTTTGACCGCGACCGGCTTGACGACGTAGTCGTCGGCGCCGGCTTCCAGAGCAGCGACGATGTCATGGGTGTCGTCGCGGGCGCTGACCACGACGATGGGTACGTCGTCGTCGCGGCGTAACTGCCGGATGCACTCGAACCCGTCGATACCGGGCAGCATCAGGTCGACCAGCACCGTGTCGGCCGGCTCGCGGCGCTGTCGTACGAGACCCTCCTCGGCGGTGGCGGCCCCGGAGACGGTGTAGCCCTCGTCCTCCAGCGCGAGCACCAGGGCCAGGCGGATCCGGTCGTCGTCCTCGATCACCAGTACGGCTGTCATGTCTCCATCATCCCCGCCGCGCATACCGCACGCCCCGCTACGGAGACCGCCGCGGCTTTTGTCATCCGACTGTCACAGGCCCGTACGGCGTCCGCCAAGCTCCGGCTGCATGCTGGCAGCGGTGAGCATTCCGCCTGGCGTGTGTCGACCCCGCCCTGGCCAGCGGGTCACCGTCGACGTGCAGAATCGGCTCGTCCTGCTCGGCGACGTCCTCTCGGATGTCGCGACGACGGGAAATCAGCGAAGGTAGGACGGAAACGCCATGAACCATTCCCGTTGCAGAGGGGCATGCTGGTGACGGACCACCCTGACGAGGAGCGCTCGACACGGCCGCGCCTGTTCCGGTTGTCGTCGTGGCGGGAGGCGAAATTCCTCGCCGAGGCGTTGCGGATGGAGACAGTCGGCGGTGCGCTGTTGCTGCTCGGCGCGGTTTTGGCGCTGATCTGGGCGAACACGCCGTGGACCGAGACCTACGAGCAGCTCAGGCGTTTCGTGCCCTGGCCGGGCGGCGAGCCGTTGCACCTCGATCTCGACCTGGCGCACTGGGCCGGTGACGGCCTGCTGGCGATCTTCTTCTTCGTCGTAGGTTTGGAACTCAAACGCGAATTCGTCGATGGCAGTCTCCGCAACCCCCGCCAGGCAGCCCTGCCCATCGTCGCCGCGATCGGCGGGATGGCCGTACCGGCGCTGATCTTCGTATTGTTCAACCTGGGCGACAGCTCCGCGCTGCAGGGCTGGGCAACCCCCACTGCCACCGACATCGCTTTCGCCCTGGCCGTACTCGCGGTGATCGGTTCGCATCTGCCGTTGGGGTTGCGTGCGTTCCTGCTGACCTTGGCCGTGGTCGACGACCTGTTCGCGATCACGATCATCGCGGTGTTCTACACCGACGACTTCAACCTGCTGCTCCTGCTCGGCTCGCTGCTGCCCATCGTGGTGTTCGCCTTGCTGGTGCAGCGCGGGAAGACGTGGTGGTGGGCGCTGATCCCGCTGGCCGTCACCGCGTGGACGCTCATGCATGCCTCCGGAGTGCACGCCACCATCGCCGGGGTGCTGCTGGGCTTCACCGTCCCGGTGCTGGCCCGCAACGGTGCTGAACGCGGCATGGCGGAGCACTTGGAGCATCGGTGGCGGCCTGTCTCCGCCGGTATCGCCGTACCGGTCTTCGCGTTCTTCGCGGCCGGGGTCTCGCTGCGCGGCACCGACCTCGGCGCGATCGCCACCGACCCGATCGTTCTCGGGATCGTCGCCGGTCTGGTCCTGGGCAAGGTGATCGGCATCCTCGGCGCGTCGTATCTCATGGCACGCTTCACCCACGCGGAACTCGACGATGAACTGACCTGGACGGACCTGCTCGGCGTGTCACTGCTGGCGGGGATCGGTTTCACCGTCAGCCTGCTCATCGGGGAGCTGGCCTACGGCGCCGGTACCGAACGCGACGGTGCGGCCAAGGTGGCCGTGGTCGCCGGCTCGATCATTGCCGCCACCCTGGCCGCGGTTGTGCTCAGCCGCCGCAACAAGGTCTACCGCCGCCTGCACGAACGCGCCAGCCGCGACGCCGACGCCGACGGCGTGCCGGACATCTACCAGACCTCGCCGCGACCCGGCGGCACCGACTGAGCGGCGCGTCGGGCACATGCACCGGACGATCGGACTGGACAGCGGACAGGTTTCAGTGAAGACTGAACCTTGTGAAACCGTCATCCTCGCCTGAAACGTCGACCGGTGACGCCTCGGCCCGTCCTTCCCCGGAAGCCCTCGAATGGGTGGAACGGCTGGCCAAGTACTGCGCGGACCAGGACGGCGTGCCGCTGATCGCCGGGCGGGTGCTCGGCTGGCTGATGATCTGTGACCCGCCGGAGCAGTCCGCGCAGCAGATCGCGACCGCGATCGGTGCCAGCCGGGCGTCGCTGTCGACGAACCTGCGCCTGCTCAGTTCCGTCGGCTTCGTCCGTGTCCTGACCAAGCCGGCGAGCCGCACTGTGTACTACCGCGTCGACGACGACGCCTGGGAGAAGGTCGTCCAGCGGCAGATCGCCTCGCTGGCCTCCCTCGGCAGGATTCTGCAGGACGGCACGCCGCTGGCCGGGTCGTCGCCTGATCGCGGTGGGCGCATAGCCGTGGCCAACGACGTCTTCCGATGGATGCAACAGATCTTCGACAACGCGCCGCCGCTGCCCTCGACCACCCGCGCAGCCGAGGAGTCACGACGATGACAGCACGACCGCCCGCGGCGCAGACCGCCTTCGGCCCGATGGTGATCGCCGCGTGCGAGCAGCTCCTCCCGGCGCACCAACGGCTGTTCGACGACCCGGACGCCGTCCGCATGCTTCCACCCGGCCAGCGCCTGATCGTGGGCGCCTGCCGCTGGAAGCCGGTCCACCGGCTGCTCGTGCGGGCCACCGACAGCAAGGCACAGGGCCTCTGGGCCGGCATGCTGTGCCGCAAACGGTACGCGGACGACAAAGTCCGGGACGCCCTGCACGACGGCATCAAGCAGTTCGTCTTCCTCGGTGCCGGGCTGGACACCCGCCCCTACCGGCTCGTGGCGCCGACCGGCGCCCGTTCGATCGAAACTGATCTGCCGGCCAACATCGCCTACAAGCGCCGCCGCCTCACCGAGGCCTACGGCCGGCTACCGGCCGGCACCACGCTCACCGCAGTCGACCTCGAGACCGACGACCTCACCGACGCGCTCACCGCGGCCGGCTTCGACTGGAACGAACCAGCCATGGTCGTCTGGGAGGCCGTCACCCAGTACCTCACCGAGGACGCAGTCCACAGAACACTCGCCGGCATCACCAGGGCAGCGCCCGGCAGCCGGCTCATCGTCACCTACCTGCGCCGCGACTTCCTCGACGGCACCCGGGACTACGGCGCCGCACCCGCGCGGCAGGAGTTCGTCACCAAACGCCAGGTCTGGCACTTCGGGCTGCTCCCCGAAGAAACCGCCGCGCTGCTGGGCGGATACGGCTGGACCGAACACGAACAAGTCGGCCCTGCCGAATACGCCGAACGCTACCTTCGCCCCCTCGGGCGAGACCTGGCCGTGTCGCCGATCGAACGATTCGTGTACGCCGACCGCTCGACCGACGCCCCCACGTAGCCCGGACGATCAACGCACTGCACGGAGACGGCACCGGGCCACCTCAACAGGTCCGGCCCGGGGTCACCCGGGTGTCTCCGTGTCGCGGACCACGACCACCGGGCAATCGGCCCCGGCCAGCATCGCCTGGCTGGTCGAGCCGAGCAGCAGACCCGACAGCCGGCCCCGGCCACGGGACCCGACGACCGCCAGTACGGCGCCCGCAGTGCTTTGCGGCAACGCCTCCTCGGCACTGCCTTCCAGGACCAGCTCGACCGCGCCGACGTGGGGGAAGGCGGAGCGCCACGGTGCGGTCACGCCGGTCACCAGGCGGCCGGCAGCCCGGCGCAGCTCGGTGAGGTCCGGCCCGGTGGCCATCGTGTGGACGACTGCCTGCCCGGCCCCGACCGGTACGACCGGTGGAGTCCACGCGTGTACGGCGACGAGGCCGGCATGCCGGCGGGCGGCCTCGACGAAGGCGAATCGCAGCGCCGGCTCCGAGGTCTCCGACCCGTCGACCGCGACCACCACCGGACCGTTGGGCTCGCCCTCACCGCGCACCACCACGGTGGGACAGCGCGCGTGCGCCGAGACCTGCATGCCGACCGAGTCCGTCAGCGATCCGCGTAGCCGGCTCAGTCCCCGGGAACCGACGACGAGCAGGCTGGCTTCCGCCGACGCGCCGACCAGCACGTCGACGACACCGCCCGGCTCGACGCAGCCGGACACCTCGACGCTCGGAGCGAACATGCGAGCTTCCGCCGCGCCCACGGCCACTATGCGCTTGCCGGGGCGGGCCCGGCGGCGGCGCGGGGTGGCACCGACGACGCTCACCGGCACCGGAAGCACGACCGTCGCGCTGACCGACTCCTTGAAGGCGTGGACCAGGCGCAGCCGGGCGCCGGTCGCCCGAGCGTGCCTGGCAGCCCACCGTACGGCAGCGATCGCGCCGTCGGATCCGTCGACGCCGACGACGATCGTGGCGAGTCGGCGATCAGTGCCGGTATGGCTGGTACGAAGCCGGATGTCAGACATGGAGCCTCCCATCGCTCAGTGAGGGATCGCACACGAGCGCTCACGCCCGCGGACCGATCTCGTTCAAGTAGTCCTCCTGCGCATGGCGGAAGGCCTGCGGGGGCATCATCGTTTCGTGACGAATACGCTGCACGCCCATCGGTGACCGGGCGGTCGGGGGAATCGCGTATTCGGTCCGCAGGCCCTCGGCTTTCATCACCCGCCGCAAGCGCCGGCAGGCTCAGCGCGGTGACCAACAGGACCACCGCCGTTCCCAGCACCGCCACGGCGTCCACCTGCAGCGGCCGGCCACCATGGCCAGCAGCACCGTCGCCAATCCGATTCTGCCCGGTACGGCCACAAGCCGGCCGGCCACGACGGCACCGCGGTCTGACGCACCACACCACACCGCACACACCAGCAAAAAAGGCCATGCCGAAACGGATGACCACGATCAAGCACTCTGACGAATCGAGGCAGAATCGTCGTAGCAGATCCGAAAGGGACTACCGAACGGCTTCCGAATGCGCTGGCCCAACCAGCTTCACTGGGGCAGGATTTATTCGTGACTGGAGTCGGATAATCCCGCCGGAGACGGCTTTCTGGAAGGGGTCTTATCCAGGACGAGCTGCGCGGCGCGGGTAGCGTTCGCGGCGGCGTCGAGTGTGGCGTGTTCGAGCGCAGCGGCAGCTGGCCGGTCCAGGTAGACGTTTGTTCCGGGTACGGCGACCTCGCCACCTGCGTTGTCCGGCACGACCGAGAAGCCGAATTTCTCGTCGTCGATCTTTCTGATGCTCAATCCGGCGTGCGGATAGGTTTCGGTATTGGTCATTCGTCGTACGGCTCGAGCGGCATTCCCGGTAACGGCTATCATTGTGGATCCTCCTTTGCGGGCCAGTGGTTCTCTTTCCGCTTGCCCATCGTGCCCCGCGGACAACCCAGTCCGACTGATAAGTCACGAGACTTTCACGAAGCCGCGAAGATTGTCATGCGACCGTCAACACTTACTGCAGTCGACTGATCTGGTCGGAAGCGTAGCCATGGGCTGCGGGTGATAACGACTACCAACGCCGTCCCGTATCGCTTGGTCCTCGGGCTGATCGAGGTGGGTGGTCTGTCGGCCACGAGTCCCACCGCCGTCGCGGACACGCCACAGCCATGCCTGCACGGTGGAACGCACATTGGCACCGTACGGGGTGTCACGCTGTCTGCGGTCAGGCTTGTACGTTGCGTATGACGGCGACGGGGCAGGTGGCGTGGCGCAGCACGGATTGGCTGGTCGAGCCGAGCAGTAGTCCGGTGAAGCCGCCGTGTCCGCGGGAGCCGACGACGATCATCGCCGGTTCGGTGGCGGCTTCGAGCAGGGCGCCGGCGGGGCCGGCCTCGGTGAGTCGCTCGGTGACGGGTACGTCGGGGTACCTCTGCCGGTGGCCGTCCACCGAGTCGGTGAGGACCTGCTGTGCCGTGCGTTGGTAACGGGCTCGATCGTCGCCGGCGGCCATGGCGAGGGCGGCGGCTTCTGCCGGTCCGGTCGGCAGGGGCGTGCTCCACGCGTGGACGGCGACGACGGTTGTGCCGAGGCGGTGAGCCTCGGCGAACGCGAAGGTCAGTGCGGCGGCTGCGGGTTCGGAGCCGTCGACGCCGACCACGACAGGGCCGGTGGCGGGTGCCTGGCCTCGCACGACGACGGTCGGGCAGCGCGCGCGTCCGGAGACCTGCGAGCTGACCGAGCCGAGGAGCATGCCTTTGAACCCGCCGAGCCCGCGGGAGCCGACGACGATGACATCGGCATCGTCGGAGACGTCAATGAGTGCCGGTGCGGCGCCCTCGACGCGCAGGTCGGTGATCACGTCGATGCCGGGGGCCCGGGCGTGCGCTACGTCGGCCGCCTTGGTGAGGACGGCTTCGCCGGCCGTGGCGAAGTAGTCGTCCGGCGCGGCGGTCGCGGCTGTCAGGGGCATCGACGGGGCGGGTACCGGCCTGATGTACGCGTGCAGCAGCCGCAGGTGAGCGCCGGTGCGCTCGGCGCGGCTGGCTGCCCACCGTACGGCCAGGTCTGCGTCGGGTGATCCGTCTACGCCTACCACGATCTCGTAGTTTCCCATGGTCGTCTCCCCTTTGGTTCACGGAATGTGGCGCGCAACAGTCAGGCGTCGTGGTGGTGTCGTGAGTGAGCGGAGGCTCTTCGTGTGGTTGGACGACGAGGACCGGTGCGGTGACGTCCTGCGGGCTGCCACGGCCGTCCTGCTCCCGGTTCCCGACGACCGGTGGCTGGGAGGCGAGCAGACGCAGCCCGGCGCACACGTTGCGGCCGATGACATTGCCGCCGTGAATCAGCCGGCGCCGTACCACGTCTGGCGCTGAAGGGGCCGCGACGAGAACGTGGACGGCGGCGGCAGGATCGCAGCCCGGTGGACCAGGAGCGGTCCAGTCCACGTCGGGCCGGCTCAGCTTCAGTCGCCTTCTGCGGCGCGTCCCTCCGGCTCGCCGGACTCACCCGTGCGGCCCTGGTCCGGGCCGTACGGCGACTGTTGGTCGGGTGGTACGTTGCGGTGTTCCTGCCGGGCGCCTCCGGTGCCGCCCGGCTGCGGGCCGTCGCTGTCCTGCACGAGACGGGTCTCGCCACTGCGTCGCATCTCAGGTTGCTGCACGTTCGGCATGACAAGTTCCTTTCGTCGTTCACCGGTGGGCCGGGCGGCGCCACCTTCCGGGCGCTGAAAGTCTGTCGGGACGGATGCCCGCGCGAGCTGCGCAGAGCCGAGCTCGCGCGGGCAGACGCCACCGCGGCTGTCCGCCGTTCCGGACCGGGGCCACGTCTACCCGGCCACACCCTTGATGAGGTGACCAGTGGTCCATGAACCGCGGATCGACTGGTGTCGCGCCACCGAGCTGTGGCGATGCGGCTCGGTGGCCGCACCTGGCCCGCTACCCCGGGGACGGACGGGCCGGTCAGCAGGCAACAGACACCATCTGGTTCGAAGCGTTGCGCAGCGAGATCTCACCGACCTGGCGATGTCATGACGATTTCGTGAAATTGACGCCGTCGTCTCGACAGCGCTCGATACCGTGGTCGTCTCTGCGGTTGACGATTCCGCATACCGGCGAATGCCGCTCGTTGGATCGACCAGGTGACGTGCCGTCAGGCTGCATCATCCTTCTTGGCAGCCCGCTCTTGCTGTCATCGATGGCCGAGGGCGGATGCCGTGCGGTCCTCGCGGCGGGCGAGGTATGGAGCCGGTCAACACGCCGTTCCTGCACGCACCTGGTACCAGCGACGGGATCGCCGGTGCTCATCACACACTGGCGCTGCCGCCGTGCCTGCCCCGCATACGGCGGCTCGGCGTGGACAGCCCGGGACAGCGTCGCGTAACTGTCATCGGAGTGGGCAGTTTTTGATCGACTCTCGTCATAGAGAAGGTGAACAGTCGATCGGGTCAAGGCCGCACCGCGGTGCACCGCCAGCCCGGATGGAGATCCGATGACGCTCATGATCAGCACCCACCGACTGCCCGAACCGATGATGGCGATCGCGATCGAGCCACAAGGTGAGATAAGGCCCGAAGACGCCTACAAGCTCAGTGATCGAGTTATTGCGGTTCTGGCTGCCACCCGCCCTCATCGTATCGTCGTGGATCTCAGTGCCGTGCCGTCGATTTCGGATGCGGGGATCGCCGCCCTGCGGTCCGGCCACGATGAGGCCGCCGCTCAAGAGACGAACCTCGTGGTGGTCGACCCGGAACCGCGGGTCCGGGAGCAGCTGAGGCGTTGCGGCCTCGAGGATCTTCTGGACGGTTCCGGGCGGCGGTCGCCCGTAGTTCGACGGACGGACTGCACCAAGCACCGGGCAACCGGTTGCTGGGCTTCGCGCAGCTCGGGCAACCGCCGCGACGCGCCGCCGCCCACCGCATCTTGCGGGCCCGTACGGGGACTTTCCAGCAAGGCCACGTGCTGTGCCATGGCGAGATCGCCGCCGGCGTGCTGGGAATCGCCGAGCAACCCGAACCGGTGCGTTGCGGCAACCAGCTGCCGGGCACGCGGCCTGGCGACTCAGACGCCGGTCCGGCACGCCCGCCATCGCCCGGCCGTGTCCAGTGCGGACCAGATCCCGGCTGGGTGTGCTGGGTCGTGAGCAGAGGTTCGCGCTGTCGCCCTGCGGCTCCTTCTGCCCGCACCGCCTTGCGCAAGCCGAAGTACGCGGGCAGGCGAACGGGCGCCCTTGGATTGTCATGAACCCGCAGGCGGGCTGTCACATGCCGTGGGAACTCCACCAGACAAGAGCCAGGGCATACATGGTCGTCCGGGCGGATGCTCTGGACACGATCCGACAAGGAGGAAGGATCATGGTCAACAGAGATCAGTATGCGCGTCCCACATTGATCCGATGGGGATCGGTGTTGGCTGGCGCGGTCATCGGGCTTGCCTTGCTGGTGCTCACGTCCACCCTGTGGGTGGCCCTCGCCGAAGGTAGCGGCATTGACGCTATCGACCGTAATCTTCACTGGTACGGTTTCGGGACGGCGGTGGTCGCCCTCCTGCTCGCCGGACTGCTGGCCGGCTGGTTGTCCGGTGTCCGGGGCGCCGGTGCGGGCCTCTTCCATGGTCTTACCGTGTGGGGTCTGATCCTGCTGGGGACCATCGTGATCGCCATTCCGCAGGCTTTCCAGCCCTTCGCGGCGTTCACCTCGCCGTTGCCGGAGCTCGGAGCGGGGCCGTTGTGGGCAACGTTTCTGTCTCTGCTGATCGGTCTGGTCGCCGCGGCTGCGGGGGGAATGCTCGGTGGTGGGCTCTCACGGCCCGCGTGGTTGTACGCGCCGACGGCCGGCCACTCCGACGAGCCGGCGGGCACGCATCGCCGTGATGTCGAGTTCGGTTCCGGCATCGACGGCGCGGGAAGGATCGAGCATCGAGAGCGCGAGCGGCCCCTGAGGACCTGACGCCACCGTGCGAAGGCTCGGACCAGATCGAGGCGCCTCGTCGTTGCCGGCTGCCGTGGTCGGCAACGACGAGGCGCCGAATCGCCACGACGCCCGCTCCTTCCCGGCCCATCGGTGCCCTTCTGTGACTGGCTCTGCACCGGTACGTGCGCTCGGAAGACGTTCCCGTCACTGGTCGCGGGTAAGTGGTCGACCCGTGGATGTCGTTCGAGAAGGGACGTTCTATGCCCGGTCCTGATCCCGCCGGGCGGCCGGGGAAGGATCCGTGGCCACCCGTGCAGTGCCGGTTCCGCTCTGCTCTGCGAAGAAGGCCCCGTGCCGAGCTTCGCTTGGAACGCGGACCGTGCCGACCGCTGGGTGAGGTCTGCGACAGTAAGGAGGTGCCATGGCGTACCACCGCTCGCATCCCTTGATGGTGCTGGTGGCGACCGTCGTCTGTGCTCTGGGCACCAACGCGTGCGACGCCGCCCGGAACGATTCCGCGCCGGCCGTGCGGCCGGCCCCGTCGCACGGCGACTACTTCCAGGACGGCTCCTTCATCGGTACGACCGTCACGGTCACAGGGATCGTCGTCCGCGTGATCACTGAGACATCGTTTGTCCTCGACCTCACCGAGGTGGGCGACCAGGCCGTGCTGGTGCTGTCCGCGTCGGCTCTCGACGTGGCCGTCAACTACCGGGTAACCGTCACGGGTGAGGTCCAGAAGTTCGCCTATCGGCGTTACGCGGACGACTATGCCCTGGCGCCGGACAGGGGACACTATCAGCGCTTCGACGGGGACCGGTTTCTGGTGAGTGCCGGGGCGCTGACCGTGCGGCCGACCGGGTAGCGCCGGCGCATCAGACGGCCTTTGTCGGGCGTGTAGGGTCGCCGACGCGCCAGCCGACCAGACGACCGTTGACGTTCGGTCTCGGTTCCGCTCCTCGCCCCCGGCTCCGGCGTCCTACCCGGGGCGGTGTGCGGCCCGCAACTCGGCACCTGCGACCTGAGGGTGCTGCCCGGCTGGAGTGGCGACGGCATGTCTCGCCACTACGCCGCGGGCGTGACGGACGGATGCGCGCAGGACAGCCGGCAGCATTGTTCGGTCCATGTGTGTGAGTCGGCCGCTGCCGTTGTTACTGTTGAGTAATGAGACTTCAGGAAGCGCTCGACGGGCGGTGGGCCCATGTGCGTCAGGCGGCGCGGGACCGTCTCGCCGGCGGCCGCTTCGTCGCGGTGCCCGGCGAGACGATCGGGCAGGCCCGCGCGCGGGTCACGCGACTGCTCCGCGAGCTGCCTGCCGACCTCTGCGCTGCTGGTTTCCCGGCTGAGTACGGAGGAGCCGGCGACGCGGGTGCCGCGGTGGTTGCCGTCGAGATGCTCGGATTTCTCGACCTCTCGCTGATGATCAAGGCCGGCGTGCAGTGGGGGCTGTTCGGTGGTGCGGTGGCTGCCCTGGGCACACGACGTCATCACGACAGCTTCCTCAAGGACATCGTCTCGGGGGATCTGCTCGGCTGCTTCGCGATGACCGAGACCGGGCACGGCTCGGACGTGCACCGGCTGCAGACCGTCTGCGAGTACGATCCGGACACCGAGTCGTTCGACCTGCACACGCCGTACGAGGCCGCCCGCAAGGACTACATCGGCAACGCCGCCCAGGACGGCCGGCTCGCGGTGGTCTTCGCCCAGCTGGTCACCGGAGGGAGGGGGCACGGTGTCCACGCGTTCCTGGTGCCGATCCGTGGGGCGGACGGCGAGCCGCTGCCGGGTGTGACCATCGGCGACGACGGTCACAAGGCTGGTCTGCTCGGCGTCGACAATGGGCGGCTGTCGTTCGACCACGTGCGGGTGCACCGGGACATGTTGCTCGACCGGTACGGCGGCGTCGCCCTGGACGGTACGTACAGCAGCCCGATCGACGACGACGCGCGCCGCTTCTTCACGATGCTGGGCACGCTGGTGCGAGGCCGGGTGGCCGTCGGTGGTGCCGCGTCCTCGGCGACCAAGGAGGCGCTGACCATCGCGGTCCGTTACGGCGAGACACGCCGTCAGTTCACCGCCCCGGGCCGGGACCGGGAGGTGGTACTGAACGACTATCTGGCGCATCAGCGCAAACTGACGATCGCGCTCGCCACTACGTACGCGTTCACGTTCGCCCAGGACGAATTGGTCGCCACGCTGCATGAGGTGCAGTCCGCGGCGGAGCCGGTCGACGAGCACCGGCAGCGCGAGTTGGAGTCCCGGGCGGCTGCGCTCAAGGCGGCCCAGACCTGGCACGCCACCCGGACCATCCAGACGTGCCGGGAGGCCTGCGGCGGCGCGGGGTATCTGGCGGCGAACCGGCTGCCCGGCCTCAAGGCGGACACCGACGTCTTCACCACCTTCGAGGGCGACAACACGGTCCTGCTCCAACTCGTTGCCAAGGGTCTGCTCACCGGATACCGGGACAGCTTCGGTTCGCTCGACGGCTGGGGCCGTACCGCGTTCGTCGCCGAGCAGGTGCGCGAGATGGTGCTGGAGCGTACGGCAGCCCGGTCGCTGATCCACCGGCTGATCGACGCCGCGCCCGGAGGCGGTGACGAGCGAGCGTTCACCGACCGAGGCTGGCAGCTCGCGATGCTGGAGGACCGTGAGCGGCACGTCCTCGACGGCGTGATCCGGCGGCTGCGCAAGAACTCGGCGACCCGGGAACGGCCGTTCGACGTCTTCAACGACGTTCAGGACCACGCCCTCAAGGCTGCCACCGCGCACACCGACCGGGTAGTCCTCGAAGGGTTCGTCGCCGGGATCGAGCGCTCGGCCGACCCCGCGGCACACGCGCTGCTGTCGCGCGTCTGTGACCTCTACGCGCTGAGCAGGATCGAAGCCGACAAGGGCTGGTTCCTGGAGCACGAGCGACTCACCCCGGCCCGCGCGAAGGCCCTGACCGGCATCGTCAACGGCCTGCTCAAGGAACTCCGGCCGCAAATGACGACCTTGGTCGACGCGTTCGGGATACCCGACGAGTGGCTGGCGTCGGCGATCCTGCGCGAGGAACCGCGCCGCCAGGAAGAGATGGCGTCAGGTTCTTGACCCTGCCGACGTGGAGCTGATCAGCGAGGACAATCGGTACGCCGGTTGTTTCCGATGCCGTAGGCAGCGCCGCAGTCAGCGGTCGAGCCGCACCCGGCGGCGGCTGAATCCGCGGGCAGCCCAGGCGGTCACGGCCACGCCGGCGATGATCGACCCGAGGCCGTCCATGGCGGGGTCGGCGACGGTGTCGGTGGTGTCCATGCCGGGCGGCTTCGCCGAGCGGACCGGCCTCCGATCCTCGACGTCCGGTCGTTTGCCGGCCCTCATTCATGGACCGGGGTTGAGCGTCGCGTTCGTGGGTGCGACACCTGCCGGCGCTGGCTACGAACGCGGGCTCCAGCAGCGGTCCGGGTTCAGCTGACCCACGTCCGTTCGGGAGGGGCCGAGGTGTGCGACGAACCGGGCGATGTGCGCGGCGACCAGAGGACCGTCCGTCAGGGGCACCATGTGGCCCTTGCCCGGCAGGGTGACCAGGTCCGCCTCAGGCAACCGGTCCATCAGCGTCCGCACGCCGGCGGTGTCTGCCTCCTTGTCGTGGTCACCGCGGAGTACAAGGGCGGGCACAGTCAGGGTCCGGGCCGGCCGTGAGTGGTCCGCGCGGACACTGGCCAGGCCTGTCCGGGCCAGGACGTCCGGATCAGTGGCGAGGAAGGTCCGCCGGGCCTGGTCGACTGCCGTTTGCGGGTCGCCGGGAGCGAAGACCAGCTTCCGGGCGAAGGCGTCGGTGACGCGGCGAGCGTCGCGCAGGAGGCGGGCCACTCGTGCTCCAGTGCGCAGGGCGGTCAGCCACAGCCGGAGCAGGCCCCGGCGTGCGATACCAGGCAGTCCGCGGGCGGGCAGGCCGGGCGCGGTGACCACCGCGGCGGTCGACCCGGCGAACACAACGCCGGCGATCGCGTCCAGTGACTGCTGAGCGTGGGCGAGCACGACGGCGCCGCCCAAGCTGTGACCGACCGGTACCACGGGTCGGTCCCCGGTCGTTGTCGCCAGCACTGCCGCGAGGTCCGCCGCATGTGCCTCCAGGCTGTAGTCGCCGGCCGGGGAGTGGCCGCTGCGACCGTGCCCGCGCAGGTCGTAGGCGACGACGCGGTGCCGGTCGGCCAGCTCGTCGATCACCTGCCGCCACGAGTCCAGTGAGAGGCCCAGGCCGTGCACCAGCACCACCGTCGGTCCATCCGGCGGACCGTATGTGCTGGCGAACAGCGTCGTGCCGTCGACCGACGACACGTGGACCTGTTCGTCCGGACGAGTGAGCGGGCTTTCGGCGGTGCGGTGTCGAGGGATCATGCATGCTGCGCTACCCCTCCACCGGCCGTTGCACCCGCTCCCGGGGTCCCCTTGCCTCCGCGGCGCAGGACTGGACACACGCCCGAAGCCGGCGCTTCGAGACAGGCCTCGGCGCGCGCTCGTAACCGGGAGATGTGCCCGGCCATGTCGGCAGAGCGGTGGCGCAGCCCGATTCGTCACTGTGCGGAGTTCAAGACGGCTGCGAATTCATGACGCTTCGGTGAAGAAATCGGTCCGACGGGTTTCCGGCGGCGAGCCGGCTGAGGGGTGGGTCCGGACCGTACGACTGTCAGGCGTCCGCAGCGGTGTCCGGGGCACGTACTGTCACGTCCTGGGTCGCTGAGGCGATGGGTATCGACGCCTCCGTGAGACGATCCAGGACTGTGCGGGTCACGATGTCTTTCACCGCTCGGGCCTCGCGCACCGGTACGACGAACCGCGCGGACAACTCGATCCAGTTGTCGGTGGCTCGCACGAACACCCGTGGTTCCACCTCAGTGCGCCCGACCGGGTAGCGACGGCGCATCTGCGTGATCGCCTGCTGTGCCCCTTGCGAGGCCGAAGTGCGCTGGGCTTCCTCGCGCAGGATCGTCTCGGCGAGCCGCCAGTCGTCGCGGTAGGAGATGGTGATGGTGAGCTCTTCCCAGAGGTGGTCCAGGGCGGCGGTGCTGTTGTAGACCGGCTCGTTGAATACGGCCTTGTTGGAGATGGAAACGGTGCGGCCGGTGTACTGCCGTCCCCGGACCCAGGACGCGGTGTCACTGCTGGAGCCGATTTCCAGCACTGTGGTGCGAAGCGGCGTGATATCCAGGACGTCACCGCGGACTCCGCCCATCTGGATGCGGTCACCCACGCGGAACTGCCGCCCCGTCAGGATGCTCGCCCAGCCCGCGAGGGCGCCGATGACCTCCTGCATCGCGAAGGCGATCCCCGCCGCGGCCAGCCCGAGCACCACGCCGACGCGTCCGGCGAACGGGCGCCATACCACGGCAAGCGTCACCAGCAGCACCGCAAATGTCACGTAGTGCACTGCCTTGCGTGCGTAGTAACGGGTGTAGGGCTCACCGAGGCGCCAGCCGGCGAGGCGTCCCGCTGCCGTTCCCACGGCCACGGCGACGATCACCAGCACGACCGTGGTCACCAGACGGCCGGTCACCGTGGAGTTGTCACGCAGCAGATCGAAGAACGCATCCATCCAGGGACCCTTTCCGAATGCCGCCGTCGGCCGCCAGGCTCGCCGTGTTGGCCTCAATCACCGTCGCACCGCGGTCGACTGGCAACCGTGACTGCCTATCGAGTCGCGATTGGGGGTGAGTTCAGCGTGATCAGATGCCGGTACTGCCGCCGGTTTGATCGCCCACCAGCAGGCGGTGACCCAACAGGCGGCGAGCAGAAAGCTCCCCGCCAGATCAAGGGGGTGGTGCACGCCCCAGTAGAGCCGGGCGGCGGCGACGTAGCCCGGCGCGAGGACGGCAAGCGCCAGGAACGTCCAGCGTGGCCACCCGCGGGAGTACTGCCAGGCCAGCAGGGCCAGGGCTCCGTAGAGGCACAACGGGGCGGCCACGTGCCCGGACGGGAAGCTGGCAGTGGGTGGGATCTCCGGGCCCAGCTGCGGCACGTCGGGGCGGTCGCGGGACACGATGGTCGACGAAGCGAGGAACAGGGTGACCTCGCCGAGCATGACGACGGCGAGGAACACCACGGGCCGCCACCGTCGGCGCAGCGCGACGACGATCACCATCGCTGCGAGCAGAACGGCCAGGATCCAGTGGGCGTTGCCGAGCTTGCTGCCGACAGCCGCGACGGGATCGAGTACGGGGTCGCGGTGCTCGGCGATCCACCGCACGATTGCCTTGTCCATGGCCACGAGAGATGAGTCGTCCAGTGGGCCGGTGATGCGCCAGCCGGCGCCGAACAGCGCTCCGAGGATCAGCACCCAGGCGACCATGAGCTCGGCTGCGGTGCGCCATGGATGCGCCAGGACCTGTCCCTCGTCTGGAGCCGGGCGCAGGGCATCGGCGGCCTCGGGCGCCAACCCGTCACGTACCGGCGGCTGCGTCGTGCGCCGGTCGCCGTGCCAGCGGCGGAACGCCGCGGCGGTGACGGCCAGCCACGCGGCGCCGAGCAGCCAGCCCCCCAGGACGTCGCTGACGTAGTGCACGCCGAGCGCTACCCGGGTGAACCCGACCAGCCCCACCAGCACCGTGGTCACCACGATGGCGAGGATGCGCCAGCGGCGGGCGGCGGGAAGGAAGACCAGCAGCAGCACCCCGTAGGAGACGAACGAGCCTAGCGCGTGCCCGCTGGGGAAACTCATGCCCGGCGCGAACGCGACGGGCAGGTCCACCACCGGCCGCAATCGTCCGACCAGCAGTTTCAGGGACGGGTCAAGAATCAGGGCGCCGAGGGCGGTGACGACCACATAGGCGGCGAGCTGGAACTGGCGGCGGATCAGGAGGTACGCGGTCGCCAGCACCAGCACCCGCGTCAGGATGGTGCCACCGCCGAAGTCGGTCAGACCACGCAGGATCTCCACGACCAGGTCGTTATCGGCGACCGCGGCGTTGAGCGTGTCCGCGACCCGCTGGTCCGCCCGGAAGAGCGGCGTCCACGCCGCGCGCACCGCGGTCAGCAACAGCAGGAAACCAAGGGAGCCTGCTATTAACGCCAGCAGACCCGCCGAGCCGACCGGGGACCGGCCGGCTCGGCGAGGAGATTCTTCTTGTACGTCGTGCAGCACGCGCCGCTCCTTGGTGTGCAGACGCCCGGCTTTGCGTCGATGGCGTGTCGGTACCCCTGATCGAGGTGGCCGCGGACGGGTCCACGGCCACCTCGTGGCTCACGATTCCTGGATCAGCGAGTCGCTGTCGCTGCTCAGGTGCACGATGTCGTCGCGCACCGTGGCGACTTCATCGGCTGGGACGTAGGCGTCTCCTGCCAAGACCCCGGAGCAGTCGATCTTCAAATAGCCGGAGCGCAGGAGCTGGGCGGCGAACTGGGCCGGCACGTCCGGCTCGGTCCCGCCGATGACGCCGGCGAGCGTCTCCGCGAGGCCACCCCCGCCACCCTGCCCCTCAGTGGTGACCGCCTGCGGGTCACCCATCCGTACCAGCTTGACGGTGCCCACATCGTCACCGGACTGGTCCACCACCCGCATGCCCGCCCTGATCTGAGCCATCGGCCGGTCGCGATCATCGGTCGTGTGCATGAGCATCTCCTTCTCCCGAATATCGATGCTGTCGAGCGCCGCCTACCCGCAACCGGCCGCCGCGTACCAGCCGGGCGGATGTCCAGAACGGCGGGTACCCCGTAGTAGTCGTACAGCGGTCGTACCGGTCGGCTTCATCGATCAGATCGGGGTCGTAGCCCGGTCCGCTGTCACGGATGCACCAGAGCTCCTCTACCACGCCGACCGCGCCCCCAACCGGCGCGAGGCAACGCGATCGGAGGTTGATCGGGAAGTGCGATTGACCGCTCACCGGGCGGGCCCGACGCCCGGCTCCGCCTCAGGGTGAGCGTGGTCGCCGGACACGGCCGCGGCGGGCTGTCTGCTGGCGTCGAGGTCGGCTGTGCGGTAACCGAGGATGGCGTGGTAGACGACGGCGCAGGCCGGGACCGCGATCAAGGCCCCGGCGATGCCGGCCAGGAGGGTGCCGGCGGTGACCGCGAGCAGGGTCACCACAGGGTGTAGACGCACTGCTCTACGCATGATCACCGGATGCAGCAGGTTGCCCTCCGCCTGCTGCACGATGATGACGACGACCAGCACGATCACCGCGTCGCTGGTGCCGTTGGTGACCAGCGTGACCAGGGTCGCGGCAGCCCCGGCGACCGTCGCTCCGATGACCGGGACGAAGGCGGCCAGGAAGGTCAGGACGGCGAGGGACATCGCGAGTGGGACGTCGAGCAGGAACAACGCCGCACCGATCCCGACGGCGTCGACGGCGGCGACCGCCACGATGCCGTGGGTGTAGGAGGTGAGCGCCTGCCATGCGCTGTGTCCCGCCCGGTCGATGTCGGACCTTCGCGATGCGGGGAGCAGGCCGGTCAGCCACCTCCACATCCGGTCACCGTCGCGCAGGAAGAAAAACAGCAGAACAATCGCCAGGAGCACCGCCGCCAGGGTTTCGGTCGCAGTGGTGACGCCCGAGTAAGGGCTGGGCAGCGCGTGGCGCAGCCCCTGCACCATGCGGGCGGCGATGTCATCGACCTGGGCCCGGTCGAGGCCCGGTACCGTGTCCACCAAGGTCTGGCGTAGCCGGTCCGCCCCCTGGATGACCTGCGCCTGTAGATCATCCAGTTGGCCGGCGGCCCGGCGGCCGATCAGGTACGACGCCGTAGCGAGCACGGCCAGCAGCCCCGCCACCCCGCTGAACGCGGCAAGTGAGGCCGGAACCCGGATCCGCTTCAACCAGCTCGTTAGCGGGGCGATCAGGGCCGTCACCAGCAGAGCCACGATGATGGCCATGGTCATCATCGCGACCCGGTACAGCACCTGCGCGACCACGTAGACAGCCAGTGCCAGAACCAACAGAGACCCCGTGACAGCTGCCGCCCGGACGAGGCGCTGGTAGGGGGTCCGCCTATCTTGAGGGACCATGAAGCAGGCCATCCTTATCGGTCGTCAACGAAGGTCACCCGCGCTGCATCGATCGGCTCGCCGCACCCGGCGATCGCGTTTCACTGCTCACACAGGTCCTACCCGTCGAGCGCGGACCCATACGGTGACTTCCCGTGGCGCTTGGGTCGCCTACACGTTCCACCACGACACTGCGTCATCCGGCTGTCACGTTATCCCGACCTCGCCGGGGGAATAACCCAGGTACGTCCGACTGCCGCCACGCGTCCCGCAGTCCTTCGCCGTCGCGGCACGCAGCCACAGCCGGTCCGCGACCAACCGGCGAGGAGATGAGAGCATGATCGGTAACGACCCACCGGCCGGTGGGGCACAGCAGGTCGTCGCGATCTATCTGCGGTCTGACGAGGCTTCCGCAGCGGCTGACCGACTCGCGCAGAAGATTCCGACGAGCGGCATGGCGATCGTCTGCCGCCCGGAGCGGCCAGCGGCATCTGGACCGATCCTGCCGGTGCGCCGGCTCGTCGTACTGGGCGCTACCGTGGCCGGAGCGGTCATAGGCGCGGTATCGGGTGTACTGGTGCAGGTATGGGAGCTGGACGCTCCACTGGTGTTACCGCTTCCGGTCGCTGTCGGCGCTGTCTTCGGCGCTGTCGCCGCCCCGCTGGTGGCTGTACTTTGCTGTGCTGTGGCGGCTCCGCCCCGTGCGCCGATGCGCATCGGGGGAGCGGCCCGGTACTACGAAGTCCGGGTCGGCGCGGCGTTCGCCGACCGTGCTGTCCGCATTCTGCACGGCAGCGTCGCCACCGCCCCCGATGAACCGGCCGCGACGACCTGATCCGACAGCGGGGGATGGTTGGCCACGACCACCGGATGGTAGGGCCCTTGCACCGGCCGGCCATCGGTACGGCCCCGCCGGCCCCGCCCGGAGGTTCCCATGATTCCGTACTTTTCTTTCGATTCCCCCTTCGACAGTGTCCCGAACGGTGGTTTCTTCGTCCGTCCTGGCCCGGCGCTGCCCGCTGACGAGGAACTGATGCTGCGCATCGCCGACTGTCTGCGCGGAGACCTCGAGGGACCCGGCAACCGGGTTGTCTTGGAGGTGCAGAACGGCGTGGTCGTTCTGGAGGGCGTCGTGGTCACCCGCGCGCTGAACGCTCTGATGCACCGCCTGGTGTGGCGAGTTCCGGGCGTCGCCGACGTCTGTAACCGGCTGACCACGTGGGAGGACGAACGGCGCGGGCATGTCGACCCGTGATCTTTCCGCCGTTACGGCGCAGGCCGGCGTAGCACCTGTTGCTCCGGCTGCGGCTGGACGGCGTTGTTCGGCTGCACCGATGCTTCCACCGTGACGGACCGGCGAGGGCGAAGGTGAAGGTTACCGGGATGGTGGTGCCCGCGAGGATCTCCCGGTTCATTGCCGTGGGCTGAGCCGGCGCGGGCGACGGATGCCGGGCATGGGCCTGGGCAATCGAAAGCGCTGAAGGAGGAGCACGATGAGAACGTATCGGAAGCGCTACCGCATCCGGATGTCGGTCGCGGCGAGCTTGTTCGCGGTGCCGCTCATTCTCGGCGCCTGCGGCGAAGACGATGATGTCGTCCCCGCGACCCCACCGGCCGCTACCACGGAGGCCAGCCCGGAGATCGGCGATATCACCGACGCCTACTTCGGCGGACCGTCCTATGTGGGTCGGACAGTGACTGTGCTGGGTACCGTCACCAGAGTGGTCGGTCCGAGTTCCTTCGTGCTGGACGGGAGAGAGTACGGCGACGACACACTACTGGTGATCTCCGCACCGGCGAGGAGTGTCGAGGCCGGCCAGCAAGTCGAGGTGACTGGTGTCGTCCGCCAGTTCGACTACGAGATCTACCGCGACGGGTACGGGCTGGCGGACCCCGGCCTGTATGGCGACTTCGAGCGGGAGGAAGTCCTGGTCGCCGGAGGTTCGGCGGCCGCCTCGGGCGGTGCATCCACGCCGGTGCAGTCACCGTCGCCGGCAGGTTGAGCGGCGACGGTGCCCGCTGGTGCGATGGGGCCCGATAGCCGCGCCTGATCCGCTACCCGGGGGAGGGGCGGACCGTCAGCAGCCTCGGGCCCCATCTGGTGGAAAAGTGTTGCGCAACGAGATCGCACGTGTCCGGCGATGCCATGACAGTTTCGTGAATCGGCCGCTGTCGTCTCGACGGCGCACACGCTGCTGCGACCATCACGGTCACGAGCCGGTTCGGGTCAGATGATCTTCTCGTTCAAGGCGTCGGCCTGCTCGGTGGCGCACGCGGCCGGGTATTCCGGACACGGTGATGGCGGCGCCGCTCCTGGCGGTGATGGCGTGTATCGGCTGGCGGTCCTCGGGGTGCGGAAAGCTCCGGCGAGACGGCGGCCACCTTGCTGAACCTGCTGTCTGTGGTCGGGGGTTTCGGGGCGGGCGAGGATCCGAACGCCGGCGCGATCAATGCCTGGGAGCAGCCGGGTGGTCCTACCCGGTACCGGGTGCCGGGCCACCTCGGCGCGCGCCGGAGGCTCGGGCACGTCGGTTCCTGGCATCTCGGCGTCCCTCCCGGGTCGAGGCATCGGGCCATCTGTCGTCGATGGTGGCGTTGAGTTCTGCCCCGATCAGTACGGCCAGGGCGGTCAGGAAGAAGAACAGCAGGACAGCGATCGGCGCGGCCGCCGCTCCGGTGTCGCTGCGCAGGCCCGACGCGAGGTAAGTGCGCAAGGCGACGCTGCCGGCGATCCACACCACCATGGCCGCGATCGCTCCCGGCAGGTCCCTGCGCCAGCGGGTGCGCACCGGCACGGCGACGTGGTAGAGCGAGGTCAGAGCCGCCACGGACAACAGTGACACGAGAGGCCAGTAACCCACTGTGACCAGCCATGTCAGGTCCGGTCCGGGCAGTCGGGTGAGCAGGCGAGTGAGGACGCCGGGGCCGAGGACCAGCAGCGGCAGCAGGATCGTGCCGACGATCAAGGCGCCGACATACAGGCCCAGGCTCAGCAGCCGGGTACGCCAGAAGCTGCGCAGGCCCTCCATGTCGTAGGCGACCGTGATCGCAGAGACGTAGTTGCCCAGCGCCGCGGATCCGCTCCACAACGCCAGCAGCAGACTGAGCGACAGCAGCCCTGAATTGTCGTCGTGCAGAGTGCCGATCACGAGTGGCCGGACGACCTCGCGCATGGTCTGCCCGGTGAAGACCCCATCGGCCCAGCCGAGGATGGCGGCTGCCACCGGTTCGGAGTAGTCGGCGCCGAAGGCGGTGCCCAGCTGCCCGGTGAGCGTGAGCAGCGCGAGCAGCAGTGGCGGTAGGGACAGCATCGTCCAGTAGCTCGCCTCGGCCGCCAGCCCGAGCACCCGGTCGCGCATCGACTCGCGGGCCGCACTCACGGTCAGCTCGATACCGGCGCGGGTGCCGGTGCGCAGCCGTTCCCACATCCGTGCGATCCACTCAGGGTGTGCTCTCCGATCGTCCATATCAAAGATCGTCCTTGGTGTGGGAGGGCCAGACGTCGGTTCCCCGATCCGTGGCGGCACGATCGGGCCTCGGGGCGCCGCCGGCATCGTGTCTGTCACGGTCAGCAGCGTCCGCGCCGCGGGGATCGGCGCTCCTGGTCCAGGTGCCCGGCCGGGTACAAGGTCCTGGTAGCCGAAATGTCGCGGGGTAGGCGACCATGCGCCGGTGGCAGGGCGTCGTCCGGCATGGCAGGTGTCGGTCGCACAGCCGCTCTTCGGGTGCGGACTGCGACTGCTACCCGGTCGCCCAGAGCCCGAATCAGCGGTGCCGTACCTATCCGTGGTCCAGGGTCATCGGAAAGCCGCCGTCCGGGTGGGCACTGGCGGAGGAAGGGAGCGGGTCCGGTCCCTCTATGGGAAGGCCGCCGTCAGACGAGCACTCATGCCCTCAGGATGGCTGGTGAGGACGCGGAGAACGCCGCCGCTCGGGTGAGAGGCCCAAGATCAAGCCCAACCGGGCTCGCCGGTCTCGGCGCTGTTCGCCGCCGGGACACGCCTGCATGCGGCTGGTATTGCCGGGCATTCCGCGGGTAGGCACCGCACCACACAAACGCTCGTCTACTTCACGGCACGGGCCCTTTCGGCAGCAGAGGCGGTTGATGAAAGGCAAGCCCTGTGCCAGGCCAGGCGCGGGAAGAAATCACCCGGAAGGAGGCCCTCCTGACTTGGCTCGAGAGCAAAGAATAGAGACGCTCGAACCGGAAGAGGATGGACGGCCCAGGCAGTTGTCAAGATTCCACGATCCGCGTCGGAGAAATCGCTGCTGCGGACAGGAGATCGGTTGTCGCTTGGCTGCTTCCCGCGGGAGACCTGAGCAATGAGGAGGGCTGCAATGCGGTGTCGGAACGGTTTTCTGATTGGTCTGATCGTGGTGTGCGCGGCGCTGAACGGATGCGGGGAACCCACACCCGGCCGCACACCGGGGACGGGTGGGGCGTCTCCTGCCCGGCCCTCCGCGGGGGCGGACCTACTCGAACAGCAGGAGCTCTCAGGTCGTTGGGTTCCGGTGGTCTCCCGGAGCGACCGTTGGCACGAAACTCCGTACGTGCAGTTCGCGCAGGACGGCACCTGGCGCGGTACGGACGGTTGCAATGGTCTGTCCGGGCGTTGGAGCGTCGACTCGGACGGTGGATTCGAGGCGTCCAGCGGTCCGAGCACCCTGATCGGCTGTGACAATGTGAATCTGGGGCGTTGGCTGACTCAGACCCAAACCGTGCAGCTCGACGTTGACGTGCTGGTGTTGCGTGACGCCAAGGGCAGCGAGATCGGCCGGCTCCAGCGATCGACCGCCTCGCCGCGCCCTGATGCCCCGGAGAGCGGAGTCGTTACGCAGCCCTCACCGTAGGCGCCGCTGTAGGCAAACTGTCGGACTGGCCTGACGCCGATGCCGGGCGCCGCTCCGCGACTGCCGTCGGCACTCAGGGCACTGCTGCGCCGTTGGACCACCACGCAGGACGCGATGTGTTCGTTCCCGATGGCGGCGTGGCGCTGTCGTCACGGCGGGCGGCGAGGTGTTCGTGGTGGTGTCCTGGGTCCAGCCGACTGGACGACAGCCGTCCGGCCGACCGTGAGCCCCGCAGGGCCGAGGACGCCATTCGGCCACCCCGAGCAACCGGGCCGCCCAGAGCGGCCGCAGGAGCCGCAGGAACGGCACCACGGGCACCTGCTGGAGCTGTGGGGTCCCGAGCAAGGCTCTGGTCGAGGACCATCAGCAGGAAATGGCGCCGAGCACGCTCATCGGCGCTTCCAGCCGGCGCAGCCACTGTTCGTCTCACGGCGCTTGAGCGATTGCGGAAATGCCTGATCCCGCCGTCGATATCGGCGTCGGGCATGTGTGCCGGTCATTCGGATCAGAGCGAGATGCGGCGCGACGATCGTCGCGTCGCATCAACTGCGGGGTCCGTCCGTGGCGATGCTTTTGCCGGAAGGTTCGCGTGCCGGATTGACGGCGCCGTCACCGGTGAGGCTTACCGGGCCTGGGTTGTGCGCTACCCGATCTCGGCGAACACCTCGCGGGGACCGGGGCGCCATCGGAGTCATGAAGCAGCCTTTCTCTCGGTGCAGATACGGCCACGGAGCGCGAAATATGTCAGTACGGTGACATCGATGTATTTGCGTTAATGCCACGCCGGCACGGGTACCGGACAGCCACGCGAACCGAGGAGGAAAAATGCTCAGAATCATCGGCAGAGCGATGGGTGTGGCGTTGGCGGCGAGCGGCGGTGCGGCGCTCATAGCGGGGCCCGCGTGGGCCGGATCGCCGGATGTCAGGAACGTGCCGGGTGAATACGAAAGCTGGGTCAGGCAGGCCGCCGTCACCTGCGATGCGGTGAACGGCCCGCTCCTCGCAGCCCAGATCGAGCAGGAGTCGGAGTGGAACCCCGATGCTGTCTCGTCCATCGGCGCGGAAGGCATCGCACAATTCCTGCCCGGCACCTGGGCGGCGTACGGGACAGACGCCAACGGCAACGGCTGGACCAGCCCGTTCGATCCGCCGGACGCCATCATCGCCCAAGGCCGCTACATGTGCGACCTGGTCAGTCAGGTATCCACCGTGCCGGTGGACCTCACCACGGCTCTGCTGTGGGGCTACAACGCGGGCCCGGTCGCCACGACGGAGGCCAACGGCCGTCCGCCGACCGCCGAGGCGGAGCACTACGCACGCCGGATCACCACCGAGCTCATCCCCAAGTACACCCCCTGACGCGTTACGCATGACGGCCGGCGCGGTGCGGACAGCACCGCGCCGGCGGCGACCCCGAGCCGGCGGTGAGACGCGATCCACGCTCATAGTGGTGACCGACCGTCCCGGTGCTGTGGTCCGACCGGGTGTGGCGGGAGCCATGCGCGAGTGCTGGCTGTCTGGCATGGTGGGTTCGGCGTGGCGAGAAATGGCCCGGAGCGGTCGGCACCGCATGGTGAGCAGTCATGGCCGGCATTGGTGTCGGCGCATCCGCACCGTCGGCGGTGCCTTTCCGATTCGTTTCGGATGCTGATCGTGCGGAGTGGCTCTATGACGTAGTCGGTAGTGAGGAGTTGTCGGATGGCAGGGCGTATCGAGGACTACGCGATGATCGGAGACCTGCATACGGCTGCTCTGGTCGGCCGGGACGGGTCGATCGATTGGCTGTGTCTGCCGCGGTTCGACTCGCCGGCGTGCTTTGCGGCATTGCTCGACGCCGAGTCCGCTGGTCATTGGCGGTTGGCGCCGGCCGCGGGCGGCACGTGCACGACGCGGCGGTATCGGGGCGATTCGCTGGTGCTGGAGAGCGAATGGACCGGCCCGGACGGCACGGTGCGGGTGGTGGATTTCATGCCGCCGCGCGGGGACGCCGCCGATGTGGTGCGGATCGTGGAGGGTGTGAGTGGCCGGGTCCGGATGCGCAGTGAGCTGCGGCTGCGTTTTGACTACGGTTCGATTGTTCCGTGGGTGCGTCACGGTGACGGCATGTTGACCGCGATAGCAGGGCCGGACGCGGTCTGGTTGCGCTCGCCGGTGCCGCTGCGCGGCGAGGATGAGGCCAGCTGGGCTGACTTCGAGGTGGCCGCCGGTGACCGGGTGCCGTTCGTGATGATCTGGGCGCCGTCGCATGAGCCGGCTCCGGAGCCGGTGGACGCGGTCAAGGCACTGGACGAGACCGAGTCCTTCTGGTCCGGATGGATGGATCAGTGCACCTATCAGGGCGGCTGGCAGGATGCCGTGCGCCGGTCGTTGGTGACCCTGAAAGGGCTGACGTACGCACCCACCGGGGGGATCGTGGCGGCGGCAACGACTTCGCTGCCCGAGCAGTTGGGCGGCAGCCGCAACTGGGACTATCGGTACTGCTGGCTCCGCGATTCGACGTTCACTCTCCAGGCGTTGCTGGCCAGTGGCTTCGTCGAGGAGGCCCGGGCATGGCGGGACTGGCTGTTGCGGGCCGTGGCCGGGTCACCGGCACAGCTGCGCATCATGTACGGCCTGGACGGCACTCGTCGATTGCCGGAGTACGAGTTGCCATGGCTCGCCGGCTACGAGAACTCCTCTCCGGTGCGGATCGGTAACGGCGCGGCCGCGCAGTTTCAGCTCGATGTCTGGGGCGAGGTCCTAGAGGGCCTGCACCTGGGACGCGCCACGACCCTGGGCGCGTCGGAGGACCCGTGGGACCTGCAACGGGCGCTGATGGACTTCCTCGAGGGCAACTGGAAGGAGCCGGACAACGGGTTGTGGGAGGTCCGGGGGCCCCGGCGGCACTTCGTTCACTCCAAGGTGATGGCGTGGGCCGGAACGGACCGGATGATCCGCGGCGTCGAGCAGTTCGGTCTCGATGGACCGGTCGACCGCTGGCGCGCGCTGTGCGACGACATTCACCGTGACGTGTGTGAGAAGGGTTTCGACCCGCGGCGAAATACGTTCACCCAGTACTACGGGGGCAGCGAGTTGGACGCGTCGTTGCTGCTGTTGCCGAGGGTCGGTTTCCTGCCCTGGCGCGACGAGCGGATCGCGGGGACAGTGCACGCCATCGAGCGGGAATTGTGCGAGGACGGCTTCGTGCTGCGGTACCGCACCGAGGCCGGCGTCGACGGGCTGCCGGGTCGCGAGGGCGCTTTCCTGGCGTGCAGTTTCTGGCTGGTCGACGCTTTGCACGGCCTGGGCCGTCAGCACGACGCCGTGACCTTGTTCGAGCGCCTGCTCGGTTTGCGTAACGACGTCGGGCTGTTGGCCGAAGAGTGGGACCCGCTCGCCGGCCGCCAGGTCGGCAACTTCCCGCAGGCGTTCAGCCACGAGCCACTGATCAACTCAGCTCGGCAGCTGTCTCAGGACATCACCGCCACGACCACCGATTTGTGAGGCGCTCGGGCCGGATCTCCGGGTGTCCTGGCCGGGCCGGGGTTCGGTCCGACCTCGCCGGGTACCACCCTGACATGGGTGTTCCACGCGTTCGCGACCTCGCTGTGCTGACCGCGAGGAAGCCCGGATGAGCGACGATTCACGACGCTGGGCAGTGCTGCGCGAGGCTTGGCGTACACAGCTGTGGCCGATTCCTGCGCTCGGGGTACTCACCGCTGCGGGTCTCGGCATCGCGTTGCCGGCGCTGGACGCACGCGTGGTCGGAACCTTTCCGGACGCGGTCACGGGATATCTGTTCTCCGGTGGCCCGGACGCGGCCCGCACCGTGTTGTCGGTCATCGCCGGTTCCCTGGTCACGGTGACATCGCTGACCTTCTCACTGACCGTGGTGACGTTGCAGTTGGCCAGCAGCCAGTTCTCACCGCGGCTGCTGCGGACCTTCACTCGCGATCGGGTTGTGCACGCGACCTTGGCCCTGCTACTGGCGACCTTCACCTATGCGCTGACTGTCCTGCGTACCGTCCGGGCGTCGCTCGACTCGCCGTCCGCGTTTGTGCCTCAGTTGTCGGTGTCCCTGGCGTTCATCCTGGGCCTGGGCAGCGTTCTCGGGCTTGTGGTCTTCCTGGCGCACCTGGCCCGGCAGCTGCGCGTGGAGTCGCTGCTGAAGGAGGTCCACGCCGAGACGTCGGAGGTCATGGACAATCTGCTGACCGGGTCCCCCGCAGATGAGGGTGAGCCGGTCGCACCCACCACACCGGCGACTGCGGTGCCACTGCGTATGGGGCGCTCCGGTTTCCTCACGTCCACGGACGAGCGTGCGTTGCTCGCCGCGGCTGCGGGCGCCGACGCTGTGGTGTCGATCGATCGGCTGCCGGGAGAGTTTCTCGTCGCAGGAACACCCGTGGGAAATGTCTGGCGCAATGACGGCGGCGCTCTCGACGAGGAAACTGTCACGCAGGTGCAGCAGCGGGTGCGGAAAGCGATCAGGACCGGCTTCGAGCGGACAGCGACCGAGGACATCGCGTTCGGCCTGCGCCAACTCGTCGACGTCGCGGTCAAGGCGCTCTCCCCGGGCGTCAACGACCCGACGACCGCGGTCCACGCCCTCGGGTACATCTCGGCGCTGCTGTGCACAGCGGCGGGCCGTGATCTCGGGCCTTCGCTCGTGCGCGACGACCAGGGGCAGGTGCGGGTGGCGCTGCGCCGACCCGACCTGCGTACGCTGCTCGACCTTGCCCTGACCCAGCCCCGGCACTACGGAGTCGGCGACCCTGAGGTGACGACCCGGCTGTTCTCCCTGCTGCGTGAGTTGGCTTGGTCGACCAGCAGACCGGGACATCAACGGTTGATCGAGGAGCATCTCGGCATCCTGGTGGCGGCGACGGAACGACAGGAGCTCCTCGATGCGGATCGACTGCGGGTCACGGTGGAGGCGGGGCTCGTCCGGCAGGTCCTTCTCGAGGCGGGAGCGCACGGGTGAGCCCCTTCGGGAACAGTTCCGGCGATCCATAACCGGGGTGGGATCACCACGGCCACCATCGGGGTGCTCAGCTTGCGCTCACCCCGACGATCGAGCAGCCCAGGACTCCTGTCCGCACGTACGGGTCGGGACGAGTGCCGGTGGGTAGTCAGGGCCGTCTGTGGCACCGGGCCGCAGGGACAAGGAGAGAAGTCGATGAAGGGCAGGCCCTACGCGACCCTCGCCGCGGCGATCACCGTGCACTTCTTTGTCATGTGGGCGCTGACGTACAGCGGCGTCTGGGACTTCGACCACATCTGGCTCAACCTCAACCGCTTCTCCATGGCCGTCGCCATGGTGGCACCCATGATCATCGTCATGGTCCTCGCCATGTGGCGCATGTTCCCGAAGCCGCGCGTCAACGTGGCACTGCTCGCCGTCAGCGCTCTGGTCTTCGGTGGAGCCTTCGCCGCCATCCGCACCCAGACCTTCGTCGGTGACCAGCAGCTGTCGCGCTCGATGATTCCGCACCACTCGATCGCCATCAAGACCTGTGAGCGGGCACAGCTCACCGATCCCGAAACTGTCCGGCTCTGTCGGCAGATCGTCCGGACCCAACGGGAGGAGATCGCCCAGATGGAAGCGATCCTTGCCCGGCTCGACCGGGCGGGTTAGTGGTGATCGCCATGGACGTGGTGCCGGAAAGCTGCTTCTGAGCTCCTGACTGGCACTGCGGTCCTCAGGCCGCCGAGACCTGCCGCGAAGTGACCGACGCGGCGCGGCATGCAGAGCCCCGCCCGATGTGCTTCGTCGCGCGGACGGGAAAGTGGGCCAGTACGCCGATGTCCGGCGGCGGTTCGCCGGCCTTGGCGCCTTCAGCAGGTGTCACCAGAGCGCAGGCGTACTGATCGTGGATCGTCACAAAGATGGTGAAGTGTTGGTCGAATCCGAGCCGTGCCGCGATACGCCGTGTCTGTGGCGACCGGCGGCAGGGCCGTCCTGGTGGATCCGGGATCCCGTAAGCCCGGTTCGCGTGAGCGTCCGATGCCGGGGAAGGGTGGGCGGTGGTCGATGATGACCGAGTTCCGAAAGGTGGTGCGATGAGGTCCTGGAAGCGTCGACGCGAGCACACCGTCTACTTCAATACGTTCTCGCTGCTGCTCTGTGGTGCGCTCGCCGGAGTTGTCGTGGCCGCGGCGGCTTTTCCGGCGGTGGCCATGTCGGGTCTGATGGCCAAGGCCGGCGGCCAGACCTTTGCGAGCTTGCCCAGCGAACTCCAGGATGTCAGAGCGCCGCAGATCACCCGGATCTACGCGTCGGACAACAAGACCCAGATCGCGCAGTTCTACGACGAATTCCGCAGCGACGTGCCGTTGAAGGACATCTCGGAACACATGCGCGACGCGATCGTGGCGGCCGAGGACCGGGAGTTCTACCACCACAACGGCGTCGACCTCAAGGGTGTCGCCCGGGCCTTGGTGAACAACAACAACGGCAGGTCCAAGCAGGGAGCGTCGACGATCACGATGCAGTGGGTCCGGATGTCGCTGGCGTACTCGGCGACCACACCGCAGCAGGTGGTCGACGCGACCGAGGACACGGCCGAACGCAAAGTCTCCGAGATGAAGTATGCGCTGCAGGTGGAGAAGCGACTGTCCAAGGACCAGATCCTGGAGCGCTACCTGAACATCGTCCCTTTCGGCAACCGGGCGTATGGCGTGTCTGCCGCCAGCTACCTCTACTTCCGCAAGAAGCCCGAGGACCTCACGATCGGCGAGGCCGCCATGCTGGCCGGCATCGTGAAGGCGCCGACGAGTATGAACCCTGCCAGCCGGGACGGTCATGAGCTGATCCGACAGCGCCGAAACAGCTATGTCATTCCCGGCATGCTCGAGATGGGCGTGATCACCGCCGCCGAGGCGGCCGCCGCGAAGAAGGAGGTCATACCGCGCAAGCTCAAGCCGGTCGGAAACGGCTGCGTGTCGGTGGCCAAGAACAACTGGGGCTTCTTCTGTGACTACTTCTACCGCTGGTGGATGAGTCGCGCGGAGTTCGGAACGAACGCGTACGACCGGGAGCGTCGCCTGAAGAGTGGTGGTTATCGGATTACCACGACTCTGGACGTCGACGCCCAGCAGGACGCTCGGCGCCGCATCGCCCAGCTGATCTCCCAGAAGAACAAGAACGCCCTGCTGCTCGCCGCGGTCGAACCCGGCAATGGCAAGGTACGGCTGCTGGCCGCCAACCGGCGGTACAAGCTGGACGATCCGTCGGATCCGCAGAACGGGCTGAGTTCCGATCCGAAGAAGGCCGCCAAGGGCATCCGTGGCTCGTACCCGAACACGACCAACCCGCTACTCACCGGAGGCGGCGACATCACCGGCTACCAGGCCGGTTCGGTCATGAAGATCTTCACGATCGTCGCCGCGTTGGAAGCGGGCTACCCGCTGGACTACACCATCAAGACCGAGAAGCGGGCCAGGACCCGCTACATCGTCGACCGCGGCAACGACTCTGCCTGCCCCGGCACGCGCTTCTGGTGCCCCAGCAACGCCGGCGGCGGTGGCGTGGGTCGCTACAACATGTGGACCGGCTTCGGTAAATCCATCAACACCTACTTCGTTCCGCTGCAGGAGCGGATCGGCGCCGAGAACGCGGTGGCGGTCGCCAAGAGGTTCGGTGTGAAGTTCCGATCCTCGAACGACGCGAAGTTCGCCTCCCCGAAGCGAGCACACCAGTGGGGCGCCTTCACCCTCGGCGTATCAGCCACGACGCCTCTGGACATGGCGAACGCGTACGCCACGCTGGCCGCGGACGGCAGGTACTGCGAGCCGACACCGGTCGAGCGGATCGTCACCCGGGACGGCGAGAAGCTGAACGTCGGCAAGTCGCACTGCGTCCGGGCGACCAGCAAGGATGTGGCGCGCGCGGCGCTGGACGCGGCCCGCTGCCCGGTCGGCGATAAGGCTCGGCTCGGTCGATGCGACGGCAGCACCGCCGCTGACACACAGCGCGTCGTCGGACATCCCGTGTTCGGCAAGACGGGGACCACCGACGAGGACAGGACCGCCGCGCTGATCGCGGGCACCACGTCGCTGGTCGTGGCCGGCTACCTGGTCAACCCCGACTACCAGAACCACCGCGACCGGTTGCGCCACAGCCAGGTCAACCCTGCGGTCTACCGGACGCTCGCCGACCACATGAAGGGCAAGCGCAAGGTTCAGTTCGAGAAGCCGGTGAACGAGAAGCTCGCGCACGGTTCCTCTGATTAGCGGACACCGGCCAGGCCCCACCTGCGCGGCACCGTCGCCTGACACCGCGTTCTTCATGCGACTGTCACGGATAAGCCGGACAGCTGCCAGCCGTCTATTGCGCGGAGAAAGACCGGTCACGGAGGTCGGCGGCGTCGCCGACGTCGGCGCGGGCGATCAGGACGCGAATGTCGTCGATCATGACGGCGTCGCGGCCGATGGCCTTGACCCCGCTGATCGGTAGGGCGTGTTCGAACGGACCGGCGAAGATTCCCCCGTTGAGGGTGATACCGCTGACCGCACCGTCGGACGCCGCCGCGACGCTTTCGTGACACATGCGCTGTCGGCTCGTGGACGGCGACATCGGGCCCCGTACGACGACCCGCCGCCTACCATGGCCTGCATGATTCGTTGGCTTACCGGGATCCTCGATTCCCCGTTGCGTACTGCGGAGGAGTTCTGGGCAGACGTGACCGGCTCGACGTTGTCGCCGCGGTGCGGCACCGGTGAGGCGTTCGTGACGCTGCTTCCGGCGTACGGTGATGCCTTCCTGCGGATGCAGGTCGTCGCTGATCAGCCGGCGCGGACGCACCTGCGCCTCCATGTGTCCGACCTGACCGCGGAGGCCGACCGCATGGTCGGGCGAGGTGCGACGATCCTGCACCGGGGCGACGGGCTGGTGGATCTGCACTCGCCTGCCGGTCTGTCCTTCAGTCTGGTGCCGTGGCGCGGCGAGTCGGTGTGGCCGGAGACGGAGGGCCGACGACACCGGATGTGTCTGGACGTGCCGTCGGCCTTGTTCGACGTGGAGGGGCGTTTCTGGAGCGAGGCCCTCACCCGTGAGCGGCCCACGCCGCTGAACGTGCTGATGCAGCCGGTGGGCGACGGACCGCCGGGGATGCATCCGCATCTGGTGTGTGCGGATCGAGATACCGAGGCCCGGCGGCATACGGCGGCAGGGGCCTCGATCGTGCGGGTGACGGCGGATCGCACGACGTTACGTGATCCGGTGGGTCGTGAGTATTGCCTGACGCTATGAACCGTTGCTGAGGCGGCGCGAGCTTCCCCAGGTCACTGGGCGGATCTCCGGCCGCCGAGCCGGTCGGGACGCATGATGAACCAGACTGCCGTGAGCCAGGCGACAGCGAGCAGGACGCTGCCGGCGATGTCGCTCGGGTGGTGCACGCCGCGGTAGAGCCGAGCCACCGCCACCCCGGCGGGTATCACCACAGCGGCGGTCCAGGCGATCATCGGCCAGACCCGTCCGGGAGCAGCCTGCCGGACGAGCAGTGCGATCGCCGCGTACAGACAGATGGCACCGGCCACATGCCCGGAGGGGAAACTGGCGGTGGGCGGCAGGTCGGGCTGCAGGGTTTGTACGGCCGGCCGGGCCCTGGTCACCACGGTGGAGGAGACCAGGAAGATGACCACCTCACCGGCCATCACCGTCCACAGGAAGGCGATCGGCCGCCAACTGCGGAACACCGCCAGGGCCAGCCCGCCGACAGCGATGGTGACGGTGATGACCGCGCCGGTGTCGCCGAAGGTGTTGAGTGCATCGGTGGCGGCGGTCCAGGCCGAACTGCGGTGAGCAGCGAACCAGGCGACGGCGGCGCGGTCCGCCCGGCCGATGGCGCTGCCGGACAGTACGGCGGTCACCAGCACACCGGCGCCGACAACGGCGCCGATGACCAGGACGGCGGCAACGACCGATCCGGTGACAACTTGCAGCCTCGATCGTTGCCGCTGCGGTCGGTCCGTGGTGGCGGTGAGCTTCGATGCCGCCTCCGGCGCCAGACCTTCATCGACCGGTGCGATCAGCCGGCCGACGTCGGCACGCCAGTGGCGGAACGCCACCGCGGTGACGCCCAGCCAGGCGATCCCGAGCGTCCAGCCACCCAGCACGTCGGTCAGGTAGTGCACACCCAGGGCGATCCGGGTGACCCCGACCATGACGACGAGGCCGGCCACGAGGGTGACGACGACAGGCTTTCGCCGGCGAGGCACGGTGGGCAGGAAGATCAAGAGCAGCACGCCGTAGGAGACGATGGAGCCGAGGGCATGCCCGCTGGGGAAGCTCGGTCCCGGGGCGGTCGCGACCGGCATGTCCACCACCGGACGGAGGCGCTCGACCAGCAGTTTGACCACCGGGTCGAGAATGAGGGCGCCTATGCTCGTGATCGCGGCGTACCCGGCGAGACGGGGCAGCCGGCGGATGAGCAGGTAGCCGGCGCCGATCAGTAGCGTGAGCGTCAGGATGTTGCGGCCGCCGAACTCGGTCACCGCTCGCAGGATGTTGACGGTGATGTCGCTTTCGGCCACCAGCCCGTTCAGCGAGGCGGCTACTGCCTCGTCCAAACCTGCCAACCACGCCCACCGCTGCCGGACGAGCCCGAGCAGAAGGGCGAAGGCGGCGCCGGCGACGATGACTGCTGTGAGACCCGCTGACGCCTCGAGCCCGAAACGTTCCAGCGGCCGCGCTGCCCGGCGGTTCATCGTCCTGCGACGTTGCTCGAAATGGACCTTCATGGCGGCGCCCTACCCGGAGGAGCCGCCACGAACACGGTCGATGCCGCACGGCGTTGCCGGCTGCGCTCCTCGGCGTCACCTACAGCGCGGCTGGGCCGCGGCTTGGGTGTCACGACCGTGGTGTCCTCTGCTGTACCTCCCGAGCATCCACGCGGGGGACCGCACGCCGGCGAAACGGTCAACGAACTGTCACGGGACGGCCACACGACCGCGTGACTCCCGGGTAATGCCAGGGAGATGCATCGATTCCGCTCCCGGACAAGAAGGTGATCACCATGAGGATCGATCGGATGATTCTCGCCGCAGTGCTCCTGACCGGTGTCGCAGCCTGCGGGGACGACGACACGGACCCCTCCGCCGCAGGCTCGCCCACCTCACCGACGGCCACCATGCCGGCGACCTCCGCCCCGCCGGGAGCTCCCGTCCCGCCCGGTGCCTCGACCCCGCCGGGAGCCGAGCCGACCTCTGCCGTGACTCCGTCGGCGGATCCCGCGCCGTCCTGCGTCACCGGGCGGTGGCGGGCCACGGGCGTGGCGTCGGCCGGCAGTATCGGTGATGCGCGTGGTCGCATCGCCGGCGGGACGGGTACGGCGGTGACGGTCGACCCCGACGGTCGGACAGAGGTCGATTTCCGGGCAGCGAAGCCACTGACCTTCACGGCAGAGGCCGCCGGCGCGGACGTGCGCGGCACGGTCGCGTACAAGGGGTCCTTCCGGGGATCGGTCACTTTCGACGGCAGCGATGGCACGGGGCGCTGGATCCCCCAGGGACGCATCAGCTGGAGCGACCTGAACGCGACCGTACGGCTCAGCGAACCGTTCACCGTCACCCTGCTCGACGGGGTCAACCTCGCCGACATCACCCGGGACACGTTGCCCGGTGCCGCCGGCGCCGTCGACGTTCAGCCGATTCTGCGCGGCGGGACCTATGAGTGCGCGGGTCAGACGCTGCGGCTGCGTACCCGCGCCAACGGTCCGGACGTGACCTGGACGTTCACCCGGGCCTGATCCTCAGCCCGGCCACTCTTGAGCCGGCATCGACGAGGCGGGCGTCTCGCTCCAGCCGCGAGCGCCCGCCCCGCCGAAGCCTCGGCGGCTCGTCAGCTCTTGACGGATCCGGCCATCAGCCCGCCGATGAACCATCTGCCGAGCAGGATGTACACCACCAGTGTGGGCAGGCTGGTGATCAGAGCGCCGGCCATCGCCGCCGCATAGTCCGGGGACTGCGCGCCGGCCAGTGCGTTCAGGGCGATGGTGATGGGGCCGTTGCGGGTGTTGGACAGAAAGATCGCGAAGAGGAAGTCGTTCCAGGCGGAGGTGAACTGCCAGATGATCGTGACGACGAAGCCCGGGATCGACACCGGCAGGATGACCGACCGGAAGGTGCGCAGCAGCCCGGCGCCGTCGACCCGGCTCGCCTCGACGATGTCCTCGGGCACGGTCGTGGCGTAGTAGTTGCGGAAGATGAGCGTGCAGATCGGGATGCCGTACACGGAGTGCACGAAGATCAGGGTGGGGATACCCGGTGGCAGTCCGATCGTCGTGACGATGTCACGCAGCGGAATCATGACGGCCTGGTAGGGAATGAACATCCCGAACAGGATCAACGTGAAGACCACGTCGGCGCCGGGGAAACGCCAGCGCGACAGGACGAAGCCGTTCGCCGCGCCGAGCAGTGAGGAGATCAGGGCCACCGGCACAGCGAGTTCGATCGTGCGCAGGAACGACGGTCGCAGGGCGCTCCACGCCTTGGCCCATGACTCGGTGGTCCAGCGCTCAGGCAGGTCCCACTGTCCGGAGACGCCGATCTCGGAGCCCGATTTGAAGCTGGTGACGACCAGCACGTAGGCCGGCATGAGCACGATGATCAGGAAGAGCAGCACGAGCGTGTACTTCACGGCGGCCCCGGCCATGGAGGCCGGCGTGCGGCGCCGCGCCGCGGAACGGTGCTGCGGTACGGGCGTCGCCGGGGGAGCGGCGACGTTGCTGGTCGTGGTCATGCTCGCTTCTCCTGGCGGTCGGTGTAGACGAGGTACGGCACCACGACCACCGCCACGACCAGCAGCAGAATGACGCTGATGGCTGCCGCCTTGGCGTAGTCGCTGGTCAGCAGCGCTTGCCAGACGTAGACCGCGGGAACCTCGGTGAGCCACTGGGCCCCGGAAACGCTCATGATCAGGTCGAACATCTTCATCGACATGTGCCCGATGATGATCACCGCGGACAGGGCGACGGGGGTCAGCTGCGGGAAGAGGACGCGGCGGTAGAGCTGGAAGGTGGAGGCTCCGTCGACGGCGGCGGCCTCCCGCAGCTCGTTCGGGATGCCCCGGAAGCCGGCCAGGAACAACGCCATGACGTACCCGGAGAGCTGCCATATCGCCGGCATCGCCATGGCCGACATGCCCCATTGCGGATTGGTCCACCACTCGCTCTGCAGGAAGTCCAGATGCAGGCTCTGGAAGATGGCGTTGAGACCGCCGGCGCGCTCACCGGTGCTCGGATTCATCAGCCATCGCCAGACGACCCCGGAGGCCACGAAGCTCACGGCCATCGGGAACAGGTAGACCGTCCGGAAGACTCCCTCCCCGCGGACGCCCCGTTCCAGGAGGAACGCCCACAGCAGCCCGGTCAGCATGGTGCCGACCATGAACACCACCGTGAAGACGGCCAGGTTCCTCAGCGAGTGCAGGAACCGGCCGTTGATGTCCTCGGTGAACAGGTAGACGTAATTGTCCAGTCCGACGAAGCCCTTCGACCCCAGGGCGTCGTGCTGGTCCGACAGCGACACTTTGACGGTCCAGCCGATCAGCCCATACACGAAGACCGCCAGGAGAATCAGCGAGGGTGACAGGAGCAGCAAGCCTGGGCCCCAGCGCCGCAGATTCTTTGTCATTGCATTCCCTCCCTGCGAGGGGCGGGCGCGTCCGGCCCGCCCCTCGTGCCGGTCAGCTGGTCGTGAACTGCGACGTGGCCTGGGCTAGAGCGTTCTGCAGCGACGCGATGTCGAGGTCGGTGGAGAACTTGGCCATGGCGGAGTTCGCCGCGCCCTGCAACCCCTGGGAACAGGCGGCGCCGTGGGCGCAGGACGGCACCTGGGTGGCGGTCTTCCAGTCGGCCATCGCCGACTGCTGGTAGGGCGGGTAGTTCGCCGGGTCGGCGTCGATCCGCGCCGGGATCGAGCCCTTCTGGGTGTTGAAGGCCTGCTGACCGGCCGCGCTGCCGACGGTCTTCAGCCAGCAGCGGGCACCGTCGGGGTTCGGCGCGTTGCGGGGCAGGGTGAAGGAGTCGGCCAGCCATTGGAACGTCTCGCCGTTGCCGGGGAACGTGAAGTAGCCGTAGTCCTTGAAGCCCTTGGCGTCGAGATCCGCGGCCTCCCAGTCGCCCATGAGCTGGAACGCGGCGCGGCCGTTCATGAGCAGCCGTTCGGCGTCGGTCCAGTCCAGCGCGTCGCGGTCGTCATTGGCGTAGGTCAACAGCCGCTTGTAGTCGTTGGTGGCCTTGGTGACCTCGGCGCCCTTCCAGTCGGTGGCGCCGTTCCACAGTCCGGCGAACTTGTGCGGGCCCAGGTCGCTGATCAGCACCGCTTCCAGCAGCATCAGCTGCGTCCAGTCCTTGCCGACGGCCAGCGGGGCCTCGATACCCGACCGCTTGACCTTGTCCAGCGCGGCGAAGAACTCGTCCATCGACGTCGGGGCCGTGGTCACGCCGGCGTCGGCCAGCACCTTCTTGTTGGTCCACACCACGTTGGCGCGGTGGATGTTCGCCGGCACCGAGTAGATCCTGCCCTCGTATGTGAGGTTCTCGATCAAGCCCAGGGGGAACGCCTGGCGCAGCGCCCACTGGTCGTAGGCGTCACTCAGGTTCTCCACCTGCCCGGCTTTGACGTAGTCCACGAGCTCCGCGCCGGCGTGGGCCTGGAAGGTGTCCGGTGGCGCACCGGTCTGCAGCCGTGAGGCGAGAACCTGCTTGGCATTCGATCCGGCTCCGCCCGCCACGGCGCCGTTCTGGAACGTCTGGTCGGGACACTGCTGGGCGAACACGCCGACGAGCGCGTCGAGGCCGGCCTTCTCGCCGCCGTCGGCCCACCAGGTGAACACTTCGACGGCGTCGCCGTCCGCACTGTCTTCGTTGCCGCCGCACGCCGACATGGGCAGCAGCGTCGTTATGGCCAAGGCCGCAGCTGCGATTCGCCGCGAGAGACGCATGGCTCCTCCTACCGTTGACATCGTTGCCAGGTGGCTCGAGTCAGGCACGCCTACCCGCCGTCCGGTGATCGGAATCGGTGGGATGAGGATTTCGCGAGGCGCTGGGGGCCGGGGTCGCAGTGGTCACGGGGCGCTGCCGGGCCAAGATCAACCCGGGTCGTTCGGGCGTGGCGCGGCAGGAGCCGGCGGCACCATCGTCCGCCGGGCGCTGCCGATGTGTCAGCGATGCAGTTTGTAACCCAGCCCGCGGATGGTCACCAGGTGCTTGGGCGCCGACGGATCGTCTTCGATCTTCTGCCGGAGCCTGCCGACGTGGACGTCGACCAGGCGCTCGTCGCCGCCGTCGTACTGCCACACCCGCTGCAACAGCTGCTGGCGTGACAGGACCTTGCCGGCGTGCTCGGCGAGCTCGCAGAGCAGCTGGAACTCCGTACGGGTGACCTGCACCGGCGTGCCGTGCAGCCGGACCTCGCCGGCCTCCGGCTCCACCTCGAGGTCGCCGAAGCGCAGGACCTGCACCGTTTCGGGGCCGATGGCGCGGGCTCGGCGCCGCAGCGCTCGCAGGCGCGCGGTCAGTTCCTTGACCGCCACCGGTTTGACCAGGTAATCGTCGGCACCGGCCTCCAGCGCGGCCACGATGTCATGGGTGTCGTCGCGGGCACTGATCACCACGATCGGCGCGTCGTCGGTGCGGCGGATCTGCCGGATGCACTCGAAGCCGTCGATGCCGGGCAGCATCAGGTCCACCAGAATGGTGTCGGCGGGCCGGCTGCGCTGAGCGGCGAGACCCTCCTCGGCGTTGGCCGCGCCCGACACGGTATAGCCCTCGTCCTCCAGCGCCATCACGAGTGAGAGCCGGATCCGATCGTCATCTTCGATCACCAGTACAGCGGACATCGTCGCATCATCCCCCCGGTCGGGCCTCCCGGCGACCGCAAAGCCCGCACCGTGGCGCACTGTCACGCAACCGTCATAGGGATGCCGGGTCGCCGCCACATCGTTTCGCCAGCCTGGCTACGACGTGGTCACCTGAGGAGGTCCGGATGCCGGAGCACACCATTCCCGAGACCACCGTGGTGGTCACCGAGGCGCTGGAGGGCGCCGCGGTCCAGCGGTGGGGCGACACGATCGCCGCCGCCGTGGGCCTGGAACCCGCTCTGCTCGTGATCGACCTGCACGACAGCCCCGGCATCGACGCCTCCGCCGTCGTCATGCTGCTGCAGACGCACCGGTCGATGGTGTGCGCGGACGGGCGGTTGGTGGTAAGTGGCGCGTCGCCACGGGTCCGGCGGATGCTGAGCCTGGCCCGGGTGGACCGGGTTCTGGACATCCAGGATGACGATGCCGGTGCGCCGGCCGTCCCGACGGTGAGGCGCTGAGCATGGTGCCGCTGTGGCCGGACAACGACGGCTGGCGCTCCCGGGGACACGGGTCTGACGACTGGGTCGCCGACGAGGTGCTCGACGCCGAGGAATTCCTGAGCCGGCGGGTCGCCGACGAGGTGAACCAGGATCCGGAGGTCAGCGGTGGCCGGATGGTCGTGACGGTGCAGAACGGTGTCGTGATCCTCGAGGGTTACGCCGACACCCCGGCAACGCGCGACGCGGCCGGGCGTCGTGCCTGGGCCACGTCCGGCGTCTTTGACGTGTGCAACATGCTGACCGTCGACGTGTACCGCTCCCAGGACTGATCAGCCGTTACGGTCCGACGGTGGGCACAACGCCCTGGCGATCGGGCGACCCGGTGACGGAAGGCAGTGGCAAGACGTGGTGGGTGTACCAGATGAGGAACGGCTGAACGGGTGGGAGCACCGGACCGCGCTGCCGCTGACCATCCTGTCAGTGCTGTTCCTGGTGGTCTATGCGGCGCCGATCCTGGAGCCGGGCCTCGACGCGGACTGGCGGCGGGTCTGCGCGACGGCCAACATCGTCATCTGGGCACTGCTGGGCGTCGAGTACGTGGTGCGCCTGGCGCTCGCCCGGGACCGGCGCCGGTTCGCCCGCACGCACTGGTTCGATCTGGCGGTGTTGCTGCTGCCGATCCTGCGGCCGCTGCGGGCGCTCCGGCTCGTCGTCGCGATCAAGATCTTGAATCGCCGTACCGAGATGCTCACCCGGGGCCGGCTGGCTGTGTACGTCGCGGCGACGACTGTCCTGCTGGTCGTCGTGGCGGCCCTGGCAGTCCTCGACGCGGAACGGGGCGTACCGGACGGCACGATCGCCACCTATCCGGAGGCCCTGTGGTGGGCGGTCGTCACCGTCACCACGGTCGGTTACGGCGACTATTCCCCGGTGACCGTGGAAGGGCGTCTGGTCGCGCTTGCCATGATGATCGGCGGCATCGGCCTGATCGGCTTCGTGACGGGTTCGCTGGCCAGTTGGATCGTCGACCGGATCTCCGTGGAGGACCGGCAGCGCGACGAAGCTGGTACGGCGGACACCGCCGCGCTGCTGGGCGAGATCCGGGCCCTACGGGCTGAGGTGGCGGGACTCCGGTCAGAGGTCAGCACCATGACTCCGGGCGGGCTTAAGATCACCGAGAGTAACGATACCCGTCCGCCTCATGGGGCTTGAGCGCCTGCCGTTCTGATGTGACGCAGCGCGGTCTCCTGGTCGGGAAAGTGCGGGAAGGCCACATCCAGCCGCATGGTGTGCAGCACCGTCAACACGAAACGGGACGGCGCCGCCAACGAGACCGTACCGCCGTGGCTGCGAGCCTCCTGGCGCGCCCGTACCAGCAGGCCCAGGCCACTCGAGTCGATGAAGTGGACCGCCCGCAGGTCCACCACCACGTGGGCGTAGCGGCCCGCAGCCGCCATCAATCCGTCGCGTAACACCTCGGCCAGGCCGGCGTCGACATCGGTCAGCGGGGTGATGACCACGGCGTCGTCGTGCTCACGGATGTCGTACGACGCGCCGTGCGCCGGCGCCGGCGCATCGCGCACCGTGTCCGCCGGCCGGGCCACGGTGATGCTGCACCGGGGACAACGGTGGGCGCCGGTGGCGAACGGCGAGCCGGTCCAGCCGTGACTGGCGATCAGAGGCCAGACCACGTCGTTGTCCCGGGTCATCTCCGGGGTGGTCTCCTCCGAGCCGCACTGGTCACAGATCAGCACAGCGGTCCGGCTGGTCCGCGGCACGGCCGTCATCGTGTCCCGGCCACGCGGTCGTAGCGACCGGAACCCTGTCGCCGATCGGTGGTGGTGACGACGACCGCGACGGCGACTGCGGCCAGCCCGATCTGCAGCCCGATCTCGACCGGGCTGACGTGCAGCGAATCGATGCCGGCGAGCCGGGCTCCGATGGTGCCCAGCAGGGCAGCGCCCACCCCGACCGCCGGTGGCAGCCAGAGCGGCAGGTGACGGCTCGTCCGCCCGATCCGGTGTCCAACGACGCCGATGATCAGGCCGATGGCCAACGCGGTGAGAAGACTGGTGATGGTCATCGCGTGCTGCCCTCCGAGCGGCTTCGTGCAGGAACGTGGTGCGCCGATCGCATCCCGGTCACACCGGACCGGCAGGGGAGCGGCGGCGCGGGAGCGCACACCGTCCTTGCCGGCACGAGCAGGTCGACATCCACCCGATCAGCCTGGCCGAGGCAACCGGCGAAAGTCCGCCGGACCTGTGACAGTTGCATGACAATGCCGCCGGGACAAGCCACCGGCGTGCCGCCGGCCCGCCTCTCACGGCATCATGCGGTTATGGGGATCAGGCGACTCAGGGCGCATGTTCGGGCCTCGCCCGCGACCGGCGCCGGGCCCGTGGTGGTCGGCCACGGCGACCTGGTGATGCCCTGATGCGCCGGCTCGGCCTGCGGACCCGGGTCAGTGCGGCGTTCGCGATCGGCGCTCTGCTGCTGTCCGCATGCGTCACGCTCGTGTCGTACGAGCTGACCCGCCGGACGTTGTTCAGCGAGCGTGAGCGTACGTCGGTCAGGACGGCGTACTTCGACGCCGCCGTGGTCGACGCGGGCCTGCAGGCAAGCGACCCGGACGTGCTGGAGGTGCTGCGCTCGCTCGACACCGGCGCCGACCGTTACGTGCTGCTGCAGCGCGACGGCCGATGGTTCTCCCGCACCGCCGATCCCGATGCCACCGTCGCGGTGTCCCCGGCGTTGCAGGCCATGGCGCGCGGCGGTGAGGCAGGAGCCCAGCGGGTCAGCCGGGCCGGCGAGCCGGCTCTGGTCGTCGCGGTGCCCCTGTCGTCCTCGGCGGTGTTCTACGAAGTGGTGTCGTTGCGCGAGCTGGACCGGACGCTGCAGCTGCTTGCCCTGGTCCTCACCGCGGTGGCGATCATGGTCGCCGGCGGCGGGGCGGCGGTGGGGTGGTACGTCACCCGGCACGCGCTGCACCCGCTGACCGCGGTGGCCGACGCCGCCCGCACGATCGCCGACGGCGACCTGGACGCCCGGCTCGACCCGGAGACCGAGCCCGACCTGGCCCAGCTGTCGGAGTCCTTCAACCACATGGCCGACCAGCTCACCCGCAGGATGGAACGTGACCGGCGGTTCGCCGCCGATGTCAGCCACGAACTGCGGTCACCGCTGCAGACGCTGTCAGCGGCGATCAGCGTGGTGGACCGTCGCCGTGACGGTCTCGATCCGAAGGCGGCTACCGCCTTCGGGTTGATCACTGATGAGGTGGCCCGCTTCCAGGCTCTGGTGGAGGACCTGCTCGAACTGGCCCGCGCGGACCGGCCGGCCAACCGTGCACCGACCGACATCCCGGCGCTGGTCACGAGAGTGTGCCGGACGCGGGGCCTGACCGCGGATGTGTTGCGGGTCGAAGGAGACCTCCCGGTGGTCTGGCAGGTGGACAGCCGGCGCGTCGAGCAGGCGCTGGGCAACCTGATCGACAACGCGACGCGCTACGGCGGCGGTGTCGAGGCCGTACGCATCGGCCGGGTCGAGGGCCAGCGCGCCTTCCTCGAGGTGGACGACTCCGGGCCGGGAATCACCGAGGAGGACCGAGACGTGATCTTCGACAGATTCGTGCGTGGCCGGGCGGCGAACGCCCGGGGCGGGACCGACGGCACCGGCCTGGGGCTCTCGATCGTGGCCCAGCACGCCGCCGCGCACCAGGGTTCGGTCGACGTGCGGAACCGTCCCGGTGGCGGCGCCCGCTTCCGGATCGAGCTCGCGGGGTGCCTGCCGTGATCCGATCGCGGCGACTCGCCGTCGCGCTGCTCGCCACGGCACTGCTGAGCTCGTGCGGGGTCTCCACACAGTCCGAACCGCACGCGGTGGACCTGCCGCGCCGGCCGTTGACCGAGCCTCAAACCAACGCCGCGCCCGAGGGCCCGACCGGTGACGTCGCCGAGGTGCTGTGCATGGTCCGAGATGATCGCCTGGTGCAGACCGTGCGCCGTCTCGCCGCCCCACCGACTCCTCAGCAACAGATCGATCACCTGCTGGCGGGTCCGACCCAGGCCGAGCGTGAGCGGGACATGACGACTGCTCTGGCCGGTCTGTCGGTCGAAGTGCGCGTAGGCGATGACGCCAGGGCCGAGGCCGAGATCACCGAAGCCGACGAGGGCAGTGCGCGAACCGACGAGACCCTCGCCTACGCCCAGATCGTCTGCACGCTGACCTCCCGTGCGGACGTCGCCTCGGTGATGCTGTTGCGGGACGGGGATCGGCTCGAGGTTCCGCGTGCTGACGGATCTCTGTCCCGTGGGCCGTTCTACGGCAGTGACTACATCGGGTTGATCGCGCCGGCGTGAGCGGAATCGGAGGCCGCCGAGCAGACACGCGGAGTCGCGCGCCGGCTTGTGTCGGCGTCCGGCGAAGGCCCCGACACGTCGGATCAGGCCCAGGACCGCACGTCGTGGGCGATGAGGATCTTGCGATCCAGGAACTTCTCGTAGCGGCTGTCGGGCTCCAGCCCGTAGGTCCAGGCGAGGCGGTCGAAGTCGAACGTGGCGATGACGCCTCGCATCGTCAGCAGGTCGGTCGGGCTCGTGTTCTCCGGCAGAGGGCCCAGAGCGAGCAGGCCACGGTCCGGGAGATCGACATCCTGAACGACGAATGACCGCTCACTGATGATGGTGGCGAGCACCGCGGTCACCGTGAGCCGGTCACCGATTGCGCTGTCCGCGATCGTGCGTACGGTCGCCGGCGCCGAAGTACTCGGTGCCGGCGCGGTCGGTTCCGTACCGTGCCATCGGCCCGGGGACGTGCAGGCGGCCACCGCGAAGATCAGCAGGACGATCGCTGGCGCGGCGAGCCGCTTCAACCTTCCCTGGAGCATGAGACACCTCCTCGGTGTGGTTGCGCTCCTCAGATGTACCCCTCGGTGACCGAGTTTCTCCGGGAATGCAGGATTTGCCGAAAGAGCTTTCGGCAACGCGCCCGGAGCGGTGTGCCGATCGTCATGAATCTGTCATGGTCCCGGGTGACCTCCGCGATGTTGCCGGGCCAGACTGCTGTCGGAACCGGGCGACAGATGGGCCGATGATGACAGTTGTTGCCACCAACCATGACAAGCAACAGGGCGCGACTGGCGCCGCCGATGTCACCGTCTGCGGTATGGCCGGTGCGACCCTGATCCGCGTCGTCGGCAATCTCGGCGTGGACGTGGTCCCGGCTTTGCGGACGGCGCTGGAAACCTCTTTCCGGAGGCATTCCTGGGTCATCATGGATCTGGACCTGGTGACGGCTGTCGACCGGATCGCGTTGAACACTTTGGTCACCGGCGGCTTCGCGGCGCGCCGGCGAGGCGGGGCACTGCTGCTCGTGGCGAAGCACGCCGTGGTGGGCAGCGCTCTGGAGACGGCCCGGATGGGCCACGCGCTCCGCAGGTTCCCGACCGTGCCCCAGGCGATGTCGGCGGTACCGCCAGAGGAGTCCTCCCGTACGGGCACCATCCGGCAACGGGGTAGCGCGGGATGCCGGTGAGGCCGTCGGGCTCGGAACGCTCCCAGCAGTCGAGTTGCACGACGCACCGTCGAATCTGGCGTGCCTGGCGCTACCTCTCGAGCGGTCCCCAGCGCCCGGCGGTCCGGCGTGGCTGTCCTCGCCATCGGCATCCCGGACCCTGACCTCAGCCGTGCGTCGGCGGTGGACGGCGGGCTGCCTCGGACGGTCACGCAACTGTGATGTCCTCGCGGGCTTCCCGCCACATCCAGCAGGCAGGTTGGTCTGGACAGGCAACCGTCGATGAGCTGGGAGCCGTCCCATGTACTTCTGGATGTACCCGGAGTGGTACCCCGCAACGCCGCGGCGCGCCCCCGCGGCCGATCCCGCCGCCTGTGAGCGACCGGATCGCCGGCGCACCGTCGATCAACGACTCCTGCACGAGGTCGCCCGGGCGCTCCTCGACGACCCGGCAGTCACCGACGGCTGCATCGATCTGTCCGTGCAGAACGGGGTCGCCATCCTGGACGGCGACGTCGGGTCGCAGGAGGCCCGCAGGGCAGCGGTCGCCGCAGCGGCGTCGATCCTCGGGATAAGGGACGTGTGTGATGCTCTGCTCGTCACCGGCGCGTCACATCAGCAGTGAACCGCGGCTCGTCGTCCGCCCGGGCAAGCGCTGGACGGCTGTCGCGGTCCTGGCGCTGGGTGTCGCGATCTCGACGACCGCCTGCAGCACAGCGGTATCCCCGGTGCATGCCGACGACCTCGCCGGTCCGGCATGGAGGACCGACGAGCGCCGCGGCCCCGGAGCGGCGACACAGACCTCGCCCGCGACGCTGACGGGAGTGTCGATCCAACCGCACGACGCGTACGACCGGGTGGTGTTCGCCTTCGACGGTGACCGCCCCGGTTACCGGGTCGCCTACGACGACCGGGCCGACGATGAGGTCCTGACAGTGAGGTTCAATCACGTCGAGGGTCCGCGCGAACAGCGCCTGACGCCGCACACCGAGGCGGTGACCGAGATCGTTCAGCATCCGGACCGGGGCCTGGTGACCGAGATCGTGATCGAGCTGACCGACGGGGCGGCGGACGTCCGTCCTGTGTTCCGCGTCGGTCTTGATGTCGGGAGTTTCTACGTGGACATCGGTCATCCGGACCGGATCGCACCCCCGGGAGCCGAGACCGGCCATGAGGGGGCAAGAACCGGGCACAGCGCCGGCGCCGGGTGACGCGCCGGCGCTGGTGTCGCTGTCACTGTTGCCGGCGTGTCGCCGGAGCGGTGAGAGCACCCACGACGAGTGCGATCACGACGGCCGAGGCGCCGACAAGGATGATCCACCCCGTCGTGAGGAACACGCCCAGACCGGCTGTCAGTACGCCCAGCACGGCGATGCCCGCGATGAAAGTACGCATGCGCTGCCTCCTGGAATCGGTGATGAATCCAGCCTCACGCGCCACAGTGGTGGATTCGACACGACGACGTGACATGTCCATGACGATGCCGCGACTGCCCCGAGGGCTCGAGGGTCCGAAAGAGGCGTGTGCGGGCGCCCGCATCGGTGCGCCCGCACACTGACCGCTCGGTGGGTTCAGCACCACAGACCACTCTCCGGTGGTCCCACAACGGTAGTGCCGCGAGCACGTGACAATCCCATGACGGTCGATCCTGCCCGGAGCTTCCGTGGCGAACGGCGCAGGAGGGGACTGCTCCCGGTCACCGTCGCCAGGGCCCGGGTTGCGGCCGCGATTGTCATCCGACTGTCACGGGTCGGTGCGGCTTCCGCCAAGGCCAGCCCCCAGCCTGGACGTGCGGATTCTGTGCAGCCGAACGGAGAACACCATGATGATGTGGCCCTTGCCGGAAGACGGACCGTCCCCCGATGGCCGGCGCCGGTCTCCCGCCACGGACGATCCGGACCTCTGGCTCACCTACCAGGTCGCGGACGCCCTCCTCAGTGATGTCCGTACTCGCCATCGACGGGTCACCGTACGGGTGCACAACCGCGTCGTGCTGCTCAGCGGCACCGTCGACAGGCAGGTCCACAAGCAGGCGGTCGGTGACGCGGCGCGTGATGTCACCGGCGTGGTGGATGTCTGCAACGCGATACGTGTGACCGGCGACAAGGCCGGTTCCTGTGCCGGGAGCACCGACGAATTCCAGAGGATCGTCGACCGCCTGAGGGCCGAACAGCCCCCGACAACCGATCGGTCCGCCGCATCGGCAGGACATCCGGTCGTATGGGCTGCCTCGGCAGCCGGCGTCTGGGGACTGCTGACCATGTTGATGGTCAGCTCTCAGTGGACCGCGGTGGCACTCACCTGCCTCACCGTCGGACTGATACTCACGGTGGCGAGCCGTCGTCGGAGGTGACAACGCCCCGGTATCGCTGATCTCAACCTGCGAAGGAGCTGGCTCTGGCGGTCCTGCTCAGTTCTTGTCCGGCACCTCTGTCCGGCACTGCCGGGCGAGCCTCTCCACCTCCTGCTGAGCGTTCTGCAGGCGGTCGAGCAGCTCCTGCAACCGTCCGGAATTGAAACTGCGCGCGGCCTCGACCGTTTCTCCGACCGTGGACAGGGCGGTGCGGGCCCGCTCGAGGCCCTGCTCGCAGCTGGCCGGTACGGTGATCGTCCGGTCGCCCGAGGAGGGAGCCGGTGACGCGGTGGCCGTGGCGACGGGTCCGGGACCGGCGGCGATGTCGTCGTTCGAGTTGCCCGCTGTCGCCATGACGGTGCCGCCGAGCAGGAGCCCGACGACGAACGTCAAGGCGGGGACGATCCAGAACCATGGACGTGGCCGGGAGGCGTCGATCGACGCGTCCGATGGGTGAGCGGGTCGGGACATGACCGCCTCCTTCGAAGTCAGGTGAAAATCGCCTACCCGCTCCCGAGGTACGCGAAGCGATTTCGGGTAGCGGCTCGCCATGGCTGAACTGATCCGCCGGGCAGACGCCGCGACGTTGAACGTGATCGATGGCCTCGTACTCTTCTGGTTGCTGCTGTGGACGGCGGTCGGCGTCTGGGTCGGGCTTTCCCTCTGGGAGCTGGCGGCGATCGGCGACACCCTGGTGCAGTCCGGGCGCACGCTCGACAGTGCCGGGGAGGTGCTGCAGGACGCCGGCGGTCTGCCTCTGGTCGGCCGGTGGCCCGAACAGCTGGGCGATCAGGTGCGGGCCACCGCAGCCGAAATCGCCGGCAGCGGACGTGACACGTCGGCGTACGGCAGAAGACTCGCTGTGCTGCTCGCCGTCGCGGTCGGCACGGCGCCGATCGTGCCGGTGCTGGCGCCCTACCTGCCGGCCCGGATCGCCCGGCGCCGGGAGGTCACCGCCCTGCGGCGCTTGCTGAGTGATCCTGCCCGGCGATCGATGGCCGAGTTCTACCTGGCGCACCGGGCTGTGGACCTTGTGCCGCTGCACCGGTTGCAACAAGTGACCGACGACCCGTGGGGTGATCTGACCGAGGGACGCCCGAAGGCGCTGGCGGACGCAGAGCTGAGGCGTCTGGGGTTGCGCCGCGACATGATCGCGGAGGTCCGTCGATGACGGCGGCCGCACGGCCGCGGCGGTCGATCGTCGGCGCCTACGCCCGCCTGGTCGTCCGCCTGCGCTGGTTCGTCGTGGTGGCCTGGGCTGCGGTAGCGGTGGCCGGTCTGGCCGTTACCCCGGGCTCCGGTGGAGGCTCCGGGGGCGTGGAGGGATTCGTCTCCGTCGACAGCCCGGCCATCCGGACGGAACTCCGTTCCGTACAGACTTTCGGGTTCCCGCTGCTCAGCCGGGTCGCCGTGGTGCAGCGCGACCCGGGCGGGCTCTCCGCGCTCACCCAGACCGAGGCCATCGCCCGTGCCGCGGCCGTCACGCAGGGCCAGTACGACGATCTGGGGCCGATCCTGGGCGCCATCCCGGTGCCGAACACCTTCGGAGCCTTCCCCGGAGCGCGTGAGAGCGGCACCACGGTGATCACTTTGCTGTTCATGCCGCCGAGTGTGGGATTCAACGAGCAGACGGCCGCCGCGCGCACCTTCGTGGCGAACCACTACGGCCCGCAGGACAGCGTCGTCGGGGTCACCGGCACCATCCCGGCGCGGACGGAGCAGGGGGCTGTGTTGCAGGGGTGGCTCACCACCGTGGAGATCGTCACCCTCGCCGTCGTGGTGTTCATCGTCGCGGTGGCCTTCCGGTCGTTGCTGGCGCCGCTGGTGGCTCTGGTGACCGCCGGCACGGCCATCCTCATCACCATCAGCACCGCCGGATCGGTGGCGGCGACGCTGGGGGTGTCGGTGCCGGGCGAGCTGGAACCTCTGCTGGTCGCCCTGCTGCTCGGCGTGGTGACCGACTACGTCATCTTCTATCTGTTCGGGATGCGCCGGGAGCTGTCCGCGGGCGCCTCGCGGCTGGTCGCCGCGGAGCGGGCCACTGCCCGGTTCACGCCCATCGTCACCGTCGCCGGCATCACGGTCGCGTGCGGCACAGGTGCTCTGCTGGTGGCGCGTTCGGCGCTTTTCCAGGCCTTCGGTCCCGGCATGGCCCTGGCGGTGCTGATCGGTATGGCCGTCGCGGTGACCCTGGTGCCGGCGATGCTGGCCATCCTGGGTGGTGCCGTCTTCTGGCCGAGCCGGCCCCGGATCGCGCCGGTCGTGGCGTCCGGCGCCACCGAGGTCGCCTCCACCTGGTGGACACGGTTGCTGGTGCGCCGGTCCACCGCGGCCGGGGTCTTGCTCGGCTGCGTCGCGGGTCTGCTGCTCATGGCGGCGCCGGCTCGCAACCTGGATCTGGGCCTGTCCTTCGTGCCCAGCCTGCCGTCGGACAATTCGGTCCGTCAGGCGGCCGTCGAGGCCCGGACAGGCTTCTCCGAGGGCATCGTGTCGCCTACCGTGCTGCTGGTCGAGGGCGAGGGGATCACCGGGCAACGCGTCAACCTGGAGAAACTCGGGGCCCTGCTCGAGCAACGACCGGGAGTGGCCGGCGTGCTGGGGCCCGGTGACCAGGTCCTTCCGGTCGAGCTGGGGCTGGTGCTGTCCCGCGACGGCAATGCCGCCCGGTACCTGATCGTGCTCGACGATCAACCACTGGGCGCCTCGGCCGTCGACACCGTGGCCGGTCTGCGGGCCGACCTGCCGGTCCTGCTGCGGGCCGTCGGCCTGCCCGGAGCGGAGGCGAACGTCGCCGGCGACACCGCCATCGCCGAGGGTGTGGTGACGGCGACCATGGACGATCTCAAGCGCATCACCATCGCCACCCTGGTGGTGAATCTGGTCCTGCTGGTGGTCTTCCTGGGCGCACTGGTGGCCCCGTTGTACCTGCTGGCGGCCAACCTGCTGGCCCTGTGTGCGACCCTCGGACTCACCACGTGGGTGTTCCAGGACCTGCTCGGCCACGACGGGCTGACCTTCTACGTGCCGTTCGCGGCCGCTGTGCTGCTGGTGGCCCTCGGCTCGGACTACAACATCTTCAGTGTCGGCCAGGTGTGGCACGAGGCACGGCGGCGACCACTGCGATCGGCGATGCTGGTGGCCATACCTCAGTCCACCCGGGCCGTCACCGCCGCAGGCGTCACCCTCGCCGCCAGTTTCGGCCTGCTGGCGCTGGTGCCGCTGAGCCCGTTCCGGGAGCTGGCGTTCGCCATGGCGGTCGGGATCCTGCTCGATGCCATCCTGGTGCGCTCGTTGCTGGTACCGGCGCTGCTCACCCTCGTCGGACCGGTCAGCGGCTGGCCGGGTCGCCGACTGCGCCGTTCCCGCCGCGACGGCGCGCCCGAGGAACGGGCTCCGGCGGCGGGCAGGACGCCCGTGCCGCCACCATCGGTGCTGGGACCCGCACCGGTAGCGGTAGCGCCCCTCGTACAGGCCGCGCCGCTGCCGTCGAGACCGCAGACATCCCGGTGCACAGGCCGTGGGCGTGAGAGGGCCCTCGTACGCCTGGTCGTCCTGGCGGGCATGCTGACCGTCGTCAGCTGGCTCTGGTGGCGACGGCCGAACCGCCGCTGAGGCCGGTACGCCGGCGCCCGTTGGTCAGTCGGGGGCTGTTCGACTTCCATGGTGGCCGTGGTCCGTCGGAAAACCGATCCGGCTGCCCGCGGCCAGGTCCCCGGCGTCGACGGGCTCGAACCCCAGCTGCTCGGCCAGATCGATGACCTGTCGCTTCGCGTACGTGTGGTCGCCGGAGACAGCGATGCCGTACCGCTCGCCGGAACTTTCCGAGGGCCGATGTTCACGTAGGTGGTCTGCCGGCAGGGCGGTGAAGGCCTTGACGACGTGGGCGCCGGCGAGGTGATGCTGGACCAGTTCACTGGATGTGGCGTTGCGGTCGTCATCCAGCTCCGGAACGCTGCCGTCGCGCTGTCGGTCGTAGCTGGTCGTGTCGATGACCGTCTTCCCGCTCAGCGCCTCGGCCGGCAGGTCGCGGTAGCGGCCGAACGGGATGGCCAGGACGACGATGTCGCCGTGGCGCATTGCCTCGTCCACCCCGGTGGCGCGGCCGGGACAGTCGAGCGGCGACTCGGGATCGCGCTGCCCGGGTGTGCCGGGGGTCTCCGCTATGGCGACGTCGTGGCCGGCGTCGACGAATAGGCGGGCCAAGGTTGCACCGGCCTTGCCGGCTCCGATGATGCCGATCCGCATGCTGGATCTCCTCTGCTGTCTGTTCCGGTCGCCGGCGACCCGTCTCCACGGTGGCGTCCGAGCGCCGGTGGGCGCCGCCGGCGGGACTACCCCGGGGCCCGGTCGGCCTACGCGGCGGCTGCAACGTGGGTATGGGACCCCCATGACAGTGCTCTGGGTCCTCGCGGGAACCTCATCTGCCTGGCCGTGCCTGGTTGGTGCCGCTGATCATGGGCGTCGCTCTCGTGGTCCGGCCGGGTATCGAGGGCTGTCGCACACCTGACGGAGTATCCGCCGACGGGGTGTACTACGCCGGCACCACCCTCGGCGTGCTCGGCTACGGCGACATCACGCCGGTCGGCACCGGACCGCGGCTACTGTCGACCTCGCCGAGCAGGTGCAGCGCCGCTCAATCACCTTCTCCGGGGCCCTACGGGGCTCTCAGTGCCCCGCGGTCCGTGCCGTACCGGTTGCTACCTCGGTGGGCATCCGGACGATCACGCGCACGGCTTCCGCACGGTTGTATGTCAAGTCGATGACGTCTGCGGGACCGGCGTTTCCGCCGGGTGATCGCGGACATTACGCAGACGACCTCGATGACGCAGGTGTCAAGTAACGGCACCAAGGGCCCTCGGCCCACCGCTGCGACCCGAGGCAGTTGCGCCGCAACCTCGCGGCCGGCGATCACATGTGGCCGCCGCCGCTCGTACCAGCGCGCTTGAGGGGCCGCCTCGTACGGCAGGCCCGCCCGCGCCGTTCATCCTTCTGCATCTTTCCGGGAGTCACCATGTCCTCAGTGCTGCATGCCAGCCCCGTCTCTGCCCCGCCGGGCATGGACGCGGGCAGTGCCGACCCCGATCAGCGAGACCGGGAGAGCATCGAGATCATCCGCCTCATGCGCGACCCGGACTGCCCGGCCGCCGAGCGCGGCCGCCTGCGTGAACAGGTGGTGCGGTGGAACCTGCCCCTGGCGCGCGGCCTGGCGTCGCGCTATCAGCACCGCGGCGAGACGCTCGACGACCTGATCCAGGTCGCCGCGCTGGCCCTGGTCAAGGCCGCCGACGGCTACGACCCCGAGCGGGGGCACAGCTTCACCGGCTATGCCGCGCCGACCATCCTCGGTGAACTCAAACGGCACTTCCGGGACCGGGTGTGGGCCGTGCACGTGCCCCGGCGGCTGCAGGAGCGGTGCCTGGAGGCGACCCGGACCCGGACCGAGCTGGCGCAGCGACTGCACCGCGCCCCGTCCGCGGCGGAGATCGCGACGGCCATGGGTGTCACGGAGGCTGAGGTCCGTGCCACCGAGGCCAGTGCCTCGGCGTACCGGGCCGACTCACTGAACCGGCCGGTCGGCGGGCACGACGACGCCGCCGAACGGCAGGACCTGCTCGGATACGAGGACGGCTCCCTGGAGGCGATGTGCAACCGCCTGACCGTACGGGCGGTCGTCGACCGGCTGCCGGGCCGGGAACGCCAGATCATCGAGGGCTACTTCTTCGGCGACCGCACCCAGGCGCAGATCGCCGGCGAGCTGCGCACCTCCCAGATGAGCGTCTCGCGGCTGCTGAGCCGTACCGTCGCCAAACTGCGTGACCGCCTGACTGATCAGGCGGCGTCCGCGCCGCGGCAGCCCCTGCCGAACTCCGCAGGGGTGCGGGTCCGGACACACCGGGTCCGGCCGGGATACCTGGTCGCTGCGGTGCGGGGCCGCCTCGACGCCGAGGGCGTCGCCGACATGCGTGACGCGCTGGTCGATCTCGCGGTCACCCACCGTCCGCCGATGCTGATCGTGGATCTCCGCCATGTCCGGGACGCCGCGGCGACGGTGGCCGGTGCGTTGCTCGACGCCTACCGTGCCGGCGGGCACACCGGCACACGCCTGTGCGTGGTGAACGTACCGGCGCAGCTGCACGTGCTCCTCTGCCGTGCCGGGCTGCACCGCCTTTTCGCCTGCCGACCGGTCCGCCCGGCCGCACCGCTTGCCGCGGACGGCCCGGATGGCCCCGTCCCGACGGCCGATCCAGCGGCACAGACGCCGCAGGCTGCTCCGACGGAGGTGGTCCGCAGCATCCGTTGCGGCGAACGCGCCACCGTGAGGACAGTGCCCGCAGCGGCATCGCGGGGTCTCGCCGGCCTCCGGCATCGTTCGCTGGAATCGCCGTGCCGCCTCGCTGCCACCGCCGGCCGTCGCGGTACCGCCGGGCCGGCGGCCCTCTTGGCCGACCGTGGGCCCGCCGGCACCGCACCGTCGCATCGGCACCACCGCACCGGACGAAATTCCGGCCCGAGCGGGCTCACCGGACCGCCGGCGGGTAGCGACAGGGCATGTCCACTCCCCGCGAAGCCACATCACGCAACATTGTCATCGCCTCGTTCCTGGCCCTGTCCCTTGCTCTGTCGGGATGCACCGGCAAGGAGGAGCCCGCGGCCGCCCCGGCGAGCTCCGCGGACGCGTCCGCCGCCGCACTGCCCGAGGTGGTCGCCCGGGTGGAGCCGTCGGTGGTCACCGTCCTGGTCGGCAAGGGACTCGGATCCGGTGTCGTCTTCCGCGACGGCGGTCTGGTGCTGACCAACCAGCATGTGGTCGGCGACGCTCGGACCGTGCAACTCGCGCTGGCGGACGGCTCCCGGGTCGACGCCCGGGTCGTCGGCACCGATGTTGTCACCGACCTCGCAGTTTTGCGCGCCGAGCGCACCGACCTGCCCGTCGCGCAGTTCCGCACCGAACTGCCGCAACCGGGGGAGACCGTGCTGGCGATGGGCAGTCCGCTCGGGCTGATGAACACCGTCACGGCCGGCATCATCTCCGGGGTCGGACGCGAGATCCCCGGCTCGGCCACCCAGAGCCGCGCTCTGGTGGACCTGCTGCAGACCGACGCCCCCATCTCGCCCGGGAACTCCGGCGGCGCGCTGGTCGACGCGAGCGGGCGGGTCGTCGGTATCAACGACGCTTACCTCCCGCCGTCGACCGGGGCGGTGTCGATCGGCTTCGCCATCCCGTCAGCCACCGCGCTCGACGTCGCCGACGATCTGCTCGACGACGGCCGGGTCACGCATCCGTACCTGGGGGTGGCCGTCGACCGGCTCACACCGCAGATCGCCCAGGCGCTGAACACCGGCACCGACCGCGGTGTCCTGGTCCGTGACGTCGTCGCGGGGGACCCGGCGGCCAAGGCGGGACTTCGTCCCGGAGACGTCATCACCGCATTCGGGGGCGAGCGGGTGCCCACCGTGGAGTCGTTCCTGGGTGCTTTGCGGGGCGTCGAGCCCGGCGACAGCGTCGAGCTGACGCTGCTGCGCAACGGCAAGCAGCAGACGGCCAAGCTGACCGTCGGTGCGGCCGAACAGTGAGTCGTACGACACCTGTGACAGCTAGGGGGACGACCAACATGACAAGCGATGTTCCGCGCCGGATCACGCAGGCGGTGGCGGCGTGCCTGCTGGCCGTGGCAGCGGCCGGCTGCGTCGAGCAGGCGGCGCCGACTCCGGTTCCCGGCCCGGCCACCGGATCCACCGCCCCGGACTACTTCGGCACCACCGACTTCATCGGCCGGACGGTGACCGTGTCGGGCATCGTTACCAGAGCCATCACCGACACCTCCTTCGAGCTGGACACCCGCGAGTACGGCGACGACTCGCTGCTGGTGCTGTGCGAACCCGGCCGTGCGGTGTCCGTGGGGGACCGGGTGCAGATATCGGGCAACGTGCAGAAGTTTATCTACGACGAGTACGCCGCGGAGCATCATCTGGCCGATGACGCTGCCACCTACGCCGAGTTCACCGGTGAGCGTTTCCTCGTGACTGCCCGGGCCATGACGGCCGGATCAACCGACGCTCCGGATCAGCGTGCTGAGAGGAGCAGCAGATGACAAGCGCAGGAACAGGGCGGCCCGTGGTCGTGGGTGTCGACGGCTCCGCGGGGGCCTTGGCGGCGGTGCGGTGGGCAGGGCGTTACGTGGCCGATACCGGCGCCGCGCTGCGACTGCTGTCCGCGGCGTCGGCCTCCGGCACGGCGTCGGTGATCCTGCCGGTGCCGGTAGGGGTCAGCAACGCCGGGCCACCCCGGCGGAAGCGTTCCCGCGAAGAGGCGCTGGCAGCCGCGGCGGCCGAGGCGTCCCGGTACGCCCCGCAGCGGGACGTGTCGACCCGGGCGGCGTCCGAGACCGCTGTGCCGGCCCTGCTCGACGCCTCGTCCGAGGCCGGTCTGCTGGTACTGGGCACATCTGACCGAGGCCGGATGGCGGCGACGCTGCTCGGGTCGGTGACGGCACGGGTCGTCGCGGAGGCGCACTGCCCGGTCGTCCTGGTCCGCGGCGACGCCGGGCGCTCCGGGTCGGTCGTCGTGGCGGTCGACACCTCGGACAGCTGCGGACCGGCCCTGCGGTTCGCCTTTCAGGTGGCGGCGCACCGCCGCTGCGCCCTTTTCGCCGTCCACGCCTGGCAACCACCGCTGATGGCTGCAGGCGCCGGAAGTCTGGCAGCCGCCGCGGCCGCGACCCGGCTCGTCGGCGACGGACTGCCCGCGGCGGCACGGCGCTCACTGGCCGAGGCCGTCGCGCCATGGCGTGAGGCTTTCCCGGACGTCGCGGTCCACGAGCGACTGCTGGAGGGACACCCGGAGACGGCGGTGGCCGAACAGACGCACGGCGCGGCGCTGGTAGTGGTCGGATCCCGGGGTCGTGCTGCGCTGACCGGCTTGGTCCTGGGTTCAACGAGTCAGGCGTTGCTCGATCGCGCCGACTGTCCGGTCGCCGTGGTGCGCCAATCCGAGGACGTGCCGGCGGCGTGACCGGCACCCGTCGGACTGGCGTCGTCCCACAGTTCGCGATGCGTGGTCACGCGCTGTCCGGCATCGATGCATTTCCGGGGCGGGCGGCGTCGACGTCCCGCAGTGCGGTGCGGGCGCCGGCCTGCTGTGCGGGGATGACGCTGAACGTGCCGTCAGTCTCGAGTACCACCGCGGCCACCGCGGCCAGGTCGCCGATGCCCTGGGACCGCACCGCCTGGTAGATCTCGTTGTCGGTGACCCGCTGCCGGCGCATCGCCTCGGTGAGCAGCTCGCCGTCGCGCAGCAGCAGCGTCGGCGCCGATTTGAGGGCCTCGCGCAACGGCGCCCAGCGGACCGACAGCCAGGTGGCGGCGAACTGCAGGGCGATCAGCAGGATCAGCGCGGCGGCACCTTCGGTGAACGACACGTCGGTGGACAGCAGAATGGTCGCCAGCGTGGAACCGAGAGCCACCGTGACGACCAGGTCGAAGGCGTTCATCTTGGCCAGCGTGCGTTTGCCGGACACGCGCAGGACGGCGATGAGCAGCACGTAGGTCAGCACACCGATGAGACCGATGCGCCCGAGGTCGGCCAGCTTGTCAAAGAACATGGTCTGTCCGTACCCCGCCGGCGGAGTCACCGGTCGTTGCGGGACCGGAAATATGCGCCGGAGGTGCCGGTGAGTGCGGCGAACGGACACTCGCCCGTCGGCCATGCGTACTACCGGTCTGAACGGGCAGAGCGCGAGGATGACGGAGATCTTCGGTGAGGAATGGCTGTCGCAGGCGGTCGACCTGCTGGTGAGGTTGGTCGAGGCGGCGGGCGCTTTGATCATTTTCGCGGGGGCCATGGTGGCTTTCGTCCGTTTCGTCATCGTCGCCCTCCGTGATCGGCGTCCGGAGACCTTCGTGCCGGTCCGGCTGGGCCTCGGCCGGTTCCTCGCGCTGGGGCTTGAATTTCAGCTCGCCTCGGACATTCTGCGGACCGCGATCGCCCCCACGCTGCGGGAGATCGCCGAGCTGGCGGCTGTCGCGGCGATCCGTACCGCGCTCAACTACTTCCTGGGCCGGGAGATCAAGGAGGAACGCGCTGAGCTCGCCAAGCGCCACGCTGATGGCCGCGGCCCGGCCGAGCCCGCCGGAGCGCTGCGATGACGGCCGCCGTGCAGTACGTCGTCCTGATCTGCGTGCTGGCCGGCCTGGTCAGCGGCGTGGTGGCGATCGTCGTCTCCCGCGACGTCCGTGTCGGGCTGCGCATCGCCCTCGACTTGTGGCTGGCCGCGGGTCTGCTGCGGCTGGCGCTGCCGCAGCCGGGCGATCAACTGCCCGCCGCGGCGGCCATCATCGTCGTCCGGCAGCTGGCCGCCGCCGCGCTGCGCCGGCCGGCGGCGACGTCTGCGGAGCCGCCGAGAGCGCGCCGCGACGCCGCTACGTGAGGTACCGCGGTCACGTGATTGACAGACGGTGGCGGCGGTAAGGGACGTCTGTATGTCTCAGCATCGACTTTCCGGAGGCACCCGATGATGCCGTTCCCGCCCTTCGACGGTTTCCCCGAGGGCACGCCGTCCGTACCCCGTCCGTTGCCCGCTGGTGAGCCGGTGCACGCCGACCGGGACCTCGCCCTGCGCGTGGCCGACCGGCTGCGGGCCGGGCTGCCGCAACCCGGACAGCGCATCGTGATCGAGGTGCAGAACCGGGTCGTCGTCCTGGAAGGGCTCGTCACCGACGTGCACCTGCGCCGGCTCGCGCATGACCTGACCTGGCGGACTCCCGATGTCTTCGACGTCTGCAACCGTTTGGCCTGCTGGGACGGCGAACCGGACAACGGCGGATGGGCCGACGTCATCGCTGAGCCGTGACAGCCGCCGGCCCGGCGGACAGGGCAGTGCCGCGAGCGACCCTGTTTTGGCCGCAACCGGGGCCGGATCCGCCGGCCGCCCGTGTCCGTGCCGCCGCTCGCGCTGACCGCCGGGCTGGTGCTGCGTCCAGCGGTGACGGGGGTGCTGCCGGTGCCGTCCCTGATCGAGGACCACGCCCCCTATCACGAGGTGAGCCGGATTCTGCTGGCCGTGTCGGTGATGGCGTGGGACTGCGCTACCCGTTGCGGCAGGTGCGGCGGCACTCGGGCTCGGGGTCTTACTGCTGCCGGTCATGGCCGGAATGGTCCGGTAGCCGACGTACGGCAGCGTCCACGCAGGCCAGCCGGCCGAGGCCGTCGACAACGGGATCGGCGACGAGCCGGACCGGCGTCCGGACGCCGTTGCGGTGCAGGCGCATGACCAGGTCGATGGGCTCGTGGTCCGTCCTGAGTCGTTCGGCAGCGGCGGTCAGGATGTCCCGATCCTCGGGCGCCACGTAGCGGTGCAGGGCTGTGAACTGCACCGGGCCGTGGGCCGGGTCACGGTTCAGGATGGCGTAGGTCTCGGCCGACCACTCCACCTCGCCGGTGATGAGATTCCACTCCGCCCAGCCGGCGTCACCGAGGCGTTGCACCCGCTCCAGGCGGGCCAGCAGCCGGCGTTCCGCGTCGTGGTAGCGCCAATGCACCAGCAGACCCGCGCCGAACCGGGAGGCCCGCACGCTCATGATCACCGGAATCTGGTGTCGTTCCGTGGCCAGCACCAGGGGTGTGGGTTCCATGGTGAACGGCTTGCCGGTACGCAGGACCTGCAGGTAACCGTCGAAGAGGCCGGCGGACGACGCGTGCGGATACAGGTCGAGCAGGCGCCGCCCGCAGATGAGGTCGGCCGTGCGCCCGGACGCGTCCATCGCCTCCGGGCTGCACAGGTCGAACCGCCAGTCCTCGACCTGTCCCGCCGCGTCGCGCACGGGTGACAGCAGCGCGTGCGAGCCCGGCAGCGACTCCAGCACCGCCTCGACCCAGTGCGCGGCGGGTGAGGCGACGGCCTGCCCGCCGGGTCCGTCGAGCATCTGTGACACCCGGCGCCCGCACGCTTCGGCCAAGGCGCTGACGTAGGCACGGGTGGTGGTGTCGGGATGGAAATCCCTGGCCCATACGATCGAGGCGACTCCGAAGATGCGTCCCTGCTGGTTCAGCGGCAGGCAGGCCCGCAGATCGCCGTCGCCGAGCAATTCGTACCCGGCTGCCGCGGCCTGCTCCTGAGTGATCCACAGGGGCCGCCCGTTGCTGACCGCCTTGAGGAAGGCGACGTTGAGCGTGCTGGGCACCCGCTGCCAGGCGCTGGCCACCGACCGGGGCAGTCCGTGGGTGCTCACCAGCCGGACAGCACCGTCGGGTTCCAGCACGCCGATCAGCACGGCAGTCGCTCCCAGGTGGCGCAAGCCCTCCGACCAGATTGTCTCGGCCAGGTGGTGGACGTCGTCGACCGTGCCCATGGCCGCACATGTCAGGTGGTAGCGGGCGGTGGTCTCCTCCGGCAGCAGGGTGACCGAGGGCAGGGCCGCTGTGGCAGGGTCCGGTGCGGCGGGCGCACGCCGGGCGAATCGGCGCGAGATGTCGGCCGCCGGTGTCATCTGCGGTGCCGGGTCCTGCACGGCGAGCGGCACGGCCATCCCCAACAGCCCGGCGGCGACCTCGGTGACCTTGATGTTGCTCTGTTGGGAAAGCCAGGACAGCTGGGTGAAGGCCTCCTCGGGGGAGCAGCCCAGCCGTCCGGCCAGCAAGCCCTTGGCCTGCTCGATCACCGCTCGGCTGTGCTGGGCGCGGCGCAGACCGTCCACCTCGGCCTGCAGCCGGCGCACAGCGGCCGTCAACCGGGCCTCGGCCGTGCCGGGCCGTGCCGCACGCGAGCCTGGCGCCACAACCTCCCCCTCAGCCGAACGAGCCGTCAGCTGGCAGATGCCCGCACCGGCCCGGCTCAATCATGCATCGGTGCACCGCTGGGCGACCGGGTCGGCCGGCCTCCGTCACCGAACCTTCATGTTTCTGCGCCTGGCTACCGGGGACATCGGTGACACGTCGCGGCTGCGGTGTCGACACCACGGCATCGAGGATCTGACCGGTCCACCGGGCAGCCACGCGATGAGGATGGCGCGCTGCCGCGCGTGGCGACGCGGATGAACGAAGCGACCACCGATACAGGTCCGATCCTCTGCCACGAGTCCGGTCCTGCCATGACTAATCAGTCCTCGGCCCCTTGGGGGTGCCCTGATGTCGCTTGTTCCCCATGCTGCCGCACCGGCGGATCCGCGCTGCCCGGCCGGCGCCGACGGCGCCGAAGCCGGTCCGGACGACAAAGCTCTGGCCCTGCTGTGCCGGGCCCGCGACGAACGTCTGCCGGCCGGCGAGCGCCGACGCGCGCGTGAGCGTGCGATCGAGCACCACCTCGGCCTGGCCCAGCGCCTGGCCCGCCGCTTCACCCACCGCGGCCAGGCGATCGACGACCTGGTCCAGGTCGCGGCGTTGGCCCTGGTGAAGGCCGTCGACGGCTTCGATCCCGCCCTGGGCCGGCCGTTCCTGGCTTATGCGGTCCCCACCATCACCGGGGAACTCAAACGCCACTTCCGGGACAAGAGCTGGGACGTGCGTGTTCCCCGGCGCCTGCAGGAACGGCATCTGGAAGTGAGCAGGACACGAGTCGAGCTCACCCAGCGGCTGCACCGCTCTCCCAGCGTCACCGAACTCAGCAGTGCCCTTGGCCTGAATCCCGCGGAGGTGCGCGAAGCACTCGCGGCCGCAGCGGCGTACGACACCGACTCGCTCAACCGGCCCGTCAGCGCCGACGACGATGCCTGCGAGCTGCAGGACCTGATCGGTGACGAGGACCGGGCGCTGGAGTGCGCCGCTGATCGGGTCACGGTGCGGGCCTGCGTCCGCCGGCTGCCCGCCGGGCAACGCCACCTCGTGAACCGGTACTTCTTCGACGGCTGGACCCAGGACGTCATCGCCGCTGAGCTGGGAATGTCTCAGATGAACGTGTCCAGGCTGCTGGACGGCGCTCTGCGGCAGCTGCGCGGTTGGCTGGACGGTACGGCGGGGGTAGCGCCCGACGGCTCGCGGCTCAGGGTTGCCACCTATCCGGCGGCCTCGGGGACCTCGGTTGTGGCCGTTCGCGGTGTGATCGACGGTGAGGGCGCCCAGCGGCTGCGCGATGCGCTGGTGGAGGCCGCAGTGCGTGACCGGCCCCGCCGGCTGATCGTGGACCTGCGCCACGCCCGGGACGGCGAGATCGCCACGGCGCGTGCCCTGGTCGACGGTCTTCGTGCCTGCGGACACGTGCGCGCCTCGCTGACCGCAGTGAATGTTCCCGAGCGGTTGTACGGCCTTCTGCGCCGAGCGGGGGTGACCGGCCTGCTGCCCTGCACGCCCGTGGCGCACCCGGAGCCGGTGTCGCCGCAGCCGGTCGCCCGGAACGCGGCGGACGCGCTCGATGACCGGACAGTGGCGGTTGGCCGGCGCGCGCGGTTCCTCGCCGAGGCCCGCAGGCGCACGTCCGGTCCCCGACATGTATCGCTGCGGCCACCGCGCCGGCCGTGGCTTGCCGGGCTCCGCCGGCCGCGGCGGCGGGTCGTACTCCGGATCCGGGCCCCGGACGGTACGCGCGTGCGCCGGTCCGGACGCGCCGGAGGTGGCCGTTGAGCAGCAGCCGATCCGTGCCGGAGACATCGCGGGCCGCCACTGCCGGCTCGCCCCTCAGCGTCGTGCGCGGGTACGGGTGGCGCGCCTTCGCGCGGGACACGTTCGCACGACTGCGCTACAGCGACGGCTTCAGCCACGCCCGGGCCCTGGCCCTGCTGCTCTGTCTGGCCGTGGTGCCGCTGCTGATCGCCCTGACCGGACTGGCGGACGAGGCGGGCTTGGCAGAGGGCGGCAGAGTCATCGCCCTCACGACGTTGTCCCTGACCCCCGGCCGCAGCGACGCGCTGGTCCGGCGTCTGTTGTTCGATGAGGGCTCCGGCGACACCGGCGAGGCCGCCCTGGTGATCGGTCTGCTCACGGCCGGGGTCGCGGTGATCGTTGCGATGGCGCAGATCGAACGGGGAGCGAACCGCCTCTACGGCATCGGCCGTGACCGCCCGGCCGGCCACAAGTACGGTCGTGCGGCCATGCTGGCGGTGGCGTCCGGGGGTCCGGCGTTCTGCGGTTTCCTGATGGTTGTGGGCGGGCGTGGGTTCGGAACCGCACTGCAGCAGGTGTACGGATGGGGGACACCCTTCGAGCGGATCTGGACCGTTCTGCACGTACCGGTAGCCCTGACCCTGACCGTGACTGCCGTGGCAGCACTGTTCCGCTGGGCGCCACGGCGTCGCCAGCCGTCATGGCGGTGGCTGCTGCCCGGTGTTCTGCTGTCGACGTCGCTGTGGATCCTGGTCACCGCGTTGCTGGCCGGCTACGTCAGCAGCGGATTGTCCTTCAGTCAGGTCTACGGACCGCTGACCGGGGTGGTGGCCCTGTTGCTGTGGGCCAATGCCGGCGGCGTGGCGCTGTTCGCGGGCCTCGCTTGCTGCGCCCAGCTGGAAGCCTGTCGCGCCGGCAGCAGCGGAGGGCGGGAACCGGCTTCCGGAGGCGCACTTCCGGTTGCCGGACCGGAAGACGACGAGCACACCGGTGGGCGCGCCGGCTGAGCCGGCGCACCACCGCTGGAGCAGCCCGGCTCAGCTCATTCCGGCCAGCAGATCACGGCATGCCTGCTCACAGGTACGGCATGCATCGGCGCACACCCGGCAGTGCTCGTGCATGTCGGCGTGACTCGCGCATTCGTCACCGCAGGCCTGGCACGCCGTGGCGCAGGCCTCCAGCAGCGTGCGACTGATGTTGGCGTCGTAACCGGTGTGCCGGGACAGCACCCGGGCGGTGGTGGCGCAGATGTCGGCGCAGTCCAGGTTGGTACGTATGCACTTGGTCAGTTCGGCCACCATGTCCTCGCTCAGGCAGGCGTCCGCGCAGGCAGTGCAGGCCTCGCTGCACGCGAGCAGCGCGTCGACGGCGGCAGCGAGTTTCTCCCGATCGAAGTTGATCTCTGCCGGGTACGTCTTCAGCATCGGCATGGTCGTGGTCGTCACGGTCATCTCCGTTCTGTTGTTTGGTGCCGGCTACCCCAGGGCGCGGCACCTCACGCGAGAACGAGCACGGTCCTTCGACGGCTCGCGACGCTTCATCACAGCGAGTTTCATGACAGCCGCATGACTGTTATTGCACTTTTGGACAAAGAAGATGCGAGATGAGCACCCTTCTTGTGCTTCCATAACGGATTTGTCGTGGCGGAAGGGTCATGATCACCGCGGTGAGGATGGCAGCAGCGTGTTGAGATGGTCCGGATGCGAGCGGCGTACGGCCGTGACGCACCGTGATGAGGCGCCACTATTCACCGTGTGGCACCGGACCACCAGCAAGGGTCCGGACCCGAGGGAAGAGAGCAAAGCATGCTGAGGAAGTTCTCCGCCGTGCTCGCGGCCGGGCTGCTGGCGAGTGCGGCGATCGCCGGATGCAGCGGCGAGTCCGGTGACGACTTCGCCGGATCCACCGATGCGGACACACACGTCGCCCGCTTCGTGCAGCAGCCGTGGGCGGACCTCGTCGTCGAGACCACGATCGCCATGCAGATCCTGGACAAGCTCGGCTACCGCACCAGCACGCAGGAGGTCTCCGTGCCCCTGGCCGCTCAGGCGATCTCGACCGGACAGGCCGACGCCTACCTCGGCAACTGGTGGCCCAGCCAGCAGGACACGTTCCAGCCGCTGCTGGACAAGAAGCAGGCCGACGTGGCCGGTGTGATCCTCACCGGCACCGAGTACGCCCCCGCGGTGCCCGGCTATGTGAGCGAGCAGCTGGGGGTCAAGTCACTGGCCGACCTCGACGCCCATGCCGACAAGTTCGGCAGGGAGATCCTCGGCATCGAGGCGGGATCGCCCGGCAACACCACGATCCAGAAGGCGATCGACGCCGACGCGTACGGTCTGGGCGACTGGAAGCTCACCGCGAGCAGCACCGAGGCCATGCTCGCCGAGGTGGACCGGCGCGCCGCGAGGAAGCAGCCGGTGGCCTTCCTGGCCTGGAGCCCGCACTGGATGACCCTGGAGTGGAAGCTCACCTTCCTGGCCGATCCGGAAAAGGTGTGGCCGGGAGCGGGGCAGATCCGGGTCCTGACCCGCGCCGGTCTCGGTGAGGACGACGCCAACCTGAAGAAGTTCCTGTCGCAGGTCTCCGTCGACACCGTCACCGCGTCGAAGTGGATCGACCAGGTCGACAAGGACAAGCAGAAGCCCGAGGACATCGCCTCGGCCTGGATCGCGGCGAACCGCAGCGTCGTCGAGAAGTGGCTGGCGGGCGTCACGACCGTCGACGGCAAACCGGCCGTTGATGCGGTATTCCCGTCGTGATCGAGGTCGACGGACTCACCAAGGTGTACGGGATGCGCGATGTCGCATCCGCCGCCCTGCTCGCCGGGCTTCCGCACGAGGGAGACTCACGCCGGGCGGCGGTGACCGCACAGGGCGGCTTCCTCGGTGCCGACGACGTCAGCTTCACCGTCGAGCGCGGGGAGGTCTTCGTCGTGATGGGACTGTCCGGCTCCGGCAAGTCGACCGTGCTGAGAATGCTCAACCGCTTGATCGAACCGACCGCGGGCTCGGTGCGTGTCGACGGTCACGAGGTGCGCGAGATGGACGACAACGCGCTGCGCACGCTGCGCAACCGCACCATCGGCATGGTCTTCCAGCACTTCGCCCTGTTCAACCATCGCACCGTACGGGAGAACGCCGCCTACGGCCTGCGCGTACGGGGCCTGCCGAAGGAGGAGCAGATGGCCCTCGCCGACCAGGCCCTGGCTCAGGTCGGGCTCGCCGATCGCGGTAACGCCCGGCCGGCGCAGCTGTCCGGCGGGCAGCGCCAGCGCGTCGGGCTCGCCCGCGCGCTGGCCACCGAGCCGGACGTCCTGCTGATGGACGAGCCTTTCTCCGCGCTGGATCCGCTGATCCGGCGGGAGATGCAGCAGCTGCTGCTGGCCCTGCAGGCCGAACGACGCCGGACCATCGTGTTCGTGACCCACGACCTGGTCGAGGCGCTGCGCCTGGGCACCCGGATCATGATCATGCGCGATGGCCGGGTCGTGCAGAGCGGCACCGGAGCGGAGATCCTCGCGCATCCCGCGGACGACTACGTGGCCGCCTTCGTGGCCGACCTGCGGACGAACGGAGCCGACGGTGGTTCCTGATGTTCCGGTCGACGCCTGGGTGACCTCGGCCATCAACTGGCTCCGGACCACCTTCGCCGGCTTCTTCGACGCCGTCGCCGAGCTGCTGCGCCAGCTGCTCAACGGCATGTACCAGGTGCTGGTACTGCCGCACCCGCTGCTCCTGACCGCCATCCTGGTCGCCATCGCGTGGCTGTCGGTACGCCGATGGGTGGCGCTGCCGGTGGCGACCGCGGGCCTGCTGCTCGTCCAGGCGATGGACCTGTGGACCGACATGCTGCAGAGCCTGGCGGTGGTGCTGGTCGCTTCCGCGGTAGCGGTGGTGGTGGGCGTACCGCTGGGGATCCTCGCCGCCCGCAACGACCGGGTCCGCGCGGTGGTCCGCCCGGTGATGGACTTCATGCAGACCATGCCGGTCTTCGTCTACCTGCTGCCCGCGGTGTTCTTCTTCGGCATCGGCGTGGTGCCCGGCGTGGTGGCCACCACCATCTTCGCCGTGCCCCCGGCGGTGCGGCTCACCGATCTCGGCATCCGGCAGGTCGACGCGGAGGTGGTGGAGGCTGCGGCCGCCTTCGGCGCGCGACCCCGGCAGATCCTGCGCGACGTCCAGCTGCCCCTCGCCCTTCCGTCGATCATGACCGGCGTCAACCAGGTCATCATGCTGGCGCTGTCCATGGTGGTGGTGGCGGGTCTGGTCGGCGGCGGCGGACTGGGCGCGGTGGTGGTCCGGGCCATCACCCAGCTCGACATCGGCAGAGGCTTCGAGGGCGGCCTCGCGGTGGTGGTCCTCGCGATCTACCTGGACCGGGTGACCGCCTCGCTGGGACGCCGGCTCGCCTGACCCGTCGGCGCCCGCCGCCGGCGTGCAAAGCGGCGGGGCGGTCAGGCCCGGTGACCGGTGCCGTGCATCTCCACGAGGTGTTCGGCCCGGCACACCCGCAGCACCCGATGCACCAGCGGCGTGGGGTCCAGCAGAACGAGACGACCCGCGTCACGGCGCAGGCGTGTCTGCGCCCTGAGCAGGCAGCTGACCCCGGCCGCGTCGAGGAACGTGCAGCGGTTCAGCTCGACCAGGACGAAGTCCGGGCGGGTCGCCGCCACGGCGTCGAGAGTCGCGGACACCGCCGGAGCTGTCGCCATGTCCAGATCGCCTGTCACGGCGAGCCGGACAGTGGAAACGGCGCAGGAGCGGACGGGAGTTGCCAAGACGCTCATCGTTCACCTCAACTTGGCTCGGATGGACGCCTTCAGGATGCGCGGGCAGTCCGGCGAACGTTACGCAGCGGGATGTCGGTTGCGTGACAAGGAGGGCCCGACGCCGCAGGACACGCTGCGCCGGCTGTCATGCAACCGTCACGTCGGCGCCGGACCGCTGCCAAACCCGGGCGCGACAGTGGTCGGACGAGGAGAGGGGTTCCGATGTCCGAGGATCAGAGTGGTCGAACGGTCGTGACCGGGGCTGCGGAGTTCACTGAGGGCGCCGGCCGGCCCGCGATCGAACTGTCGGAGCATGAGGACACCGCCGTGGTCCGCATCCGCGGTCCGGTCGACGCCGCGTTGACGCCGAACCTGCGCGATGCTCTGACCTGGGCTGTCCGCCACCACACGGCGGTGTTCGTCGATCTGTCCGCGGTGTCGGCGGTCGACGACGCCGGACTCGGCGCGCTGATCCGGGCCCATCGGCGCGCGAGCAGCTTGGGTGCGGCTCTGTGCCTGGTCGCACCGTCGCAGCCGGTCATGCGCGCTCTGGACGCGCCGCGTCTCAGCGACGTGTTCACGGTCGTGGGCGTTGCTCCCGCGGCCCGCCGCGGCTCTCGCTCCGGGATAGGCCGGTCACTACTGCACGCCCGGATCTGAGAACGGAGCACCTCAGCGTTGACCGGACCGCTCCGCCCGCGGCCCCGGCTCTGCGCGCGGCGGCGTCGCGTCCGGGTCAGGCTGCTCGGCTTCGTCGCCGGGGCTGGTCGGGCTCGACGAGGCGGGGGCATCATCGCTGCTGGACGGCGCCGGCGCCGGCGGCGACCCGGATGCCCCGCCATCCGGCGGCGAGCTCGGGGCACCCGACGGGTCGACCGGTGCCGACGACTCCACCGGTCCTGAGGATTGCCCGGATGAAGGGTGCGGCGCCGGGACCGGCGCGTTCGTCACCGTGCGGGACGCCTGCACGGATGCGGCCGTCGACGACGGTGAACTCCGGCCGGGATCGTCCGTCTCCACCGTCTCATCGGCAGCACCACGACCACCGGAGTGGTCCTCGGCGGTGGCCGTATCCGCCGGCCCGGGCGTCGAGGACGTCCGCACCCGGGTGACGGCCTGGGTGCACGGGACACCCCCGACCGAGAACGCGCCGGGCACACCATCTTGCTGCTCGTCGAAGGTACCGCGTACCGTCATCGCCACCTTCGCGCCGCTGGGCAGCAGGTCGGCCGCCGTCAGGGTCACGGTGCGGCTCTGCTGTGACCATCGCGCCCCGGCCACCTCGGTGACACGCTGACGCTGCGGCAGCTGGAACCGTACGGACCAGGCCCGCAGGTCGCCACCGCCGATGTTGGTGACCGCCAGACGTGCGGTGAATGAGCCGTCCGGCAGACGCACGCTTGCGTACTCGGCTTTGCAGGCCGCCGCGGCGGCGGAATCGTCCTCCGGCGGCTGCGCCCGGGCAACCGGCTGCTGGTTGCCCGTTCCGGTCAGCTGCACGGCCAGGACCCCGACGAGCGCAGCCAGTGGAGCCGCGGCCAGGGCGGCGAGCCGCCGAGGCCGGGTCGTCCGGGCGTGCGCCCGGGTGGCCGGCACGGGCCGCGTCGACGGAGGTGCGGGAAGGTGCCGCGGCCGGAGAGCCGGAGCCGGCGATACGAGCTCCCGCAATATGCTCGCGACCTCGCCAGCGCCGGGGCGGTCGGCCGGCGAGGACGCCAGGCAACGCCGATACAGCCGGACGAGCTCGTCCGGCAGCTCGTCCTGGCCGGGCAGCTCCGGTAACGGATCGCGGGCACGCTCGGTCAGGACGTCGTCGGATTTCGCCGGCTGCCACGGCGGATGGCCGGCCAGGCACTCGAACAGCAGCACGCCCAGGGCGAACACGTCACCGGCAGGAAGAACCGGACCATGCTCCAGCTGCTCCGGGGCCAGATAGCCCGGTGTTCCCCAGACCCGGCCGGACGCGTCAGCCACACCGTCGCCGGCCCCTGCCGCCACGCCGAAGTCGACGACCTTCACCCCGGCCCGGGACAGCATGACGTTGCTGGGTTTGATATCGCGGTGCACCAGTGCGTTGTCATGGGCGGCCGCCAGCGCATCGGCCACCTGCGCGCCCACGGTGGCCACTTCACGCCACGGCAGCGGGCCCGCGTCGGTGATGCGTGCCGCCAAGGTCGGGCCGTCGACGAACTCCATCACCAGGAACGGCTGCCGGCGGCCGTCGCTCAGCGTCTCGCCGTAGTCGTGAACCGCAGCGATGTGCGGGTGACACAGCCGGGCGGCGATCATCGCCTCCTTGCGGACGGCGTCCTCCGGTGGATCCTCACCGAGCTCTGCCGACAGCACCTTGACCGCGACCGTACGTCGCAGCACCTGATCGTGCGCGCGCCAGACAACCGCCATGCCGCCCCTGCCCACCGGCCGGTCCAGCCGGTAGCGCCCTGCGAGCAATGGCATCGTCAACTCCTGATGTATGACGTCGGTGGAACGGTCAGCACTCAGGGGCACTACCCCGTGCCGCTCACCGGACGCGCGGAGGCGGCCCAGGAACGCACCTCGTCCGCGACCAGAGCTTTGCGGCTTTCGAAGCGGCGGTACACCCGCCGATCACCGAGGTCATACCGGTCCTGGAAGCGGGTGAACGTGAACACGACCACCGATCCGGTGACCGTGACCAGGTCCTGTGCCCGGACAGCTGTCGTCGCGAGGACCAGCAGTCCCGGTTCGGGCAGGTCCGCGTCGTACACGGTGAAGGACCGGGGCGACGACACGCCGGTCACCACGGCCGTGACCGTCAGCTGGTCGCCCGCATCACTGGCCTGCATCGTGTCCAGTGGTGGCCTGCGCGAGGGTTCCGGGGCCGCCTGCTCCGTTTTGTCGAACGCACCGCAGCCGGACGCCGCCACGCATGCCAGCAGAGTCAGCACCGCCCAGAGTCGTGTCGCCGTGCCGCGGAACCGTCCAGTCATGAGACCCACCTGTCGCCGTCCGGGATGATGCACAAGCCGTACGGTATGGGCCCAGCTGCGCGAAGGGCACACGAGAACGTGTCAGCTTCGTGACGACGTCGGGCCCGGCGTCATCTGATCGTCATGATCCTGTGCGGTAGCTGTGTGAAAGAGGATCTACAGTCGGTCGGATGCTCGCCGACCACTCATGGCAATACCGTTGACGGGGGCCAGCACGGTCGAGTTCCTCCTGGTGCAGGATGATCCGGCAGAGGAGCTCTTCACCCGCGAGACGTTCGAGACCTACAAGGTCCTGAACCGGGTCCACACGGTTCACACCGTGGCGCAGGCGCAGGCGTTCCTGCGCCGGGACGCCCCGTACGCGCATGTCCCGGAGCCAGACGTCATTCTGCTCGACCTGAACCTTCCCGGCCGCGACGGCCGCCATCTCCTGCGTCACCTCAGGGAACACTCGGCGGCCACGGTGCCGGTGATCCTGCTGGTCGATTCGCCTGTCGCTGAGGGCATCCTGCGCCGAGAAGACCTGCCGGTGCAGGGATACGCCACCAAGCCGGTCGACCTCGCGTGCCTCAGCAGCGTCGTGCGGTCGTTGGATTCCATCGCCTTCGTGGTCCTGCGGGTGGAGTGACAAAACGGCAGCGGGCGAAGATGTGCTTCATTCCGAAGCCGTATCCAGCGGTTCTGTCTCAACGCCTCGACGAGGGCGGGTATCGCCAACCGGCACGGCGGCGCGGATTCGGCCGGGCAGAGGGCTCATCGCCGTCTGCCCGGCCCGGCGCCGGCAGCGTCGTCACGACTCTTGTGTCGTGACGATCGCCGATCGGCCACAGCCGCGACCAGAACCACGGCGCAGAGGCCGAAGACGATCTGAACGATCAGCTCGCCCGGGCTGAACCGCCCGATGCCGAGGCCGGCCATCCTTGCGACCATCGTGCCGAGCAGGACCGCAGCGATCGCCGCGGCCGGCGTGCAGATCCGAATGCGTCCGTGTGGAACGACGAGTACGCCGGCGACACCGAGGGTGAGGCCCACGGCCAAGGCGGTGACGAAACTGGTCGACGTCATCGTACTGAGCCCTTCTGATGGCTGGGAACGGTTTCTCCATGGGCCCGCAGCACAGCTGCGGCCCATGATGCGCGGCGCCGTGGGTCAGGACCCGGACGGCTCGACGGCGGCCGGGGCCGCCGACGTGCCGGCGTAGCACCGGTTGCTCGGCTCCGGCCGGACAGCGTTGCTGGGCTGCACCAGCGCTTCCACGGTGACGGAACCGGCACGGTCGAAGGCGAACGTCACCGGGATGGTGGTGCCCGCGAGGATCTCCCGGTCCAGCGCCAGCAGCTGGACGTGATAGGCGTCGAACGGGGGGACGCCAGGAGGCGCCGTGGCCGGGTTGGGCTGTACCGGCCGCAGCGTCAAGGCGGCAACGTCGGCGGCGGTACCGTCACAGTCGGCATCCCAACGGATCTTCGTCGTGCCGGCGGCCGGGCTGCTGACCGAGCGCAGCACATCGGCGGTTGGTGCTTCGTTGAAGACGGTGAACCAGAGCCGGGCCTCGTCCCCTGGCCGGTATCGCACGTTGGGTGGGGCGTCCACATGCACGCCGATCAGCTGTATCGGACCGACGCGCGCGTTGGTGCCCATGAGGCTCTCCTGGAACGGCGCCTGGGGATCGTTGGGGACCGCCTGTGGATCTTCGGTCTGGCACCCGCTCGCCATGGCTGTCACGACGATCGTGACGACGGCCACGATCACTGCTCTCATCCTCATCATGGCGGGGGGCCTACCCGGTTGCACGTGGCGCCATAGCGCGAGACGCCGCGGTTACGGCGTCTGATCGACGTGACAGATCGTCGGTGAATCGTCATGGATCCGCGACCGCTTCGCCATGTCGCGGATTGAAGCTGGGAAGCCATGCCAGACAGCGACACGACACATGATGATCACGTCCATGTCTCACCCGGCGTGCCTTCCGATGGGGACAGCTGATGCGTAGCAGTGGACGGGCGCGGTTTGCCGTCATCGTGATGCTGCTGCTCACACTGCTGTGCTTGCCGATCGTGATCATGCAGCGGAACTGGGCCGGGCTTGCGGTGGTCATCGTGGCGCTGACGGTCTCCACCCGCGAGGTCATGGCCGCGATCCGGCGCGGCAGGGACTGATCAAGGGCGTCCGGCACGAATATCAAGAGAGGATCGAGACAGTGACGAACCACGCAGCTCAGATGCTGAAGCTCAGTGACACCGATCTGATCATCGCAAATCCCGCGGAGGACATTCGCGGGCGCACGGCCAGGGACGTCAACGGCGAGAAGATCGGCAAGATCGAAGATCTGCTCATCGACAACGAGACCAACGAGGTCCGGATGCTGCGCGTCGAGCACGGCGGGGTGCTCGGTTTCGGAGCGACGCCGTCGTTCGTACCGGTGGAGGCCATCAGCCGGATCACCGACGAGGACGTCCATCTGCGGCGGGCCGGCGCCGAGGTCGCCCAGGCGCCACGCTACGACCCGGAGCTGACCGACGAGCGCGAGTTCTACGGTCAGGTGTACGGCTACTACGGGTACCCGCCCTACACCACGTCGGGCATGGCCTCCACCGTGCCGTACCCCATGGTCGCCACCCGGGGCATGGGCATGTACTGACGGCTCGAGGTGCCGGGCCGCGGACGCCGCGGCGTCCGCGGCCCGGCACCTCACGTATCGACCGATCGGAGGAACCATGAATGCCGACGACAAGCGCGGGACGCCGCGAGGCACCCGTGAGGTTCTGGAGGCTCACCTGAAGTGTCGACAGTCCGGTGACCTCGACGGCGATATTCGCGACAACTATCACTCGGACGTGGCGCTGCTGTCCGCCGAAGGAGTACACCACGGCACCGAGGCGGTGCGGGCACTCGCCGGTGTGCTGCGCCGGTACCTGCCCGACGGCGACTACCGATACCGCCAGGTGCTGACCAGGGGAGAGGTTGGGATGCTCATCTGGTCCGGCCGCTGCGCGGACACTGACACCGAGGTGCATGACGGGGTCGATTCGTACGTCGTCCACGACGGACGCATCGTGGCCCAGACAATTCACTACGCCACCGCTCCCCTCACCGAGCATCCGGTGTGACGGCGGCGGGCCGCTGGGTGGTGCACGCCGCACACGGCACCGCAGCACAGTCGCCGCTGCGACACCGTGACGGCTGATGCTCAGCAGTTTCTCGAGTTCGTGACGTTTCGACGCGACCGGTTTTCGGTCCACCTCCGCAGGAGACGTGAAGGTTGACGAAGGGGAGGACGACATGACCGACGATCGATTCTCACAACAGAGCTCGTCGATTCCGGCACAACCGCAGGCGACTTCGGTGGCCCCCGCCCACGTCGGCGTCGCCCAGCGGGTGATCGCGGTCCACTCGGATCACCACAGTGCCGTGCGGACTTTGCAGAACCTGACCGATGCCGGCTTCCCGGCCGACCGCACGACAATCGTCGGACGGGAGCTGACCTTCGTCGAGCGGGGCACCGGCCTGTTGTCCACGGCCGAGGTGACCAGGCGCGGCGCGACAACCGGCCTCGCCATCGGCGGCCTCACCGGATGGCTGCTCGGATTGTTCAACCTTGTCACCCCATCCGTGGCGACGTGGTGGCTGGTCGTCAACGCCGCTCTTCTCGGTGCTGTTCTCGGCGCGGTCGCGGCCTTGCTGGGCTACGTGGCCACCCGCGGACGACGATCGTTCTTGACCGAGCCGATCCTCACTGCCGCACACTTCGATCTGCAGGTGGACGCCGACCTGGCCGACCGTGCCGTTCGTATGCTCGCGAGTCATGAGTCTCCGGCCACGCCCAAGTCACGTTGATCACTCGCCAGCGCAGGCACAGCAGGAAATCATGCGCATGAATCGCTCCAAGGTCAGAACCGGGCATCACCGGCGACTCCAGGACCGCCGCGAGCCGTATCGCCAATGACCGGCGTCGGCCCGCGGCCGTCCTCCAGCGCTGGAATGACCGCGACGGCCTACCGTGGTAGGTACCCGTAGTAGCCGTACAACTCGTCGAACGCCTCTTGACCGTCCACAAGGGTGGGTTCGTATCGTGGAGCACCGGCCACCTGATCGCGTGATGCGCCCACGTACACGTGTCATCGGTCATCCGCGTCACCGCGGCCGTCGGAATCAGCGACGCTGTCGCGCCGAAGCCGAGAATGCCGCCATGCGTGATCTGCAGGAAGCGGACCTCCCGCTCTGCCTCGTCGATCAACAGATCGTCGACCTCGCCGAGTGCCTCGCCGGCCGCATCACACACGGTACGGCCACGAAGATCCTGAGCCGGATCACTCAGGATCTTCCTGCTGTCACTGAGCTTCACCAGCGGTGTGGTGCTTCGCGATGCCATCGGTCGATCCTTTCCGTCGTGGTGAGCACACCTGTTTGCCGCCCAGTCAGGCGTCGTCCTGGGGACGACCGCTCAACTCGCCCGCCGGCAGAGGGCGGCTCGGCTGACCGTTGACCGACCCGGAGACCTGAGCCTCGGCCGCACGGACCTGAGCGTTCACCGCAGCGGCCTCCTGAGCCGCCGCCTCAGCCGCCTCAGCCGCCTCCCGCTCGACCGCGGCGGCGTCGACCTTGCCCGTCGGCAGGTCGCCGACCATGTCGGCCAATCCGGTGCCGGTTGATTTCCTCACGACTGGTCAACGCCCGCTCCAGATCCAGCGAACCGATCACATTACGCAGCGTCGTAACCGTCAACTGCTCGATCGCCTGCAAGAAGTTCGCGATCTCGTACGTCGCACGTACCCAGCCGCTCCACCACATCGTGCCGCTGCTGCGGAACGATCCGGACAGCCTTCACAAGGGCAATGACGGCAAACAAGACAACAACAGCAATGATGACACCGGCGACGGCATCCCTGTACGCGAACCACCCTTTATGAATAGATGAGCGGGGCGTTCTAGGGTAGAAGACCAGTCGTGCCGGACAGATCGTCTCGCCAGACCACCGCTGTGCCCGCGTTGATTTCGACAATCCTGACCCGCTCGCCGGGAGGGTAAGTGACGGAACCTTCGAGGGAACGCGCCTGCCACAACTCGCCGTCGATCTTCACCATGCCGCTATCGACATCCACCTGCTCCACGACGACGGCGGCGGCGCCCTGCATCGCCTCCACGCCCATGCCCACCGGCCCCGGTTTGGCCAGGTGACGGCGCAGCGACGGTCGGACCGTTGCGAGGGTCAGCGCTGAGACTGCGACGAACACACCAGCCTGCAGCGGTACCGGCGCACCGAGGCCGGCGGCGGCCGCGGCCGCCAATGCGCCCGCCGAGAACATCAATAGAAAGAGGGTGGCCGTGAAGATTTCCGCTACGGCGAGCGCCACAGCGACAACAACCCACAACACCACATCCATCATCCGATCGTGTCACGTCCGTGCCGCTTCGACCACCGAAGTTCTACCGCCACGTATTAAAGGAAGTGGTTTGCCGAGAGCTGTCACGGAACCGTCATGTTTCCGTGCCGGGTTCGGCATGAGGAGAACGTATCTTGCATTCTCACGCGTGCCGCCCGGCCGGCCGGGCGGCGGAGGCAAGGGCGCCCCAGTGGCGCTCGGTGCGGCTCGGCGGCCCCAGCGTGGACGGCGGGCGATGTGCCCGGCCGGATCGGCGTGACCACCGGTGAGCCGTGCACTCCGGCCGGCGGCGCCCCATACTGGATCCCTATCGATCCATGCGACACCCATTCGGTCCAACTATCTCGAAGGGGGAGCACGTGGCCGGCGGAGACCCTGTCGCGGAACCGCGAGAACAGTGGGGCACCCGACTCGGGTTCATCATGGCGGCGGTGGGCTCAGCGATCGGGCTGGGCAACATCTGGCGCTACCCGTACGTGGTGTACGACAACGGCGGGGGTGCCTTCCTCATCCCCTACTTCATCGCCATCGCCACCGCCGCGGTGCCGGTGCTGATCCTGGAATACTCCCTCGGCCACAAGTACCGTCATGCGGCCCCGTTCGCGTTCCGGCGGGTTCGCCGAAAGGCCGAATGGCTGGGCTGGTTCCAGATCGGTATCTCGCTGATCATCATGACGTACTACGTCGTGATCCTCGGCTGGGTGCTCAGCTACTTCTACTACTCGTTCGGCTCCCGATGGGGCGACGATCCGAACGCCTTCTTCTTCGGTTCCTATCTGGGCACCACGGACAGCTTCTGGTCGGTCGGCGGCATCCAGTGGAAGGTGCTGCTCAGTGTCGCTGTGGCATGGGCGCTGACCTATCTGATCCTGCGCCGCGGGGTACGCCGGGGCATTGAGCTGGCAGCCAAGATCCTGATCCCCACGCTGGTCGTGATGATTCTGGCTATCGTCATCCGCGGGCTCACGTTGCCGGGAGCCGCTTCCGGGCTCAATGTCCTGCTCACCCCGGACTTCGGGGCGCTGCTCGATGCGCAGGTGTGGGTCGCTGCCTACGGTCAGGTGTTCTTCTCCTTCAGCATCGGCTTCGCCGTCATGATCGTCTATGCCAGCTACCTGCCGCGTCGCAGCGATCTGTCCAACAGTGCCGTCATCGTGGGCATGAGCAACTCGGGATTCGAGTTTCTCGCCGCCCTCGGCGTCTTCTCGGTGCTGGGTTTTCTCGCCACCCAGCAGGGCACCGGCGTCACTGAGGTGGTGGAGAGCGGCGTCGGGCTCGCTTTCGTGGCCTTCCCGCAGATCATCAACGAGATGCCGGGGCTCAACTCGCTGTTCGGCGCGTTGTTCTTCGGCGCCCTGCTGTTCGCCGGGCTGACCTCTGCGGTGTCCATCATGGAATGCGCGGTCGCCGGTGTCCGGGAGAAGTTCCGCCTGTCCCGCACGACCGCCATCAACATCACCTGTGGGATCACCGCGCTGCTCAGCATGATCTACGTGACCCGAGGCGGGCTGTACTACCTCGACGTGGTCGACCGGTTCGTGAACAACTTCGGCCTGATCCTCGCCGGACTGGCCGAGGTCATCCTGATCGCCTGGATCGCGCGTCAGCTCGGCCCGCTCCAGGCCCACATCAACCGGGACTCCTACCTCCGGGTGGGCTGGTGGTGGACCATCTCCCTGATGGTGATCACGCCGGCACTGCTGTCGGTGATGGCGGCAATCAACATCTACCAGGAGATCACCAACCGCTACGAGGACTATCCGCTCAGCGGCCTGCTGGTGATGGGCTGGGGCGTCGTGGGGCTGACTCTCGTCCTGGCGTTCGTACTGCAGAGGCTGCGCCGGCACGAGGAACTTCCGGAAACGATCGGAGGGTGACATGGGTACCAGTGCTGTCATCATGCTGCTGATAGGGGCAGTCGGACTGTGGGGCACGCTTACCTTCGCTGTGTGGAACTTCCTGCGCCGCTCGGCGGCGGAGTCCAAGGACGGCACCGGCCAACCCTGAGTGGGTGCACCGTTCCCGGCAGGGTTTCAAGGGCGTGCAGCCTGTGCGAGCCGTATCTCGCCGCCCTGTCGGGGCCACATCCATGTGAGCGTTGCTCCGGCGACGGGTGGGGAAGCCCGCGCCGGTGACTGTGGTCCGCCTGGCAGCCGAGGGCGTGACAGCACATGGCGGTGTCAGCTGGGGGTCATGCCCGCGCGGGAGACCCTCCGTCCGCGCCGGTGAGTCCGAGGCCGATACAGTGCTGACCGGCATCGCACCCCGCGCGGATGACCTGAGCACGCGATCGGGACGCCGATGAACCGACCGTCCCGCCGTCCGGCTCGTGGAGGACTCTGTGCTGTTGTTGACCTTTGCTGCCGTCCTGATGGCGGCGGTTCTGGTGTCCGCGCTGGCGAACCGGACGATTCTGTCCACCGCGGTTCTGTTCCTTGTCGCCGGCTTCGTGCTGGGCCCGGACACCACCGGCGTGCTGGACGTGCATCCTGATACGCCGATCGTGGGCACCCTGGCCGAACTGGCACTGTTCGCGGTGCTGTTCACCGACGGCATGCGGGTCGGCTGGGCCGATCTGCGGTCGGCGTGGCGGTTGCCCGGCCGGGCGCTGGGCTGGGGACTACCGCTGACCCTGCTGATCACCGCAGTCGCCGCGCACTACGTCGCCGGACTCGGCTGGGCGGAGTCGTTGCTGGTCGGGGCGATCCTCGCTCCCACCGACCCGGTGTTCGCCTCGGCGCTGGTCGGCAACGACAAGGTCCCGGCCCGGCTGCGTCACCTGCTCAACGTCGAGTCCGGCGTCAACGACGGCCTGGCGCTGCCGTTCGTCATCGTGTTCCTGGCCGTCGCCGCCGGTTCAGACGATCTGCATCTCGGTGAGCTGGCTCTGGAGGTGACACTGGGTGTGGTGGTGGGCGTGGCGATCCCCGTCGCAGCGATTCTGCTGGAACGCTCCCGGTTCTTCTCCGCCTCCACCGCCTACGAACCCCTCAACGGTCTGGCGATCGGTCTGCTGGTCCTGGGCGTGGCACAGGCGACCCACGCCAACCTGTTCCTGGCCGCATTCTCCGCCGGCATCACCGTGGCCACCTTCGGGCCTCGGCAGCGCGCCGCTTTCGAGCACTTCGGGGAGAACATCGCCGAGCTGTTCAAACTGGCCGCACTTCTGGTGTTCGGCGCGCTGATCTCGCTGGAGTTCCTCGCCGACATCTCCTGGACCGGTTGGCTGTTCGCCGTGCTGGCGATCTTCGTGGCCCGTCCCGCCGCGCTGTGGCTGTCGTTCTTGCGTTCCGGCCTCGGCCTACGCGAACAGGCTGCGGCGATGTGGTTCGGCCCGAAGGGCTTCGCCTCGGTGGTCTACGGCCTGCTGGTCCTGGAGTCCGGCATCACCGCCGGTAACGAGATCTTCCACCTTGTCGCGTTGACGATCGTCATGTCGATTCTGCTGCACTCGTCGACGGATGTCGTCGTTGCGCGGGCTTTCGACCAGGAAGCGGAAGCGCCGGCCTGGCACGGTGTGCTGCATCGCCGGGTCCGCGCGCTCCAGCGGCGTGACTGATGGGCCTCACCCATCGTCCTTGAAACACCCGTCCGACATGGTGCTGTGGAACGGCCTCGAATCGCACCGTCATGCTCGGCTGCCGACGTCCGCAGTTCCGCCGAAAAGGACGGCACGAACGCGAGGTCCGTGCACAGATGCTGTGGTGGGACCACCGCATCTGTGCACGGACACCCGAACCGGTGCGTCCGTGCACAGATGTCCGGCGGCGGAGTGTCGTCGTCCGGTGCCCCGGCCGTTCTCGGGGGGCCGGGATGGGGCTGAGGCTCCGGGCCGGCGCCGCTCAACCAGCATCGTCGCCGTCCATGGCGCCGCCGGTGCGGTCGTATGACGGTCGGATGACAGTACGCGGCCGACGTCAGTTGACCTCGTCCTGCTCACCTGTGACGAGGCGGGCGACTTCGCCTCGTCAGATCTCTCTTATGTCCGGCTTCGGGTTTCCTGCTGAGCTTGGTCCTCGGGTGCCGGACTCCGACGGCTCCGAATCTGATGACGTCTCCCGCGGTCCATGGCGACAACGATGACCGCCACGGCGACGGCGACCACGACCGGCCAGTGCCCACGGCTGCCGGCCAGCAACAGACCGGTTACCGCAACGGGCGACAAGAAGACGGCGAGCGCCAGGATCTGCCAATCGGTAAGGTTCATATCACGGCTCCATGGCGGACGGATCGCCCCTCGACATCCGGACTGGCCCGAGGAACGGTCCGCCTCTTCGCGCAGGGGCTGAGTCAGTCACGGCGGCGGTAGACGTAGACCGGTCGAGCCTCATGGCGAACGGCATACGACAGGACCAGCGTGCCGATCATGACCGCCAGCACGATGCCCGGCACCGATCCGAGGACGGCCGCGGTGGTTATGCCGGCAATCATGAGAACGAGAACAGCAGCCATCAAGACGAGTGCTCGTAGGTCGCGAAGCCTCATCACAGCTCCCTTCGTATCGCGCCATCGGCGGCGGTACGCAGCCGACGGCCTACACCCACGGTGACCGGCCAGTACGTACGCGGCGACTCGGACGCATGACACCTTGATGACGCGGGCGGCAGTCGGCCCTGCAGGTCCACGGGCAACTGTGCGCGCCGACGCCCAGCGCCGCCCCCGCGACAGACGGTGCCCGGCGGTGACGCGGCCCAGCAGAGCGGGGACATGATGCAGTCGGCTTCGACGGGCCCGGTCGCCGGCGAATACCGAGCGTTTTGACGCTTCATGAAAAGCCGTTGAAAAAGTGTTACGCAGAGGAACTACGGGTGGGCGTACCTCCATTAACGTTGCTGTCTTGTAAAGCGTGAAATCATCTGTCTATATTGTCGACGCTCAATGGTTGCCAGATCGGTCCTGGATGAAGCGAGGGAGCGCCACGTGAAGAGTCTGGGGAAGTCGTTGCTGGCAGCCGCGATGGTCATCGCCGCCACGTCGGTGGGTGTGGCCGGCCACGGCGCTCCCGCCGCCGCCGCGGTTCAGGCGACCTATTACGTCGCCGCCGACGGGGACGACGCCAACCCCGGATCGCTCTCGGCACCCTTCCGGACCTTGCAACGCGCTCGCGACGTGGTCCGGACCGTCAACGTGAACATGACCGGCGACATCCAGGTGTATCTGCGCGGCGGCAGCTACCCCGTGGGCAGCACCATCGAATTCGGGCCGGGCGATTCCGGGACCAACAACTACCGGATCATCTACGCCGCTTATCCCGGTGAGAACCCGATTCTCGAGGGCGGCACCCGGGTGACCGGCTGGAGCCAGCACACCGGCAACATCTGGAAGGCCCCGCTCGACCGGGCCAACAAGCTGCGCGCGCTCTACGTCAACGACAAGCGGGCGTCCATGGCCTCGAAGACGATCGCCTCGTCGGGCTGCCACGGGTCGTACACGATCACCGCCGGGCAGGCCGCGTGGGCGTGGGAATCGGGGTCGCAGTGCGCCGGCTCCCGATACAGCACCTCCGACTTCCCGGCCATCGCGGCCAACCAGGATGACATCGAGATCGAGACGTCGACGACCTGGACCTCGGCCATCGTCGGGGTGCGTCAGGTGACCACCGAGGGCGGCAGCCGGGTGGCGCTGTTCCAGCAGCCGGGCGCGGCCATCGCCCAGGGCGCCTTCAACGGCAACGCGCAGGTCGGGGGCTCCCACAAGGTCATGAACGCCTACGAGTTCCTGGACGCGCCGGGCGAGTTCTTCTTCGACAAGACCAGCCGGACGCTGTACTACTACAAGGCCGATTCCGAGAACATGCCGGCCGCGTCGGTCTTCGCACCCAACAACGTGACCACCCTGCTGCGGGTCTCGGGCACCTCGACGAGCAGCCACGCCCGCAACATCACTTTCTCCGGCCTCACCGTCCAGCACTCCGACTGGAACCTGTTCACCGTGGCCGGATCGTCGTTCAAGCAGGCGCAGCAGGGCAATCTCGGCGCGCTCGCGTACGCCAAGCAGAACTTCCACGTCTACTACTACCGCAACGTCGACGTCACCCCCGGCATGATCCAGGTCCAGAACGCCGACGGGATCCTCTTGCAGCGCAACCGCGTCCAGCACACCGGCGCCGACGGGATCAGCCTGGTCAACGACGTGCAGGGCAGTCAACTGATCGGGAACCACACCAACGATGTGGCCGGATCCGCGGTGGTGGTCGGTCACCCGCAGCACGTCTACATCGGCGACCACACGTCCACCAACCGGGAGAAGTACCCGGTCCAGGTCGAAGGGCTGCCGAAGAACATCGAGATCAAGAACAATCACCTGTACGACAGCGCGGTGCTCTTCAACGGTCACAGCCCCCTGTCGGCGTACTTCGTCGACACCCTGACCGTGCAGCACAACCGGATCGAGAAGGCGCCCTGGTCCGGCATCACCCTCGGCTGGGGATGGTGGAACTTCGACGGGTCATCCGGCTCGATCGCGCCGAACCGTCCCACCACGACGGCGCGGAACAACACGATCAGCCACAACCACATCATCGACACGGTGCAGCGCCTCAGCGACACGGCTCCGATCTACACGCTCGGCAGCCAGCCCGGGACCACCATCACCGACAACTATCTGCAGGGCGTTCCGGCCGGCCACAAGTACGGCCTGCACCCGGACGAGGGTTCGGCGTACATCACCTTCCGGAACAACGTCCTCAGCGTCGACAAGAACGTCACCTGGCTGATCAACTCCGACGACTTCGGCCGCAAGCACGATCTGAGCATCACGCAGACGTACGGGCCGATCAACAAGGTCTCGAACAAGAATCTGCCCAACAGCACCGTGCAGGACATCCTGGTGTCGTCGGACTATGTCTGGCCGGCGGCGGCGTACGCCATCGCGGTGAACTCCGGTTTGCAGGAGCCCTTCCGGGACCTCGCCCCGCGCGTGCTGCCCGATCACGTCCTGCCCGCCAGCACCTTCGTCGTCAGCGGAAGCTCCATGATCCCCGTCCGTAGCACCGGCGACGCGACCCGGACGATCTGGCTGGCGCCGTCCGGCACGACGACCTTCACGGCCGGGCCGACGATGACATCGGCCGCCGGCAACGCCACCTCGATCGCAGTTCCCTCGTCGCCGGGCGACTACCGCCTCTTCGTCCTCGACGCCCAGGGCAACCGGTCGGCCGAGTCCCGGTCGCTCGTCCGGCAGCAGGGCGGCGGCGGCTCCCCGCAGGCCGGCCAGCTCGTCGGGAGCCAGTCCGGCCGGTGCGTCGACGTGCCCAACGCCACGACCGCCAACGGCACCCAGGTGCAGCTGTGGGACTGCGACGGCAGCACCAAGCAGCGGTGGGCCTACGGCCCCGGCAAACAATTGACGGTGTACGGCAACAAGTGCCTGGACGCGTACGGCAACGGCTCGACGAACGGCACCGCGGTCATCATCTGGGACTGCCACGGCGGGACCAACCAGCAATGGAACGTCAACTCCGACGGCAGCATCTCCAGTGTCCAGTCCGGCCTGTGCGTGGACGCCAACAACGCCGCCACCGCCAACGGCACGAAGCTGATCCTCTGGTCATGCAACGGCGGCACGAATCAGCGCTGGACCCTCCGCCCCTGACGTGCCTACCCGATGGAGCCGGCGGATGGACGGTCAAGCCCATACCGCGCAGCTTGTACAATGCCTAGATTCCGGACATTCCCGCGCCGACGACACGGCCAGGGAGGAACAGCTTCCGGCGGTGACCTTCACGCCGGCTGTACATGGCTGTAGGCGGTGTGCAGGTTCGGCTGCGAGGGTGAGAGCTATGAATACCCCACCTCTCCCGGACGGTGTCGCGTGGACGGCCGTCCTGGTTGCCGCCCAGCGGGCCGCCGAGTCGCTGTCCGCGGCGCCCGCCTTCCGGGACCCGCTGGCCGAGGCGGTCCTGGTCCACCTCGGACTCGCCCATCCCGGGCAGGCGCCCCGCTTCTCCGAGATGCCGAGCGAGATGGCGGGCCTGACTCGCCTGATGGGCGACCTGGTCACCGTGCGGACCCTGCATCACGACCGGCTGTTGACCGACGTGCCCGTCGAACAGATCGTGCTGCTGGGCGCTGGGCTGGACGGCCGTGCGTACCGGCTGCCCTGGGCGGGGCGGCGCGTCTTCGAGCTGGACCGGCCCGCCATCCTGGCGCTGAAGGAGGACGTGGCCCGCGCCGCGGGCCTGGAACGGACGGCCGAGCGTACGCCGGTTGCGATCGACCTGGCCGACGACTGGCCGGCCGCCTTGACCGCCGCGGGTTTCGACCCGTCCCGGCCGACCGGTTGGCTGGCCGAAGGGCTCACGATTTACTTGAGCCGCGCCGAACTTGACCTGATGCTGAGCCGGATCGGTGAACTTTCCGCGCCGGGCAGCCACCTCGGCATCGAGGTGGCCACGTCGCTGCGGGCGGGTCTGCTGGCTGAGGAGTTCGCCGAGGACGGCGTCGGCCGCGTGCTCAGCCTGTTCGGCAGCGGGCCGCCGACCCCTCCGCACGACTGGCTGGCCGGTCACGGGTGGCGCCTCGCGGAGCGTAGCCTCGCCGAGCTTGCCGATCAGCACGGGCGGCAGGTCCCCCGGTGGTTCGACCCGTCCCGCGGTGGGTCGACCGTCTGGTATTTCGACTGCGCCCGCTGAGTGGGGCCAGGCGGTCCGTGCGTGCAACCGGACGCCGTAGGTCCCCGCGCGAATCCGCTCGATCATCGTGGCCTCCGGACCGCCCGAGCTGATCGGCAATTGACTTACTCGTCCAGCGCTCCTTGTTCTGGACGAGCAAGTCAATAATGGGTAGGCTGCCTCGCGGAGTTCCTCAGCGTTGCTGCTCCAGTGTGAGGATGGCCTTGGCGATCGACGTCATGGGGTTCGGCTACGGCGTTCTGGGTCCACTGGAGGTCCGGTACGCGGACGCGCCGGTCCCGGTCGGCAGACCTCGGCACCGTGCGCTGCTGGCCGCGCTGTTGATCCGACCCAACACGGTGGTCTCCACCGGCCTCCTCGCGCAGATGCTGTGGGAGGAAACGCCGGCGCGGGCCACGGAGCTGCTGTACGGCCGGATCGCCGAGCTGCGCAGGGCGATGCGGGAGGTCGCCGGCCGGCCGGTGCCGGACCTGGAGACGCACGAGGGCGGCTATCTGCTGCGGGTGGCGGACGGTGCGCTGGACGGGCAACGCTTCGAGCGGCTGGTCGAGGCCGGGTCCCGCGCGGCGCAGGCCGGCGATCACCGCCGGGCGGCCCGGCTGCAGCGCGAGGCCCTCGCCCTGTGGCGCGGTCCGGCGCTGGCCGAGGTGGCCGACCTGCCCGGCGCCGAGGCGGAGATCGCGCGGTTGCAGGAGCTGCGGATGCGTGCGGTGGAGGCGCGTGTCGACGCCGACCTTGCCGAGGGCCGGCACCATGAGCTGATCGGCGAACTGGTCGCGCTGGTCGCTGAGCATCCGCTCAACGAGCGGCTGTGGGGTCAGCTGATGCTCGCCCGGCACCGGTCCGGCCGGCTCGGCGAGGCCCTCGCCACTTTCGACACCGCCCGTCGGGAGCTGGTGGAGCGGCTCGGGACCGAGCCCGGGGAGCATCTGCAACGGTTGCACCTGCAGTTGCTGCGCCCGGACCTGGAGTCGACCCCGGACGTGCCGGTTCCGGTCGGGGTCCTGCCCCGGCCGCTGACCACCTTCGTCGGCCGCGACAGCGAGGTCGCGACGGTCCGGCGCCTGCTCCGGACGCATCGGCTGGTGACCGTGACCGGCGTGGGCGGGGCCGGCAAGAGCCGGCTCGCCGTGGAAGCCGGCGCCGGCCGTGCCGCATGGTTGGTCGAACTCGCCGCGGTGACCCAGCCGGACCTGCTGGCGGACGTCGTGGCTGACGCGCTGGGCGTGCCGCCGCACGGCACCCGTCCCCGGCTGGACGCCGTTGCCGAGCACCTCCGTGACGTCGACGGCCTGCTGATCCTGGACAATTGCGAGCACCTGCTGGATTCCACCGCCGGGCTGGCCGAGCGGATGCTGGCTGGGTGCCCCAGGTTACGGATCCTGGCCACCAGCCGGGAACGGCTCGGCGTCACCGGCGAGGCGTTGCTCCCGTTGCCCGGCCTGGCCATGCCGGAAGCCGGCGCCGCCACCGCGGAGTCGGCCGGCCGATCATCGGCCGTCCGGTTGTTCGTGGAGCGGGCCACCGCCACCAGCCCCGGCTTCGCGCTGACCGACAGGACCGCCACGGCGGTCGCCGCGATCTGCCGGGACCTCGACGGTCTGCCCCTGGCCATCGAACTGGCCGCAGCCCGCGCCAACGCCTTCACCAGCGACGAACTCGCGGCCCGGCTCGGCGACCGCTTCCATCTGCTCCGGGGCAGCCGCACAGCCGAGCCGCGGCACCGCACCCTGCACGCCGTCATGGACTGGAGCTACCAGCTCCTCAACGACGACGAACGCCGCCTGTTCGCCCGGCTGAGCGTCTTCTCCGGCCGGTTCGAGCTCAGCTGGGCGGAGAAACTGGCCGCCGATCTCCACCCGCCCGCCACGACCGCGGCCATCGTCGCCGCGCTGGTCGACAAATCCCTGCTGAACCAGGAGTCCGGCCGCTACCGGATGCTGGAAACACTGCGGGCGTACGGGACCGAGCAACTGGCCGAGCACGGCGACCTCGATCACGCCCGGGACCGGCACGCCGCGCTCGTGGTGGCGATCGCCGACGATCCGCGCCAGCAGCTCGAAGGCGACGGCACGGCCGCGCAGCTGGTGGGCGCCACGATCGAGCAGTTCCGCACGGCAATGGACTGGTCCGCCGACCGAGGCGACGCGCAGACCGCGCAGCGGATCGCCGAGGCCCTGACCCTGCACCGGCACGAACCCGGCGAGCACGCGGTGCGCCGCCGATCGTTGCAGTCGACGCTGCACGGCGGCGGGGACATCTCCCCGGCCGTGCGCGCCCGGACGCTGAGCGGGTTGACCCTGCTGGCGACCCATCAGGGCGATCTCGAGGCGGCCACCGCCGCAGGTGAAGAGGCCGCCGCCCTGTTCCAGGAAGCCGGCGATATGGACCGCTACGCGATAGTGCTGCGCCGGCTCGCCTTCGCGGAGATCTTCTGCGGCAGCCTGAACCGGGCCGACGCCCTGCTGATCCGCGCCCAGCCGGCCACCGCAAACTTGAAGCCCGCAGTACGGGCAGCGGTACTGGCCGAACGCGCCCTGATGGCTCTCCTGCTCACCGACTTCGACCAGGCCGCCCGACTGAGCGACGAGGTACACGAGATCCTGCGGGATCCCGACGATGCCGACCTGCTCACCTACACGACGCTGATCCGTGCCGAGGCGACCCGCAACCTCTCGGGACCGGCTGTGGGCGCCGAATGCCTGCGTGTCGCGCTTCGCCGTATCGACGGGGCGGGATGGCTGTGGAACACCGCCCTGGGACTACAGGTCGCGTCACGGTTCTTCGACGACCTCGGACTGCCACGGCAGGAGATCGTCATGCTGTCCGCCGTTCACGAACTACTGCAACGGCCCGGTGGCGCGTTACTGCGCTGGGCCGAGGGACACAACCGCAAACGGTTCGCGTGGCTGCGGGAAACCCTGGGTGCCGCGCAGTTCGAGGCACTCGTGTGGGAGGGACGGACCCGTCCCGTCATCGACCTGCTCGACGAGGTGTACCGCCAGCTGTCGCCGCCGGACCTGCACACCACCTACAGCCACGGACAGCCGGCCCGAAGGTCACCGCCGGAAGCTGTTTCTCCCTGACAAACGAGGCAGCACCTGAAGCAGGTCCGCGTCGCCCTGCACACCGAGGGCCCGATCATCCGCGCTGGACTGATCCGTCTTCTGTAGTTCCAGCCCGGTCCGGTCGCTGCGCTCCTCAGTCCAGGCGACTGCGGCCCGGGCCTGCGAGGTATGTCAGGACGGCGAGCACGCGACGGTGCCCGCCGTCGGTCGGGGCCAGGCCCAGCTTGCCGAAGATGGCGTTGATGTGCTTGTGCACGGCGTTCGCGGTGATGAACAGTCGGCCGGCGATCTCGGTGTTGTCGCGGCCCTCGGCCATCAGCGCGAGCACCTCCCGCTCCCGTGGCGTCAGGGTGGACACGGGGTCGTCGCTGGCCCGGGTCAGCAGCTGGGCGATGACCTCGGGGTCGAAGGCGGTGCCGCCGGCGGCCACCCGGCGTAGCGCTTCGATGAACTCGTCGATGCGGCTGACGCGGTCCTTGAGCAGGTAGCCGATGCCGCGCGGCGCGCCGGCGAGCAGTTGGGTGGCGTACTCCCGCTCGACGTATTGGGAGAACACCATCACCGGGAGGCCCGGATGGCGGCGCCGCGCTTCGATGGCGGCTCGGATGCCCTCGTCGCGGAACGTCGGTGGTAGCCGGACGTCGACGACGGCCACGTCGGGGCGGTGCTCGTCGACCGCGTTGAGGAACGAGTCGGCGTCGGCGACGGTCGTGACCACCGTGAAGCCGTTGACGCTGAGCATCAGCTCCAAGCCGCCGGACAGGAACTCGTTGTCCTCGGCGATCACCGCTCGGAGCACGGCACCTCCAGGGTGATCTCGGTCGGCCCGCCCATCGGGCTGCACACGGTAAGAGTTCCGTCGAGCGCGCCGGCCCGCCGACGGATGCCGGCGAGGCCGGTTCCGCGCGCTTCGTCCGTCCCGCCGGCGCCGTCGTCGGTCACCGTCACGGTCAGCAGATCGCCGTGACGGGACGCGCGGACGCCCGCACGAGTTGCGCGGCTGTGCCGGGTAACGTTGCTCAGCGCTTCGGTGACCGCGAAGTATGCCACCGTCTGCACCGCTGCGGGTACCCGGCCGAGGTCACTGACGTCGACGGTGGTCGGTAGGCCGCTGCGGGCCGCCACGGCGACGAGCGCGCCGGCCAGGCCCCGGTCGGCCAGGATCGGTGGGTAGATGGTGCGGATCACCGTACGCAGCTCGACCATCGCCTCCTCGGTGCCCTGGTGTGCCTCGGCGACCAGCCGGTTCACCAGGTCGGGGTCGCCGGCCGCCTGCCGGGCCACCGCGAGGCGCATCGCCACCGCGACGAGCCGGGCCTGCGCGCCGTCGTGCAGGTCACGTTCGATGCGACGCAGTTCGGCGCCGTGCGCGTCGAGCACGTCGGCCCGGGTGCGGGTGAGATCGGCGACCCGGCCGGCCAGCCGTTCCGCCTCCGACGGCGTCAACGCCCAGCGGGTGACCCGGGCGTGGACGCCGGCCAGCGCCGGGAACGTCCCGTAGGTCACCGCCGCGAGCACGGCGAACTGCACGGTGCCGAGCCCGATCGCGGTCGCCCACCCGGCGACCGGCACCTCGACGAACAGCGTGACCGGCTCCTCGGCCGGGAACGCCCACCAGAGCGTCATGGCGATCACGGCGGTCACGAGGTTGCCGGCGACCAGTAGGGCGAACAGTCCCAGAGGCAGTCCGGTCGTGAGGTGGACGGTCAGCCACAACAGGTGCCGGCGGAACCGCACCGGGTGCCACCGCCGGTCGCCGGCCAGCCGCAGGTGCCACCGGGCCCACCGCTCGCGCACGCCGGGCAGGCACAGCACCGGCAGGCCGGGCAGCGACACCACCGCCGTGCCGAGTATTGCCAGGAGGTAGGCCGTGGCCCGCCGACGCGTCATGACCACATCTGTACCTGAACCCATCATCGGCCCGCACTACAGCCAGCTGTAGCCCTCGGTGCGGTAGCCAGCGGTATGGGGTGCGGCGCCGCGGATTCCTAGATTTCCGGGCATGAAACTTTTGCGAATCGCAGTGACAGCGGTCGCGCTGGTCGCGGGAGTCGGCGTCACCGTTGACGCGCACGCCGGCTCCGGGCGGCTGACCGACCTTGACCGGCTCCGTCGTGACACCGCAGCCGTGCACGCCCTGGGCCTGCCGGGAGTGCAGGCGCGTCTGGTGACCCCGAACGCGCGCGCGGTCGTCGCGACCGCGGGCGTCGCCGATCTGCGGACCGGTCGCCGGGTGCCGCCGAACGGCCGGGCCCGCATCGCCAGCACCGGCAAGGCCTTCATCGCGACGGTGGTGTTGCAGCTGGTGGGGGAAGGACGGGTCGGCCTCGACGACCCGGTGGAGAAGTGGCTGCCGGGCGCGATCCGCGGCAACGGCAACGACGGCCGCGGCATCACTGTCCGGCACCTGCTCCAGCACACCAGCGGCCTGCACGACGACGTGCCGGACTTCGCCACCGCCGCCGACTACTACGAGCACCGGTACGACGTGTACACACCAGCCGAACTGCTCGCGCGGACCTTGCGATACACGCCCGACTTCGCGCCGGGCACGGCGTGGCGGTACTCGAACGTCGGCTACATCGTGGCCGAGATGGTGATCGACAAGGTCACCGGACGCCCGTGGCACGAGGAAGTGCGACGGCGTGTCGTCGACCGGGCCGGTATGCGCGACACGACGTGGCCGGGCAACCTGCCGACACTGCCCGGCCCGCATGCACGCGGCTACCACGAGTTCGATGCCGGCGAGCTGACCGACGTCACCGAGCAGGTCATCGTCGACGGTGGTGCCGCGTTCATCTCGACCACCGCAGACGTCAACCGCTTCTTCCGAGCGCTGCTCGGTGGCCGGCTGCTGCGGCCGGCGCAGCTCGCCGAGATGACCCGGACGATGCCACTCGGGCAGGAGTTCGAGCAGCTGCTGCCGGGGGCCAGATACGGGCTGGGCCTGTTCGAGCGGCCACTGCCGTGTGGCGGCACGTACTGGAGCCATCCGGGCGGTGGCAGCGGCTACACAAGCGACAACGGTGTCACCCGCGACGGCCGTCGCAGCGTGTCGGTATCGGTGTCAGGTACCCGGCCGGACCTCGCCCTGCGGCACCAGCGAGCCACCGATGCGGTCGTCGAGAACGCGCTGTGCGGGCCACGCGTCGGAGCTTGGTGATTACGATCAACGGGCCCTGGGTGTGGTCAGAACGCCACGGCGTTCGCGAAGGCCGGGACTGGCTGGCGGCCGACGACGGCGGAGTCCTCGCCTTCGAGAACGCCAGGTTCCGCGGGTCCCAGCCCACCAACCAGTGCGGCGGCAGTTGAGCGGACAGAGGGCGGCACCGCGGCGCGGAGCGCGCCGCGTCCGTCGGCGATCTGGTGAGAGAACGTCAGGAGGACGGCGGTTCCCTGATCACCGGAAGCGTCGCTCACCAGCGTTGCGCGCGCCAGGGGACTCCCGTCGGCATCGAGGGGGCGCGTCTGCTCCTCCGCTGCCGCTTCGCGCCAGTCGGCCCGGTGAACCTCCCGGACCGGGATCGGCTCGGTCGCCGCACGGAATGCCGGGCGGTCGCCGGTGCGATCGATACTGGCGGCGAGCAGCGGATGCGTCTTCTGGAGATACGCGAGCGCGCGCTCCAACTGCTGTGCCGAGACTGGTGAGGCGAGTTCGACCACGAGCGAGAACTGCACCGGGTTGCGACTGATGTAGAGGTCGATGATGTGCTCGAACGCCCCGCAACTGGGGGTGCTGGCAACTGGCAGTCTCAACGGGTATTCGCCGCAGCTGCCGCGAGGCTGTCCGGACTTGCGGTTGAACTTGTCCTTGTTGGGTGAGTTGAACGGTGCCGCAATGCGGCGCTGTCGATGTGTTCGGTGTTCACCGTCACGTGGCCGGGGTACCGTCGGCGCGGTGACGATCGACCTTGCTGAGGCTGCACGGCGTGGCGACGACGACGCGTTCGCGTTGCTCATCGGGGAGCACCTGGCCGGTATGCGGGCTGTCGCGATCGCGATGCTCGGTCCCGTCGGCGAGGCGGACGACGTGGTGCAGGACGCCGTGCTCACCGCGTTGGGCAAGATGGCCACGTTGCGCGATCCGGCGGCGGCGGGCCCCTGGTTGCGGGCGATCGTGCGTAACAACTGCCGGATGCTGCGGCGCTCGCCGCGGGCCGTTCCGGTCGCCGACCCGGAGCCGCTGCTGGCCGCTGAGAGCGGCGCCGACGAGATTCTTCACCGGGCCGTGACGCGGGACTGGGTACGGCACGCGCTGGCCGCTCTTCCCGGGCCGACGCGGGAGGTCACCGTGCTGCGCTACTTCACCGAGCACTCCTCGTACACCGCCATCGCCGAGGTCTGCGCGGTGCCGGTCTCCACCGTCCGCAGCCGGCTGCGGGACGGCAGATCCGCGCTCCGGCACGCGCTGCGGGAGGCGGCTTCCGCCGCGTACGCGGATGCGCGTGCCGCGGATGTGAGCGCTCGTCGAGATGCCGAAGCCACGGTCGCTGCGGGGGAGCGGGGCGACTTCGCCCGGCACGTCACGGATGTCTTTCAGCCCGATGCGGAGATCCTCATGTCCGGCCGTCCCGTCGGTGACGTGCGGTCCATTCTCGGGATGATGGAGTACACGCATCACGCGGGCGTGGGGAAACGCGTCCGCGATGTCGTCGTCAGTGGGGATGTCATGGTCTGGGAAACCGACTTCCTCAATCCAAGACACGACCCGGCTCATTGTCCTCCGGGACTCGTCTGGCTGCATGACATCGTGGAGGGGCGTACCCGTCGTCTTCGCCTTGCCTACCGGCGGCTACAACCGGCTGAGATGTAGGTCACTGAGCCGGTTCCGCACTTTCCGCGGCGCCACGCATCTTGCCCGGGACACCTCCGGAGCCCTCCGGACCGCACCTCGGACATCGGGAGTGGTGATGACGCCGAGCACGACCTATGACGTCTGCGATACCCCGCCTCAGCTGCTGAACAACCGGCACTACTGGCTCGGCTACGGTCACCTGTATCGGTTGGACGACCCCGACGTGACCATGTATCGCAGTGGTGTCGCACACCCGCTGCTCAACGGCGTTCTGCGCGTCGCCCGGGGCGGCTTCGCGCGGGCGAGGTCGCTGGCCGCGTCGTTCGGTGACCTGCCGTCGACGTGGTGGATCGGCGAGGACAGCTATCCGGGGCTCGCCGACGACCTGGTGGCCGCGGGCGGCACACAGGTCGCCACGATGCCGGTGATGGCCGCCCGGGTGGACGCCGTGCCGGACCAGCGCGCGGTGCCGGGCCTCACCATCGAGACGGTGCCGGCCGCCGGCCTGCGGGAATGGGTCAGCACGTACGCCCCGTCGATGGGTGTCGCCCCCGACCAGCAAGAGGCGAGCCTGGCCATGGAGGCCGGGCACGCCGAGACACCGGCGCACCTCGTCCGGTTCGCCGGCCGTGTCGACGGCGAGGTCGTCGGCACCAGCGCGTTGCTGGACCGGGCCGGGGTGGGCGGCATCTATCTCGTCAGTACCACCGAGGCCCACCGGCGCCGGGGAATCGGTGCAGCCCTGACCGCTGCCGCCGTCGCCGAGGCGGGCAGGCGGAACCTGCCGATGGTGACGCTGCAGGCCAGCCGGCTGGGGGAGCCGGTCTACCGGCGGATGGGCTTCACGACCGTCGCGCACTACCGGCTCTTCACGCTCTGAGTCCTCCGGTGTGACCGTCGGACGGCGAAGCCGGCGCTCCTGTTCAAGGAGGCGGTCCTGTCGGACATTTCTGCGGGAAGGTCCTGCCGTGTCGGGAGTACCGGCAGGACCGGAAAGGAACGGCAGTGGAGCAGACCCGGATCGCCGTCTGCGGTGACATCCCCCTGAGCCGGGCGGGGCTGGTCACCTATCTCGACGCACAGTCCGGCTTCGCGGTCCTGCCGGACGGCCGGCTCCACGAGGCCCAGGTGATCGTGGTCAGCGCGGAACGGCTCACCACCGGCGTCGTCGCACGGCTGCGGGAGGCGGCTCGAAAGATCGGCGTACCGGTCGTCCTGCTCGTCGACGAACTCAGCGAGGCTGAACTGCTCCTCGCGGTGGAGTGCCGGGTGGTCACCGTCCTGCCCCTGCGCTCGGTCACCGCCGAGCTGCTGGCGCGCAGCGTCCAGGTCGCGGTCGCCGGGGGAGGCATGATGCCGCCGAAGCTGCTCGGCGACCTGGTGCGGCATGTCCGGCATCTGCGGCAGGAGCCTTCGGGGCCGTACGGTCTGGGCGCCGCCGGACTGACACCTCGCGAGATCGACGTGCTCCGCCTGCTCGCGGAAGGCTTCGACACCGGCGACATCGCCAGCAAACTGTGCTACTCGGAGCGCACCGTGAAGAAAGTCGTCTCCGCTGTGACCAGGCGTTTCGATCTGCGCAACCGGCCACACGCCGTGGCGTTCGCGTTGCGGGCCGGTGTGATCTGAGCGGCGATTTCGTACCGTCGTCGCCCGGAGTGATCGTCCGATGGGGGCTGTCGTCCCGGCTGCCGCGTCTCCCAAGTCTTGAGTGATCCGCGTCAACACCTGTGAGGGACCAGCAGTGAGCAAGAGGGTCGCGCTGACGGTGGCTTTCAGGGCAATGCTGAGCACTCAAGGTGGTGCCGCGTCCACCGGTGCATGAAGCTTCATCCATGGACGTCATACAGTCGAGCAGCCGCCCTGGCGCATCGCAGGCCCTCTTGAACAGCCACACTCTGGGGAGTTCCTGTGCCTGACATCCCGCAGCCGATCGACTCCGGACAATCCGGACGCCGCTACTTGATCCGCGGCGGGGCCGTGATGTCGATGGACCCGGCCGTCGGCAACTTCGACGTCGCCGACGTGCTGGTCGAGGGCAGCAGAATCGCTGCGGTCGGCCCGGGTCTCGACGTACCGGACGCGGACGTCATCGACGCTCGCGGGCGCGTGGTCATGCCCGGTTTCGTGGACACTCACCACCATCTGTTCGAGACCGGGCTGCGTGCGTTCCTGCCCAACGGACTGCTGTTCAACGACGGTTCCGGCTCACCCAGTGCCGATCCGTCCTACATGGACCACATCATCGGCCGCTTCGCCCCGGCGTACCGGCCGCAAGACGTGCACATCAACATGCTCTACGGTCGGCTGGCCCAGCTCGACGCCGGAGTCACGACAGTGCTCGACACGTCGCAGATCCACCACACCCCAGAGCACAGTGACGCCGCATTCCAGGCGCTTACCGACGCCGGCGCGCGAGCCGCCTTCGGCTACTGGCCGGGCGACGGCCGCCCCGAGTCGCGGTTCCCGCAGGACGTCCACCGTCTCCGGGAGCAGTACTTCTCCTCGGACGACCAACTGGTGACCATGGTGATGGGCGGCGAGATCGCCTACGGTCACGAAGCCATCACCGCCACCTGGACGATCGCCCGGGACCTGGACCTGCTCATCGCCGCGCACGCATTCTCGATGATGATGCGGTCGACACTGGAGGACCTCGCCCGCGGTGGCGGTGGCACCGGCGCCGACCTCGGCTTCGGCCCGGACGTGCTGCTCATTCACATGACCGACGTGACCGACACGGTGTGGCCCGCGGTCCGCGACGCGGGTACCAGGGTGTCGCTCGCCGTCCCGATCGAGATGGCCATGCGGCACGGCACACCACCGCTGCTGACGATGCAGAAGTTCGGCCTCGAGCCGTCGCTCAGCTCCGATGTCGAGACCACGATGGCCGCCGACCCGTTCACGTTGATGCGCTCCACCATGACGCTGCAGCGCATGCTGGTCAATCAGATGGTCTTCGACCAGGGTGATCTCACGCCGCAAAATTTCTGGCCGACGCCGGTGTCGGGCACTCCGGAGTTGCTCCTCGACCGCGACGTGCTGCGTTTCGCCACCGTCAACGGCGCCGAGCATCTGCGTCTGGGCGGCCGCACCGGCTCACTCACGCCCGGAAAGGAGGCGGACATCGTGCTCCTGGACGGGACCGCGCTGAACACCGCGCCGATGAACAGCGTGCCCGGGGCCGTGGTGACGCTGATGGACCGCACCAACGTGGAGACCGTGATCGTGGGCGGCAAGATTCGCAAGTGGAAGGGGACGCTGCTCGACGTGGACCTGTCCCGCCTCCGTGGCGATCTTGAGGCGTCCCGCGACCACCTCTTCGAAGCCGCAGGAGTTAAACGCACCCTCTTCCCCTAGCCTGTGCATCCACGTCTGCCGGGTCTTCGCGGCCCTACGGTGGAAGCATGGCCCCCACACGGATCCGTCTCGTCGGCGCTCATGAGATCCGCATCCGCCTCGGCGAAACCAAGTCGGTGAAGACCTACGCTGCGGGCGCCTCGATCGCGGACATGACTCGATCGGCTGCGCCACTACGTCCAGCGGGTCACGCCGTCCTGCCTGTTGTGCCAGTCGTTGAGGTACTTCGGATCAGCCTGCTGTCTTGCTGCACCCGGATGAAGTCGTCATGGCTCGATGCGGCGAGCCGCCGCATCGAACGAGCGACGCAGGAGCGGGTCCCGATCCGTTGTGGATGTCGCACCTCACCAGCTTGGGCAGTCAAGTGGCCCTCCAGGCGGCCGCAGCGGTGTGCCGGACGGTCATGCAGCGCCGTCATGCAGGCGTGCCTGGCCGCTTGGTGACTACGAGGCTTGCAAGTAGGCCAGGTGCAGCCCCTTGCCGACCGCCACGGTCTCCGCGGCGAAGCGTCCGTCCGCAGCGATCAGGCGCAGAACACCGGCCACCTCGTCCGGATGGGAAAGCACGTTGTCGATGGCCAGCAAGCCGCCCGGGCGCAGGACACGGGCGGGGTGTGGCCACCAGCGTGTGTACTCGACGCGTTCGGCGTCCAGGAACAGCAGGTCGACGCTGGCGTTCGCGCGGCCGACCAAGAAGCGTCCGCCGTCTGCGATCTCTCGCTGGACGCTCACCGCCGCCCGGTCGAGGTTCTCCACGACGCCCGGCCATTCCTCGACGTCGACGGTGGTCACGTGCCCGCCGGTGTCCCGGGCGGCGGCGGCCAGCCAGATTGCGGAATATCCGTTCGATGTGCCGATCTCGACGATGTCGCGGGCGCGGGCGATCCGCAGGACCAGCGTGAGCAGGGCGGCGGTCGCCGGCTCCAGGTTCCGCAGGCGGCGCCGCCGGTCCGGCTCGGCCGTGTCGTGCGCACGGCCCTGCTCGAACAGTTCGGACAGCAGGGTGCGAAGCCGGTCATCCACGTCTCGCATTGTCGCAGAGCGACCCGTGGAGCGCGGCGGGCGCGGCCGTCCGGCCTCAGCGTCCCTGGCCGAGCTTGACGCCGTAGCGGTGCTGGGCCAGCCGGTATTCCTCCAGACGCGGACCATCTCGTCGTCCGTCTCCTCCTGGGTCGACCGGATCGGCGTGCCAGCCGGGGATCGCCGGATGGCCAGGATGGTGGCGGTCCCGGCCAGCACGATGGAACCGGTGCTCAGCTGGGTGAGCGCGGCCAGGATGAGCCAGGTCCACCGGTCGGCTTGTTCCGGGGTGCGAAGTTTCGGGGTGGTCCAGCCCAGGCTCTGTTTGGCGAAGCGGAACGTGTGCTCAATGTCGAACCGGCGCAGATAGGCCCGCCAGACCCGGTTCAGGTCCAGGCTCGCCGGGTCGTCGCCGTGCCACCACAGCCACACCGTCTTCGGTTCCCGGTCACGGCGGCCGGGCAGCCGGGACACGCGCAGCCGGATCAACGTGCCCTCAACATTGGACAAGGCTCCGCCGGGTTCGCGGTAGGTGCGCTGTTTGGGGTGCAGCTGGTGCCAGGCGGCCACCGTCACCTGGCCGTAGACGTCGTCGGTGATCTCGAGGGCGGCATCCGGCCGCGGCCAGGTCGACGGATCCGCGCAGGCGACCTTGGCGCCGTGCCGGCGCGGCGCACTTCTACGGCATGCGATCTGGCGTGGTGGGCACTGATTAGAGGCTGCTTCCCATTGAAGGGTGGAGTTGGCCGTGCCGGTGTGGAGTAGGCCGTGGGGGTTGGCGCCGCGTCGGGCGGGTAACGGTCAGGCCCATGCCTGATCTGTTCGCCACGCCGTGGCCGTTGGGGACCAGTGTCGCGGTGTTCGCCATCGCCGGAATCTTGACGGTCGTGGCGAGTATTCGTCTGGTCGGGCTGGGTGACACCCTGGCCGATCGCACCGGCTGGGGTGAGGCGTTGTTCGGGGCGGTGTTCTTCGGGCTTGCCACGTCGCTGTCCGGCATCGTCATGACGGCGGTGACCGCCGCCGCGGAGCAGCCTCAGCTGGCCTACAGCAACGCTGTGGGCGGCATCGCCGCGCAGACCACCGCTCTGGTGGTCGCTGACGCCTTCTATCGCAGGGTGAATCTGGAACACGCGTCGGCGTCGCTGTCGAACCTGCTGTTCGGCTGCCTGCTGATCGCCCTGCTCGCGCTGGCGTTGCTGGCGACCTTCACACCGGACGTCACCGTCGCCGGTATCCATCCCGTGTCGCTGGTGATGGTCGGCTGTTACCTCGGCGGGATCAGTCTGGTGCGCCGCTCGGATGCCACCCCGATGTGGAATGCCGTCGACACCAGCGAGACCCGCACAGACGTCCCGCAACAGCAGGATCCGCTGGAGCGGCACTCCACACGGGCGCTGTGGGCTCAGTTCACCGGAGTCGGTGTCGCGGTCGCTGCGGCCGGCTGGGCGGTAGGCACCGCCGCCGAGGGCATCGTCGAGGTCACTGGTCTGCGCGCCGGGTTCGTCGGTGGTGTGCTGATGGGTCTGGTCAACGCCCTGCCGGAGACGGTTACGGCGGTCGCGGCCGTGCGCCGCGGCGCGCTGACCCTGGCGGTGGCGGCAATCCTCGGCGGCAACTGCCTGGATGCGCTGAACTTGGTCATCGGTGACGTCGCCTTCGGCGGGGGGTCGCTGTATCACGCGGCCGGAGCCGACGAGCTGTTCGTCACCGCGGCCGGGCTGTTCATGACCGCCGTGGTGTTGTCCGGGATGCTGGTGCGCCAGTCCCGGGGCTGGGGCCGCCTGGGCTTCGAAGGGGTCCTGCTGCTGGGCAGTTATGCCGCCATCGTCGCTGTCCTGGCCACCTGAGCTGCGATGCGGGCGGCCGGGTCCGGCGGCGCAGGCGTTGGACTGTGACGGTCTCATGACAATGCACCCGAACGGCGGCCTGGCGCGTTTGACGTATGCAGAGAGTCGGGCAAGGGAGGGGCGACAACGGACGCGGATACTCGAGGAGCAGACAGCGTGGAAATCTCCGGCATCATCACCGCCCTCATCATTGGTCTGATCATCGGCGCACTGGGTCGACTCGTCGTCCCCGGCAAGCAGAACATCCCGATCTGGCTGACCCTGGTCATCGGTGTGGTCGCCGCGTTCCTCGGGACCTTGATCGCCGCTGCCGTCGGCGTTGCCGAGACTCCCGGCATCGACTGGATCGAACTGGCCCTGCAGATCGGCCTCGCTGCGGCCGGCGTGGCGATCGTTGCCGGCGCCAAGGGCCGCAGCCGGGTCCGATAGCGCGACGGCACCTCATCCCGCGTACCGCGCTCGGTCGACTCGGCAGGTGCTCCGGCCGGCGGCACCCTGAGCGGTCCCGCCGGCGGGAGCCCGTGACGGGTCTACGAAGGCGCGGCTCAGCTGACCAACGAGATTGGGCGTACGAAGGCGGCAGCGGACGGCAGCACCCGAGCGGTGGTGACCGCGCTGGGGGCCGAACCTGGGCATCGCGGTGAGCAAGTTCGTGGGTGCTCGATGCCGGGTCGACCGCTTCGCCGGCGACCTGGGCGGTCACGCCGGTCATCTGCTCGGCACCCGACCACGACGACGACGCCGGCCCGCCGATCGGCGGGCCGGCGTCGTCGCAGCCGCCTCAGTACCGCGGCCGTCTCAAGGGGACAGCAGGAGTCTGAGCTGCTGGGCAGTGGCTACCAGGTGTCGGCGCGGCGTAGGCGTCTTGGGCAGCGGTCGGGGTCGTACAGGAGCCGGTAGGGAGGGGTGGCCCAGGCGCGGGTGAAGGCGGACAGCGATTCGGGGTCAGCCCACGACCCTCACGCAGCAGGTCCGCCGACCGGGTCACCACGGTGACGACGTCCGGGTGGGGGCAGCTCCAGCGTCAACTTCATGTCCGGGCACAGGGCGCCGACGAGCCGCCCCCGACCGGCTCACCAGCGAAGCCGCCGGACCAGAACAGCAATCGACGGTACGACGACAGCGACGAACAACCATCCCCCGACCACGTCACTGGGCCAGTGCACAACCAACGCGACCCGGCTGATCCCGACCGCGAGCGCCCACCCGGCGGCGACCGCGACCAGCAGGACCCGGGCCCATTGCGCACGCAGCAGCGGCCAGCAGATCAGCACCGCGACCAACGCGGCGGTCGCCGACGCCGTGGTGTGCCCGGACGGGAACGACCAGCCCGACGACGGGGCGAGCCGGTCGGCGGGACGTGGCCGGTCGATGCTGGTGAGCACGAGCCATCGCAGGCCGGCGGTGCCCAGCATGGCCACGACCAGCATGAGCGCCTGCCACCACCGGTGCCGCCAGATCAGCAGCAGGGTGGCGACTGCCGCGACCGGGGTGATGGTGGTGGTGTTGGCGGTCCAGGTCACCGCGTACATGACCGACCGCCAGGCCGGATGCGCGAGCGCCGCGTCGTAGGCGCCGGCGCTGACCCAGGCGTCGAACTGGACCAGCGGGCCGAAACGCTGGACCACCGCCAGGGTCAATAGCAGGAAAGCGGCGGCGGCCCCGGCCACCAGCCACCAGATCGGGCCACCGGCGGGCCGGCGCAGCGGGACGACGCCGACCTGGTGCGGGGCTGGGGCTGGTGCTGGTGGATCGTGGCGCACGGTCACCCTCTCCTGCTCGCTACTTCTTTTGGCGGCTTTGCGTTCCATCCCGGCGATGACGCGGTCGATGACGGTTTCGCGTTCGAACTCTGAGCCGATAGCCAATGTTCGGTGTTGGCCCCTCCCAGTCGTTGGCGCTTCGCGCTGGCAAGGTTCTGCTACCGGGCCCCGCAGCAGACCCGCCGCGTCCCCTCTTCGACCTCGGCGCCGGCCACGCCGGTCTCGCCGGAACACCGCCAGCCGAGACCAGGGGTCTTCGCGTCCTGCTCGCGCACCGCGGCAGCGCCGCCCGGCGGCACCGCCCACACGACGGCGTGGTGCGCGATGGCAACGTTCTCCGGTGCGAATCGGGTCCCGGTCAGGAACACCGTCTTGGTCAGACCCGGATCGATCATCTGGCACCGGTACACGTCCGAGCCGCCGTCCTCCGGCAGCGCGGGCGTGTAGGCCTCGGCCATCCTCATGTCGAGGAACCGCTCGCCCGCGTGCGCGCTGTGCGGGCCGGCCGCGGCAGGCCCCGCACTGTTGTCGGAGTGCGACCCGCAGGCAGCGACAGGGAGCGCCTCGCCAGCGCCCTGGTGGCCGCCCCGAGCTTCAACCGCCCGGGCGGCGCTTTCCTGACGGTGCTGCATCGACTGCCATCATGAGCCTCCTACACGCGGGTTACCTCGCTTAGCTGACGCCGACTTCATACCGAGCGAATCTGAGACGACCCTTAAAAAGCTCCTAACACGATCTCCTGAAACCCTGGTAAATAAGGGGTTCGGATGGTCAGTCTCATGGTCGAGCTCGATGAGAGATGCTCGGGTCCGGCGTGGTGGAGTGACACGAGGAAGGGCCTTCGGTGCGAGCAAGGGTGACTAGCCAGAGCTCGAACTCCGAAGGCCCAACCCTGTCTGTGTACCTTCCCGCCGGGACGGCTGCATCGACCACCCCGGCCACCCTCGTTGACCACCTACCATCGGCCAGGCCCCGGCACTACCCGTCCGACACCAGCGACGCCGAATGGGCCGTGCTCGCCCCGCACATACCCGCCGAGGCCGTCGCCCGGTCCGGCCGCGGCTACGACGCCGGGAAGAAAGTGAACGGCCGCAAACGGCATATCGCGGTCGATACGTGCGGGCTGCTGCTCGCCGTCCTGGTCACCGCCGCCGGCGTGCAGGACCGCGACGGCGTCCGGCCGTCCATGGGTTCGGTCGGTGACTCGTACGACAACGCGCTGATGGAGAGCTTCTGGTCGACGCCGAAGATCGAACTGGTCTACCGCACGAGCTGGCGGACCGCGACGAGGCTGAGAACGCGATCTTCGGATACGTCGACGGCTGGTACAACACCCGCCGCATCCAGAGAGAACTCGGCTACCTGAGCCCCGACGAAGACGAGACCGCTGGCACGCCCGGACCGAAACAGATAACCTCACCACTGCCTCGACCGGAAGCAGGTAGCCACCGCTCCGTGGAAGCGGGGGGAACTCAGGCCGACGGGAGTCGTCGGCAGGCCGTGTGACCTATCCCGCGCGTACGTAGCCTCAAGTCGAAGTCTCGGCCGTCGATGGCAGCGACGTGATGCTTCTTCGTGGGCGGCCGTTGTGGCAGCGGTGGCTTCTGTGCGGCGGCGTGGTCGGCGCTGTGTATCTGGCTCTCCCGTCGAACAATCCGTGGGCGTGGGGGCTCTACAACGTGTTCGGGTTCGCCGCGGCGGTCGCCATCGTGGTCGGGGTCCGCCGCAACCGACCGCGCCGGGCCGGACCGTGGTACTGGTTCGCCGCGGCGCTGGCCCTTTGGGCGGCCGGCGACGTCGTCTACCAGGTGCAGTACTTCGTCTGGGACTGGCAGACCTTCCCGGCCCCGGCCGACGCGCTGTACCTGCTGGCTTACCCGATGTTCGCGACCGGCGCCTTTCAGCTCATCAAGGGCCGCATCTCCGGTCGTGACCGGGCCGGCCTGCTCGACGCGGCCATCGTCTCCACCAGCCTGTCGCTGTTGTGCTGGTCGTTCCTGATGCGGCCGATCGCCGCCGACGAGTCCCTCAGCGTGATCGAGCGGCTGGCCTCCCTCGCCTACCCGGCGGGAGACCTGTTGCTGCTGATCATGGTGGTGCGGCTGATCACCACGCCGGGTGCCCGGACCGCCAGCTACCGCCTGGTGATCGCGGCGCTCGCCGCCGAGTTGGTCAGCGACATCGGCTACGCGGTGGTGAACCTGTTCGCCACCTACAGCGACGGCATTCTCGACGCCGGCTGGATCGGCATGTATCTGCTCTTCGGCGCCGCGGCCCTGAACCCGTCGATGCGGGCACTGTCGGAGATCGCACCGGACCGGGCGGAAAGGTTCACCACGGGGCGTCTCACCCTGCTGGCGGTCGCTTCGCTGCTGGCCCCGCTGGTCCTGACGGTGCAGGGTCTGACCACACCGGCCAACATCGACTGGCCGGCCATCGCGCTCAGTTCGGTCGTGCTGTTCCTGCTGGTACTCGCCCGGATGGCCGGCCTGATCTCCCGCGTCCAGGACCAGGCGGCCCAGCTGCGCGCGTTGGCCCACAACGACGCGCTCACCGGGGTGCCGAATCGCCGAGCCTGGGACCTCGAGCTCAGCCGGGAGATGGCCAAGGCGGTCCGCAGCGGTGAGCCGGTCGTCGTCGCCCTCATGGACATCGACCACTTCAAGCGGTTCAACGACGCCCACGGCCACCCGGCCGGCGACCGGCTGCTCAAGGAGGCCGCGGCCGCCTGGCGCGACCAGCTGCGTACCGCGGACCTGCTGGCCCGCTACGGCGGCGAGGAGTTCGGGGTGGTGCTGGTCGGCCAGTCCCTGGAGACGGCGATCGCCGTTCTCGACCGGATGCGTGCGGTCACCCCCCACGGCCAGAGTTTCTCAGCCGGTGTCGCGCTGTGGGACGGCCGGGAAATCCCCGAGCAGTTCGTCGCCCGGGCGGACGAGGCGCTGTACCGGTCGAAGCACGCGGGCCGCAACCGGGTCACCGCCGCCGCGCCAGTAGCGACAGCACGAGCCAGTTGAGCCTGATGGTGGCGGCAACGTGCGGCAGGTCGTGCACCCGGACGGTGGGTAGCGCCCGGCGTCCGCGGCGAGGCGGCGCAGCTGGTCGAGCACGTACTGCGGCCGCAGTGGTTGCCCGTCGGGCCGGGCGAAGACCAGGTTGAGGTTCTCGTACTGACCGGGCGCGGCGCTGGCGCAGGCCGATCTTCGCCGCGCTCGACGCCTGTCACGACGGCGTTCGCGACTGTTGACGGCGGCTCAGCGGGGCAGATCGCGGGTCAGGACCTTGCCCGTCGCGTTGCGTGGCAAGGACGGGAGAAACACCACGTCGCGCGGTACGCAGAAGCGGGCCAGGTGACGGCGCACATGGTCGCGGACCTGCTCCGGACCGAGGATCTCACCCGGCTGCGGCACCAGGTACGCGGCCAGCCGCTCGCCGTACCGGGCGTCGGGCACGCCGATCACCGCCACCTCACGAATCTGGGGGAGGCCGGCGAGCAGGTTCTCCACTTCGGCGGGGAAGACGTTCTCGCCGCCGGACACGATCATGTCGTCCTCGCGGCCGTCGACGAAGACCCGCCCGGCCGCGTCGAGGTGGCCGAGGTCGCCGGTGGCCAGCAGGCCGTGGTGCCGTTCCCGGGAGGTGCCGTTGGAGTAGCCGTCGAAGAGCATTTCGTTGCCGACGAAGAGCCGCCCGACCGTGCCGGTGGGTAGCGGCCGGCCGGCCTCGTCGAGCACCACAGTCCGGGTGCCGTGCGGCGGCCGGCCCGCCGTGTTCGGCGCTGCCCGCAGGTCGGCCGGGGTAGCGATGGATGCCCAGGACACCTCGGTGGAGCCGTACACGTTGTAGAGGACGCCGCCGTACCGGTCCATGAACCGGGTGGCCAACCCGCCGGGCAGCGCGGATCCGCTGACGGCGACCACCCGCAGCGGCGGGCGGCGGCCGGCCGGGACCTGCTCCATCAGCTGCTGCAGCATCACCGGGACGGCGATCATGGCGGTGCACTGTTCCCGCACCATCGCGGCCGACACGGCGACCGGCTCGAAGCGGCGGCGCAGCACGACGGTGGCCCGCAGCGCCAGCGCGATCTGCAGGCCGGCGTACCCCCAGGTGTGGAACAGCGGCGCGGCGATCAGCACGCGGTCGCCGGCGCGCAGCGGGATCCGGTCGATCATCGAGCACAGCGGGCCGAACCCGCCGGGCGTACGCCGCAGGGCGCCCTTGGGCACGCCGGTGGTGCCGGAGGTCAGCACGATCGTCCGTCCGGCGTGCTCCGGTGGGGTCAGCTCACCGGGCGGGGCCTCGTTGATCAGTTCGTCGAGCCGCGCCGCGCCGATGCCGTCGAGGCCCTTCGGCAGCTCGAACTCGTCGTCGTGGATCAGCGCCCGCAGCTGCTGCTCCCGGGCGACGGTGCTGAGCTGAGGTCCGGACAGCCCGGTGTTGATCAGCACCGCGTCGGCGCCGAGCGAGGTGACCGCGACCAGGGTCTCGATCATGGCGGCGGAGTTGCGGCAGAGCACTCCGACCCGGTCGCCGGGCTCGACGCGGACCGTGCCGCGCAGGGCGCGGGCCAGCCGCCCGGCCCGCTCGAGCAGGTCGCGGTAGGTCACCGCGCGGCGCTCGTCGACGACGGCGACCCGTTCCGGGTCGCGGGCGGCGGCCTGCCGGAGCTCGCCGGCGAGGCCGAAGCCCCACCGGCGCAATGCGGTGAGCTGCCTGATCAGGTCGGCCGGTGGGCCGGGACGGAGCAGCCCGCGCCGGGCCAGGGTGGCGAGGACGAACGGGACGGCCATACCGGTGCACCTCCAGGGACGGGTCAGCGGATCGGCATCCCGGAGATCGCGCGGGAGATGACCAGCCGTTGGATCTCGGAGGTGCCTTCGAAGATGGTGTAGATCTTGGCGTCGCGGTACATCCGTTCGACCGGGTGGTCGCGCAGGTAGCCGGCGCCGCCGAGGATCTGCACCGCCTTCTCGGTCGTGGCGACGGCCACCTCGCCGGCCTTCAGCTTGGACATCGAGCCCTCTCCGGCGGTGAACGGCCGGTCGTTGCGGCCCATCCACGCGGCCCGCCAGACCAGCAGCCGGGCGGCGTCGATCTCCATCTTCATGTCCGCCAGGGCGAACGCGATCGCCTGGTTCTCGATGATCGGCCGGCCGAACTGCACCCGGTCCTTGGCGTAGCCGAGCGCGTACTCGTAGGCGGCGCGGGCGATGCCGATCGCCTGGGCGCCGACCGCTGGGCGGGACAGCTCGAACGTGCGCATGGCGGCCTGCCGGCTGGCCCGCTGTCCCGAGCGGGCGCGGGCCAGGCGCTCGTCGAGGGCCTCCTTGCCGCCGAGCAGGCAGCTGCCGGGCACCCGGACGTCGTCCAGAAAGACGTCCGCGGTGTGCGAGGCCCGCAGACCGAGCTTCTTGAGTTTCTTCGTCCCGACCAAGCCGGGCGTGCCGGGCGGGACGATGAACGCGGCCTGGCCGCGCGAGCCGAGCTCCGGGTCGATCGAGGCGGTGACCACGTGGATGTCGGCGATGCCGCCGTTGGTGGCGTACGCCTTCTGCCCGTTGAGGACCCACTCGTCCTTGGCCTGGTCGTAGACGGCCCGGGTGCGTATCGCGGCGACGTCCGAGCCGGCCTCGGGCTCGGTGGTGCAGAACGCGCCGACCTTCGGGTCGGCGGCGTCGCCGAAGCACTGCGGGACCCACTCGACGAGCTGTTCGGGAGTGCCGGAGCCGTAGATCGCCGCGACCGCCAGCGAGGTGCCGGAAATCGCCATGCCGATCCCGCCGTCACCCCAGAACAGCTCCTCGTTGGCCAGCGGCAGCGACAGCCCGGTCGGATCGGACCACATGTTGATCAGAAACTCGAAGCCGTAGAGACCGATCTTGGCCGCCTCCTGGATTACCGGCCACGGGGTCTCCTCGCGTTCGTCCCACTCGGAGGCGGCCGGGCGGACGACGCCTTCGGCGAAGCCGTGCACCCACTCGCGCAGATCACGCTGCTCCTCGTTCAGATCGAGCCAGAACTCCACGGCAGATCAGCCTTTCCTCGGAGAAACCTACTGGCGCGTTAAGTTACGGCGGGGATGCGTAGTCTGACAAGGGTGTCGACCACTCGCACCTTCAAGCGACTACCCCGTGAGATCCGTGAGCAGCAGGTGCTCGACGCCGCGGTGCGGGTCTTCTCCCACCACGGCTTCCACACCGCGTCGATGGACGAGATCGCTGAGGTCGCCGGCGTCTCCAAGCCCATGGTCTACGCCTACCTGGGCACCAAGGAAGAACTGTTCATCGCCTGCCTGCGCCGGGAGGCCACCCGGCTGATGGAGGCGATCGCCGACGTGGTCGACCCCACCCTCGGCCTGAGCGACCAGCTGTGGTCGGGCCTGCGGGCGTTCTTCGCGTTCGTCGGCGCACACCGCGACGGCTGGGCCGTGCTCTACCGGCAGGCCCGCGGGCAGGAGCCGTTCGCCGCCGAACTGGCCGCCATGCGCCGGCGCATCGTCGACGTGATCGCTGACATGCTGGACCGGGCCGTGCGGGCCGAGGGGCGCCAGATCCACGGCATTGATCTCGAGGTCAGCGCGTACGCCCTGGTCGGTGCCGGGGAATCGCTCGCTGACTGGCTGGCCGATCACCCGGACGCCGACCCGGACAAGACCGCCGGCCGGCTGATGAACGTCGCCTGGCTGGGCGCCGCGCAGCTGCTCCGCGGCGATGTCTGGGCCCCGGGCGGTTCCGAGCCGCCGGTCACGTCCCGGGACGCGGCGTGACCCCGGCGACCGAGCCGGTCAGGTGGGGGCGGCCGGAGTCCGCCGCACGCAGGGCGAAGTCCCAGCCGCCGCCGGCGGTTCGCGCCGCGGCGAAGTCGACCGCCGCCGGCAGCAGGACGGGCAACTTGAAGGCGACATCCACGCTGTAGGCCGGCGGCAGCCGCCCGTCGAGGGCGGCGAGACATCGTGCCTTGGTCCACATCCCGTGCGCGATCGGGCGGGGGAAGCCGAACAGGCGCGCGCCCAGCCGCGAGGTGTGGATCGGGTTGTGGTCGCCGGAGACGGCGGCGTAGTCGCGACCCGCCCGGACCGGGACCCGCCAGCGCGCGGTGGCGGCCGGCCCGGGTGGTCGGTCGCCCCGGCTGCCGCCGCCCTCGCCCGGTCGATCTTTGCGGAGGTACGTGGAGACGCCGCGCCACACCTCCTGCCCGTCGACAGTCGCCGAGCTGATGACGTCGAACTGCTGTCCCCGGCCGTGCGGGCGGAGGTCGGCCGCCCGCACGGACAGGTCGAGCCGGCTCCCGGCGTCGATCGGCCGGCGCACCGTGATCCGGTTCGCGACGTGCACCAGGCCGGCGAGCGGGAACGGGAAGTCCGGAGCGGACATCAGCCGCATCGCGAGCGGCCCGGCCAGCACGTGCGGATAGGTGGCCGGCAGCGCGTCGGCGAGTCGGAAGCCGCAGACCCGGTCGTAGCGAACGAGATGCTCGGGGTCGATGACCGCCTCGCGGCGGATCACCATACGGTCGGGCAGCGCGGTGCCGCGGCGGCGGGGGAGCAGGCCAAGAGCGATCCGGGCGTACGAGGGTCCGGGCCGCCCGGTCAGATCAACCACCATCTCAAGCTCCCACCAGGCTCTGGCCGCAGACTCTGACCACGGTGCCGGTGACCGTGCCGGAGCCGGGCGAGGCAAGCCAGGCGATGGTCTCCGCCACGTCGATCGGCAGGCCGCCCTGCGCCATGCTGTTCATCCGCCGGCCGGCCTCGCGCAGCAGCACCGGCATCCGGGCGGTCATCGCGGTCTCGATGAAGCCGGGCGCGACCGCGTTGATGGTGATCCCCCGACCGGCCAGGTCCGGGGCGCACGACTGCACCAGGCCGATCAGGCCCGCCTTGGCGGTGGCGTAGTTGGTCTGGCCCCGGTTGCCGGCGATCCCGGCGATCGAGGCCACGCCGACGATCCGGCCACCGTCACCGATCAGCCCGCGCTCCACCAGGACGTCGTTGATCCGCTCCGGGCCGGCCAGGTTCACGTCGAGCACCGAGTCCCACCGGGCGGCGTCCATCCGGGCAATCGTCTTGTCGCGGGTGATCCCGGCGTTGTGCACCACGACGTCGACCCCGCCGGTCAGGTGGGCGGCCAGTCGCTCCCCGGAGTCCGGCGCGGTCAGGTCCAGTTGCAGGGCCCGGCCGCGTACCTCGTTGGCCACGTCGGCCAGAGCGTCGCCGGCGGCCGGCACGTCCAGCGCGATCACCTCGGCGCCGTCGCGGGCCAGCACCCGCGCGGTGGCCGCTCCGATGCCCCGGGCCGCTCCCGTGACCAGGGCGGCCTTGCCGGCCAGCGGCCGGTCCCAGTCGGCCGGCGCGGTCGCCGGGCCGGCGCCGACCCGGATCACCTGACCCGAGACGTACGCCGAACGCCCGCTGAGCAGGAAGCGCAGTGTCGACTCGATGGCCTCCTCGCCGCCCGGTGCCACGTAGACGAGCTGCGCGGTGACACCGCGACCGAACTCCTTGCCGATGCTGCGGACCAGCCCTTCCAGCGCACGCTGCGCGGTCGCCTCCCGTGCCGGGCCGCACAGCTCGGGCGCGGTGCCCAGCACCACCACCCGGCCGGAGCCGAGCACCGAGCGGGCCGCCGGGTGGAAGAAGTCGTAGAGCGCCCGTAGCCCGGCCGAGTCGAGGATCCCGGTAGCGTCGAAGATCAGCGCGCCGTGGCGGGTGCCGCCCGCAATGGCGCCGCGCACGTCGGTGCCGGCCCGGTCGAGCAGGTCGCGGACCGGGCAGCCCAGCCGCCCGCCGGGCGCCGCACCCAGCAGCACCGGTCCAGGCGCGAGGGGAGCACCCGGGTCGTGGCGGCGCAACCGGGGCGGATCGGGAAGCCCCAGCCGCCGCACCACGGTTCGGCCCAGGCCGGTGTTCGTGAAGCTCGCGTATGTGTCACCCATGCGAGTAACCTACTCGCCAGTAGATTACTGACAAGCTCCCGGAGGAGTGCCGTGCAGAACACGCGCCGCGTCGCCGTCCTGGGTGGGAACCGGATCCCGTTCGCCCGGTCCGGCAGCCGCTACGCCCACGCCACCAACCAGGACATGCTGACCGCCGCCCTGGACGGGCTGGTCGCCCGGTTCGGGCTGGCCGGGCAGCGGGTCGGCGAGGTGGTCGCCGGCGCGGTGCTCAAGCACTCCCGCGACTTCAACCTCACCCGCGAGGTCGTCCTCGGCTCCCAGCTCGACCCGCACACCCCGGCGTACGACATCCAGCAGGCCTGCGGCACCGGGCTGGAAGCCGTCATCCTGGTCGCCAACAAGATCGCGTTGGGTCAGCTGGAGGTCGGTATCGCCGGCGGGGTGGACACCACCTCGGACGCGCCGCTGCAGCTCAACGAGGACATGCGGCGGGCGCTGCTGGAGCTCAACCGGGCCCGCAGCCTCGGCGCCCGGCTCCGAGCCGCCGCCAAGCTCCGTCCCCACCAGGCCTTCCGCCCGGAGATTCCGCGCAACGCCGAGCCGCGCACCGGGCTGTCGATGGGCGAGCACGCCGCCCTCACCGCGTTGCGCTGGAACGTCGACCGCGAGTCGCAGGACGCCCTGACCCTCGCCTCGCACCAGCGCCTCGCCGCCGCGTACGACCGGGGCTTCTTCGACGACCTGGTCACGCCGTACCTGGGGCTGACCCGGGATCAGAACCTGCGCCCGGACACCGACCTGGACCGGCTCGCCGCGCTCAAGCCGGTCTTCGGCGCCCGCGGGGCCACCATGACCGCGGGCAATTCGTCGCCCCTGACCGACGGTGCGTCCACCGTGCTGCTGGCCTGCGAGGAATGGGCGCAGGCGCACTCGCTGCCGGTGCTGGCCTACTTCACCGACTGCGAGACCGCCGCCGTCGACTTCGTGCACGGCGACGAGGGACTGCTGATGGCACCCACGTACGCCGTACCCAGGATGCTCGCCCGTCATGGCCTGACCCTGCAGGACTTCGACTTCTACGAGATCCACGAGGCGTTCGCCTCGCAGGTGCTGGCCACGCTGGCCGCCTGGGAGTCGCCCGAGTTCAGCAAAGAACGGCTGGGCCTGGACGCTCCGCTCGGCTCGATCGACCGGGACCGGCTCAACGTCAACGGCTCATCGCTGGCGGCCGGCCACCCGTTCGCCGCGACCGGCGGCCGGATCGTGGCGAACCTGGCCAAGCTGCTCGCCGAGAAGGGCTCCGGCCGTGGCCTGATCTCGATCTGCGCCGCCGGCGGCCAGGGCCTGGTCGCCATCCTGGAACGCTGACCTCGCCCAGCGGGGTCAGCCGCAGCTGGAGGTCCGCGCCTCCCCGTTGAAGGTGTCGATGTTCTCCACCTTCCAGGATCCGTCCTGGCGCACCGCGTTGACGGCGAACATCGCGCCCGCGGTGGAGGTCTGTTTCGTGGCGGTGCTGGTGTCGCTCTGGGTGGCGAAGACGAGCACTCGCGCCCGGTTGCCGGTCAACATCTGCACCCCGCTGTTGGTGACCGTGACCGTGACGACCAGCCGCTGCTGGGGCGCATGTTGCCGGACCACCGCGAACAGCTGGTCGTACTGGCAGACAGCCTTACCGGTCAGCAGGCTCCGGGCCGCCTGCTGGGTCTTGTCGAGGTCGTTGTAGTTGTACGAGAAGAGCGTGTTGACCGCGGTGACGACCTGACCGTTCGCCTCGCTGGTGGCGGCGTTGTCGGTCAGCGCGATGTTGGTGCCCGCCGCGGCGCGCACCTGGTGTGCCTGCTGGGCGAACCACGCGGCCAGTCCACTCAGGACCACAGCGCACGCGCCGAGCACCAAGACCTGTGTCCTGGGCCGCCGAAGGGCAGATTGTGCAGCCGGGGGCTCCGGTTGCGTCGCCGAGGACTCCGGTTGCGCGGGTGGGGGTTCCGGTGGCGGGGTGGGATCGGTGAGCGGCCGGCGTCGCACCATCCGCCGGGAAACGGTCCGCCGAGGTGGGCGGGTGGGTGTCGGCATGCGTGCTGGTTCCTTCCGTACGCGGGCTCAGGCCGCGGAAACCGGTACTTGTCCGATGGAGCTGAGCTTCCAGGTCGACCCGGTCCGCGTGAGCTGGCCCGCCAGCCGTTCCCGCTTGGTGGTCGGCTTGCCGGTCGCCGGGGTCACCGTCAACTCGATGGCCACGATGACGCTCGCCTTGCCGGCACGCTCGTCCAGCTCGGTCACCGCGCCGTCGAGGATCTTCGCCGTGGTGATGGTCTTCGCCTTCTGGATCTGCGTGAGGAAGTTCTGGCGGCCCTGGTTGAGCTGATCGCGCAGGGTGCCGGTGGTGGAGTCGATCCAGAGATTGATGCCGCTCCCAGCCGTGCGGTAATCCAGCGTGTTGAGATTCTGGATCGCCTGCTCGGCGGCGCGCAGCACCTCGTCGCGGGTCTGCGAATACCGCAGCGAGTCGTCGTGCGCCGCCGACCACCACGACCAGCCCGTCCACCCGGCGGCGCCGGCGGCGACCAGAGCGAGGACGAGAGCCAGCACCACCAGCAGGTGGCGGGGACGCGTCTCGCGGGTAACGGTCATTTGACAACCCCGTTGGCCCGCTCGTGCAGCCGGCGGGCCCGCAGCACCAGTTCCATGGCGAAGCGGGAGTCGGGATCGTCGAGCTGCTCGCCGAGACTCTGCTCAAGCTGACGCATGCGGTAGCGGACGGTCTGCGGATGCACGCGCAGTCGCTCGGCGATCTTGGATGCCGAGCCGCGCGCGTCCAGCCAGGCCTCGAGCGTCTCGACCAACCGGTCCCGGCGGTGGGGGGTCATCTCCCGTACCGCAGCGAACTCGCGGTCGGCGAGCTGCTCGACGAGCGCCCAGTCGGAGAACAGCAGCATCTCGCAGAGATGTTCCTCGCACAGAATCACCGGCCCGGTATCGATCGCGCCGGACTCGGCCAGCGCAAGCGCCTGCCGGGCCCAGCGCAGAGAGTCCGCTGCCGCGCTCAGCCGCACCGTGGGACCGATGGCCAAGCGACTGCCGGGGAACTCCGCGACCAGGCGGGTCCGGCGGTCCGCCGAAGGCCGACCGGGCACGAGCAGGTATGGCTCGACGCAGTCCAGGTCGGACAACACGTCGTCCGTGGGCGGCGTCGCATCCCGGTTGCGGAGGCACACCGCGATCATGGTGACTTCGTCGGGCACCGTCCAGCCGGCCAGGTTGGCCAGGTCCTTCACCGCGCTCTCGGGGGCGGGCGGGGACTCCAGGATCAGCCGAAGCAGCCGACGGCGCCATTGGTTCAGCGCGTCGGCGTTGCGTGCCTTCGCCTCCATGTACCCCTCGACGGACAGCGTGGCCAACTGGTCGATGTAGCCGAGCAGCGTGTCGGCGAGCTGGAACATGATCGACGACAGCAGGCCTTCCCGTCGGCCCACCTTCACGGCCCGTTGCCAGGCCAGCCGGGCGCCGACCCGGTATGCCGCCTGAAGGCTGTCCAGGCTGCGGTCCTCGTTCGCCTCGTACCGGCCGAGCCGCCGGAACACCCCGTCCCAGCCTTCGTGGGACGCGGACGGGTCCGCGATCTGGTCGATGAAGGACTCGAGCGCGTGCTCGACGCCCAGCCGCATGGCCTGGCCGTACGGGCCGTCCATGGGGCGGGCGTACTCGGGAATGGTCTCGCGGATCTCGGTGATGATCTCGGTGGCCAGGCTCGGCAGTTCGGCCCGCATGATGACGGCCAGGTGGCGGGGGAACACCTCCGGCGGCTTCGCCCGGCTGCTCCTCGTGGCGTGGCTGTCGGCCTGCAGTGGACGGGTCATCGACGTCTGCCCCTTTCCGACACCAGGCGGCCGGTTCGACGTGGCATCGAACATAGTCCATGTCGGTCGACTTGGCGCAAGTTGCCCTCTATACCGGTCATAGCTAGCAAATCCGACAGGCCGCTCCGGACCCCGTCCCGGGGCTGAATTGCGCGTGCCGTGACAATCCGCGTCGGCACTTCGTGCTGGAAGTGATAAGAAACGGCGGCCCGCCGGGCACTCGAGCAATTCATCGGCGTCTCTGCTTGTGGCCCTTTGTAACCCGTCAGTAACATACCGCCGAGGCCGACTCCGAGCTACTGACGGCCCGATATCCCAGGTCCTGCCGACGGCGCCGGGCGGACTCGGGAAGGGGCCGGCGGAGCGGGCTACAGCGAGGCCGGCGACCATTCGGTCGCGGGCATTTCCCCAGGAGAGTGCCAATGCGCGTACGGAAAGCAAGTGTTCTCCTCGTCGCGGCGATGGCCGCGTCGGCAGTCGGCGTCAGCGCCTCACCAGCCGCCGCCGCAGCCGACATCAACGCCACCTATCCGATCAACGGCGTCAGCCACATCAACTCCAACGACTCCGACCTGCCGCTGGGTCCGGGCAGCCTGCACGCGACCGTCGACCTGGACAGCGGCGCACTCACCGCCGGCGTCTCCCTGCCCCCGGCCACCGGGAACTTCAAGGAACTCGGCATCATCCCGGTGAGCGCGACGGTCGAGCTCACCGAGGCGGAGCCGACCACCGGGTCGCTGAACCTCGACACCGGCGCGATGCAGAGCACGTCGCACATCACCCTGCGGGTGACTCGCCTCACCATCGCCGGCCTGCCCGCTCCGGTCGGCAGCCGCTGCCGGACCGTCCGGCCGGCCGAGATCCCCTTGGCCTCGCAGTCCGGGTTCAGCGTGCTGCGGGGTGGCGTCGTGTCCGGGACGTACACCATCCCGCCGTTCGAGCACTGCCTGCTCAACACCGGGCTGATCAACCTGACCATCCCGGGGCCGGGTAACACGCTCACCCTGACCCTCGGCCCGGCCGTCCTCGGCTGAGCCGGCAGTGCATCCCCCACTGAGGAGGTAAAGATGAGAATGCGCACCCGCGTGGCCCGCATCCTGTTCTCGAGTGCCGCTGCGACCAGCGCGGCGGTCCTGATCGGCGCCGGCGCGGTCCACGCCGCCGACACCGCGGCCACCATCACCGTCACCAACCCGGCGGCGGGCGGCTCGTACAGCGCCGTCACCTCGCACAGCTCGTTCCTGGATCTCAACACCGGCATCTCGCTGACCTGTACCAGCGGTGGCGGCCAGAACTACGGCTCGCAGGCCACCGGCGCGCTGCCCAGCCAGTCGGGCGTCGCGCTGCCGGCCACCTTCGCCACCGGCGTCGGGAGTCTGCTGTTCAACACCGCCGGCGGCTGCACCAGCCTGCTCGGCTCGGTGACCTCGATCGCGACGGACACGCCGTACGAGATCGTCATCCAGAACTACCCGGGCGTGAAGTCCGACGGCGTCACCCCGGCGAACGGTGACGGCTACATCCACATCAAGAACGTCAACGTGTCGATGCCGGCCTGCTCGTTCACCGTCTCGGGTGACGCGCCGGTGTACTACGACAACGCCACCCAGTCGCTGAACGTCACCCCGGACATCGCGCCGGAGTACGGCACCTCCACCACCGGCGACGTCACGTTGCCGCACGGGCCGTTGACGATCAGCAACGTCAGTGGCTGCCTCGGTGAGGTGAACAACGGTGACATCGGCGCCTACTACGCCACCGCTGACGCTGAGAACCCGTTCGGCAACGACACGCCGTACGTGCTCGACTCTGCCCTGCAGATCACCTCGCCGTAGTCGGGATCGGAACCACCGCCGCGTCCCGGTCGCCCCGGCGACCAGGGCGCGGCCCCACCGAACGGGGGAATTCCGTGCCGGGTAAACGCATCCGCTGGCTGACCCGCGCGGCCATAGTCGCGGTGCTGCTCGCGGCGGCGGGCACGCTGACCTCCGCCGCGCCGGCCAGCAATCACCGGGCCGGTCGCGCCGCTCCGGCCGGTCCGCTCACGGCGGCCCGGGCCGCGCCACCCACCCCGCCCGCCTGCAGCGCGTTCCAGGTGCCGGGCCAGATCCAGCAGCTGGGCTGCGCGTACGTGGTCGGCTACTCCAACGTCACCAAGCTGGACGGCGCCGCTCTGCTCGGCTCACCCGACCCCGCCCTGGCCAGCGTGGTCATCACCGCGAACCGGAGCTTCTGCGTGCCGTCCACCATCCCGATCGGCCTGTGCGTCATCCGCGGCGGCGTCCGGCACACCGTCACCGACTACCAGTTCATGCTGGAGCCGAACGGCATCACCCCGGGCCTGTCCGAGGGGGAGTTCCCACCGGCCACCGCGACGTTCCTGACGTTCGGTTTCGTGCCGGTCAGCGCCACCATGCACCTCAGCCTGCTCGCTCCGATCACCGGCTCGGCGGAGACCACGCAGGCGAACGGCCAGCACACCCTCGTCTCGACCACGCTGTCCGGCCGGATCTCTATCCGGCTCACCGACGTCAAGGTGAACGGCGTGCCGCTCGCCGCGGGCGCGGACTGCCACACGACCGAGCCGGAGACCGACAACTTCACCCTCGTCGGATCGGGTGACAACAGCACCATCCCGCCGACCGGCTACACCGTCGCCCGCGGCGGACCGCTTACCGGTACGACCACCATCCTCGCGTTCACCGGCTGCCGGGGCGCCGACGGGGAGGATCTGAACCCGTTGTTCACCGCGCCGCTGTCGGGGCCGAACAACTACGTCAAGATGATCCAGGGGAACCTCTGCTCCCCGGAGACCGCCGGCGCCAACGGATGTCCGCCCGAGATACCGGCACCGCAACGATGACGCCTTTATCGTCGATTGACAATCTTGCCATTGGCTCTTGTCTATCTGTGACAAGTTTGGCCGGGCAAAAGCCGTCCGGCGGGTGTCGTCTTGTGCCGTGATGTTGCCGGAAGTAACGTGCCGGCAAGAACGTACTGCCGAGTAACCTTCCTCCCCGATAGGCCGGAGACTGCAATGGGCATCGAAGTGGAGGCCGACGGTCTGACGAAGTCCTTCGGTCGGCACACGGTGTGGCGAGACGTCTCATTGACCCTGCCTGCCGGCGAGATCTCGGTCATGCTCGGTCCTTCCGGCACCGGAAAGACGGTCTTCCTCAAAACCCTCGTCGGCCTGGTCCGGCCCGAGCGCGGCCGGGTCGTGATCAACGGCGTGGACATCGTCTCCTGCCGGGAGCGCCAGCTCTACCGCACCCGGCGGCTGATGGGGGTGATGTTCCAGGACGGCGCGCTGTTCGGCTCGATGAACCTGTACGACAACATCGCCTTCCCACTGCGCGAACACACCCGCCGCAACGAACGGCAGATCCGGTCCATCGTCGAGGAGAAGATGGCGATGGTCGGCCTGAGTGGAGCCGAGTCCAAGCTGCCCGGCGAGATCTCCGGGGGTATGCGCAAGCGCGCCGGCCTGGCCCGCGCGCTGGTCCTCGATCCCGAGTTCATCCTGTGCGACGAACCCGACTCCGGACTGGATCCGGTGCGCACCGCGTACCTGTCACAGCTGCTGATCGACCTCAACGCGCAGATCGACGCGACCATCCTGATCGTCACCCACAACATTCAGATGGCTCGGACCGTGCCGGACAACATCGGCATGCTGTACCGCCGGCAACTGGTCACCTTCGGCCCTCGCGAGGTGCTGCTCACCAGCGACGAACCGGTGGTCGCTCAGTTTCTCAACGGCCGGCGCAGCGGTCCCATCGGTATGTCCGAGGAGAAGGACGCGGCGGCCACCGCCGCGGAGGCGATGACTGAACCCGACCTGGACGATGTCCGCGGCGTCGTACCGCAGCTGACGCCCACTCCGGGCCAGCCGTACCGGCAGGCGGCCGCGCGTCGGCAGGAGCGGGTGATGCGGATCCTGCACCAGCTACCACCCGCGGCCCAGCAAGGCATCCTGGCCGGCCGCCATGAGGTGTCCCATGAACGCACTGGCTGAAACCGGCCGGGTGTTCACGCTGGCGGCTCAGGTCGCCCGCATGTCGTTCACCACCCGGCCACAGGTCCGCGAGACCGTCGAGCAGTTCTGGTTCATCGCCAGCGTGACGATCCTCCCGGCGGCGCTGGTCTCGATCCCGTTCGGCGCGGTCATCGCCCTGCAGGTCGGTTCGCTGACCCGGCAGCTGGGTGCCGAGTCGTTCACCGGGGCGGCCAGTGTGCTGGCCATCGTTCAGCAGGCCAGTCCACTGGTCACCGCGCTGCTCGTGGCCGGCGCCGGTGGCTCGGCCATCTGCGCCGACCTGGGCGCTCGCACCATCCGGGAGGAGATGGATGCGATGGAGGTGATGGGCATCTCGCCGGTCCAGCGCCTGGTCGTGCCCCGGGTGCACGCCGCCATGGGCGTCGCCGTGCTGCTCAACGGGCTGGTCTCCACCGTCGGTGTCGTCGGCGGGTACTTCTTCAACGTCATCATGCAGAACGGCACGCCGGGGGCGTACCTGGCCAGCTTCTCCGCCCTGGCGCACCTGCCCGACCTGTGGGTCAGCGAGATCAAGGCGCTCATCTTCGGCTTCATCGCCGGGGTGGTCGCGGCCAACCGGGGAATCTCCGCCAAGGGTGGCCCCAAGGGGGTGGGTGACGCGGTGAACCAGTCCGTCGTACTGGCCTTCCTCCTGCTGTTCTTCGTCAACCTGGTGATCACGGCCATCTACCTGCGCGTCGTACCGCCGAAGGGCGCATGAGGTGACACACGCATCGGGCGCGCGGGGACCGTCGTTGGTGGACCGCGCTATGTCCCCTGTGGACACGCTCGGTGACTCACTCGTCTTCTACGTACGGGTCGCGCTGTGGGTGCCTCGCGCGCTGTTCCGGTATTCGAAGGAAATCCTGCGTCTACTGGCCGAGGTCGCCTTCGGCAGCGGCGGTCTGGGCGTGATCGGTGGCACGGTCGGCGTGATGGTCGCGATGACCATGTTCACGGGCACCGTCGTCGGACTTCAGGGGTACGCCGCGATGGATCAGATCGGCACCTCTGCCTTCACCGGCTTCATCTCGGCGTATTTCAACACCCGGGAGATCGCGCCCCTGGTGGCCGGTCTGGCCCTGTCCGCCACGGTCGGCGCCGGCTTCACCGCCCAGCTCGGGGCGATGCGCATCTCCGAAGAGGTGGACGCGCTGGAGGTGATGGGTGTCCCCAGCCTGCCCTACCTGGTCACCACCCGGATGCTGGCCGGATTCATCGCCATCATCCCGCTGTACGGCATGGGGCTGATCAGCTCGTATGCCGCCTCCCGGTGGACGACCATCCTGTTCAACGGGCAGTCCGCCGGCACCTACGACCACTACTTCGCGCTGTTCCTCCCGCCGCAGGACGTCCTGTGGTCGATCGGCAAGGTGCTCGTCTTCAGCGTGCTGGTGATCCTGACCCACTGCTACTACGGCTACCGGGCGAGCGGTGGCCCGGCCGGCGTGGGAGTCGCCGTGGGTCGCGCCGTCCGCAATGCCATCGTGCTGATCAGCCTGACCGACTTCTTCCTCAGCCTGGCGATCTGGGGAGCCACCACGACGGTGAAGGTGACCGGCTGATGATCAAGCTGAGCCGCCGCCTGGCCGGGTTCGCGTTCCTCGCGGTCGTCGTGCTGCTGGTGTGGCTTGTCGTCGCCCGCTATCAGGGGCGGTTCACCCCAGCGGCCATGGTCTTCGTGGAGACCACCAGCGCCGGCAACAACATGCACCCCCGTGCCGAGGTGAAGGCGCGCGGCGTCGTGGTGGGCGAGGTCCGCCGGATCACGTCGACCGGCGACGGCGCCCGGCTGGAGCTGGCGCTGCGGCCCGACCAGTTCCCGCTGCTGCCGGCCGACGTCTCGGCCCAGCTGCTGCCGACCACACTGTTCGGCGAGCGGTACGTCGCCCTGGTCCTGCCCAGCCGGCCCGGCCCGGCCCGGCTGGCCGAGCACGCGGTCATCCCGCAGGACCGCTCGGCCAACGCGATCGAGCTGGAGCGGGTCCTCGCGGACCTGCTGCCCCTGTTGCAGGCGGTGCAGCCGCACAAGTTGTCCGTGACGCTCACCGCCATCGCCCAGGCGCTGGACGGCCGTGGCGCCCAGCTCGGTACGACGCTGCGTGACCTCAACGCCTACCTGACGGAGCTGGAACCTTCGCTGCCACGGCTGAACGAGAACATCAGCCGGCTGGTGGAGGTGGTGAACAGCTACGCGGACGCGGCACCCGACCTGACTGATGCGCTGACCCACCTGAGCGTCACCAGCCGGACCCTGGTCGAGCAGCAGAACAATCTCCGCACGCTGTTCGCCTCGGTGACCTCGGCCGGAGGTGACCTGAACTCGTTCCTGGCGGACAACCGGGACACCGTCATCCGGCTGTCCGCCAACAGCCGGCCGACGTTGGCCGTGCTGGCCAAGTACGCGCCGGAGTTTCCGTGTGTCCTGCAACAGCTCTCCGACACGGCGTCTGACATGGACAAGGCCCTCGGGAAGGGTACGTCGGAGCCGGGGCTGCACGTGAGGCTGCACGTCACCCCGTCGCGTGGGGCGTACCTGCCCGGGAAGGACGAACCCGCGTACCAGGACAAGAGCGGGCCCGCCTGCTATCCCACGCCGTACACGCCGACCATGTCCCGCCCGGACAGCCTGGCCAACGCCCCGCAAGAGAGCGCGTACCTCAACGAACTGATGGCCGCCTCGCTCGGCGTCGCACCGCGGTCGCTGCCACCCTGGAGCAGCCTGCTGGTCGGCCCGGTCTTCCGCGGCAAGGAGGTGACGCTGACACCATGACGAAGAGCATCGCCGGCCCGGCCATCAAGGGCACCGTGTTCGCCGTCGTCACCGTGATCACCACGGCCATTCTGGGTCTGAGCATCGCCAACACCAGCGTCGGCGAGACCCGGACCTACCGCGCCCAGTTCACCGATGCGACCGGCCTGTCCGACGGCGATGACATCCGCATCGCCGGGGTACGGGTCGGCCAGGTGACCGGCATCCGGGTGGTCGACCGCCGGGTGGCCGAGGTGCGGTTCACCGTCGACGCCACGCGTACCCTGCCGGCCTCGGTGACCGCCACCATCAAATACCGCAACCTGGTCGGGCAGCGCTACATCACGCTGGCCCAGGGCGTGGGCCCCGTCGGTGAGATCCTGGCGCCCGACCAGACCATCCCGCTCGGGCGCACCACGCCGGCGCTGGACCTCACCGCGCTGTTCAACGGCTTCCGACCGCTGTTCCAGGCGCTGGCCCCCGAGGACGTCAACCAGCTGGCCAACGAGGTCGTCCAGGTCCTGCAGGGAGAAGACACCACCGTCGACAGTCTGCTGGCCCACACGGCGTCACTGACCTCCACCCTGGCCGCCAAGGACGAGGTGATCGGCCAGGTCATCGACAACCTCAACGCGGTCCTGAAGACCGTCAACGCGCGCGGCGACAAGCTCTCCACACTGATCAGCACCCTCCAGGAGCTGGTCTCCGGGCTGGCCCAGGACCGGAAACCCATCGGCCAGGCGATCGACGCGATCGGCGATCTCACCACCACCACGGCCGGCCTGCTCCGAAGCGGACGGGAGCCGCTGCGTCAGGACATCGTGTCGCTCGGCAAGGTCTCGGCCACCCTGTCGGAGGGCTCCGAGCTGGACACGTTCCTTCAGCGCCTGCCGGTGAAGATGGAGAACATCGGCCGGACCGCCTCGTACGGCTCGTGGCTCAACTTCTATCTCTGCTCAGCGACGGTCAGCGGGGTCTCCACGTCGGACGGTAGTCCACCGCCGACCGGGCTCCCGGTGACCGAGGCGAGGTGCCGATGAGCCGCCCCAGCCGCCATCCCGTCCTCGCCGGCGTACTCGGCCTGGCCCTGGCCGCCGCGCTCGCGGTGCTCGCGTTCAACGCCGACAACCTCCCGATCATCGGAGGCGGCACCACGTACACCGCCGACTTCACCGAGGCGGCCGGACTGCGCACAGGCAACGAAGTGCGGGTCGCCGGAGTGAAGGTGGGCACCGTTACCCGCGTGGCGCTGCACGGCGGCGTGGTGCGGGTCGGCTTCCGGGTCAAGGACACCTGGGTCGGCGACACCAGCACCGTGGCCATCCGGATCAAGACCCTGCTCGGCGACAAGGTGCTCGCTCTCGACCCGCTCGGCGGGGCATCGCAGAACCCGCGGACCACCATCCCGGTCAGCCGGACGACCTCGCCGTTCGACGTCACCGAGGCGTTCGGGCAGCTGTCGGACACCGTCAGCCAGATCGACACGGACGCGCTGGCCCGCAGCTTCGACACGATGGCGCAGACCTTCCGCAACACGCCCGACTCGGTGAAGGGGGCGCTGCGGGGACTGTCCGACCTCTCGCGCACCATCTCCTCCCGCGACACGCAACTGGCCCAGCTGCTGACGGCGACCAAGCAGATCACGGGGCGGCTGGCCGACGACAACGCACAGTTCCAGGCGCTGCTGGCCGACGGCAACCTGCTGCTGGCCGAGGTCCAGCGGCGGCGCGACGCGATCGGCGCGCTGCTGACCGGCACTCAGCAACTGGCCGTGCAGATCTCCGGGCTGGTCGCCGACAACACCGCGACCCTGGGCCCGACGCTGGCGGCTCTGGACCGGGTCACCGACGTGTTGCAGCGCAACCAGGACAACCTCACCCGGGCACTCGCCCTGGCCGGCCCGTACTACCGGATGGTGGGCAACGCCATCGGCAACGGTCGCTGGTTCGACGCGTACCTGTGCGGCCTCGTGCCCGACTCGTACCTGCCGGCCGGCACCGCGCCGTCGAGCGGATGTGTGCCGCCGAGGACAGGGAGCACGCGATGAGTCCGACGTCGTACCGGGCGGGTCGTATCCTCGCCGCTGGTCTCGCGGTGCTGGTCGCCTTCACCGGCTCGCTGGCCTGGCTCGTGATGCGCGACTTCGGCACCAAGCACATCGTCGCGTACTTCGGCGAGGCGGTCGGCGTGTACGCCGGCTCGGACGTGCGGGTGCTCGGCGTACCGGTCGGTGCCATCACCTCGGTCAGTCCGCAGGGCATGCGGGTACGGGTGGGGATCACGATCGACCGCGATGTCGAGGTGCCGGCCGGCGCGCTGGCCGCGGTTGTCGCGCCCAGCATCGTCAGCGACCGGTACGTCCAGCTCAGCCCGGCCTACACCGGCGGGGCGAAGATGGCCGACGGCGACGAGATACCGGTCGAGCGCACCGCCACGCCGGTCGAGCTCGACCAGCTCTACGAGAGCCTCAACCGACTGGCCACGGCGCTGGGACCGAACGGCGCGAACCGCGCCGGCGCCCTGTCCGAGCTCCTGGAGACAGGCGCCGCCAACCTGGACGGCAACGGTAGAGCACTGGGAAGCAGCATCGCCGACCTCGGCAAGGCAACCCGTACGCTTTCGGGTTCTCAGGGAGACCTGTTCGACACCATCGCCAACCTCGAGCGCTTCACGGCCATGCTCAGGGACAACGACGGCCAGGTACGCAAGGCGGAGACCCAGCTGCGCGACGTGGCCGGCTTCCTCGCCGACGACCGGCAGGAACTCGCCGCTGCGCTCCGCGAACTCGCGACCGCCCTGCTCCAGGTGCGCGACTTCATCCGGGACAACCGCAGCCGGATCACATCGAATGTCGACAAGCTGGCCTCGATCACCGACACCCTGCTCCGGCAGCGCACCTCGCTCGAAGAGGCACTGGACGTGGCGCCGCTGGCGCTCACCAACGTGCTCGGCGCCTACAACCCGGCCACCGGGTCCTTCGAGGGAAGGGGAAACCTGCGAGAGCTCGGTCCGGACCAGCCACCCGTAGCGGTGCCGTCCACGACGGCGCCCGCCCTGCCCCTACCCCCGGTGGGCACCGTCCAAGGCACTCCGGGAGGCCGCTGATGAATCGTTGGCCCCGCTTGCTCGTCCTGCCCGCCGTGGTGATGCTGCTCTTCGGCTGCGGCCCGGGCGCCTTGTCCGGCGCTTCCGACCTGCCGCTGCCCGGCGGCGCCGATCTCGGCCCGCACCCGTACCGGGTCGTCGCCGACTTCGCCGATGTCCTCGATCTGGTGCCCCACGCGGCGGTACGGGTGAACAACGTGCCGGTCGGGCGGGTGGCGAAGGTCGAGCTGCCCGACGGGAGCTGGACCGCGCGGGTCACCATGCTCGTCAACGGATCCGTCCGCCTGCCGGCCAACGCCGTGGCCCGCCTGCACCAGTCCAGCCTGCTGGGCGAGAAGTACATTCAGCTGGCCGCACCCGCCGACGGCTCCGGCGCCGGGACGCTGAGCGACGGCGCCGAGATCCCGTTGGCCCGGACGAACCGCAACCCGGAGGTGGAGGAGGTCCTCGGTGCCCTCTCCATGCTCCTGAACGGCGGCGGGATCGCCCAGCTGCGCACCATCACCGTGGAGCTGAACAACGCGCTGGACGGCAACGAGCCGGAGATCAAGGCGCTGCTCAAGAACATCGACACGCTCATGTCCAGTCTGGACGGCAGTCGAGCGGACATCACCGCCGCGATCGACGCCCTCAACCGCTTCGCGGGCGCGCTGGCCCAGCGAGACCAACAGATCGGCGCCATTCTGGACGACCTCGCCCCAGGGTTGCGGGTGCTGGAACAGCAGCGCGGTGAGCTCGTCGCGATGCTGCAGTCGCTCGACTCCCTGTCCCACACGGCGGTCGACACCATCGAGCGGAGCCAGGCCGACCTCGTGGCCGACCTGAAGTTGCTGGACCCGGTGCTGCGGCAGCTCAGCAACGCCGGGCAGGCCCTGCCGCAGGCGCTGCAGATCTTGTTGACCTACCCGTTCACCGACGCCACCCTCGACACGATCAAGGGTGACTACCTCAACGTGTATCTGTCACTGGTCGCTGCGCCCGGCACGACCGTGATCCCGCCGCTGACGCCCGGCGACGCCATCGCTGCCGCAGCGCGGAAGGTTCAGGGCCGCCACCCGCCGGCCTCGACCACGCCGAGCACACCGGGAGCCAGCGCTCCACCACTCCCGCTGCCCATCGTCAGTTCGACTCCGCCGTGGGGGCCTACGCCCTCGACGGCGACCTCACCTTCGCAGATCGGCCCACCCTTGCAGGCAGGTCCGCCCTCGGCGTCCGCACCGGAATCGCCGCCGGCCGGTTCCTCGCCACCCAGTGCCTCGACGCCCGAGCCCTCGACGCCCGAGCCCTCGACACCTTCGGCCTCGTCGGAACCATCCGCAGGAGGTGCCGGCTGATGCTCACGCTCGGTGCGAAGCTCAAGATCGTCCTTTTCGCCGTCCTCGGTGTGCTCGTGGTCGGCTTCATCGGGCTGCGCTATGCCGACCTGGGCCGCTATGTCGGTCACAGCGGCTACTACGTGGTCCACCTCGAACTGGGCGAGTCCGGCGGCATCTTCACCAATGCCGAGGTGACCTACCGGGGGGTGACGGTCGGACGCGTCGGCGCCATGCGGCTGACCGCCGACGGCATCGAGACCGACCTCAAGATCGATGATTCCGCGCCACGCGTCCCGGCCGCGGTGCAGGCCGTGGTGGCCAACCGGTCGGCGGTGGGAGAACAGTACGTCGACCTGCGCCCGAAGAGCGACGGCGGACCGTACCTGGCCGCCGGAGCGCGCATCGAGCGCGCCGACACCCGGCTTCCGCTGCCGGTCACCACGATGCTGACCTCGGCGGCGGGCCTGGCCGCCTCCGTACCCAAGGACGACCTGCGCACCGTGGTGGACGAGCTGGACCGGGCACTGGCCGGCCAGGGCGGAAACCTGCAGATCCTGCTGGACACCGCCGGGGACCTGACCCGGGCCGCGTCGGACAACATCGGTCCCACGACTCAGCTTCTCGAGAACGGTCAGGTGGTGCTCCGGACGCAGCAGGAGTCGAGCGATGCGCTGCGCTCGTTCAGTCATGACCTGAACCTGCTCGCCACCCAACTGGACAGCTCCGACCCGGACCTGCGGCGCCTCATTCTCGCCGCCCCCGCGGCCGCGGACCAGGTGAGCGGGATGCTGAACGACACCGATCCGGGCCTCGGCGTGCTGCTGAGTAATCTGCTCACCACCTCGGACATCGCGCTGGTCCGCCGCGACGGGCTGGAGCAGGCACTGGTGACGCTGCCGGCCGTGGCGGCGGCCGGATCGACGGCCATCACCGCGGACGGTATCGACATGGGGCTGGTCACCACGTTCTTCAAGCCGCCGCCATGCGTCAGTGGGTACGGCGCAACGAAGTACCGCAACGGTCTCGACATGACGCCCGCCCCCAAGCTGAACACCGCGGCGTACTGCTCGCTGCCGCCCAGCACCGGCGTCGGCGTGCGCGGCTCGGCGAACGCGCCGCGGGGCAAGGGATAGGCGCCGGGCGACCATCCACTGGCGTGCCCTCAAGTTTGTTCTTTCACCCGTGGCGGTCGGTGGGAACCCTGGTCGACCATGGAAACAGCCCTTGGTCGATGGTCCTCTTGTCGAGGGAAGAAACATCAATACCGTGTAGATGTTTCCCCGCGCGGCTCTGTTGCGTGGACTGATTGGATGATCGGGCAGGGTTGCCCGATGAAGTCCGCGGCTCGGTCGTACAGAATCTGCGCCGCGGCCACTACGAACTCGAAGTCGACGCCCGCCCGACACTGAGGATCGCCGCGGCGTTCACCGAACTCGCCCAAGGGATCTGACACCTGCCGGGCTCCCCATACGGCCACACCGAGGACCGTGACGCCCCTCCCGTCGGTGCGGCGATGACCCGGCCCCGGCGGGCGTTCACTGAAGCACGCTGGGTCAGCGCCTGCCCAGTTCCGCACGTCCGGGGACATGCGGCCGGAACGCCCCCGCGCGCGGTGTGACGCGTCGGCGGTCCGGCCCTTCGTGCGCCTGTGCCGCCGCTACCGCACCACGTCGTACGGGCTGAACCGGTCACCGCGGGCGAGCCTCCAGGACCGGATCTCGGGGTAGCGGCCGACGCGGTCGCCGTTGCCCCAGATCTTGGTCGGCGCGCTGCTACCGCCGTCGAACCGCGGCCAGCCGGGGCGGCCGGTGTGGGCGAAACGAGTCCACGCCTCGCGCACCTCGGTGCCCAGCCTGAGGTCCTCGGCTGTGGGCGGCTCGGCGAAGACGAGGCTGTAGGTTCCCGGCACCCAGTTGCCGAAGATCAGGGGCACGTCCATGCCGTGCAGCGAGCCGCGAATGCCGCCCACCCCGACCACTTCGTGGACGAACTCGTAGAAGTAGGTGCGTCCGCCCGCCCGGGCGTGCGCGGTCGCCAGTGCCATGTGCGGCATGCGGAAGGTCCAGTCCGACTGGACCATCTCGTACAACTGCTCGTCACCCTTGCCGGGGAACGCGTTCCGGTACGCGGCGGGATCGCCGTGCGGCGCGAACATCTGGAGGGCCTGTTCGAGTTCGGCTGGCCCGATCCGGCCCGTGCGGCCGGCCAGCGCTATGAGCAGACGACTCTCGTCCCGGGTGTGCCCGAAGATCACCTCGACGTCGCGCCCGGCGCCGGTGGCCAGCGCCTGGTAGGGATCGTGGGGCAGGACCACGCCGTCGACGACCGGGCCGTACACGCCTCCGATCGCGGCGATCTGTCCCCAGCGGTCGACGAACGACGGCATCCGAGCCTGTACCCGCGCGCCGTGCTCGACCAGGCTCTGCGCCGGGACACGGGCCAGCTCTGTGCGGCTGAAGCCCACTCCGGCGGAGGAGGCGACCTCATTGCCGATCTCGTAGGCCAGCCGTGGCGCGAGGTAGGGACGCGGCATGCTCTGCACGACAGCCCGGTGGAACAGGCCCCTGGCCGAGGGCATCGCGAGCAGCGCGGCCACGCAACCCGCTCCGGACGACTCGCCGAAGACGGTGACCCGACGGGAATCACCGCCGAAGCCGCCGATGTTGTCGCGGACCCAGCGCAGGAGTGCCACCTGGTCGAGCAGGCCGCGGTTGGCGGGAGCGCCCGGAATGTGGGTGAAACCGTCCACTCCGGTGCGGTAGTTGAACGTCACCACGGCCACCCGGCCCTCGCGGGCCAGCACGGAGCCTTCGAACGTCGGTTCGTCCGCGCTGCCACGGGCGTAGCCGCCACCGTAGATCCACACCATGACCGGAACCGGTTCGGTGACACCCGGCGGCAGCCAGATGTTGACGGTGAGCCACTCGTCACCGGCGGGGACGGCGGTGTGGGGCGGGCTCTGGGGCACCGCGGGCCCGAACGAGGCCGCTTCCCGCACTCCCCGCCAGGCCAGGGGCGGAACCGGCGCCGCCAGGCGCAGGTCACCCACCGGGGGCCGGGCGTAGGGAATGCCCAGGAAGGCGCTGCCGCCGTCGGTGGTCCGCGTGCCGCGGACCCTTCCATACCTGGTCGTCGCTTCGGGCGCGGACGACCTCCCACGAGCCGGTCCAGTGGCCGGGGTGCCGGTGGCCGACGCGGGGCGGGCGCCGCCGAGTCCCAACGCTGTCGCGGCGGTGGCCGCGCCGAACATGCCGAGCAGGGTTCGCCGGCCGACCTGCGAAGCTCTTGAATCGTTCACGGTCACTCCGCTGTGAGGGGGAAGGATGACGTCGTCGCGGCCGCGGCAGTGGTGGACGAACGCCGGCGGTCACGGTGTCCAAGACTGACGCCATCGGATCCGCAGAGCCAGGACCCGTGCTGCCTGGCCCTGGCATGCCCCCTCACCGCTGACCGGCATGTCCCGGGTCTGAGTGGTCGCTCCGGGGGTGCCGGGCCGCACCGCTGGCACACTGGTGTGATGGTGCGGGAACGAGAGAGTGCCGGAAGCGCGGAACTGGGGCGGTTCCTTCGCGCTCGCCGCACTCAGATGTGCCCGGAGGACGCCGGAGTCGTCGTCGGGCCGGGCGTACGCCGCACCCCGGGATTGCGCCGCGAGGAGATCGCCGTACGGGCGGGCCTGAGCGTCGACTACTACACCCGGCTCGAACGGGGCAGGGAGCACCGGCCCGGTCCGGCCGTGGTCGACGCGCTGGCCACCGCGCTCAATCTCGACCCCAGCGAGCACGCCCACCTGATCGGCCTGGCCGCCCGGGTGGCCAACCTCGCGCCACCGCCGGCGGCGCCGGCCGACGAGAAACCCTCCCACGGCGTCAGCCTGATTCTGGAAAGCCTGCGACCGTACCCGGCGCTGTTGCTCAGCCGCACCACCGACGTCCTCGCGTCGAACCCGGGCGGGTTGGGCACGCTTCCCGGCATCGAGGACTGGCCGCAGGAGCGGCAGAACCTGACCCGGTACAGCTTCCTGCACCCGGCCGCCCGCGGCCTCTTCGCCGACTGGGACGCATCCGCCACCGGCTGCATCGCCCGCCTGCGCGCCCTGGCCGGCCTCGAACCCGACGCCCCCGACCTGGTGCTGCTCGTCGACGAGTTGCGTTCGTGCAGCGCTGAGTTCGCCCGGCTGTGGGAACGCTACGAGGTGCGCCCACACCGCCGGGACACCAAGACCCTGCACCACCCCCGCGTCGGCACCGTGACGCTCGGCATCCAGTCCATGCGGATCGAGGGCACGCCCGGACACAGCCTGCTCATCTATCACGCCGAGCCGGGCACGGTCGATCACGACACGATGGTGTTGCTGGACGGAGACGACCCCGACCAGGCCGGGTAGGGCTACCAGGGATGGGGCGGTAGTCCTTCAGAAAGCAGCCGTACCCGTCCTCGTCCTGGTGCTCACTTGTGGATCGGGCCCGAGGTTCCCGTCAGTGGCCTGCCGGTGGCGTTGGAGCGCACCGCGATGATCTCCGCCGCCACGCTGATCGCGGTCTCTTCAGGGGTCCGGGCGCCCAGGTCGAGCCCGAGCGGCGAGCAGAGCCGGGCCAGGGCGGGCTCCGCCAGCCCGGCCTCGCGGAGGCGTTCGAGGCGGTCGGCGTGTGTGCGGCGGGAGCCCATGGCGCCCACGTACGCCAGGGGCAGCTCCAGGGCAATGCTCAGCGCAGGGACGTCGAACTTGGCGTCGTGAGTCAGGACGCAGACCACCGTGCGCGTGTCGAGCCGGCCTGCCGATGCCTCGGCGGCGAGGTAGCGGTGCGGCCAGTCCACGACCACCTCCTCGGCGCCGGGGAAGCGCTCGGCGGTGGCGAAGACCGGCCGGGCGTCACAGGCGGTGACCCGGTAGCCCAGGAACGATCCGATCCGGGTCACCGCCGCGGCGTGGTCGGTGGCCCCGAAGACCAGCATGCGGGGCGCCGGTGCAAACGAGTTGACCAGCACGGTGACTCCGCTGCCCGGCCGCCGGCCGCCCGGGTCGTAGTGCAACAGCCCGGTACCGCCGGCGGCGAGCAGGCCCCGCCCGTCGGCGGCCGCAGTGTCGTCGAGGCCGTCGGCGCCGAGGGAACCGTGCCGGGTGTCCGGGGTGAGCACCAGGTGCCGGCCGATCCGGTCGGGCGGGCCGTCCACACAGGTCAGCAACGCCACCGGCCGCCCGGCGGCCACCTCGTCGGCGAGCACTGCCAGCTCCGGGAAGCCCGCCGGTTCGACGAAGACATCGATCGTGCCGCCGCAGGGCAGGCCCACCTCAGTGGCGTCGTCGTCGGTGACGCCGTACCGCGCCGTCCGGGGTTGCCCGGAGCCGGCCACCTCCCGGCACAGCTCGTAGACCGCGCTCTCGACGCAGCCGCCGGAGACGCTCCCGGCCGCAGTGCCGTCGGCCCGGACGAGCATCGCCGCGCCGGGCTGGCGGGGCGCGCTGGACCAGGTGGCGGCGACCGTCGCCAGACCGGCCGGCTCGCCGCGGCGCCACGTGGCCACGAGGTCGTCGAGGATCTCACGCACGGCCGCGAACCCCCCTCACAGTCCCAGCACCTTGTCGGGCGTGATCGGCAGGTCTCGGATGCGCCGTCCGGTGGCGTTGTACACGGCGTTGGCGACCGCCGCGGCCACGCCGACCATGCCTACCTCCCCCACGCCCTTACCGGCCATCGGCGCCAGCGGGTCCGGGTGGCCGAGCCAGGCGACCTCGATCGGCGGGATGTCGGCGTGCACGGGCACGTGGTACTCGGCGAGCGTGGCGTTGAGGACCCGTCCGGTCCGCTCGTCGAAGATCGTCTCCTCGCTCAGCGCCGAGCCGATGCCCATCACGATCGCGCCGCGGAACTGGCTGGTGGCTGTCCTCGGGTTGATGATGCGGCCGGTGTCGAACATGCCGAGCCACCGCGACACCCGGACCTCGCCGGTGACGTCGTGGACCCGTACCTCGCAGAACTGCACCCCGAAGGAGTGCATCGCGTGCTGAGCCGTCTCCGTCGGCGGCGAAGCGGCGCCCTCGCCGGTGAGCTCGTCGCGGCCGGCCCGGCGCAGGATGTCCGGCCAGGACTGGCCCGCCCCGCCGTCTCGCAGGTAAATGCCGCCGTCGCGCAGTTCCACGTCGTCCGTGCCCGCACCGGCCAGGGGTGAGTCCGAGGACGTGAGGCGCAGCAGTTCCGCGGTGAGCGCCCGGGTCGCCGCCACCACCGAGGCGATGATGCTGACCGTCTGCGCGGATCCGCCCGCCGGCACCGCGGCCGGGTGGCGGCTGTCGCCGTACTCGAAGTGCACTCGGTCCAGCGGCAAGCCCAGGTGGTCGGCGGCGTACTGGGCCTGGACGGTGGCAGTGCCCATGCCCATCTCGTGCGCTGCGGTGCGGACGGTCGCGTGCCCGTCCGCGCTGACGGTGACGGATGCGCGGCCGCCGGGCATCCGGGTGTAGGGGTACGTGGCGGTAGCGACGCCCTGGCCGATCCACCACGGCCCGTCCCGCCGGGAGCGTGGTGCCGAGCTGCGCTCGGCCCAGCCGAAACGTTCGGCCCCCAGCCGGTACGCCTCGAGCAGGTGCCGTGCGGAGAACGGTTTGCCGGTGGTCGGGTGTGCCGCGGGTTCGAACCTGGTACGCAGGTCGAGCGGGTCGACGTCGAGCTGCTCGGCCAGTTCGTCGATCGCGCACTCAAGGGCGAACGAGCCCACCGACTCGCCGGGCGCCCGCATGGACGAGTTGGCGGGCGTGTGGAGCTCAACGACGCGCTGGTCGATGCCGAACGTGTCGGCGCCGTAGAGGACGCGGGCCGGGAATGTGCACTGCTCGGCGAAGCCATCGCTGATGCCGGTCGTGGTCGTCGCCTCGTGGATCAGCGCCGTGAGCGTTCCGTCCGCCCGGGCGCCCAGCGCGACCCGTTGCTCGGTGCGGGTCCGCCCGCCGGTCACCCGGAAGACGTCGGAGCGGGACAGGACCAGCCGGACCGGGCGTTGCGCCAGCCGCGCGGCCGCGGCACACAGGATCTGATGGCTCCACATCATCTTGTTACCGAAGGCGCCCCCGACGAACTGGGAGACGACGCGGATGTTCTCGAGATCGAGGCTGAAGACTTCGGCGAGGGTGGCCTGGGAGTGGGTGATCGCCTGGGTGGCGTCCCACATCGTCAGGCTGCGGTCGTCGTGCCAGGCGACGGTGGTGGCGTGCGGTTCGATGGCGCAGTGCGTGTGCCATGGCGTCCGGTAGACCTGGTCGACGCGCGTGTCAGCGGCCCGTAGAGCCGCCTCCGCATCCCCGATCATCACCGCGGGTGCCTCGCCCTGGACGTGGTCGGGCTGCGGCGCGCCGGCCTTGAGGTCGTCGAAGACCAGCCGTGCTTCGGCGAGGGCGTAGCTGACCCGTACCAGGGAGGCGGCGTGGTCGGCCTGCTCCGGTGTCTCGGCGACGACGATGGCGACCGGCTGGCCGTTCCATCGGATCCGCGCGTCCTGCATGACCGGCGCACGGGTGAACGAGGCGCCCCGCAGTGTGATCAACAGCGGGGCGATCCGCATCGCCGGCGCGTTGTGGTGCGTCATGATCGCCACCACGCCGGGAGCGGACCGCGCCTCGGTCAGGTCGATGCCGGTGATCTCGCCGGCGGCGACTGTGCTGCAGACGAGTTTGGCGTGCGCCGTTCCCTCGACCGGCACCTCGGCGGTGAACGCTGCCGCGCCGCTGACCTTGGCGGGGCCGTCCCGCCGCGGTACGGCCCGGCCCACCACTGGATCGGCGTTCATGACAGCTCCTCGAGGGTGGAAACGATGACCCGCCGCATCAGGGGGATCTTGAACCCGTTGTGCGTCAGTGGTCGCGCGTCGGCGAGTGCCACGTCGGCCGCCCGTTCGAAGCTCGCTCGGGTCGCCGGGGCGCCGGTCAGAACGGCTTCCGCCGAGGCCGCCCGCCACGGTTTCGCCGCCACGCCGCCCAGCGCCAGACGCGCCGACACCACCGTGCCGTCGCGGACCTCCAGCAGCGCGGCGACGGAGACCAGCGCGAAGGCGTAGCTGGCCCGTTCCCGGACCTTCCGGTATGCCGAGCGCGCCTCGGCCGGCGGCGCGGGCACGCTCACCGTCGTGATGAGCTCGCCCGGTTCCAGGGTGTGCTCGACGTGCGGGGTGTCGCCGGGCAGCCGGTGCAGGTCCCGCAACTCGACCGTGCGCTGTCCGGCCGGCCCGGCGAGGTGGACCCGGGCGTCCAGCGCGGCCAGCGCCACGGCGAGGTCCGACGGGTGGGTGGCCATGCAGTGGGGGGATGCGCCGAGGACGGCGTGCATCCGGTTGTGGCCGTCGACGGCGTCGCAGCCGCTGCCGGGCTCCCGCTTGTTGCAGTGGGCGCCGGCGTCATAGAAGTAGAGGCAACGAGTGCGCTGCATGAGGTTGCCACCGACCGTGGCCATGTTGCGGATCTGGCCCGAAGCGCCGTTGACGATCGCCTCGGCGATGATCCGGAAGTCACGGCGGACGACCGGGTCGGCGGCCACGTCGGTGTTGGTGGCCGCCGCCGGGATCCGGAGCCGGCCGTCCGTGCCGATCTCGATGCGAGCCGGCAGCCGGGAGATGTCCACCAGTGCCGCCGGGCGTTCGATGTTCTGCCGCATCAGGTCGACGAGATTGGTGCCGCCGCCCAGGTACACCGCGCCGGGCGTCGTCGCGGCCGCCGCCACCGCCGACGCCACATCGTCGGCCCGTTGGTATGTGAAGGGCTTCATCGTGGCCCGCCCACGTAGGTCTCCTCGATCGCGGCGACGATGCCGTTGTAGGCGCCGCAGCGGCACAGGTTGCCGCTCATCCGCTCCCGGATCTCGTCGGGGGACAGGTCGAACGACGCGGCGCCGATCTCGGGCGACACCCGGCTCGGCACCCCGCGCGCCACCTCGTCCGCCATGCCGATCGCCGAGCAGACCTGGCCGGGCGTGCAGTAGCCGCACTGGAAGCCGTCGTGGTTGATGAACGCCTCCTGCAGCGGGTCCAGGTCGCCGTCCCGGCCGACGCCCTCCACGGTGGTGACGGTACGGCCGTCGGCCTGGGCCGCGAGGGTGAGGCAGGCCAGCACCCGCCGGCCGTCCAGGAGCACGGTGCAGGCGCCGCAACCGCCCTGGTCGCATCCCTTCTTCGGGCCGTGCAGGCCGGCGTCGGTGCGCAGGTGGTCGAGCAGCGAGCGCCGGGGGTCGGTGATGGCGATCTCGTGCGGCGTGCCGTTGATGACGATCACGGAGATTTCACCTTCTCTGGGTCACGGGAACAGCGGGGCGGCCGCGGGCTCGATCCGGCCCAGACCGCGCTGCCAATAGATGAGGGGCCGTGCTTCGGAGCTGCTGCGTAGGTCCGCGACGGCGAGGAGGACCAGCTGGTGGTCGCCCACGGCGATCTCGGTGTCGATCTGCGCCTCCAGCCACAACGCAGCGCCGGGCAGCAGGGCGGCGCCGTCCGGCGTCTCCACCGGATCGAGGCCGGCGAAGCGGTCGCCGGTGCGCGAGCTCAGCTGCCGGACGAGGCCGCCCTGCTGCTCGGAGAGCAGGCTGATGCCGAGCGTGCGCGAGTGACGCAGGGACCGCCAGGTCCGCGATCCGGACCGGACGGAGAGCAGAGCGCGCGGCGGGTCGAACGAGACGCCCGTCTCGAAGGTCGAGGCCACCATGCCCACGAGCTCGCCTCTGACGCGGGCGGCGACGGCGGCGAGGGAGGTCGGTGACCAGGTGAAGGCGTCCTCCACGTCCTGCCGCGTGGACAGGGGCATCCGCTGCATGCCGGGCTCGTCCGCGCGGTGGGGCGCCTGCGTCGCCGGTGCGGTCGCCGCCATGTCAGGAGCTCGTCGCCGACGCCGGCAGGAGCTTGCGGTTGCCCTCGACGAACGTGATGCGGGCCCGCAGCGAGTTCAGGCGGCTCCTGGTGTAGTAGTCGTCGAGCAGATCCTTGCGGCGCAGGTGCGGGTGCGTGTCGAGGAACTGCGCCGAGGTCTGCTCCGGGTCGTCGATCTCGCCCGCGATCAGCTTGATCCAGGCCTTGGTCCGCGTCATGTGCAGCATGAACGGCAGCGCGCCGAACCGGTACGCGAGCCGCCGGAGGCCGCGGATGAACTCCTGGGCGCCCCGGGCCTCGCCGTGTTCGCGCACCAACAGGTAGGCGACCCGGAGGTGGTCCTCATGCGGGAACACATCCAGTCTGCCGCTCCGGAAACCGGCGAGGAGCTCGTGATCGTTCATCGGACACCTCCAGTTAAGCGGACGAAGTCGTCCGTTTCATGGACCACCGTAGCGTGAAGCGGACGGAATCGTCCAGCTAGACTTCGCGCTATGGGTAGCGGTGGCACTGACACGAAGACCATGCGCAGTGACGCGGCGCGCAGCCGCGCGGCGATCCTGCGCGCGCTCGACGCCATGTACGCCGAGGAAGGTTCCGTGCCGGGGATGCATGCGCTGGCCGCCCGAGCGGAGGTCGGCGTGGCGACCCTGTATCGCCACTTCCCGGCCCGTGAGGACCTGCTGACCGCACTCGCCGTGGACCGGCTGATCCACCTCGTCGAGTTCGTCGACCAGGCCGGCGCGACGCCGGACACGGCCCAGGCGGTACGGAACTTCTTCGGATCGGTCGCGCGTGCCGGATGCGACCCGGCGCTCGTGGCCCACCTGTCAGCGGCCTCGGCCGACAGGGCTTCGCAGGAGTTGCTCACCCGCTTCGAGCGCGGCATCGACCACCTGCTGGAGCGCGCCCACGCCGACGGGGTCATCCGGGCCGACGCCCAGCGGGAGCATGTCATCGCGCTGCTGCACGGCCTCCTTGCCACGGTCGCCCACCTCGGCGACCGGTCCGGCGGCTGCGACCTCGCCGTCGACATCCTGGCCCGGGGCCTGGCCGCGCCTCAGTAGACCGGCCGGTCCCCGATCCACGAGGTCGGCCAAGGTGTCAGCGACGGCGGCGTCGAGCTGGTCGGCCTGCCCTGCTCACCATCCACGCCGGTGAGCAGATCATCGTCCTGACCGGTGACGGCGCATCGGCTTGGGCTTCACGGCGCCGCAGACCCATGGTCGCGGGCGTACATGCTGCGGTAAGCCGAAGGGGACAACCCGCAGCGCCGGCCGAAGCGCGTGCGGAGGTTGGCTGCGGTGCCGAGACCGCTCCTGCGGGCGACCTCATCGATCGGGGCATCCGTCTGTTCGAGCAGCTGTTTCGCGTAGTCGATCCGCGCCAACGCCAACCATCTCATCGGAGACATCCCTGTCTCCGCGATGAAGTGACGAATGAACGTGCGCTGGGACAGGTGCCCATGAGCCGCGAGTTCACGGAGAACGAGCGGTTCGGCGAGCCGCTCCAGCGCCCAGGCGCGGGTAGCGGCCAGTGAAGCGCCATGGGAAACGGGGAGATGGCGCTTGATGAACTGTGCCTGGCCACCGTCACGATGCGGGGCGGCCACAGCGTTGCGTGCGGCCTGATTGGCGACCGTCGCTCCATAGTCCTTTCTGACCAGGTGCAGGCAGAGGTCGATGCCCGCCGACGTGCCGGCCGAGGTGAGCACGGTTTCCTCATCAACGAAGAGCACGTCTCGATCGACGACGACATCCGGATGCTCCTGCGCGAGACGCTCCGCCTGAATCCAGTGCGTCGTCGCCCTTCGCTGTCGGAGGATCCCCGATTGAGCAAGGGCGAAGGCGCCGACGCAGAGTGACACCACACGCTTCGATCGCTGGAGACAGTCACGCAGCGCGTCGGCCACGGACGGCGGCAGGCCCCGCTCGAAGGCGTACGCCGGGACGATCACCGTGTCTGCCTTCATCAAGTCTGTCAGCGTGCCGGCGCCGGTAAGCCCAAGACCGCTGTCGGTGGTGACGCCTGCCTGCGTCGGTGTCACGACCGACACCGCATACAGGTCATCGAGTGACCGGAAGATCGTGATCGGCATGCCGAGTTCGAACGACATAACTCCATCGAGAGCGAGCAGTGTGACGCGGTGTGCGGCCATGGTGGAAAGCTACCTCGATGGCAACGAGGCGCCCCGGCTGGTTCGCGACACGGGGATCTTGGTCGGGCGCTCATCTTTCAGTCTCCCCACCGGGCTGCGATGTTCTCGTCCTGGCTCATGTTCTCGGTCGTGAGGAGATAGAGAGCCAAAGAGGCCAGCGGCGCCTTGGCGGGGTTGGCTTTCGCCTGCCCCACGATTGCGGCCTTCATCGACGACGCGGTGCGCAGACGCGGGTAGCGGCTGTGCAGGTCGGTTGCCATGTCGTCGGTGACGAAGTCCGAGTCGGCGCCGAAGTCGACCCCCGACGAGACGGCGGTGACGCGGCACAGCAGGTTGCGGCGGTGCGCTATGCCGGTGGAGGTATTCAGAGCGATGGCGTCCCAGATCCGGTCGATCTGTGCCTGGTCGACTCCCCGGCGCTGCAGGAATTCGCCGGCGAGGTCCGCGCCGGCGACCTCGAACCGGTCGGATCGCCGTGCCCCTTCGCGGCCCAGTCCGACGTCGTGCAGCGTCACTGCGTAGAACACGTCCAGAGGGTGGTAGTCCTCGTGTTCTCGCATGCGCCACCGGTCGACGAGAAGCTCGGCATAGACATACGAGCGGATGCAGTGGTTGGCCACCGGCTCGGGTACCGCCGAACGCAGGAAGGCAAGGGTCTCGGCGGCGAAGGGTTCCGACAGCAACGCTGGGATCGGGATCATGCACAGACTCTGTCCAGCCGGCGAGACGATCACCAGCGGCTGGAATGCCAATTTCGGCGACATCCTTGCCACGACGAGGATCGGGCCCCGGCCGGGAGTGACAAAAAACTGTCGCTGAGCGGCAACGTTGCCCGTAGCCGGTTGATGGACGACGCCGCGATGATCGGACAACGGCGACCGGTACGGCTTTCGTGGAGATCCATGCCCTCCGGTGAATCGCCGGCACCGGACTTCATGCAGAGCGCTCTCCGTGGGGAGGTCCCTTGTCCGAAGAACCATTCAGGGTGGTGGCCGGTGGGCCCGACCGACCGAAGATCGCAGCCGGCCTCCTCGTCTTCGACGGGGTCACCTTGCTCGACGTCATCGGTCCACACACGGTGTTCGCGCTCGCGGGCATGGAGATCCAACTGGTCTCCGAGACATCTCTGCCGGTCACCACGGACACCAGCATCCGCCTCTCGCCCGATGTAACGATTGATCGGTGTCCGCAGGACCTCGACATCCTGTGCGTGCCCGGCGGCGGTGTCGCCGACGCCATGCGTAGCGTCACGGTGCGGGACTTCTTGTGCGACCGGGCCTCGACAGCGCGATACGTCACGTCGGTGTGCAGTGGGGCGCTCATCCTGGCGGCGGCGGGCCTGCTGGACGGCTACCGCGCCGCAACGCACTGGGCAACTCGTGACGTCCTCGCACGGTTCCCCGTCGAGGTGTCCACCGAGCGGGTCTGCACGGACCGCAACCGGATCACCGGAGGCGGCATCACCGCGGGCATCGACTTCGGGCTGACAGTCGTAGGAGAAGTCCTGGGACGAGAAACGGCCGAATTCGTCCAACTGGGCATGGAGTACGACCCGCAACCTCCCTTCGACGCCGGTTCACCGGAGAAGGCCGGCGCCGCACTGACAAGCCTTTTCACGACCGTGACGAAGCCCGTCTTCCAACCGGTACTGGACGCCGCGACAGCGGTGCTGGATCGACGGTCGCAGGAGTGACCTGTGAACCATTCTGGAAAGACTGCGAGGAAACGAGAAATGGCCGGGAACGCGGAACCAGTTCTGCAACGATCCACCGACGGCCCGACACTGCACGTGGGCATGCTCCTGTTCGACAAGGTGACGATTCTGGACTTCGTCGGCGCGCATACCTTCTTCGTGGTTTCCGGAATGAAGGTCCACCTCATCCATGAGACGCTGGATCCCGTCATGTCGGACACCGGGGTTGCGATCATCCCTAATGCGACTCTCGACGACAGCCCAGAGGTCTTCGACATCCTGCTCGTCCCCGGCGGCGACGTCAGCGATCTGCTGCGCGACCGGAGAAAGTTGGACTTTCTCGCGGACCGTGGAGCGAAAGCGCAGTACGTGGCGTCCGTGTGCATGGGAGCCATCGTCCTCGCCGCCGCGGGCCTGCTGGACGGATATCGTGCAGCGACACACTGGGCCACGCGGGGCGAGTTGGCTCGCCTCGGCATCGAAGTTTCCACCGAACGGGTCTGCATCGATCGCAACAGGGTAACCGGGGGCGGCCTGACCGCGGGCATGGATTTCGGCCTGACGTTGTTGGCTCGAACCCTCGGTGAAGACGTCGCGAAGCTCGCCCAACTGGGTATGGAGTACGATCCAGCTCCGCCTTTCGACGCCGGCAACCCGGAACGCGTCAGCGCCGACATCATGAGCCAGTTCCAGGCCGTCGGTGGTGACGTCGAACAACGTCTTTCGGACGCGGTCTCGCACGTACTGGGCAACCGGGGTCTGCTCTCGCATTGACCACGACGCGGCCGGCCGCCGACGACCTCGCAGGCGACGCCCAGGTAGCGGCCGCCTACAGCGCTTGCGATCCGATGGTTGCGGATACCGAGCGCGGCCCTGCCGATCGGGGGTGTTCCTGCTGGGGCTGGTCGTCGTGGGGTTGCGCAGCACGCCGATCGTCAACAACATGCTGGCCGGGTTCGTCGGCCCGGTGGCGTTCTTCGCCGCGGAACCCGAGCACCCGCTGCCCGGCATCGCCACCCTAGTGGCGGCCGGCGCCATCGGCGCCCTCGCGGCCTTCACCTGCCAGATCCTCCAGCGGCGTTTGGCCGCGTGACCCCGTACCTCGCCGGAGGCGCGGGGGATGGGGGCGGATCCGGCATAGGATTTAGCGCCCGTGTGTCGGCGAAGCGGAATCGGTCATCGCCGCTCTCGGCGAGTACCCGGGCGCCGACGGGTCGACCGAGGCCCGCGAAGCTGGTGATGATCTCGGCGTCCGGGTGTTGATCGAAGAATGTTCTGCGGCCGTGGCCGGGTCTTCGGCGTTGAGGCAGGCCGTGCCCAAGGCGCGGAGCGAGGCCAGGGCTTGCCGTCCCATGGCCGGCCCGACCAGGGGTGGCAGGTGTGGCGACGGGGTGGCCGGGGCGTGTCAAGGGCCTGGCCGAGCCGCGTAAGACCGCTACGTTGCGCGCGGGTGTGGACGCAGTCGGTCCGGGAGGAGGAGGCCAACAGCGCCGTCACCGAGTCCGGGCACGACCCGGCTCGAAGCGAGCCACGCCGCTCTTCTGGTGCGCACGCACTAGGACACGCGGGCGACTCGTCCGGATGCACCAGGCCGGAACGGTCGCGCGGGACGACGCCCAGCGGGCCACCGGACGGAAGTGTGGGAGGCACTTCCCAGGTCACCCACGAGAGGAACTTCCGTGTCCACAGCTGCGGTTTCGCCGGCGCGTACGGTCGCGCCGGTCCGTCCAGGAAGGCGGTCCATCGGTGCCCTCGGCATCCTGGCACTCGCCCTCGGCACCCTGCAGTCGGTGGTGGAGCCCGCGCTCCCGCTGCTGCAACGGGAGTTGGGGGTGGGCCCGGCCGAGGGGGCGCTGGTCGCCAACGCGCTGCTCATCACCGGCGCGGTGCTCGCCCCGGTCGCCGGGAAGCTCGGCGACCGCTACGGCGGCAAGCGGGTGCTGCTCTGGCTGATGGCGGCGGTCTCGGCCGGTGGCCTGCTGGCCGGCCTGGCGCCGAACCTGCCGGTGCTGCTGCTCGGCCAGGTCCTGCAGGGCGTCATGGTGGGTGCGCTGCCGCTCTCGTTCATCCTGGTACGCCGGCATCTCACGGCCGGCGAGTCCCAGGCCGCCATCGGGGTCGTCCTCGCCCTGTTCACCGGTGGTGGCATTATCGGGATGTCGGTCGCCGGGCCCATCGCGCACGGGCTGTCCTGGCAGTGGATCTTCGTGCTGCCGACCATCGTGATCGTCGCGGCGACTATGGCTGTGGCCCGCTTGATGCCGCCCGACCCGCCGGCGCCGTCCGGCGACCCGGTCGACTGGCCCGGCGTCGCCCTGCTGAGCGCCACGTTGCTCGCGCTCATGCTGGCTCTGGTGGCGGTGCCCGGCGGTGGCCTGCCGCCGCTGGCGGTCGGTGCCATCGTGCTGGTGGTGGCCGCCCTCGCCGCCGGGTGGGTGATCGTCGAGCGCCGCGCGGCCACGCCGATGGTCGATCTGCGAATGCTGGCCAGGCCGGCGATGCGCTCCTCGATCGTGCTCACCTTCCTCATGTCGATCGCCTTCGGGATGGTGGTCATCCTGCTCCCGCAGATGTTCGCGGTGTCCGCCGACGGGTACGGCTTCGGGCTCAGCACCACCGACATCGGACTGCTCCTACTGCCCGGCGCCATCGCGGGAGCGGTGAGCGACTCGGTCGGCGGCATCGCGGCGCGGCGCTTCGGCCCGCGTGCCGTGGTCGTCGCGGGTATCGGCGTCACGGCGGTCACCATGGTCGCCCTGGCGGTCCTGCACGACGCCGCTTGGCAGCTGGCCGTCGCGAAGGTGTTGACCGCGTTCGCCGCGGGCGCCGGCACCACGGCGCTGCTCGCCAGCACCGCCTCCGCCGTCGCCACCCGGGACACCGGCATCACCACCAGCCTGCTCGTGGTGACCCGCCTCTTCGGCACCATCGTGGGCGCCCAGGTGGGCGGCACGATCCTCGCCGCGGGGACCGGCCCGGCGTCCGGTGCGCCGAGCGAGGCCGCCTTTGCGACGGGGTTCGTTGTCGCCGGCCTCGCCAGCGCCCTGTCCCTTGTCGCCGTCCGCGCCACCCGGAAGAGAGTCACGGCATGACGGGCGAACCGAAGCGCACGGTTCTCATCGTGGGAGCCAGCATCGCCGGGCCCGCGCTGGCGTACTGGCTGCACCGGTCCGGATTCGCGGTCACCGTCGTGGAGAAGGCCGGCGCGCCGCGTGCCGGTGGCTACCCGATCGACGTCCGCGGCACAGCGATCGAGGTCGTGCGACGGATGGGCATCCTGCCGCGGCTACGCGCGGCGCACGTCGACATGCGGCTGTGCACCTTTCTGGACGCCGACGGTAGCGAAGTGACCTCGCTGGCCCCGCATGCCGTCGCCGGAAGCGTCGAGGGGCAGGACCTCGAGGTGCGTCGGGGCGATCTGACCGCGAGCCTCCACGGGCTGGTCCGCGACGACGTGGAGTTCCTGTTCGGCAACTCCGTCGCGACCCTCGACCAGACCAGGCAGGGGGTCGACGTGACTTTCCGCGACGGGCGGCAGCGTACGTTCGACCTTGTCGTCGGCGCCGACGGCATGCACTCACAAACCCGGCGGTCCCTGTTCGGTCCCGAGGAACAGTTCCACCGCCACCTCGGCTACGGCATCGCCATCTTCACCATGCCGAACACCCGTGGGCTCTCCCACGAGTTCCTGGTGTGGAACACCCCGGGCAGAGCCGCGGGACTGTACGCCGTCGGCGACAGCCCCGAGCTGCACGCGTTCCTGCACTTCCACCAGCCCGAACCGCCGACGCGGGCGCTGCGGGACCCGGCCGCCCAGCGGGAGCTGATCGCCTCGGTGTACGCCGGTGCGGGGTGGGAGGTGCCCGGGATCATCGAGGCCATGCGCGACGCCGAGGACCTGTTCTTCGACACGGCCGGTCAGATCCGCATGCCGCACTGGTCCAGCGACCGCGTCGCGCTCGTCGGCGACGCCGCGTACGCGCCGTCGTTCCTCACCGGGCAGGGCTCGAGCCTCGCGCTCGTCGGCGCGTACATGCTCGCCCACGCCCTGGCCACGCACGACGACCACACCGCCGCCTACGCCGCCTGCGAACGCGCCCTGCGCCCGTTCGTGGCCGCCAACCAGTCGCTGGTGGACAACGGGGGAGCCGCGCTCTTCCCCATCACCGCCCAGGCTCTCGAGCAACGCAACGCCGCGCTGCGTGCGCTCGCCGCCCTGCCCGCGGCGCCGGTCCGGCCGGCTCACTCGGCCCTCGCCCTGCCCGAGATGCCGTGAGATGCGGCGGCCCGGCACCACGATCACTGTGGGCCGTCCGGCGTGGTGTGCGCCAGACCGGTCCGGTACGCGATGACGACCAGCTGGGCCCGGTCGCGGGCCTCCAGCTTCGTCATGGCGCGCTGCACGTGGGCCCGGACGGTGAACGGGCTCAGGAACATCCGCTCGGCGATCTCCTGATTGGACAGTCCGGTCGCCACCAGCGCCACCATCTCCCGTTCCCGAGCGGTGAGCAGTCCGAGCTGTTCGCTGTGCCGCTGCGGGGCCTCGTCCGGGGTGGCCAGGAAACGGGCGACCAGGGACCTCGTCGCGGCGGGGGACAGGAGGGTGTCCCCGGCGGCGATCGTCCGTACCGCGTGCAGCAGCTCGCCGGCCCCGATGCCCTTGCCGATGAAGCCGCCGGCTCCCGCGCGCAGTGCCTGAGCGACGTACTCCTCGGTCTCGTACGTGGTGAGGATGAGGATGCGGGTCGCGCGCAGGTCCGGGTCCGCGCAGATCTCCGACGTGGCGGTGAGGCCGTCCACGCCGGGCATCCGGATGTCCATGACCACCACGTCGGGGCGCAGCTCGCGGGTCAGCCGCACCGCCTCCCGGCCGTCGGCGGCCTCACCGACCACCGTGATGTCGTCCGCGCTGTCGAGCAGCAACCGGAACGCGTCGCGCAGCAGCGCCTGGTCGTCGGCGAGCACCACCCGGAGCGTCACCGCGTACCCCCGTCCGCTCCGTCGCCCGGTACGCCGCCGGGCTGGAGCGGGAGATGGGCGTCCACGCGGAAGCCACCCTCCGGGCTCCGGCCCGCGGTGAGGCTTCCACCGACCGCGGCGGCGCGTTCCCGCATCCCGATCAGCCCGTAGCCGGGCGGACGGTCCGGCGCGGTACGTGTCCTCCCTCCGTCGTCGGCGATGGTGATGGTCACGTGGTCCTGATGCCAGGTGAGGCGGACGTCCGCGCTGGCGGTACCGGCGTGCTTGGTCACGTTGGTCAGGGCCTCCTGAACGATGCGATAGGCGCTGAGGTCCACACCGGGCGCCAGGGCCCGGGCCGTGCCGTCCCGGTGCACCGACACCCGCAGGCCCGCGCGGCGGAAGGACTCGAGGAGCGCGGGAAGCTGGGCCAGGCCGGGCGCCGGTTCGGCCGGCGCGGCCGGGTCCCCGGACTGCCGCAGGAGCCCGACCGTCGCCCGGAGGTCGTCGAGTGCCTGGCGGGTGGTCTCGACGACCTGGTGCAGGCCGGCCCGGGTCTGCTCCGGCCGGGCGTCGAACAGGTGGGCGGCGACCGTGGCCTGCGCGTTGGCCAGCGTGATCTGGTGGGCCACGAGGTCGTGCAGCTCGCGGGCGATGCGGATCCGCTCCTCGGCCACCCGGCGGCGGGCCTCGCGGTCCCGGCTGTCCTCGGCCCGCCGGGCCCGTTCCTCCATGGCCGCCAGATAGGCCCGACGGTTGCGCACCGAGCTGCCGAGCACGCCGGCCACCAGCGGGACCGCCGCCACCGCGCCGATCCGCCCGGCATCCTGCCAGGAGAGGTCGTCCCACGACGGGCTGGAGGCGACCAGGAGCGCCGCCGAGGCGAGCAGCGCCGCGCCCGCCGCACGGGCCTCGGCGCTCGTGGCCAGCGCGTAGTGGTAGGCCGCCACGGCGACGGGAGCCGCGACGAGCGGGTTCAGCGGAAGTCCGAAGGGCTGGACCAGCACGCCGAACGCGACCGTGGCCAGCAGGACCGTCAGGGGCGCCCGGCGCCGCGCCGACAGCACACCGCAGGACGCCGCGGCCATGAGGTACACGGCGGCAACCGGCGGGGAGAGGCTGCCGTCGGTCTGCACCACGCCGCCGAGCACGTAGACCGCGAATGTCGTCGCCGTGACCGCCGCTTCGCGCCACCACCGTGCGCCGGGGCCGTCGCCCTCGGTGACGGATGGTTCAGCGGCGGCCGGCGGTGAGCGGAGAGGGCCGGAAGGTCCGTGCACGGCCCCAGGATAGGGGCCCCGCTCGCACCGCACTCTGTCGTCCTGCCGCCCGGCGCTCACGGCCTCCCGGTAGCCGAGGCGCTCGCAGAGCCGGATCGCGCCGTGGTTGGTGGTTGCGACCTGCAGGAACGGGTGCTCGCCGCGCGCGTGGATGTGGTCCACGGTGGCCCCCACCACGTGCGCGGCCTCGAAGACCTGATACTTCGATGGGGACCGCGCCGAGCCGACGCCTGCCAGGCGGAGAACAAAGCGGTCCACCTGGCGCGCGTAGCGCCTTCTCCGGCCCTGATGTTCTCGGGGAGGTCCCACGGGGTGGGCCGCACACGCGACTGTGAGCCGGCGTGAAGGGAAACAGCCGCGCGATGACGACTCATACACCACCTATCGCGGACGTGGGTTCTGGGCCAACGACACCATCATCGAACTACGGCGGTGAAGCGGTCGCGGTTGGCGTCAATCCATGAGGGCAGTGTGGTGGCCGAGCGGCCGGTGATCCGCTCGGTGTGTGCGTCTGCCTGCAGGACCGTCGCGGTGACCCGGGCGATGTCCTCGGTGTCCGTCCAGGGGATGGCGCCACGTCCGGTTGTCTGCGGATACCAGCCCCGGGCGATCGGCCCAGCTGATTGCAGCGGGTTCGACATGAACGCGGACGAGCGAAGGATCGTCCTGTCGGCCGGCATCGCGGTCACGGGGGCTCAGTGAAGTGGACCGAGTGCCCAGGCCGGAGCCCGAGCATGGTTGTCGTCGACCGCATACTGGTGGCATGAGTAGGCTTGATCAACTGGCTGCCATCGGATCGTCGTACGACAGCGCGGCGTCCAACTACTCCGCTCTTGTCCTTGAGGACCTGTCGAAGCAGCCGGTGCAGCAAGGACTTCTGGCCATCTTCGCCAAGCTGGCCGTCGGCGGACGGGTCGCGGATGTGGGGTCCGGACCCGGACAGCTGACCGCCTTCCTGCACTCTCTGGGCCTCGACGTCTTCGGCATCGATCTTTCGCCCAAGATGGTCGAGCAGGCCAAGTCGAACTTTCCCGAGCTCCCGTTCGAGGTCGGCTCGATGGACGAGCTGACGCAGGCCGACCGCAGCCTGTCGGGCGTTCTCGCGTGGCTGTCGATCATCCATGTGCCGGACCTGGAACTCCCGCAAGTGCTCCGGGAGTTTCACCGGGTGCTGGTTCCTGAGGCACCGGTCCTGCTGGCCTTTCAGATGGGTGACGGGTCGAAGCACCTCACTGAGCAGTGGGGCGCCGACATCGATCTCACTCTGTATCGCCGACGACCCGATGCGGTGAACGAAATGCTGGCTGAGGCCGGTTTCCATGTGGTGATGACCACGGTCTTCGAGCCAGTCGGCCGGCCGGGTATGCAGGTCGCGTGCATCATCGCCCTCCGGACGTGACGGATCAACTCGGCGCCGGATGCGGCGTAAGGGGTGAGCGCCGATGCCGACGCACCCACGTCTCGGCGAGCAGGGCGTATGTGTAGCCGTCGAGCCAGCCTAACTCGGCGTGCCAGGAGACGCCGACGCCGTGCTGCTCACGACGCATGCCGACCTTCTCAAGGATCTTCACCGAGGCAAGGTTGTCGGCGAAGCAGCCGGCAGTGATCCGCCGCAGGCCCAACCGGTCGAACGCGTACGCCACCATCGCCGTCACCGCCTCGGTGGCGTAGCCATGGCCGTTGTAGGCCGGATCGAAGATGTAGCCGAGTTCGGCCTCCGTCCGCGCTGGCATGCCGGGCTGACCCATACCGTCGACCACATCAAGCGAGACGGTTCCGATGACCACACCGCCGAGCACCACCGCCTTGCTGTGGTCGTCGGGGTCTTCCGCCGCGCGCCGCCACGCCGCCCGGAAGGACGCAGGGTCGACCTCCGTGCGCAGGAGCCAACGAGTGACTTCGGGCAGATTGCGGTACTGCAGGATCCGGTCGACGTCCTCGTCACGCACCGGGCGAAGCTGAAGGCGTTCAGTGCGAAAGGTGGTGCTCTCCATGAGCCGGGAGGCTAATGGGCGCAGAGCGGCGACACACGCAATTTTCCAGCTCCGGCCGGGTGCAGCTCACCTCACCCAACTCGCATTGTTCTGCCGCCGACAATGCGCGCGACCGCGAGTCGTAGGCGGCCTGTCCGTGCCCGGACGGCTGCCTACGGGGCCTGGAGGTCGGCATTCGATGCTGCAACGCTGGCAGGCCGCGCGTCATAGGACCGGCTCCGAGGCCACCTCGACGGACTGGAAGTGCACTGTGCGCCCGGAGGCCGCCGCGGCACGGGAGTTCGCCCCGGGCGACCGAGCGCCCGGGATGGCCGCCCTCCAGCTGTGACAGTGCACCGCCCGTGTTGGGGCGTGTCACGGCCGGGCCGCGTCGTGGATGCTCCTGAGTGCAGGGACCGCCGACAGAGCTACCCACAGAGTGGACACGGACACGCCGATCGCGCCGGTCACCATTGCTGTGAACGGGTCGGCCTGTGTCGCGATGACGCCTCCGATGGCGGCCCCTACCGGTATGGCACCCCAGGACACCAGACGGTAGGCGGCGTTGACCTGGCCGCGCAGGGCTTCGGGTGTGGCCGCCTGGCGCAGGCTGACGGCGTGGACGTTGGCGATGCCGATGCCGATGCCCATGACGACGAAGATCGAGCACAGTAGCGCGAGAAGCCCGGATTCTGAACCCGTCTGGTCGGCGAGCAGCACGCCCAGGGGTGCGCCGTTGCCGAGGGCCAGGGTGACGAGCAGTACTCGGCCGTACCCGAAGCGAGCGGTGAATCGGGCACCGAACCAGGCGCCGGCGAATGAACCGATGCCGCCGGCGGTGAACACCGCGCCGATGGCCACGGGACTCAGGTGGACTTCGCGGACGGCGTACAGCATCAGGCCGAGCAGCAGGATCTCGTTGAAGAGGTTGAACGTGGCGGCCTCGCCGAGCAGCGGTCGGACGAAGCGTTGGCGGACGGTGAAGCCGATGCCGCGGAGCAGCTCGCGGCGTGCCGAAACGCGAACGGCCGGCTGATCGTCGGCCGGCTGATCGTCGGCCGGTTGGGCGGTGTGAGCGTTGAGGCGGATCCGGCTCAGGGAGATCGCCGACAGGAGGTAGCCGCCGGCGTTGAGCAGTAGTGCGACGGGCGCGGACAGGGCTTGGACGAGCAGGGCACCGATACCGCGGCCGCCGATCTCGGCTGCGGACTGCGTCGCGGCGAGTTTGCCGTTGGCGTCGACGATCTGATCCTCGGAGACGATCTTCGGCAGGAGTGCGAAGTCGGCGATCTGGTAGATGACGGTCAGCACGGCGGCGGCGAAGACCACGACGTAGAGGGTCGGCATGCCGGCCGTCCCGGTCCACGCGGCGACGGGAAGAAGCGCTACGAGCAACGCGCGCCCCAGGTCTGCGCCGATCATCAGGCGTAGGCGGCTGTGCCGGAACCGGTCCACGAGCAGGCCGGCCGGCACGGTGGCCAACAGGAACGGCAGGAACTGGGCGATTCGTAAGGTGCTCGCCTGCGCGGCGGAGGCGGAGAGCGTCACCAGGGCGAACAGCGGCAGTGCGATCTCGGCGACCTCGTTGCCGAGCGTTGAGGCGGCAGACCCGCGCCAGAGCCGCCGGAAGTTCCGGCTGGACCAGGCGGGGGCCGGGCGTTCATGGGCGTCTGTCACTTCCTCCGTAACCGGCTTCATGGCCAGTCAGGTTATTGCTAACCGATTGAGGGCACAAGCCGGTTACTATGAAGGCATGTCAACCGGCCTCTCAATGACGGCCCCGGATCGGCTGGAGCCGATCCGCCGATTCGTCAACACTCTCGACATGGAAGCCGGCACGGACGCCCTCCAGGACGCTGCCGGGTTGCGGGGCTGGCTGAACGCGGCCGGCCTGCGGCCGGACCGACCAGTCAGCGACGACGAACTTCGCCGAGCCCGTGAGCTACGGGAGGCATTACGTACGGCTGCCTCGGCCAACCACAACAAGGCCGCCCTGCCTCCTGCCACGGTGGCAGTCCTGGACGACGTCGCGAAGCGGGCCGGCATCTCGCTGTCGTTCACCTCGGGTCGCGAATGGCGCCTGACGGCCCAAGCGGACGGCGTCGACGGCGCGTTGGGCGAGCTGGTTCTGCGCGTCGTCGAGTCGATGACTGCCGGCACTTGGCCGAGACTCAAGGTGTGTGCCGGCGACGCTTGCCGGTGGGCGTTCTACGACAGTTCACGCGCCGGTACCGGCAAGTGGTGCTCCATGAAGCTGTGCGGCAACCGCGCGAAGCAAGAGGCCTGGCGCAACCGCCGCCGCACAACCGGATAGCCGCTCCGGTCGGCGATCGTGATGAACGGCGACCACAGCGAGTGCCGGTCGGGGCGCCAGGGTGCAGAAACTCTGAGTGCCCGTCCGGAAAC